>NZ_CP094378.1 GCF_030643785.1 Coxiella-like endosymbiont | reverse complement strand
CAGGCGACAAAATTACAATAAAAGAAATCAAAGGCGGTGTTTAACGAAATATCTGATATTTTATGGCCTTCATTGGCGTGGCAAATATTACCACGAGACGCCGAAAATTTGAATTTGCGTACAGTTCGCGTGGGTAAGAATCATATTTATGCCACAGTATTTATCAATTTATTTCCGAAAGATATGCAGACTTTCGTCCGCCTTTTTGCGCGGGAACCTTACAAACACGAATTCTTTGGCGAATTTCATTTTTGTTTGAAAGCAATGGGTTGGAAGGAACAGGTATTCGGAAAATGTTATCATCTGTTTTAAATGTAACGTCGGCGCAAAACCTCTTAATGCATGATTCCCTTGAATTTACTCAGAGCTATATCAATTTGAACACCGATAACGCTGTGGTGAAGCTACGGGTTTCGGCAGCAACCTGAGGGTTCCCCTGGTGGGGGGTATTCGTGTGTTTGCTGCGAGAGCATAGGCGGCGCGTTCTGCTATATTAGCTAAGGCGATCGAAGGGTGGGTTCCTGTGTGGTGTAATCAGAAATTTCAGGCGATGCTTATGAAGGCGTTGTTTCCACGATGGTCGGTGTGTTTGGCACCAGCGTTGCTCCGGCGTCTATCGTCCCTCTCTGACGTACTTTATATGTTACCGCTTTTTCGGTCAGCATTTCCTTGAGAACAGAATGCTATATTATTTCGTTCCCCCAATGGCAAGCTACAGGGCGGGCTATCGACCCGGTTCGGATCAGCAAACTACATTGGATCGATTTGTTTTATGCACGACCAGGTTCTGGTAAGTCTGTATTATCTAATTCGGTTAATTTGGCAGTTTGCTTGTCTGCGGGAATTCAACGGTTGTCCCATATTGGGCCTATCGATATAGGCCCTTCAAAGCAGAGGTTTAATTTTATTGTTAAAAGATGCTTTGCTCCGCTGATAAGAAATTTTAGTAGCTTATCATCGTTTACGGATGCGCCCGAACTATGCAATTGAGCCTCCGGTACCCCACTCCGCAGAAGCGCGCGTTTTTAGTGAATTTCCTAAGTCTCTTATCAACAGTCTCTTATTAACGCCGATTGTTTCGGAAAAACATACGACGGTGTTATAGAAATCCTACATATCTTTGCTTTGGGAATTGAAGAAGATATTGATGGAATTTTAGAGGAAATTGGTCTTGTTCAGGATGAGCAAACAACATGGTGGAAGATCACTGATGCCTTGTTTATGTTAGGCTTTAGTCATGAAGCATCATTAGCTTAACGACATTGCTATGCCTGTGCTAGCAGATGTTGTAGCTATTTGCCGATTACCCTCTATTCCAGGATTTATACGAAAAAATTTACGAATGATTTCGAGCGCTGTGCGGGAATTATCTGATTATCTCGCAAGTAACTCGTTTTAACTTGGGAGATGCTCGAGTAGTCGTGTTGGACTTAGATGAAGTCGTGCGTAGTGGAAGGCGACGCCGCCAATCGCCAACAAACTCACGCTATCTTTTAGCGCGGCATTATTTCCTCACAGAGGATAATGTGGCCGATATGCCAGAAGCCTATCGTCGCTATAATCAAATACGAATTGCAGAAATTCGCAAAGATCCGAAGCGGATTGTTTTTGATGAATTCCATCGCACTGCAAATGGGCAAGCAGTACGGGATCAGATTATTCAAGACATATGAGGATGAAATCATGGTGGAATTTACAACATCGGTATTTACTATGGATGCGGGGCCCACCGGAGCAAGCCGTGCGAAAAACCCCTGAAATTTTTGGATTAAGCCCAACAAGCTGAAATTACTTTAAAAACTTGGGTGCATGAGCCCCAAGAAGGAGGTGCTACCTTTTTAGCCCAATAATTTACTACGAAGAATGGATTAAATATCCAATTGTTGACGTCCACTTTGAGGCCCATTGAGCTATGGTCGCTAAATACAAACCGCGGAAGATGTAAATATTCGTAATCAGCTTTATAGGCGCGTAGGACCTAAAGAAGCACGACAGATTTTTTTAGCCAGTTTATATTTCCCTCCGGAACTGTAACTAAAGCGAATGTGATGTTTGATAGCGCGTTAATAATTTCGTCCATGACTTTTTCGGAAGTTTCCGGGTAAATTTCTATTACAATAGCAAGCTGTTCTCTTCCATCCACATCGATGCTGAATGCCGTGGTTACCCATTCGAATGGTGGTTTGGCTTTCCCAGATCGTTTCTTCGATATCTTTTGGGTAATGATTTTCTCCATTATAAAAAAGTTCCCATTTTGAGAAATCCAAGATTGCCATGTGCGCAGAAAAGGTATAATTGGATCATTGACTAAATGTGGACGAAATATTTCTTCAGTCAATTCCAATCAATTCCAATAGTCCAAAAAGACACTAGGGCTATTTATCCAAATTTCTCCTATAGTTTCCGGAAGACAAATCTCTCGAGTAGTTGGATCTACGATAATAACTTGATCAAAAGGCTTACCGTGGTTAATAAAACCCAGTGTATCTGAACCGTTTGGATTGACCGATTATAAGCGATGTTTTAATAAGCCTGTTCTTGAATAAAAAGAAATATCCACGCTGTCTCGACGTCCGCTTACAAACAAAGTAGTTTCTGACAGGCCATAACAGAAAAGAAAAAATCCTCTTAAAATCCTGCTATTTTAAAATCCTAAATAAATCTTCTCAGATTTTGTAAATGGATAGGTTTCGAATCATTGAAAAATCTCTGACAAGAAGAAAAATCTAAATCGTTTTTGATAATATCAGAGATTTTTTTCTGCAAATGGCAAATGCAAAATCCGGTGCATATGGGCACAGTTACTCGATATTGTGAAATTGCTAGGAGCTAAGTGGCCAGATTTTATAAAAAAGTATAAGGTGACATTAAATAAATAGTAGTATTGGTATAGAGAGGAGGGAAAGATTCTGCTAATGAGACCGACCCATGTCATGATAAGGGGGAACCCACACAAAACCAACATCCGATAAAGTGGTGGAAGTTGCTTGAGTAATTTTCTCTAAATTATCTAGTAAGTTCGTATATGTTAACATAAGTCCTCTTGGTTCGGTCAATGAATCCAAAGGTATATTTGGAGAAAAGCAATGTCCGTAGATTTAATTTGTAAGAGTTGATAAGAATTGGCAATTTGCTCTGGTAAATGAGTAGCTACTATCCAAGTTAAATTATCAAATTCCCATTGGGCTAATATATACAGATTTTTTGAAATCCCTCAAATTAAATTATTTATAAAAGGAATGCGTGATAATAATTTAATAAAGAGTAGTTTTTGAATTTGATCTATAACCTCGTCGGATGAAAGAATGAGATTGGGCTTAGGATCGTGAATAATACTATTCAATCAAGCGCTGAGTAGAATAGAGTTCTTGCTTAAGAGTTTTTGCTTAGTTGACAGAATGGCAATTTTCACTGAAAAGAATCCTTATGGCTTGATACAAATGATCGATTTGGGTTTACGATAATGTCCTTAAGTGCTGATCGTCCAGTAATATCCGAAAATCCCCCCATACTGTCACGATTGGTGAGCGTGATTTCGATGAGCCAACCTAGGACCTAGAGTAATGTCTGTTTTAATAATGACGTAACGTCATTCTTTATGCCTGCCCTAATTAGTTACCAGTTGCTGATCCAAAATGTCTGCTTTGCAAGCGACTACGATTTGATCATTTTTTTGAATAGGGAGTGCAGTTGAAAGCGGAGTCGATTAGGATTCCCCTGTTACGATATTTAAAGAAAAAGCGTGGAGCGCTGAAGTTCTTGCACCAGTATCGATTTTAGCTTTAATGTGATCGATGCCAAACTCGGAAAGAGCAACCCATTCGCGCCAACCTTGGGTCATTATGTTCGAAGATTGCTTAATCATAAACCGTCCTTGTATCTATAAAATAATATAAGGACCCTCTCCTCTGTCTGCCATTTTACTAAAAGAATTTAATCTAATTAATCTCACTTATGGACTTTAAAAAAGAGGAAGAAATAACATGAAGTGCTTTATTCCGCTATTCTGTTGGTTTTTATTAAATTTAGCCTACGTCAGCCTACGCCGACAATAGTATACTAATGAGAGAAGCGTTATTGTGTTCGATTTTAGGTCTTATATGGGGAACACATGGGTAGGGGTGGGGTTCACACCGATTGGGTAGTAAGAGGCAGCCGAAACCTCGACGCAGGGGGCATTAGGGGGAATGCAGTTAGGTTAGTTAGGTTAGCGAATGGAAAATATCCGTTTGGGAGGGGGTGTCTCCATCTACTTATTATGTAAATCATATTAGAGGGTAACAACAGCGTGAGCATGAAACGCCGGATGACTTACTTTGATGGGAAACAAACGTCTACTATGATTTCCATCTTAATAGTACTTTGGTTCCTTTTCTCGGTGCAGGTTGGGGGGTGGGTTCATTTGGGCGAAGGAATCAAGGGGAGATGTTATTTTGCTGTAAACTGGCACATCACTTTAGGCCTCGATTACCGTTTTCTGGCGTAGACGGGACGGGAACGGGAGCAAAAATGTGGTAGAAGGCAGTCTGAAAAACTATCTCTTCTAAGTCTTAGCCTTAGAATGCATGATTCCACCTAGAAGTTAGGAGGAGTTTAATGGCTGATAGCATAAATCTCGCACTTAACTGTAAAAACTCTTCTTTAGCGAGGTGCTCTTACTTGCCTCCTGAGATGGTAACATGATAAAAATAACCACCTCGAAATGGGTGAGCAATTTACGGGCCCATAGCTCAGTTGGTTAGAGCAATCGACTCATAATCGAGAGGTCCCAGGTTCAAGTCCTGGTGGGCCCATTCCTTCAGGAAGCAGCCACCTATTTCGACGATAAAAGGATATTTCATCTTACTTCTAATCTTTCTAAAAAGACAGCCTTTAAATTCATTATCATTATTATCATTATCATTATTGGCCTTGTTAATTTATTTGCTGACATGACTTATGAAAGGGGTCTCTCGCAGTTTTATTACCGGCCCTTAGCCATTTTGGGCCCTAAAGCCAAGAAGTGTGTAGTAGGATTTTTTGTGCTTGGCTTTGGGGGAATTAGTAGGTTATGGGTTTCGTTTTCTCTCAGGGTATGTTAGCTGATTGATATGTTAGCTAATCGAACAGCTCGATTTTTAGCACTTGTCGGGAATTGGGAGATAGCGGCGTTATTATCTTAGAACAAATGGGTAAAGCGGTACCGTACACATCAGCCGTCTAAAGATGCGATGTTATCCTATGCGGGCTACCCAAATCGGCATAGGGTTGAATTTTTTGGCCTCCACGAAATTTTAGATAAAGCTTTGCTACCTTGTTATTTTCAGCATTTCTGGCACTGACCATCATCTTGATAATAGCTCGCATAGCTTACCCTCATCCTCGACGGTTAGAGAATCCAGATACCTTCTCTTGCTCGCCAGAAGATTTTCTTTCTCTTTTGGTTGTATGTAATTGCTGGGGGATTAATTGCTGCGTTTTTCAGATTTTTCTTTAATTGCTTTTCATTTAATTGCTTTTCATTTTGAAAAAATTTCGTTGATGCCCAGCGTATGGATTCCTCTTGCTTATGCTATCGCAATGGGAGTCGATGGGATAATTGCACCATTTTTAGGGATTTGGTATGACCGTTTTGGAATTAAAGTGATGATTTTGATTACTGGAGGGGAGAGGGAGGTTTTGCTTTCTTTTCACATCTGGTGCTTTTAGGCGGTTTTGAAGCGGTAATATTTGGTGTCATTCTATGGAGTGTTAGAATGGAAGCTCAGGATTCTTTAATGTGTTGCGATCGTGGCAAAATGGTCCCTGCGAATAAACGAGAGCTTTGCTTACGGCATTTTCAATAGAATTTATGGTCTCTTTTGGTTTATTGGAAGTTTTTTGATGGGGATCCTCTACGATTTTTGCATTATGGCAGTAGTTATTTTTCTTTAGTTTCACAACTCTCTTCTTTACCTCTGCTATGGCTTATGACTCGATATTGAATTAGTGGATTTCCCTTATGGCAATCCACTAATAAAAGAGTACAAAGCTATTATTCTTCGGTTTCAAGAAAACTATGTAATTTTTCGGCACGACTAGGATGACGTAATTTACGTAAAGCTTTAGCTTCAATTTGTCGTATCCGTTCGCGTGTTACATCGAACTGCTTACCCACTTCTTCCAGAGTATGATCGGTATTCATATCAATTCCAAAACGCATCCGTAAAACCTTGGCTTCACGAGGCGTGAGGGTGGATAAAATTTCACGGGTCGCCTCTACCAAACCGGCTGAAGTTGCAAAATCAATAGGCGATTCCATATTCACATCTTCAATAAAGTCTCCGAGATTAGAATCCTCATCTTCACCAATTGGTGTTTCCATAGAAATGGGTTCTTTAGCAATTTTCAATACTTTTCTCACTTTTTCTTCGGGCATATCCATGCGACGCCCTAATTCTTCGGGGGTAGCTTCCATACCAGTTTCTTGTAAAATTTGCCGGCTAATTCGATTAAGTTTATTAATGGTTTCAATCATGTGCACAGGGATGCGAATAGTGCGCGCCTGATCGGCAATCGAACGAGTAATTGCTTGACGGATCCACCAAGTAGCATAGGTTGAAAATTTATAGCCACGGCGGTATTCAAATTTATCCACAGCTTTCATCAAACCGATATTGCCTTCTTGGATGAGATCAAGAAATTGTAAGCCGCGATTAGTATATTTTTTTGCTATGGAAATCACCAGACGTAAGTTAGCTTCGATCATTTCCTTTTTGGCACGGCGTGATTTGGCTTCGCCAATAGCAACTCGACGATTAATTTCTTTAATTTCCTGAATAGTTAAATTGCTTTTTTCTTCTAGTTGTGCGAGATTTCGTTGAGCGCGATAAATCTCTTTATTATAAAGTTCCAATCGTTTTGCTTGTTTTTTATTTTCTTTTTTATATTGCTCCAACCAATTCATATTAGTTTCATTGTGAGGGAATGATGCAATGAATTTTTTACGCGGTGTTTTTGCTTTTACCACACAATAAGCAATAATTAACCGCTCATGACTACGCGCCTCTTTTAAGAGGCGACGTAATCGTCCTGTGAGTCGACTGAATTGACGGATAGAAAGTTTAAAGGTAGAAAAGAATTCCGCTAAGTTTTTTTGATGTTTTAAAGTAGTCGGTATTTTCTTGCCGTAGCGTTTAATTGCATTTAAATAACGACTATAGAGGGCTTTAAGCTCATCCATATTTTTTTGCGTTATTACTGGATCAGGGCCACTTTCACCAAATTCATTCGAGCCCTCTTCGCCGCCTTCCTCTTCTTCGTCCTCAGTTATTTCGACTTCTTTGGCAGCTTCCGGAGGTAGCCCTCTTTCTTCGTCAAAAAATCCGATAAGTAAATCGCTTAATCGGCCCTCAGTAGCTACTGTGGTTTCGTATTCCTTAATAAAGGATTCAATGAGTTCCGGGTATTGGACCACAGCTCCCATTACTTGACGAATCCCCCTTCAATCCGCTTGGCAATGACAATTTCACCTTCGCGCGTTAATAATTCGACGCTACCCATCTCCCTCATATACATACGAACAGGATCTGTAGTTCGCGTTTCCGTCGCTAACACCTCTGCTACGTCATCTTTAATTTCGTCATCATCTGATTGGGTGTCTTCTTCCAAAAGCAAGGAATCCGCATCGGGGGGAATCTCGAATACCTTAATCCCCATCTCAGTGAGACGACCGATGATAGCTTCCATTTGTGTTGGGTCGGCATAATCGTTCGGGAGAAGATTAATGAGATCTTCGTGAACCAAGTATCCCTTATTTTTAGCCTCTTCTAATAAGGTGCTAAAACCTAACCGTTGGCTTTCAATGACATTTTCTTCCAATTTAGCAGGAGTAGAGGATGCAGGAACCGCCGCTTCTTTAGCCTTCTGCGGAGGAGTCAGTTTTTTAAGAGCTTCTTCTCCAATCTTTTTATACACAGTGATTTTCTCAGCTCTCTTTACCACCCCCTTCTAGATGGTTTGGATTTCTTTGCCATTGGGCGTTTAACCGCAGGTTTTGATTTGGGTTTTACTGGAGCTTTAGTCTTAGTCTTAGTCTTAGTCTTAGTCTTATTAGTCTTATTGGTCTTTACTTTTTTTGTACTTATTTTTTTCTTCTCTTTCAAGGTATTGAATTTTTTCTTAGTATTGGTCTTAGTATTGGATTTTTTTTACGAGTTGGCATAAATATTCCGCTACCCTATAGTTCTTGGTTAAAATATGGCCTGTTTGCTAAAGTAATTAGTATGACATTCTTTCATCCGTCAAATTGAAACCCCCGAAATGATCTTCTAGGTATAAGTTTGGTCAGATGAGATGGATAGTTTTCTTTATATAAGGTCAGTTGACTGTTTCGTCAAGTTCTTTCTTCAAGTTCTTTCTTCTTAAGAGCTGCCATGTTTTTTCTTTTTCAGCTTGTTCTTTAAGACGTTGAATGGCGTCTTTGAGTTCAATGGCTAAATCGTCTGTTGATAAACGGGCTTCTTCGAGGAGACGCCGTCCCACTAAATCCGCAATTAGTTGGTGTTCTTGAGAGTCGGGCCATAGAGCCAGCAACTCAGCCGTTGAGTTAATCTGCTGCTTGGTTAAAAGCGTGACAACTTTAAAAAGCAATTGCATATCGGGCATGTTACTAATACTAATAGGAAGGAAATCCTTTGGAATTAGAGCAACTAACGAAGGTATTTGTGCCAAAATAGATATCGCATGATAAGCTAGAGAAAGCACTTGCGAAGGTGAAGAGGAATGATTTGGTGAAGTACGTCCCTTTTCTGAATTGTCTTCATTGTCTTCAATAAGCGAATGGATTTCATCAATTTCTACCGCTAGCCGCTTGGCAAGTTCTTTGATGAGAAGCTGATAGAAAAGACCTTTGGGCATGGTATTGAGATATTCTAAGGCCTTTTTAGCAAAATTGGCTTTATCAGCGATGGAATGAAGCGGAATTTCTCTTTGCAAATGTTCAAAGAACACCTCACTCAATGGCAATGCTGCTTTTATTTTTGCTTCGAAAGCATCTTTGCCAATCTTGCGAATTAAACTATCGGGATCTTCTTCTTCGGGTAAAAATAAGAAACGGATATGAATACCATCGCGCATTAAAGGCAGGCTTTCGGTAAGCGCTCGCCATGCAGCTCGCCGTCCTGCATTATCGCCGTCAAAGCAGTAGACGATTTCATTGACATACCGCAATAATTTTTTTAAATGTTGAGTATTAGTTGCTGTGCCCATCGTAGCCACAGCGTAAGGAATCTGATGTTGATGAAGAGAAATAACATCCATATAACCTTCTACAATTAGAAAGCAAGACAAATTAGCTTGTTTTTTTCGGGCTTCATACAGCCCATATAACTCGTTGCCTTTGTGAAAAATTGGCGTTTCTGGGGAATTCATGTATTTAGGTTGGTCGTTACCTAAAGCTCGTCCTCCAAAAGCGATAATACGGCCGCTCTGAACGTCGCGAATAGGGAAGATGATCCGATGACGAAAACGGTCGAAGAGACGATGATCTTTTTTAATGAGCAATCCGTTGGTAATTAGTTGAACTTTAATTTTAGAATTCTTAGTAAATGCTTTTAAATTCTCCCAATTCGACGGTGCATATCCAAGGGCAAATTGTTTGGCAATCTCGCCCGTGAGGCCGCGCGATTTTAAATAATTAATAGCGATTGGTGAACGTTTCAATTGTTGTTGATAATAACGAGCAATTTTTGCTAAAAGGCTATAATACTCTTCTTGTTTGGGTGAGTTAGAATGTCGAGCTTCTAGGGAAATTTCCAGGCTAAATTGAGCAGATAAATCTGTAATGGTTTCAACAAATTCAGTACGATCGAATGCCATTAAAAAATTGATAGCATTTCCACTAGCCCCGCACCCGAAACAATAATAGAATTGTTTCGCAGGGCTGACAGTAAATGAGGGTGTTTTCTCATTATGAAAAGGACAAAGCCCTAAATAGTTGCGACCTCTCTTTTTCAGACTTACACGCGACTGAATTAATTCCACAATATCAATACGAGATAACAGATCTTGAATGAAAGATTGTGGGATACGTCGCATAATTCTATTTTATACGCAGCTCGGATTTGTCGCAGCCGTTTCTTACTAATGGAGTGGAGGAGATAATCTTTAAATCAATATTTAGACTTGACTCAAGAAGCTTTTCACTTTTGCGCTAATGCGCTAACCCGCACCCATATCGTCGATGCGGTGGTCTCCTAGACATTTCTTTCAGTAATACCATTATACCCTTTTCCCCATATCTTTTATTGAGCTCTCCTGGGTCTCTTCAATAGCTTTCTGAATCAGCGTATCAATTTCCGTTTCGCTTATAATGTCAGGAAGGTAACTTTCTAGTATTTCAATTTCGTGTTGTTCTTTCTCAGCGAGATCGGGCCGATTACTGCTTTCATATTGCCTAATGAACTCACGACGTTGTTTGATTATTTTTTTGATTACTTTAATTGCGTCGCTCTCTTCCAACCCATTACCATCTCGTCCTTTGGGGTTATCGATTTCACGTTGCTTAATTGCTGCAATTAACAAACGAATAGTACTTAGACGGTCCTTCTCTTGTGCCCGCATAGCAGTTTTCATATTTTCTTAATGCGGGATTTGAGGTTATTATTCATGGGCCTCTTTGCTTAATGATAAGTTAATAGCGGGTCCGCTCGCGTTCTAGTGCTTCCCTTTCTTTCTGAATTTTCTTCGCGTAGCGCTTCACAGCAGCAGCTCGTTTTCGCTTACGTTTGCTTGTAGGCTTTTCGTAATATTCTATTTGACGTAATTTGGTAAGGATACCCGCTTTTTCACAGGCTCGTTTAAAGCGCCGCATAGCGACATCAAAAGCATTACTATCAGCCACTTCTATCATTGGCATACGTTAATTCACCTCCAGAGTTCGCAAAATGGTACTGGGTTTGAGAATAGAATGCAATCATCTAAGCAAGTTTTCCAGAAATTTAGAATTTCCAGGTGCATTCTGTGCATTGCTCGTTCCAATAGGGACGGCTTGGGGACCCCCGCCCGCCCATCCTTAGCACTCTATAATAAATGGGATTATACTAATCTTGTTTTGGCAAAATGATACCGGACAATCAAGCAAAGGAGACTGTATTATTGACACATCATCAATGCGCCAAGTTGGGTCTATCCGCATTTGGTTTTGTAGTTAAGATTGTTTGGGCGTTGATATTACTCATTTTCGGATAGGTCAGTTGGTGGACCTCAGTTGGGGGTTGATCGATGGTTTCCCTAATTGGATCGGTTTATTTAGGTTATGCACCTACCTTTTGGAGAACGATTGTAGAGGTGATTTGGAGATTTATGGACGGATTTATCAGTGGTGTGATTTTCTGCCTGCTATTTATAATGCTTGCAAATGCTTGCAGTGGCAGATGTATGTCGCAAATGGATGGTATTGACGGTAAGAAACTGGTGAAGTTCACCGCGATTAAATTTGAATTAAAATCCTCCAATCACCTCATTAACCTTAGCCCCGTAACTTATATTATATTCCTGTTGAGTTGCGGGGTTTTGTTATCGGTGAAAGTAATTGCAAGTCCGAACACTGCGCGAATTTCTTAAGTTAGAATCCAGTGGTGGTATTGTTCTTTTTATCGCGGCTGTCTTTGCGCTGATTCTTGAGAATACACCATGTCGTACTTATTACGAGGCCTTGTTTAATGTCCCTCTGAGTATTCAATTAGGCCCGTTGCAATTAACCAAACCCTTATTATTATGGATTAATGATGGATTAATGACGCTTTTCTTTTTATTAGTGGGTTTGGAAATTAAACGAGAAATGTTTGAAGGAGAGCTTAACAGTCTTACTAAAGCTTCGCTACCCGCAATAGCAGGACTAGGGGGGATGGTGGTCCCAGCTTTAATCTATATTGCTTTTAATTGGAGCGATCCTATCTCTCTACGGGGGTGGGCAATTCCTGCCGCCACTGATATTGCGTTTTCATTAGGAATTTTGTCGTTATTAGGAAACCGATTACCTATCGGCCTCAAGATATTTTTAACAGCTTTGGCTATTTTTGATGACATTGGCGCAATTCTTATTATTGCAATTTTTTATACGCATCATATTTCCTTAATTCTCTTGCTAAGCACGAGTCTGCTTTTAGGATTATTGTTTCTATTAAATCGATTACGTGTGACAACGATCACGGCTTATATTCTGATTGGAGTTGCTTTGTGGTTTTGCGTTTTAAAATCTGGTGTTCACGCTACCTTAGCTGGTATTGTCTTAGCTTTTGCGATTCCAATCCGCGATCGGGAAAATCCACGAATTTCGCCATTGCGCAATTTGGAACATAAATTACACTCCTTGGTAGCTTTCGGAGTGCTGCCGGTATTTGCTTTTTTGAATGCAGGTGTTTCTTTTGCGGGGATGGGTTTAGACAATTTATTCAGCCCAGTCACATGGGGAATTGCTCTAGGCTTATTTTTAGGGAAACAAATTGGAATTTGGTCGGCCTCTTGGCTGGGTATCAAAGCAGGTTGGGCTCACATGCCACATGGTGGGAATTGGCGTTCCCTTTATGGCATAAGTTTGGTAGCAGGTGTAGGTTTTACTATGAGTTTATTTATTGGAACCCTCGCATTTGGCTCCGTTGGACAGCATTATCCTGCAATGGTGCGATTAGGTGTTATTACTGGTTCCTTCATCGCAGGAATATCGGGTTATCTAATTTTATACTTTACTTCTTCTTATCGTGATCCTCCATAAGTAATCCCTAGATTGCATTTCTATTAGCCGGGACTGAGTCCGAGCGAATTCAAATCGAAGCGGCGGCCCCTCCGGATAAGGGGATTTAATATCTCCTTGTGCTGAAATAAGCAGACGAGTTTTTACATCATAAAAAACGTCCACTAATTTAATAATGATGTTATTAAATTTTTTTGATCCGAGCGTATGATTGGGATGACGTTACTGACTAGAATTATTTTATATTTTTTGAAAGAGCTAAAAAATCTTTTGTGGATCGCAGTGTTCCACATAAATTCAGGAAATTAAACCATGCCGTTTTTCCTACTTGTTTCCGAATGGGAATAAGCCAGTTGAATAATTCGATAGGCGTATTAAATTCTTTGTTATTTTTTTGCGAAACGAAATATTGAAAGACTTTTTCCATATTTAGTTCCGCTTTTCATTCAGAGGAGCGAAATAAACTCCAGCCGGTACTGTAAATTTCAATCAATAATCTTACGAAGAGCTTAAATGAAAAATTTCGGTATGTTCTTTAATCAGGCTAATTGGCAGAAGAAATTGCTCACGTTGTAATCCTTCTTTGTAAAGATTATCCGGAGGAATATTTGAGCTTGCGATGAAATAAATTTTCCGAACAAACAAGGCTGTTAATAAACCACTCACTCAAAAGCATGACGTCGGAAATGTTATCCACGAAAACTCATCGAAACATAGTACTTTTGCTTCCTATGCCAGTTTTCGAGCAATGAGATCCAATCGATTTTTGTGATCTTGTAAGTGGATTAAATCATTGTGAATCCCATTCATGAACTGATGAAAATGGATCCTCATTTTATTGATAGACAGAAAATGGTAAAGAGGTCAATTAGATAAGTTTTACCAACTCCCACACATCTCCCCATAAGTAGAGTTCTTTGATGGGTTTTGAAGCGAAGAAAAAACTCCGAATTGAGCTTTCTTGTTTAAGGATTTTAGAATGTTGCAATTGATCGACAACCTCTTTTTGTTGAGGATCTTTTTCGATGCGGACAGCTTCTATTTAGTGTTTGATAGTATTTTAAGGAAGTCATTCGTGCGTTAATTTTAAAGTAATTTCGGCTAATCTCTTCCCTAAGGCTTGGCAGAGATTTTTTCTTCTGGGCTGATTGTCCACTTACTTTCGCAACCGGCCATATGGCTAGGCCCGTAAGGAGTCCCTCCAGTGGTTGTGGTGAATAATTCAGTTTCACTATAAGGTAGGCCGACAATAAGTGCGCCATGATGGAGCAAAGGCAGTATCATGCTGAGAAGCGTAGTTTCCTGGCCTCCGTGCAAACTGGCTGTAGAAGTGAAAAATCCGGCTGGTTTACCGATCAGCGTGCCGGATTGCCATAGCGCGCTTGTTGTATCCAGAAAATATTTTAATGGAGCGGCCATATTTCCGAATCGTGTAGGACTGCCTAGGGCTAGAGCGGCGCACTTTTTTAGATCGTCGTGAGTGACGTAGGGAGGCCCTGATTGGGGAATTTCAGGTTCCATAGCTTCAGTTTTTGGAGAGACAGGAGGAACTGTGCGAATTCGTGCCTCAATTCCGTTAACCTTTTCCACTCCTCGCGCTACGTATTCGGCCATTTTAGCAGTGGCACCGTGATGGCTATAATAGAGTACTAAAACAATTAACATCTTTGTAAAACCTTTGATTAAAGCTACTTAAATAGTAAGCCTAAAAATAAAACTTCGCTAGGGGCTAGAGGGTAGGTGATTGTATTGCCAGATAGCATCCGCCTCCCAATTTTTTGTTAAAGCTCCCTTGTTGTTGTAAATCGAGTATTATAAGGGGGGCCTTATCAGTAATACCTATTTTCTTAGTATGGTTATATGTATCTTGGACGATCATCTTGCTTGGAGCAGTGGTTAGTAATATAGTGGGTTGTGATCTTCCGGAGAAATACCGCGTCCTTTAAGATGTTAAACTAAAAAACGCAGATGATCATAAAAATTTTTCGTTTATTTTGTTTGTTTTTTTTGTTTTCTGTAGTTTTTCCCACCTTTACAATTCCTTTTCTTTTACCGTCAAAGAAAAACGATTTATTTGGGCAAATTCAATTTGCCACTGTCCAAAACGGAGATACATTTTCGTCGATTGCCCAACATTATGATGTCGGTTATTACGAACTTGTGGAAACAAATCCCGAAGTTGATCCAGATCATCCGATACCGGGAACGGTTTTAATTATTCCAACTCAATATTTATTGCCTCACATTCCACGAAACGGCATCGTCATCAATTTAGCCGCTATGCGTCTCTTTTATTTTCCGAAAAGAAAGAATTATTTTTATACTTTTCCTGTAGGGATTGGAAAATTTAATTGGTCTACTCCGTTAGGAAAGTTGCAGATAATTCAAAAAATTAAAAACCCTGTTTGGGTTGTTCCTGACAGTATTTTTCGTTATCGTCAAGAACAAGGCGATCCAGTACCAAAAGTGGTCCCTTCCGGTTCCGACAATCCGCTAGGTTATTATGCCTTGCGCTTATCCGAACCTACTTATTTAATCCATGGTACAAACGATCTGGGAAGCGTGGGCCGAAGAAGTAGTGCAGGCTGTATCCATTTGTATCCCGATGATATTAAAGCTCTGTTTAATATGGTGAATGTAAATACTCCCGTTTTGATTATTAATCAACCTTATGTAGCTGGTTGGAATGAAGGGAAGCTGTATATCGAGGCCCACCTACCTTTGGAAGAACAACGCGAGAAACTATTGGCAAATACTTCAGAAATAGTCACAGGACTCGTTAATAGTCTTTCAAAAACAGATAAGGCAACTTATCAAATCGATTGGCAGAAGGTGAATGAAATTGTAAAAGAACACATTGGTGTTCCGACTTCTGTCAGTTATGCGACGGCTGGGTTTTAGCGCATATACATACCTATTCGATTAACTACATAGGCGCTCGTAAAAGCCTCTGCTGCATCTCCAAGCATTTCACTTTTTTCTCATATTAGCCTCACTTGGATTTTGGGCGAAAATTGATGTCAGTCCAAAAATAAAGATATTTCTGGTAATTTCTCCTGCTACCATTGGTAAGGTAGATAAAATACATAATTTGAAAATGGAATGAGCTGTCTTCCAAGTATTTGACGGCATTTCTTCGACGAGAGTATTTTCTTGCGAAGCCTGTGATTATCAGAAAGTAAAGGTGTTCTTTCTGTACGACCTTGTTATGGTTTTTTAAAAAAGTTTAAGGCGCGCGCCTACCCTGAAGGGGGCTGAAACCGTTGGCGCAAATTTAAATAAGTAGCTAAGAATCTCATTATTTTGACGGAAAAATTTTAAAGCAGCAATTAGCAGTAAAAACAAACTTACGGTTGTTTTTAATTCCTTTACGTTGCAATCCAAAACGCCCAGAGGCATTAATGACACGCACATAGCGTCCGAAATATTTTTTTTCTAAGGGTTTCTAAAATTTCGAGGAAAGATAAATTTTTCGTCCAAGAAAATTGTTTGTATATATCTTTCATGAGGGGATCGAATAAATCAGAACGCTTAAAGTAAGCGGCTTTTAAGAAATTGAAAAATCTTGATCTGATAATTTTTCGAGTTTTTCTGCTAATGTGCTATAAAAAATAGCTATAGCAGCACGTTGATACCGAATGTCACGACTCTGCGAAGTATAGGTACGTCGATTATCCCAATCCACACACACCATATTGAATGGGGTAGGAAACCATCAAAAATAACGCCTACTAATGCTGGACTAGATAAATTCCTTCTAAAGCTCGTATTTTTGCTTCCTGATTAACTTCAAGTCTAACTTCCAATGCTTAAAGCAGCAGATACTATATCTGAAAAAGCGATTACTAATTTAGTCCATTCATATCGACAAAGAATACCAACCCGCTTATAGAAAGTGCGGACAGAAATTTTTCAACAATATCGGACATGATAAAACCAAAAAAATAATATCCCCAAAAACGGAACCCAGGTGTTTTGGCACAGAGCGCTATCGAATTATTTGCATAAATCTGCTCATAGGAATCTTCATTAGCAGAGATATAACAAATTATGAAACTTATCTTGGCTATTCCAAAGCATACAATTCCAATAAAAGGATGTTGGATTAGCCGATGAAGGATCGCGCCATCAAATAATTTAAGAAATCCCTGTGGTGCAAACAGTTGCTCGAGGAGTGTCAGGTCATGGGAAATCCCCCCTGTAATGGGTATGGGTGCGAGAATTATTCTTTAAAAATGGCATGAAAAATTTAAGAAATTTGTTTATTTCCTCTCCTACAATTCCTCCATTGGTCATGGCAGGAACAGCAGAGGATAATTTATTAAGAAGTTCCGCAATAGAAGAATGCAGTAAAATCATATTTAGATCCCAAAAAAATTTCTCTGGGAACAGGCTGCAACCAGAAAACGTCTTCTGCTAAAGTTGGAAGTTGTTCAGAAATATAATAAAGTATGTTGAACGTACTTACTTCTTTAAAGAGAAAATAGAAAACATCTTTTTTTGTAACGCAGTCGCATTTTGCGATTCCCTTGGCATTTGTGATTCCACTTCTTTCAAGGGCTCTAACAATGCCTGTCTGTTTCTCGGACGGGATTTTTTCCCTCAAACATACAGAATATTTTCGATGAGAATTTTCGATGAGACCGGAATAATCAAAGGTTGTTTTGATTACTTCCAGTGCTTGAAAGAAGGTCAATCTCCCTGAGGTGGTGGTGAAGAAGACATAGCCGAGGCCAACTTGTAGGTAATTTATCGTCTTTCAGAGTAAGCCCGATATTTGGTAGGCGATAATCGCACTGGGAGAGTGGAGCTCATTATTTTGATAAATAGAGAAGTATTCTGTTGGTGACGAATCTGTGCGATTATCGATTGATCGAAGTTATCAAGATCGAAAGAAAATTCTTCCGGATGTTCATTTTCTGAAGCGGTTCTTTTAATAGTAGGTTCCACTACTATCCGAGACTCTCGGTCTTCCCGTTTCTGTTTGAATTTCGGGCTCTGCATTTTTTATCGAGACAGAAGGCTCTGCATTAAAGTTCTGAACTATTTTTTTCTAAAGGCATTGCTATTGCAACAGTTCCATTTCTATCTGTCAGCGTATCTAGAGATATGTATAGAAGTGGAAGGCTCTTCTTTGTGGGTATCAGGTTCATCAAATACAATCAGTTCAGAAGTTGCAGTTTTCATTGAGGCTTGCTCAGAAGATTTCTCTAGTGTTTGAGTATCAATCTTTTCTAAGTTTTTTGGGCTGTGGTGGGTGGTATTAATATTAGGATTTTCGGTAGTACGCATGATCTTTCTCGAAGGTTATTATTATTGGTTTGTGAGTACTAGGTCCAATTAATTCTGCCACCGTTAAAAAACTTATCGGAATTATTTGTTGATACGTCACCCGACGTATATTTTAATGGTGACAGAATTAATTAGATAGGGCATGGGGGTATGGTAACGCCTAGATCTTAAAGAAACCTTAAAAATAAAAAGTTTATTTTAAAAGTTTATTTTAAGAGGGTGGATTTTGAGTCATGAGTCCTATATTGCTGGCGCCAGCATATTGCAATAACACCATCATTTGAACGACTTTTCCATAGTCTACTTCCTTATCACCTTTCACATAGATTTCTTGTTTTTGATGATTTTGGTTAGCCAATTGTAAAGCTGCGGCGACTCGAGTAACTAAATCTTGAGTTGTAATTGGCTGAGAGGGTTCTTTTGCAATATTAAGAAAATAACTTCCGTGACTATCAATACTGACAATGATGGGGGCTTCTTGCTGTGGACAAAGTGTTTTCGCAGCGGCTTGCGGAAGCTTGACATTAACGCCTTGTGTTAAAAGCGATGCAGTTATCATAAAAATAACCAATAAAACTAACATGACATCAATGTACGGAACCACATTGATCTCAGCTAATGGTCGCTTGCGCATTTTCTTCCCTTACACTATAAGATTTTCGATGTAATAGAGTTAAAAATTCTTCTTGGAAATTATCATAAGCTTGAGTTATTTGTTCTAACCCGTTGGTAAAGCGATTGTAAGCAATTACAGCGGGTATAGCAGCGAAAAGCCCTGCGGCGGTTGCAATTAAGGCTTCTGAAATTCCAGGAGCTACCATAGAAATAGTAACCTGTTGGACAGCGCCTAAAGCTCGAAACGAGGTCATTATCCCTAACACCGTCCCAAACAATCCTACATAAGGACTGGTTGAACCGACTGTTGCTAAAAAATTCAAATTACGTTCCAAAAAATCTACTGCCCGTCTTTGGGCAATACGCATGGCGCGTTGCGTTCCTTCTAAAATAGCCTCCGGATTGGGATGGGATTCTTGTCGCAAACGAGAGAATTCATTAAATCCAGCGAAAAAAATGCTAGCCGTACTTGAGAGTTTATTCTTTTTTTCTGCGAGTTGATGATATAGCGTAGTTAAATTGGTCCCAGACCAAAAAAGATGTTCAAACTTCTTTATTTCTTTGCGAGTTTGGCGTAATAAGAGAAGCCGTTGAAAAATAATGGCCCATGAAGCAATAGAAGCCAGAAATAAAAGAGAAATTAAGAGTTTAACAACAAAGCTGGCATTACTGATAAAACTCCATAGAGTGAGTTCGTCCATTTTTTTCCTCTCTATTGTATAGATTATCGATTGATTTTACCAGAGATGGTTGAGTAGAACACCTCTTTAACCTTTAGGTTTGCGCTTTGTCTGGGGGTAAGTTTAACACCCATGGGGAGTGGTTCGAGGTATCGAAATAAATTCTTGTTGTTTGTCTTTGGGTATACCCGGCGAAGTGAAACTTCGCCAAAGAACAAGAAGGGTGAGAATACTGCCAATAATAACAAAATAAATAAATAAGCCTCCGTGACTCTGCTTCATGCATGAAGCCAGGCGCTAATAAAGGACCCGTTGTGGGTACCACCAGATACTGTAAGCGAGTAAGAGACCTTGGGTGGCTAGCCACAGTATCTTTGCTGTGCAAAGAGTCTAGGACATAAGTAATGCTCAAAGGATAAATAGTGAACGTCAACCCGCCAAAGAAAAATAATAAAAATTAATAAAATTTAAAGTATAAATAATATAAAGGGTTTGAGATAAAGGGTGTTGTGATTAAGATGCTCAAAACAAGCACTCAGGCGACTACTATTACAATCACTTTACGGAGGTCTAAGACATTTGAAATTTTCCCCATGGGATATTGGAGTAACATTCCGCCAAAAATAGTAGCGCCCATTAAGACCTTAAAATCATTGATACTTTGCACTTGGATGATGTATAACAGGGCAATAAACCGTAGGTAACTCCTAGGATCAATCCTGAACAAAGACATTCAAAAATATCTACTGGCGATATTCGATAAAGTTGAAAAAAGTTTAAAGCAGAAGAAGCTCTTCAAAATGCGCAGGGTGGTGGTAAGTGTGTGTCATTGCTAAAGGAACGACTGATAATGAGGATAGAAAGGGCAGCTATAATGAAAGAAACAAAACGCTTTTTAAATCACCCAGGTGTAATAAAATTGGCCCGGAGAGTGCTTGTGCAGCGTAAAAAAATCATATAGAGAGAAAGGACTTGACCACGGGTACATTGATTACTTTTAACTAAACAACCAACTTTCTTAACTAATAACCAACTTTCTATTAACCAACTTTCTATGGTGATGAAAAGTCCGCTATGCAATAACCATTTAAAAGTCGCAATATTAGCCACCATCTAATATTAGCCACCATCAAAGATTAAGATAAAGTGCTTGAAATAATAGTAATAGCTACTACAGTGAGGCAAAAGTAGCATACGCACGAATATATGCCCCCCGAATATAAAAGTTTCAATGCGAAAAGAACCAATTGCGAAAAGAACCAATAACGAGGTCAGCATAATAGGCAGAGGAAATGGCACCAATCATTAAAGAGGTAGTACCGTCCATCCAAAAAAGAGATAGTGCCATCCAAATGCAAACGCACAGTGACATAAGTTAAGAAAAAATCATTTCCCATTGTAAGAATTGATTAAGCTTAATAACGGAGAAATAACGCTGACGAGAACTGAAACATTCAGTAAATTCCTTGAGTATTCTGTTTTGAAATTTAGTATTAACACACCCGTTCCTTAACGGGCAATGAACTTTGCAGATGATGATTTTTGGTTCTGACCTATTAGGAAAAAATTCTACTGGATAAGAATGGATAAGAGTTTAGGTTAGTCCTCGATGGCTAGTTGTTCTTGCGAAGCGAGAAGGTGAGGCGCGGGTAATTTGAAATGATAGTAGGTTTGTTCCGTAGCGATACGACCTCGAGGTGTACGAAGAATAAAGCCTTCTTGAATTAAATAAGGTTCGATGACGTCTTCGATAGTACCACGTTCCTCACAAATAGCCGCCGCGAGACTCTCGATTCCGACAGGGCCTCCTTGGAATTTTTCAATAATATTGTGAAGTAATTTTCGATCCATCAAATCTAAACCACGAGTATCAACATTTAATAAATCTAGCGCCTCCTTAGCGATATTTTCGGTAATGATTCCGGAAGCTTGGACTTGTGCAAAGTCACGAACTCGCCGAAGCAACCGATTTGCAATACGAGGGGTGCCTCTGGAACGGCGAGCAATTTCTCGGGCACCTTTTTCCTCAATATGCACCCCTAAAATATTGGCTGCTCGACTTACTATGCGAACTAAATCGTCGACGCGGTAAAATTCCAGACGTTGGACAATCCCAAAACGATCACGTAGAGGGGAGGTTAATAGCCCTGTACGCGTAGTGGCGCCCACTAAAGTAAAAGGCGGTAAATCCAATTTAATTGAACGAGCCGCAGGACCTTCGCCAATAATGATATTCAATTGAAAGTCTTCTAACGCTGGATACAACACCTCTTCAACAGCTGGATTTAATCGATGAATTTCGTCAATAAATAACACATCGTGCGGCTCAAGATTCGTAAGTAAAGCCGCTAAATCACCTGCTCTTTCTAACACGGGCCCCGAAGTTTGTTTTAATCCCGCTCGCATTTCATGGGCAATAATATGGGCTAGGGTTGTTTTACCCAATCCCGGGGGACCAAAAATTAAAACATGATCTAACGCTTCCCGCCGTTTAATTGCTGCACGAATAAAGATATTCATTTGTTCCCGTATAGCTAATTGACCGATATAATCATTTAATCGCCGGGGACGAATGGAATGTTCTATTACAGGTACAGGTTCACTCGGCTCCGCAGAGATATCAATTAAGTGATTTTCCATGAGTTATACTCCTGCTACTATTTTTTTTAATGCTTGGCGAATTAAGTCCTCACTCGTTAACTCTGGTTCCTGCACTGCATTGATGGCACGCTTTGCTTCTTTAGGTTTATAGCCTAACGCAATTAAAGCGCTAATAGCATCTTGAGTGGAACTGGCAAGGGGTGCATTAGTTTCGTTATGAGAAATTATATTCAACTGCCAGCTTGTTAAAGCATCTTTTGTTTCAATAATTAAACGTTCCGCCGTTTTTCGGCCAATTCCTGGAATTCTTATTAATTGATGAATATCTTGGTTGATAATACAAGACACAAATTCATCTAGGCCAATACCGGACAATATTGTTAATGCTAATTTCGGCCCAACACCATTTACTTTAATTAACGCGCGAAATAAACGACGGTCACGTTCGTTATGGAAGCCATACAGTGTATGAGCATCTTCGCGAACAACAAGATGAGTATAAAGAACTATTTCTTCACCAATATTGGGGAGGCATTGAAATGTCGATAAAGGTGCTGCGATTTCATAGCCCACTCCGCTCACTTCGAGTAATAAATAAGGATGTTGTTTTTCAAGAATAATTCCTCGAAGCTGTCCAATCATGCATCTCTTCCTTTCTAAACTTATTTATTAACTAACTATGCTTAGTGAATTCGTCTTGGTTAAGAGATTTTTCTGCTCACAAAATCACCCAACTAAGGAAAATTTTTATCAAGCCCGCATTAATTTTTCGGTCAAACAGAAACTGATTGCATGGCATAAAGCAATCGCCAATGCATCAGCCGCATCGGCCGGCGGCGCTTTTTCCAATTGTAACAGCATTCGAATCATATGTTGCACTTGTGCTTTTGTAGCTGCCCCATAGCCTACGACGGCTTGTTTGATTTGACGAGCACTGTATTCAGTGACAGGTAAGGCATAAACCGCAGTAGCTACGAGAGCGGCACCGCGAGCCTGTCCCAGTTTTAAAGCCGATTGATGATTATGAAAAGTGAATACCTGCTCGATAGCGGCTTCGTTGGGTTGATGAGTAGCGATGACGTTACGTAATCCTTCCTCGATTTCTTGGAGTCGATAATTCAAAGATTCGTCCTGTGTTTTAATTTGCCCGAATGTTATACAACCTTGTCGAGAACCTTGCGACCAAATAATTCCGTAGCCGGTAACTCGTGATCCTGGATCGATGCCAATTATAATTCGCTTCGGTTGGGCCATTCCGCTATTCTAACACTTCCTCGGGATAATCCGCGTTAGAATAAACATTTTGGACATCGTCAAGATCTTCTAATATTTCTGTCAATCGCTCCATTTGTTCGGAACTTTTTTTATCCAGTTTAACTTCCGTTGAAGCAAGCACAGTAACTTCAGCATGAGAAGGAATAAGGTTGGCGGCCTTCATGGCTTCACGCGCATTCTCAAAGACTTGAGGACTTGTTAGCACATCGATACTACCATCGTCATTCGTATTTACATCGTCAGCACCAGCCTCCAAAGCGACCTCTATAATTTTTTCTTCATTATTTCCTGGAGCAAAGGTGATGAGTCCTTGTTGTTTGAATAGATAAGAAACGGATCCTTCTACTCCCAAATTACCTCCGCACTTGCTGAAGGCATGGCGCATTTCAGCCACTGTACGATTTCGGTTATCAGTTAAACAATCCACCATTACAGCTACACCGCGAGACCCATACCCTTCATAGCGGACTTCGATTAAATTATCGGCAGCTCCTGCTCCTGCACCACGTTTAATAGCCCGATTGATGGTATCTTTCGGCATGTTAGCATTAAATGCTTTATCGACTACGGCGCGCAATCGAGGGTTAGAATTTATATCTTCGCCTCCCAAACGGGCAGCTACAGTAATTTCGCGAATCAGTTTAGTAAAAACTTTGCCGCGTTTGGTGTCCTGGAGAGCTTTCGCGTGCTTAATATTAGCCCATTTACTATGTCCAGCCATGATTCACCTATTTTCTATTATTTTCTATGTTTGCTTACTTTGAAGCCTAAAGTTTCTAATTGTTGAATTTCAACAGGAGCAGGGGCATTTGTTAAAGGACAGTGCGCCGTTTGGGTTTTCGGAAAAGCAATTACATCCCGAATGTAGGAAGCTCCGGTCATGGTGGCTACCAGGCGATCTAATCCAAAGGCAATGCCTCCAATAGGCGGACACCCAAATTGCAATGCCATAAGTAAGTGTCCGAATTGGATTTCGGCTACTTCTTTTGAAATACCCAGAATTTTTAATATCGTGTACTGCATGTCAATGTCGTTAATACGAATGGACCCACCCCCAATTTCGCTTCCATTAAGGACCATATCGTAAGCGTGTGAGAGCGACGCCCCAGGGTCAGCGATCACTTTTGCGGGATCTGTTTCTTGGGGAGCCGTGAAAGGATGATGTAACACTTGCCAATCTCCTGCGCCTTCTCGTTCAAACATCGGAAAGTCCACAACCCATAACGGCTTCCATTGTCCTACATATAAATTGCGATCGGTACATAATTGGTCGCGCAAAGCTCCAAGCGATTCGTTGACAATTTTTGCTTTATCGGCGCCAAAAAATATCAGATCGCCATTTTGTGCTTGAGTGCGATGTAGAAGCTCGGAAATGATTTGGTCCGGTAGAAGTTTCAGGATCGAGGATTGAAGCTCTTCACGCCCGTGGTCGATACTTCCCGCTTTCATGTATGCTAGCCCTTTAGCGCCGTAGATACGTACAAATCGTGTGTAATCGTCAATTGCTTTTCGTGTTAATTTGGCACCTTTCGGTAAGCATAAAGCAACTATGCGCCCCTGAGGATCATTGGCTGGCTCTTTAAAGACTTTAAATTCGACAGTTTTCATCAGATCGGTCACGTCGACAAATTTCAAAGGATTACGAAGATCAGGCCTGTCTGTACCGTAGTTTTTAATTGCTTCCACATAAGTCATACGTGGAAAAGGATTGGGTAAATCCACATTTAAAAAAGTGGAAAATAAATAACGGATCAAATTTTCCATCAGATCCTGAATATCTTTCTCTTTCACAAAGGCCATTTCCAAATCGAGCTGAGTGAATTCGGGCTGGCGATCGGCTCGGAGATCTTCATCGCGGAAGCAGCGAACGATTTGGTAATATCGATCAAAACCCGCCACCATCAAAATTTCTTTAAAAATTTGCGGCGATTGGGGCAAGGCAAAGAAATAGCCGTGGTGAGTTCGACTGGGAACGAGATAATCACGGGCCCCTTCTGGGGTAGATTTAGTTAACATGGGGGTTTCTATGTCCAAAAACCCACGTTCATCCAAAAAGCGACGAATTTCCCGAATGATGTAGGAGCGCATTTTGAGGCGGTGAGCCATCTCAGGTCGTCGCAAATCGAGATATCGGTATTTCAACCGCACTTCTTCGCTTATTTCTTGGTATTCATCGATATTAAAGGGCAATGGTTTGGATTTATTTAATAGAGTTAGATGCGTTGCCGCTATTTCAACTTCGCCAGAAGTGATATTTGGATTAGCCGTTCCTTCCGGCCGTTGTCGGACGCTACCTTTAACGCTGATGACATATTCATTTCGCAGACTTTCGGCAGTCTTAAAGGCGAAAGGGCTGACTGGATCACAAACAACTTGAACGAGTCCTTCTCGGTCGCGTAAATCGATAAAAATTAAATCACCGTGATTTCGACGACCCTGAACCCAGCCTGCAAGAGTAATAGTTTGTCCAATCAATGCGGAATTAATTTTATTGGTGTAATGCGTGCGCATATTTTTCTCGGCTAAAACGACAAGCAACTTTGAATAGTAGCGGGAGTTATAGGACGGATCAAGAGAGATTGCTAGGAAACAATAATCCGGCGAGTGCTGTTTCACGTTTGCCGGAATTCACAAGGCCATAGTGGGTCGCTACTAGAGGATCGTAGTTCTAATTTCTGGTTTTGAACCTGTTTGATATACCAATTTGTGATAGAGGACACCCCTTGGATCAAGAAAACATATAGGCTAATAAAACCATACTAGTATAAAGATGAAAATTGCCATTCCCAATAGCTCTCGCATAGAGGTGGATCATAGCGCCAATTATTAATGGAATGGTAGCAACAACAAAAAAGACATAAACGATTAACATCAGAAAAAGTACCTTAAACTAAGAATGCTTAGTGATTTAAAAAGAATTTATATTAAAGCTTCCGCTGGGGGGTATGGTTTTTTATCCACGATTAAGAGAATAGCTAAAATAGTAAACACGTAAACTAGAATAGAAACCGCTCCAGCAAGTAAATAAAGCCACACGGCGTAACGCGACCATCGGCATTAGAAATCACTAGAAATCACTGGAAGATAGAAAATATAATTTAAGATGGTAGCAAAAAATGTAATTAAAGCCATTCCAATCATGACTTGGAGGGTTTGAAATATTGATATCCACGCTCTTATAGCAGCGTTAATTTTCTCCCCTCGAGCTCGTTAACCGCAGTCGTCACCGCACCAGCAAAGAAGGGTGTGATGACGATGCTATTTTAAGACTGTAATGCACCGAAGGTGTTTCGGGGTTGATTCGGAATATTTCAATGACTATTATTTGAATAATAAGAGAAGCGATGCTGATTAAAATCGTAATAGCCCGAATTAGCCATTTACTTCCGTTGACAAGTCGCCATCCTTCATTCAGAATGTCGTTAATTGAAAAACATTTGGCTTTGGGTAAGCTTTCCATAATGTTCTCCTTTCGTTTAGATAAAGCCATTCCTTGACAAGGCTTCAATTATAGCAAATTATAGCAAATGATATGATTATAAATTGGGCGATGGTGGCTTGATGGTTGGCGTAACGACGCCCAGCGAAATAATCATTTGGAACGCTTCTTCAATCGAAATATTGAGATCAATAACGTCTTTCTGAGAAGCCAACATTAGAAAGCCCGATGTTGGGTTGGGAGTCGTGGGCACGAAAACTGCTAGGATGTCTTTTTCCTCTAAAGGCATTTCCTTAAAATCGTTAGCGGTCACAAAACCCACGCTCCAGGTGCCTCGACGTGGAAATTCGACTAATACCACTTTTCGAAAAGATTGACCTTTGGGTTGAACAAAAGCATGGGTAACTTGTTTTACTGCTATGTAAATACTGCGAACGAGAGGGATACGGGCTAGTATTTTCTCCCACCAACTAATAAATTGACGACCAATAAAGTTAGTAACTAATAAACCTGTCAGTAAGATAATTATTAAGGTGAAAATTAACCCGAGACCTGGGAAGTCATGGCCAAATAATTGTTCAGGTTGGTAACGATGAGGTAGAAGGCGTAAAGTGCTGTCTAAAAGATCAACTAGGAAACGAATAACAATAAACGTTACCCAAATGGGTAGCCAAACGAGTAAGCCTGCAATTAAGTAACGTCGGATAAATGGTTTTCCTTTCATCTATTTTGTCTTTTTTAGTCTCTTGTGGCTTTTCTTTTGTTGTTGCCTTCTAGTGCTTTTGATTTTCCTTTGTCGTGAAAATCGGTGACATACCGGCCTTCTGCCCCTTTAAGCTAAAAATCAGTGGGATAAACCAAACATTTCAAAGCTTGTTCATAACAAGCATGACATTCAGTCACGAAGGGGTCGGTAATTTTTTGTAAGATCTTAGTCCGTTCTGCGCAATTTTGACATTGATATTCCTAGATCGGCATAGGATTTTACCATTTTAGTATGTCTCTATTTTAACTATATTTTAAAAGACAATTCTAGCAGAAATAAGTGTGGTAGAAACTCCCTAGAGTTAAAGATCGCAGGTGCTCCTGAACTTCTTCCAGAGGCTTGTCATCAAAGGTGTTGTAATTCGAAGATGAGCCTGAGTGCAGTGACGCTTGATCAGAGGATGGAAAGAAAGAACAGGAATTCCAAAAAACCTTATACCTGTTGCTTTTCCCCAACTGAATTAAAATATTTTTTCCGCATCAAGGCTCTGGGCCAATAAAAATGATTGCAGCCCGAAGTTAAAGCAAAAAGGCTCCAAGCAAGATCGGCAAGTGATCTTTGATGTTACCTTTGCTGAAATGAGCAGTTGCAGATGCTATCCCTACGAAAGTCATCAATACCATGGATAGGGTATCCATGAAAATTTCAAACTTTAGAATTTTTTATGTGAGAAAGGGGAGTGCGGGCTTTCGACAGCACCTCCAGCCTTTTTTAAATTTTCTTAAGCAATTTTGCGTTCGAATTCTTCATGATTAGAGACAACCTGAGTGAAGGAAATAATTCCAAGATCGATAAACATTAAAAAATAAGCAAAATAAAATAATATAAAGGTTGGATATCTCTGGGTGAAGGGTATCAAAGGTGTAGAACAAACTTTCTCATCACTTAATTGACATAAAATTTCCCATAATTGGTTCATCGAACCAATTAATTACGAAAAATAATTGTGTAAGTGTAAAAGTTCCAATTCTGGATAGACTGGGAATGAGATATTTCTATATAAATTTAATAATCTGTGAACAAGAGGGTAAAATAAATAATGTTTTTCGATATGTTATTCCATATAAAAATGCTTGCTTCAAATTTTCTCTTTTCTTGGATAAATTTACGTTTAAATCTCGTATAAGCATTAGCGCCTGACAGACCAAAAGCAAGAGTTTCAAGAACGCATAAAGCGCCTAGTGAATAATTTTTACTGTTTCCCAAATAGTACTCAAGGACGTGATTAATCGCTAAAATGCTACCAGGTATTTTATAGAAGAAAAGAAGAAATTTGAAATAAATAATTTTTTAAAATTCCTTTATCAACTTCATAAACATTAGTTAGTTTAAAATCAAGATTAGAAATTTTTGGCTTGGTTTCATAAAAAATTGTATTAATTTTTCCTACAGAATTTTGAAATCGGTAATTTTCAGGATAAAATTCGTCACTATCCATTGAATTTTAACATTATAAATTGTAATTGGAAAGAATTCTTTCCAAACCTTATTTCATAAGATCTTTCATAAGATTATGGTTTTCTTTATTTGATTGAAATTCAAGCCATTCCGTTCGAAATTCTAACTTAGAAGATAATGAAAATACTTTTGTAAACATTCGTATAATAGCCTATCAGATTAATTTGTTCATAATCCGATATATTTATTATTTCTTGGAAAGGGATATTGGAAAGGGACAGTGGAACGTATTTTTTATACAATCGCTTTCAAAAAGTTCATTGTATCCTTCTAGCAATAAAGTCAACCCCACTTCATTATTGATACCTTTTGTTCTAAGATTAAACTAATGTAATTCTAGATCAATCTTTAGAATGAGGATTTTTATAGTTAAATCAATTTCAAAAATTTTTCCATTTTTTTGTTCGAATGGAAAATAAACTTTGGTATATATTTAGGATTTATTTCTATAAGTTTTTAACAATCTTCAAAATAAGGAAAAAATCGCTTTTCGCCTAATATATTCATCTTAAAAATTTAATTCATTTATCGTTTGAAATTGAAAGATTTTTATATCTAATTCCTTTTATGAAGAAAAAGTAATTAGAGCACAATTCTATTAATGTGTTAACTGATTCCGATACTCTTCTGAAAAGTTCACTTCCTTAGATTCAAACTTATTTTTTTAAAAGTTGAGATTAAATTTTAGACTTTTTCAACATTAAGTTTTAATAATTCTACTTTTTTCCAAAAAGATATTACCTTTAAATCAATAAATACTATCTAGAGCTAATTTAATATCCAGAAGATTCGGTCGAATATTAAATAAAAATCTGAATAATCCTGAATATTTTATTGTTTTTTTGATTAAGATGGTAGGAATTTTACTAAATCTATACTTCATGGAAGTATCTCATTTTTTATCTTTTAATTTTTTAAGTTTTTTTATTTCTTTTTTCTTATTTGAATTTTCTTCCAGAAGTAATTCTGTTTTTGTAGAGTAATTAAAATGACTTTTCCTTTTAGGAGTTCTTCTTTATTTTTATTGAAATTAGAATTATAATATTTGTATATCGATAAATTAAATTATTATAAAATTACTCTTTTTAAATCAGTTTTATCGAACCAAATTTCTATTACTGCCTGTCTTGAAATTTGATTTCTATTTAAAGGGCACTTTATTATCTCATCAAAAATATCTTATCAAAAATCTCTTTTAACGAGCTTCCTAATATAGCCAAATCAGCTAAGAGAATATTTTTCAAATTGTAAAGCGAAGGAATAATCTGAAATTGGAGGCCAGATTGTATTTTCTCTGATTTGACTTGGTTGGAATATTGAATATCTAAATGGACATTATATCCACGTAATTTTCAGTAGGCATTGAAGCGTACCAGTCCGTTAATGGAAGAAAGGATAGTTAGTTAATTAATAAAAAATTTTTGTAATTTCTCTAAAGTATTTCTCTTCAAGGACAAATAATTTTCTTGAGATATTAATTGATCAAAGAAAATAATCATTTTTCAATTATTAGATTTAGACGCTGAGGTTCTTGGAGATCATTTACACATTTCATCAAAAAAGTCAGAATTTCTGAAAATTCCAACTTTCTACGATGATGATTTCTACGATGATACGAAAGGCTATTATTTTTTTTTAAAAAATATTAAAAATAGCTGGAGTTTTAGGGTGTCTTAAACAGATTTGATATTCATCTTTCAGAAGTTCATTTTCAACGTTTTTAAAATGGATGCTTTTATAAAAGGATAATAAGTTCAGGCCAATATAAGTCGGGATTTTTCTTTTAATCTTGTTCCAATCTTCCTTTGAGAGCATTATAAAATTTTAAAGAACTATAATCGAAAGTTTCCATAATTATGTCAAGATAGATGTTGGAAGTTTCGATTTTAACTTTCTGATGAAAAGATAAGGTGGGTGAAAGATTATCTAATAGTTAGAAAATAGGTCTGAATTACCTAAACGGATCGCCCAATAAATAAAAGGACCATCCCCTTTTTCTGTGGTAATTATTTCATCAATGCAATAAGTGACCGCTTGCAATTGGGACGATGTTAAATTTTCAAGTGCTATTCTTGCGCATTGAGTGATATCCTTTCTATTTGCCATACCTACTTCCATAGTGCAGATTTGCGTAAGAAGCAGGAATTTTTTCATAACCTGATGTACAGATAAGTTTCGTAAAAATCTTTCAGGCTTTTGTTGTAATTTATTTAATTCAAGTTTTATTATTTCTGGTGTTATGTCCAAATTTTTAATAGAAGGAATAGCTAATTCCATGATTTCATATTAAATCTTTAAAAGATTTAAATTATCCTAACTCAATTTTTTAACTTTAGTTGTGGAAGGGAAGTATTATCGGAATAAAGATTAAGATAATATTAAAATAATTTCATCTCTACGCGTGACAAAATAAAAATACCCGTTTTGTTTCTGTGCGCGGCTGGACAATTTTGCCGTCCCGCGGACAAATCGTGGAAGAACAACAATGGTTCGTTTTTAAAAATTATTTTAATTTGATAAAACCAAAATAGGCTGCAAGAAGCAACCTTGTTTTAAACGTGAGTGGTTTTCTAAAATTTTTTTATTCATCCCATCTTAGCGTACCGCCAGATTGGTATTCAATCACGCGAGTTTCAAAAAGTTCTTTTCTTTTTTAAGATCCATCATTTCACTCATCCAAGGAAAAGTATTTTTAGCGCCAGGAAATTGTTCGGATAAGCCAATTTGAGCAAAACGACGATTAGCAATGTATTGCAGATAGTTTTTAAATATTTCGGCGTTTAATCCCAAGATGCCTCGTGGCATGGTGTCTTTAGCGTACTGATATTCAAGCTCTACTCCCTCGAAAATCATTTTAGTGACTTCTTCTTGAAAATCTTTCGTCCATAAATGAGGATTCTCGATCTTAATTTGATTAATCACATCAATACCAAAATTTACATGCATCGATTCATCGCGTAAAATATATTGAAATTGCTCCGAGGTGCCAGTCATTTTACCGCGTCGCCCCATGGCGAGAATTTGGGTAAAACCTACATAGAAGAAAATTCCTTCGAAAATTACATAAAATGCAATTAAATCTCGCAATAAACGCTGATCAGCTTCTGGAGTTCCAGTTTTAAAAGCAGGATCTGCAAGACTTTGGGTGAAAGGTAGTGCACACGCGGCTTTTTTAGCGACTGCGGGCAATTCCCGATACATATTAAAAATTTCCGCCTCATCTAATCCTAGACTTTCAATGATGTATTGATAAGCATGTGTATGTAAGGCTTCTTCGAATGCTTGACGCAATATATATTGACGACATTCAGGATTGGTGATATGCCGATATATTGCCAATACCAAATTATTGGCCACTAAAGAATCTGCCGTTGAGAAGAAGCCAAGACTTCGCTTCACAATCATTCGTTCGTCCGCGGTTAGCCCATAAGGATCTTTCCATAAGGCAATATCTGCCGTCATATTAATCTCATTAGGCATCCAATGGTTAGCACAGCCGGATAAATATTTTTGCCATGCCCACTTGTATTTGAAGGGAACTAATTGATTAAGATCAGCGCGGCAATTAATAATTTTTTTATCGTCAACTTGGATCCGTGCAGCTCCCATTTCAAGCTGTTCTAATCCTGTTGCCCCACTATGAGGGGCGCTAGCACTGCTCCCTGATTCCCTGCCGCCACCCTCTTCATCTTCCAGGTTGGAGTTGTTCTCTAAAGTGGCTACTCGTTTATTCTGAACCGATTTTTCTGAAGTATTGCTCAAGGGGTCTGGATCATGATAATCGCCCCAATCGAGTAGGCTACTGGTTTCTTGGTAGTTTGACATCTTTCTTCTCCTTCTTACATTCTTAGAAAAAGGGAATTGTGGGGCGCTAGCATTGTCGTTCTTTCCCCACGAATTCCTGCTCTCGCAAAAATAACTGATTGGGATTCACTTTTTATTGGCAGGCCTCGCAATCGGGATTATCGATTGAACAGGCATTCGGAGCAGTTTGATCTGTGACTGCATTCAGTGTTGCATCATGAATGGTCGCCTTTTCTATTCCGGTCGCTCCCATGCTGCGTAGATAATAGGTTGTTTTCAAACCACTTATCCAGGCCATACGATAAAGAACATCGAGTTTTTACCCGACGGTTCTGCCATATATAAGGTAAGTGATTGTGCTTGATCAATCCATTTTTGTCGCCGCGATGCTGCTTCAACTAGCCATTGCGGTTCCACTTCGAACGCCGTTGCATATAACTTCTTAAGTTCCGAAGGAATTCGATCTATTTTTTGCACACTACCATTATAATATTTGAGGTCATGCACCATAACGTTATCCCATAAATGGCGACTTTTAAGTTCTTTGACCAAATAGGGATTTATGACCGTAAACTCGCCCGACAAATTCGATTTAACAAATAAGTTCTGATAAGTGGGCTCAATGGATTGAGAAATTCCACAAATATTGGAAATCGTTGCTGTGGGTGCAATTGCCATAACATTGGAATTGCGCATTCCATAAGCCTTGACTTCCTGACGTAATTGATCCCAATTTAACGTCTGATGAGTATTTTGTTCCAAATATTTACCACGATTCTTCTTCAACAATTGAATAGAGTCGATTGGTAAAATACCCTGACTCCACAAGGAGCCTGCGAAAGTTTCATAGGCGCCGCGTTCCTTAGCTAATTCCACCGAGGCTTGGATAGCATAATAGCTAATTATTTCCATGCTTTGATCTGCAAATTGTACGGCCGCTTCAGAAGTATAAGGAATCTTTTGTATGTACAAGGCATCTTGGAAGCCCATCAAACCCAGGCCGATAGGTCTATGTTTAAGATTAGAATTACGCACTTGTGGCACGCTGTAGTAATTAATATCGATGACATTATCCAACATCCTAATTGCCGTTTTGATAGTGCGAATCAATTTCTCGACGTCTAATTTGCCTTCTTTTATATGATTGACGAGATTAATACTGCCCAAGTTACAAACAGCAATTTCATCTATCGAGGTATTCAAAGTTATTTCTGTACATAAATTGGAACTATGAATAACGCCGACATGTTGTTGGGGCGAGCGTAAATTGCAGGCATCTTTGAACGTCACCCAAGGATGGCCGGTTTCAAAAAGCATACTAAGAATCTTGCGCCATAATGAAACAGCGGAAATGTTTTTTGCACGAATTTCACCTCGACGAGCTTTTTCTTCATATTCGACATACACCTTTTCAAAAGATTCACCAAATTTATCATGTAAGTCCGGCACCTCATCGGGGGAAAACAAAGTCCAAGACTCATTTTCAAAGACTCGCTTCATAAATAAATCCGGAATCCAATTGGCTGTATTCATGTCGTGAGTGCGGCGACGGTCATCACCTGTGTTTTTGCGTAAGTCCAAAAATTCTTCAATATCCATATGCCAGGTTTCTAAATAAGCACAAACAGCACCTTTGCGTTTTCCTCCTTGATTCACGGCAATAGCAGTAGCGTCAGCCACATTTAAAAAAGGAACAACTCCCAATGATTTTCCGTTAGTGCCTTTGATATAAGCGCCCATTGAACGTACCGAGGTCCAATCATTACCTAAACCGCCAGCATATTTGGATAATAAAGCGTTATCTTTAAGAGCGTTGTAAATACCTTCTAAGCTGTCGGGTACGGTAGTTAAAAAACAGCTAGAAAGCTGAGGGAAGGGCGTTCCTGAATTAAATAATGTCGGTGTTGAACTCATAAAATCAAAAGAGGAAAGAACATTATAGAATTCAATTGCCCATTTGGTGCGGTCTTTTCCTTCCGATTGAGCTAATCCCATTGCTACACGCATAAAGAAAACTTGAGGTAGTTCGATACGCACTTGATGATGATGAATTAGATAACGATCATACAGTGTTTGCAAACTCAAGTAGGTGAATTGCTGATCGCATTCAGGCTTTAAAACTTGGCCCAAGCGATTTAAATCGAAGTTATTGAGATTAGGATCTAAATGCTCTGTCTCGATTCCTTTTTGAATAAAAGTTTTAAAGGCTTCAGTATAATAGTGTGTAATTTCTTCATGCATTAAATCATGAGCTATGTTTAAACCATTTAGCGCTTCGCTATAGAGATCGTGTAAGAGCAATCGTGCAGTGACATAGGTGTAATTTGGTTCATTTTCCACAAGCGTCCGCGCCGTCATCACTAACGCTTTATAAATGTCTTTCAAAGCAACGCCATCAAACAGATTATCCTTTGTTTCTTGTAAAATTTTCTTGGCATCTACGTCTTCTAGATCACTGCAAGCTAAATGGACGATGCGAGTTAGCCACATATCGTCCAAAGAAACTTTGGCACCATCGTCGAGTGTTATGCGAATGCCTCTTTCTAGAGGGGGGTGTTTTTTGTTCTTCTCGTTGTTTGCGACGTTCTTCTCGGTATAAGACGTAGGCACGGGCTACTTTATGTAGCCCCTCATACATCAGTGCGAGCTCTACTTTGTCTTGAATTGCCTCAATATGGATGGTACCCCCGGATGGCCAGCGCTTTTGGAACATGGCGGTAATCTGCTCGGTAAGTCGGGTAACGATTTCTTGAACTCGACTGGAATTTTGAACCGATTTTCCTTCTATGGCCAAGAAGGCTTTTTTCATTGCGATAGCAACACGACTGACATCGTATTTCACGACCCTCCCATCGCGCTTCATTACGCGTAATTGACCAGGCTGAACAGTGTCTAATGGAATGGTAGATTGAAAATCAAGAGCCGGTTGGTTGTTTTGGTTTGTGTTTATTTCCATGAGGTCTCCTGGCCGATAATAAATAGAGTTTGTACACGGTTAATATTGATTGGGAATAAATTTTTTGATCTCTGGATTGGCAGCTCACCGAATTGGTTCTTCCTTTGAATCCACAATGTATGAGTATTTTCTTCCTTATTATATAAAAGATAATGTGTTTTAGTGTGAATTGCAAGTAGAGTAACATGAGCGAAAACTGTGGATAAAATACAGAACTCAAAATAGCTGCGGCTTGGAAGTGGAGGTGTTATGTATAAATTTTTCTTGCAAAAAAAGTGATGGAAAGTCGTTAGCAAGGGAACAATGAGTTAAGATGGTGTAGTGGATCAAGCAGTTATTAACAAACGTGGATTTCGATTGAGTGTTGGAATGGTTCTGGTAAACCAGCAGGGGAAAGTATTTTGGGGCCGCCGGGTAGGAGATTTAAATGCTTGGCAATTTCCTCAAGGAGGTTTTTTACCTAATGAAACGCCGTATGAAGCCATGATCCGAGAGCTGAAGGAAGAAATAGGTTTGACGGTTAGCGAAGTTATTTACGTGGCTGAAACCCGGCGTTGGTATCGCTACCGGTTATCCGCACGATTTCGTCGTTATGAAAATGGCAGGGCTTTATGCATTGGCCAGCGGCAAAAATGGTTTTTGTTGCGTTTGGTAAGCGATGATGCCTGCATATCTCTAACTCATTTATCGCAACCGGAATTTGACCAGTGGTGTTGGGTGGAATATTGGTATCCCATTAATCACGTGGTGAAATTTAAACGCGGGATTTATCGTAAGGTTTTGAAAGAATTTTTCGAGTTTGTTCAACCATGATGTTAAAAATTCTTGGCCAGATTACTCAAGAAGTAAATGCTGCTCCGAATTTGGAAGAAGCCTTGACGCTTGTTGTTAAACGATTGTGTGAAGATTTACCAGCTGATGCTTGTAGTATTTTTATTTGTGATGATGTGCACGGAGAGTACGTTTTAATGGCCACCCAAGGGTTAAACAGCAAACAAGTTAGCAAAGCACGTCTCAAATTTGGGGAAGGATTAATTGGGTTAATTGGCGAGCGGGAAGAACCTATTAATTTGGCAGATGCGCCTCTTCATCCCAGTTTTAAGTGCTGCCCTGAATTAAGTGAGGACGAATACCATGGTTTTTTAGGAATTCCCATTATTGAACAAGGCGAATTGCTGGGTTTATTAACGGTCCAGCAGCGTGAGAGTCGCCCTTTTTCTGAAGAAGAAGAGGCTTTTTGTGTCACTGTGGCGATTCACTTAGCCGCCGAAATTGCTCATGCTCGCGCTAAAAGAGCATTGGAGGAACTAGGAGCTCAAAAACGGCGTCGGAAAAAAATAGAAACAGTTTTATTTGGTGTACCAGGCTCTTCAGGTGTGGCTATTGGAACCGCTATGATTGTATACCCGCCAGCAGATTTGGACTCGGTTCCTGATCAAGAAATTACAGATATTGAAATAGAAATTTCTGATTTTGAGACCGCTCTTGCTGCAGCGCGCGATGAAATCTACCGCCTACAAGTGCGAGCCAAAAATTCTCTCAGTGTAGCAGAAAATGCGTTATTCGATGCTTATCTTCAATTGCTTGATAGTCGAACTTTCATTAATGAAGTTATTGCTGAAATTAAAGGAGGACAATGGGCACAAGGGGCCTTAAAACGCGTTATTAAAAAACACGTGCTTCATTTTGAAGCTTTGGAGGATCCTTATTTACGAGAACGGGCTTCTGATTTTCGAGATTTGGGGCGCCGCGTTTTGAGTCATTTACAATTTAGCAAACAAGAAGAATTGGAATATCCCAAAAATACGATCTTGGTGAGCGATGAAGTGACACCAGCCTCTCTGATGGAGGTCCCTCGCGATCGTTTAAAAGGTGTGATATCTGGGACGGGATCGAATAACTCTCATGTCGCTATTTTAGCGCGCGCCTTAGGACTTCCAGCTGTGATGGGGGTGCGCGGAACTCCGCTTTTTAAATTATCTTCAAAAGAACTTATTGTAGATGGTTATAATGGTCAAATTTATTTGTCTCCCTCGGCTGAGATTAAAAAAGAATTTAAAGCACTGGCTCAAGAAGAACAGCAACTCGATGAAGAATTAAAAGCATTGCGTGACTTGCCTGCCGAAACAATCGATTGTCATGCATTAGCCCTTTACGTTAACACAGGTTTGGCTATCGAGGGAGGGCTTTCGCTAAGCGTGGGTGCTGAAGGAGTAGGATTATATCGTACCGAAATGCCCTTTATGATTCGTGATCGATTTCCTAGTGAAGAAGAACAACGTATTATGTATCGGCAATTGTTAAATACGTTTGCTCCTCGTCCAGTCATCATGCGCACATTAGACATTGGGGGCGACAAAACCTTATCTTATTTCACTGTGGAAGAAGATAATCCTTTTCTTGGATGGCGAGGTATTCGAGTCACCTTGGATCATCCGGAAATTTTCTTACAACAAGTTCGTGCTATGTTGCACGCTAGCGAGGGGTTAAATAATTTATCCTTATTATTGCCGATGATTACTTCCGTAAGGGAAGTAGAAACGGCTATTCGTATGATCAATCAAGCGTACGAAGAATTAATTGAAGAAAATGTGAAAATTGAATTGCCGGCAATTGGATTAATGCTGGAGGTACCAGCAACGGTTTACCAAGCTTCTGAATTAGCAAAACGAGTGGATTTTCTTTCTGTTGGAAGTAATGATTTAATTCAATATTTATTAGCCGTCGATCGCAATAATCCGCGGGTAGCAAATCTTTATGATGGCCTGCATCCCGCCGTTTTGCAAGCTCTAAAAATTGTGGTAAAAGCAGGGCATAAAACAGGAAAGCCGGTTAGTATTTGTGGAGAAATGGCAGGTGATCCCCTGGCCGTAGTTTTATTGTTGGCAATGGGATTTGATATGTTGAGTATGAACGCTCGAATATTACCGCGCGTGAAATGGGTTATTCGTAATTTCTCATTAGAGAAAGCCAAAGAATTATTAGAAGAAGTTTTAAAAATGGATGATCCCAAAGATATTCGTCTTCATATGGAAAATGCTCTGGAGGAAGCAGGTTTGGGCGGTCTAATTCGTGCGGGAAGGTAAAAAATACTGAGCTTTCTCAGATTATTTCTGTTTGAATTCCCTGCAATAAGTCATAGGTTTAAGGAGTTTATAATGCTTCATTATCCAAATATTAATCCAATAGCCTTCAAATTAGGGCCGATTAAAGTGCATTGGTATGGACTCATGTATTTAGTGGGATTTATATCTGCTTGGGGGCTAGCCTTATATCGCGTTCGTCAACCCCAGAGAGGGTGGAATCCGGCGCAAGTTGACGATTTAATTTTTTACAGTGCGTTGGGGGTAATTATTGGTGGCCGGTTAGGGTATATGATTTTTTATGATTTTTTTAACTTTATTGTTAACCCGTTGACTATTTTTGAAGTATGGCATGGAGGTATGTCATTTCACGGTGGTCTTATTGGAGTGGGAATAGCTATGTGGCTTTTCAGCCGCCGAACTAAAAAGCAATGGATGTATGTAACCGATTTTGCTGCGCCTTTAGTGCCCTTAGGTTTAGCAGCAGGAAGAATCGGGAATTTCATCAACGATGAATTATGGGGACGGGTCACAACAGCGCCTTGGGGAATGGTCTTCCCAGATGCGGGGCCTTTCCCACGTCATCCCTCACAGCTCTATGAATTCTTTTTAGAAGGAATTTTGCTCTTTATTACTATATGGTGGTTTTCTGCTAAACTTCGACCACGATTTGCGGTAACATCCTTATTCTTACTCTTTTATGGATTATTTCGCTTCACGATGGAATTTTTTCGTCAACCTGATCCGCAATTGGGATATATTGCATTTGGGTGTTTGACTATGGGACAACTTCTATCGTTGCCAATGATTATCAGCGGTGGATTAGGTTTGTGGTGGGCATATCGGCACAGGGAATATTAAAATGATTAAACAATTCGTTCTTATAATTCGTTCTTATTATATTACTTTCATTGGCAGTGATATTTTTTAGAACTGAACTGAGCCATATTTTAGATGGATTAATTTATGTTCACAATTATATTGTGCGAATGCTTCATATGATCTTTTCCGATGATGCAGCAGGAAAGGGAAGGCTGATTCAAAATATGATAACCCTCTTAATTATTTCCCTGCTGTCTAGCTTTATCATTGCGAGTGTATTTTGGTTGATTAAACGTGTGGCTATGCCGCATATTATGGACGTCATATGGGTATTTGGTTAATCTTGCTAACAACCATGTTAGCGCAAACGCATATGATGCTATCGGCGAAGCAAGCTTCGGCAAAAACAAATCTCGTAGCGATGGGACGATGAAACAACACCTCGAGTTTTTAAATTTCATTCTGGAACACGGTATTAGTAAGAAAAATCGAACTGGCGTTGGGACGCGTAGTATTTTTAGCTACGAAATGCGGTTTGATTTGCAACAAAGATTCCCTTTAGTCACGACAAAGAAAATCCATCTAAAAAGCGTTATTTATGAATTGTTATGGTTTTTAAAAGGCGATACTAATATTCAATATTTAAATGATAATGGCGTTACTATATGGGATGAATGGGCAGATGAAAATGGGGAATTAGGGCCTATTTATGGAAAGCAATGGCGTCATTGGCAGTGTGTTGATGGGCGCATTATCGATCAAATGGAACTACTCCTTGATACTATAAAAACCAATCCTGATTCACGACGATTGATTGTGAGTGCTTGGAATGTAGGGGAATTAGATCAAATGGCCTTGCCGCCATGCCATTTGCTTTTTCAATTTTACATAGTTGATAGCACGATTTCCTGTAAATTGACCCAACGGTCAGCAGATGCTTTTTTAGGGGTACCTTTTAATATCGCTTCTTATTCGTTATTAACGCATATGGTGGCTGAGCAATGTGATTTAAAAGTAGGAGAATTTATTTGGTCGGGAGGCGATTGTCACATCTACAATAATCACTTGGACCAAGTTCGCGAACAATTATCGCGTCCCCTTCGTGAATTACCGCAATTAAAAATCAGACAAAAACCGGCATCGTTATGCAATTACGATTTCGCTGACTTTGAAATTATTAATTACAATCCTCACCCAGCTATTAAAGCGCCGGTGGCGGTCTAGTTTTTTTGACGCGGTTATTTTTCCAAAAACTATTGCGTAGGTTTCAAATTCACCTTTCATTTAATTTTTCCCTTGGATAACACAAAATACAGAAATCCTAAGGAACCTCAATAAAGAAAAAATGATAAAAAATCATAGGACGCATTGAAGTGTCTCGAAAATTAGACGAAGGAAATAGATCTATTGATATTATACTTAATTTATTAAAATAGTGAATTTTAGGTAAATGTTTAAAAGTTCGTGTAGTCGGCTCATTTTTATTATTATTATTTTATTATTATTATTTATTATTATTGTTTGTGATAATAGCCCACCTCAGTTATGGGCAAGGTAATGTTTATATTGTAAACGCCGCTATGAAAGCAGGTACTGATGCGCTCATTCTTTATGTGAACTTAAGATAAAGCTGGTATCTACAGATCAATACAGTATATATGTTTCCCAGGCAGGTCAGTTTGTCCAAATATACCGAAAGTACAATCTATAGATATTTGGACAGATATTTGGACATGGTACAAAAATTGACTTGGTGAAAATAATGTCCATCTCTGTGGGATAAATGTTAATCCGAACAGTTCTTCAACTGTTACAGTAAAGGGATCAGAGAGAAATCCTCCAATGATGTTTCTAAAGCTGAGATAGGGAAATTAGATTATTTTAGAGGTTAAGCTTCTTTTAAGAGAAAATTTAATAAGGTCGCAGAAAGCGTAAATTGAAGGATGATTTAAATTGCTTTAAATAACAGTGATTACCATAATTTAAATCATGAAGTAAAAAAATGAGATGGCAATCAGTTGGAAGGTTTGCGATAGCAGGATGGGTTGTAGGTATTATTTTCAATGTTTTTAATGAAAATGAAAGTGGGAGTGACCGATACCTTGGAGGATGTTAGCTGATATTAGAAAGAATTCCCTCTTTTGGGCTGTTGTCGGGCATTGCCGCAATAGGAATTTGGTATAAAAGGGATATTCTGGTGTTTTGGAAAGTTGGGAGAGTGGATGGACAACTTGAAACTAGGCGGCTCCTTGATTCGCGATATGGCAGCGTCGACACCACTACTACCCACTATAGAAAAAGTAAGCGCAATTCAAGTGGTGCCATAGGTGTGACTCTGATTTTCTAAAATAAAAATTTCTAGGGGTAGATCAGAGATGGTTTATAGGGGTTCTTTATTAAGAATGGGCATTTAAACCATGCAACATAAGAAGCGCTTCATACAATTGGTAATCTGTTTTTGCTAATTCTAATTGAGCTTGCAATAGTTTTTTTCTTGTTCAACCGATGTTTTCGAGCTTTTAACCATATCATTGGGTAAATGATTTTGGAAATCTGCTTCATCGAGGGTGAATCCCATTTCAGCAGGCTTGATGGTAAGTATGGTAAGTTCGGGCACGGTAACGTTTGGAATAATTCCTTTTTCTTGAATTTCTCGACCAGCTGGGGTGTAGTACAAAGCCGTGGTTAATTTAATGGCATCGTCATGATCAATAGGTAACACAGTTTGAACAGATCCTTTTCCAAAGCTCGTCGTACCCATAATGATGGCGCGTTTATAATCTTGAAGAGCACCTGCTACGATTTCTGAAGCAGAAGCAGAGCCTCCATTAATTAACACTACTATCGGAGTGTTAGGAATTAAATCTCCCGGGGTAGCTTTGATGTGAATGTTGGCGCCGGGAACTCGACCTTTGGTATAAACAATGTAATCGTTATATTGATAAATTTTATTGGAATCGAGAAAACTATCAGCTACTCCAGCGCTGACATCCAAAAGTCCGCCGGGATTATTCCGCAAATCAAGAACTAAACCTTTTAAATGACTATTGGACTCCGTTTTCAATTTAGAAATTGCCTCATGCAATTGTGTGACCACAGACCCTTGAAAAAAGGTAATTCGAACGTAGCCGTAGTCTGGTTCCAACATCTTACTTTTTACGCTAATTAAATGAATCGGTTCGCGAGTGATATTAAAAATAAGAGGTTTATCTGTAGATTTTCGTAAAACCGTTAATGTAACACTGGTGCCTTTCTTGCCTTTTATCCTACCCACTGCTTCCAGTAAACTCATATTTTGAACGAGTTGTCCGTTAATTTTTACAATAAAATCATTGGGTTTAATTTCGGAACGGGCAGCAGGAGAGTCGTCTAGAGGACTAATGACTTTTAAAAGCCCATCTTTTGAAAGTGTAAGTTCAATGCCAATGCCTACAAATTCTCCAGATACAGTCGTTTTAAGCTCTTTTATATCGTTAGTGTCGAGATAGCTGGAATGAGGATCAAGGCTGACGATCATCCCACTAATGGCATTATTGAACAATTCATCATTGTCAACATTCTTAATGTAATAACGGTGGATAAGGGCTATAGTGGTAACAAAGCGTTGAACATTCTTTTTTGACAATTCATCATTTTGATTTTCAATTTGTGTTGGCGTTATTATTGGCAGCAACGGATGAGAAATAGCTAGGGTGGATGTCAAAAAATTCAAGCTCAAACCAAAAAAGGATGTTACGAATACAATTTTACCTTTAGAAATAGGTCTCAGTTTATCTCTGCTGATTGACCACTGTAACTTCATCGATTTTCTCATCGCTTCGCACCATTGTAAAGGATTTAGAGGTTTAGCATTCTTGGCGGATGGCAAAATAAAGCGCTGGTTTGTCACAGCCGCTGCTTTGTTCTATACAGTGGCTACTCAATCGCCTTTTTGGACCACGGCACCCGACTTTTTATATAAAAAATGATTCCGTCCATAAAGTGTCATATAATCATGTCCATGGTTGATAATCAATAAAAATCCATAATCTGGCAACCACTTAGCGAAAGCTACCCCTCGCCGGAAGCTAATGTATAAACGGGCTCGTCTTCGGATGCTGCGATCAAGATGCCATCCCATTTTAATTCACTGTGGTCAATTGAAGTGCCGAAATAAGGAAGAAGGGGGTACCCTCTTTCGTAGGCCAGGTCAAATAACCTTTTAATTTAGCAAAATTAGCAAAATCTACCTTCATCACCGCCTCGCAACCGCCTCCCGTTGAGCGCGTTGCTCGATACCAACTAGAGTGTTTTCTAATAGTTAGTTGTTTATTGGTTAATAATTCATCCAGTCGATGATTTTTAGTTTGAATTTTATTTATTAAGATCTGAAATGGCTTGTTGACGCTCTCGTTTTTATACTTCTAATCCAGCACGCGTTTCACGTTCCTGATTTTGTAATTTTTGTAAAATTGCTGTTTGGGATTTAATTTCAGTTTGATTATTCTGCAATTGACTAAAAGTTACTTGTAAATCGTGAATAGCAGTCAAATGATTTTGAGTAAAATAATTAATACATCAGATAATACATCAAAGGATAAGCAAATTCCCTTCTTGCATATTATTTCAAAATAATTAAGTTACGTCCTGTCATTTGAAAGGGTTTTTTGAGCCCGATAAGGAAGAGCAAAGTTGGCGCTACATCATCCAAAGCGCCAATTCCTTTTGGAATTGAGCTTCTCTTCCTACGTAAATCAATGGTACCAGATTACAGGTATGAGCTGTATGCGGTTGTTTTGTTTTTTCGTCAAACATTTTTTCTGCATTGCCATGATCGGCGGTAATTAGGGCTTCGCCGCCGGCTGATTGCAGTGCTTCAAGAATACGCTTTAGGCAATTATCGATCGTGTGAATAGCTGTCTTGGTGGCCGCTTCGTCACCCGTATGGCCCACCATGTCCGGATTAGCAAAATTGCAAACAATAAGATCGTAATCACCATTTTTAATCATTTCTATGAGTTTATCCGTTACTTCCTCGGCACTCATTTCAGGTTGAGAATTATAAGTGGCTATCTTGGGCGACGGAATTAACATTCGATCCTCTCCCAGGAAAGGAACTTCTTGACCGCCATTTAAAAAATAAGTTACGTGAGCATATTTTTCCGTTTCAGAAAGTCGCAGTTGCCGAAGACCCAACCGAGATAAATATTCACCCAAGGTATTGGTTAACTGCATCGGTGGAAAAGCGACGGAGGTATCGAGATTTTTTTCATAGGTTGTTAGAGTTACGAAACTGGCGAGCTTTGGGGTTACTTTTCTCTCGAAAGCTGTAAAATGGTTATCAACAAATGCGTGCGTGAGTTGCCGAGCGCGATCAGCGCGAAAGTTCATAAAAATGATGATGTCGCCATCTTGCACGGTTAGGCGTTTTTCCCCATTGCGATGGATGCTAGTCGGTTTAATAAATTCATCGGTTTCGCCTTGTTCATAAGCAAGAGCAAGCCCCTCTTCGGCGGTGGCAGCGTGATGAGTAGCAATTTTTTTAGTTAATAAATCATACGCTTTTTGGGTTCGATCCCAGCATTTGTCGCGATCCATGGCATAATAACGGCCGATAAGAGATGCGATCTTGGCCTGGATAGCCCCTCCCCCTTAGAAGGAGATTGAGAATAACTAAGGAACTGTTTATCAATTTTTTTAATAGACGATAACGCCGATTTTGGTGGAGTATCGCGGCCATCCAAGATAGCATGTAAATAATTTTTTTACACCCTGAAGATGCACCAATTCGATCATTGCTGCAATTTGGGTATCTCGACTATGTACCCCGCCAGGTGATAACAAACCAATTATATGGACGGATTTGTCATGCCGTTTGGCTTTTTCGATGGCATCAATGAGAACAGGATTCTTGAAAAATTCACCGCTTGAGATCGCCTTATCAATTCGAGTTAAATCTTGAGGTACTTTCCGACCGGAACCAATGTGAAGATGCCCCACTTCTGAATTGCCCATTTGCCCTTCTGGCAAACCTACCGCGCTACCCGAAGCGTGCAATAGTGTATGAGGGCAATGGAGCCATAATTCGTCTAAGGTGGGTGTATTAGCGAGCTTGATCGCGTTATGGGCCGTTTCTTCACTTTCCCCAAACCCATCAAGAATAATGAGTACCATAGGTTTAGGGTGATATTTCGCTGGTTTATTGGTTGGCTGGCTCATTCGGCAAATCTCGTTAAGTTAAGACTTGTTAAAAAGGCGATCATTTTACCGGTTTCAAGAAGTTATTTCGAGAGGTGATTTATCCGTAGAACTTGAAAAAGGAGCTTTGAATTTTAATCCCATTTGCAGTTAAATGATGGCCATGAAAAAACAAGCTTCGTATGGTACCTGGCGATCGCCTATTAGTGCAGAGGTGGCGGCGGCTTCCTCTCGCGTTCTCATGAATATTGAATCATCCGGAGAGAATATTTATTGGCTGGAACGCCGCCCAGAAGAAGTAGGATGGCATGTGATTATGTGCCTTTCGCCGGAAGGCAAAATATATGCTGTTACGCCTTTTAGTTTTCATGTCCGTACTCGTGTTCATGAATATGGTGGGGGAGATTATCTCGTGGATCGAGACATAGTTTATTTTGCTAATGACAAAGATCAGCGTTGGTATCGCCAAAAGCTTGGTGATACCCCGCAGCCAATTACCCCTGCTGTCGAGAAAATAAAACTTCGCTATGCGGATGGGGTTATAACTCCTGATAAAAAATGGCTAATTCTCGTTCGGGAATCGCATGGAAAAACCGTTGAAAATGACTTAGTAGCTCTTTCTACGGACGGAAGCCAACAAATTAAAGTATTAGCACAAGGTTATGACTTTTATTCTTTTCCCCGTCTAAATATCTTAGGGAACAAAATTGTCTGGACTTGTTGGAATCAGCCACAAATGCCGTGGGATGGGACCGAACTTTGGCAGGCTGATATTACGGCCACGCTTGAATTAAGGAATATTAAAAAGATCGCCGGAGGGGTGGGTGAGTTCATTTCTCAGCCACGTTTTGGCCCTGATGAAAAACTTTATTTTCTTTCAGACAAAAGTGGTTTTGGAAATATTTATCGCTACAATGGCACACAATTCGAAACTATTTGTCCAATGGAACGGGAGTGCGACTTTCCGCAATGGAATTTTGGACTCAAAAGTTATGACTTTTTAGATGGAGATCGCTTAGCTGTTATTGTAACGGATAAAGGTGAACAAACATTGGGAATCATTAAAGACAGTTATTATTCAGCTTTAAAACTGCCTTTTTCAAATTTTGCGCCGACGTTAGTAGCTAAAAATAATCGGATTATTTTTATTGGAGCAAGTCATAAAAAGTTTTCTGTCTTATCATGTTATGATATTAATCATAGTCAATTAAATATCTTATATGAGAGCACATCGCTAAAAATTGATGAAAAATATCTTTCATTGCCGAAATCGATCGAATTCCCTACAGCAGAAGGAAAATCTGCTTACGGTTTTTATTATCCTCCTTATAATGAGGATTATGTAGCTCCACAAAATGAAAACCCTCCGCTAATTGTTATTAGTCACGGTGGACCCACGAGTACTGCTTCCACAGCATTAAATTTAAAAAATCAATTTTGGACCAGTCGCGGATTTGCTGTTTTTGAGGTTAATTATGGTGGTAGCACGGGTTATGGAAAAGCTTATCGAGAACGTCTAAAGGGCCAGTGGGGTGTTGTCGATGTTGCTGATTGTGTCAATGGTGCTACTTACCTGGTAAAACAAGGAGAGGTAGATCCTGAACGATTAATTATCCGAGGAGGAAGCGCCGGCGGATATACAGTATTATGTGCCTTAGTTTTTTATAACATTTTTTCATTAGGAGTAAGCTATTTTGGTATTGCGGATTTGGAAGGTTTCATGGACGACACCCATAAATTCGAGTCACATTATTTAGAAACATTAGTAGGAAATTATCTCGAAAAAAAAGCCGTTTATAAAGCTCGCTCGCCCCTTAATCATACAGAAAAATTATCTTGCCCCATTATTTTTTTACAGGGATTAGAAGATAAAGTTGTACAACCCGCTCAAGCCGAAATGATGATTGCCGAAATGAAAAAAAGGAACTTCCTTATGCTTATGTGACCTTCACCCATGAGCAACATGGATTTAGGGACGCAAAAAATATTAAAACGGCTTTTGAAGCTGAGCTATATTTTTTCAGTCAATTTTTTTATTTTAGACCTTCCGATAACTTACCACTTATTAAGATAGAAAATCTGTATAATTTAGCTGAGTGAATACCATGAGCATTAAAATAAATTTTATTGGGGTGGGGCGCGTGGGAAAAACTATCGCTAAACAAATCATAAGTAGAAATATTGCTCTTATTCAAGGAGTTTGTAATCGCTCATTAGAAAGCAGCAAGAAAGCAATAGCCTCTATTGGACAAGGAGAGGCCTTCGCGAGCATCCAAGAATTGCCACCGGCTGACATTACTTTTATTACCACTTACGATGACGTTTTAGAAACTTGTTGTCAAAACTTGGCAAAGAGCCCTAATCTGAAATCGGGAAGCATTGTGCTCCATTGTAGTGGTTCTCTTTCATCGGATTTATTGATTTCTGTAAAAGAAAAAGATTGTTACATTGCTAGTGCTCACCCGATGCGAAATTTTGCCAAATCTTCTAATATAAGCCGAGATTATGCTACTTATTGTGCTCTCGAAGGCGATGATGAAGCGCTAAGTTTATTATCTCACCTTTTTAAATCAATGAATTATTCGATTTATCCAATCGATAAGAAAAATAAAGCTATTTATCATGCTGCAGCCGTTTTTGCTTCCAATTATTTAGTGACCTTATGCGATAGTGCTTTATCTTGTCTAAAAAATGCGGGGATAACGGGCGAGGACGGAATTAAAATGATTTTAAATCTAATGAAAAATACTCTAGATAATCTTGATTTTGCTCAATCAACTGAAACTGTTTTAACGGGACCTATTAGCCGCGGTGATTTAGAGGTGATTAAGCGTCACTTACAAGTGTTGTCAAACACCAATTTAATAGGGCTTTACAAAGTACTCGGTTTATCAACCTTAACGCTTACAAATTTACCCGATAGTAAAAAAGAAGCCCTCGCCTTAATATTTTCATCCTGAAACGGATACTTCGCGAGCAAAGTATAAAAAGGGATCCGCTTACATCCCTTGGGTGAATCAAGTATACTTGCCAAGGTTTTACTATTAAACGCGTTATATTATGGAAAAGTTACCTCAATTTTTTATTAATCATTGGCTTTTAGTTACAGCATTTATGATTGCCTTGATTGCCTTATTTATTTTAGAGGCTCGAAGTAAAGGGCTTAGAAGAGGTAATCGTTTGACGCCTTTTCAGGTAGTCCGGTTCATTAATGATAAAAAGGCTGTAGTTATCGATATTCGTGACCCTAAAACCTTTGAGAAAGGACATATCACCAATGCAGTTAATATTCCTGCCACTGAATTGGATAAGAGTTTGAAAAGGCTCGAACAATATAAACAACAACCGTTAATCATTGTTTGTGGGATGGGTCAAAAATCTGCTTATTTTGTAAATAAATTGCGCAAACAAGGCTATCAAAAAGTTTATATGCTCGCTGGTAATATAGAGGCATGGTCCAATGCTAATATGCCTGTGGTGAAATGATATGGTTAAAGTAGAAATTTACACCACTGATTATTGTCCTTATTGTTTAAGAGCTAAGGCCCTACTTGAGCAAAAAGGAGTGGATTATATAGAAATCCGTGTGGATAAAGAACCCGCGAAATTTGAAGAAATGATCAAACGAAGCAATGGACGACTCAGTGTTCCACAGATATTTATAAATGATCGAGGAATTGGTGGTTTTGATGACTTGTGGAAGTTAGAGCAAAGAAAAGAACTGAATAAGTTGTTAATTTCTAATAAAAATGAGGAAAACTGATGGCAGAAAAACAAACCGTTAATCAGCCAAGTAATGGCCCAGAATTTGCAATCCAACGATTATATGTGAAAGATTCATCATTTGAATCGCCACATAGCCCTCATGTATTTTTTGAAGAATGGAATCCGGAATTAGATTTGGATTTAGCCACTAAGATAAATGATTTGGGAAACCATAACCATGAAGTGGTTTTAACCGTGAAAGCTATGGTTAAAATGAAAGAAAAAATTATTTTTATAGCTGAAATTTTTCAGGCTGGGATTTTTATTATAAAAAATTTCCCTGATAACCAAATGCGACCGATGTTGGGAAGCTTTTGTCCTAATATCCTTTATCCATATGCACGCGAAGCAATTACGAATATGGTTGTTCGTGGAGGATTCCCTCAGCTCTATTTGGCACCAGTGAATTTTGACTTGCTCTTAGAACAGCACGATCGTTCCCAAGAGAATAACGATAGCAATCGTATGCATTAGATATGATGGATCGCCCTCTAACTATCCTCGGTGCTGGTTCTTGGGGAACGGCTCTTGCTCTTTTATTGTCTCACAAAGATCAAAGTGTTCGACTCTGGTCTCACGAAGAAAAACATGTGCAGGAAATGCAATCCGAAGCAATTAACCGCCGTTATTTGCCAGATCACCCTTTTCCAAAGTCGTTGTGTGTTTATTATGATTTAGAAGCGAGTCTCGAAGGAGTGACGGATATATTAATCGTTGTACCTAGTTTTGCTTTTCAGGAAGTCGTTCAGCTGATAAAACCCTATGCTAATTCCCACGGCCGTATCGCTTGGGGAACTAAAGGTCTTGCAGCCGGTAATCGTTTGTTGCATGAAGTCATCGAAGTAGAATTAGGTCAATTACCCATGGCGGCATTATCGGGGCCAAGCCTTGCTACTGAGGTGGCAGCTGGATTGCCGACTGCAATAACAGTGGCGAGTAATGATGCAGATTTTTCTCATTATTTAATTGAACGACTACATAGTCCTTATTTTCGAGTGTATCAAAATAGCGATTTGGTAGGAGTTGAAATCTGCGGAAGTGTAAAAAATATATTAGCCATTGCAACCGGAATCAGCGATGGGTTGGGGCTGGGCGCGAATGCTCGCGCTGCATTAATCACCCGAGGATTAACTGAGATGGGCCGTTTGGTTAAGACCTTGGGTGGTCGGCAAGAAACCTTAATCGGATTGGCTGGATTAGGCGATTTAGTCCTTACTTGTACGGATAACCAATCACGTAATCGCCGATTCGGCTTAGCATTAGGGGAGGGTGTCAGCAAGGAAAATGCGGAGCAAGCGATTGGTCAGGCGATTGAGGGTCTTTATAATACCAACCAAGTTTGGTCACTCGCGAAAAAATATAAAATTGAAATGCCTGTCACCCAGCAAATTTATCGCATTCTGCATGAAAATCTTAATCCCAAACAGGCTGTTCAGGAACTTTTACATCGGTCTGCTAAAACAGAAACTTAATGCATTCTCTAAAAAAATTTAAAAAAAATTATAAAATCCTTAAGTAAAAGGAATGAGTTGAATCCTTGTTGCCGCCAAGCTTCATATACAATAATAGAAACGGCGTTGGCAAGATTAATGCTGCGCTGTGTAAGTAACCATGGGAATGCGAATTTGCTCAAGTTCCGGAAATTCATCTCGAATATGTTGCGATAAGCCACGACTTTCCGGACCAAATAAAAAAATATCTGAAGGCTAATTATAAGAGACATTGGAATACATGGTCTTTCCTTTAGTAGTGCAGACAAAAATGCGACGATTGGGGAATGCTTTTTAAAGGAAACAAAATTTTCGTGTTGGATAACCATTGTCCATGCATGATAATCCAATCCCACTCGGCGCAATCGTTTTTCGTCCTAACTCAAACCCCAATCAATGGATGAATTAAATACAATTGAGCGCCGATATTAGCGTAAAAACGAATGATGTTGGCCAGTATTGGGCAGAAAATCTCAGGCTGGAAATAGTGGTTCAAATTCAGGAAGTCGATAATATCGCCTCTGGGTGGCTCGAGAATCCAGCGATGTGGGTTCTTTATATCAGGAATAATAATCGGTGTGGCAAATAACCTCCTAGTCTTGTTTCTTACCCTGAGATGGGATATCGAATTCAAAATTCCGGGTTATTGAAGAACGCGTTGACAATAATTGCGAATATTCTGTTTTATTATTTTTTGAAGGCGAAAGGGTATTTTCGGTTTCATCTCCAAGCCTTTGCTCCGCCAATAAGTTTCTAAAGCGCTTTAGAGCGTTTCAGCCATTTCAATATTTTTTTTAAACTATTGAGGTTGTTAATCAATTGAGGATCAGCCTAATCCGTCTTTTTTTGTTGAATTGCGGGCAAGATACTCCCCATTGAATCCAATGAATTTTTTGCTCGCAATTCTTGTCTCATTGCGCGTAGAAAACTTTCAGGATTTTGTGGATAAAGCTTATTTTCTAACTCTATTAAGAGTGTATTTATCCAAGGAATAATCTGATTATCAAAGCTTTCCAAAAGAGATTCATTCTCAGGGTACATAAACTCTCTCCGCTATTTAGGCATTGTAGCTCGAATTAAGCGGGGCGAAAATCTATTAGAACTATATCTCTTCCCCGGGGGGTTACGACCTAATGTGCGTAACTGATATTTGGTGCCTTGGTTGCTTTCGTTTTGTGGGGAAGGGTATAATCCTTTTCGTTTTCGGCGATTAACTTATTGCGCTGCTGCAAATAAGCACTGCGTACAAAAGCGTAGGAGTCAAAAGAAGCGTCAACAAGTGAATTAGTCTCCATCAAACCGGCGCGAATGTTGCTCCATTTCAGTCCCATAATAGTGTAACGAAGGCTTTTGGGATGTAAATAGGGCCAAGGGGAGGCGTAATAATCGATAGGTTGAGTAAGAGCTACTCGGAAGGTAGTTGGCTTCATAAAAGGTAGCACCAAATAAGTGGGTTGTTTATGGTCACTATAAAAGGCCAATGTCATTCCAAAATCTTCATGATGCTTGGGTAGGCCCATTCGCGTGGCTATATCAAAGAGTCCTCCAATTCCAACAGTCGTATTGATGATAAAACGCCAACCATCAATAAACATCCAATGAAATTTGCCTTGTAAAACGTCATTGGGCACCGTGGTTAACATGCCTAAATTAGTGAAGGCGTTAGAAATACCGAGTTGCAAAGGTGGAGGTATAATTGTTTTATAGACTTTAGCCACAGGGCGGTAAACTAAGTGATCTACGGCCTGATCAAATCCAAACATTGCTCGATTAAATTTTTCATAAGGGTCTTGGGGATTGATCGGATTTTTTATACAACCGATTAAGTCCATCATCGCTCCTAGGCAAAATAACATCAAAATAGATTTTATTTTCCGCATGAATTTTCCGCATGATTAGTTCTGAAAGTCCAAAAGGCACTAGTGGGATTCCACCCACCGGAGCCTAATTCCAAATCAAGGGATAAATTATATCATGCTACAGAAGGGTTTAGTCGACTCGGATTTGCCATTTTAATTTCAGCACGATAATAAAAATGATATATTTTTTCTGTGGCTAAAGATTTATCAAACAAAATAGTTTTAATAACTGGAGCTTCTAGTGGTATCGGGGGCTTGCGTCGAGCAATTCGTCCAGTTAGGCGCACGCCTTTTGTTGTGTGCCCGCCGTCAGCAACAATTGATGGAAGTTGCAGAAGAGAAGTTGCAGAAGATATAATAAAGACATGTTTCATGCCAACGTTTATTCTTTTCCCCTCGATGTGAGAAATTTCAATTCGGTTGGAAACTAATTACATCAATTACCGACTGAATGGCAGAATGTGGATATCCTTGATAAACAATGCTGAGCTTGCTTTGGGCGTTATGATGATTGATGCTAATGTAAAGGGTATGTTGTTTTGTACGTGTCACCTATTATGTATTACCTACAATGCTTAAATGAAACCAAGGGCATATTATTAGCATCGGCTCGCTTGCCTCCCATCAAGTTTATCGGAGTGGAGTTTGTATATTGCGCTACCAAATTCCCACTGAGAGCGATTAGTGAAGGATTAAAAATAGATATTCATGTTACGCCAATTCGAGTAAGTTCCGTTGATCCCTGTGCCGTTGAAACTAATTTTTCACGAGTACGGTTTAAGGGTAATGAGGAAAGAGCTAAAGCCATCTATCAGGGGTTCATGCCGCCTTTTCCTCTACTGCATAAACAAGCTGCGCACATGGTGAATCGGAGTGAATAATGAAAATTGTGAATATAGCTGCTTATAAATTTATCACTTTAAGAAAAACTATTGTCGGATTTGCAAAAAGTGCTGCGAGATAAAGAAAAGGAATGTCGATTGAAAGGTACAATTTTATTAAGTTGCGAAGGGGGTGTTAACCTCATGTTAGCCAGGGGGAGCCCCCTGAAGTTATTTCAGGCTTTCAAACATTTTTAGAGGATTTCCCTAAATTTAACGATTTATTTTATAAAGAAAATTTTTCTTTAAAATATCCTTTTAAAAAAATTATCCTTTTAAAAAAATTTATTGTTCGAATTAAAGAAGAAATTATCACGATGCGTTACCTTCATATTAATCCTGTAAAAGAAATGGCTTCGCATATTTCCCCTGAAATACTTCATCGCTGGTATCAAGAAAACCGTGATATCGTAATTCTCGATACACGTAGCGATTTTGAAGTGACTATGGGAAACCCTCATTAACGCGCTATTGATCTTAATCTTCGATCATTTAGTGATTTTCCTCGAGCTATTGATAAACTGGTAGAGAATCTTTGAAAGAAAAATCCGTTGTGACTTTCTGTACGGGTAAGATTCGTTGCGAAAAAGCAACGCAAAAAAGCAACTGTGGTGATGTTAAGGAAAGGATTTAAAAAAATTTATCAACTGGATGACGTGGTATCCTCAATTATTTTGAGAAATACGGCGGAGCTTTTTAAAGGGAAATGTTTTGTTTTCGATGACCGAATTTTTATTGAAACCGCATAATAATTAGATTTAGGTCCATATCGCCACAATACCCATTGCAATAATCCCAAGTGAAGTGGCGAGTACTTTTTGATAGCGCTTTAAAGAGTCACGTGGGGGATGAAAATGCTCATGGCCTGCATGAAGCGTGCCAATGTAAAAGAAGCTGCCGGCAGCAAAGGCGCTAAATAAGCTCGTGATAATAGCGGCCGTTTGCGTTTGAAGAAATGATTCAATAAAAGCAGCTACGATGATTCCAAACGGAGTCACTAAAGTAAAAGCCCATAAAATTACTTTAATTTTCTTTTCTTTTTTAATACCCCGATGTAGTCCTATCATTAAAGCAAAGCTTTCGAACGCTTTATGAGCAAGAATAGCGATTAATAGAATCGACACGACGCTGATTGAATCGGAAATGCCGAGTGCGGCTCCAGCAATGAAAGCATGAACCGACAAAATTCCTATTAACATCCAAGCACTCGCCGTACACATTTGCTTGAAGGAAATAATTTGACGTTGTTTTTCTTGCAATATAATTGAACGCTCAAGGCTAAAAAGAAGTAAAAATCCACACCCCATAAGCACAATAACCAGCACACAGGAGCTCAACGCACTGAGTTCGTTCAATAGCCCCTGAACGGCGTCAGGGAATAAATGAAAGACGGCCGCTCCTAGAAAGATACCATCAGCAAAAGCATCACCTATTGACAATAAATGTTGATAATGGCGAATAAAATGTAAGGATGCAAAACCTGCCGTTAGGGTAACGATAGAAATGATGAGGGCTATCAATCCCTTATAAGCAAATAATGACATACTAATTCCCCTAGCAGAAATACATTGGAACTGCTACATTAAACTCTACTTATTTCAATGATAGGTTAATTATGAATCTAGATTATTTAGATTTTGAACGACCCATTACAGAGCTTCAGGAAAAAATTAACGAGCTCCGTCGAGTGGGTAACAGCCAAGAGCTCAATCTTAGCGAAGAAGTGGCTAAGTTGGAAGAAAAAAATGCTCAATTGACGCGCCAAATCTTTTCTGATTTAAAAGCACACCAAATTGTGCAATTGGCGCGACATCCTTTGCGCCCGCATACTGTCGATTATCTTCAGCGGATGTTTTTAGATTTCAATGAGTTACACGGTGATCGCCATTACGATGACGATACCGGTATCATTGGAGGATTAGCTCGTTTAGATAATGAACCGGTCATGGTAATTGGTCAGGAAAAAGGTCGGACTACTAAGGAAAAAATCTCTCGCAATTTTGGTATGACAAAGCCCGAAGGATTTAGAAAAGCGCTGCGGTTAATGAAACTTGCTGAACGATTTTCAATTCCGGTTATCACGTTGATTGATACGCCGGGTGCTTATCCCGGGGTGGGTGCTGAAGAACGCAATCAAAGTGAGGCTATCGCCCGAAATCTTTATGAAATGTCACAATTAAAAACTCCTATTATCTGTACCGTAATTGGGGAAAGTTGTTCCGGGGGGCATTAGCGATTGGAGTAGGAGATCGTACTTTAATGTTGCAATATGCCTATTATTCCGTAATTTCGCCTGAAGGTTGCGCTTCTATTTTATGGAAGAGCGCTGAAAAAGCAGGTGACGCTGCCGAAGCGCTAGGGCTAACTGCAGAACGACTCAACGAATTAGACTTGATTGATGAAATAGTGAAAGAACCGCTCGGGGGGCGCACCGCGATGTCGACGCTATGGCAGCGAAACTCAAAAAACGCCTACAGTTAAATTTGTCTACCTTGCAGTCCAAACCTATGGATACTCTTTTGGAAGAACGTTATCGTCGGTGGTTAAGTTACGGCAAGGATTGAATGCGTGCTTACGCCGGAAAAACTTTCCGTCGTGTTAACTACCCACACGATCTGTTCCCGTTTTTACATCGCTTATAGTGGGGGACTGGATTCTCATGTCCTTTTACATGCAATGAGCGAATGTCTCAAGAAAAATCCGCTTTTGTACATTCGGGCTGTGCATATTAATCATGGACTTAATTCAAAGTCTGATCAGTGGGAGCAACACTGTCGATATATCTGTGAGAAATTAAAAATACCTTTTCAGGCGGAACGGTTAAGGTTAACAATTCACCCAGGCGATAGCATTGAAGCGGTTGCCCGAAAAGCCCGTTATGAAATATTTCGCCGTATTATTCGTGATGATGAAAATATTTTAACGGCTCACACCCAAAATGACCAAACGGAAACTTTTTTATTGCAGTTAATGCGTGGCTCGGGTGTCAAAGGATTAAGTGCTATGCCAATGAAAAAGAAATTAGGTTCCGGACATTTATTGCGTCCGTTATTAAATTTTAATCGCCATGAATTAAAAGTTTATGCTGAAAAAAATCATTTGCATTGGATTGAAGATGATATGAATCTAGAATTGCGCTTTAATCGAAATTATCTACGCCACGAAGTATTACCTGTTTTACAGCGGCGTTGGCCGCAGGTATTTGCCACTGTTTCACGGTCAGCAAGCCATTGTGCTGAAGCGGCTATTTTGCTTGATCGGTTAGCGGATAATGATTTACAAGCTATGCAAACGAGATCAAAATTGGCAATTAAACCCCTTTTGCAATTAACGCCTGAGCGACAGCGAAATATTTTGAGACGGTGGATTTCTCGTGAGGGATTTCTTGTACCTCAAACCAAGCAATTAGAGCAGATACGAAAAGACGTATTGGAGGCAAAAGAAGATGCAAATCCCATTTTTACTTATGGTGACATAGAAGTTCGTCGATATAGAAATGAGCTGTATTTATCGGCTTTTTCACCGCTCTACGATGATGCCAGCTTAATTATTCCTTGGGACTTTCAGGGCCGTTTGACCCTTCCCAATAATTTAGGCATTTTACAAGCAGTAAAACGAAAGGGTAAGGGAATTAAGACTGCACTTAATCTGCGTGAGGTAACAGTACGTTTTCGCCAAGGGGGCGAACGATGCCGACCAGTAGGGCGAAAAGACAGTCATTCATTAAAAAAATTAATGCAAGAATGGAGAATCCCGGTTTGGCAACGCGATTCCATACCGTTAATTTATTGTAATGAAACATTAGTAACTGTTGTGGCTTATTGTATTTGTGAGGGATTTGTTTCAAAAAGCCCAGAATGGGGGTGGGTTATTAGTTTCGAGAGAGGCAGATTAAAATAAATTTTATTATTGCATTTGAGGGAGGGGGTTTATGAAACACCGATTGAGTATTAAAATATGCATTATGCTAGTTGCGTAGCTAGTATCCAGACTGCATTAAAAGACATCCTTGGTGTAAGATCCGTTTCGGTAAATTTCGCTACGAAACAAGCGAAAATTGAAGGGGGATGTCGTGTCGATCCAAAAAAATTAATTGAGGCAGTCAAGCAACAAGGATACGAGACGCATTTTATCGTTGATGATGGAGGTTAGATACTGACGAATCTCAAAATTTCTCCGCAATTTAATCAAAAAGCCTTTGTAGCAGCTATTGTAGGATTTCCTTTGATGATTAATGAATTTTGGCAATGGCTTTCTATCCGTAAATCAGTCACGCATTCAATGGCTTCGGGTTATTATTGGACTCTTTGGTTTCTTTGTTCTTCATTATTCTGGTGGCCATTAGATGAACGCATGCGTGTTAGGCCGGGCAAAAAAGTCCCTGTGGACGGAAAAATTATTGAAGGTAGTTTCCCAAATTGATGAGTCGATTCTGACAGGAGAATCGATGCCAATAACGACGAAAAAAGGATGATCAAGTGGTCGGAGGAACAATCAATATTGCGGGTAGCTTTATTTATCGAGCTAACTTGTGTAAGAAAAGATTCGGTTCTCGCTCAAATCATTGCTTTGGTCCGTCAAACATAAGATTCTAATCCAGATTCTAAACCTAAGATTGGCTTGGCCGTATCGTTGATACGGTTTCAGTCGTCTTCGTGCCTACTGTTATTATTATTGCTATTTTAACAGCTATGGGTTGGTTTGATTTCGGCCCTGAAACCACGTGCTTTATTTTAATTATCGGGGCCCGCCATGCCCGTCTTAGTTATTGCTTGTCCCTGTGCTCTTGGGCTGGCAACGCCAATTTCTATCATTGTAGGAATTGGGAAAGCCGCTGAAATGGGTGCTCTTATTTGTAATGGAGAAGCACTGCAAATAGCTTCTCAATTAACAAAAATTATTTTAGATAAAATTGGAACGATAACCGCCGGAAAACCTGTGTTAGTAAACATTAAAGCGCTACACGAGGTTGATAAAAGAATTATTAAAACTAGCAGATAGTTGTTGAAAAAGGTTCAGAACATCCTTTAGCAGAGGTGATTGTGGAAGCCACTAAAAAACAAAATTTATCTCTAGTTCAGGTTGATGAATTTGAAGCCCTTTCGGGCCATGGTGTTAAGGCTCAAGTTTCGGAATTCCTATTAGGGCAGGTATTTTTTACCCACTTGTAAGGCTATTATTAAGCCCTATTATAGTGGAGTGTAGCCATAATAGCATTATCTTCCGTGACTATAGTAGCTAATGCCAATTATTTGCGTTTTTTTCAAAAAAATAGAAAAAATATGAATTATTTATTTTTTTAATTTGTCTAGAATTATTTTGATTACCTTTGTTATTTGGTGGTTTTGGATGAAAAAACGGCCTGTATCGGATGACTTTAACCATGATTGATTCATGGGGCAACAATATGAAGAAAATATTATTTACATGGCAGTCAAAAGTTCGCGATTATGAGCTAGATAGTGAAGGAATTCCACGCCATTTTTCTCCATTATTTTGAGCAATATCGTAATGATTATGCGCGTTCAGTAGATATTGATTTTTATAAATTTCATTTAAAAGGCTATGATTTAGCAGTGTCTGGGTTAGAAGCTCGTTATTATTCACACTTAAAAGCAGAAGATGAATTTTATGTCACTTCTGAAATAGGGACTTACAATGAACAAAGATTACAAATCGTACAAGAAATAAGAAATTTAGAAGATAAAAAATTAGTAGCAAGCGCATCTATTTCTATCACTTGTGTAGATCAAAAAAACACGAAAAGCTTGTATGACTGACATTTTAAAGCAGAAACTTCCTGCTGAGAAATATAAGGACTTTTAAAATTTCTCTAACGATTGCGACTAATAAGAGACTCGCTGTGTTTATGTAAGTATACTACTATCCATGCATTAAAAAATGATAAAGCTCTGTGATGACCGCAATTCCCCAAAAATTCATTCGTAATTTCTCGATTATCGCGCATATCGATCATGGTAAATCAACCTTAGCCGATCGATTTATTCAGCTTTGTGGCGGATTGATGGATCACGAGATGAAAGCCCAAGTTCTTGATTCAATGGATATTGAACGGGAGCGGGGAATCACGATTAAGGCCCAGAGCGTCACTTTGGCCTACCAATCCCGAGATGGACATACCTATCAACTAAATTTTATTGATACTCCGGGGCATGTGGACTTTGCTTATGAGGTATCTCGATCATTAGCGGCTTGTGAAGGCGCTTTATTAGTGGTAGATGCTGCCCAAGGCGTAGAAGCACAAACGGTAGCGACTTGTTATACGGCTATCGAACAAGGACTTGTGGTATTGCCGGTGTTGAATAAAATTGATCTACCACAAGCAGATCCCAAGCGCACCATTCAGGAAATTGAAGATGTTATTGGCATTGAGGCACATGATGCCATTTGGGTAAGTGCTAAAGAAGGTATTGGAGTAAAAGAGCTGTTAGAGCAACTTATCGTCACCATTCCTCCACCAGTTAGTGATCCCGAAATGCCATTACAAGCTTTGATTATTGATTCTTGGTTTGACAGCTATTTGGGAGTGGTTTCTTTAGTGAGAGTTAAAGCTGGCACTTTGCGAAATGGAGATAAGATTAAAGTCATGTCGACGAGTAAAGATTACTATGTCGATCAGGTTGGTCATTTCACACCAAAACGCCAAGCATTAGAAGCCTTAAGCGCTGGTAGTGTAGGTTTTGTGTTCGCTGGGATTAAAGACATTTTTGGTGCTCCCGTAGGGGATACCTTGACGCACGCTAAAGAGCCTGCCAAAGTACCTTTGTCTGGCTTTCAGCAAGTTAAGCCTCAAGTTTTTGCTGGTTTATTTCCCATTGACTCAGATCATTATGAAGCATTTCGAGAAGCGCTTGCTAAATTGCGTTTGAATGATGCGGCTTTGTTTTATGAACCGGAATTTTCAAATGCTTTGGGATTCGGATTTCGTTGCGGTTTTCTCGGGATGCTCCATATGAAAATTGTCCAGGAACGTTTAGAGCGCGAATATAATCTTGAATTAATTACCACAGCGCCCACGGTGAATTATCAAGTTGTGACGAAGCAAAATGAGATTTTGTATGTCGATAATCCCAGTCGATTACCCGAAGTTAGTAAAATTGCTGAAATTCGTGAACCTATTGCAGTGGCAAATATATTGGTACCGCCTGAATTTTTAGGTGCGGTAATCAGTTTGTCCGTAGAAAAACGGGGAGTCCAAAAAAACTATTATATTTAAGCAACCAAGTATCAATGACTTACGAAATCCCCTTGAGCGAGGTGGTATTGGATTTCTTTGATCGCTTGAAGTCTGCGAGTCGGGGGTACGCTTCGTTGGATTGCAGTTTCAATCACTTCCAAAAGGCGGATCTGGTAAAATTAGACATCTTGATCGGTGGTAAAACCGTGGACGCCTTAGCGACTATTGTGCGTAAGGATCAAGCCTATTCACGAGGACGTGAATTAATAAAGCGATTAAAAGATTTAATTCCGCGACAAATGTTTGAGGTGGCTATTCAGGTGGCAATCGGTGCTAAAATAGTTGCGCGTACCTCCGTGAAGGCGCTTCGCAAAAACGTGACAGCTAAATGTTATGGAGGAGACGTAACACGAAAACAAAAATTATTGGAAAAACAGAAAGCCGGTAAAAAACGTATGAAACAAGTAGGTAAAGTAGCTATTCCTCAAAAAGCATTTTTAGCTGTTTTAAGAGTGAAAAATGATACTTAATTTTGCCTTTTATTTAACCATTGCAGTACTGCTGATTGGAATAATTTCTCTTGTGGATTGGCTTTTCATTAAAAAACGCCGTCCCCCAAAAACCAAAGCTTCTTTTCTTGTTGAATACAGTAAAGCTTTTTTCCCCGTTTTGTTAATTGTTTGGATAGTCCGATCTTTTATCATTCAACCTTATCGCGTACCCACAGGCTCATTAGAACCCACTGTTATGCCGGGTGATTTCATAGTGGTGAAACAATTCGCTTATGGACTTCGTTTTCCCGTGATTAACAAAAAAATCTTACCTATTGGTGAACCAAAACGAGGTCAAATCGTTTTATTTCGCTGGCCTGAAAATCCCGCAATTGTTTTTGTTAAGCGTGTTATTGGATTGCCCGGTGATCATATTATTTATAAAAACAAGGAACTTTATATTGATGGCAAGAAACAAAAGCAAAAATTCCTCTATACCGCGAATGATAAAAATTCATGTGGATATCAGCGACTCGTATATGTGAAAGAAGAAGATCTTAACGGCATTAAACATAAAATCTATGTGCAACCAGCTGGTGGAGAAACCGAAAATTACGATTTAGTCGTTCCTCTGGAACATTATTTTATGATGGGTGATAACCGAGATAACAGTGATGATAGCCGTCAATGGGGGTTTGTTCCAGAAAAAATTTAATTGGTAAGGCGTTTGGAATTTGGCTCAGTTGGGATTCTTTAAATAAATCTATTCGGTGGAAACGTATTGGAAATGGGTTGCAATAAGCGATTTTGCTTTTATTTCTAGGGAAAATTGCATGAGTAAGCTTGATGAGTTGATGCAACATTTAGGACATCAATTTAATAATATTGGACTGTTACGAACGGCATTAAATCACCGTAGTATGGGGGCTCACAATAACGAACGCTTAGAATTTTTAGGAGATTCTGTTTTGGGGTTTATTATTGCATCGGAATTGTATCAGAGTCATCCCCAAGCGCGGGAAGGAGAATTAAGTCGAATGCGTGCTTCTGTTGTTAACGGCGAAGTGTTAGCACAATTATCAATCTATTTAGGGATAAGTGACAATTTACGCTTGGGGGCGGGTGAACATAAAAGTGGAGGGACCCGACCATCAATTTTGGCAGATGCTTTGGAGGCAGTAGTTGGTGCTATTTATCTTGATGCTGGATTAGAAAAATGTCGTCGTTGTTTGTTACATTGGTATGGCAAGCAGGTAGATGACTTGTCCAAATTAACTCCCCAAAAAGATCCTAAATCCCGTCTGCAAGAATGGTTACAAGCTCGTAAACTATCTCTTCCCATTTATGAAGTGCGGGTTAGTGGAGAAGCACACGCTCAAACTTTTACAGCCATTTGTCATGTGCAGGGCCTGCCTTATAAAACAAAAGGTATCAGTACCACACGCCGACGAGCAGAACAAATTACTGCTTTACGTTTTCTGGAATTGGTAGATGAATAAGAATGTTACTTATTGCGGTTATGCTACTATTATTGGTCGGCCTAACGTGGGTAAATCCTCATTACTCAACCAAATTTTAGGCTATAAACTAAGTATTACCTCGCGAAAGCCTCAAACCACTCGATATCGAATCCTGGGTATTAAAACCTTTAAAAATATTCAAGTTATTTATGTTGATACGCCAGGTTTGCATTCAGATACTTTTCAAATGATAAACCGTTATATGAATCGTATTGCCCGAGAAACGTTGCAGGACGTTAATCTCATTCTTTTTGTTATCGAGCCTCATTGGGATGAACGCGATACTTGGGTTTTAAAACAGTTTCAAAATATTGAGAGGCCGGTTTTTCTGATTATTAATAAAATAGATCAAATTAGGACCTATTCAGAATTATTACCTTTAATTGAAAAAGTTTCTTCCTTATATTCGTTTAAAGAAATTATTCCTCTTTCTGCAAAAACTGGCGATCAAATAGGAGTTTTGGAGCAAAAAATTAATGATCAAATACCGGAATCACCTTTTTGTTTTCCACCCAAAAAAGTTACCGATCGTAGTGATCAGTTCCTGGCAGCTGAAATAATTCGTGAAAAACTCATGCGGTCATTGGGTCAAGAAATTCCTTATTCGTTGGCGGTTACGCTGGTAATGTTCCAACGGGAAGAAAAAATTCTTCGTATTTCGGCTGTTATTTGGATAGAACGAAAAGGACAGAAGGGAATTGTGATAGGGAAAGACGGAGAGCGACTTAAAAAAGTTGGAACAACTGTGCGTATTGATATGGAAAGATTATTGAACCAAAAAGTTTTTCTACAATTATGGGTTAAAGTCAAAAGTGGTTGGTCGGATAGCGAGCGTCTATTAAAAGAGCTGGGGTTTGAGGAATGATACATCGCGTTTTTTTGGAGCCTGCTTTTATCATGCATCGACGGCCATACAGCAATACAAGTTTAATCCTTGAATTGTTGACACTAAATTACGGCCGAATTTCTGCTCTCGCGCGAAGTGCCCGCGGGTTAAAATCACGCTATAAAGGTAGATTAGAATTATTTTTCCCCATGCTTATTTCGTGGTCGGGACGAGGAGATTTAAAATTTTTAGGTGATGCGGAATTGAATGGAATGCCTTATCTTTTAGAAGGTGAATCTTTATTGTGCGGTTTTTATTTAAATGAATTGGTGTTGCGTTTATTACACCCGGACGATCCGGATTATTATTTATTTCCCCATTATCAAAACGCATTGGATCAATTATCGAAGGGTTACATAGAACCTTCTTTACGAAGTTTTGAGAAACGGTTGTTAGAGGAACTGGGGTATGGTCTGCCTTTAGGATGCGATGTCAAAAGAAATACGCCATTCGAAAAGAATCAATTTTATCAATATATCCCTGAGCGAGGATTTTTACTCTGCGAAAAGAGTGGAGAATTAAATGTGTTTTCAGGAAAAAGTTTACTTGCCTTACGAGAAGAAGTATTCTCCAATGTAGAACTGCTTAAAGAAATAAAGCGCCTGATGCGATTAGCTCTAGGAAGATTACTTGGAAAAACTCCCCTTAAGACTCGGGAATTATTACGATAAAGTAGTATATTGTATTTGAAAGGAGATCCTATGGTTCGTTTAGGTGTAAATATCGATCACGTGGCCACATTGCGCCAAGCACGTAAAACTCACTACCCAGATCCGGTTGAAGCGGCTTTAATTGCAGTTGAAGCAGGCGCTGATACCATTACTCTACATTTGCGAGAAGATCGACGTCATATTCAAGATGATGATGTGCATAATTTGAAAAGCCAATTGACAGTGCCGTTGAATTTAGAAATGGCAGCAGCTGAAGTCATTATGCGCTTTGCTGAAGAAGTTAAACCCGAGCACTGCTGTATAGTTCCCGAAAAACGAGAGGAATTAACGACAGAAGGTGGTTTAGAAGTTGCTGCCCAAAAAAGAGTATAAAAGAAGCCTGTTCTCGTCTTGCCAATGAGGGTATCGAAGTTTCTTTATTTGTTGATCCTGATGAAAAACAAATCGATGCTGCGAAAGTTTGCGGAGCCCCCGTCATTGAAATACACACAGGTCATTATGCCGATGCTAAGACCGATTACGATCAAAAACAAGAATTAGAACGCATTACTTCTGCAGCTCATTACGCTCATACTTTAGGTCTAATGGTAAATGCCGGTCATGGTTTAACAATCCATAATGTCCAACCCATTGCAGCTATTCCGGTAGTTAATGAAATGAATATTGGTCATAGTATTATTTCGCGCGCTGTTTTGATTGGTTTAGCTGAGGCTGTTAAAGAAATGAAAACATTGATCATTGCTGCAAGGATCATTGCTTCAAGATAGCGAATTTGTTAATTATGGAACTAAGTGGATTAGTGTCGTTAGGCAGCCGATCAATTGTAGTTCTTATTCTTAATTTAATTTAAAAGAAGATAGTTCTCCAATACACCATCGGAAAAATAACGAAGAGCGCTTCCATTCTCATGCCAGGCCCTTAGTACAACGCGTTTAGCGGGCTTTTTATTTATTAAAAAATCGTGGATAGCTGGGCGATGAGTGTGTCCGTGAATTAGTAATTCCACGTTCTTTTGATGCATAACACGCAGGACTTCCTCTAATGTCACGTCGGTAATTTCATTAGATAAATAGCGATTACGATTGCGACTTTTTTTACGTAATTTTTCGGCTAGTTTACGACGAAATGTTAGAGGAAGTGATAGCATTAATTTTTGTATCCATCGATTAGTGATTTTTCGTCGGTAAGCTTGGTGTTTGTGATCTAAAGTGCAAAGACTATCACCGTGCATTAGTAAAACGGATTTACCGTATAAGGAAATAACCGCAGGGTCCTCTAGGAGAATCACTCCTGCATTTTTCGCGAATTTTTCTCCTATCAAAAAATCGCGATTTCCCCGCATAAAATAAATTGGCGTTCCATTTTTAACAAGAGAACGAAGTGTCAAAATAATTTTCTGGTTAAAATCGGTTTCGTCATCATCTCCTATCCAAGCTTCAAAGAAATCACCGAGAATGTAAAGTGCATCAGCCTTTGGTGCTTGTTTTTCGATGAATTGAAGAAAAAGTGCCGCGATGTCGGAAGCTGCTTCTTTTAAATGAAGATCAGAAATAAATAAAGTGTGTGATTTCATGGCCGTATTCTTCAGTGATTACTATTCCGCCCTAGGCCTTGCAGCTTGTTCTTATAGTCGCAGCCTATCATAGGATCTACTCATTAAAAATCTTATTCGGATTGGGTAGAAAATCGACATTATCAACGAAATTTTCGTGTAAGCCTGTTTGTCTCGCACCAACATTGGAAAGCCAACTAAAAATTGTCATAATAGTGTGTTTTTGAGGAAGAGTCTTAATGATTAAAAGCCGTTTTTGCCCTAGCCCTACCGGCCTTATGCACCTTGGGAATGCTCGTACGGCGCTCTTCAATTTTTTATTTGCAGAAAATAGAAAAGGAGTGTTTTTGCTCCGGATTGAAGATACCGATGTTGAGCGCTCAAAGAAGCTTTTTGAACAAAGTCTTCAAGAAGACTTGTTGTGGATGGGGTTGGAATGGCAAGAAGGCCCGGCCAAAGATAAAGGGAAGGGTCCGTACCATCAGTCTAAACGGCAAGCTATTTATGACGATTATTATCAACGTCTAGAAGAAGCAGGGTATGTTTATTCCTGTTTTTGTAGTGAAGAACAATTGAAGCTCTCCCGTAAAATCCAAAAATCGGCCGGAAAACCACCTCGTTATGCTGGAATATGCCGTTCTCTGTCTTCAGAAGAAATAGAAAAGAAATTGACTGAAGGATTGCAGCCTACCTTGCGCTTCCGGGTACCCGATGATAAAGTTGTTACTTTTACTGACCTCGTACGAGGCGAACAGCACTTTCAAACTAGCGACATCAGAGATTTCATTATTCGCCGAGCCAATGGCACCTCGCCTTTCATGTTTTGCAACGCCATTGATGATGCCTTAATGGAAGTCACTCATGTCTTGCGCGGCGAAGATCATTTAACAAATACACCCAGACAACTGTTAATTTTGCAGGCTTTAGGATTGGCTATTCCCACTTACGGCCATATTGCTTTAATAACAGGGCCTGACGGCAGCCCTTTATCTAAACGCCACGGCAGTCGCGGTATTAAAGAATTGCGTGAAATGGGTTATCTAGCAGAAGCAATAACAAATTATTTAGCACGTTTGTGCCATTATTATCAAAGCGATGAACTCTTATCTTTAATCGATTTAGCTAAAGGATTTAATATTAAATCGCTTAGTAAATCGCCTGCTAAGTTTAATGCTCAACAATTAGATTATTGGCAAAAAAAAGCCATAGAAGATTTGGCAGGGGATCGCTTTTCGCAATGGATAGGCGAAGAATTAAAATCAAAAATTCCCCATGATAAACTCAATTTATTCTTAGCAACGGTAAAGCCTAATGTAATGTTTCCTCGGGATATCCATTATTGGGTGGACGTTTGTTTTGAAGATAATTTCTCCCTATCATTTACTTCGAAAGAATTACGACAGCAAATAGAAGGTAATTATTTCGAGGTAGCTTTAGAAGGATTTAAAAAATTTGATAATGATTTGAAATCTATTATGAATTATATAAAAGAACGTTTAACTCTCGAAGGAAAAGCGTTATACCGTCCTTTGCGTATGGCTTTAACAGGGGTAGAACACGGTCCTGAGCTTGCTAATTTAATTTTATTGATGGATAAAAAAATTATATATAAGCGATTACAGGAGGCTGATAGTGAAAATTTTTAATAGTCTGACCAAAAAAAAGAACCACTTAAGCTGATTGAAGCAGGGAAAGTAAAGCTTTATGTATGCGGAATTACCGTTTACGACTATAGCCATATAGGTCATGCTCGCTCATTAATTACTTTCGACATGGTCGTTCGCTATTTACGCATGCGTGGTTACGAAGTTACTTTCGTTCGCAATATCACTGATGTCGATGACAAAATAATTAAACGAGCCCAAGAAAATAAAGAAAATCCAGAAGCTTTAGCAGAACGGTTTATCCAAATTTTGCATGAAGATAAAAAGGCCTTGGACGTTTTGCAGCCTGATATTGAACCCCGAGCGACACTATATATTCGAGAAATTATCAAACTTATAGAAAAATTAATTGATAAACAACATGCCTATATTGGAGAAAATGGAGATGTTTACTTTGATGTTCGCAGCTTTAACGAATACGGTAAATTATCGCACCGTAATCTTGATGAACTCCACGCTGGAACGCGAGTAGAAATCAGTGAGAGTAAGCGCAATCCATTGGATTTTGTTCTGTGGAAACGGGCTAAGCCTAGAGAGACCCAATGGAAATCGCCCTGGGGAGAAGGTCGACCTGGCTGGCACATCGAATGTTCTGCAATGTCGAGTAGTCTTTTAGGGCAACCTTTTGATATTCACGGGGGAGGATTAGATCTTAAATTTCCTCATCATGAAAATGAAATCGCGCAGTCGGAAGCGGCTGAAGAGAAGAAGTTTGTAAATTTGTGGATGCACGTGGGACTTTTGGAAATTAACAAAGAAAAAATGTCAAAATCGCTAGGAAATATTATTTCAATTCGAGAAGCGCTAGAAACAAACGACCCAGAAGTATTGCGGTACTTCCTATTGTCAGGCCATTACAGAAGTCCCTTAAGTTATTCTAAAGAAAATGTAGACAATAGTCATACGGCTTTAGAGCGATTTTATTTGGCAATGCGAGGCTTGCCCATTACAGAGGATACAGAAACTTCTGAATATGCCGAACGGTTTTGCGAAGCTATGGATGATGATTTTAATACACCAATTGCTTTTGCCATTTTATTTGAAATGATTCGAGAAATTAATCGGCTTCGGGATGCTGACCAAATAGAAAAAGCTAGAAAATTGGCAACCGAATTAAAATATTTAGGCAACATCTTTGGTTTGTTGAATCATTCTCCTGAGCAATTTTTACAAGGCACTAAGACGACCCCATCTGAAGTTGAAAAAATTGAGGCACTTATCGCGATCCGCAACGAGGCGCGTCGAAATAAGGATTGGAAAGCTGCTGATGATATTCGTGACCAATTGGATAATCTTGGTATTACGATTGAAGATTCGCTTGAAGGTACTTTATGGCGCAAAGAGAACTAGCAGAAATTCCTACAAATAACAGTCTTTCTTGACAAGAGAAGCTTTTAGGTACTAATTACGTACTAATAAAGTCATGAGCCCCCTTCCCCCAGCCGATTCAACTAGTCCTTCCGGGAGGGGAGATCTTATTAGGCGGTGGTTTATAGTTCCCACACCACATATCCAATAGAAATCAAACTATTTGAGAAATATTTCGAATTTCTATGCCAAAAAACTCAGCTCCGAGAGAACTCATCTCGGCTCATATTTCTTAAAAATGAACGTATTGATTCCATCGAAATTTATTTAACCCAATTAACTTCTACTTATATTAACCGATATCTTCGAAAAAGAGAAAAAGAGTTAAAAGGAGAGTAGAAAAATTGTCTTGAGAAGCAGCAAGTTTTCAATCCTATCATAGAAATTTTTTGGTTTATTTTCAAAATAGCTGTTGTTTTTACTCAAAAATTTCTAAAAGATACCGTTCTAACTAATTCTACTTTTGCCCGTCTCGTTAATGTTAAAACTTTTCATTTAAATAAATTGGAAAAAAATTTCTTAAACGTCTTTAATTTTAATTTTTGGATTAACTCCGTAGGAGTATCAAGATATTGCCTATAAATTGAAATCTTATTCTTCTTATTTGCCAGGGAAGTGTGTCCGTCTTACAAACGAACAAGTAGACGGTTTTGCTGACTTTCTTGTTTTCCATCGTGAGAAAGATAGCCTTCCCTAGCCTTATTTAAGGGGGGTGGTAGGTGTCCCGTCATTCATTGGTTACTTTGCTGCCTGTAATGAACGAGGACTTATGTCCTTGCGTGAGTGAGTATCTAAACCAACTTGCCCGATGGCTTGAGCTTACGGATCCCCAAATTGATTCCCAAATTATTTATTCTTTAAATTTATATTCGTTAGTTAATTAAAATACGCCTCAAAAAGATTCTATTTATATTCATTCTTTAATCATCCATCGATTATTTATTACTGCTCCATTTCTGGTCGATCGATTTTTTGAAAAGCAACCGAGAGATAGAGAATTTTTTGCACGGGCCGCAGAGACTTTCCCTTCCAGTTGATGAATTAGAGTTCCTGACGGGTAAGTTTTTTTAAATATAAGAACCCCCATTTAAATGAGCTTTTTCTCATCTCACTTAAGAATATGAAAAGATTCAGGAAGAAATCTATTTATATCAACAAATATATCATCAGTTTAATAGATCAACATTGCTCTAATCTTCTTCTTGTCAGTCGGATTTTTTGGAATCCTCTTAAATCTAGAAAAACTACGACCTAATCTCCACCTAGTGGAGGAAAACGCAAGACTTCCGTTCCTTCAGGTTGAAGATTAATCCTAATATTGTTTTGTACAATACGTTTCTTTAATTACAAAACCACCAATTATAAAAGCTAACAAAAATAAAATGGGAATCATTGTTAGAGCAATTTGATAAGCCTGGATACTATAGACAGGCGCCGCATTTATCATCTGCCCATCCCACAATTTATCCAATAATAATCCTACAAAGGGCTGTAACACCACGCCAGCAAAAATGATTCCCATATTGGTTAAACCTGAAGCTGTTCCTACAGCTTGTGATCGATTATTATCAATTACTAACCCGAATGCGATCGCCTGGCTGGAAGAAGCCGCACCAAATAACAAAAAACAAATACTCAGTGCTAGTTCGGGCAATGTGGGGACGTATAAAATTAAACAAGCGCTAATAAAACCGAGAAATGCGGCCGTAATGATCGGCAGACGGCGGCGCTTGATAAAATTGGTCCACCAACCAAAAATAGGACCGCCGATAGCAATGCCAATCCAAATCAGAGAGAGCAGGCCGGTAGCACGGACATTAGAAAAATGATGCGATCTGGTGAGAAATAAAGCACCCCATGACGTAGCAAACAGCGCTACCGGACCCCAGATAGCAAAACCGAATAAAGCAATCCACCAGGATTGAGAGCGCTTGAAGACATCGCGTAGATAGAATTTATTTTCTTTAGGGATAAATTTCGCATCTTGAATCAATTCAAGCTCTTTAGATTTATCGCGGATAACAAACCAATTTAGAATTGTCAGGAGGAAACCCAGTGAAGCGATCAAATAAGAAGTGTTTTGCCATCCATAAGTTGCAGTTAAATGAGCGACAGGAGACGACCCAATAATAGCTCCCGCACACCCCAAAACTTGAACGAGACTTGCGTAGAGAGTAAAACGTTGAGAACTTAACCAATAAGCGCCTACCCACAGTGCGCCTAGATAAGCTACAGAAGCAGTGAGACCCATAATGATTCTTGCAACGACTGCAATAGGAAAATACGTTGTGAATCCAAAGACGGCGGTTGCCACGGCACAGATAAGAAGACCAAAAGAAAGTAAGCTTCGGGCGCCGAATTTGTCGCACATCATGCCCACAGGAATTTGCATCACAGCATAACCATAAAAAAAACCACTGAATAAAATACTCAGTTTACTCGCTTGAATTTTAAATGATCTTAGTAAATCGTGCGCCATCGCCATTGGCATTACGCGAACTAAGAAGTCATAAGCGTAAAAGGAAGAAGCTACAATTCCGATGATAAAGGGAATCAACCAAAGATAGAGTTTGGAATGCTTTGCGTTTATTGCCATAATTACTCTCTGTCTAGTATTTATACATTTGTATTTATTCACGATGCTCCTCCCCACTCCAAAATTACTACGTCCAGCGTATTAGCAAACGCTACAGGGCCAGTTTTATTTTTGTGCTTCTTATCGGGCAATAATGCCATATATCAGATATGATGAATAGAGAGAAGATTCATAGTGCACCGTTATAAATGATGGTTCATTCGTTGGTTTTCGATATTAATACTGATTTTTGGATTTAGTAGAAATATTATTGTGCAAAACGAGCCAACTAAGCTAGCAATTTTAATTGAAATCAAAGGAGTCATCGGGGAACCCACCCACCCCTCTACACACCCAAGATTTTTTTCGCACGTGGTTTAAAAAAAATCACAACAAAAATAAGCACAAGTTGTTATTCTCCAATCGGATACTGCGGGAGGATTAGAATTAGCAACAGTCATGCGCGGGTATCATCAAAGATATTCTTGCATATCTTCCCCATACTGATTATTGGATATGTACCGCTTAGTGGCTCATACTGTTGTCTAGGTACGTACTACCCATTTTATATGCTACGGCGCCCCCGGAACTAATTTAGGCGCGGAAACACCCGTGGCTGTGGGCACCCATTGGCGGCGTTAAACCTCCAAAAGAAGAGCAAAAAGATAAAAAAACCGAATCAAAGAAATCGCCCTCTGAATTAAAAGCCGTTAGTGATGTCAGAGTTTATATTCGCAGCCTTAGCGCAATTCCGCGATCGCAACGTGGAATGGACAAAAAAAGCAGTGATCGAGGCCGAAAGTCTTTCTGCTGAAGAAGCACTCAAAATTGTAGAAAAAATAGAGGTTAACTAGCGCGCTCGGTTTTGGCAGTCATTACGGATCCGAGTGTGGCCTATATTTTGCTCATAATTGGTTTTTACTCATGATTGGTTTTTATGGAATATTTTTTGAATTTGCTAATCTAGGATTTGTAGTTAGTGGCGTTGTGTAAGAGATTTCATTATTGCTGGCTCTTTATACTTTTTAATTACTGCAGATTAATTACGCCGGTTTGGCGTTGATGTTATTAGGTTTGGCCTTCATCGTTGGAGAAGCATTTATCCCTAGTTTTGGAATGTTAGGAATAGGTGGGGGAGTTGTATTTGTTATTGGTTCTATTATGCTACTAAAAACAAATGGCATAGGGTTTGGGATTCCTGTGTACTTAATTATCACAATAGCCATTATCACACTTGGATTTTTCCTTTTGGTTTTAAATCTCGCGTTTCGTTTCCGACGAAGGCTAATCATTACTGGCCTCGGAGGCGTTAATAGGGAAACACAGCGTGGTAAATAAGAATGATAACTGTATGTGGGTACGCATATGGTCACATAGATGGGGAACGATGGCAATGTAAAAGTAATATCCTTTTTCAAAGAGGGCGACGAAGTCATCGTGGAGCGTTTGGAAGGATTAATTTGTGTGGTCATCAAGCCTCTGGAGAAAAATCAATAATAATAGTTTCAATTGTAATCACGACTTTAGTCTTGTTGTTGTTGTTGTTGTTATTTTCAGCCATCAATATTCTTAAAAGAATATGAATGGGGAGTCATTTTTACCTTAGGAGGTTTTTGGAAAGTTAAAGGCCTTGGTTTAATTATCGTAGTGCCTATTGTTCAGCAAATTGTGCGTACCCATTTGCGAACAGTGGTAATGGATGTGCCGAGTCAAGATGTGATTTCTCATGACAATGTGTCCCGTCCGAGTTAACGCGGTTGTGTTTATTTTCGAGTGATTGATCCTGAGCGAGCAATCATTCAGGTCGAAAATTATTATGAAGCCACCAGTCAATTAGCACAAACCACGTTACGTTCGATATTGGGACAACACAAATTGGAGATGAAATGTTGGCGAAACGAGAAAAATTAAACAAAGATATTCAGGAAATTCTGGACGCAAAAACCGATGTATGGGGGATTAAGGTTTCGAATTAGAAGAAAGTATGGTGCGCGCCATTGCGTGACAAGCTGAGGTTGAGCGAGAAAGGCGAGCAAAAGTAATTAGCGCCAAAGGAGAATTCCAAACTGCACAACGTTTAAAAGAAGCAGCTGAGATTTTAGCCTAACAATCTCAATCTTTACAATTTCGTTACATGCAAACCCTGATGAATTTGGATAGCGATAGGGCTTCGATTATTGTATTTTCAATGCCGATTGATTTTTTGAAAACAACTCAGAAATAATAGGCAAATTAAATAGGCAAATTAAACCTCAGCACATGACAATTTTTTGTGATCAGAAATAGTAATTTTTTAATACTTAATATCTCTATAAGTAGTCTTTTTCCCTCTTTCTTCGGAAAGACGCCCTTAATTAAATTAATCATAAAAAATAATCATAAAAAAATAAAATGTTCAAAAAACAGAATTTTAATTCAATTCTTTTTAAATCATTCGTTTATTAAAAAACGTCGTGTGTTAAGATGTTAAATCTCAATTGATAGCGATTTAACCAATTTATAACGATAACCAAACGATAACCATGTTATACTTCCCGATTGTACGGTATTTACTGTCCTAAGTATATACTATCCTATCCATATATTTCTAATCTTTTTCCATAATTAAAACATTTGGTTTCACGCTCCTGAAAGTGCTGATTGCGTGAGTTATTTTAAGTAGCATTATATTTGGATTTTTATTTTTTAAAATCAAGAAAGCTCAATATCTTTGCCATACTTACTACTACACTAGAGCTAGTCTTCAATTGAAATCGATTTTATAGCACTTACGTTCCAATTATTCATTGGAACTTTGGAATAGCGAAAATCATCAGATTCTGCTGAAAGGTAATGGAAATTATTATTGATAGCATCGTCTGTGCAAGATCCAAATATATTGGCGAGAAAATAAAATTTAATTTTTATCATTGATGGTAGATTTATAAAAAGAATAAAAAATTTTAGCTTAATGGAGTTATTAATTACGAGTTTTATAGGTGAATTGCTTCTATTTTGTTTAGTTAAATTATATTCCAGATTCTGTAGTTGTATGCGTTGTAAGCAGATTTAGTAGAATTACAAGAAGAAGGTCAATGTGCTAGTTATTTATTAACTCAGCGTATTCAGAAGCAAGGAATATTGGTGTGAGCAGGAAGGATTTTCTCCGAAGAAAGATGCAATTCGAGGTTATGATGCCCAACATTTACCTGCCGAAAAGATAAAGGAAAATCTGTTTATGCATTATACCGAAAATTCTTATCGTGTAAGTAGCAGGAGTTAATTAGTAATATTGACCAATTAAAAATTGAGTATGGTATTTTTTGTTAGAAATTCTAACACTACCTTCATAATCTTTAGAGCAATCCATTTTCCTGGACAACGATGATTACGGTAATGATCACCATGCCATTTCGGAATAAAATTAAACGGACTTTTATTCCATTGATGAAATCGTTCAGGTCAAAAAATATCGGAATCCTTCCATATGTGAGGATCGTGATTGGTATCATATAAATTTAAAATCACTCTAGTACTTTTAAGGATAGTACTTTTAAGGAAATAATAAGCTTTTCATTCGAAATCTTCTTAAACACAAGCGATGATTTTAAGAAAAAAGAATATAATCTTCTCACTTCCTAAATAAAAAGATCAGAATAATTTTCGTTATCACTGTTTAATCTTGGTAAACTATTAGGATATTGTTGAAGAGCGTAGGCTACAAAAAAATATACATAGAAATAGCGATGGTAGGCTTTAGCAAGTTAATTAATTCGACAACAGTAATTCTTGGATTGAGTAGATTATTATTGAGATCGCAGTGATGCGCAATAATATGAGCAGGGTTTTCAGATAGAAAATGTAAAAGACCGATTCGTATTTTTTTAATGACTTTCTTAATTTTTTTATCGATTTTTTTAGTTCGAATCTCGAATACCAATGTTTAGAACCTATAGATCCTTTGTAATCGAAAAGCATCATTAACTCTCGCATTCGTTTAGATACTTCTCCTTTCGATAAAGGTAAGCCGACTAATAAATAGAAAACTTTAGTTAACAGATTTTTTATTTCTTTATATAATACGATTTTATTTTTTGACTTCCATTTTGATATCTGATTTTTCCATTCAGAAATAAAAATAATCTCTAGTTCTTTGATTTTCTCATCAGTCATAATCGATATGAACATCTGTTTTCGATGCACATGCGCTTTCCCATCAAGGGCGTTATACACCTCATTCTCCAAATAAGGATTTTTCAATCCAGCGTGGGGCGCTATTTGGAAAAAATTTTTTCTTCTTGAGTCGTATGATGTTCTACTGCTTTATTAAGCTTTAAAAATTTATCTTGCCGTTCTTTAAAATTTTCAGTCTTCTTCAGATTTTTAATTATCTTTTCTGCCTCTTTTTCTTCTGAAATAAGTTGTTTAAAAATTTAATTAATCTTTTTATTCTTTTAAGTTATGGATAAAATACCTTTTGTTCTATGATTTAATGAAAAATAAGAAATTGAGAGAGATCTTGAAACATCTTTCTCTTGATTTCTTCTCGATGGGACTCATATTTAATATTTTCGAAAAAATTGCTAAATTTTTAATTTTCTTTGGTAAGAAATCCAATAATATTCGTGATATAACCTTTCCTGAGCAGTTTTAAAACACTTTATACATTAATATAATTATAAGTATTATAATCATAGATTATAATTGAAATATTATTTTAAATATAAACCTTGGTATGCTTTTAAAGCTTAAGATTTTGCTTGGCTATGGCAAATTATTAGGAGTGGGGATAGTCAACTCCAAAATGAATTTTGAATGATTGAATAATATTGAGGTACATATTAGCAGGATAATGGATGTATTTAGTTAGCACATTAACGAGCTCTGGAAGCCATTTTTTGATATAAATCCCTTTCGGATCAAATTTCTTGCTTTGTAAGATCCGATTAAAAATTTAAAAATAAGGTGTAGCATCGGGGATTGAGCCATCTATCCATTGTCATCCGAGAGCATTGTTAGCAACATCTGCGTCCAATAATGTATTCCAAAATCGTTTCTCTCCCTCTCGTTATTAATTAATAAATCTTTTACTAGAAAAGACGCTACGATTATTCTCACACGATTGTGCATGTGACCTGTGTGCCACAATTCGCGCATTCCAGTATCGACTATGGGATAAAACGGTCAAAACTTTTGATAACCTATAGCAGCTTTTATTTTTTTTCTATTTAAAATTTTCAAATTCGGTTTTAAAATTTTTTTATTGATTTTAGGAAGATTCCATAATAAATGGTAAGAAAATTTACGCTATATTAATTGATACAGAAAAACGTTGGCAGACTACCTCAAAGTTTTGTCATTTATCACATCCTTATTTATCACAGCCAAAATTTGAGAGACGCTGATTTTTCAAAAATGGAGATAGGGAGAAAGCTGTGAAATAGAGCGAATGTAAGGACGATTGCGTTGATTGGGGTAATTTTTGAGATTTTTTTAATAAATCTTTTAAGAAAAATTTGGGTGTTCTTTTCTCCAGGTTTCCACTAGGATCTGTTTGGTTTTTTTGGTAAAAGTTGCCAGTCTTCTAGTTTGTCAGTTTCGAAAGGTCCCTTTTTAGATAAATTTGGAGGAACTTTTAATGGTTATCTTGGAATTATTAAAGCGCTAATTAGATTATAACAAGGAGTAAATACTTTATAGTAATTCAATGATGTATTTTTAATTTTTTGTCGTTCTATAAGAAGATTAGGATCAAAATTTTAAACTTCCATGGAAATAGTACTGAATAAATTTTTTAAATGACTATCTAATTTTCTATAATAAGATTTATAACAAGAATTCCATTAAATTTTATTTATTTTATATTTTTTCATAAGTTTTATTAGTATTTTTTTTACTATTATCTCTTTTTAATATTAATGTTATTTATTTATTGACGAAATATTATATGATGTAACCACTAATGTTGCACTTTGCATATGGATTTAAGTTCATCGTCAAAAATTTATATTGGAATTAAATTACGACTCGATTTCATTGCTTCTTTTAGAGTTACACTGTCTGACAGACGCAGATCTTATCTAAACCAAAAAATTGTTGTCACTGCTACTTCCTTTCAGGGAATTTAATAGTATGAAATAATTAAGCTATTTAAAAATTATTGATTTATAAAATAAATTTTAATTTCCTAGAATATTTAATTAAAAATTAAAATGAATTAATTTGTTCTTAAATTTCAAATAAAGTAGATTCCATATATATTGATCCAAAAAATTTAATAGAAGATTCCAATGTTAGTGAGAGAACAAAAATTGGGATAGTAAATATTATTCAACTGGATATAGAAGGTTCTAAATTTAGTCGGAAAGAACTTAATCGAGGTTTGAGATATTTACTCATGAAAGAGGCTCAATAAAAGAGGCTCAATAATATATGGATAGTAGTTTTCCTAATGATCCAGGGGAGACACAGCAACGGGCTGTTGAATATCCATTTTGAGTTCCTTATACGATGACTTTTTGATTAAATTAGGTCTTAATAGATCTTAAACGGATCTTCTAATTCAGATTGTTTCGCATTCTTTTGAATGCAATGCAAAAATACCCAGGGAGAACTTGTATTATGTCTTATTGTAGCATTTATTGCTGCACTTTGCTCTTGGTTCGGCTATCTTTATTGTGTTGGTACACAAATAGTTGTGAACGTAACCAAAAGCCTGAAGTAACACTCATAAAAATATTTAAATCTTTAGACCTACTTTTAAAGTTTTGTAATTCCTACAACCGGAATGATGGCTTATCTCATGCGCGAAGAGGTGAGAGAAAAATTAGTCCATGAACAAGAATAGGATCCAAGTGTTTATCAAATGGTATGTATCTATTTGTCTTTCCATTCTATTGAGGACGGTAATAGAGCTGCCTTGGTGTCTTGATTAAATAAGGAAATAATTTTCTCTCCCAAACCGAAAGCTCTAAGCTCTGAAGTATTGGTAGAGTTGGAAGTGATTAAAGGCTTATTAAAAGCTATTAGACTGGACAAGATGATCCAATACGTGTCAAAAAGTTTGTTAAATGTTGGTCTGTGCTCATTTGGAAGTTAAAATGAAACCTGGAAATGAAGTGCGAATTTTGATAAATTTAAATTCAGATGAAATTCACTCATCTTGCCTATTACAACTCAATCTGCTTCTAATGATCAAATTTTCGGTCAAGCTCCACTTTTTGCCCATAATCGACCTATTCTTTCGGTACAAGAAAGAGAAGAAGTGGAAAGGATGAAAGAAAGTGACACAATCTCTAAGAAAACTTTTGATTAAAATCAGGGGAAGATCCCTAGAGTGGGAAATCATTAAGCTGAACGTTAATTAGGAGTTGTGGAATAATTCTCCCCTCTCCTTAGGGGGCAGAATAAATAAATTAATCAGACGTTTCAATGAAAGAGACTTGAACCAAACTTATTAACGACTTGCTTTCTGACCCCGGATTTCACTAATGTATTTACGTGGGCATCGATACATAAATCGATACATAATTCGCAGATATTAATAGCAAATAATGGAAAAAACAGCGAAAAAATAGAGTTCACAGTCTTTTTTGTCTACCCCGGGATTGGCGATAATATTTATTCGTAAATTATCCGGCATTCGTTGATATTCTTCGTCTTTGACTAAATGAATAAAGCCGTAATAAATATTATTCATTACCATAATAATCAATGAGCCTTTCATCGCATTGATCATTGATTTAGTTAATTCTGCTTCTGCCTGATTAAATGTGTTTTGATTAAGGATCTATTTTTGTTAGCAAAATAAAATTCCAGAGCAATTCTTAAGATTTGTTGGCGGATTAATTCGTTGTTAGTTGTTAGAGGATTCATTGAGAACTGCGATAAATTTAATTTTAAATCTCTCGGATATTTAGGTAATTTATCTTTATATTCTTGCAATATCGTTATTCTACTAATTAGAAATATTTATGATGTTTTCGCATTTTTGCCAATTGCAGGGGCATAATTCCTTAGATTGTAAAGCATCAAGTACCCGCAGAACTTCACGTGGATTACGTCCTACATTTAAATCATTGACCATAATAAACCAAATGGTTTGTTCAGAATCAACAATAAATGTGATCCGCTCTGTAGCACCTTTATTTTTATTATGAATTCCCAATTATTGCGACTTTTTCACGACGTTACGCCAAATGTACATATTCGGAATCCGTACTAATACCTAGAGCTTGTGCATCGCGATTAGTAAATTCGCTATGTGATCATCCAAATTCGGCGATTTCAGTCGAGCAAACAAAAGTGAAATCTTTAGGCCAGAAAAATATTACGAGTGATTTGTTCGGATAACTTTTTTCGTTGACTTTAATGAAGATCTTCCTCCTTATTGATGTCATTACTAATAACACTGGTTAACGAAAAGTTAGGAAATTTTTTACTAATCTTAATTATGTTTTTTCTCCTCAACGTTCGTTGTTTAAGTTTATTTAACTAGTTGGAGTTAGGGAGCGAATAAATAAAATCGATTGTTTTTATAAAGTCGATAAGTAAAAATTATGAGCGAGGAGTGGACGGTATTCACAATTTCTTTTTTAAAAACTCGGTTACTTTCTGGGGGTTAGCTTTGCCCTTGGTAGTTTTCATAATTTGGCCGACAAAAAAGTCGAATAATTTAATTTTCCCCGAGCGGTATTCTTCTACTTGCTGAGCATTACTCGTTATAATTTCATCAATGATTTTCTCAAGCTCCCTAGTGTCTGTGATTTGTTTTAGGCCTTGACTCTCAATAATAGCATCAGCCTTGCCTTTGGTGTTCCACATTGCTTCAAATACTTGTTTTGCCATACTGCCGGATAATGTATTATCCGCGATACGCCGTAGAAGCCCTCCTAATTGCTCCGCATTAATGGGACTTTCACTAATTTCAAGGTTATTTTTATTTAACGCAGCTACAAGATCGCCAGTGATCCAATTGGCAGCGAGCTTGGGAGAAATAGAGTTATCTATTTTTAATAAAGCCTCAAAATAATTAGCAATTTCCATATGCTGAGTAAGCAATTGGATGTCATAGCTGCCTAACTGATAAATTTTTTGAAAGCGGCGGCGTTTTTCTTCGGGTAACTCAGGAAGTTCTCTTTTAATCGAATCAATAAATTCTGCGGTAATTTCAAGAGAAAGTAGATCGGGGTCCGGAAAATATCGATAGTCGTGGGCTTCTTCTTTAGTGCGCATGGTCCGAGTTTCATCTTGAACTGCATCATAGAGCCGAGTTTCTTGGATGATTTTTTTCCAACTTCTAAAAGTTCTTTTTGTCGAGCAACTTCAAACAAAACAGCACGCTCAACGAACCGAAAAGAATTCACATTTTTAATTTCTGTGCGTGTTCCAAGTTGTTTTTTCCCTTGGGGCGTAGAGAGATATTAACATCGCAGCGGAAGGCACCTTCCTGCATGTTAGCATCACTCACACCGATGTAACGGACTAACATATGTAAAGTTTTTAAATAAGCTACGGCTTCTTTAGACGAGTAAATATCCGGCTCAGAAACAATTTCTAATAAGGGAGCGCCTGCACGATTAAAATCGATACCGGAGTAACCTTGTACTCCTTCATGAATAGATTTTCCTGCATCTTCCTCTAAATGCGCACGGGTAATTCCAATGCGTTTAGAACTGCCCTCATCGGTTTCAATATTCAAATGACCGGCTTTAATAATAGGTAAATCATATTGACTTATTTGATAACCTTTCGGTAAATCGGGATAAAAATAATTTTTTCGGGCGAAAACAGCATGGTTTACAATGGTGGCTTGAATAGCAAGCCCAAAATGAATTGCCAATTTTATGACTTCTTTATTTAAGATAGGTAAAACGCCGGGCAACCCTAAGTCTATTGCACAGGCTTGAGTGTTAGGTTCAGCACCATAAGCTGTAGAGGCACCAGAAAAAATTTTTGATTTTGTGCGTAATTGTACGTGAACTTCTAAACCAATAACGGGTTCCCATTCCATCTTAAATTTACTTCAACTCAGGCGGCAATTTTTTATGCCAATCGGTTTCTTGTTGATAACGGTGTACCATATTCAATAACTGCGATTCTTCAAAATAATTTCCAATTAATTGGGCACCAATAGGGAGTTGGTTGATAAATCCTGCTGGAAATGCAATAGCGGGTAATCCCGCGAGGTTGACGGCGATGGTATAAATATCCGACAAATACATTGCGACAAGGTCTTTTGTTTTTTCACCTAATTTGAAGGCCGGAGTGGGTGTTGCAGGAGTTAAAATAACGTGTACCTGCTTAAAAGCTTCCACAAAATCATTTTTGATTAAATGGCGCACTTTTTGTGCTTTTAGGTAGTAAGCATCATAATATCCCGCTGAAAGCACATAAGTGCCTACCATGATTCGGCGCTTAACTTCTGGGCCAAAACCTTCTGTACGTGAGCGTTTATAAAGATCATCGAGGTCGATAGGATTAGCACAACGATATCCATAACGCACTCCATCGTAGCGCGCTAGGTTAGAAGAACACTCAGCAGGGGCTAACACATAGTAAACTGGTGCGGCATACTCGGTGTGAGGTAAATTAATGTCTATTAAGACGGCACCCATTTTTTCAAATTCTTTTTTAACAGTATCAATAGCTTCTGCTACAGCTGAATTTAGGCCGCCACTAAAATATTCTTTGGGGAGACCGATTTTTAAACCTTTTAAAGATTGGTTCAATGTAGACGAATAATCGGGAGTGTCTTTTTTTATGCTAGTTGAATCCCTTTTGTCGTGAGCAGCCATAATATTGAGAAGCAAGGCGGCATCTTCAGCAGTTTGAGTTAATGGTCCGCCTTGATCTAAGCTTGAAGCAAAAGCAATCATGCCGTGACGAGAAACTCGTCCGTAGGTAGGTTTTAATCCGGTGACACCGCACAAGGCGGCGGGTTGGCGGATAGAGCCTCCCGTATCAGTTCCTGTTGCTCCGGGAGTCATTCGAGCTGCTACAGCAGCCGCAGAGCCTCCTGAAGAGCCGCCGGGAATACGGCTGATATCCCACGGATTTCGGACAAGTCCGTAATAACTATTTTCATTAGAAGAACCCATCGCAAATTCATCCATATTAGTTTTGCCAATTAAAACAGTTCCTGTTGCCTTCAAACGTTCTACGACTGTAGCATCGTAAGGGGCAATAAAATTGTCTAGCATTTTGGATGCGCAGCTAGTTTTAATTCCTTGAGTGCAGAAAATATCTTTATGGGCAATTGGGATGCCGGTCAGAGGCCTTGCTTCGCCTTTAGTTAAAAGTGCATCGGCTGCTTTAGCTTCTACTAACGCTTGCTCTTCACTAATAGTGATGAAACAGTTGAATATGGGATTAAAATTTTTAATCCGATCCAAAAAATGTTGCGTAAGTTCCATGCTTGATATTTTCTTAGCCTGTAAATCTTTGCTTAATTCAACTATGGTTTTTCGATGCATGTGTCTATCCGTTATTCTTCGTTTTCAATAACCACAGGGACCATATAAAGTCCGGCCTCTACTTGAGGCGCATTTTTTTGAAATAAAGTGCGTTGATTCGATTCTGTGACAATATCTTCCCTCAAAGGTTGCGTTTCACTAGAGGAATGTGCAAGAGGTTCGATATGCGATGTATCTATCTGATTCATTTTGTCCACAAGTTTAAGAATTTCATTTAAATTTTGCCCCAACAATTGATTTTCTCTTTCAGAGATATTGAGTTTGGCTAGGTTCGCAATTTTATCAATATCGTTTTTGTTTAAAGTGGACATTATGCAACCCCTTATTATAGGGGTGCATTATACAGAAGACGCGCAGTGGAAGACAGTCTGAAGATCTATTAGTCGTGTCTGACGTCCCTAAGCCTTTCCTCTAGTTGAGTTTTCGGTTAAAGTAAGTTTGCATTTTTTGCAACATCTCAGAGCCAATAGGAAGAATTTCCATGTTAAAAAAATTGCGTGGTCTAGTTTCGAATGATATTTCAATCGATTTAGGTACCGCTAATACCTTAATTTATGTGGTTGAACAAGGCGGTATTGTTCTAAATGAACCTTCAGTAGTGGCTATTCGAAAAGATGCGCGTGGAGGTCAGGAAAGTGTCGCAGCCGTCGGAGCAGAAGCTAAGCGTATGTTAGGCCGTACTCCTGGCAATATCCTTGCGACTCGTCCTTTGAAGGATGGTGTTATTGCTGATTTCCATGTCACTGAAAAAATGTTGCAGTATTTTATTCATAAAGTTCATAAAACTCGCTTTTTACGTCCTAGCCCTCGTGTTTTGATTTGTGTACCCTGTGGTTCCACCCAGGTCGAGCGTCGCGCGATTAAAGAATCTGCTTTGGGAGCTGGAGCTCGTGAGGTGTATTTGATTGAGGAACCCATGGCGGCAGCAATGGGTGCCGGCTTACCCGTGGAAGAAGCTAGTGGTTCTATGGTAGTGGATATCGGGGGAGGGACTACTGAGGTAGCGATTATTTCTTTGAGTGGGATTGTCTACGCGGAATCCGTACGCATTGGTGGTGATCGTTTTGATGAGGCTATTATCAGTTATGTTCGCCGTAATTATGGAGCGTTGATTGGTGAAACTACGGCAGAACGAATTAAACACGAAATTGGTGCCGCATTTCCCAGCAATGAAATTAAAGAAATTGAAGTACGTGGTCGAAATTTAGCAGAAGGTGTGCCTCGAAGCTTTACGCTTACTAATAATGAGATTCTTGAAGCCTTGCAGGAAGCGCTTTCGGGAATAGTCGGTGCGGTCCGTGGGGCTTTGGAACAAGCGCCGCCCGAGTTGGCTGCGGATATTGCGGAACGGGGGATGGTGCTCACAGGTGGCGGAGCTTTGTTAAAGGATATCGATCAACTCTTAATGGAAGAAACAGGTCTATCTGTGGTAATAGCGGAAGATCCACTTACCTGTGTAGCTCGTGGCGGTGGTCGAGCTTTGGAATTGATGCGATCAATGGGTGGAGAATTTCTTTCACGAGATTAATACTTAAAGGGAATTTTGATAGGGCAAACAAGAGGAAAGCGTCATTAAATTAATTTTTAAACGTTCTTCAATGCCAGGATTGCGTACCCTTATTTTTATGGGTTTATCAATTATATTGATTCTTTTGGACCAAAAAGCAGGCTTTTTTCAGAAGGTTCGCGCTGATTTGTCCTTAGTTGTGCTTCCTATCCAATATTTAGTGAATGCTCCTATTAAAACAATCCACTGGATTGGTATGAATATTACCACTCAACAGCAATTAATGGCGGATAATGCCCGCCTGCGGGCTCATGAGTGGTTACTGGAATCGAAATTGCAGAAACTTCTTGCTCTTGAGCGAGAAAATGCCCAATTACGAGAATTATTAAAATCGACTTCCCGAATGGGTGCCTTGCATCTGCTTGTTGCCCAATTGTTAGCTGTGGATTTAGATCCTAATCTCCAACAAGTTATGGTTGATAAGGGAACGCAATCACACATTTATTTGGGGCAACCTGTTTTAGATGCTTATGGCATTATTGGGCAAGTAGTTGCTGTGAGCCCCTTGACGAGTAATATTATGTTGATTTCCGATCCTAAGAGCGCTGTTCCTGTCCAAGATTACCGGAATGGTATTCGTGCTATTGCAGTCGGGTTGGGAAGCTCTGAAAAGCTCATGCTGATTAATGTCCCAGATACCAGCGATATCCAAAAAGGTGACCTTTTTATGTCTTCTGGGCTTGGGTTGCGCTATCCAGTAGGTTATCCTGTGGGGGTGGTTTCCGAGTTAATGCATAATCCTGCTAAGCGTTTTGCTACAATTATTCTTCAGCCATCAGCCCATTTAGATCAGTCACAACAAGTGTTAATGGTTTGGCCAGATAGAGCTTCGTTACAAAATGTGGTACGAGAAGAGTTAGCATCTTCTTCAGTGAAGCCTAAAGAAAATGGAAAATGATATCTTTAAACAAAGAATTTTAATCGGACTCACTTTTTTAGTAGGAATGATGCTAGCTATCCTGCCTCTTCCCGAATGGGCCGTATGGTACCAACCTGCCTGGGTTTTGATGATTCTTTTATTTTGGATGATTTCTATTCCCTATCGAGTGGGCATTGGTGCCGCTTTCGTAATAGGCCTTTTGCTAGATTTACTTATGGGAACCATTTTAGGGCAACATACACTATTATTTACCTGCCTTGCTTATTTTTTCATTCGTTTTCAAATACCCATCCACAGCTTGCCCGCCTGGCAACAAACGATATTAGTTTTAATCACTATGGCGGTATACCTCGCGTTACAATATTGGATTATGGCAATGGCAGACTCTTCTCCATTGACTAGAAAATACTGGTTGTCTCTTGTAAGTACTACGCTTTTATGGCCGTGGTTGCGATTTTTATTAAACGATTACCAACATCGATTTAAATTGGGCTGATGAATGTTAAAATTTTAGTACGCCGTTGTGGAAAATGGTTGTTAATGACGGTGGCGATCCTTGTAATTCTCTTTGCTGTATTGATTAATATTACTCGTTTGACAATTCCGGTACTTAACCATAAGCGTGATTTTTTTGAGCGATGGGCGAGTAGTATCTTACATCAACCTGTACATATTAGCGGCATTAAAGCAATTTGGTATGGACTTGATCCAGCCCTCAGCTTTCAAGATGTGTTTATTACTGACCCTGCTCGTCAGAAATCACTTTTACGGATCAAACAACTTTCTATCAGTATTGATCTCTTTCATAGCTTATTTCATTGGCGATTATTGCCGAGTTATTTAGTGCTTTCTGGTGCCTAGTTTGCTGTTTCTGAAACAGCAGTTGGAGAATTGCGCGTGCAGGGGATGGCTAATTTCGGCCATAAACATGTGATGGCTAATTTAGGAGATGTGAAAAATATTCTTTTATGGATATTGAATCAATCCAACGTCACGCTAAAAGCGATTAGCATCAATTATCATACATTCCAGGGTAACCTAATTCCTATTAACAACTTGCGTGTTAATGTAATTAATGGAATTTTACATCATCAAATAACCGGAGTGGGAAGTTTATTCCAAGAAGTCCCGACGCAATTCCGATTTTTGATTACGACTTCGTCTGACAATATGAGTCTTTATGTCGGAACTTAAAAATGTAATTTTTAAACAATGGCTAGATAGTTATTTTTTACAGAAATATTTTAAAAATTTGTCGATGGAGTCAGGAGAAAGAGATATACAATTATGGGCAAGGTTTCATAAACGAATTCTTAATTCATTGCAAAGCTTAATAGCAGGTAATCATATACGATTAATCTTTAATCAGGGCCATATATTATTGCTCGATCATATCTCCGCCAATTTATATTGGAAGCCCTATGTGAATGGCTGGAGATTAGTAGGAAATGACATTTTTCTGCGAACGGGAGAAAAAAATGGCCGGAGCATAATTTCGGTGTCCTTGTAATTTATGAGAATTCAATTCCTGTAATTTTATTCAGAACCAATTACCTTCGATTAAGAGACATTCCTCTCTTCGCTCAAAAAATAGGATATTGGCTGGAAAAATTTCAGAAATTTTATCGAAAGATTCAACCATCGGGGGAGGTTCATCGCTTTTGTTTGTTTTATTTTCCCGGAAAACAAAAACTTTATTATCATCTAAGAACCGATTTTTATGCCTTAAGTTTTCAACCTTGGAATAATTTTCCCGGAGGTTCGCAATTATCGGGTTCGATAGATATGAATCCTTCAAGAGCAAAGCTCAAATTACAATCAGGTAGTAGCACAATTAAAGTTCCAGGAATCTTTAAGGCGCCCCTTAGTATTAAAGCAATTAAATTTAATTACTCAATGGTATCACTCCTCACTGGATTGGGATATTGATGTATCGCAAGCCTATTTAGGCAACAATGATTGGCAATGGCAAGGATGGGAGAGCTTATCCTTACCTGCAAATAAATCGCCTTATATTTCATTACAGGCAAAATTCAAAGTAGAAAATTTAAATAACATCAAATCTTATTTACCATATCATTATATGGGTTCTGATTTATCAATCTGGTTGAATAAAGCATTTGTAGCTGGAAAAATAACTGCGGGCATTATAGATTTGGAAGGCCCTCTAAAGAAATTTCCTTTCATCCATAAAGAAGGGCATTTTAACATCATTGCTGATGTGAACAGCGTGACATTACATTACCACCCTAAATGGCCAAATATAAAAATATTCATGGGACAGTTGCTTTTAATAACGATAGTTTGAATATTGTCGCGGATCGCGCGGAAATAATGGGAAATCCTTTAAATCATTTAAAAGCCGCAATAGTTCATTGGGCTAAGCCCATTTTAATGGTAAGTGGTGGATCGGTTTCTAACCTAACAGATGGCTTTCGATTTCTGCAAGCAACTCCTCTTTTAGTCTCTAAACAAATTAAAGCCATTATTCCAAATAGGCCATTCAGAGCGAATTTAAATCTCAAAATTCCCCTAACTCAGCACGCGGCCAATACAAATGTAGATGGGCATTTGTGTGTTAATAATGCACAACTATTTTTAAAAAATTGGGGAATAAAACTTAATCAAATCACTGGAAATTTTCATTTTATTAATCAAAATTTTTTGGCCAATCATATTAGAGCTCAATTTTTAGGTTTACCAATCGATTTTTCTATTGCTACTATCAATCCTGGGACGCTCTCGCCAATGTTGCAGATTGAAATGAGTGGCCAAATCCAGATCGAGGCCTTGCAAAAGCAATTTAATTTTCCCATCTTAGACTATTTATGTGGATCAACTCCCTATCGTGCATTGTTAAAATTACGCAGTGATAATGACTTCGTAACCAACAGTTTTTTTCTAATGACTGATTTAATTGGAGTTAAATATACGCTCCCTGCTCCTTATGATAAACTGGCGCAAAATTCTGTTTTTCTAAATGCAGCCTTATTTTTTCACGATAATAAAACCTCAGCGATTACAGTCCATTATAGTAATCCTTTAAAAGCAAAAGCAGATACCAGTCTCAGTTTATTCCCTCAATACCAAGGCTGGTTAGTAAATATAAAAGTCCTTTAATTCTGGGCGATCTTTCAATTTTCTCCAATCATCGCGCATGGCAAGGATATTTTTTGCGATTTTATTTGCCCCAAAAAACGAAAGATAAGCAAATGAAGTGGGATCCTAAAAGCTTACCATCTATGGATTTAACTATTAATGATTTCCGCTATGGTAAAAATGTGTTAGGTAAATTAATACTGCAAACGTCGCAAATAAAAAACGGCTTGAACATCAATAATTTTACGGCAATAGGCCTCTTGTTTTATATTAAAGCTGCAGGAAAATGGCAGCACAAAAAAACCAAACAGAAACGCGGTTAGCGGGACAGTTTGTGAGTTCTAATTTTGGAACCCTCCTTAAGGGATGGGGAATTACTCACGCTCTGGAAGGAGGAAGAGGGCTAGCTAATTTTTCGTTGCAATGGCCAGGGTCACCCGATCAATTCATGGCTACCCCTTTAAACGGCGATATTAAAATTAATTTTTATAAGGGACGCGTGACAGAATTAACTGAGGGAGTTGAATCCGAATTAGGTTTTGGTCGCCTACTTAATTTATTTAGTTTACAGTCATTACCCAAATTACCCATTAATCTTGCTAATTTTTCTAAAAAAGGATTCGCATTTAATTTGTTTAAGGGAAATTTTTCTTTATCGAAAGGAGTTGCTAGAACCGAAGATGCCTCTTTAGTAGGAGATATTGCTTGGGTTCAGATTAAAGGGCTTATTGGTTTTGTAAATAAAAATTATGATTTTCATTTAGAAATTGTGCCAAATATAACTTCGACCCTGCCGTTAATCGTGGGTCTTGCCGATGGACCTTGAGCGGGAGTTATTACCTGGATTGCTAATCAAGTTTTAGCGCCGCATGTTGGCAAAGCAGCTGAGGTGAATTATCATATTGTGGGTTCTTGGAATAAGCTGGTAGTCACCTTACCTGCTCCTGCTAAAAAAACTAATTTTTAAATGCACTGATAAATAAAGATGAGTGACTTAATTCAAATTGCTAACGATTTTCTTTTAAAACCCTTTAACCTTACTCCCAGCAACTTAGAAAAAATCATGGGCCTGGCTATGGGCCCCTCCATTGATAATGCCGACATATTTTTACAAAGCATCCAGGAAGAAAATTGGACATTAGAAGAAGGTATTGTAAAAGGAGGTGATTTTTCCGTTGATCAAGGATTCGGATTACGAGTTATTAGTGGCGAAAAAATAGGCTTTGCTTATGCGGATGATATCAATGCGAAAGCTCTGCTAAGAGCGGCACATTCTGCAAAGAGTATTGCTTATTCCTGTGGCTCTGCACTTATAATAGATGTCTTACATAAAAAATCAATTAAACCGCTTTATTCTTCACTCAATCCTATTAATTCAATGACTACGATAGAGAAGATCGAATTACTAAAGCGTATTGATCAATATACTCGAGCTACAGATCCTCGCGTGAAGCATGTGGTTGTCAGCTTAACAGGACATCATGAGGTCGTGTTAGTCCTAAATAATGAAGGATTAATGGCAGCTGATTTGCGACCGTTAGTGAATTTACGAGTTCGCGTAATCGTGGAACAAAATGGCCGCCGGGAACAGGGCTCTGGGGGCGGTGGTGCTCGCTGCGGTTATGAAATGTTTTTGTCAACGGCATATTCTTACGCAGATAAAGCCGTTCGTCAGGCATGCCAAAATTTAGAGGCTGAGGATGCGCCGGCGGGTACTTTTCCTGTGGTGCTCGGAGCCGGGTGGCCGGCAGTTCTTCTTCACGAAGCTATTGGGCATGGTTTAGAAGGTGATTTTAATCGCAAGGGAACTTCTGCTTTTAGTGGACGAGTAGGGGAACGGGTGGCTTCTCCTTTATGCACAGTGGTAGATGATGGAACCGTTCCGGGTAGAAGAGGCTCTTTAAGTGTAGACGACGAAGGGACAGTAACGCAGAAAACAATCTTGATTGAAAATGGCATTTTAAAAAATTATATGCAAGATCGTCATAATGCTCATTTGATGAAAATGGCGCCGACCGGTAACGGTCGTCGTGAATCCTATGCGCATTTGCCTCTTCCTCGTATGACGAATACGTACCTATTGCCGGGTAAAAGCGATCCCCAAGAAATAATTGCTTCGGTGGAAAAGGGATTGTATGCCGTGGATTTTTCTGGTGGCCAAGTTGATATTACTTCCGGAAAATTTGTTTTTTCTGCTAGTGAAGCCTATTTAATTGATAAAGGAAAAGTCACACGGCCTGTTAAAGGCGCCACTTTAACTGGTAACGGTCCTGATATCTTAACTAAAGTATCGATGGTGGGAAGTGATTTAGTACTTGATTCGGGGATGGGTATTTGTGGAAAAGCGGGGCAATCAGTTCCGGTCGGGGTGGGGCAACCTACCCTTAAAGTCGATGCATTGACGATAGGTGGAACTGAATAACTTTCCTGTCCCGACGCTCTGTATAATCGAGAGGCGAAATGAAGCTCAGAAATTTTAAATGCCTTGCCTTTCATCAGTCTTAGAGTAAGAAATCGACCTTGGACGGAAAAAATTACTAAGGCTTCTCCCCGGCCGGGCGGCGCGTTAAGTTAGAGGTCGCTAATTACGCTCCTTAAATCCAATTACGTCCCTAAAATAAGAAACAAAAGTTCTTATGAAGCTTTTCTTGCTTGACAGTCGGAGAAAGCAGTTGATATAACCTGAACAATCAAGGAAGGGGGGCAAAAAGCCCGACCATTAATCGATGGAACTACCGAGAGGAATTTATGAATAAAAATGATCTCATTGAAGTCATGGCAGAATCAGCCGGCATTTCGAAAAATGCAGCGAACCGAGCTTTGGATGCATTTATCGATTTTGTGACGGAATCGTTACAAAGCCGTAAGGATGTGGTCTTAGTGGGCTTTGGTAGCTTTAAAGCGAGCCCACGCGCAGCTCGAACGGGACGTAACCCAAAAACAGGGGAACCTATACAAATTCCTGCCAGCTTGGTGGTGAGCTTTTCAGCAGGTAAAAAGCTAAAAGAGGCTTTGAATAGAGGTAAAAAATAAAACCGAAGGGAAGTTTAAATAAACAAGAATAAATTAGGGTTGATTAACCCAGACATATCCGCTATCTTCATTGCCCCAAAGTTTCAGTAATTCTGAGGCAATTTTTGGTGCATTCCCCGAAATAGGTAGCGCGAACAGCGAAGTTCGGGTGTTAATGGAAAATAATATGGGTGCTTAGCTCAGTTGGTAGAGCGTCGCCCTTACAAGGCGAATGTCGGGGGTTCAAATCCCTCAGCACCCATTCAGGATGACAGAGGATTGAAAATAGAAGACAGATATTGCTTGTTGTTTCGCGACAATTCGCGACAATTAACTTATTACCTACTGTAGGTACGCTAACTCTGTCGTTAGTCTTCTGTAGAGGAGTGGTAGTTCAGTTGGTTAGAATACCGGCCTGTCACGCCGGGGGTCGCGGGTTCGAGTCCCGTCCACTCCGCCATTTTTATGAGTTAACGGCATGTTACAAAACCTTCATGAACATGTATCTTCATGAACATGTATAAAGATTAGATTGCTGGCATAATCCTTTCTTTTATTTTCTGGAGCATTCAATATTATTTACAGTCTAACGCGTTAAGGTAAGACACTTGCAAAAGTGAATGGTGAAAAAATTACTGAGAACGAGTTGAACCAAACATTTCAACGCCTATAGCAAGCTTATTCGCAAAAGATTGGACACTCTCTCACCGCAATTCAGAACGATGAGCTCAAAGCTTTACAAAATTTGATTTTGAATCATATTCAAGTGTATTCTGCAAAAAAATTGGGCTTTGATGTAAGTCCTGAACAAGTGGATCAAGTAATCATGGCCCTACCGACTTTTTAAGAAAACGGAGACAATTTTCTCCTTTGCAGTTGTTTCAACAATTTCTCTCTGAAAATTCTTTAACTAATAGACAATTTATGATGCAAATGAAAAATGTGTTAATAGTACAGCAAGTGCAAAGCGGAATAATGAATAGTGTTTTTATCTTACCAAATCAAGTAAAGAGCAATTACGAATTAATTAATCAAAGAAGTGATTTTCGTTACCTTATTATCCCTAGTGCTCGTTTTTATGGAAAGATCAAAGTTACAACCAAAAAATGGTGGCAGATTATTGTTACAGACATTGCCAAACTTCTGAAGCGCCGGAAAAGATAAGTATTTCTTATCTCCTGCTTTCTCCTGAGATACTTCGTCATCAAGTAGTAGTAAGCGATGTAGTAGTAGCGGAGAAAAGCGTTCTTTGGAAAATGTCAAAGAACAAATTAAACAGGCATTAATACAACAAAAAATAAATATCCTGTTAACTAAAAAGAGTGATCAATTATCCAATGTTGCTTTTACACAAATCCGACAACTTTAAATTCAGCTGCGCGCGAATTAAATTTAAAAATTCAAACAACTCCTCTATTTACTCACAATGGAACGAAATAGGAAATTACTGCTAATCCCAATATTGTGGCAGCGGAATTCAGCAAAGATGTGTTGGAAGAGGGCAATAATACCGATGTAATTGAGTTAAAGAATGGAAGCTTGGTGGTTCTAAGAATAAAAGAGCATGTAACTAGCCATGTTCTTCTTTTAAAAATTGCTTCTGCGCAGATCCCAATCTCTGCTTGAAAAGCAATTGGCAGAAACCAAAGTGTCTTTTTTGGCTGGAAAAATCCAAAAGCTTTTTTTCTAAAAGGGAAAATGGACAGCCGATCTTACAAAGATGTATCATTTGCCATGGCATGTTAAAACTAATATCACTCAAAATGATAGCTCGATTCCAAAATCCGTTCTTGCAAGTACGTTTGCTAGTAGTTTGAAGTCTCCAATAACCACCAGCGTTCTTAGAAACCGGAGATACGGCTGTGCTTCAATTGACAGTATATTAAATCAGCTAATTTTAAGGGGACTACTGACAACGAAAATGAAATTTTGAAAAAACTTTATCGAATTATTTGGGGAGTCTAAATTACCAATTTTATTTAAAAAATGCACAAAATCAGGCAAAAAAATCAGGCAAAAATTAAATTCGGTTAAATCGAATAGAAATTTTTTTGAAAAAAAAGCTACTTACCTTCTTCCTTTCTTGAGAAGATATGATAATACTCTACGACATTCCTCTAGATTAGTCCTCAAGATTGTTTTAATGCTTGTAAGAAATTGCTTGGAAACTATGTGAGCAATTTCTGATTTTGTATGCAGAAATTTTATACTTCTTCGTATGCTTCTTCAAGCGACTTTTCATTAACCATTTGATTAAATTAAATTTTTATTTTTTCTAGTATTTAGGATTTCTTGTTGTAGAGTGTGTTTCGTTCCATCTTTGGTTAAGAAAACCAGGGTGATATATTCAAAGTCTCTTGATGGGAAATGTAAGTATTTAGGGAAAATGTCCTCGGTAAACTCTAAAAACACGATGAGGTAGTCTAAGGTCTGTGTTAAGTCACGGATGAATTTCTGCGCAAGGAAAGCCCACTCCAGACTCCCCAGATTAAAGGCTTAGTGGACCTGGAAAGCGGTCTTTTTCTTTACAACCCACACTTCGATACCCTTCTCTACAGAAGGTGGAATTTTAGTGAAGGAGGGGAGCTTAAATAACTTCAAGTTTTTCTTTCTTCTTCTTCTTAGGGCTTTGTATTATCTTTTTGATTCCGCTAGAATTGTGTGGAGATTTAGCAGAGGGGAAATTATATGGGCCGTCGTCCATTGGTGGCAGGGAATTGGAAAATGCATGGAACCCTTCAGACCATTGCTGGATTGTTAGAAGGGTTAAAATACGGGTGCGAGCGAATAGAAACGGCGGAGTTAGTCGTTATCCCTCCTTATATTTTCATCCCGCAATGTAAAGAAGCGTTTCTGCGAACTCAAATCTCCTGGGGAGCTCAAGACGTCTCCGAGCATCAGGTCGGAGCTTACACTGGTGAAATATCAGCCACGATGTTACGGGATTTTTGTGCCATTACGTTATCATCGGTCATTCCGAAAGGCGGAAACTGCACGGTGAGACAAATGAATCCGTGGCACGAAAAGTAAAAAGAGCTTTGGAAAATGGGATTCGACCCATAATTTGTGTTGGGGAAACCGAAGCGCAGCGCGAAGCGGGTGAAACCTTTGAAATTGTTCAAGAGCAGCTTGCAGTTGTATTGCGGATGCATGATAATCGGGCCTCATTAAGCGATATTGTAATTGCTTATGAACCCGTATGGGCTATCGGAACGGGTAAAAATGCCTCTCTCGTTCAAGCAGAAGAAGTTCATGCCGCTATTCGGGAGCAATTGCGACACTATGACGCCGCGATGGCGGAGAATATCCGGATTTTATATGGAGGCAGTGTAAAACCAGAGAACGCAAGAGCTTTATTTACAATGGAAAATATTGATGGTGTCTTAGTGGGAGGTGCTTCTTTGCAAGCTGAACATTTTTTGAAAATAGGGGAACAATGCAATCAATTATAATTATTCATGTAATGATTGCAGTCTGCTTGATTGGGTTAGTGTTATTGCAACATGGTAAAGGGGCTGACGCAGGGACGGCTTTTGGTAGTGGTGCCTCTAATACGATGTTTGGAAGCACGGGCGCGACACCTTTTCTCATGAAAGTGACGATTATTTTGGCAGCTGGTTTTTTTGCTACAAGTATTGGGCTTAGTTATCTAGCCTCACGTAATCCAGGTGAGGGGATAAAAGTGCCACCCTTACAGACAGCGCCGCTTAAAAATTTTCAACCTGGGGCAGGCAAGCACTCAAGCGCTCATTGATATGCCGAAGTGGTGGAACTGGTAGACACGCTGTCTTGAGGGGGCAGTGGGGAAACCCGTGTCGGTTCGATTCCGGCCTTCGGCACCAATTGTTGTTAAGAAAGCTTTGTTATATTCTGCATCGATGCAGTAAAATCGTGCCCCAGTGGGTAAATTATACTCAACTTTGTTATCTCTTTTGGGTAGAGATGACCTTAATTTTAAGGGCAATTGCACGTGTTAGTACATTATTTTCCAATCTTGGTGTTTATTGGTATAAGTATCTTTATTGGGATGCTAGCGTTGGCAATGGGTTGGTTTTTAGGACCTCGTCGACCTTATAAAAACAAATTATCTCCTTATGAATGTGGTTTTGAAGTTTTTCAAGACGCCCGTTTGCCTTTCGATGTTCGTTTTTATCTAGTCGCTATTCTCTTTATTATTTTTGATTTAGAGACTGCCTTTTTATTTCCGTGGGCTGTGGTTTTACGACATATTGGTTGGTTAGGATTTTGGGCAATGATTATTTTTCTGGGAATTTTGGCGGTTGGATTTATTTACGAATGGAAACGTGGTGCTTTGGAGTGGGAATAAATGAATCAATTGTTAAGCAGAGAAGGTTTTCTCCTTACGTCGTTCGATGATTTAGTCCGATGGGCGCGGAGCAGCTCTTTATGGCCCATGACATTTGGGCTTGCGTGTTGTGCGATTGAGATGATGCAATGCGCTTCTTCTCGTTACGATTTGGATCGTTTCGGGGCAGGCTTATTTCGTCCGAGCCCCCGTCAATCTGATGTGATGATCGTGGCCGGCACATTATGTAATAAGATGGCCCCCGCTTTACGCAAGGTTTATGATCAAATGACCGAGCCCCGTTGGGTGATATCTATGGGTTCCTGCGCAAACGCTGGAGGATATTACCATTATGCCTATTCGGTAGTGCGAGGTTGTGACCGAATTGTGCCGGTCGATGTGTATGTGCCAGGCTGTCCGCCGACAGCGGAAGCTTTATTTTATGGGGTTATTCAGCTACGAAATAAAGTTAGGTATCGAAATATATTTGATCGAAAAGATTTAAGGAAACAGAATGTCTGATAAAAAAATTTTAGCCGACGCCCTCAAAGATCGTTTTTCGACTCTCATAGAAAACCTAGATGGTGAGCTCGATATAGTCACAATAGAATTACTTCCCACTTCTCTCTTAGAAGTTTGTGCAGCTTTGCGAGATGAGACTCCTTTTCATTTTGAATTGTTGTTAGATATTTGTGGTGTGGATTATTTAAAATACGGCACCAGTGAATGGCGTACCGAAGAAACAACAAACACAGGTTTTAGTCGCGGTTTTCAAAAAAACATACAAGAAAAAATGATTCCCTGGAATAAGCCGCGCTTTGCTGTTGTATATCATTTGTTGTCATTACGTCATAACCAGCGTGTGCGGTTAAAAGTTTATGTGGATAATGATCCGCCTATGGTGCCTTCCCTTGTCAAATTATGGAATTCAGCGGATTGGTATGAACGAGAAGCTTTCGATCTATTTGGAATTGTTTTTGATGGTCATCCTGACTTGCGACGATTGTTAACGGATTATGGTTTTGTGGGTCATCCTTTTCGCAAAGATTTTCCATTGATTGGGGAGGTCGAGCTTCGTTATGATGCAGCGCAACAACGTTGTATTTATGAACCTGTGAGTATTCAACCTCGAGTATTAGTACCAAAAGTAATTCGTTCCGATAACCGCTATAAAAAAGGCGAATAAATGGCTGAAGTTCGTAATTTCACTTTTAATTTTGGACCACAACATCCTGCGGCTCATGGTGTATTACGACTTATTATTGAAGCGGATGGTGAAGTAATTCAACGAGTGGATCCTCACATTGGTTTATTGCATCGTGCTACAGAAAAATTAGCGGAAAGCAAACCCTATAATCAAACAATTGGTTATATGGATCGTTTGGATTACGTGTCGATGATGGTTAATGAACACGGTTATGTGTTAGCAATCGAAAAATTATTAGGAGTCGAGCCCCCCATTCGTGCAAAATATATCCGTACCCTGTTTGATGAGATCACACGCATATTAAATCATTTACTATGGTTAGGCGCTCATGCATTGGATGTTGGAGCAATGACTGTTTTTCTTTATTGTTTTCGTGAACGAGAAGATTTAATGGATTGTTACGAGGCTGTGTCCGGCGCGCGAATGCATGCCACCTATTATCGCCCTGGAGGTGTTTACCGTGATTTACCTGATAGTATGCCAAAATATAAGGCCTCACGCTGGCATAGTGAAAAAGAAGTTAAGAAATTAAATAAAGTCCGAGAAGGGTCCTTGTTAGATTTTATCTGGGATTTTACCGAGCGATTTCCCAAATTAGTGGATGAGTATGAAGCGCTATTAACAGATAATCGGATTTGGAAACAGCGAACAGTAGGTATTGGAGTTGTTTTGCCGGAAAGAGCTTTACAATTAGGTTTTACCGGACCAATGTTACGCGCATCGGGGGTCGAATGGGACCTCCGAAAAAAACAACCTTATGCGGCTTATGATCAAGTGGATTTTGATATTCCTATTGGCAGTGAAGGCGATTGTTACGACCGTTATTTAGTTCGTATTGAAGAAATGCGGCAGTCGAATCGAATTATTCGTCAATGTGTAGAATGGCTGCGAAAAAATCCCGGAGCGGTGATGATCGATGACTATAAAATCGTTCCGCCGAAACGTGAAGTTATGAAAAGGGATATGGAAGCACTCATTCATCATTTTAAATTGTTCACTGAAGGTTATATCGTTCCTGAGGGTGAGGCTTACGCAGCTGTAGAGCAGCCTAAAGGTGAATTTGGAGTTTATATCGTTTCTGATGGAGCGAATAAACCCTATCGTGTCAAAGTACGAGCGGCAAGCTATCCTCATTTGGCCGCAATAAATGAAATGTGTCGTGGGCATATGATTGCTGATTTAGTCACTATTATTTCTAGTATTGATATTGTATTCGGCGAGATAGATCGTTAATGAAGAAAGAAATTAACTCCTCCATTGTTATTAGTGACGAGGTGGCAAAAGAAATTGATCGTTGGTTAGTGAAATATCCGAGCGATCAAAAGCGATCGGCCATAATACCTGCACTATTATTTGTGCAGAAACAAAATGGTGGATGGTTGAGCGAAGCAGCAATAAATGCTGTAGCAGATTATTTAAAATTACCGCGCGTATGGGCCTATGAAGTAGCCACCTTCTATGACATGTATAACTTGAAATCGATTGGTAAGCATAAAATTGGAATTTGTCAGAACGTATCGTGTTTTTTACGCGGAAGTGATGAAATCGTTGCAGGTGTTAAAAAACGCCTGGGGATCGATTTTAATGAAACCACGCCTGATGGCTTATTTACGCTAAAAAGCGTGGAATGCATGGCAGCTTGTGGGGGAGCTCCTATGTGTCAAATCGATGATCATGAATCTTACGAAAATTTAACGCCAGAAAAAATGTTAACCATAATTAATAAATTAGAGCAGGAGTCGAAAACGAATGCTTCGTAATGCGGTTTGTTATCGGACTCTGCATTTAGATGAGCCTTGGACACTAAAATCCTATGAAAGTGTCGGAGGCTACAAAGTATTACGAAAAATCCTTAAAGAAAAAACACCGCCTGAAAAAATTATTAATGAAATCAAAGAATCTTCCTTGCGGGGTCGAGGAGGAGCTGGTTTTCCTACTGGATTGAAATGGAATTTTGTTCCGCGTGATAAGCAAGGACAAAAATACGTTATTTGTAATTCTGATGAAAGTGAGCCTGGCACGTTTAAAGATCGCGATATTTTGCGATTTAATCCTCATCAAGTATTGGAAGGAATTGCTATTGCCTGCTATACGCTCAGGGCGACGGTTGGTTATAATTTCTTGCGTGGCGAATTTTTAGAGCCTTTCAATCGATGCGAACAAGCATTAGCAGAAGTGCGAGAAGCAGGATTAATTGGTAAGAATGTTTTAAATTCAGGCATTGATATTGAAATTTATAATCATTTCAGCGCTGCTGCCTATATTTGCGGGGAAGAAACGGCGCTCATGAATTCTTTAGAGGGAAAACGAGGATGGCCTCGTTTCAAACCACCCTTTCCAGCTAATTTTGGCTTATATGGCCGTCCCAGCGTTATTAACAACACAGAAACTTTTGCTTCCATACCGGTGATTTTAGAAAAAGGGGGAAAATGGTTTGCGGATTTAGGACCTCCAAAAAACGGTGGGACTAAAATTTTTTCCGTAAGCGGTCATGTCGCTAAACCCGGAAATTATGAAGTTCCCTTAGGAATTCCCTTTGTCGATTTATTGGAATTAGCAGGGGGGATGCGTGATGAGGGTAGCGAATTAAAAGCAGTTATTCCTGGTGGCAGTTCAATGCCTGTATTGCCTGCCCGTATTATAATGAAAGCCATTATGAGTTTTGATGGAATAATGGAGGCAGGGTCTATGCTGGGCTCGGGCGGCGTTATGGTGATGGATCAATCCACCTGCATGGTGAAAGTATTAGAACGGATTTCTAAATTTTATATGCATGAATCCTGCGGTCAATGCACGCCCTGTCGAGAAGGAACTGGGTGGATTTATCGGTTAGTTCATCAAATTGAGAGCGGCGAAGGAACGAAACGAGATTTAGAGCAGCTCAGTCACGTGGCTAAGGGCATTGAAGGCCGTACTATTTGCGCCTTTGGAGAGGCCACCGCATGGCCCGTTAGTGGGATGTTGAACCATTTTTATGATGAATTTGCCTACCATGTGGAACATGGGAAGTGTATGGTGGAATAAGAAGGAATGACAAAGCGGTAAAGAATATGGTTGATCTCGAAATAGACGGTAAAAAAACTACGGTGGAAGAAGGGGCTTCTATTATCGAAGCTGCGGATGAAATGGGTATTTATATTCCGCGTTTCTGTTACCACAAAAAATTATCTATCGCAGCCAATTGTCGAATGTGTTTGGTTGAAGTTGAAAAATCAGGAAAACCGCTTCCTGCCTGTGCAACACCAGTGACTCCCGGAATGAAAGTGTTCACCAAATCTAAAAAAACCATCGAAGCTCAACGCTACGTAATGGAATTTTTGTTAATAAATCATCCGTTGGATTGCCCTATCTGCGACCAAGGGGGTGAATGTGAATTACAAGACTTAGCAATGGGGTTTGGTCGGTCGCACTCTGATTACGAAGAAACAAAACGGGCTGTGTTTAGCGACAATATTGGTCCTTTGATTGAAACTGAAATGACTCGTTGTATTCAATGCACCCGCTGTGTGCGATTTGGAGAAGAAATTGCTGGCTTTCCTGAGCTTGGGGTAATTAACCGTGGCGAGAAAGAGGTGATATCGACTTACGTTAAGCATTTTATGCAATCAGAATTGTCGGGGAATATTATCGATATTTGTCCTGTAGGTGCGTTGACGGATAAACCCGCACGGTATCGGGAGCGAGGTTGGGAACTTCGCGAGGTTCCTGTTATAGCACCGCACGATTGTGTAGGAGGAAATATTTTCTTGCACAGTCGATGGCAAGAGTTTGCCCCTCAACGTAAAATTATGCGCGCTGTTCCCCGTGAAAATGAAGTGGTAAATGAGACCTGGATGAGTGATCGTGATCGTTTTGGTCATTTTGGGCTCTATCATCCATCCCGCATTTATCAGCCCCAAATAAAAAAGAGGGGGGTATGGGTAGAAGTTGCCTGGGAAGAAGCTTTTGAAATTATTAAAAATCGCACCAAAGCTCTCATTAAAAAGTATAGTGTGAATCAATTAGGCGCACTAATATCACCGAATGCTTCGGTAGAAGAAGTTTATTTATTCCAAAAATGGTTCCGGGGATTAGGTGGTTCCAATATCGATCACCGAATCCGTTGGCAAGATTTTCGCGATCAACACAAATTTGCGTCGTTCCCTAATTTGGGGCTGCCTATTGTTGATATCGAAAAATTAAATGCCATTTTGTTAATTGGATCGAATATTCGTTTTGAACAACCTCTGATTAGTTATCGAATTAATAAAGCCTGCTCTGAAGAGGCCAAGATATTAGCGATTAATCCCATGGACTTTCCTTTTGTTTTTGACCTTGAGGAAAGACTGATTGTTTCGCCTCAAGAATTACCAGACGCCTTAGCTCAGGTCGCCAAAATATTAGCGGGTGATGATGACGTCCCTGAAATTTTGGCAGAGGTTCGTTCTGAAGAAAAAGCGAAAACGATTGCGGAGGTTTTAAGAACCGCTGAAAAATCTGCTATTTTCTTAGGAGAACATGCTTTACACCACGAAAATGCTGCTACTATTCGAGCTCTTGTGCAATTTATTGGGCAAAAAAGTGGGGCAAGTGTGGGAATTCTTACGGAAGGGTCAAACAGCGCAGGGGCTTGGCTGGCCGGTGCGATCCCTCATCGAGGGCCTGCGGGCAAACAATTAAACGAAGTAGGATTTGATGCAAAAACGATGCTCATAAGGCATCCCTTGAAAGCCTATTTTATATTAAATTTGGAGCTTGAATTGGATTGTGCTTATCCTGCAGAAGCCCTTAGTTCCCTAAGGAAGGCTAAATTTGTTGTTTGTTTAACAACATTTACTAATTCTGAAATGGAAACTTATGCGGATGTTATGCTGCCTATAGCACCTTTTTCCGAATCCGGTGGAACATTCGTGAATGTTGAAGGGCGCTCTCAATCATTTTTAGCCGCGAGCGTACCAGAAAAAAACTCACAAGCTGGTTGGAAAGTATTGAGACTACTCGGCAATTATTTTGAGTTGCCGGGATTTGATTATAAAAGGATTCAAGATGTCCGCCATGAAGTTGATCGAGCCATTCCAGAACTTGAGTGGGACATAGAGCAGAAAATCCACACAGAAAGGAAACGTTCGTCTTTTTCATTAGATTCTGAATTTATCCTCGAATTTCGAGGCGGGAATTCGAAATTAGCACGCCTGGCGCCTTGGCCAATGGTGCGAGTAGATAATTTAGTTCGTCGCTCCAAACCGTTACAACAAACTTTGAGCGATCAAATGATTACAATAGGGCTCAACCGCAAAACAGCCTCTCAATTGGGACTTAAAGCAGGAGAGCGGGCTACAGCAATTCAGGGTGAAAGCCGAATTACTTTACCGTTAATGATAGAAAATCGATTAGCGAATAATACGGTATTTTTGGCATCAGGATTAGCGGAAACAGCCGGTTTTGGTCAAGCAGAAACAGCAATTATATTGGAAAGGGGCGAATAGTGGCGGGCCAATTGATTATCTTAGTTTTAATTATTATTAAAATTATCATTATCTTAATTCCATTAATGCTTGTGGTTGCTTTTTTGACGTTCGCCGAACGAAAAGTTATTGGTTATATTCAATCGCGGGTGGGGCCAAATCGCGTAGGGTTTCGAGGATTCGCTCAGCCTATTGCGGATGCACTTAAATTGCTCTTCAAAGAAATCATTATTCCAACGGCTTCGAACCGATACCTTTATATTATTGCGCCCGTGTTGTCGTTAATGCCTGCCTTGGCAGCTTGGGCCGTAATTCCTTTTTCTAAAGGATGGGTGTTAGCCAATATAAATGCAGGACTATTATTTCTATTTGCTATGACCTCTTTAGGAGTTTATGGAATTTTAGTTGCTGGTTGGGCATCAAATTCCAAATATGCTTTTTTTGGAGCACTTCGTTCGGCGGCTCAAGTAGTTTCTTACGAAATTCCCATGGGTTTTGCTCTCGTTGGTGTTCTTATTGCAGCGGGAACCATGAATTTGCAAGGAATTATTCTTCGTCAAGCCGGAGGAATATGGCATTGGTTTTGGCTTCCGTTACTGCCGTTATTTTTAGTCTATTGGATAACAGCGGTAGCGGAAACGAATCGTGCTCCCTTTGATGTGGCGGAAGGCGAATCGGAAATTGTCGCAGGATTTCACGTTGAATATTCCGGAATCACGTTTGCGCTTTTCTTTTTGGCGGAATACGCCAATATGGTTTTAGTAGCGGGGATTGCAACAGTTATTTTTTTAGGTGGATGGCTATCACCTTTTCAAGGAATACCCTTTTTAGGCGCACTTTTTGCCTGGGTGCCTGGGGTAATTTGGTTTGCACTTAAATTGTCACTTTTTATTTTTACTTATTTTTGGATGCGGGCAACGTTTCCTCGGTATCGTTACGATCAAATTATGCATTTATGTTGGAAAATTTTAATACCGGTAACCCTAGTATGGATAGTTGTATTAGGGCTTGCAATAGAATTTCATTTGGCACCATGGTTTTAATTAATGAAACGTTTAAAACAAATTATTAAAAGCTTCACCTTGTGGGAGCTCCTGAAGGGGCTCTCCTTAACTTTACGTTATTTTTATAAAAAGAAGATTACGATTCATTATCCTGATGAAGAGGTCCCTAGCTCATTTCGTTTTCGAGGTATGCTCGCTTTGCGACGTTATCCCAATGGAGAGGAACGCTGCATTGCTTGTAAATTATGTGAAGCTGTTTGTCCTTCTTTGGCCATTACCATCGAGGCAGCCCCACGTGCGCAAGATGGATCGCGTCGTACGACGGTTTATGATATCGATGCATTTAAATGTATTAATTGCGGCTTTTGTGAAGAGGCATGTCCTGTGGATGCCATCGTATTGACCCCTGAAATGCATTACAGCATTAAAAATCGCGGTGAAAATATTCTGACAAAGGAAAAATTATTGATGATTGGGGATATGTACGGTGAGCAAATTGCAAAGGATCGGGCGAAGGATAAAAAATATAGATAAAAAATATTAAGGCAAATAAATGTTTCCAATATACGAGGTCATATTTTTTATTTTTGCAGCTCTTTTAATTGCAGCTACGGTGATGGTAATTATATCGCGCAATCCGGTACATGCTGTCCTTTTCCTCGTGCTCGCATTTTTTGCTAGCGCTATTTTGTGGATGATGATGCAAACCGAGTTTTTAGCTCTAGTATTAATCTTCGTCTACGTTGGTGCGGTCACGACTTTATTTTTATTTGTTGTAATGATGCTGAATATTGATCTTTCTAAAACACAAGAAAAATTTGTAAGATTTTTACCTTTTGGTTTAATTGCAATGTTTTTATTAATAGCCACGATGATTGTAGTAGTAAGTCCACGTCGCTTTGGAATTGCTGCTGTTTCATTCCCTTGTATGTCTGCTAATTTTAGTAACGTTAAGGCCATGGGAAGTATTCTTTACACTGATTATCTCTATCCTTTCCAAATTGCAGCTGTCATCTTGCTTGTCGCTATTATTGCAGCAATTACATTAGCGTTTCATGGCCGCAAACCTGATGCCAAGGTGCAACGAATTTCTGAGCAATTGGAGGTTAAAAAATCAGATCGATTGCGATTAGTGAAGATGGAGATAGAAAAAACATGATCCCTCTAGGTTATTTTTTAATAATTGGCGCTATTTTGTTCGGCTTAGGTTTCGCCGGAATTATTATCAATCGAAAAAATTTAATCGTATTGTTAATGTGTATTGAACTTATGCTGTTAGCAGTTAATACCAATTTTATTGCCTTTGCTCAATATTTAGGAGTCAGGTCAGGGGAATTGTTTGTATTTTTTATTTTAACTGTAGCAGCGGCCGAGTCAGCTATTGGATTAGCAATCTTGGTTTTATTTTATCGCCGTCGTGGCAGTATTAATGTCGATGATATGAATATTTTAAAGGGTTAACCAAAGCATGATTAAGACTCTGACCTTAGTTACTGTTCTAGCACCTTTATTAGGCTGTTTGATCGCGGGATTGGGTGGAAAACCAATTGGGCGCCGAGGAGCACAATGGGTCACCATTAGTTTAATTACTATTTCCTTTCTAAGCGCCTTTTGGGTTTTTATGTTAGTGGTTGTAGATAGTGGTTATTATTATGGAACGATCTACACTTGGGGGATCAGCGGTGAATTTCATTTTACTGTGGGTTTTATGGTGGACTCCTTAACCTCTGTTATGATGTTGATCATTACCTTTATTTCCTTGGTAGTTCATATATACAGTATTGGTTACATGGCTGGGGATCTGGGTTATCAGCGATTTTTTTCTTACATGTCCATGTTTACTTTTGCCATGTTGATCTTGGTGACCGCCAATAATTTCTTTCAATTATTTTTTGGTTGGGAAGGAGTGGGGTTAGTTTCTTATTTATTGATTGGGTTCTGGTTTGAAAAAGAATCGGCGGCGATGGGTAGTTTAAAAGCTTTTTTGGTTAATCGAGCAGGAGATTTCGGATTTATTCTCGGAATCGCCGCTATTTTAGATTATTTTGGAAGTCTCGATTATCATACAGTATTTTCTGTAGCTTCAGGAATTTCACAAACGACAATCAGTATTTTTCCGGGCTTCCATTGGTCCATTCTTACAGTAATTTGCATTTTATTTTTTATTGGCGCCATGGGGAAATCTACTCAAATGCCTTTACATGTGTGGTTACCGGAATCGATGGAAGGCCCAACACCTATCTCAGCATTAATTCATGCAGCAACAATGGTAACAGCTGGGGTATTTTTAGTGGTCCGGATGTCGCCTCTTTTTGAATTATCTCAAGTAGCTTTGAGTACAGTTTTGGTTATTGGCGCCACAACCGCGCTTTTGACAGGTTTATTGGCTTTCGTTGAATTTGATATTAAACGGGTTATTGCGTTCTCCACGATGTCTCAATTGGGTTATATGATAGCGGCTAATGGCGCTTCTGCCTATTCAGCAGGAATATTTCATTTATTAACGCATGCTTGTTTTAAAGCTTTATTATTCCTGTCGGCTGGATCGGTCATTATTGCGCTACATCATGAGCAAGATATGCGTAAAATGGGCAATCTGCGCAAATATTTACCCGTAACCTATATATCTTTTCTAATTGGAGCCTTATCTTTATCAGCTATTCCTCCGTTTTCGGGCTTTTATTCTAAGGACGCTATTATTGAAGCGGTTTTCCATTCGACTATTCCCGGAGCTCAGTATGCTTATATTTGTTTACTTTTAGGAGCTTTCGTCACGGGTTATTATATTTTTCGTGCATTTTTCCTAACCTTCCATACTTCAGAACGAATGGCACCTGAATTAAAACCTATCAAAGAAACGCCTTGGAACATGCGAGGCCCTCAATGGATTTTAAGTATCCCTTCAGTAATGTTAGGAGCAATTCTTATTTACTGGATGCTCTATTGTGAGCCTAATTTATTAGGATCCAGTATTAAAGTTTTGCCTCGCTACAATGTTTTACAAGCGATGCGAGCGGAATTTCACAATGTTTTTTATACGGCTTATCATTCTGTTGTTACATCGCGATTTTGGGCTTCCGCTTTGGGCATTTTTTCTGCTTGGTTGATGACGATTGTTCGACCACATATTCCTAGGTTGCTGGAACAACGATTGTCTTGGTTACATCAAATTTTGGTAGCCAAATATGGTTTTGATACATTTAATTGGTTTGTCTTTGTCCGAGGTGGAAGAGCGTTAGCTAATTTCTTTTTTCGAGTGGGTGATCTAAAAATACTGGATCATTTTATCGTAGATGGTTCAGGACGAAACGCGATACGGGTGGCGCGATTAATGCATCGATTGCAATCGGGTTACCTTTATCATTACGTTTTTATAATGATTTTAGGTTTATTAGCTTTTTTAATTTGGTTGGTATTGGCTTAAATCAATAATGTTTGAACATATACCTTTACTGAGTACACTTATTTGGTTACCTATTTTGGGAGCTATTCCTGTTGCGATGCTCAATAATCCAGAGCAAGTAACTCAAGCGTGTGTATTAGCATTGGTTATTGCTTTAATTTCTTTGATACTTTGCATCCCACTTTACTTTAGTTTTGATACCACTGCTGTGGCAATGCAATTTACTCAGCATTTAAGGTGGATTCCGGCACTCAAAATAAATTACGACCTCGGCGTCGATGGAATTTCGATGCCGCTAGTGGTGCTCACCTGTTTTACTACTTTATTGGTTGTATTGGCTTCTTGGACGATGGTTAAGAAAAAAATAGGCCAATATTTAGCTGCCTTTTTGATAATGCAAGGCGCTGTGGTGGGGGTTCTTTCTTCGCTGGATGCGATGCTTTTTTACTTCTTTTGGGAAGCTATGTTGATTCCTATGTACCTCAGTATAGGTATTTGGGGAATGGAAAAACGTTCCTATGCCGCTATTAAATTTTTCTTATATACCTTTTTAGGATCAGCTTTATTATTAGTGACTTTGTTATATTTGCGTATGCATTCGGGCAGTTTTTATATTCTCGATTATTATCGACTGCATATGGGAATGACCATTCAAATTTTAGTTTTCTTAGGCTTTTTGGTTGCTTTTGCTATTAAAGTGCCGATGTGGCCTCTTCATACGTGGTTACTTGATGTGCATACCGAGGCCCCGGTGGGAGGTTCGGTAGTCCTAGCTGCATTGATGCTGAAATTAGGAGGTTATGGATTTTTGCGGTTTAGTTTGCCCATTGTCCCCGACGCCAGTCGTCATTTAGATTGGTTGATGATTGCACTTTCTTTAATGGCCATTGTGTATATTGGTTTTATTGCGATTGCCCAAACAGATATGAAGAAATTAATAGCCTACTCCTCTGTCGCTCATATGGGATTCGTTACCCTAGGTGCATTTATGTTATTTATGATCGTGGCACATACCGGCAATCGTCAAGACGCCTATTTAAGTCTGGAAGGAGCAATGGTCCAGATGATTTCGCATGCTTTTGGTGCCGGAGCGATGTTTTTGGCGTTTGGGATGCTCTATGAGCAACTTCATTCCCACTATATTGGCGATTTTGGGGGTATTGCTAAAACTATGCCTTATTTTGCTGCCTTTTTTATGGTTTTCGCAATGTCAAATGTGGGTTTGCCGGGGACGTCAGGCTTTGTAGGTGAGTTTATGATTTTACTCAGTACATTTAAGACCAGCTTTGGGGTAACCTTTTTAGCTGCTTCTACATTAGTTATTGGGGCAGCATATACTTTATACATGTATAAGCGCGTATTTTACGGCTCAATCACTAACGCTTCAGTTGCTGGGTTAACTGATATTGGCTTAATTGACAAAATTATTTTTATATTAATAATGGCAGCCGTTGTTTGGATTGGCATTTATCCCAATTCTTTATTAAATGTATTTCACACATCCATTGGTCAATTATTGCAAGAAGCCTTGCAATCGAAATTGTAGAAGGTTAACGATATGTCATCCACGTTACCAAACTTAATTCCTGCCTTACCGGAAATATTTGTATTATTTATGGCATTGGTAATTTTGATGATGGGTATTTTTTTTGTTAGATATTCGCAGATTCCTTATTATCTCGCCCAAATTACTTTAGTAGTAGTTTTTTGGTTAACATGGTATGTTTTTCCAGTAATCGAATTTTCAGCAAAGATATTTACATTTCATTGCCTGTTTGTTTTGGATCATTTGTCGGTTTATCTTAAGCTCTTCATTTATTTGGCGGTCTTTTTCACTTTTCTCTATGCACGGGAATATAATCAAGAACGTAAAATTCCCGCTACGGAATTTTATGTGTTAGGTCTTTTGTCCTTGTTAGGAATGATGGTTTTGGTTTCTTCGCATAATTTGATTATGGTTTTCTTGGGCCTCGAATTATTTTCTCTTCCTACTTACGCTATGGTTGCTATGAAACGTCAAAAAACTCGTTGTGTTGAAGCTGGAATGAAGTATTTTATTATTGGTTCCATCGCCTCAGGAATATTGATTTATGGTATGTCCATGGTTTTCGGCGCTACTCGCAGCTTAGATTTAACCGAAATTGCCGCAGCAGTAAGTCAAACTCCTGTCCATCAAAATTTGATTTTAGTCTTTGGTTTAGTATTTATGATGGTGGGTATTGCTTTTAAAGTAGGAGCAGCGCCTTTCCATATGTGGATTCCCGATGTTTATGAGGGAGCTCCAAGTTCGGTAACTTTATTTATTTCCACGGCACCAAAAATAGCGGCCTTTGCTATGGTTATTCGTTTATTGGTGAATGCTATGCCGGCTTTGCAGGGACAATGGTATAAAGTACTCGTAGTAGTTGCAATTTTATCTATGGGTATCGGAAATTTTGCAGCTATTGCGCAATCAAATATTAAACGAATGTTGGCTTATTCGTCGATCGCTCATATGGGTTATATGTTGCTTGGCGTTTTATGTGGGACAAAAGAAGGTTATGTAGCAGCTATGTTTTATATTATTACCTATAGTTTTATGACCTTAGGTAGTTTTGGGATGGTCATTTTAATGAGCCGAGGTGACTTTGAAGCTGAAAATATTAAAGATTTCGCTGGATTAAACAATCGCAATCCGTGGTTAGCTTTCATGATGATGTTGACTTTATTTTCTTTGACAGGCCTCCCACCATTGGTGGGATTCATCGCCAAGGTGGGTGTTCTTGATGCTTTAATAAAAGTGCATTTGGTATGGCTTGCGGTTCTTGCCGTTTTATTCGCCATTGTGGGCGCCTATTATTACATTCGAGTAGTGAAGGTGATGTATTTTGAAAACTCTGCTCTTCCTCTTGAACCTATTCAATATTCCTTCGAAATGAAAATCGCTATTTCCATTAATGGTCTAGCCCTGCTCTTTATAGGCATTTTCCCGGGTTGGTTATATGCTCTTTCGAATCTGGCTTTCTAATTTTTTGGACTTTTTGGACCTAGCAATCACTTAGGTGATGATTTTCGAAGCAACTATCCCATAAGTATCAAGTCATCGGTGGGCCAGTGATAGTTCAGAAGACTATGCAAGTATTTATTGCTTATGGGAACATTAATTTAAAAAAGGTAGCATCCTTTAAGAAATCATTAATTCCGATAAGATAGACTTTCAGTCATTGGTAGGAACAGAGGTCAACATGTCACGGGAAGTATTTTAAGTCGTTTTGGCTCAATGCTAAAACGCCATGGAACCGTTATTATCAATGGGGCAGCTACTTGCTAGTAAGCGTTTATTCCTTTTGGCAATTTTAGCTATCCCAGTGGTAGCTGGTGATGATGATCCATCTTATTCTCATGCAGATGTATCACATAATAATGACAAAATATTTCTACATTCGTTCCGGCTTAATGATAGGAACGGTTACAGGATGCGTAACTTCAATTAGAAAACAAAAAAGTATGTAAATGCCCACTACGAACTCCTCCAGCTGATGGGAAAAAACCCATGATTGTAGCTCCATTGCGCCTCCATTTATTACTATGATCGAACTACTATTTTTGTTGCCTGAAATTAATTTATGGCAATCCTTCTGTTGGGATTCAGTCCTTTATTTGGTGTCGCTAATATCCGTACCGCTCACCTTCTTTTACGAGGAAGGCAAGGAATGGAAATACAGCTCTTTTACCAGAAATCTGGAGGTGATTCCACAGTCACGGGGGCGCTCATCATCCCGGTGTCAATACGGTAGTAATTGATCGCTGATCCCAAGAGGGTCCGAGAACAGGCGAAATCCAGGAAGCGAGGGATGTCGAACTTGTAACTCGAAGGCTTACCCCTAATTTGATCCGCATTGTTATAAAATTTACGAAGCTTGTCATTTGATTGATTTATCTGTAATATAATACCTAAGTAATATTTAGTTAGTGTGACGTCGATGCGGGGTGGAGCAGTTTGGCAGCTCGTCGGGCTCATAACCCGAAGGTCGTAGGTTCAAATCCTACCCCCGCTACCAGAGATTTAGAGATAGATAAAATTCCATCTAAGGGTATGTTTTTAGATGAGGGGCTGTATGCCCTTTTTTATTTTTGAGGGAAAGGGGATGAGTTGAGCGTGAACACTACAGCGCATAATCACGCTTGCGGTGGAAGCACTCGGATTTGAGTTAGTAGTGGGGACGGCTATGAGCTCTCTCGACAAGAAGGACAAATAACAATGAGGACAAAATGTGTTGCGAGTGACCGTAGGTAGTCCTGCGAGAGTAAGTCTCAACGATTGCGCCAAAATCAGTCGTCAAGTGAACGCCGTGTTAGATGTCGAGGATCCCATCAGTGGCCGTTATAATTTGGAAATCTCCTCACTGGGTTTGGGAAAAAACAGCCTTTAAATACGCTTGATAATTACCGTCGATTTATGGGGCATAAAATGAAAATACGCTTGGTATAAGCCACGAGAAGGGCAACGCCAGATTTGCTGTGCGGCCATTATTAAGATGGTGGATGACGAAGCAAAGGTAACTAACTGTAGAAACCGACGATATGATAGTGAAAATAGGCTGGGATGAAATAGGTGGATTTTGAGGGCTGAAAAATGAATAAAGACATTCTATTAATAGTTGACTCAATGTCTAACGAACGTGGAGTTTCGAAAGAGGTCATCTTCGAAGCTATAGAAGCAGCCTTGGCTACTGTGACGGCAAAACGTTATGATGAGGATGACGTTAAAATTTGCGTATCTATTGATCAAAAAAGCGGGCATTATGAAACTTTTCGCTATTGGACAGTAGTGGAGGATGAGGAATCCTTAGAGTCGTCCGGTCAACAAATTCCCTTAAGCCGAGCGAGGGAGATTGATTCTGATTTGGAAGTGGGCGATGTTGTTGAAGAGTCTATCGAGTCGGTAAAATTCGGTCGTATTGCGGCCCAACAAGCTAAGCAAGTCATTGTTCAAAAAGTCCGCGAAGCTGAACGAGCAAAAATTATTCAACACTATGGGAAACGGGTGGGAGAACTCGTTATTGGAGTAGTTAAGCGAGTTACTCGTGATAGTATCGTCTTGGATATGGGCGAGAATGCGGAAGCGTTGTTGCCGCGAGAAGAGATGATTCCGCGCGAGGCTTTCCGGGTTAATGATCGTTTACGTGTTTATTTGTCCGCTGTTCGGCAGGATAAACGAGGACCTCAATTATTAGTAAGCCGTACGCGACCTGAATTTTTAATTGAATTATTCAAAATTGAAGTACCAGAAATTGGTGAAGAAGTAATTGAGATTAAAGGTGCTGCACGAGATCCTGGTTCACGGGCGAAAATTGCTGTTAAAACGAATGATGGTCGAATTGATCCCATCGGCGCTTGTGTAGGAATGCGGGGATCGCGCGTTCAAGCGGTTTCTAATGAATTGGGAGGCGAGCGCATCGATATTATTTTATGGGATGATAATCCCGCACAATTAGTGATTAATGCCATGGCTCCAGCAGAAGTTACGTCCATCGTAGTCCATGAAGATTCTCATACCATGGACCTTGCGGTTCCTGAAGAACAATTGTCTCAAGCGATTGGGCGCAGTGGGCAAAATGTTCGTTTGGCCAGCGAATTGACCAATTGGACGCTTAATGTCATGAGCGAAACCGAGATGGCACAAAGACATGAAAAAGAAGCCAGCAATATTAAATCTATTTTCATAGAAAAATTAGATGTCGATGAAGAGGTCGCGGATACCTTAGTCCAAGAAGGTTTTACTAGCTTAGAAGAAGTAGCTTATGTTCCAAAAGAGGAACTTCAAAATGTTGAAGGGTTTGATGATGAAATCGCAAGCGAATTGCAACGCCGTGCGAGCGACGTTCTACTTACGCAAGAAATTGCCAATCAAGAAGGATTAGGAGAAAAAGATTCCCTAGAAGATTTATTGACAGTCGAAGGTATGACGAAAGATTTGGCCTGTCAGCTCTTGTCTCATGAAGTAACGACTCGAGAAGATTTGGCGGAAAAATCAGTGGACGATTTAAAAGAGATCATTGATATTGATGAGGACTTTGCTGCTAAATTAATTATGGCCGCGAGGGCTCACTGGTTTTTAGAAGAATAAATAAGAGTTAATAAATTTAAATTATGGCTGACATGAGTGTCAAACAATTGGCCGACTTAGTACGGACAACACCGGAACGTCTTTTGGAGCAACTAAAAGAGGCGGGTGTTGCGATCTCTCACATCGACCAAACTGTTACTGATGACCAAAAACGCAAATTGCTTATGCATTTAAAAACCGCTGGTGGCTCCGCATCGGATAAAAAACGTTCAAAAATTGTTTTAAAGCGCAAGAAACTGAGCGTTGTCAAATCAGGAAAGAAGAGCGTTAATGTAGAAATACGCTCTAAGCGTGCATATGTAAAACCTGTAGAAATATCCGAAAAAGAAGTATTCCAGGAGCCTCCTGCTACTATCTTTGAAGCAGTCTTATCAAAAACAAAAAAAGCTGAGGAACGAGAAGTAGCAACTGCTGTGGAACCACAAGTAGCTCCTGAATCTACAGCCAAGCCAGAAGTTAAAAAGAAACCCGCTGAAAGCAAAGAAGCCTCTAAAAAAGGAGTGCGTAAAGAATCACGAGGCGGACGTAAAAACGAAGAAGAGGACGAATGGGAGCGTGAAGAGCTCCATATGTCAAAACTTGCTGAGGAACGTCGTCGACGTAAGCCAAGTTCTTTGGAGACAGATAAGGCTAGCTCAAGGCTTGAGCATAGCTTTGCAAAGCCAACTGCTCCCGTTATCCGTGAGGTAACCCTTCCGGAATCCATCACCGTAGCGGATCTGGCCCAAAAGATGTCTATAAAAGCGGCGGAAGTTATCAAAACCATGATGAAAATGGGGGCAATGGTCACTATTAACCAACGGATCGACCAAGAAACGGCGGCAATTGTCATTGAAGAAATGGGTCATAAAGCTAAGCTTATTAAAGATGATACCGTGGAAGAAAATTTGGAGGCTACTTTAGGAGAAGTAGCGCGGGGAACCCGACCGCGCGCCCCAGTAGTGACGATCATGGGCCACGTAGATCACGGAAAAACATCGCTTTTAGACTACATTCGCCGAACTAAGGTCACGACTACTGAAGCCGGTGGCATTACTCAACATATCGGTGCTTATCATGTAGAAACCGAATTAGGAATGATCACATTCTTAGATACACCCGGACATGAGGCATTCACCGCTATGCGAGCTCGCGGAGCGAAATGTACAGATATTGTAGTCTTGGTGGTAGCCGCCGATGATGGGGTAATGCCCCAGACTATTGAAGCAATCCAACATGCTCAAGCGGCGAAGGTCCCCTTAGTAGTAGCCATTAATAAAATGGATAAATTAGAAGCCGACCCGGATCGAATTAAAACTGAATTATCGAAACAAGAGGTTATTCCGGAAGAATGGGGTGGAGAAACCATGTTCCAGCCAATTTCGGCAAAGACGGGTGAGGGCATCGATTCCTTATTGGAGCGTATTTTACTTCAGGCTGAGGTGCTGGAATTGAAAGCTGTAGACAAGGGGCCTGCGCGAGGGATGGTAATTGAATCTCGTTTAGATAAGGGTCGGGGCCCTATAGCTACTATCTTAGTGATGAGTGGGGAGTTGCACCCAGGCGATATGTTATTAGTAGGTCGCGAATATGGTCGAATCCGAGCCATGATTAGTGATGACGGCCAACCGTGCTACCAAGCGGGTCCTTCAATGCCTGTGGAGGTATTAGGGCTTTCGGGTACCGCCACGGCGGGGGAAGAAGTGCTAGTAGTTCAGGATGAACGCAAAGCCCGTGAAATTGCGCGCTTTCGTCAAGGGAAATACCGCGAAATTCGCTTAGCGAAAAAACAAACAGCCCATTTGGAACGTGTCTTCGATCGTATGAATGAAGGAGAACAAAGTGTTTTAAATATTTTATTAAAAACAGATGTACAAGGTTCATTGGAAGCTTTGACAGAAGCTCTCAATAAATTATCAACTGATGAGGTTAAGGTAAATATTATTGCCAGTGGGGTAGGTGGAATTACGGAATCAGATGTGCATTTAGCTATTGCATCCGATGCAGTTGTTATTGGCTTTAATGTTCGGACTGATCTACCTACGCGAGCTTTGGTGGAACGAGAAGCTGTTGATTTACGTTATTACAGCGTAATTTACAACTTAATTGATGAAGTGAAAAAAGCTCTAAGTGGATTACTGGCTCCCGAATTTGAGGAAAAAATTATGGGCCTTGTCCAAGTGCGCGAAGTTTTTCGTTCTTCCAAACTCGGTGCCATTGCTGGCTGCATGGTTTTGGAAGGGGTGGTCCGCCGTCATTTACCTATTCGTGTGTTACGTGACAACGTGGTTATTTACGAAGGACAATTGGAATCTTTGCGCCGTTATAAAGAAGACGTAGCGGAAGTTCGTCAAGGTATAGAATGTGGTATCGGTGTAAAAAATTACAATGACGTGAAAGTAGATGATCAAATTGAAGTTTACGAAAAAATTCAAGTTGAGCGGAAGATTACTTAGTAATGCCAAGTCAACGACAACAGCGAGTGGCTGACCTTATTCATCGGCAGCTAGCCGAACTTCTCAAAAAGAAGTCCACGATCCCCGATTGGCCCTAATTTCTTTAACAGCTGTTTCTGTGTCTCCTGATTTAAAGCAGGCTAAAGTTTTTTATACATTACTCGAAGAGCAAAATCCCCAAGAAGTTCAGAAGGCTTTCCATAAAGCCACGGGTTACCTGCGACATTTGCTCGCAGAAGCGACTATATTGTGTTATGTCCCTAAATTACAGTTTGCTTACGATGAGACCATTGAAAGAGCCGATAAAATTTCATTGCTTATCAAACGAGCCATTCAAGATGATAGTGAGGAGTAAGGGACAAAACATTATAAGGCGGACCATTGATGGTGTCTTGTTATTAGATAAACCTCGAGGAATTACTTCTAACAATGCGGTGCAACGAATTAAAGATTTGTTTCATGCAAAAAAAGCAGGGCACACCGGAAGTTTAGACCCTCTTGCCGATGGAATGTTACCGATATGCTTAGGTGAAGCCACCAAATTTTCTCAATATTTGTTAGACGCTGATAAAACATATCTCGTAAAAATTCGATTAGGAATCCGCACAGCGAGCGGTGATAGTGAAGCCGAAATTATTTCTCAACGTCCTGTGCCTGAATTATCAAAACATGAGTTTAAAAAAACAATGACATCATTTCATGGGATAATTGAACAGACTCCTTCGATGTATTCCGCACTAAAATATAGAGGACAACCTTTATATAAATTAGCCCACCAAGGTATTGAAGTCGAACGTAAATCCCGGCGCGTTACTATTTATCAATTAAATTTGCTCGATTTTAAGGGGGAAATAGCTGAGCTTTATGTGCATTGCAGTAAGGGCACTTATGTAAGAACTTTAGTGGACGATTTAGGTGAAGCCTTGGGATGTGGTGCTCATGTAATAGCTTTACGTCGATTAACCGTAGTTCATTGTCTCGAAGATCAAATGGTTTCTCTAGCACGCTTAGAGCGAGAATATGAAAACCAGAATAAAGATCCTTTGGATAGTTATTTATTACCGATTGAAAGTATGGTTGCCCATTTTCCCGTCCTTAAGTTAAGTAACGCGACTGTTTTTTATTTGCAGCAAGGACAACCTGTAATGGTACCGCATGCTCATACCCAGGGCTTTGTACGGTTACGAACTCAAGCCAATCAATTTATCGGTATTGGAGAAGTGCTCACTGACGCTCGAATTGCTCCTCGGCGTCTGATAAAAAAACCCACTAATTTTAAACCGAGGACGATAGTGGCGGCGGAGTCCTGATTGTCGTCTTTTTAGTGGGCGGGGGTTTGTGTGGGTTCTTCTAAATCGAAATATTTTCCTAAACCAAGTGCCAGAATTAACTCAACTACTAGTTTATTCAAAACTGTAACCAATAAGACGAAGCAGAACTCCACCAATAAATAAAATCAAAAAGAGAATGAAGCTGAAGGAAGGTCGTAGGTGCGCAGGAAAAGCAATCCTGGTACAAAGCAAAGGTGATGAGAAGCACTATAATGACCGTCATATCACCACAGAGCCAATTTTACGTTGAGGAAATAATAATAAACTACAAGAGCGGATTACTGCGATCCATGTGAAACTGATGTGCCAGCGAATTGCAACTGAAATACTGATCCAACTTAAAGCAACAAGAAAGTCCAATATAACTGCAGGAATACGAATGTAGTGGGCAATTTTGTTAGCTTTTTCATTATGATATAATCGATATTCTGGTAGTTTTTGTTTGGCGAGCGACTCCATGTAAATACCCCTTTTATTTATCTTGATTATAAAACAGGAAACCGCTTCCCTTCGAAGAGCCATTGTACATTTACTGCCTCCTGTCAGCTTCCTATCCCGAGGGAAATAACTGAGGGATATCTGGTTGATTGACCTTGGAAAAGAGGGTATACTTTTAGTATCCGTCCCTTGATACCCTAAAGCATCGAAGATCATCTTGGAAGATGATTTACAGAGCGAGATAAGGCCATGAAAAAATTGCGACAATTGGTTCTACCTTTGTTTTAGTCGTCAGCTTGGCTGGGTGTATCCCACCAGGTCCACAATATTTCCGGCCCCATTATCGAAGTTACTGCGGCAATGCTGAGTTATTGGGAGCGGTGTTCCTTCACGTAGAAGGAACTTGGATTGATATTTTAGGCAGTGCATTGGTAGCAAGTGGCGTTATTGGTAATTTTGTTGGGAAACGAATGGACAAACAAGATCCAATTAGTATGACGAATGCGATGACTCGTACGCCGAATAGGTCGTGAAGCTAGTTGGACGAATAGCTACGACGTAACGTGCGTTTGTTCGGTCTGTACATGAAATACCATCGTGGCTCACGCTATTGCTTTGAATATCAAAGCACCGTAAAAGTAGGTGGCTAAGTTCATAATGCTTTCGGAACATCTTGCCGGATACCGGGTGGTCAATGGAAATTGATGAGTTAATTTTCATTATTGATTAGTTAATTTTCATTTGAAATACTTCCTCTTCCCTCTGAAAAGAGGGGAGAAATTATTTATGCTGGAGATTCTTGAAACCTTTCCCACAATCCGACTACGGAGATTATGTCAACACCCTAGTTTGCGAAAATTAATTGCTGAACATCAAGTCTCGATCAACGATTTAGTTTTACCTTTATTTATCTGTAGTGGTAACGATATAAAAAATCCAATTGTTTCTATGCCAGGACATTACCAATGGAGTATGGATCGATTGGATGAAGAAATTGAAGCAGTTACCGCATTAAAAATTTCTGTTGTTATTTTATTTGGAATTCCTGACCGAAAGGATGCGCTCAGTTCAACCGCTTTCCAAACGGAAGGCGTCATTGAACGCGCTATTCAACGCATCAAGGTGCAAGCTCCTCAGCTCTTACTTATTGTTGATGTATGTTTTTGTGAATATACCAATCATGGTCATTGTGGTGTTGTCGTTATCAAAATAGTCGAGGTCATCATGATGTCAATGATGACCAAACCAATAATGAATTATTAATTAAACAGGAAATTAAAACAGGCAATTAGCTTAGTTTAAGCTGGTGCTGATGTATGTGGTTGCTCCCAGCGGTATGATGGATGGCATGGTTAAGGCAATTCGAGACACGGTTTAGATAAAGTGGGATTTACGGGATATTCCTATTTTCTATTTTTAAATTACGTGATTAAATACGCATCCAGTTTGTATGGACCTTTTCATGAAGCAGCTGAAGGAGCTCCACCAATTTAGGGATCGTAAAACTTATCAAATGGAACCCCGTTAATTTGAGTTCCGCACTGCGTGAGGCAGAACTTGATAGTGTGCGGAAAGGGTAGATTTTATGAATGGTAAAACCTGCTTAAATGTATTTGAATATTATTTATCGAATTAAATAGCGTTTTCCTCAGATCCTGTTGGGCGCGTGTCAAGTTAGCTGAAAATTTGGAATGATTAAAGCGGCTGAGATTCAAGGATGGCTGGATGAAACTGCGGCTATGGTAGAAAATTTAGTGGCAATTAAACGGGCCGGAAGATTTTATTATTACTTATTTCGCAAAAGAGCTTGCTAAAGTTTTAAACCAGGATTAGCCTAAAATCTTAGTGTGAAGTTTTTTCTGCTTTAGGTTTTTTCCTTTAGTTAATTCAAGAGGAACAATGGCAAAAAACAAAATAATTTTTTCTTGCCAAAGCTGTGGCGCGCAATATGCGCAATGGCAAGGTCAATGCCGAGACTGTGGAGAGTGGAATACTATTCTTAATAGAGTGGCTGTAAAAAAGTCCTCCCCTTCTCAGACGTTAGGGTTTTCTTGGATTTCTTCAATTCCTACTCTGCTGAGCAATGTGAATATGCAATCCCAACCACGTTTATCGACGGGCCTTGCGGAATTTGATCACGTATTGGGAGGCGGGTTAGTTTCCGATTCAGTTGTCTTAATCGGCGGCGACCCTGGAATAGGCAAATCTACTTTGTTGCTGCAAATTTTATGTCAAATTGGGAATAACTATTCAACTTTATACATTACGGGCGAGGAGTCGCTGCAACAAATTGCTGTGCGTGCACAGCGGCTACAATTACCTCAAGATAAATTAACTTTATTAGCGGAAACGCACGTCGAACAAATTTTATCTTTAACCGAAAAATTACATCCCCAAGTGATGGTTGTTGATTCCATTCAAACGGTTTATACCAACAGTGTACCTTCTGCTCCCGGAGGAGTTAGCCAAGTACGAGAAAGTGCAGCACGTCTTGTGCAATTCACAAAACAAAAGGGAATTGCTTTATTCATTGTGGGTCATGTCACTAAGGAAGGGGCTATCGCCGGACCACGAGTTCTAGAACACATGGTAGATGCGGTTCTTTATTTTGAAGAAAAAAATGATAGTCGTTTTCGGATTATTCGTGCTGTAAAAAATCGGTTTGGGGCGGTGAATGAAATTGGTGTGTTTGCTATGACTCATTCGGGGTTAAAACAGGTAAACAATCCTTCCGCTATTTTTCTCTCAAGATATGAAATGCCAGTTTCTGGAAGTGTAATTACAGTCACGTGGGAAGGAAGTCGCCCCTTGTTGGTAGAAGTACAAGCCTTAGTGGATGAAAGTCATTTAGCAAATCCTCGCCGGGTAAGCGTGGGTTTAGAACAGAATCGTTTATCCATGCTGTTAGCCACCTTGCATCGTCACGGTGGAGTCGCTACTTATAATCAAGATATTTTCGTTAATGCTGTGGGTGGCTTGCGGATTACTGAAACCGGCGCGGATTTGGCCATTTTATTGGCTGTACTTTCGAGTTTACGTAATAAACCCATGGCTTCCGATTTAATTGCGTTTGGAGAAGTGGGGTTAGCAGGAGAAATTCGTCCCGTTCAAAGCGGGCAAGACCGCATTAAGGAAGCTGCAAAACATGGTTTCAAACGCGCGATTGTTCCTAAAGCAAATGCTCCCAAGTTTCCTTCAGAAGAAATGGAAATTATCGCAACGGATAAATTACAGACTGTTTTGGAAAAAATTTAGAATCCAAAAAATGTGGTAATTACGTGCTTTTCCTTTTCCCAGTAATTTTCTTTATTGATGTGAATTAGTTCTGCTAGACATAATCCACTGCCCCTTCAGCAACTATCGCTATTTAATTCTTTTTTAAGATTGTAGCCGTTTTTTTTGATTAATTTTTAAAAAAACATCTATTTTTTAGAAAAATAGACCTTTCTTTAATTTAAGAACGGATATTAAGATTTTTTCAATTTATTTTAATAGGTATAATTTTTTTAGGATTAATAATAGGATTAAATCGTAGCAAGAAATGACAGCACTTGTGGGAACTTCTCGATACCGCGCATAAGGGAATGAATGTAAGATGGTGAAGCCGATCAATTTTTTCCTGTTATTTTCCTTTAGTAATTGTATTCGTATTTATTGGGAGAAAATCTTAAATCGGAAAAATTGGTGTTATTACTTAAAAATTGTCATCAAAAAACCATAAAGTGACCAATTACAACTTTTATGGGCTGGTTACTATGAGTCGTCAACCCTTCCGACTAGGAAAGTCGAGAATGACTTCGTAAAATATTTCGATTGGATTTTAATGATTCCTTATCTGAAGAAGATCGCCGACGTAATGAAGATTTAACAGTTAAGTTAATTCACTCTTATATACACCGTTAGTAAGCGATATGATTGTGCAAGGCAAAGATGAAGAATGGGTCCAATTATTTTTAACACACGTTTTAACACATTTAACACACCAAGGAACCCTCCGAATCTATTCAGGTTTGGGTGCTAGCAAGACTATGAAACTCATTACAACAGCTTAAAAGAAATAACTTATAAGAAGTTTGGGCTTTGGCGCTTTTAAAAATTAAAAATATGACACTATTTTATTCAGTTGCTTCAAATGCTTCAAAAAAACAGATCAAGAGGGGGTCATTTTATTTCTCCCGGAGATTACACGATTAAAGAGAAATCGGATATCCCTTGTCGCTATAGTGGAGAAATCTACACGATTAGGGAAGGGAGAGCGCGCGTATCGATATATCGATGCTGAAACATATAAGCTTTTGTTAGAAATGATTAAACCTCTGGATATCCCACAGCTCACCCAGAGCTAGAGCTACGGAATTTACGATTAAGTGCTAAAGAGCACCGCCATCAATTAGAATTAATTATTTCCGATGTGATGAATTTATATTATTGCCCGGTTACGGACCCGCTCGATTTCTTCATGAAGAATTAGATGCTGTAATTCACTCATTGCATCGGCAATCAAAGGATTGATGAAGAGGATTTGATTGAAATCAAGTGCCGAATGGAATCGGGGTGGGCCGGATTATTGTAAGTAGAGAGTTTCTTTTAGCGATCTAAAACGAACGGCTGAGAAAATGGCCAACTACTATGAACAAGACTCGGCCATTCGGAACACGTCCGAGGGATTTTAGGGCAATTGCCGAGGGAAAATTAGCCTTCCCCTCACAGAGGTTTCTTAAACGACCGTTTCGAGTGAGGTAAGAGGCAAAAAAACCCACTGTGATTCAACCGCTCAATCACTACCTTCCAGAGCAGGCTTAGGGGTGATTCCGGGACTGCCGGTTTACGTGAGCCAAGAGAGAAGAAGAAATGCCATTGAATTTCTGTCACTCATTGCTCTCTTGGGTTGGGAGTGGAGGGTTTTATTCTTTCCTTAACTGGAATAATTTGCCTCCTTGGGTGTCGTGCTGTGTTTGTCGGGCTGGAATGTCATTATAAAAATCACGAATCAGGTTTGCGATAGGCTTGCGAAAGTGGCACTGAGCACTTCGTAGATTCAAGTCCCTCCTCTCCCCCCGAGAGGGATCTCGTCTCCTTTCTCATACGGACCCTTAGTCCAATTGCTATTCTATTATCTCTGGGGGTCAGGTAGAATGTGCTATTAGTCTAACTTTAGTCTAACTAAGGAGCCTGTAAATGTACGATCCCAGTCTCACGGTAGAAGCCTTCGATCCTGAACTTGCTCAAGCAGTTCGGGGCGAAGAGGAACGGCAGGAAGAACATATCGAGTTAATTGCTTCAGAAAATTACGTGAGTCCTCGGGTGTTAGAGCTTCAGGGATCTGTACTAACGAATAAATATGCGGAAGGCTATCCTCATAAACGTTATTATGGGGGCTGTGAATTCGTTGATATTGCTGAGCAATTGGCTATTGATCGGGCAAAAACCCTATTCAAGGCCGATTACGCCAATGTTCAACCTCATTCCGGTTCGCAAGCTAACGCAGAAGCGTACATGGCGCTCATGAATCCCGGGGATAACTTGTTGGCTATGGATCTATCACATGGAGGACATTTAACACATGGTACACCAGTGAGTTTCTCGGGCAGATTTTATAAAGCGGTTCACTATGGACTAAATTTAGAAGGCGATATTGATTACGATAAAGTAGCACAGTTAGCTGAGATGCACCGGCCAAAAGTGGTTTTGGCAGGATTTTCGGCTTTTTCTGGGATAGTAGATTGGCAACGCTTCCGTGAAATCGCTGATAATATTAATGCTTATTTTATGACTGATATTGCGCACGTGGCGGGCTTGGTGGCAGCCGGAGTTTATCCTTCTCCCGTTAACATTGCAGACGTGACGACAACCACCACTCACAAAACGCTGCGAGGGCCTCGTTCCGGACTGATTTTAGCTAAGGCAAATCCCGAAGTGGAAAAGCGCTTAAATTCGGCGGTTTTTCCGGGCTCACAAGGCGGTCCTTTGATGCATGTGATCGCTGCAAAGGCTCTAGCGTTTAAGGAAGCCATGCAGCCGGAATTTAAATCTTACGCACAACAAATTTTAAAAAATGCTCAAGTGATGGCGGCCATAATGATGGAGCGCAATTATGCTATTGTTTCAAGTGGCACACAAAACCACATGTTTCTCGTGAGCTTATTAGATAAAGAAATGTCGGGGAAGGACGCAGAGCTGGCACTGGGTCAGGCCAATATTACTGTTAATAAAAACACAGTACCTGGAGAAATTTGTTCACCCTTTGTTACAAGCGGTCTTCGAATTGGAACGCCAGCCGTTACTACGCGGGGTTTTAAAGAAAAAGAAGTTTCACAACTGAGCCATTGGATTTGCGATATTTTAGATGATCTAACTAATAAAAATGTAATTGCTAATATCAGAGAAAAAGTAAGAAAATTAACTCAGCAGTTTCCCGTATATAGTCAAGAAACGGTGCTCCACTAATGTATTGTCCTTTTTGTAACGCAGAAGATATCAAGGTAATTGATTCGCGATTAGTAGAGAAGAAGGCGCCTAAGTGCGTCGCTGCCGTGAGTGTTTAAAATGCCAAGAACGGTTTATTACTACTTTTGAAATGCCTGAATTAAACCTACCACGAATTATTAAACGGGACGGCTGAACGCAGTACATTTGATGAAGAAAAGCTCCATGGGGGATTGTTGAAAGCGTTAGAAAAACACCCTATTAGTACAGGGCAAATTGAAGCTGCTGTTCAACGTATCATTCATAAATTGCGAGCGAGCGGAGAATGTGAAGTGAGTTCTCAGTGGATGGGTGAGTTGGTAATGGAAGAATTGCAGGCTTTAGATAAAGTTGCTTATGTGCCATTTCCTTCCGTCTATCGCAGCTTTCAAAACATCAATGCATTTCCCGATGAAATTCGTCATTTGCAGAGAAAGCAGAAAAAATCTAATGAAAAATAATAAACGCCACAACGCGCGGCGCTATGGCCTACAAGCCCTCTATCAATGGGCTTTTTGGGAAACTCCAACGGATGCTTTAGTTAATCAATTTTCTGAAGAAAATGATATTTCTGATGCAGATCTTCTTTATTTTAAAGATTTGGTAACGGGAACCATCCAACATGTTGCTCTTATTGAGGAATTGATGGTGACGCATTTAGATCGCGATATTAGCGCTTTAAATCCTGTAGAACTCGCAGTATTACGTTTGGCCACGTACGAGTTGCTTCATCGAAGAGATGTGCCGTATAAGGTAATCATTGACGAAGCACTGGAATTAGTGAAAGAATTCGGTGCCCAGGAAGGCTATAAGTATGTAAATGCGGTTTTGGATGTATTAAGCAATCAGATAAGAAAAGGGGTATAAAATGCCAAGAGGTCGCGGACCACATGGTCCCAAAAAATTTCGAAAGCGAAATCGGAATAAAAAATAATAGCGGCTGTCAACAGTTCTTAGCGTATTTTGCTTGGTCTTTAACTCCCAGTGTGTAGAATTTTTTAACCGTAAAATACAGCTATCGCACTGTCTGCAAGCTTCGCCTTTTTCGTTCGCGTGATAGCAAGTTACTGTTAATTGGTAATCCAGGTCCAAGATTAAGCCTTGTTGAATAGATTGGGCTTTATCCAAATGAATAAACGGCGTATTAATTTGTATGGAATTTCCCTCGACACCTTGCTTAGTAGCCAGGTCTCCTAGACGCTGAAAAGTAGTAATGTACTCAAGGCGGTAATCCGGGTAGCCAGAATAATCGACAGCACTAATGCCAATAAAAATATCAGAATAAAAATATCAGAAGCTTTTAAAACTTTCACTCAGCCCAGCGTGATTAAAAGAAAATGGTATTTCGAGTAGGAACATAAGTAATCGGAATATTCCCATCACCTTGATAAATTAGGTACGGAAGTGGAGCCCGCCTATTGAGCCCAAATCGAGAGAGATATTTTATGTTCTTTAATTGAAAAATGATGAGCGAGTCTTTTCGCGGCGAGTTCGGCTTGATGGCGCTGCCCATAATTGAATGTGAGACCATAACAATCGAATCCTCTTTGTGTGTGGCAATAGCAAGACAGGTTGGCGAAGTTCTATACCTCCGGAAATTAGTACAACAGCACTTTTTTCATAGCTGTAACTTAAGTGCTTTCTGTTGGGTATGCAACTAGTTTTAATCCTATTGGAACTATGGTTAGGTTCTACGATAATAGTGGTTCCTTTTGGGAATAAAGGCTCCATTGTGCAGCCTTTAATAACTAAGCTTATAAGCCAGCTTACTGACATTGTCATCGGTAGAAATATAAGTATTGACTAAGAAATATCTGGCGATGGGTTTTATTGTAGCCAATTTCGGGTTAGTGTTTTGGCCAGTAGATAATCGATGAATAATCGATTGTGCTATGCTGGTTCGTCGAGCTAATTCACTAGCATTTAATTTTGGCTAACGACATCAATGTTTTAAGATTCAAATTAAGGGAAGCTATCTTTGTGTCCCTATTTTCCCTTGGCTAAGCAAGAAATTATTACTTCATAAAGGATATCAATTCTTAATTGAGATTCCAACTGTATCTTATTCATTTAATCATTCTTTAATCTTAATTTAATTTCCTTGCCCTTTTGGCAGAAAAAATATCCTTAAGAAATATAAAAGATTTTTTAAAAAGAGAATGATATTATCAGCGAATGGCATTATCCGAATTTTCAATTATTGATACCTATTTTCGACAAAGTAAATCAAAACGCGTTATAACAGGTATTGGTGATGATGCCGCCGTAATAGAAATACTCCCCAATACACAAATAGTAACTTCAATAGATACTCTGGTAAAAGATATTCATTTTTCAGTAAATATTTTACCTCGCGATTTAGGTTATAAAGCATTAGCGGTTAATCTTAGTGATTTGGCGGCAATGGGGGCAACACCAGATACCGCATTATTGGCATTGACCCTAGAAAAAGCTAATAAAAAGTGGCTCGAAGATTTTTCGGAAGGATTTTTTCTTTAGCAGAACAATACGGAGTTTCTTTGATAGGAGGTGACGTAACGACAGGACCACTTTGCATATCCATAGTGGTTAACGGCATGGTCCCGAAGGGAAAGGCTATTTATAGAAGCGGCGCCAAAGCCGGCGATTTAATTTATGTGACAGGAACGATAGGAGATGCTGGTTTGGCATTAGATTTATTAAATCAAAAACACAAAAAAATTGATCCCTTTTTATTAAAACGATTACATTGCCCTTCCCCGCGTATTAAAGCAGGCTTGGCTTTGCGTGGAATTGCGAGTGCGGCAATTGATATTTCAGATGGATTGGTGGCCGACCTCGAGAAAATTATCCGAGCCAGTGGAGTGGGCGCTAAAATTCATACCGATCAGCTTCCTTTATCTAAAAATTTAAAACAATATTGTTCATTAAAAAAAGCCTGGAATTATGCTTTGACATCAGGGGATGATTATGAGCTTTGTTTTACGGTGCCCCATAAAAAAAGCTCTCAATTAGAAAAACTTTTTAAAAATTTGGATTGTGAATACCGATGTATTGGTGAGATTATAGAAGGGAGAACTTTTTCAGTAGTAGATGATCAAAAGCAAAAATTAAAGATAGTAAAAAAAGGTTATGAGCATTTTTAAGAAAAAAATAATGTTCCTCAAAGCATGTGGACGAACCCTATTGAATTTATTGCTTGTGGATTTTGTGTGGGTGCAATACCCTGGATGCCAGGTACGTTTGGCACAATGTTGGGTGTGGTTTTTTATCTTTTTTTGAGCCGATTTTCTTTGCTTACTTATAGCATTATTGCACTCGTTCTTTTTATTTTTGGAGTAATTATTTGTGATATTACGAATCGTCACTTTGACACTTTCGATCATCCAGCTGCTGTATGGGATGAAGTAGTCGGATTTTTATTTGTCATGATTGCTATCCCGAAAATTTGGTATTTCATTGTAATCGGTTTTATTTTATTCCGCATATTCGATATTTGGAAACCGTGGCCTATTAGTTGGCTTGAAAAAAATATTCGAGGCGGCTTGGGTGTCATGATTGACGATATAATGGCTGCTTTATACACATGGATAATTTTAATTATTATTGTCAATGTCTTCAATATTTACCAATGGTCGAGTAGTATTCGAAAGTAATCGTTAAAAGGGGGTTAAATCGATGAGTTTATGAGGGAGCGTAAAATTCATTGAGACCAGTTTATTTTCTTTCTTCGCTATTTTTTTCTTGCAACTCCTTTGAGGGTGGTCTCGAAGTTCCCTCTCTTAACCTCTGGGTATTTATCTGTCGAAGCTTTTAGTGCTATTTATGGTGTAGATTTTAAGCAGGAGGTTAATTTTGTGGTTAACTTTCCTCCCGGTTCGTCCATACAAATTTTTAATTCCTACACACAACAATTCGGTTATGGAATAGGTGCTCAAGTGGAAGTTCAGTAGTATCATTTTGATAAGCGGTATTACAATCGGGGTTGGAGGCAAGCAGGTAACGAAACAGCTAACAAGGAAACAATAATGCTTTCGCACAAGTATCGACAGCTTTTGGTTTTGTGCCTCAAAATAATTTCCGAATTAGGCATAATAGGAATAACGTAGATTTTACCCGTGCTTTTGCTGCCGATTTAACGCCTCACACTCATATTTATAGAAAAATTAGTGTTTCTTATGCTGAATTGTGGCAAAAATTTATTCTAAATCAATCTGATGCTGTAACTTTACTGATTCCAATTTTACAACAAAAAATAAGAAAATCCTTGTAGGGCTATGTGGCTGACTTAGGAATTGCTTAAGATTTTCGACGTTGCGTTAGTCTCTTTGCGGAATGTGATTACTTATGACTATGGGGGAAAAAATTTGCCCACATTAAACGCTATTAGTCCTTCTCCCGTGTTTGTTTCTGAAACTTATACCCAAATAGATGTTTATACGATTCGCGTGGGTTTGGCTGTTGGTTTCGCCCTTTAATTTTTGGACTGAGTCGTTATGCCGATAAAAGGAGTCAGGTTTATGAAGATACGACAACACGTAAAATGCTTGGCACTTATTTGTCTTGGCGAGCAATTTTTTCGCGAATAACGCGTTGACAGGTGGATCTGAAGTTCCATTTTTCTTGCCGTGGACAGTTTATATTGGTGGATTTGGTGGTATTTGTGTGGGAAGTTTTGATTACCAAGGAATCTATGTAAATGCCACTAGCATCCCAGCATTTGTTGAAACTTATAGCCAGTAATTTTCATCAGAGAGGACATGTCGGCGCGCAGTATCATTTTGTATCCCTTATTATGTTGGTTGGGCAATTCGCGGAAAACTAACTTCAGCAATGATATATTGAGCGGAATGGGACTCGCGGGACTCCCCTCGTTAATACCACGTTGCGTATAAAATACAATTTTGACCTCGCTGCAATTTTCGTAATAAATTTTACGCCTATCCACCCATATTTACACCAAAATAGGTGGTTCTTATGCCCGATTAAAGCAAGAATTGGCCTCTTTCATAGTGTTCCCACCCGCGACGACAACTTCTTTCAACAAAACTTCCGTTATAGTCTTTGGGGAATTGTTCTCGGTTTATGGCTTATTCGTGATGTTGGGCAATGGATAAGTTTTTTGCGGAATATGACTTCTACGATTATGGCAATCGTCGATTCAATACGCTCATTAACGTTATCGCTTTTCCGATGCCGCCCTTACAAAAGGTTTATATCCAACATGGAGATAATATTCAAGACTATCCCATCCAGAGCCAAGTGTGGACGTGAAATTTTATCTTTAGGCGACGACCCCGCGTATCAAACCACGCAAAGGCGCGGAAGACTTAGATAATAAAGCATTAGATTAATTATTTCCGTTCTTTTAAGGGAATTACATCCCGTTCTTTTTCACCGATATACAATTGGCGAGGACGAGCGAGTGGTTGATCCGAACTCATCATTTCCATCCAGTGAGAAATCCAACCAACGGTCCTCGATAAAGCAAAAATCACTGTAAACATATTAGAAGGAATTCCAATAGCATTTAGGGTAAGACCCGAATAAAAATCCACGTTGGGATAAAGTTTCTTTTTAATAAAATAGTCATCTTCTAACGCAATTTTTTCGAGTTTTCTTGCTAATTTAAATAGTGTCTCGTCTTGTTTATTTACCATACTCAAAACTTCATGGCAGGTTTGCTGCATTACTTTTGCTCGCGGATCATAGTTTTTATAAACACGATGGCCAAAACCCATTAAACGGAAAGGATCATCTTTATCTTTTGCTTTTTTAAGGTACTTATTAATATTCTTTTCATGGCCTATTTCTTGGAGCATATTAAGGCAAGCTTCATTGGCCCCACCATGTACCGGTCCCCACAGAGTACTAATTCCCGCCGAAATACATGCAAATGGATTGGCGCCCGTAGAACCCGCCACGCGGACCGTAGTAGTGGAAGCATTTTGTTCATGGTCAGCGTGCAATGTAAAAATCCGATCTATTGCACGAACTAATACGGGATCCGGGAGCTTTTCTTCATAAGGCGTCCCAAACATCATATGAAGAAAATTTTCGGCGTAGGACATATCCTGATGGGGATGTATAAACGATTGGTCTATTGAATATTTATAACTCATTGCGGCAAGAGTGGGCATTTTTGCTATCAGACGAATAGCCGATAATTCTCGATGCTCGGGATTTTTAATATCGAGAGCATCGTGATAAAACGCCGATAACGCCCCCACTATAGAAAGTACCATAGCCATTGGGTGAGCATTACGTTGAAAGCCATCAAAGAAATGAGTTACTTGTTCATAAACACTAATGTGGTTTTTAACAAAGTGAACGAATTTTTCTTTTTGGTTTTTATTGGGTAACTCGCCATACAGAAGTAAACAACAAACTTCCATGTAGTCACAGGATTCGGCTAGTTGATCGATGGGGTAACCTCGATACAATAAAACACCTTGTTCACCATCGATAAAAGTAATTTTAGATTCACAAGCGGCGGTTGAATAAAAACCTACGTCTAAAGTATAAATACCAGCTTTACTGAGAGTTTTTATATTTATAGCGTCTTTACCTAAAACGGGAGATTGAATCGGAAATTCAACAGATTGATTACCAAAAGAGAGTTTTGCTGTAGACGTGGTCATGGATGCTCCTCATAGCAGATAACGAACGATATAGTTAATTCTAAATTTGTTTTCAAAGATTGACCAATTTTAAGAAAAATTTTTTGGAATTGATACTCAAGAAGCTACTTCTTCCTTCAGCCACATCAAATCTCGGTTTGTGTTCTTTTAATAATGTCGTTATAATCAGTAAGCCAAGTAGCGCAAGCAAAATAGCGCTATCCCTTTGATTAAAAACAGATTTCTAAAATGGAGTGATGGGATGTGTACCGAACGGCCAGTTAATCTTGATCTGACTAAATTTCATTTTCCACCGATGGCCCTTGTATCGATTTGCCATCGAATTTCTGGCTTTATTCTCTTTTTATGTATGCCTTTAATGTTTTATCTCCTGCATCAAGCTACGCTATCGGAAGCTTCATTTTGGGATTTGCAACAATTGCTCATTCATAATCATTGGCTAAAAGTTGCCGTATGGATCACGTTTTCTGCCACTTTGTTTCATTTATTTGCTGGCATACGCCACTTGGTAATGGATCTTGGTTTCGGGGAATCTGTCCGTGAAGGGCGCATCACAGCCTATATGGTTTTCGTGATTTCATTTATCGCTATATTAGCAGGAGTGTGGATATGGTAGACCAGAGAAGCCGGCGCGGTTATTGCGACTGGTTCGTGCAGCGCATCACCGCTTTGTTGAGCGGTATTTATGCCGTTTTTCTCATCATTTTTCTGCTTATACACCACCCCATTTCTTATGCGCAATGGCATTCCTTATTTACACATTTGGCCATGAAAATTTTTACCTTACTAGTGATTTTTAGTGTGCTATGGCATGCATGGATCGGCATGTGGACGATTTTCACCGATTATGTAAAAAATAAGCCAACCCGATTAGCATTAGAGACAATTGTCTGCTTGCTATTAGTTGCTTATTTTATATGGGCCATTGAATTTTTGTGGATAGTGCGGTGAGGTAGGTATGAATTCCATCCAAGTTAAAAAATATGACGCCTTGATTGTAGGCGCAGGTGGTGCGGGATTGCGCACTGCATTAGAAATGGCGCAGTCGCGAGAATATAAAGTGGCTGTTGTTTCAAAAGTTTTTCCCACTCGATCTCACACTGTTTCTGCGCAAGGAGGTATTGCAGCGGCTTTGGGAAATGTAGTTCCCGATAAACCGATATGGCATATGTACGATACCGTAAAAGGTTCTGATTATTTGGGTGATCAGGATGCCATCCAATACATGTGTGAACAAGCGCCTCCTTCCGTATACGAATTAGAGCATTATGGTCTTCCTTTTTCTCGCTTAGACGATGGTCGTATTTATCAGCGTGCTTTCGGTGGACACACCCGTGATTTTGGAAAAGAAATGGCATGTCGTACCTGCGCTTGCGCGGATCGAACGGGTCATACGATGTTGCATACGCTCTATCAAAAAAATGTCGAAGCCGAAACTCATTTTTATAACGAGTGGTATGGAATTGACTTGGTCCGTGGGATCAAGGGCGGGATTGTAGGTCTAATTGCTCTGAATATGGCAACGGGTGATTTGGTCTTTTTTAAATCGCGAGCGACCATTTTTGCAACCGGCGGTGCAGGTCGTATTTATGAAACCACTAGTAACGCTTATACAAATACTGGAGACGGAATTGGAATGGCTCTTCGAGCCGGCTTGCCTGTTCAGGATATGGAATTTTGGCAATTCCATCCTACGGGTATTTACGGAGTGGGGTGTTTGATTACTGAAGGGGCCCGTGGTGAAGGTGGATATCTTATTAATAAAGATGGTGAGCGGTTCATGGAACGTTATTCACCCCATTTAAAAGACCTTGATTGTCGGGATGTTGTTTCGCGTTCTATTTTACAAGAAGTTATGGCGGGGAATGGTGTAGGTCCAAAGAAGGATCACGTTTTATTGAAATTGGACCATTTAGGGGAAAAAGTATTGCGAGAGCATTTACCCGGTATTATTGAGCTTTCGAAAAAATTTGCTAACGTCAACATCATTAAAGAACCCGTTCCGATTTTACCCACGTGTCATTATATGATGGGTGGTATCCCTACTACCATTCATGGACAAGCCCTAACCGTGGATGAGAGCGGTAATGACCAAGTGGTTGAAGGTATGTTTGCTGCCGGTGAGTGTGCTTGTGTATCTGTCCATGGAGCTAATCGGTTGGGAACGAATTCCCTATTAGATTTGGTCGTTTTCGGCCGAGCAATCGGTTTGTATTTGCAAGAAGCATTAAAGATGGAATTAAAGCATCGTGCTGAAAATCCCGATGATATTGATAGCGCTTTAGCTCGTCTCAAACGTTGGGAAAAATCAGATAATACGGAAAATCCAGTGACAATTCGTCAAGAAATGACGAAAGCTATGTCAAAAGATTTTGGTGTTTTCCGAGATGAGAAACAAATGGACCAAGGACTAAAGCGTTTAGAAAAATTACAAGAACGATTACAGCGAGCAAAATTGACGGATACTAGTCGGAGATTTAATAATGCACGGGTGGAAGCACTAGAACTTGACAATTTAATTGAAGTGGCTTGCGCAACGGCCGTTTGTGCCAAGCAACGTACAGAAAGCCGAGGAGCTCATTCCCGTTACGATTGTAAAGAGCGTGATGACGTCAATTGGCTAAAACATACGGTTTATTTTCAAGATGGGCGCATTGATTACCGTCCTGTTAATATGAAACCTAAGAAAATGGAACCATTTTTACCCAAAGCGAGAGATTAAGGTATGAATAAAAAATCTCGAGTGATGACGTTTTCTATAATGCGTTTCAATCCCGAAACGAATAAAAAGCCTTATATGCAGGATTATCAGCTGGATGTTTCCACGATACCCGGGAAAATGTTGCTCAATGCTTTGGAAGCAATTCGTGAAAATCACCCAGATATCGGCTTGCGTCGTTCGTGTGGGGAGGGAGTATGTGGATCGGATGGAATGAATATTAATGGTAAAAATGGCTTGTCTTGTGTAACGCAATTGAAAACCTTGCCGGATCGAGTAGTGGTTCGGCCTTTGCCGGGTTTTCCTATTATTCGTGATTTAATTGTCGATATGGAGCAGTTCTATGCTCAGTACAAAAAAGTAAAACCTTACCTTCTCAACAATCAAGAGACCCCACAAAAGGAGCGGTTGCAATCCCCTGCCGATCGCGCCAAATTAGACGGGCTCTACGAATGTATTTTGTGCGCTTGCTGTTCGTCTTCTTGCCCTTCTTATTGGTGGAATCCTGATAAATTTATTGGACCCGCGGGATTGTTATGGTCTTATCGATTTATTGCCGATAATCGGGATACTGAGAAAAAAGAACGCTTAGATGCAATGAAAGATCCTTACAGTGTTTTTCGTTGTCGAACCATTATGGATTGTGTAACTGTGTGTCCGAAGAATCTTAATCCAGCGAAAGCAATTCGAAAAATTCGTACGGAGATGCTGTGTGAAACAGAAAGTGGTGAGTAAGTTAAAATCGCCTCTAACCTCTCGAATCTAACCTCTCGAAAGAACGTAAGAAAGTCGAATAGTGGCTTAGGAGAAAATAAAAAATTATGCAAAAAGAAACGGTGATGGAACAATTTCAAAAAAGTTCGTATTTAGCTGATAACAACGCTGGTTACATTGAAACGCTTTACGAAAGTTTTCTTAGAGATCCCAATAGTGTTAATGAAGAATGGCGCCATTATTTTCAATCCTTATCACAAGGTACTCCTGTACCGGACATTTCACATGCCAGTAATCAAAAAGAATTTCGTGAATTAGCATGGCAAACTTATATTGCTGCTCCAAGTGCAGCATCGGCCACCAAGCAAACGGCGGTTGATTTATTAATTGAAGCTTATCGGCGATTTGGTCATCTCAACGCGAAGATTAACCCTTTGGGTGGCAATCGACCAGTAGATCCCCGCTTGGAATTAAATCATTACGGCCTAACGGAATCTGATTTTAAAGAAACATTTTCAACAGGGGGTTTTTTAGATAAACCTCAAGCAACCTTAAAAGAGATATATAAACATTTACGCGAAGTTTATTGCAGTTCTATTGGTGTGCAATTCAGTACCATCTCAGATGAGCGGGAGCGACATTGGTTGCGAGATTATGTAGAACATCGACTGGGTTGTATTGATTTTGATAAAGAAGTTAAAAGAAATATTTTACAGCAATTGGTAGCAGCAGAAACTCTCGAAAAATACCTCGATACGAAATATGTAGGCCAAGTTCGCTATTCTTTGGAAGGTGGTGAAAGTTTAATTCCCCTCTTAGACGAACTGGTCAAACGGGCTCGGGGCAAGAAATTAGATGAAGTAGTAATTTGCATGGCCCATCGCGGTCGGGTCAATGTGTTATTGAATATTATGGGTCAATCGGCTGCTGAATTATTTCAAGAGTTTGAAGGCAAAAAAGATTATGGTTTGACGTCGGGGGACGTAAAATATCACCGGGGTTACTCGCGAGATGTAAAAACCGATGAAGGTTCGATTCATTTATCGTTAGCTTTTAACCCTTCGCATTTGGAATTTATATGTCCCGTAGTAATGGGATCTGTGCGGGCACGCCAAGAAAGAAAGAATGGACAAAATCCGGATTACGCTATGGCTGTAATGATCCATGGAGATGCTTCCTTTGCGGGCGAAGGTATTGTCATGGAAGCGCTCAACATGTCGCAAACACGAGCCCATTATGTGGGTGGTTCTATCCATATTATTTTGAATAATCAATTGGGCTTTACTACCAGCAATCCTAAAGACGCGCGATCCTCCTTATATTGCACCGATATAGCGAAAATGCTCGATGCGTCAGTATTCCATGTTAATAGTGACGATCCTGAAGCCGTGATTGCAGTTACCCAGTTGGCGCTGGATTATCGAATGGAATTCCATAAAGATATCTTTATTGATCTTGTTTGTTATCGACGACACGGCCACCAAGAGGTAGACGATCCAGTGCCGACTCAACCTGCGATGTATAAGATTATTCAAGAGCACGCTACTACTCGAGTGCTTTATGCAAAAGAACTTATTAACCAAAAGATTTGCACTTCTGAAGAAGTCGATGAATGGACAGAAAAATATCGCACTCGTCTTGATGAAGGACGACAAGTGGTAGAGACTCTTCCCGATAGTTTGTCGACGCATTATGCAACCAATTGGACTCCCTACCTTGCCCAAGAATGGGCTACTGTGGTAGACACCACTGTTCCATTGAAAAAATTAAAAGTACTTGGAGAAAAGCTCGCTACATTGCCTGATAGGCTTAAACTTCATCGCAAGGTCGCCGCTATTTATGAGGCAAGACTCGAAATGGCCGAAGGTAAAACTCCAATGGATTGGGGTTTCGGTGAAATGATTGCTTATGCTTCTTTGTTGGAAGAGGGATATTCAGTTCGATTGGTGGGACAGGATTCTCGACGAGGTACTTTTTTTCATCGACATGCCGCTGTTTTTAATCAAGATACTGGAAAAGAATATGAGCCCTTAAAACATTTAAATTCCAAGCAAGCAAAAGTGCATATTTATGATTCTTTACTTTGTGAAACCGGCGCACTAGGGTTTGAATATGGTTATTCCACTGCTGACCCAAAGTCATTAATTATTTGGGAGGCGCAATTTGGTGACTTTGCCAACGTGGCTCAAGTGATTGTTGATCAATTTATAAGTTCGGGATGGCAAAAATGGAATCGCCTCTCTGGTTTAGTGATGTTTTTGCCGCATGGTTATGAAGGCAAGGGTCCCGAGCATTCTTCGGCTCGGTTAGAGCGTTACTTGCAACTTTGTGCTCAGAATAATATGCAAGTGTGTGTTCCTACCACACCCGCACAAATTTTCCATTTATTGCGACGTCAAGTATTACGTCCTTATCGGAAACCTTTAATTGTTATGACGCCGAAGAGTTTATTGCGTCATAAATTGGCGGTTTCTTCGTTAGAAGATTTAACTCGTAACCAATTGAAATTAATCATTCCTGAAATTGATAAGCAGGATCTGAAAAAAATAAAACGGGTTGTACTTTGCAGCGGTAAAGTTTATTACGATTTGTTAACCAAACGGCGCGAGAATAAATTAAATGATGTTGCTTTGATTCGTATTGAACAATTATATCCATTTCCTTATGATGAATTAAAAACGGAACTTAAAAAATATTCCAACGCGAAACAAGTAATTTGGTGTCAGGAAGAACCTAAGAATCAAGGCGCTTGGTTCTGGTTCTGTACTTGCCATCGACTCGCAAAATGTTTACAAAATAATCAAACTTTGGATTATGTAGGACGGCCTGCTTCAGCTGCACCGGCCGCGGGTTATCCAGCACTTTATTTAAAATGGCAAAACAAATTGATTAATGAAGCTTTAAAGCTCGAAGAGGAAATTTAACATGGCCACAATTGAAATTAAAGTTCCCATGCTCCCCGAATCCGTTACCGATGCCACGGTGGCAAAATGGTACAAAAAGGAGGGTGATTCCATTTGTCGGGATGAAAACTTAGTCGACTTAGAAACTGATAAAGTAATGTTAGAAGTCCTAGCACCAAAAGATGGTATTATCAAAAAGATACAGGTTAAAGAGGGCAGAGTTGTTAAGTCAAGCGAAATTCTTGCAATATTCGAAGAAGACCATGGAGAAGGCGAAGTTAAGAAAGGAAAAAAAGAGAAAAAAGATAAAGATGAAGATGAAGTAAAAAAGAGCGAAGAAGAAGAAAAAACTAAGAAAGAATCTGAAGAAAGTGAGAGTGAGCTGAGTCCCGCTGTTCGCCGATTAGTTGCTGAAAAAGGTCTGGATGTTAACGAAATTGAAGGGAGTGGGAAAGAAGGACGAATTACAAAAAAAGATGTGGAGGATTATTTAGAAAGTCAAAAAGCAAAACCTGATGAAAAAAAGCTGAAAAAGAAATTGGAAAAGGGGATCCGACAGAAAAACGTGTTCCTCTTTCTCGCATTCGTCAACGAATCGCGGAACGCTTAATTCAAGTACAGCAAGAAGCTGTATTATTAACTACTTTTAATGAAATTAATATGAAACCAGTAATGGACTTACGGAAAAAATACCGGGATGAATTTGAGAAAAGATACAAAGTTCGCTTAGGCTTAATGTCATTTTTTACGAAAGCTTCAGTTGAAACGCTGAAAAGATTTCCGATGGTAAATGCTTCGATTGATAGTAGCGAAATTATTTATCACAATTATTACGACATCGGGATTGCGGTAGGTACGGAACGTGGCTTAGTGGTCCCTGTTCTCAGAAATGCGGAAAATATGAGCATGGCTAATATTGAGAAGCAAATTCGGGAATATGGCTCTCGAGCTCAAGAAGGGCGTTTGGGAATTGACGAATTAACAGGGGGAACGTTCACAATTACCAATGGAGGAACTTACGGATCTCTCTTATCTACGCCAATCATTAATCCTCCTCAAACTGCTATTTTGGGAATGCATAAAATTGAGGATCGACCTGTTGTAGAAAATGGCGAAATTGTTATTCGGCCCATAATGTTAGTGGCTTTATCTTACGATCACCGCGTTATCGATGGCCGTGAAGCAGTTTTATTTTTGGTAACTATTAAGGAATTACTGGAGGATCCGGCCCGTTTGGTATTGGGGATATGATGATAATCCCACATTCTAACCTTCAAAAGGGAGTGGTTGGATGAGGGAAGAAAAACAAAAAGAGAAACAAACATGAACTTACACGAGTATCAATCAAAAGATCTATTAAAAGAATACAACATTCCTGTACCTCCAGGCAAAGTGGTTTTTAATCCGGAAGCAGCTGTCGATGCGGCCAGTAAAATTGGTGGTAATCGTTGGGTAGTTAAAGCCCAAGTGCACGCAGGTGGTCGTGGAAAAGCAGGCGGTGTCTGTTTAGTCCAGAATAAAGAAGAGCTAAAGGCCGCTGTAAAAGCGTTACTAGGAACGCGTTTAGTTACCTACCAAACAGATGAACGTGGGCAACCGGTAAATCAGGTTTTAATTGAAAAAACATCTAATATCGCTCGAGAATTATATTTGGGCGCGGTAATCGATCGCTCCTCTCAGCGGATTGTTTTTATCGCTTCCACGGAGGGCGGTGTTGAAATTGAGAAAGTGGCGGAAAAATCTCCCGAGAAAATTTTAAAAAAAATTGTTGATCGTGCAGTTGGATTACAACCTTTTCAATGTCGGCAATTATTCTTTGGTCTAAATTTAGATTCTACCCAAATGTGGTCATTTACGAATATTGTTATTGGGCTGTATCAATTATTTATCGAACGCGACCTGAGCTTATTAGAAATTAATCCTCTCGTCGTCACTAATTCAGGTGAACTTCTTTGTTTAGATGCAAAATTAAATGTGGATGATAACGCGCTTTATCGTCAACCGGAACTTCGTGAAATGCGTGATGCAACCCAAGAAGACGAACACGAAGCCTCAGCACAACAATGGAAATTAAGTTATATCAAATTGGATGGTAATATTGGTTGTATGGTGAACGGGGCAGGACTTGCCATGGCTACCATGGATCTTATTAAACTGGCAGGCGGTGAGCCGGCTAATTTCCTGGACGTGGCTGGAAGTGCTACCAAAGAACGGGTAACCGAAGCTTTTAAAATTATCGTCTCAGATAAGAATGTCAAAGGAATTCTCGTAAACATATTCGGCGGCATTGTTCGATGTGATTTAATCGCCGAAGGTATCATTAGTGCAGTCAAAGAAGTGGGTGTGCATGTTCCAGTGGTCGTTCGTTTAGAAGGAAACAATGCTCAATTGGGTGCAAAAAAACTTGCAGAGAGTGGAATGAATATCGTTGCTGCAAAAGGTTTTGCAGATGCCGCGAAAAAAATCGTCGAACAAGTAAAGGTGTGACAGCATAATGAGTATTTTAATTAATAAAGAAACCAAAGTAATTTGCCAAGGTTTTACTGGAAAAAATGGTACTTTCCACTCCGAGCAAGCATTGCAATATGGAACAAAAATGGTAGGTGGTGTGACACCGGGGAAAGGGGGCAAGAGCATTTAGGATTACCTGTTTTTAATAGCGTACATGAAGCTGTAGATAAAACAGGCTCTGATGCTACTATGATTTTCGTTCCGGCACCTTTTTGTAAAGATTCTATTATTGAGGCCATCGATGCGGGCATAAGTTTGATAATTTGCATTACTGAGGGAGTCCCTATTCTTGATATGCTGACCGTTAAAGTCTATCTTAAACAGCATCCTGATGTACGTTTAATTGGGCCAAATTGCCCTGGGGTTATTACACCAGGGGAGTGCAAAATTGGAATTATGCCAGGGCATATCCATCAGCCAGGCAAAGTCGGTATTGTTTCTCGCTCAGGAACTTTGACTTATGAAGCTGTGAATCAAACCACACAATTGGATTTTGGTCAAAGTACGTGTGTGGGTATCGGTGGTGATCCTATTCCGGGCACCAGTTTTATTGATGTGTTGGAGTTATTTGAAAAGGATCCCCAAACAGAAGCCATAGTAATGGTGGGTGAGATTGGCGGTACAGCAGAAGAAGAAGCGGCGGAGTTTATTAAGTCTGATGTAAAGAAACCAGTGGTCTCCTATATTGCTGGAGTGACCGCGCCCTCAGGTAAAAGGATGGGGCACGCAGGAGCTATTATTGCTGGAGGAAAAGGAACTGCCGCGGATAAATATGCCGCTTTAGAAGCTGCGGGTGTTTTTACGGTTAAATCACCAGCCGAAATTGGTCAAGGGGTTGCTGAAGCAACAGGATAGTCGGTTCATTGAAATTGACGGAAACGAAATCACCCCGATCGATTCAACTACTAGAATTCTTTAAATTTTATTTTCTCTTTCTTCGTTATATCGTGGTGGGACTGACTTCCTTCCTCATGGATGTGGGTGTTTTTGCACTGTGTTACTTATTGATTACTCATCAAAAACTCAGTTCTCTCGTGATTGGCCGTTTAATTGCGGGTTCTTTTAATTTTTATTTCAATAAATACTTGGTTTACCGTTCCTTGGAAAAAGGCTTATTGAAACGAGAAGCCTTTCGATACTTGTTATTGGCTATTGGCATTTTCTTAATTTCCTATCGAACCATTCAGCTATTAACCACATATTTTCATATCCATATTATCGACGCTAAAATTATCATTGATATCCTATTGTTTTGCATCAATTTTGTTGTTCAAAAATACCTCTTTCGGCCTGGAATGCAAGCAGAAGTTAGCTGATTCTTGTCGATACTCTCTCTTGAGGGAATGGTTTCTTGAAACTAGCCCTCTTTTCAATTTGTCTTTAGTCCATTGTTCTATATTTGTACATATATATGTAAAGGTATATAGAGGTATGTCAGAAGTGGAGGAAAGGTTCTTAGACTGCCTCGATAGGAAGGAGGTTTGTTCATGAAAAATGGGTTATTAGTAGATAGTAGTATCGGCTGGATTATTAATGATGGGATCACAATAGTTTATAAAAGCTATTCCTATCTGTGAATCGCTGACAAATACCGCATGGAATGAGGCTTCCCAAGGGTATTTTGCTGCTAAATCCGTATTCTCAAAAGAAGTACAAAACACAAAATAGTCCTCGCCGCTCATGGAGTAGTTTTTATCTTCAATCCGAGAATTCACCAATGGTATGCCTATGAAAATAGGCTGAGTGTGTCCAGTAGGTTGGCTTCCGGTAGCGTTCATTATTGCGCTGACATTAAACGATCCTATCGGATTTCCCGTTGGGGGGTTATAGGGTTATATGTAAAGGTTCAGCTAATGTCGTTCAACAACCGTATAGGGGATGCCCGTATCCGTATAGATTATTATATATTTTTCAGCAAAATATTATGTAATCCATAGTTCTAATCATGTGCCTGCTGCCAATGTCAGTCATGGGTGCATCCGTGTGGCCCTTCGGCAGCGCGATTGTTGAATAGAGATTTTATGCAGATCGGAACTACGATAGTGGTTAAACCCTATTAAAAAGATCGTCTTGCGTTCCAATGAAGAAACGGAAAAATTCTTAGTCAGTGAAATTTTTGTGATTCCATAATCCCTTATTTCAAAAGAATTACTGAAATGTATTTTTCTTTTTTAGCGACTCTTGGAAGATGGTTGCTTTTATTAGTTTCGTTATTTTGAAAGCAGTAAGTTAGAAAATTCTAGATAAATATTCACGGTGTAAAAATCGATTCATTTTTAGAGAAGAAATAAGCAGACATCTGCGAGTCATTACCCATCAATTTAAACAACCTAAAATGCCATTGTCCTTAGAATATTATTAGAGACAGAAGCTTCGAAGAATTGCAAGAAGGTTTTGAAACAATTGCTCGCTCGTATTCTTATTCTTCTTTACGAAAGAGTTAAAGATGGAGAGGAGAACTTCTCTAATTTTTTCTGCGACCAAGTAGAAATATTATTGTAGGCATTTGGAGTATCTGGATCGCGTTTATTAAATAAGTAAGTGAATAAAAGAAGCATGTTTTTCTTTTTAGGGCATTCGTGGATATTTGCTTAAATTCCTTTATCGTCTCCTCTGAGGTCAGTCCTTTCTAAAATTTTTTAACTGTTTTCATGAAATCAAAAATACCTGTGGGGATTTGGTAACTTTTACCATCGCTAATGGACCATTTTTTACTTCCCTAAAAGTTTAAGCCGAAGCAACGCAATATTCTTGTCAGTAACTAAGGTTACCCCCCTTATCAGGGGGGTAACCGGTATATTATAATTAAAAGCTTCTATACCCCTCGGGGGAAATGGTTTTCCGATAAGCCTGAATAGCACTCTCAACTCGTTCGTAACGGGGGAGCCACTTCCTTATCTTAGGGTATATCTCTATTGTTAAACTGATTGTTGGCTTGGGATGTGACAAGAGCATACAACGTTATTTGAGTATGGCAATAACTCTAATGGGGGGATGGCTTGCCTTTCCTTATAAATTTATTTTCCTCGGTTAATTTTACACATTGTAAAAATCGCACTGCTAAATAAAAAGATTGCTCGTCAATTGGCAGGCTCAAAAAAGTTGCTCCAAGAGCGCGGAAAATAGGGTCGGCTGTATGACTGATATCGCGGTTCCTATCCTAATTTTTTGAATCGTTCATTGGAAAGATCATCTATTTCCGTTGGGGTACTAACCAAATATTTTGGGTAGAGGATAAGAGCGGATCATTTCTTCAATAAAGATTTTTCCGGAGGACCGAGATAAGATTTTGATATCTTAATTGTTGACCTTTTTGTTTAGTTGTTATTTTATTATGAAGATGGATAGGAATTAATGTTTCACCGAAATCGAAAACAATAATTTTAGACATTGAGAGTCCTCTTTGTTAGGTTTTAATTTCCTCTCCTTTACGTAAAGTAAAAACCTCATAGCCATGTTCAGTCACCACGAGCGTATGCTCCCATTGAGCTGATAATCGGCGGTCCTTGGTGACAACTGTCCAATCGTCATTAAGCAGCTTAACGTGGCGTTTGCCAGCATTAATCATTGGTTCGATCGTAAATGTCATCCCCGGTTCTAAAGTAAGTCCGGTCCCAAGCTTACCATAATGAAGAACTTGCAATTCAGGTTCATGAAAGACATTACCTATGCCATGGCCACAATATTCTCGAACAACGGAATAGTGATTTTTTCCGCATGAGCTTGGATGGCTGCACCCAGATTGCCTAATCGTGCTCCTGGCTTTACCATGGAAATTCCAATGTAAAGACATTCTTGCGTAACGCGAATGAGTCGCTCCGCATGAGGTGAGATTTTGCCCACAGTAAACATTTTGCTCGTGTCGCCATGGTAGCCATCTTTCAGAACAGTCACATCAATATTAATGATGTCGCCTTCTTTTAATTTTTTATCGCCAGGAATTCCATGACACACCACATGGTTAACCGATGTGCAAATGGATTTCGGGAACCCTAAATAATTCAAAGGCGCAGGGATGGCTTTCTGAACATTCGTGATATAGTTGTGACAAATTGTATTAAGCTCATCGGTAGAAATGCCAGGTTTTACATAAGGCTCGATCATTTCAAGTACTTCGGCTGCTAAACGACCAGCAACCCGCATCTTTTCTAACTCTTCAGGTGTTTTGATGGATATTAACATTTATAGGAGTAGTATAGAGGCCTCATCCAAAAAGATGCAAGCTCCATATTGGCCTCTGCACGATTAAGAATTTCTGGCTAAGTTCAGGGCCGTGGCCAGAACGCTGCAGTATCAAACCTGATCTTCCATCCTTTCTTCCTTTGTGATATATAAGGATGCAGCAAATTCACACATCTATCGACACATAATTTTGGGTGCCTGCTAACTCAGGTTAGATTATGGGGTAGATGGAGGTTTTAACCCGGAGATAAATATGACCGATATAACCATGCGTCAAATGCTGGAAGCTGGGGTTCACTTTGGCCACCAGACCCGTTATTGGAATCCCAAGATGGCTCCCTATATTTATGGGACTCGCCAAAAAATCCATATCATTAATCTTGAAGAAACATTGCCTCTTTTTCGAGAAGCATTGACATTTATTAGGGATGTGGCTTCAAAACGCGGCAAGGTTTTATTTGTAGGAACTAAATTTGCGGCTTGCAAAATCGTGAAGGGAGAAGCTATTCGTTGTGGGATGCCTTATGTGGATTACCGTTGGCTAGGAGGCATGTTGACCAACTACAAAACTATTCGACAGTCGATTAAGCGTTTAAAAGAACTTGAAGAGCGTTTGGAAAACGAAGATAACCTTGTAGGGATGACTAAGAAAGAAATCTTGAATTTGATGCGCGAAAAAGAAAAATTAGCGGCTAATTTATCCGGCATTAAAAATATGGGTAGTTTGCCAGATGTTTTATTCGTAATCGATGTAGGCCATGAAAAGATTGCGATTCAAGAGGCTAAGCGTTTAGGCATTCCGGTCGTAGGTGTGGTTGATACGAATGAGAGCCCCGACGGCATTGATTATGTTATTCCTGGTAACGATGACGCTATTCGTGCTATTCGCCTTTACTGTAAGGAAATAGCTGATATTATTATCGATGCTCTTAGTGCTTTGGAGTTAAAAAAAGAAGAAGAGCCTAAAGAAAAAGAGAAAAGTAAAGTAAAAACCACAGTGAAAAAAGTAGTAACTAAAAAGGCAAAAGTAGCTGAAAAGGTTCCTTCAGCAGGAGAGAAAACTGAAAAGCTCCCTGCTGCGAAAAAAGCAGAAACACGCCCCTTCGCGAAAGGAAAATTACAGCCCTTCAAGGCTAACGCGAAATCATTAAAAAGTGAAGAGGCAAAAGTAGAAAACGAAGAAAATAAAGCTGAAGCAGAAAGTAAATAAGGAGAAAATAATGACGACAATTACGGTAGCCATGGTTAAAGAATTGCGGGAGATCACCGGTGCAGGGATGATGGCATGTAAAAAAGCCCTGCAAACCGCCAATGGTAATATGGAAGCCGCCATTAAAGAATTGCGGAAAGTAGGTGAAGCAACAGCAGCTAAACTCGCTAGCAAAAAGACAACGGAAGGCATAGTTGTTATTGCAGTAAACAATGACGGCAAGAAAGGTTGCATGGCGGAAATAAATTGTCAAACAGATTTTGTGGCGCGGGATGAGGGATTTTTAGTATTTGCTCAGAACGTTGTCGATCGCGGGTTAGCAGAAGGAACTACCCATGTTGCCGCTACTCTCGCTCTTCCTCATCAGTCTGGCTTATCGACTACGTTGGAGCAATCCAGACGAGAGCTTATCACTAAAATCGGCGAAAATATTCAAGTTCGCCGTGTGGTATTATTATCTTCTGATGGTGTTGTTGGTCATTACTCCCATGGAAGCCGAATTGGAGTTTTAGTGGCACTTGAGGCCAAGAAATTAACCTTGGCTAAAGATATTGCCATGCATATCGCTGCTTTTAATCCGCGAGCCGTCCGACCGGACGATGTTCCCATCGAGCTGGTGGAAAAGGAAAAAGAAATCTTGATAGTACAAGCGAAAGAAAGCGGCAAGCCTCAAAACATTATTGATAAAATGGTTGACGGCCGCTTGAATAAATTCTTAAAAGAAATAAGTTTAGAAGGTCAAGCTTTTTTAAAAGATCCAGAAATTCTAGTAGGCGATTTATTAAAATTGGAAAAAGCAACAGTGTCGGCATTTGTGCGTTTTGAAGTGGGCGAAGGTATCGAGAAAGATTCACAGAGTTTCGCTGATGAGGTAATGGCACAAGTAGAAGGAAATCGTTAATGACGAATGGGCTAAAACCGCTTTATCGAAGAGTACTCTTAAAGATGAGTGGTGAGGCGCTTATGGGAAAAGAAACCTATGCCATCGATCCTGAAGTTTTGGATCGTATGGCAAAAGACATCACTCAAGTTTATCAACTTGGGGTGCAAGTGGCCATTGTTATCGGTGGAGGTAATTTCTTCCGGGGGCCTCCTTGCAAAAGGTGGGCATCAATCGTATAACGGGCGATTATATGGGAATGTTAGCCACGTTGATGAACGCGTTGGCTTTGCGGGATGCTTTTGAGCGATCCAATTTACCGGTCCGGATTTTATCTGCTATCCCCATGACCGGCGTGGCCGATGCTTTTCATCAGCGCAAAGCGATCCATCATTTACAGAAAGGTCGCGTAGTGATCTTTGCTGCTGGTACCGGAAACCCTCTGGTGACTACCGATTCTGCAGCGAGTTTGCGGGGAATTGAAATTGGCGCCGATGTGGTTTTAAAAGCCACTAAGGTGGATGGGGTTTATTCAGAAGACCCAGCAAAGAATCCGAAAGCGAAACTTTATAAATATTTAACTTATCAAGAAGTTTTAGAAAAAGAATTAGCAGTCATGGACCTCGCCGCGTTTTGCCAATGTCGAGATCACAATATGTCGCTTCGGGTCTTTAATATTAATAAACCAGGAACCATGCTTCGGGTTATTATGGATACAGCAGAAGGAACTTTAGTGGATCGAGGTTAAGTGAGATCCAATTTCGCCCCACTCTCTAGTGGAGAAAAGAAAATCAAAATTTCTTCCGCTTGCGGGAGAGAGTAGGCTGAAGGTTATATATGATTAATGACATTATCAACGACGCAAAAGCGCGAATGGAAAAAAGTGTAACAGTTTTAAAAACTGAGTTGGCGAAATTAAGGGCTGGACGTGCACATCCGAGTTTGTTGGAACATGTTAAAGTAAGTTATTACAATGTCGACACACCTCTTAATCAAGTAGCAACAATTGCTATTGAAAATCCTCGAATGCTTACAGTTACTACTTGGGAAAAAAGCATAGTAGGCCCAATTGAAAAAGCTATCCAAACCGCCGATTTGGGCTTAAATCCCTCCACTGCGGGAATGGTAATCCGTGTTCCTTTGCCTCCTTTAACAGAGGAACGTCGCCGGGAGCTTTCTCGTGTGGTGCGTGATGAGGCCGAAAAAGTGCGAGTGGCAATACGAAATATTCGTCGGGAAGCTAACAATGACTTAAAGGAATTGTTAAAAGAAAAAGAAATCAGCGAAGATGAGGAACGACAAGCGCAAACCAACATTCAAAAACTCACCGATGAACAAATTTCAGAAGTAGAGAAAATTGCCTCTCAGAAGGAAGCAGATTTAATGGCTGTGTGATAATGAGGACTCATTTCAGGACGACTTGGGGGAGATGGAAATATCTTTAAGTAGAAAAAGGTTTTTGAAATGAGTTCAAATTCTTTGCCTCGGCATGTTTCAATTGTAATGGATGGTAATGGTCGGTGGGCCAAGCGCCGCGGGTTGTCAAGGATAGCAGGCCATCGAGCAGGCGCTAAAACTATCCCGCAGGTGATTGAGTATGCCAGCAATAAGGGGATTGAAGTTTTAACACTTTTTGCTTTTAGTTTAGAAAATCGAGCTCGTCCTCAGCCGGAAGTTAATTTTTTAATGTCTTTATTTTTAGATTCTTTGGAGCGCAATACAGACGAGCTCAACAAAAACAACATTTGTCTCCGAATTATTGGGGATCATCAAGAATTTGATAGAAAATTATTGGCACAAATCTATGCCTCTCAGGAACTCACCAAAAATAATAGAGGTTTAAAATTAATTATTGCCTTAAACTACAGCGGTCATTGGGATATTGTACAGGCAACTCAACGGTTAGGTAAGAAGATTCAGAATGGAAAAATAAATCCTGAATCAATCACAGCTAAATTATTTCAAGAATATGTATGTTTAAGCGATTTGCCAGAACCTGATTTATTAATCCGCACCAGTGGTGAACAGCGTTTAAGTAATTTTATGTTATGGCAAGCCGCTTATACGGAAATTTATTTCACGCCTACGTATTGGCCTGATTTTAATTCTAATACTTTTGAGCAAGCCTTGGCGTTTTATCAAACGCGTCAACGTCGTTTTGGGCTAACGCCAGAACAGGTTGAAGAGCAGTATGTTTAAGCATCGTGTACTCACGTTGTTGGTCTTAGTTTCTCTTTTACTCTTATCAATTCGGTATTTGCCCATGCCTTGGTTTAGCTTTTTAATTGGTGCTGTAATGCTCTGGGCGGCCTGGGAATGGTCCCCTTTAGCAGGAATAAAAAATTATTATTTTCGTGCTCTCTATGTGATTGCGATCCTATTGGCTCTGATAGGGACTTACTATCTCCCTATCTTTTGGGTGTTAATTATTTCCTTTATTATTTGGTTATGGGCCGCAGCGGCCGTTCTTTGTTACGCAAAGGGTTTCCTTCCTATTGGCTTTCAATATAACATAATAAAAATTGTTGTAAGCTTCTTTGTGTTAACTTCCTGTTGGGTAGTCGGAGTGGCGTTGCGTGAAAATATGGGTGGGCCGGGGTGGTTGGTATTTGGTTTAGTATTGATTTGGGCTATGGATATAGGAGCTTACTTAGCAGGTCGATGGTGGGGAAAGCGAACGCTAATTGCGCGTGTCAGTCCCAATAAAACATGGGAAGGATTGGTTGGCGGTATTGTTTTAACGTTAGCGATCGCAGTTATTATCTCTCTTGCTTTCCGTCAACCTCTTTTTCGATTGATATTAATAAGTCTCTTAGCCCTAATTACGGCTATTTTTGCGATTATAGGTGATTTGTTTGAAAGTATGCTGAAACGACAAGCGGGAGTGAAAGATACAGGTCAATTACTTCCTGGTCATGGCGGCATTCTTGATCGTATTGATAGTATTCTTGCTGCACTTCCTATTTTTCTCTTAGGGTCTTTGTGGATCTGGTTAATTTAATCTTAAACCATGTTCTTCTTGAAAAGAAGAACTTAAAAGCGAAAATTTATTCTTTGTTTGAAAAGCTTGGTATCCCTTTTAAAGAAATTTTTAATGCAGGTTCAAGCCAAGGTGTAAAATTTTGAGGATTTTTTTAAATTCTTCTTTTAAAGCAGGAATATTAATCCAACGAATAGCGCTGATTTCATTTTTGTTAAAATAAATTTTTTCATTAGTTAAGAATCCTACTAGCACATGATCATATTCATTTTCAATTAAATTATTACCCACCTCAGCTGTGTAACGAAATTCTCCTGATTTTTTTAACAGCATTTTTAATCCCATTTCTTCGAAAAGTCGTCTCTCGCCGGCCTCAATAATATTTTCTCCCGGTCGTGGATGGCTGCAACAAGTATTTGTCCATAAGCCACCACTATGATATTTTTCAGGATGACGTTGTTGAAGTAGTAATTGCCATTCGTTGTTTCGCCACGAAAAAACAAAAACTGAAAAAGCGCGATGCAATTTTCCTTCACGATGGGCTTTTATTTTTTCCTCGTTTCCTAGCGGTTGATCTTTTTCGTCAACGAGTATCACTTTTTGAACAATAGCGTCTTTAAAAGGTGAAATTATTTCAAAATCATGAAAGTGGTGAATTAATTTTTCCTTATCTTGTGCTAAAAATAATGACTTAATATTCGGTCCCGCATCTTGTGTAAAATAAATTTCTAATCCCTTTTCTCGAAGCATCCATATTTTTTTTAAAAGTTGAATCGTTTCAAGAGAAGAATACATTAGGGGCGGCCATGCAGCGAGCATCGTTGCATGCATTGTTAATGCATTAGATTCGGCGGCTCGTCCTAAGAGGGAGAAGTCTTTTTGAGCGATCGCTTTTTTTAGGGAGATAAGATCCTCATTCACTTTTTGAGGCCATGCGGTATAAAGCGCGGAGGTAGCTACAGTGCGTTTCATTCCTTCGCGCGAGCTGGTAGCTTTTTTTGAGAACTTACAATGTGAAGTCCAATGCACAGTTCGGGCCAATTTTCATTAAGCGGCTCTGCATAACTATCCATTCCAGCAGGATCAGTTCCGCATTGCCATTGCACAAATCCTTCAAAAATTGAGCGACACGCACTTCCGCTTCCTAACCGAGCGAGAATTGATAAAGTCTTTCCGTCTAATTGCCAACCAAAGAAATCATTCATTGCCTTTATGATAGCCGCATAACCACAGGCGGATGAAGCAAGGCCAGCGGCAATAGGAATATTAAAATTGAGTTGCAAGCGAAAAGCTTTTACATCGAGAAAAGTAAACTCCTCTAAAAAAGCGAGTAAAGGTTTGGCATAGACACTTTCTAAATTTAATAAATCGTTATTAATAATTAATTCATGATGCAGATTTGGTGAGGAAGAAATTTTAGCGTGGACCCCTTTATTATTGAGTGATATTGATAAGCTTGAGGTGAAGGGTAAGTTGAGCTCTAAATTACGCTTACCCCAATATTTGCATAAAGCAATATTCGAGGGCGCAAAAGCTTGTCCAAAAGATTTAACGGGTATTTTATTTTGTGGAGTAAGTAATTTTCGTAAAATATCATTACGTTTCACCAAAACTTGCTCCTTCAGAAGTAATGATAAGGAAAGGTTGCTTAACTCCAAGTCTTTTTTCTTCTTCATTGCGTGGGAAAAAATTGGGTGGGAGTTTCCCCACGCCAATCACACAGTCGCCCAGACCTGAGCCTGATATTTTAGCGCCTAAAATATGGGGTTGTTCTCGCAAGCCCTGAACCAAATTCTCTAAGTGTCCATTACTGACTCCAATAGCTTTCATAAGCTCTTGACCCGAATTAAAAAGATTGCCTAGGGAAATCCAATCTTTAATATTGATGGCTGTGATTCCTTTTTTTGAGAGCTCATTCATTTGTTCATCTATTATTTGGTAATTCGTGAGTTGTTTTTGACGACGGCTATTAACGATATCGATTGCTTGAGCTGTGGTAAGTTTGCTCCCCGAATAAACTGCCACTAAAGGAGGGGCCTTTTTCAAGGAGGTGACTGAAAATGGTGGGTTGCTAAAAGCAATTAGCCCCCGAAAATACTGGCTGCACAATCAGCGCCAGACCCTTTTTTTGCACTTGATGAATCACTTGCAAAGCTTCTTGCCACAGCTTTGACTTAGTTAATAATTTTTCGAGCCAACGATTCAACGCTATTAATAATGCTACAGTTACTGCCGCCGAACTTCCTAATCCAAAGGAAGCGGGCAAATCAGAGTCAATTTTAATATTACAGCCGGAAGGTGGGTTTTTGAGAGCTAAGGTGGCCAATACAAATTCAAAAGGCGCTTGTAACGTAATTTGATGACGGTCAAGGGTTAGTGTACCCAATGTGGAATCGATAAAAATCCGGTCGTCACTACGGGGCTTAAGGGTTATAGAAATAAATTTATCGATAGCAGCCACTAGCGCTGTTTTACCCTGTAACACAGAATATTCGCCGAGCAGCATTAAACTGCCAGGGGCTTTCGCTCTATACAATGCGAGTTCCTTGATTATCAGTCTGGATAGGCATAATAGAATAGCCGTACTGCTTTGCGAGGTTATTGATCGGGTTATCAGAAACAATCAAAATAGCACCGCCATTATCTCCTTGCACACTCCCCGCGCCGCAGATTTTCGCAGCACCACCCAATTTTTCTACATCCACAATAAAACGATCTATTTTATCGGGAACTACACCAATATTTCTTAGCAATCGGTGGTTTTGTCGAATGCACTTTTTTACGTTATTAAAGTTATGATTTTGTAGTGCTTGATCAAGTTCGTTGGTGACCGATGAAAAATCATCCCCAATAGGACTCTTTTTGAAATAAGATGATGCTTGTGAGATGCATTCCCCACTACTACTCTGCGGTTGTCCTGTTTGTACTAATTGCATTGGAAAGTCTGGAATAGGGCGTTTTTCAAACTGCCCTTTTTCATAACGCAAACATCCCCCATGATAAACCGTATGCACATCCAAGCCGCTGGAGTAACCATGCTGCAAACTTTCCGATTCTACCCCTAATTTGAGATAATCTTCCAAATTGAGATTTATATCCAAAAAGTGGGTGAGTGCGTAAATTAAGCTTACTACGCTGGCGGCTGAAGACCCCATTCCACAACCAACGGGAATATTGGAGTCGGTGACAATATCAATACCTGTCGGCAATTTGCTTTTTAAACGATCTAGCACATTGATAAACGTGAAAAGGGAAAGTTCAAAAGGTTTTTGTAAAACTTCTCGAATATTTAAGTGGCCCAAGCAATATTTTTGGTATTGATTTTTAAGTTTTATTTTTAATTTGCGGAGCGTTTGGAGCGTAACTTCTCGCCTAAAGTCAATACCCATAAAATGGAACGAAAAATGTAAGGGTAATGTCCATCGAACAGTAGCTTCTGTATGTCGATTGATAGCTACGGCTAGTGCCGGGTGGCCATAAACTACAGCGTGCTCACCTGATAAAATCAGTTTGGCAGGCGTCCGTGTTTTTAAGAAATCTTTTTTCATCGCCCAGTTCTCAAGAATTTGCTGGCGCGTGATCTCTACTAGGTTGATTAGCCTTACGCTCAAATTTTTCGTGCGCGCGCATGAGTTCGCCCGGATTCGTTTGTGCTGCAAGTAAGGATAGTTCTCCACACCAGACGGTAGCAGCAACAATAATAGCCAATCGCCGAGCATTTTGACCGGGTTGTGAATTATCCAAACAGCCTAAAAGGCGTAAATGTTTTTTAACAAAATCGTGATGTTTTCCATTGCCCACAGTGCCCACAATAATATTAGGTAGCGTAACAGAAAAATAGAGGTCGCCGTTGCGCACTTTAGCGTGAGTGAACCCTTGAGAGCCTTCGACGATATTAGCAACGTCTTGCCCCGTCGCGAGGTAAATAGCGTAGAGCAAATTAGCAAAATGCGCATTTGCAGTGCGCAAACCCCCTGAAACGATTGAACCCATTAAATTCTTTTTAATATGAAGATTAATCAAGGCTTCTGGTGTAGTTTTCAAGCGCTCTTGACACACAGCGCGGGGAATTAACATATCAGCAATAACGTATTTGCCCCGACCTAATAAGCCGTTGATAGCAGATACCTTCTTGTCTACGCAGATATTACCCGAAATGGAGACGTATTTGAGGCTGGGGTAGTTTTCCAGGAGCCAATTAATCACTGCATCCGCTGCTTTGGTCAGCATATTATGTCCAGAAGCGTCGCCCGTTGTAGCTTCGAGACGCAGGAACAAAAGGTTACCTACTACTTGGGTGTGCCAGCTTACATTGCGGCAAAAACGACTGGTGCTGGAAACAACTTGTGCGATCGCTTCGTTCTTGTTGAGTTCATTCAGTACGAGCATTACCGAATGTGCGTCCTCGCCCTCCAATAAAATAGAACGAGTCATCCGGTCATCAAATATCGTGCATTGGAGGCCAGCACATTTCCGGGTAACGCTGGCTCCGCGATTGGTCGAAGGCCACATAGGAGTTTCGAAAGTAGCGAGACGAACCTCAACTTCGGTATTTACTTCAGAACCAATAATTTTAATCGGCCCAATAGTTTTAACAGGAATTGGTATCGTTTCTTGCATGCCCGCATGATACACAAAGCAAGAAGACAATACTACTTTGTTAGGCGGTCAAGGACTGTAATCGTCGGGAGGTGACATTCACGATATCGCCTAAGGCGGGTACCTTCTTCTAAATGTTCCTGATTGCCGAGGATGCCGAGGATGATGGGCCCACTGGAGAGGCCAAAGCTTAGGAGAATGGGGGAAAACGACGACCGGCCGCCTTTTCAAGTTCCTTAGGGTGCCGTGTGAGAGCACCTGGAGGATACGAATTGAATAAAATAAAAAGGATTTCCTTCTGTTTTCTCTTGGCAGATTATCGCTAATTCTTCCACATCATCGACCGATCGATAGAAACTATCACTGAGCCAATGTTGTAGATTCTGAAGTGTTAGAGGTTTTAAATTAAGTTCAACGAACGAACTGACCGGGTATTGTCTTTGAGAACAATTGAATAGCAGTAACGGAAAAGTCCATTGCCAATCATCAAGAAAGAGTGTCAATGGTTTTAAATATAAGAAGCAGAAATTCAAAGAAATTCTGAGAAGGTGTATTTAAATCGCATCTCGAGCACTTCAGCACTTAAGAATTCTGTACTGATCGTACTGGGAAAATCCTTCATTGGGCTTGTGATCGGCGGTCGTGAGAAGAGTGAGTTTGATGAGGACAGGGTTGTTGGGAGTCAAAGGCTTTAGTAGATAGCCAGAGATTTCTAAAGGGTCCATCGGCGCCATCCGTTGTCTTTCCTAGATTTTTTCACGTACTTCTATTGTACCTCTGCTGGTGTAGAAGGCTAGTATAGAAGGGGGTAACGGTTCTTAATGTGTAAACTGTTTCTCCTACTTCATTTTACTTTCATTCTTCATTTTACTTTCATTAAAAAAGTGAGATTTTAGGTGAGATTTTTGGATTGATTGACCGTAGCCTTGCTCTTGAAGCTGAGATACAAATTTTTTTGTTGTTGAATAGAAATTTTTCCTATCAGTAACAGAGTCTTAATAAGCCTTAGAGAGGGTGGTTTAGAGGTGGTTCTTTGGATCACATACTCCATATACTCATTGTCTTCTTAAATATTCCTAATATATATATAATATATATATTATTATTTATTATATTATTATTTATTATTCTCTCACATTTTTGCATATTTAGATCAAAATATTGATTAAATAATCACTTGTTATCACTTGTTACTATTATTAGGAATAGGAATTAAAAGATGAAAAAAATTGAAGTCCACGCATTGAAAAAAAATTATCAGGAACCTGTCTTGCAAGGGGTTTCCTTTTCCGCTCAATCGGGAGACGTTGTTGCTTTGTTGGGGGATAGCGGGGCTGGAAAGAGTACACTGCTTCGATGCCTCAATTTACTTGAGATCCCGGATAGTGGTCGCATAGTTATTAACGGACTTCAGTTCCATTTTTCATCTAAAATAAAAAAACTCACGCGAAAAACTCTCATTGCTTTGCGTAGTAAAGTAGGAATGGTGTTCCAGCAATTTCATTTATGGACCCATCAAACCATTCTACAAAATTTGATTGAAGCGCCTCAGCAAGTGTTGAAAATGTCTAAAATACAGACCATCGAAAAGGCAAAATTATTGTTAGATCAAGTGGGAATTTTATCTAAACAAAATGAATATCCTGCACGATTGTCGGGCGGACAGCAGCAGCGGGCCGCTATTGCTCGAGCTTTGATGATGGAGCCTGAAATTATGTTATTTGATGAACCAACCTCGGCATTAGATCCTAAAATGATTACCGCAATGCGAGAATTAATTCAAAACTTGGCGGAAAAAGGGATGACGATTGTGATTGCTACTCATGAAATTAAATTTGCACGTGAGGTTGCCCATAAAACTATTTTTCTCCATGAAGGTAAAATTGGCGAAGAGGGTGAAACAAAAGAAATGTTTGATTCGCCAAAAACTCGTATTTTTGGAAATTTTATAGAATCAGCGGAGGATTTCGGTAAAAACAATTGAAAACAATTAGAAAATATTTTGTTATTTCATTGATTTCATTGATCGGCATGACTTGTTTATTAATAAACAGTCTTTTTGTTGCTTGTGCTTTTGCAAGTTCTAATGTCATTAAATTTGCCACCGAAGCGACGTATCCGCCCTATGTTTATGTAGATGCATCTGGGCAAGTACAGGGCTTCGGAGCTGATATCGTTCGAGCGCTTTGTAAACAAATGAAAGTGGTGTGCACAATTAGCAACCAGCCTTGGGACAGTTTAATTCCTAGTTTAAATGTAGGGAAATTTGATGCCGTATTTGGAGGAATTAACATCACGGATGCTCGAAAAAAGAGGTTGATTTTACTGAATCCTATTACAGTAACACTATTAATTTTATTGCCGATAAAAAAGAGCATTTGACTTTATCGCCAAGTAGTTTGCGAGGAAAAATTATTGGTGTTCAAGGGGGTACGTCCTTTGATACGTATTTGCAGCAAGTTTACGGGAATCTTATTACAATTCAACGATATAACAGTGAACAAGAAGCCCTGATGGACTTAACATATGGGCGGGATGATATAGTGGTTGGTGATACCCCTTTGATTATGGAGTGGTTAAAACAAAGTGGCCAAGGCGAATATGATTTAGTGGGTAAGCCTATTAATGACACTAGATATTTTGGACAAGGGGTAGGCATCGCAGTCAAAAGAGGAAATCAATCTTTATTGGATGCTTTAAACAAAGCATTGGGAGACATTAAAGCTAATGGAACTTATGTGGCTATTGTACACAAATATTTTGGAAACCAGCGATGAATGGACTAGAAAGTTTTAGCTCACAATTAATTAAAGGCTCTGTAGTAACAATAACCTTATCCTTATGTGCTCTCGTGTTTGGAATGGCTTTAGCTATTTTGTTTACGTTAACGGAATTCAGTCACTTGAAATTTTTTAAAAAAATTGTGGCTGGTATAACTATTTTTATTCGAGGATTGCCAGAATTATTGATTTTATTTGCTGTTTATTTTGGGAGTTCGGTGTTGTTAAGTGAACTTTTTCACCATTCTGTCCAAGTAAGCAGTTTTTATGCTGGAGTGATTGCATTAGGTCTGATTTTTGCTGCATACGCTACTCAAACTCTACGTGGTGCTTTATTAGCGATTCCAAAAGGCCAAACAGAAGCAGGAGAGGCTTTAGGGCTCTCGGGTATTATAATTTTTAAAAAAATCATTTTGCCGCAAGCCTGGCGACATGCACTTCCTGGTTTAGGAAATTTGTGGTTAGTCTTATTAAAAGACAGTGCGTTAGTTGCCCTTATTGGATTGGGCGAATTAATGAGTACAGCAAGGTTGGCCGCTAGTACCACACAAGAACCCTTTAGATTTTATGTAGTTGCCGCGTTGTTATTTTTAATTCTCACCTCTATTTCCCAATTCGGATTAAAAATTTTTGATAAAAATAGTGATAATTAAAAATATTTATAATAAGGTACAACGCGTATGACCATTTTGGCGTATCTCTCACAATTGTTGTCCGGCGCAGTGATTACCGTAGAATTAATGCTATCAGCTTTAACATGCGGCTTATTTTTAGCCTTGTTTTTCACAACTTGTGCTGAGAGCGATTGTTCTTTGTTAAAAGGCTTGATTAAAGGATTTGTTTTTATTATTCGCGGGACTCCTTTATTAGTTCAAATTTTTATTATTTATTATGGAAGTGGTCAATTTCATTGGTTACACGAAACGATTTTATGGGTAGTATTAAAAAAGCCTTTTGGTTGTGGAGTAGTTGCATTAGCACTTAATACGAGTGCTTATACGTATGTTTTATTACGAGGTGCTATTCATTCTGTTCCAATGGGAGAAATCGAAGCTGCTAAAGCTTTGGGACTTTCCCGATGGCAACTTTACAAACGGATTGTAATTCCGCGTGCAGCTCGGATTGCTTTGCCCGCTTACTCCAATGAGGTCATCATGATTTTAAAGGGAACTTCTTTAGCAGGTACGATTACCTTAATGGATGTTATGGGAGTTACTCGTCAGCTAATTTCGATGACTTACGAAGTTATTCCTTTATTTTTGCTTGCAGGGATTATTTACTTTTTTTAAATGCCGTGATTATGGGTATATTTTATTTTTTTGAAAAGAAATTGGCTTATCAACATTAAGAAAATAATATGGACCGAGAAACATCGTTCTTGTTTTCTAATGTTCGGACGCAAGAAGATATTTATCATAAAGTTATGAAGCATTTAAGAAACTTTTTACTCGGTTGTCTGAAGAAGCTTTTTCGATGCGGTCGAACCGCGGGGATGACCACCTTAACAAGAGGAAGACACGGCGTTATAGTAAAGTAGTAGAGGGTTTGTCTGAAGCAGGTGAGGCATAATACCCTATTTAATTGGGAATCCTTCTTTGCCATGTTCTATCCATGTTCTATTCTTTAAGTCTAGGACAAGATGAGGTTGAAAAAATAATATCTGGCGCAGGTAATCAAAAATTAGAATGGGAGCATATCACTAGTTATCGCTTTTTTCTGTATTACCTACTTTCTATAAAGCTATTTCTTACTCGAGCACAATTTTAAATTTGTTGTTAATGCTGATGGTTCCAAGAACTATTAAATGGATGAAAGGTTTTGAACTGAAAGATCAGCTTTTCATCCTTGTAAAAAGCAGATTGTGGGGGGCGAGATAAATTGAAATCGATTCAAATTTTCGTGATATAAGAAAAAAATCCCGGATCGTCTTCATTCGCAAGCACTTATTTTTTCTAAATGATAAGGTTAAGCCATTTATTAATACCATTTATTAATAGCGGGTTTATTACAAATATTTTCTACAACTGCTGTGGAGACTTTGGAAGAATACCATTTGGAAATGGAGAGAGGCCTTTCAAGACGAGGTCGCCTCAGTCCTTCTCAATAATCCTTCTTAATCGAGACAGGGAAACCAGTGTTCTTAAAAAATCTCTTTGGCCAGGAGGATAATTTTTCTCCGGCGAGTTATTGATTCCCTCTATTATCCTCGTCCTCAGGAATTTTATTAGCAGTATTTTTCGCGTTATAGAAATTTTTGTTAGTATTTTTGTTAGTATTAGTGCGCTTTGGATATTCTGAAGGGTGTTCAAATTCAGAGTCCATAAAGGGTAAAGGGGATAAGGGGAGTGGAGTGGACATCGGCAGCTGGTTGATATCAACCCTATCACCCGCTGGTGCAGAGGACGAAGTCTCCGACTGTTGCATGTGGTATCCAGAATGACCATCTTGGCCGCTACCTCGATAATGATCTTGGTGCCCACCCCGAGTACCCCGACGTGAACGGCTGCTATGGCCGCTTCGAGGATGATAGCGTTTGGCGCCGCCCGAGCGACCACCCCAGGATGAGGGTCTACGAGGGCGCTCTCCCGAATAGTGTCTTCTTTCTTCACCCCTTCGAGGTGATTGTGTTACCTGCTGAGGGGGGATGGAGGATTTTCTAGGCGAGTATTTTGCCTCTTCTTCAGCACCGAACATCTTTGCCATTAGGCGCTTAAACAAGCCGCCGCTGGGTGTTTTGCGTGTGGCAGCTGCTGTAGGAGGGGTTTCTTCTGTAGACAAGAATTGTTGAATCGCCGGTTCTGGTAGTAGCGGTTTAATTTCTTGTTTTTGGGGCGTTTCAGTTTTAAAAACTTTGGCCAATTTATAACTTGGCATCCCTTTGCCGTGTTCCAGACTCGCCGGATCAATTTTAATCTGCTTTAATTGATAAAGCGGCGTTTCCATGTATTGATTAGAAATAATCGTTATTTTTACAGGATAATGTTTTTCAATACCCCTTAAAATTTCTCGTTTTTCATTAATTAAATAAATGGCTAAATCCACGGGTGCCTGTAATTGGAAATGGATATTCTTAGCTTTAGAAGCTTGTTCCTGAATTAAATGAATAATTGAAAGTCCCAGGGATTCTATACTGCGAATGGTGCCTTCACCATCACAGCGAGGGCAGGCTATTTGAGTTGATCGAGTCAGGGAAGAACGCAATCGCTGGCGGGACATTTCCAATAAACCGAATCGCGAAATCCGTCCAATTTGGATGCGGGCGCGGTCTTGCTTCAAAGCATTACGTAAACAATTTTCAACTTCCCGCTGATTACGAATGGGTGTCATATCAATAAAATCGATGACAATGAGGCCACCGATATCGCGAATACGCAATTGACGAGCAATCTCTTCGGCGGCTTCTAAATTCGTGGAAAGTGCTGTTTCTTCAATACTTGCTCCGCGAGTAGCTCGTGCTGAATTAATATCAATGGCTACGAGTGCTTCGCTGTGATCAATAATCAACGATCCACCGGACGGAAGTCGGACTTCACGCTGGTGAGCATTTTCAATTTGTTGTTCGATTTGGAATCTACTAAAGAGAGGTAATTGATCGGGATAAAGCTTTAAACGCTCAATGAATTGGGGGCGAATCTGACTGATATAATAGCAAGCATTTTGATAGGATTGCTCATTATCAATAAGGATTTCTTCAATATCCTGACGCAGGTAGTCGCGAATGGCACGGATGATGACATCGCTTTCTTGATGAATAAGGTAAGGACCCGGTTTAGCTACTGCTGCTTGTTTAATAGCTTCCCAACAGCGCAATAAGATTTTTAAGTCCCACTCGAGTTCTTCTTTTGCGCGCCCAAGCCCCGCAGTGCGTATAATTAAGCCCATTCCTTCGGGGAGGCTCAATTGACTAATAGTTTCCCGCAATTGATCACGTTCTTCCCCTTCAATTCGACGCGAAATACCACCAGCCCGCGGGTTATTAGGCATCAGAACTAAAAAAGACCCTGCTAAACTGATAAACGTGGTCAGTGCCGCTCCTTTTGTTCCCCGTTCTTCCTTGTCCACTTGAACGACGAGCTCTTGACCAACTTTAAGTACCCGATTGATATCAATGGTATCAAGCTCTTGTGACATATCTTGGAGAAAATACTCGCGGGAAATTTCTTTTAAAGGCAAGAATCCATGTCGTTCGCCACTATAATTAACAAACACTGCTCCTAAGCTAGGTTCGATGCTGGTAATAATGCCTTTATAGATATTAGATTTTTTTGTTCTTGGCCAGGGATTTCAATATCAAGATCAACCAGTTTGAAATTTTCAGTAATTGCTACGCGCACCTCATTGAGCTGAGTTGCGTTAATCAGCATTCTTTTCATTTGTGCAACCTATTCTCTTAGGGCGCTCAACCGTAAGCTTGGGCTTGGAGATTCGCCGAGAAACCGCTTTTGGGAGCCGCCGTGTTAAATACAAAATAATCAGTTTGTTCTATTGGAGCTAGTACATGATAAAATCTATCGTTTTGCAGTTGGTAATTTGCGTTTCTATTGAGTGTCCATTCCTGTGAATTAAGACACAAACCCGGAATATAAACTATCTCATTCTGCAGGATCCCCTTGGGAGATAGCAGGACTAAGTTGATATAGCTGACTTTTTTCGCACCAATTTCTCACATTTCTATGTCATGATATCATGACAGACAGGCCGACTATAGCAGGCTTTGTTCTATAAAACCAATATAGTTTATAACTTAAAAGGATTCTATATTTTGACCCTAATTGGCATTATAATTGATGATTCTCATACTGGGCAACGATTGGACAATTTTCTAATTAACCGTTTAAAGGGGATACCTTCGGCTCGGATTTATCGTGCTATTCGAAAGGGTGAAGTAAGAGTAAACAAAAAACGGATGAGTGCCGATTATCGACTCACCATCGGCGATTCGGTATGTGTACCCCTTTTGCACCAATCGACTGTAAAAAAACCGCTAACACCTGATAAATCTTTATTAATGTCGCTTGAAATGCGTATTCTTGTCGAAGAGGCTGATTTGTTAGTTATTGATAAACCCGCTGGCTTGCCTGTACACGGAGGAAGTGGAATTAATGGAGGTCTAATCGAAGCATTACGCATAATGCGGCCTAAAAATCGATTGTTGGAATTGGTACATAGGCTGGATCGAGAAACATCCGGTTGTTTGGTTGTGGCCAAGAAACGCAGCCTTCTCGTGGTACTTCATGCTCTACTGACTCAACGGAAGGTTGTGAAGCAATATCTTTTACTAGTGAGGGGGCTGTGGCAGGGAGGGGAAAAACAAGTCGAAGCCCCTTTAAAAAGGAATATCCTGCAAAGTGGTGAGAGGATGGTAAAAGTCGATGAAAATGGAAAAATGGCATTGACTCTTTTTCGACCAATTGTTTCTTATTCAAATGCCACACTTCTCGAAGCGCGAGCTTTAACAGGTCGCACCCATCAAATTCGGGTCCATGCCGCTCATATGGGTCATCCAATTGCAGGAGATAAAAAGTACGGAGACAAAGTTTTTAATGAAAAAATGAAGGTGTTGGGATTGCGACGATTATTTTTGCATTCTGCAGGAATTGCGTGTCGTTGGGATAGTCGTGTCCTAGGCGTTTGTGCGCTTTTAGATGCTGATTTGTTTCATTTTCTTAAAATTTTAAAATAGGGAGAAATTCACAGTTAAATAGTTTTTAACTAACGATGGTTGCGAGGAATCGTTTTTGAGTGCGATACTATAATTAGGGTTATGGAAAGATTAGGGTTATGAAAGTGCCTATAAGGACTTAGGTATATGTCATTGCTGACATTCACGGGTGAATTGATTTTTTGCGGGCTCCATTCCTTAAAGCTATTAAAAAGGATGCCTCACACCATCCTTTTCGAAATGTTCTTTCTTATTACATTATGAGATTATATTGATATCGGCTCCCATTCTTATCGGGTGATCGAAGCTTTCCTTTTTTTACCCACTTATTTTGAAACTCGATATTTAATATGAAAGCCTGTTTTTAAATTTTATTAAAGATCCTGAAGAAGTTATTCTTTGCCTAAGTAAAGGTGGAGGTGGCTACCTTCAATTAGTTATGGATCTGATGTGACGGAATTGCCTCAGAATCCAGAGAACCTGTTGGTGGTTCAAGGGAAGATTTTACAGTTGACGCCAAAAAAAGCATCTGGAATTTTTAAAATCGCTTCGGTTGCATTATCAATTAGGAGATTATTTTTTTACCCATGCGGGGGTGTGCGACCTAGGATTTCATTGGACCAGCAAAATGAAGATGATTTGTTATGGATTCGGATTGAATTCTTAAATTCCAAAGAAGATTTTAGAAAAATTATTGTGTACGGACATACCATAGTGAAAACTCCTGAAATACACGTTAATCGAATTGCGTTGGATACGGATCTTTTCATACTTGAAGATTAAGCTGTTTGGTATTGAGTGGCGAGGAACGCTGTTTATTAAAAACTCGTGTTTAATCGTGAATTAGCGTGACTAAATCCAATTGTTGATGATCAAGCCTACGCCAATACTGTTTATAGTGATTATATTCAATTAAACATTGCCCTCCCTCCATACCCGCTAAAGAATTGAATGTAACTATGTAAGCAATCCATCAATAGGAAAAGAATAAGAAAGTTCGATGGCACTACGTTTAAATCGGATTTCAATCGTATTGCGAAACATTAATGAAATGACTTGTTGATGGAACGTCGCAGCAAAAAACCACTCGCCCATATCCCAGAAATTGGCAAATGTCAGGGTTATGAGTATCACTCGAATACGATTTAAAAATTAAAAGCTAGGGTTTTATATCCACCATCCAATGAGACCCTGTAGCCATAAAGTCTAAAAAGACGATTCCAGCTTTTTTCTAATTTGTCTCCCTGACCATTGGATTGATGATTAATTCGAAGAGCTAAACTGTTATGAGAAAAATGATTGCTTAAAAAAGCTGTAGTTCGTAATTCGTTTTGGGAAAAACTGAGACTTAGGGTAAAATTGTCAATAGGAGAGTTGTGTATAGGAGACATTAAGCGAAACGTTACTTCCAAACATTTGTCACATATAACATAAGGAAAATTACAACACTCATTTGGCCTTTAAATTCTTCATTCTTCAGTGGTTCATTTTCAGGCGTGTGGCGTTCATAAATAGATTGGTAATCGCCCAGGAATAAGTATGGTTAGGATGTAAGTGGGTTCATAAAGCTAATCCGCACGAGTTTTTTTAACTTGATATTGTTGAGCTAAACACCTTATAGTGGTAGCATTTTGTTTTTTTATCGTAGTACCTTATATGTTGAGGATTGGTTTTAGTTATAATGTTCTTAGATTTTTTAGGGGGCTGAGAGTCAGTAAGCACTGCATTGGCATAGGAGCTATTTTGAACGAGAGCTATTGCTAAAATAGCAATAAATAATCCCAATTTTCTTATGAGCTCTTTTTCATGTCCGAATAGTACCAAAATTCTTAGCAGATGTAAATTCATTTTCATCGCAATAATTTCTTGAGCTTGGGAAGAGAATAGGTATTAACAACATCTTTTTTCAAGCCAACCATGGGGGGCCCAGGCCACATCAATCTCAAATTTAAGGTAATTCATTTGATTGATGGTATGGGCATCAGTTGAAATTGCCATTTTAACCTCTATTTCTTTAGCTATTTTACAATGAACATCATCTAAGTCTAATTACGTTCGGGTTGGGAATTAATTTCTAGAATGCACCCGTTCGTTTTTACCGCTTCTTTTACCGCTTCAATTAGTCTTTCTACATTAACAGAATAGGGAAATAGGGAATCGCGGCGCCGAATGAGTCGCCCGCTGGGATGGTCTAGTATATTAAAGTATGGGTTTTCTATGGCTCGAAGAATACGTTCAGTTTATTTTTTCGGATAAATTAAATTTGTAATGAATAGAGCAAACTGTTAAATCTAATTCTTTTAAGACTTCGTCTGGAAGGTCTAATTTTCCGTCTTCTAAAATATCGATTTCAATTGATTTCAAAATAGTAAAACCATTGAATTTTTCATTAAGCTTGTCAATAATTTTAATTTGTTCCATAAAGTGATTTATGTTCAAACCTCGTGCCACGGAAAGATGCTATGAATGATCCGTGATGGTGAGATATTCATAACCTTTTTCTTGGGCTGGCTGGGCTAGGTTGCCTTTACCATTTCTTCAATTGAGTAGCGTCCCCGTTTGGTAGCTTTTATATGATAATGCAAATTCCCTTCAATTATCTTTTAAAATGATTAATTTCGGTAATTGATGTTTTAGAGCAGCTTCGATTTCGCCATGATTCTCCAGAAGTTCGGATTCTATATAAGAGATACCAAATAATTCATAAAATTTTTTTTCGGTTTTTCCGGCGATTTGCTTTTTATCTTTGTAAATACAATACTTATTTATTTTCAAATTTTTTTTCATAGCTATTCTGCGGATGGCGATATTATGAGATTTTCATCCCGTGAAATAATTAAGGTAGAACCATAACTTTTTTGTAGGATTACTGGCAAATCAACTTGGACACCAGAATGTAAAACCGCAGTTGAGCGAATGGTCCCGTGAGAAATAACGAGTGATATTCTATCAAATTCAGTAAGGTATTCAATAATTTTTTTACCATTATTAGCAACGTATTAGCAACGGCGATTAGATCGAGGTCACTTACGGTTTCTTTACGTCGTCGATAGCTTCCAGCAAAAGCAATTTTTTTTAATCCCGGGGCTGTTTTTAAATTAAGTTAACAAGAATAAGTTAACAAGGGAACTGAAATTTTTTTCGGCGTCAATCAGTTTAATACGAGGCTTTCCTCGTTCCAAGGCTTTGATGCCTGCTAAGATAAGCTTTTTTATTTTTTCCAAAACCGCGTAAGCCTTCAAATATCAGTATGTGCTAATGCTCTTTTTAAATACGAAAAGAATTCTCTCCTTGAATTTCTAAGAGATCTGCGAGCTTGTTGAGCAGAATAGCAACTCCGAATTGCGAATTTGCAATTCAGCCTTTGAATATTCTTTATTTAGTGTTCAGTAAACCTCTTGATTGTCATTGTGGAAAGTTTGGATCGCCAGTAGAGTTCACTCACTGGTGGCGGTTTGACACCCATCCTGTTCCCATATACCATTGTCTCGTTAGATTTGGATAAGAGAGTAAGCAATTGATTACCATTAAAAATCAATCCCTTTAAGCTTTGCGATCGTCGGAGCAACCTTAGAAGATGAAGTGCCTTTAAAGGAATTAACGCGACTGCTTCCCTTAATGGGAAAGGCGAGGGAAGTGGTAGTGGTTTGTTTTGAGTTTGGCCAAGAAAAGTTTAGGCTTCGTTTTATTAAAAGTGGGTGTCCGGAGGTCCGGAGAGGACCCTATCTCACATTCGAATGCGAACGTTGTAGCGAAGCAGTGAGCTATGATATAAACGTAAAGCCTTGTATAAGACCCGGTGAGAGGGACGATAATAGCGATTGCCCTGTGGCGGGGCCCCCTCGGGCCCCCCGGCCTGAGCCTATGGAATCATTGTTAGTTACCAATCAGAGAGTAACTTTAACAGAACTAATAGAAGAAGAATTATTGCTCAGCTTACCGATGAGCCCCAAGCACGAGCAATGTCATACCTTGGAGTTAGAGAGACAATGGCAGTACAAAAAAGTCGTAAAACTCGTTCAAGACGCGGTATGCGTCGCTCGCATGATGAGCTGTGTGCTCCCGTATTATCCAAAGATCCCGTGACGGGGGAAACGCATTTGTGGCATCATATTAGTCCAGAAGGATATTATAAAGGCCGTGAAGTTATTACTTCAGAAGAGTCTTACGAAGACGAAGAGTAACCATTAATGGTGAAGACATTAGTGGTGAAGACAATAGCACTGGATACTATGGGTGGTGATCACGGTCCCAAAGTTATTGTGCCCGCGGCATTGTCAATTCTTAAGAAATACCCCCATGTCAAACTTCTCTTAGTAGGCAAAGAGGAGCGGCTTAGTCCCTTAATAACAGAGGGTAGTAAATCAGTGAGGGATCGATGGGAAATTGTGCACGCTACTGAGGAGGTAGCAATGGACGAAGTTCCTTCTCAAGCGCTTCGGACGAAGAAAGATTCTTCGATGCGAGTGGCTATAAATTTAGTAAAAGAAGGTCGGGCGCAGGCTTGCGTCAGTGCGGGCAACACCGGTGCTTTGATGGCAACAGCTCGTTATGTTTTCAAAACCTTACCAGGTATTGACCGTCCCGCTATTACTGCTTCGTTTCCCACCAAAAATGAACAGGAAGTTCGGGTTTTGGATTTGGGTGCTAACGTTGATTCCAGCCCTGAAAATTTATACCAATTTGCTGTGATGGGGTCTATTTTAGCAGCGGCTTCTGATAGCATCCCTAACCCCAGAGTGGGATTGCTGAACGTCGGTGAAGAAGAAATTAAAGGGAACGAGCTAGTAAAAAAGGCCAACAAGCTTTTTGAGAAAAGCAAAGCGATTAACTATATTGGGTACGTGGAAGGTGACTCCATCTTTGATAATGTCGCCGATGTGGTTGTCTGTGATGGCTTTGTGGGGAATGTGGTATTAAAAGCTACAGAAGGCGTGGCAAAATTAATTGCGCAATATGCGCGAGAGGCTTTCAAAGAGGCCTGGTGGACTAAATTGGCAGTATTACCCGCTATCCCTATTTTTAAACGCTTAATAAAGAGAGTCGATCCTGGGCGTTATAATGGAGCAACCTTTTTAGGCTTAAATGCGATTGTGATAAAAAGTCACGGTAGTGCCAATGTTAATCCTTTCATTTCGGCTGTGAAAGAAGCCATTCTCGAAGTCAATAAAAATATTCCACAGCTCATTAAAGAAAAAGTGAGCAGTGTGCTTAAGGAGTCTGAGACCTAATGATGTATTCGCGTATTCGGGGAGTTGGTAGCTATATCCCGGAACAAGTCCTCAGCAACGAGGATTTGGAGAAAATGGTAGAAACTTCAGACGAATGGATAATGAAACGGGTAGGCGTGCGAGAGCGCCATATTATCGCTACGAGCCCTGATAACACTACCACGATGGCGGTCAGTGCTTCCAAACGTGCTATTGAAATGTCTGGGATTGACCCTTCCACTATTGATATGGTTATCGTGGGAACGGCTACGGCAGAATATTATTTTCCAAGTACGGCTTGTTTAGTCCAGCGCCATTTAAATTTAAGAGATGATATTCCTGCTTTTGATTTAAATGCGGCGTGTGCAGGATTTGTATATGGATTAAGCGTTGCAGATCAGTATATTTGCACGGGCGGTGCTAAAACCATTTTGGTCATTGGAGTGGATTCGCTAACAAAAATAGTCGATTGGCAAGACCGAAGTACCTGCATTTTATTTGGGGATGGAGCTGGAGCGGTAATTTTGCAAGCCGATAAAGAACCGGGAATCCTAAAAATGATTCTCCACGCTAATGGCAACTACGCAGACTTAATTACTTCTAAAAGTCCTATATGGGATCGCGAATTAAATGAGTTTCCTTTGCGAATGCGGGGTAATGAGGTGTTTAAAGTGGCTGTGACGAAATTAGGAGAAATTGTTGATGAGACTGTGGAAAAGAGCGGCCTTAAAAGATCAGATATTGATTGGTTGATACCTCATCAGGCAAATATGCGGATTATTCAAGCCACAGCTAAACGCCTTGGCTTACCTCTGGAGCGGGTTATTTTAACTATTAAAAAACATGGGAATACCTCTGCTGCTTCTATTCCTTTAGCCTTCGACGTTGCTGTTCGATCCGGCAAAATTCAGCGTGGTGAAACCTTATTGTTAGAAGCCTTTGGAGCAGGATTGGCATGGGGTGCTGCTCTATTAAAGTATTAATTATTAATGGAGAAATATAACAAATGGAGAAATAACAACATGCCTATACCATTTGCTTTAGTATTTCCAGGTCAAGGATCTCAACACCTGGGGATGCTCCGAGAATTAGCTCAAGAGCAACCTTTAGTTAGAGAAACCTTTTACGAAGCATCTTCTGTTCTGGGATATGATTTATGGGCGCTAACCCAACAGGGTCCTCAAGAAAAACTGAACCAAACTCAATTTACCCAACCCGCTCTGTTGGTAGTCGATGTCGCTATTTTTCGGTGTTGGGAGGATTTAGGGGGTTTCCGCCTCAAGCGATGGCTGGTCATAGTTTAGGGGAATACGCAGCCTTGGTTTGCGCGAAAGCAGTGAGATTTGCAGATGCTGTTCAATTAGTAGAAAGCCGAGGTCGCTACATGCAAGAGGCGGTGCCACCAGGTGAAGGAGCAATGGGAGCGATTATTGGTTTAAGTGAATCGCAGATCGAAGCGATATGCGAAAAATCGGCCCAGAGCGCGGTTGTGAGGCCTGCCAATTTAAATTCTCCTGCTCAAACGGTAATATCTGGAGATGCATTGGCTGTGGAACGTGCTCTTGCGTTGGCTAAAACTGAGGGCGCTAAAATTGCTAAACGCATTCCCGTCAGTGTGCCTTCTCACTCCCCTTTGATGCAGCCGGCGGCTCAACGTCTTGCGCGGGATTTAGCCGGGGTAACCATGATTTCGCCTACGATTCCTGTGATCCACAATATAGATGTCACTGAGCATCAGGGGGCCGAGGCAATTCGCACTGCGTTGGTGAAGCAACTCGTAGATCCTGTGCGATGGGTAGAAACTATCCAAAAAATGGTAAAGCGTGGAATAAAATTCTTTGGAGAGTGCGGTCCGGATAATAAATTAGCAGGTTTGAATAAGCGCATCGAACGCCGAAGTGAAACATTCCCACTGACAACGACAGAGTTAATTTTAGCTGCCTTAGAGCGGATGAAGTAAAAAAAGCCTTTAGTTAAATGAAGAGGAATATGAGGGTATGTTTATTGAAGGAAAAATTGCGTTAATTACGGGAGCGTCTCGTGGTATTGGATTAGCAATTGCTAAAGAAGCAGGTCTTCAAGGAGCTATTGTTCTTGGAACGGCTACCTCCGAAGAGAGCGCTCATAAAATTACTCAAATCTTGGCCGAGAAAGGTTTTAAAGGAAAAGGTTATTCTTTAAACGTTTGCGACTCAGAAGCTATGAGAACTATTTTGGCTAATATGCAGGAAAACTTCGGTTCGGTAGACATTCTCATTAATAACGCAGGTATTACTCGTGATAACATTTTTCTCCGCATGAAGCCTGAAGAATGGGAAGCCGTTATTGAAACCAATTTGAATGGTGTTTTCCATTTGACTAAGGCGTGTTTGAAGCCAATGCTTAAGAAGCGGTGGGGCCGGATTATCAATATTGCTTCGGTCGTAGTCATTATGGGAAATCCCGGGCAAGCAAATTATGTCGCTGCTAAATCTGGCCTTATAGGTCTTACGAAAGTTATCGCCGTAGAACATGCTGCTTACGGCATTACAGCGAATTGTATCGCTCCTGGCTTTATTGAAACGGAAATGACAAGCGCATTGTCGGAAAAGCAACAAGAAGCTATTTTGACTCGGGTGCCCATGAAACGAATGGGACGTCCCGAAGAAATCGCTAAAGCCGCAGTTTATTTAGCCTCTGAGGGAGCTGGATATATAACCGGGGAGACATTGCATATTAATGGTGGAATGTGTATGGTATAGCGCTTGAATACAAGTAACAAAATGTTACTATTGACCGAATGCACTTATTTAGTTTTTAAGAAGGGGAGCCGAAAATATGGCAACAGTTGAAGAACGAGTCAAAAAGATTATCATTGAGCAATTAGGAGTAAAGGAAGAAGAAGTCACTAATGATGCTTCATTTGTAGATGATCTCGGTGCCGATTCTTTAGATACGGTTGAGCTGGTGATGGCATTGGAAGAGCAATTCGATACTGAAATCCCCGATGAAGAGGCAGAGAAGATTACGACCGTTCAGCAAGCGATTGATTATATTAAATCACATTCTGCAAGTGAATCTACTGATTAACTGATCAATTTTTAAATTGTGATTTTTTTCTGCTTGGTCTCTCTGAGGAGCGCTAAATTGGAGAAGAGACGCGTTGTGATAACAGGCTTAGGAGCAGTAACCCCAGTGGGAAACAATGTTCCAGATATGTGGGCCGCTCTTTTAGAAGGCAAAAGCGGAGTGGCCCGTATTACGCGCTTTGATGCATCCGCTTTTGCTACGCAAATTGCAGCAGAAGTAAAAAACTTTGATCCAAATCTGTCCTTAGACCCTAAGGAAGTTCGACGAACAGATGTTTTTGTTCAATTCGCTGTGGAGGCATCTCGCCAAGCCATCGAAGACGCTGGGCTTGTAGTCGATGAAATCAATCCTTCTCGAGTAGGCGTTGCCATTGGTTCTGGGATTGGGGGAATGCCATGGATTGAAAGATATCATCAGACGCTATTGATCGATGGGCCCCGTAAACTTTCACCTTTTTTATCCCTGGTGCCATCGTTAATATGGCATCTGGGATAGTATCTATAAACTACAATTTGAAAGGCCCTAATATTTCCATCGTTACCGCTTGTACCACAGGTCTTCATAATATCGGTCATGCTGCACGAATTATTGCGCATAATGATGCGGATGCCATGGTAGCGGGAGGGAGCGAAATGGCTACAACGGCTTTGGGGATTGGTGGATTTTCAGCGGCGCGCGCACTTTCAAGCCGAAATGATGAACCGGAAAAAGCTAGTCGTCCTTGGGATAAGGATCGAGATGGTTTTGTATTAGGCGAAGGAGCGGCATCTGTGGTATTAGAGGAATTGGAACACGCAAAAAAGCGTGGTGCCCACATTTATGCGGAAGTGATTGGCTTCGGAATGAGCGGGGATGCTTTCCATATGACAGCGCCTGCTCCGGGTGGTAATGGTTTTTACGCTTGTATGAAAAATTCTTTGTTCGATGCCGGGATTCCTGCTAAAGAAGTAGATTATGTTAATGCTCATGGCACTTCCACGCAGGCAGCGGATCATCTGGAAGCGCTGGCTATCAAAAAAACTTTTGGGAATCATGCTTATAAACTAGCTATAAGTTCTACAAAATCAATGACGGGCCATATGTTAGGGGCCGCGGGGGCAGTTGAAACGGTGATTTCGGTTTTGGCTATTCGAGATAACGTGGCGCCACCGACGATTAATTTAGAACATCCCGATGAAGACTGTGATTTAGATTTTGTCCCTCAGACAGCGCGGGAAATAAACATTACTACAGTGATGTCAAATTCTTTTGGATTTGGAGGAACCAACGGTACATTGGTGCTAAGGAAGGTCTAAACTTTATTTCATACTTTATTTCATGTCGTTATTTAAAAAAATCGTTTTCACTATTGTTGCCCTTCTTATTTTAATTTTGGGAACGTGGTTTGCCATTGTGTGGTATCGTTTTGTTTATATGCCAATGCGTAGTGAAAGGGAAATACAACAAGCGGCTATGATCACAATACCGCCCGGAACTGGGGTTCGTTATTTAGCTTACCATTTATTCCAAGAAGGTTTGATGAAGCATCCACAAATTTTTATTTTATTAGCTCGCCTTATGAAAGATGCTTCTTTATTAAAAGCTGGAGAGTATCAAGTTACACGCACTATGACTGCGCGAGAGTTATTAGACAATATTGTGTCAGGAAAAGTGAAACAACGAAGCGTCACCTTTATTGAAGGATGGACCTTTCGTCAAGTTAAAGAAGCGTTAGAAGCTAACTCTCATATTCTGCATACGATTAATGAACTGAGCGACCAACAAATCATGGCAAAATTGGGAGACAATCGATATCCTGAAGGGCTATTTTTCCCTGACACTTATTTTTTTACTTGGGAGGAGACTGATTTTCAAATATTGCGTCAAGCTTATGATCGAATGCAAACAATTTTGAAAAAAGCTTGGCAAAGTCGGTCAAAGAATTTACCTTATAAAAATTCCTATCAAGCGCTTATTGTTGCTTCATTAATAGAAAAAGAAACTGCATTATCCAGAGAGCGTCCTGAAGTAGCTGGAGTGATCTTGCGACGTTTAAAAAAAAGAATGCCTTTACAAATAGATCCCACGGTTTTATACGGATTGGGGCGGCCTTACGACAGCCCGATTACTAAAGAAGACCTAGTCTCTCATACCACTTATAATACTTATCAAAATTATGGGTTGCCTCCAACGCCAATTGATATGCCATCGCTTGGATCTATTTTGGCTGCTGTAAATCCCACTGCTGGGGACGCCTTCTATTATGTTGCTCGGGGAGATGGGAGCCATATATTTTCCGCTACGTATCAAGCCCATCGCGAAGCAGTAAAAAAATACCAACGGAATGATGAAGAAATCATTACAATTCCACCATGGGTGGCACCTTATCTATCACTAGGAGAAAAATATGGAAAATGAACGAGGGTGTTTTATATCTTTTGAAGGAATTGAAGGGGTAGGAAAAACTACAGCGCTCCGATATATCTGTGAGTGCCTGGAGATTGATCATATTCCTTACGTCGTTACCCGAGAGCCGGGTGGTACGCCCATTGCCGAAGCCATTCGTGAAGTGTTGCTCAATCATTACAGCGAAATGATGTCCCCCGATACCGAATTATTATTAATGTTTGCAGGACGTGCGCAAAATATTACACAAGTGGTTTTGCCAGCTTTGCGGCGGGGGCAGTGGGTGTTGTCCGATCGTTTTACCGACGCGAGTTTTGCCTATCAAGGCGGGGGCCGTGGAATCGCAGTTAAACACATCGAAGAATTAGCACGATGGGTTCAGGGTAATTTAAAACCGGATCTCACTTTTCTATTGGACGCGCCCGTTTCGGTCGGTTTAAGTCGTGTAAAGAGCCGTGGAGCGAGAGATCGCATTGAAGCGGAGGGTCTGGAATTTTTCAAGCGAGTACGGGAGAGTTATCTTGATCAAGCGCGACGCGAGCCCAAACGGTTTCGAATGATTCATGCAGATCGGGAATTATCGGCGGTTAGAGAGCAATTACGCCAGGTAATCGACCCGCTATTAGTAGACCTTTCTCAAAGTAAAATTAATCTCAAAGTAAAATTAGAGGCTAAGAACTAAATGATTTACCCGTGGCAACAAAAGCAGTGGGACAAAATTGTAGCTCGTCATCAGCAAGGTCGGATGCCTCATGCTCTTCTTTTAACCGGTAGCCGTGGTTTAGGTAAATCAAGATTTGCTAAATCGTTAGCAGAATTAATTCTTTGTAAGCGCAATCAGACACAAGCCTGTGGGATATGTCGAGGCTGCCAATTATTTCGTGTCGGGAACCATCCAGATTTTTTTGAAGTGAGTACGGAAGAAAAAAGTAAAACTATTAAAGTGGCGCAAATTCGCGAGCTAATTGCTGCGCTCAATCAAACTTCGCAACAGGGCCATTATCAAGTAGTGATTCTTTCACCTGCTGAAGCAATGAATCGAGCAGCGGCTAACGCGTTTTTAAAGACTTTGGAGGAACCTTCAGGACAAGTTCTCTTAATCTTGGTTACTCATCAGCCTGGAGCTTTACCACCGACTATCGTCAGTCGATGTCAACGAGTTCTATTTAAGGTTTATTTTGACCCAGCGGTGCTTCAATGGATAGAAGCACAGATTAAGGGAGATAAAAATAAAGCACTTCAATTGTTAGTAGTAGCGAATTACGCTCCATTGCAAGCGATAGAATTAGAATCGCTAAATTATTTGCCATTGCGGGATCGTTTATTGAAGTCACTAATAAACACAGTAACGCAACGTGAATTGGCCGTGACGGTTGTAAATGCTTTATTGAAAGAAGATATTAAATTAATTCTGCATATTATCATTATCTTTCTTATGGATGTTCTGCGCTTGCAGTTTAATTGTCATGATTTTGTCTTTAACGCAGATCATTTGCCACTTTTACAGGAGTTCTCATCGGTATTGTCACAGGAAAAGTTGCTTGAGATATTGCAACGGTTGCAAGAAACTTGGCGGGTGGTTACAGGCTCAACAGCAGTAAACTCACAATTGCTTTTAGAAGAAATTTTTTTGATGTTGGAAACGCACAAATGTTAGTTGATTCCCATTGTCACTTAGATATGCTTGATTTAACCCCTTATGATGGAAAATTAAAATCTTTAATTGAAAAAGCGAAAAATGTCGGCGTTGAACACATTCTCTGTGTAGGTGTTGACTTAGTAAATGCACCAAGGGTTATTGAAATTGCAGAACAATTTAATAATGTTTCTGCAAGTGTAGGCCTTTATCCTAGTGAAAAAGTAGATCGCGAACCTTCTATGGCGGAATTAGTTGAATTAGCCAATCATCCTAAAGTAATAGCCATTGGTGAAACGGGTTTGGATTACTACTATAATGAAGACGGTTTGGAGGAGATGCGAGATCGTTTCCGTCGCCATATTCAAGTGGCTATAAAACTCGCTAAGCCATTAATTATCCATTCTCGCAATGCCCAAGTCGACACCATTCAAATTATGCAGGAAGAAAATGCAAAAGCAGTGAGTGGAGTGATGCATTGCTTTACAGAAAGTTGGGAAATGGCACAGCAAGCGATGGATTTAGGCTTTTATATTTCTTTCTCTGGCATTGTGACTTTTAAAAATGCTAAAAATGTGGCTGAAGTTGCTGAACGAGTTCCTTTGGAAAAGATGCTGATCGAAACGGATGCTCCTTATTTAGCTCCTGTCCCGTTTCGAGGTAAGAAGAACGAACCGCAATATGTGCTCTATGTAGCCGAATCCATTGCGAAATTAAAAAATACTTCTCCAAACGAAGTCGCTCGAAAAACTACCGAAAATTACTATCGATTATTTAATTTATAAGTTTTATAAGTTAGTGCATGCCTATACCATCGTTTTTACCGGATCGGTTTCGGGCAATTCAATCCTATAAATTGCCTCTATATAAATTACCTCTAAAAGAATGAATTACCTCTAAAAGAATGGCCGCTACCTGGTAGAAGTCGGCGTTAGCGCCTGGTCGAGCGGTCTCTGGCGGGGGTTCTTCTTCGGGCGCAGTCTTCAATATTAGCCGTATCCTCGCGAAGCTACAGGCCGTAGAATTTGAACGAAAGCACCCACACGATGCCGGAAAAGAAAATTGTGAGGTATGAGCCGTTTCATGCTTTCCAGTAAGCTTTCAGGACCATATCCCCCCATTTAACAACGCCGATTATGCGCTTCATGGTGTCTGGAGAGCCGCTCAATAGTCTGTCAATAGCTTCTTTTGCCTGTTTTTGAATCACCGTATGACTTTTAGTAAAGAAATTTAGTGTGCTTGCCAGCTCCATTCCAATCCCCTTTTGATGGGTTTCGGGTGAAGGGTAGTACGTACGTACTCTTCTCCAATGCGATACAGTAACCATCGAGCAAGCCAAAGGTGATCAGAAACAGTGAGGGGATCAGGGATTTATCATCAACACCACGATAACCAATTTGGAATTCCCATCCCATTGTCCTGGCATCACTTCCGCATTCGTGCCAAAAAGCATAATTCCGGCATCCAAAAAAGCGTGGGCGTATTCTTCCCCCACTAAAGAATGGCCAAATACTTCATCTGCCCCTACACCACAATACAAAGGCTCTTGAGGAGCAAGATAAACCTTGATTGAGCCAGCCGAGTGGCTAGCACCCTGAAAGGGGGTATATTCTTGTTCAAATCCAATCTAGGGTATCTTGTTCAGCGGCTCCGTTGGACATAATTTGACTTAAGCACGTTCTCGTGTATTGGAAGGATGAGGAGAGCAACCGTCCGGGTGTAGAACCTCACAAAAGACTAAATAAATTACCTTTTTCTAAAAATAGGATCTTTAACGATGCACGGGTTTTAATATCAAATCAGAGTCATTACTTGTCGCTTGATAAGTGGAAGAGCTGTCGAATCCCAACTTGGGAAAGTCTTCCAGGATAATCTCCTGGGGAGGGTGTTTAATAACTCGAACTTTGGATCGCAATTTCTGAGTTAGCTCAGCGCCGTCCATCTGAAACTAAAATATAAATAAGTGGCTTGAGTAAATATAGATTTGAGCCTCGATTTAAGTTAGCTTTTCATTAAGCGTTTTAACCAGGGGCTTAGTGCAAATAAGCCTAAGCCCACAATAAAAGCAAGGATGGCATTATTCACAAAGGCGTGTCTATAGATTTCGCTTGCCGCGTGAATATCTTGAACTCGGTGAGAAATCCCAGCTGCTTCGGCTAAAAATCCTGAGAGCTGCCCTCCGAATCCCAATGCCATAAACCAAATTCCCACCATTAACCCTGTAAGATGAGGAGGAGACAACTCTGTCACCATGGATAAACCAATAGGAGAGAGGAGCATTTCCCCAAGAGTTAAGAAGAAATAAAAAATCACGATCCCGAGCGGATGGACCAGACCGCTTGCTTCGGTCCAATGGATAACCAGTGCTAATAAAAGCATAGCAAGAGCGATAGAAAGCATGGCGAACGAAAATTTTATCCCGGGTGTCGGGTCTAGTTTTTTAGTATGCAGGCGTTGCCATAAGGAAGCTAAGAAAGGTCCCAATAAAATAATAAAAATGGATTCTAGAGCGATAAATGCCGGTGAAGGAATCAATATACCAAAAATATGTCGATCGACAATCCTCTGTGTAAATAAATTAACGGAGGCAAAAGCTTGAAAAAACATTCCCCAAAAAACAATGGAAGCGAGAACGATAATAATCAGAGCAAGAAATTTATTCCGAACCCGTTTTTTCAAATGACTGTTCATAATGAACAAAACAATGAGGATAAAAACACCAAGAATTAATTGAAACAAGGTAGCAAAAGAGTTACTGCTCAACAAAAAATAAGCGATCATGATAGTCAGCAGAAAGAGTATAAAAAGACTACTTTTATAGCGCAACCCACTCAAAAATGTAGGCGAAATTTGATTAGGAGGGATAGGAAGCCCCCGATTTTCGAAGGTTTTGAAACCGAAGCAGAATGTCAACAGGGCAATAGCGATACCAACCCCTGCACTAAGGAAGGCTATATTCCACCCGAATTTTTCTTGAATAAAACCGGCACTTCCTAAGGCTAATAAACCGCCTAGATTAATGCCAATGTAAAATAAAGTGAAACCCGCGTCACGACGAGGGTCGTCTTCATAATAAAATTCGCCTAAAAAGCTTGAAATATTAGGCTTTAATAGTCCATTGCCTGCTACGAGAATTGAAAGACTAAGGAATAGCAATTTTTGACCAGCAATCCCTAGCAAGAAATAGCCAATGCCTAAAAAAATAGCGCCCATGAGAATAGCATAACGAGCGCCAAACACTCGATCAGCTAAATAGCCCCCTGCCAAAGGAGCTATGTAAACGAGTGCCGTAAACTCGCCGAGAATCATGTAAGCTTGTGAATCAGCAAAGTTAAGCGCACTGGTGAGATAGAGGATCAGAAGGCTTTGGGTAACATAGAAACCAAAGCGCTCCCACATCTCGGTGAAAAATAAAGGTGTGAGCGCACGAGGTTGTTTCATAATTCGACCGAGGGTAGGTAAGTTTAAAGCTACATAATTGACCATATCTAATAAAGAAATTCAATACCGAATTAGTCAAGAGCTTTTGAAAAAATATTCCTAAAGAGGAAGTAGCTAAGGTGCAAGGAAAAGTTAAGGTGATTCATTTTCCGAAATAATAGGAAAAATTTCAATATCATGGGAACGTCCATTGAAATAGCGATATTTTTTCATCGGCCCTTCCCATGAAAAACCTGTTTTTTTGAAGGTAGCGATAGAGATCATGTTTTCCTTTAAACTAATTGCTTCAATCCGGTGAACTGCTGTTTTTTTAAAGCAAAATTCAATTACCTTGCGCAATGCTTTTTTCACGATGCCTCTATTCCAATAATGACGAGAGAGATCGTAACAAATTTCAGTGCGATAGTGTTGATTGTTAATATAAAGACCAATAGCGCTATCAATCATGTAGTCGTCTTCGTTGCGCGCAAGTGTCCAATAAATGGCGTGTTTGTATTTGAAAAGATCTCGACAATAATGAATTTCAGCGGTAGCCTTGACTAGATTTCTAGGGTTAGAAGCAAGAATATAACGAGTGACTTCTGGATTTGTGTAGTATTCGAAGAAAGCTTCTAAGTCCTTGACTATTTGTTCCCGTAGGAAAAAATTTTCATCAATATCTAAAATTGGGAATCCTTCATTATAAAAGATATGGATCATGATTTATTTTGGGTTTTCTTGTGCTTTCTTTCAATGGAAGATCATTATAGGAGCTTCTCAAGCTTAAGAAAATATTAAAGAAACGGGTGGTTTCAATGCTCGGTACACGACGAAAACAAGTAAATCGCGAGAAGAGAATATCTGTGTTTTTCTGTTTTTATCCTAATTTTTTGAATTAGTTATCTTCTGATTCGGCAAGGAAAAAGCAAATTACAAAATCTCGTTAGAGTGTTTAATCACCAAATAATCCAATCAATTCTAATTTTATCTTTTACTTAAATTAAAATTAGCACTTCAAAATTTTTAGAATCGCTAAAAATAAATTTGAAATGGTAAGCTTGTATCCCGACAATGGTTATTGTTATTATTTACAGTCAACATTAGGACCATAGCGAAAATGTAATTTAAAAAGGAAGTTTTGTGGATAAAAAAATTGTTCGACGCGAAGCACGAAAATTAACTGAGGGTCTTGAGCATCCTCATCCGGTTTTACGGCGGATTTATCAGGCAAGAAATATTAATTCACCGGATGAATTATCCCGCGAATTAAAAAAATTGTTACCTTACTCTTTATTGTCCGGAATTGATAAAGCAACGGAGCGTCTAATTCAGGCTCTAAAAGAGCAACAGCATATTATGATTATTGGAGATTTCGATGCGGATGGAGCAACAAGTACTGCTTTAACAGTAAGCGCGCTGCGTGAATTCGGGCTAGAAAACGTTTCTTATCTGGTTCCCAATCGATTTGCTTATGGCTATGGCTTGACGCCAGAAATTGTAGAGGTAGCTTCCACTCGACAGCCTGATTTAATTATTACGGTCGACAATGGAATTTCAAGTCATGCGGGTGTGGTCCGAGCAAATCAATTAGGAATCGATGTGCTAATTACTGATCATCACCTCCCGGGCGAGCAATTGCCACCTGCGTGTGTGATTATAAATCCTAATTGCAAAGAAGATAAATTTCCTAGTAAATGTTTGGCGGGCGTAGGGGTGGCTTTTTATCTCATGCTGGCATTTCGTGCACAACTAAAAAAATTAATTGGTTTGAACGAAGTGGACTCGATTGCCCTAATATGGCGAAATTTTTGGATTTTGTCTCACTGGGCACAGTAGCCGATATTGTGTCATTAGATAAAAATAATCGGATATTGGTTCATCAAGGGTTACAACGCATTCGGGCAGGCCAAGCCCATGAAGGAATTTTGGCATTATTGGAAGTTTCCGGGCGTAAACGAGAAAAATTGCGGGCTACAGACCTTAGTTTCGCCATCGGTCCACGATTAAATGCGGCGGGACGCTTAGATGATATGAGCTTAGGTGTTGCTTGTCTCTTGGCGGATAACAGAAATACGGCTTTAGATATTGCCTATCAATTGGATGATTTAAATAAAGAGCGGCGAGTTATTGAGTCCAAAATGCAAAAAGAGGCATTTAGTGCCATTGATCACCTTAATTTAAGCCAGCAGTTGCCACCTGGCGTTTGTTTATATAAGGAAGAATGGCATCAAGGGATTGTTGGATTGGTAGCCTCCCGAGTGAAAGAACGGGTTCATCGCCCCACGATTGCTTTTGCAAAAATGAATGATGATACCTTGAAAGGATCTGCCAGATCTATTTCTGGGCTTCATATTCGCAATGTGCTGGAAGCTGTTGCTACTAAATATCCAGGCCTAATAACCAAATTTGGGGGCCATGCTATGGCAGCAGGTCTTAGCTTGCCCTTAAAGCGCTATGAAGAGTTTCAACAAGCATTTGCTACAGAAGTGGGAAGAAATTTTAATGAGGAAGACTTTCGGCTGCGATTAATAAGTGATGGAGAGTTAACTTCGGAAGAGTTAACTCTCGAACTTGCTGAGTTAGTAGATCAGGCGGGGCCCTGGGGACAAGGCTTTCCGGAGCCTATTTTCGATGGTTGTTTTAAATTGGTTAATCAACGGGTGGTAGGTCAGCAGCATTTAAAGTTAATTTTGCAAGTTCCTGAAAGCAATTATTATCTGGATGGTATTGCTTTTCATATTAATCTGGAAGAGTGGCCTAATTTCCATTGTGAATACGTATACTTAGCTTATCGGTTAGACATTAATGAATTTCAAGGGTGCAAGAAATTACAACTTTTGGTAGATCATATTGAAGCGCAAACTGTTCCTTAAAGAATGGCATTTTTACATTAACTGCTTCAAAGTGATGGCGGAGCTCTGTTGACATTATTTTTCCCTTGTTGTCTAATCCTTCTGATAAGGAGGGAAGGATGTCTCTAAAATTAACTAAAATCAAAAGGTTTTTCTAAGTTTCTTATTTTATACCAGAAGGCAGGAACCACAGAATAACTGAATGAAATTTTTTATTTATTATTTACCTTGGAAGAAAAAGAGCGATTGGCAATGCGCCCAGAATTAATGTGAGCTGATAAAAGGAGAAAAAACTCAGCGAGAAATTTCTAACGACCTTGATTAGTGTGGCCAAAATTACTCGTGGTTCAAATGCGTTAAAGATAATTGATGATAAAGTCAAAACATTTATAAAACAATATTTAATTAATAAAGAGGTTAAGTCATGACTAATTCTAGTAAAAAATTTGATTTACAAGGTATTTTAAATAACATTAAGTCAATGATTAGTCTAGAAGGTAGCACGCCTGATGTTAATCCTGATGATGTAATTGGTATGAAAATTGCTAAGCTTAGTTTATTGACGCAACAATTGGCCAAAACACATGCTGAGCAAGCTAAAGAATTTACCAGAATTAATCGATTACTTAATGATTTATTCAAGGATATAGAAGCATTGCGTAATTCGCCAGCAACGGAATCGCCTGAATCTTCAGAATCCTCTGTCACTTCGGAGATTAAACCCTTAAAAGAGGAAAAAGAAAAAAATAAGAAAAACATAATTTATTAAGTTAGTTTAGCTTTTTGATTTTTAGCTAAGTAATTTCAGAATCAATCTTCAATATAATTAATTCTTTTTATAGTTTTGCGTAGGTCTCTTTTACCAGAGAGTTTGCTAATATCAACGATAAAATATTGAGTAGGAGCATAAAACTAAAACCAATAGTCAGTTTCTGAAAGAGAATAGCCGTTAACCAAAGATTTGATAAATAAACTGATTAAGGGCGAGATAATCTCCCAAAAAATTATTAATGTGTTATTCAAGTCTATTCCGGAAGTTAGCGTTGTAGCCAAATAATCCTATGTATCCACAAAAAATAAGCGTTGGTTTTCGACTCTTTGCAATATTCGAGAAATCCCCCAGCAAAAGACACCGGACAGCAAAAACAAACTAGGTGAAAGAAATCATGTCAGCAGCTAGTGCCTAAAAAAGGCTTCTTGATTCAAGATAATTAGTACCCCAAATAGCACCAAGAATAAAAAGAGATGAATAAAAACTTGCTGAATAAAAAGTAATATACTAGATTTTCGAGTTTTGAAATAAAACAAGCGTTGAGAAATTTTTTAGATCTTTTCAAGTAAACCAATATTTCTTGACTACGTGGTTTATTTTTTACAATAAGCAAACTGAGGAAAGTTAAAACAACTCCAAATACGCGAATGGTAGCAAGAGCTAGTCGCCAATTACCATGAACTTGGGCTAGAAATGAAATCAATGGACCACCAGCTAGAAGTGGCCCCATCATTCCAATAAAGTGTGTGAAGCGCCTGCAAAAAATCCAAAATAATATCGCGGAAATTAAGTTGTAGCAATTACTAACAAGCAAACAAAAGCAAAAGAAGAACTAAAGCCCATGAGTGTTCAACTGAAAAAAAGCGAAGGTGAATCCTGTGGTGTTTGAAAATAATAAAGCTGAACTAGCGCAAATCAAAGTAAAAAAATGATAATCTATTTGACTCAAAATTTTTCTCCTAAAATCTCTACCAGGATTTGCATGATATCGTAAGCGATATAATAATCGGAGCCGACAAGAGCAAAAGATTCTGGAGAAAGATGCAAATCTGGGATAATTTGTGATGCCACAGTCCCAATGAATATTCTAAGAAAGAATTCGTATAAGAAAAAAACAGAAGCTAATAGCTATATAATGAGACCAAAGAATGAAATAGGTGATTTCTTTGTGATTGCCATAACAATTATTCGGCTTCTTTAAATTCTTCGATGCTTTTTCTCTTCAGTTTTTGAGATGGGGATCCGCTTTTCTATTTCTGAAAAAACGGCGACTTAGAACAAGATTTTGCCTTCATGTACTAACGGTAAATTGTTTTTACCTACGATAATTTCTTCTTATGGGTTGATAATGGTGACATTTTCTATACCTCCAAAAGGATCTTTAATTAATTACACATAAAATTCCACCTTTTGAAATACGCTGTCCCAATTTTAATTTGGAAAAACTAATTCCACTAGTTAAAGCATGAACACAAACGGTGCCTTTAGTAAAGAAAATGTTAATTATCTTTTTGAAGATGACATCCTAAGTCGGGTATCATGGTTAAATTTAGAAATTCCTTTGATACCTATTTTGATGGCATGTTCAGTAAAACGCATAGCTTCTCCAGCTTTATAGACTAACAAAGAATTTCTTTCTTTACAGGTTAATGCATGCAATGACCCTTTTTTGATAGGGGTGTCCGAAAATTACTAGAGCGCCAAATAAAACGTCTAATTATTTAGAAGTTTCGTCATAGAAATTAAAATAAATTTGAGTTAAATTATTTTGGTTTAAACGACTTGTCTGAAGATCAATACAATAATTAGCTTTTATTAATATTTCTCGAGTGAAAAGATCGGCGAGATACGCGGCATGAGAGCCGTATTTAGAACCCGGAAAGCTTCGATCGAAGTCGATCCCGCCTGTGTGTTAAAAAATAGCGAGATCAATTAATGAAAACCGTATACGTTCATAACCGGGATGGCAATAAAAATCCTCGCAAGCCTTTTTAAGAAGGCTGTCTAATAAACGATTAATGATTTCCATACCATTAAGTTGATCACCATGTAGAGCAGCAATGATTAAGAGAAAATGATCTTTTTTCTTTTCCGTGAACGACTTTAATAGACATGTATATAGGCGCACAACTGAATAATTCAGGCAGAGGCAATCCCAAAGAAATCCGTTCACCTAGGTAAGTCGTTTCATTACAAATTTTAAGCAGTGCATTTTTTATAATACGTAAACAATAACCAGCTTAACAGATTTAGACCGAAACTTTAAAAATAAGCAAATTAGGATGTTAGGATGTGCGTAAAATTTCTATTTTTTCTTAATTATCTTACCCAAGAACTGGATTATTTAGCCAAATTTCGTTCGCCTGTAAACTCATGATTAATTTTTGTCTCAACTCTTTATACTAGGAATTCTTTGGCAGAGAGTGAAGATCGAAGTATAATCAAAACGCCTTTTTTCCAGTAGGTTATGTGGAAATTACTTTGAGTGCCATAAAAGCTGATGCAGGTAGTATTAGCTGTCATATCCGATCTACAGTTGAAATACTAGATCCTGTTCAAACATTTTTGTAAAAACACATCGATTTTAAATTATTAATCGATGGACTTATTACATTTAGGGGTGAACCATATTTCTATTGTTTTTTTACATCAGTAAGGCTTAGGAGATGAAGAAGTACATGTGGGTTTTACATGGCAAGCTTTTCTTGCTGACACTAATGTCGAAAAAATCAGGGTAATTATCGGGCAGGCCAAAATTTACTGGTCGATGCGCTTTCCGGAAATGTTCGAGGTGCAGACCACAGACCCAGGAGTTGCAGAAATCAAATTCACTCTTAATCCTCAGTAAGAACATCGACATGCAGAATCTTTTATTTTATATTCGCTAGCGATAAATGTGGTCCGGAATTGTTTAACGTTACTTTATATTCATTTTTTTGTGATCCCATGCATAATGGTGGATTACTATTAAGTCCTAAAATGCATAGGGGATGGACATTTATCATCATGGTATAGATTATAAGGCGGAAAGGGAAGATCGAATTATTAAACTGGATATTCCCGAACGAGAGTGGGATGTAGCCACTTCATTAAAAAATCCCGATCTCTATGCCGTCGAATCAATCCATTTACGTTTTAAGCCGGAAGAGCACAGGTAGTGTCTCTTTCAGCAACTCGTCTGCATGATATTGTGCATGATATTGCTAGAAAAAATAGAGCAAAAGATGACCCTATTGCGATTATACGTAATCAAAAAATTTTCCCAACCCTCGGAAGAAATTATTGAGCCCTATTCGACGATTAATCAGATTATCAATAGGAGAGCTCGTGGTTCCAATAACATACCTCAATTGCCTGTCTCTATTAATATCCCATTTATAAGTCTTTATTGTTATCCATTAATTTTATCTATTGGATTTTCTATGAATGAAGAGAGACAATTTTCTAAGCGCTATGTTGAATTTTTTGCAAAACCGGTCGGAATTATGCTCGCTATGTTTTGCAACGACGCGCGTCGTAGAAATCTGTTAACAATGCTTTGTAGGTATAACGATAGTGCAACAGGTAGGAATTACTTATAAAAGGCTAGTTGATACTTTGAAAAAAATTGATGAAAAATTTGAATTAAGAAAATAGAGATCTAATAGAAACACGAAAGGGTTAACAAACACCTTAAGATGCCTACGTTTTAAAATGGAAATCTAAATGCAACATAAAAGAATGCATCTCAATTAGCAAATTTATTAGAACAACTAGGATATTTGATGTCATTAGAAAGCGTGGAAGCACGAATGGCAGCTTTTAATATTACTAACCATAAAATGATCATCGCCGAACAAAAAATACAATCGTAGGTTTAATTGCTTTCAGGCGCTATCAAAAATTCAGAATATATCGAAAATACTGACACATTTACATATTAATCATTAATGAAAATTACCGAGGTCAAGTAATTGGAAATCGATTGCTGGCATTAGCAGAAAAATATCGTATCGAGCATAGATCGAATATAATGGAGCTTATTACTTATAATCATCGAAGAGAAAGCGGAACATATGCTTTTTATGAATCTCTAGGATATAAATACTATTTGGTTCTGAATTACTTATTATTTCGAAAAAAATTTAGTGAGATATGAAGATTATCTCAATGAAGGAAATTTTATTTCGATAAGTAAAAAAGAAGTGGAATCGATGGTCGCTTATCCCTATTTATGCGATTTCAGATCCTTACTTATAGAGATACAATGAAGGTGAATTAGTTGATTTAAAAAAATTTCTATCCTTAAAAAAAGGAGAAATCAAAAATATTTAAATTGAAAAATATATTCAGCGATTTTTCTATTGACGATCTGAAAAAATCTAAAGATTTTTACATTAATATTCTTAGTTTAGATATTAAATAAGAAAAGTATATTCGATTAGAGCTCGCCTTAGGAAATGATGCAGTTGTTTTTATTTATCCAAAAGAAAATAATCAATCAGTGACTTATAAAGTCTTAAATTTTGAGTAAGAGTTGATTATATTAATCAAACAGTCGATATAATTACAAGGAATAATATTTAAAAATAAACCGAAGAATTAAAAACTGATAAAAAATTAATATTTCGTAGTGATTTTAAAAAGAAATATCTAAATATAGACTGATTCAAAGAATGTGATAAAAATATTATTTCATTAATAGAAAAAAGTGAATGAAATGGTAAAAAATATAAAAAAATCTCTTTTTAAATTAATTTTAGATCCGTTACAATATGAATCATATGAAAAAAGATAAAATAGATAATTGGGATCAAAGTCAATGAAAAAATTATAGAAAATATAAGTATATTTTTGAGCATATCTAAGACTATTAATCAAAGGAGGAAAAACCACAATGGACTTTTCTTTCTCATAAAAAATTTGATAGCTTCAGTAAATTAATTTATTTATTGTGTCAAAGAGGTTATCAAAAGAGGATATCAAGGTGAATTGGTTATACCAATTTTGTATTAAAAAGTTGCCATAATTTTTTATATTCGCATGAATCAAATAGTTTTAATATTTTTTGAAGTCCTACTGGCCAAGTAAGTTAGTGGATTCCCGTGAATATGCAAGGTGGTATACGTGCTATTTCTAAAACAGAAAATCAATGGGGTTTTTATCCAAATAGTTTATTAAAAAATACAGAACCTAATGTATTACATGAGATAATAAAAAGACATTTATAACAATAGGAATATTGGTGAACATGATTATTAGGAAATTTTTTAGATACTCGCAGTTCTCAATATTTACTCGATCTTCTTAAAGAAAGTATTAAAAACAGTTTTTCTTTAACTGACATGTTTTCTAATTTAGGCGACTAGTACAATCCCAATCAAAATCTAAATGAAGAATGGATGATTGGAGATCCCGTAAAAAAGTACCTGTTGTCAGAATTGCCTTTATATGGGCAGAAAAATTATCGCTTAATTTGAAACTGTATCCTTCGCTAACACAAGATGAAAATGTAGCCTCTTAAATTTTATCAGATTAGAAAAATAAGTTGTTTTACCAATTAGCTACTAGCATCTGGTATGCTATCTACTATATTAAGTAGTACTATTTTTTATTTTTATTAATAGGAGATTTGATTCATAAACTATTTCCTAAATTTTTTTTGGAATATTCAAATTTAAAGAACTAAATTTATTATTTTAAAATTATTTATATTTATTAAGAAGAGGATTTCTTAAAAAATTTAGTTTATGAGAATTTCAATTTTTTAAATTTAACTGACGTTGTTTTTTTGATGCAGCTACATTATATTCTTTTGAATTTTATTAGTGTTTTTAATAATCAGAATTATTAATTTCAAATATTAGTAATAGTGATGATAAAAAAAATTTTTTATTAAATTAAAGAAACGTTTTTGAATATATTCATTTTATTTTTTATCCTAAAAGGATATACCACATTTAAAAAGATATGTAATTGATAATCGATTCTACATAATTTATTGATCTCACTTTTACGTATAAGTTCTTTTGTAGCAATTCACTGTAAGGATCTAGAACTGTATTTTAAATACAATTTTTTTCAGTTATATATCTTTTTATAGAAAGAAATCATTATTAATTCTTATTAAGAAAATAATCCATTTTTTTATAAAAAGTGAAATTATTAAATCAAAAAATAAAATCTCTTTGTTTTCGTTTAATCTTTGAAATTTCCAGAATAGTAAAAGATGCTAATGCGATCTTAGAAATATTAAAAAACTTTCTTAAGAAAATTAACAATTAGTCTACGATAATTTTTCCTGGAGTTGCTTCCGAGAGTATGAATATTTTTCGAAAAGACTGGTGGACTGCCTCGTCAGTGGAACTTCTGATAAACTTCTTTTGAGAAAGCTAAGCTTTTTTGAAAATAACGTTATATTCTTGTATGTTTAGTTTTTCTTATTTACATCATTGAGTAGCCACCTTTAGCTATATTGCTATGATTGTGATACTGAACATTTTATTCGTATCTCTTTCGTACTATGCTGTATCTCTCTGCTTTCGGGTAGAGCTTTTCCCTGCGGACATTCTAGTAGACATGATCTACATCATTTATAATTTTGTCCAGTGAGAAATCAAGCATTAAATTTTTATGACGATATTGATTAGTGTCGTCCTTTTAGTTATCTCCTGTCTAGTAAGACCATTGCATTGACCAGTGTAGCTGGGTTTTTCCTGAGAGAAATATTAGATTATTCGATTTACTTTTACAAAAAAACCAATATTAGAACAGTTGATTTAATCGTCGATTATTAGTTCTTTTGTGGATAATATTGTCTTTTTAGGAGTATCGGGGTGATTACACAGAATGGAGTTTTGGGTTATGACGTTGAGTGAAATAACATGTATCTTTTTTCTGTGGTTAATATGGAGATATCTCATGCTGAGAAAAAGTGTGTTGACATGAGAAGTCAATCATATCTTTTACTATTAATCATATTGGTCACTTTTTTATGAAAGTGCTTGATATCGAAAAAATTTTTTATTTCTACAATCAAGTGCTTAGGATAAAAATAACAACCTTTGAAAATAATTGAAAAGAAATGAGCTTTAGTTTATAAAAAATTAATTTTTTATATTAATTATTCTTTTAATATTAATATCTTTTAAAAATACTTTATCATGAGAGATTGTTAATAAATCGCCATGATAAAGTTTTAAATCATTTTTAATTGCTTCGATTGAGTCTAAATCTAAATGATTAGTAAGTTCATCAAAAACAATCAACTGTGTAGGCTGTATTGACATTAAGCTAATGGACAACCCTCTTAGATTTTTTCTCGGCCTCTGAGCACAGAAACACGATTTTCAGAATTTTTATTTCTAAATTTAAATGCAACTACTTCTGAATAAGCATAAAATTTTTTAGTTTTAGGATTGAGTTTTAAAAAATTATCAACAAGCGTTAAATTAGTATCGAGAAAAAAATTTCTTAATCTAGATGAGTAATATGATCTACACTGATGTAAAGAGTAACAATTTGTATAGAAATTTTTTATTAATTAGATTGATTAATGTAGATTTTCTACATTAATTAGATCTGAATATGAAAAATTTTTCAGATCCTGTTATTTAAAAATTAAAATCTTTGATTAAAAAATAAGAGCTAGTTTCATATTTAAAATATAAATCTTCAATTTTAATTATAATTTTTTTAAGAACTCGTGTTTCGGATAAATAAAAATAAATATTTTCTTTTATTTCAATTTTTGATTTTTACCTCTTCCAATTTCTGATTAAAAAAATCTAGCTTCCGACTATCTTGGGGCTTGGATATGAAAGATTGGATACGGATGCGACGATTAGTTCTCTCACTTGAACCATTCTTCGATTTGAGTTCTATTTTATCATAGGAACTCTTTGATTTAATTTGACATATTTTTCTTTTCTTATTTTTTCTTCATTTTTCTGGCAAATTTTTAATTGGGTTTGTACCATTTATTTGGATTTTATCAATGATTCAGTCTTTGATTTTATTTCTTATTGTGTGGACTGCAATTTAAGTTTTTTATTCTTTATAAAAATCATAATTATCAAAAAAATATTAATACTGTTAGTAATTATTTCAATAATTTTATCTAATTTATTTAAAAATATTCTATATGGATGATAATAATGAATCCTTTAGTAAAACTCTAAACATAATCATATAAAATTTTGTGCGATAGTTTATCAAGATTTTTAATGAGTTCTTTAAATAATAAAAAATTAATCGCAAAAATTATCGTTTTTACTAACAATAACTTGATTTTTTTCTACAGTTTAACGATAAAAACGGTTTCTCAATATTATTGACCATAGGTTAAATATCTTTGAAAAAGTTTTAATATGATTTTCTATATCTAAATATTCGATAACTGTTTCAAAGTTATTTTCATCAACGCTAATCTGGTTGATGTGCTGAATCGTTTTGATAATTTGATTAGTGCCAAATATATCAGAAATCATTTCCTTTTCATTAGAAGAAATATGGAATTGCAATACTTCAATCGTATTTCTAAATCTCTTAATAGACCTACTATCCGGAGTTAATCGAATTGAAATCAGATTTAGAAAAGTGGTTTTTTCCAATCCTGTTAGTTCCGATAATGCCGTATTTCAATCTTTTAAAAATCAAATTAATGCTATCAAAGGCAACAGATGTATGATCGAGGCGAAATGATAAATTATTTAGAGTAAGGTAAGTGTCTTCATGGATAATCTCTTTTCTTTGTTAATAACGGATAGTTATAGAAAAAAAGATTAATTTCGCACTGAAATTAATACATTTTTAAGAGTTGATTGAGTGATAATAGTACTATAAAAGAAATTGTTCTTATAAGGAGTAAGTAGTACTGTTAGGGAAGAAAATATGTGCCACACTTATTAGTTCATTTTATTATGCTCATATGAAAATTCGGTTTTATTTTTTAAAATAAAAATAATATTTATAGTTAAAAAGCGTTTCTTTATCGATTGAAGAATGACTTTCTAATATTTTATTTTCTATAATGTTCATTTGAAACAGTTAATAAGTAGACTTTTTATTTTTCCATTTTTGAAAGTATATTGGAATAGGGTTTCCAATCTCACATCTTAACTGTTTAAATAATATTCTAAATCTTTTTTCAATTCCTTTATATTTAAAAATACAATCTGATAGCTTTTGTTTCAGTAATTATTTATTAGAAATTTTATTCGTAATTAAAATTTTTAGTAATTGAAAATTTAGATAAACGCTTACGATTCAATCATTAGATTTTTATAATACAATCAGCCATTCATGTAAGATAATTTCAATTTCGCGATAATTCGACTTCAAACATAATTAAAACAAATTCAAAGTCTTTATTTTTTAGAACACACCAATTTGGGATAAATAAAAATGAACAAGTAAGAAACTATTTTTGTTGTTAGATACTCTGCTTTGAAAAAATTCTTTTTACGATGATCGAGAAATTCGAGTTGGAAAAATGCAATGGTTAAAAAATTCGATGGTTAATAGCACTCTTGCTAAAACTTTCAAGAAGGTTAAGATAAAGAAACGAAAGGATTTAAAAAGGTGATCTGAAATGTGTATGCAACTATGGAATCAAACCTTTAGGAGCTACTCAAATCTGCTTTATAACGATTTGAGTTACTTTATGAAAAATACTGATAATTTATAAACTCAAATTTATAATTAAGATAGGTAAAAATATTATCGTCGATAATATAGGAATTTATCTTTCTCAACATAGGTATTCCTTTACCGTTAATTTAATTGTACTGGCAATATAACATTTATTTTAGAAATTTTCAATTAATCATGGCGTTATAAATTTAAATAATCTAACTATTTACAAATTTATTTTCAAAATTATTATAAGCGCTTAGACTAATTTTTAGTTCGTTGCTAAAATATAAGGGATAATATAAAATCTTTCTTTTGCTCGATCAAAAAATATGAAATTTTTTCATTGTTTTTGCAAGTTTCTATAGTTCTCTGATTTTTCTCAGGGGAGATGTGTGAAGGAATTTTTTCTCCAGCACATCAATCTTATCAAATTAAACCTCAGAAAACAGAGAAATTTGTCTCACGCTATTTAAATTTTGTATGATCAGTAGAAAAGATTAAGCTTGTATTATAATCTAACTAGTCATTGTTGTGAAATTAATTTTGAGTACGATTTGATCGCCTACTTTATAATACTTTCAATTCCAATATTTCATTCGGCCTGTCGATCAAAAAATCCGAGTTTTCAATTGATAAAATAATTTTATTATTAAATTCACACATTACTGAAATAGAAAAATATGATTTTTTTCGCTGATTGAATATCATGTGTTTCATGGCTAATATAAAAGGTTTCTTCATTTGTTAAATGATAATATTTTAACAATTTCTTTAAGGATTTACTCTTGCTAAATTAGATGCTTTCAGAATAAATAAAATCAAATAGATCCAAATTATTAGATTCTATACATAATTCAACGTTTTCTTGCTGTTGGTTGTTAAAATGCTAAATTGTTTCCGGATAGAGGCAATAATGGCAGGGGAGACTAAGGTAGTATCTTTTTTGTCAGTTGGAAGATTTGCTTTGATGAGAGAGACCTCAATTTTTCATAATTTTCACTTTTTAATGTGTGGAAAATCGTGTGTCTGCCATTGTACGATAGAATGGCCTTTTTTGTTAATGTAAGGAACGGTGTTACATTTATAAACACAAAAAACACAAAGTGAGATTATTGCCGACTTGCAATCCTATTTTTATGGACGGTATCAAGAAGCGTGTTTACCAAATTTTGATATTAAAAAATTATTGGATCAACTGTATTAGGGTGATATTGCTGTGATGGCGCTTGCGCGATTGCGAGTTGGGATATTTGTTCTAGGGCAGTAACCTGATAATAAAAGCGAAGAAGTAGCACGCACGTTATTTTTTCAACGAGCTAAAAAGTAATTCGTATTTCACAAAAAGACATTCGTTATCAAACTAAAAAGGCGTATTTTGGCCACCGATGAATGCTCCTGGAGATATATTAGCTACTCTTGGGCAATTGCTGCTTAACAAAGGTGATATTTATATTATCCTCAACAATTACAAAGAAGTTCGAATCGATACATATTCTAATATCGATACATATTCTAATAATGTTCGCTTGGAAAGCGTGGCTGATAAATTTCATGCAATTGTGCAGTAATTAAACAGAAAACGCGATTATCCCTATTCTCCAGATCGATTGAATCAAAAGTTATACCAGCACTTGCATCTTGCTTATATTCGGTTTACTGATAATGCGCCTCGTTAGGATGCGAAACATACCATTGCCAATCACGCTAAAATTTGGGTGGTTGATGATCGTCTTTTTTATGTGGGTTCTAATAATTTATATCCGTCTAATTTACAGGAATTCGGCTATGTGATCGATAATAAAGAATTAACACAAGAATTTTTAAATCAATACCAGAATAAACTCTGGTACTATTCGAAGGCTACTTGCTATTTCCGGCAATCTAGGAAAAAGTTGTTATTTTTTGCATTTGCATTAACCTAACGTCTCAAGTAAATCCAGAAAATATGACTAAGCAATTCGCACTTAACATAAATTTAAAAAATATTTTGAATTTTGATCGAAGGCGTTTTAGCCTTCATGCAACGCATAAGCGAAGGAGACTTATACTTTCCGATTTTTAATGACATTCCAGTGAGTAAACACGCCGAAAGGAGGTGATATTAATATTTCAATGTTGGAAGATTTTAAGAGGAGCCCGTAAAATGTTAGAATTAAAATGATTGGTTCGAAAGGGAAATTTATAATTTATAGAGGAAGCACAGCAATTTGTGGATTATTTTAAAATGAAATCCCAAGGAGGACGGCGATAATCTGGAATATTTCCTCTACATAGTCTATCCGAAAGATGGTATTGATGGTACGAAATGAATAGTGATTAGGGTGACGATGTAACCCGACTATAATTTAGTGCACAACGGTTGGTAAATCCCTCTGCCGGTTCAACGCAAGAAGCAATGGATAGAACCGTTTTATGACATTTTGGTTAACATTTCGAGGGAGATTTAAGTGATTATTACTCCTGAACAGCATACGGGTTCTTATTTTTAGAATTGTTTTGAGAAAACTGACTAGAAGACTGACTATATGATCCGCTGGATGATACCAATTTGGCTCAACAGCAATCTAAGTTGTTTATTATTTTAGGGAATCAATGAATTCTGTTGTAAATGTGGATAAAAGGGGTATGAATAGTAACTTCACTCCCACAAAAGCTCCGAAAGGCTTGAAGCGGGCGTAATTGAAAACGCAATGGTTAATTATAAGCGCTTGATTTCATATTGATTATTGGCTCCTCGGGAGGGACTTGAACCCCCGACAAAGTGATTAACAGTCACCTGCTCTACCGACTGAGCTACCGAGGAGTGTTGGTAGAAAGAGAAGTCGTATATTACCGATCAATGACCTGAGAATCAACTGACTTATTAATTCAGCAAGGATGCCACACAAAGGGTTCTGCAAAGGAAAATTCAGAGGCGTTACCAGGGTTCTTAATGATCGAGCACATTGGATAACCGATCCAGTGCCTCACTAAGTTTTTCATTGCTAGTAGCACAAGAAAGGCGGATGTGGCCTGGCGAGCCAAAGGTACTTCCAGGAATTACAGCTACATTAGTTTTATCCAGCAAATGTGTAGAAAGTTCGATATCGGAGGGTAGTTTAAGTCGTTTAACGGTCTCTGTGACGTCTGGAAAAAGATAAAAAGTGCCATCCGCGGGAATGCATCTCATGCCCTTCATTTGATTGAGTGCTTGCAATGCCAAGTCGTGACGTGCTTTGTAAGCTTCGTACATATAACTAAAATAACCACGGTCATAACCTAGAGCGGTAGTTGCTGCCACTTGAGCAATTGAATTGGGACAAGAAGTACTTTGAGATTGAATTTTTTTCATGGCTTGAACAATGGCTTTAGGAGCAGCAGCATAACCAATCCGCCATCCTGTCATAGCAAAGGCTTTCGAAGCGCCATTAATCACAATGGTTCGATCTCGTAATTGAGGGCATGCATTCACAATATTAGCAAAATGATCTTCTCCCCATAAAATGTACTCATAAATATCGTCAGAGAGAATTAACATTTTTGGATGCTTCAATAATATTTCCGCTAGAGCTTCTAATTCCGATTTACTATAAGCCACTCCAGAAGGATTGTTCGGACTGTTTAAAATTAATAAGCGGGTTTTTGGCGTTATGGCTTCTTCTAATTGCTGAGGGGTTATTTTAAAATTTTTGGAGAGTGTGGTTTGAATAATGATTGGGACTGCTTCAGCCATTTTCACCATAGGGGGTAACTTACCCAGTAAGGTGCCGGAATGATTGCTTCGTTGCCAGCATTCAATACAGCCATGATAGCATTGTAAATAGATTGTTTCGCTCCATTACTCACAATGATTTCGTTAGGCTCGTAATCCAATTGGTTATCATGCCTCAATTTATGAGCAATGGCCGTTTTTAAAGCAGGAGTGCCTTCAATATTGGTATATTTAGTAAACCCTTGTTGGATCGCTTCTATCGCGGACTGTTTAATAGGATCGGGAGTATCAAAGTCCGGCTCACCGGTGCTAAGACTAATTACATCGTGTCCTTGATTTTTCAATTCCCGAACTAAGTCAGCAACGTCTACTGTAGCAGAAGGCTCGATTTGTCGGGCTCTAGTGGATAAGACGTCGTTCATGGTATAAGCTCCTTTGATATTGCAGTGGTAGAGTAGTGGAAAATAAAATTGTAAACAATGAGAAATTCCTCTCAACTCTAGAGTGGGAGTGAGTGGTAGTTAAGAAATGACAAAAACCTTTAAACTCATATCGAAATTCAAACCCAGTGGTGATCAACCTCAAGCTATAGAGAAATTGGTGGTCGGTTTAGAGGATGGTCTAGCGTACCAAACGCTTTTAGGAGTAACGGGGTCTGGCAAAACATTTACCATTGCTAATGTGATTGAAAGGCTTCAACGTCCGGCTCTAATTCTGGAGCCAAACAAAACTCTCGCCGCCCAATTTTATTCCGAAATGCGGGAATTTTTCCCTGAGAACGCTGTAGAATATTTTGTTTCTTATTATGATTATTATCAACCCGAAGCCTACTTACCTAGTTCAGACACGTATATTGAAAAAGATGCTTCCATAAATGAGCACATTGAACAAATGCGCTTGTCTGCTACCAAAGCGTTAACTGAGTGCCGAGATGCTATTATCGTGGCAACGGTATCGGCCATTTATGGCTTGGGTGATCCTGATTCCTACTTAAAAATGCTTCTTCATTTAAAAAGAGGTGATCAAGTTGATCAGCGTCAAATATTACAACGGCTAGCTGAATTACAGTACACCCGAAATGATTTAGAATTGCGCCGAGCAACCTATCGTGTACATGGTGATGTTATTGATATTTATCCGGCGGACTCCGAACGGGAAGCCGTTCGAGTAGAGTTGTTTGATGACGAAGTTGAAAATATTAGTTTTTTTGATCCATTAACAGGTGAAATGTTAAGACGAGTTCCGCGAATCACTATTTACCCAAAAACTCATTATGTCACGCCCCGTGAAAAACTATTAACAACTGTTGATCAAATTAATTTGGAATTAAAGGAGCGTTTGGTAGAATTAGAGAGGACAAATAAGTTAGTGGAACGCCAACGTTTGGAACAACGCACCAATTTTGACTTAGAAATGATCCTGGAGCTGGGATATTGCAGTGGGATTGAAAATTATTCTCGCTATTTATCAGGTCGAAATGTGGGAGAGCCACCGCCAACTTTAATGGATTATTTACCTAAAGATGCATTACTTATTATTGACGAATCCCATGTCACAATTCCTCAGTTAGGCGGAATGTACCGAGGCGATCGGGCGCGCAAAGAAACTTTAGTAGAATATGGTTTCCGCTTACCGTCTGCGTTGGACAATCGACCGTTGCGGTTTGATGAATTCGAAAAATTAGCCCCCCAAACTATTTTTATTTCTGCAACACCTGGCCCTCATGAAAAGCAAAGAAGCAATCAAGTAGCAGAATTATTGGTACGTCCTACAGGATTGATCGATCCAGAAATTGAGGTGAGACCGGTAGCCACCCAGGTAGACGATTTATTATCGGAAATTAGAAAACGAGTTCAACAAAATGAACGCGTATTAGTAACTACCTTAACCAAGCGAATGACTGAGGATTTGACTGAATATTTTTCCGAGCATGGTGTACGGGTTCGCTATTTGCATTCGGATATTAACACCCTGGAACGAGTGGAAATTATCCGCGATTTGCGGTTAGGTGCATTTGATGTGTTGGTGGGAATTAATTTGTTGCGCGAAGGTTTAGATATTCCGGAAGTATCATTAGTGGCAATTTTGGATGCTGATAAAGAAGGATTTTTGCGCTCCGAACGATCTTTGATTCAGACAATAGGCCGGGCAGCAAGAAATTTACATGGGAAAGCTATTTTATATGCCGATAAAATTACCGACTCCATGAAGCATGCCGTAGAAGAAGCAGAAAGAAGGCGTCAGATACAAGTTCTGTATAATAACAAACATAATATTACTCCGAAGAGTGTCGAAAAGGCAATCACAGAAATAATAGAGGAGGCTCACGTATATACCAAAAAAGGGTGGTTTGTAAGCGAAGCTCAACAGGTATCTGAAGAAGAAGCGCAATACATTACTATGTCACCCAAGCAGTTAGCCAAATATTTGCGTAATTTAGAGGAAGAAATGTATCGTTATGCTCGAAATTTAGAGTTTGAAGAATCGGCATTGGTACGGGATAAAATTCAGCATATTCGAAAAGGTATTCTGGAAGTAAAAAATAAGGAAAAACCACATGACTGAAAATATTGACCTTACACAATGGGTAATGGCTATTGGTTACCTAGGTTTTGTTGGTTATATTTTTAGAGACAGGAATTTTTATTTGTTTCTTTTTGCCTGGAGATAGCTTGCTTTTCTCTGCTGGGTTATTCGTTTCGCAAGAATTTTTTAAAATTTGGATCCTTAGTTCCAGCTGGGTGGACGAAAATCTGGATGATTGTCTTTATAAAAGCAAAAGGATACTTTTTGGTGTAAGAAAAGTTATTTGGTTCAAGCGAAGAAATTCTATAATAGGCACGGAGGGAAATCGGTGATTTTAGCAGGATTGGTTCTAGTCATTCCTACTTTTGTTTCTGTTGTTACTGGGATGACGTAAATGGATTATTATCGTTACAGTGTTTTTAATATCATTGTTTTTAATATTATTGGGGTTGCTCTTTTGGGTTGGAAGAATTTCCTTCTTAGTTTATTATTTTGATATTTAATTCCTAATGCTGATAAATATATTTTATTGCTTGTATTGGTTTTTATTTTTATGTCTTTATCTGGTATCTGGCACATTATAAAAAATCGTTTTTCTAATTCCCCCTTAACTTGTTCTTTTATCCAGCGGACCCTCCTCTGGTGCTGAAAGCTTGCAACAAATACATTGGAGAGTGAAAAACAATTGTGAAAAAAACTATCTGAAACTATCTGGAAGAATGTTGCTGCATGGTAGTTAACGCAATGGTTACTTTAGATCGAGAAGGTCGATCTAAATAATCGCAAATTAATTACCCTTTTTTTATTAGCCGATTTAAATCAACTCCGCATTGGATTTCCATACCATTTAATAAATAAACGACGTCTTCTGTAGCGACATTTTTACCAGCACCTGGCGCGTAAGGGCAGCCCCTGAGGCCACCAACGGTGCTATCAATAGTAGTAATTACTTTGTCTAAACTGACATAAATGTTTGTTAGCGCTTGCGCATAAGTATCATGAAAATAAACGGCTAGTTTTTCGACAGGAATTTTTTCAGAAACTACATCGATCAGCTGCTGTGCTTTAAACGGTGTCCCGATCCCAATTGTGTCTCCTAACGAAATTTGGTAACAGCCTATAAGCGAATTAATTTTTTAGCTACTTGGAGCACTTGTTGTGGTAATATATCTCCTTCATAAGGACAACCCAGTACGCAAGAAACATAACCCCGAACAGCAATAGTATTTTGCTTCGCTCGTCCAATTACTCGTGTCGTGCGATGCGATTTAAACTTTCTTCAATCGAACAATTGCTGTTTTTGCAAGAAAAAGTTTCTGAAGCAGCAGTAAATACAGCAATTTCTGAGGGTGTAGCCACCAATGCGTCGTTGTGAAACCGTGCTCATTAGGTACTAATTCCGTTAACGAACATTAGGGTACCGTTTAATTTTATTTATAATCTCCGCATGATCCTTCATCTGGGGAATCCATTTAGGAGATACAAAGTTAGTTGCTTCAATGACTGATAAGCCCTTCTGTGACAATTGATTAATAAATTTAATTTTCAATTCAGTAGGTAAGATGGAAGGTTCGTTCTGAAGTCCGTCTCACGGACCCACTTCTACGATCGTAACTTTTTTGGGGCATCATTAGCTTACAACAATTTCTAATTTTGGAAAAGCTTTATTTAGGGTAAACGCGATCTACCCATTTTAAAGTGTTTTTGAGTATGCGTTTAATATCTAATTTTGTAAATTCACCTTGTTTAAGTAATTGTTTGCCTGCCACCCACACATCGCTCACTTGAAGTCGGTTAATTGCATACACTAAATGTGATATAGGATTAAAGACGGGTTGAGTGAGATAAGAGCTTAAGTCCACAGCAATTATATCGGCCAATTTCCCAATTTCGAGTGAGCCAATTTTATTTTCTAATCCTAGTATTTTAGCTCCATTCAAAGTTGCCATCTTAATAGCTTCTTCAGCCGGCAAATGCGTGGGGTTTGCGTCCGATACTTTAGCGGTAAAAGCAGCGGTTCTCATTTCGCCGAATAAATCGAGATCATTATTGCTCGCTGCTCCATCGGTGCCAATGGCTACATTGACTCCTGCTCGTAGAAGTTTGGCGATGGGAGCAATGCCACTAGCGAGCTTTAAATTGGATTCTGGACAATGAACCACATTGGTTTGCGTTTTTCGAACAAGCTCAATTTCTTTTGGTGTCAGTTGTGTCATGTGCACGGCGATTAGGTGTTGGGATAATAAACCAAGCTCATGCAATCGAGCGAGTGGTCTTTTTCCATATTCCTGTAAACCTTGTTCAATTTCATGTTTTGTTTCATGAATGTGCATGTGAATAGGCAGATTGTATTGTTCAGATAACTTTATAATTTCTTTTAAAGCGGTGTCGCTGACCGTATAGGGTGCGTGTGGTGCTAAAGCCCAGGAAATGAGAGGGTGGGTCTCATTTTTGGTTAGAGTTTCTTTTGCACGAGATAAATAAGTTTTTTCGTCTTTAGCCCACTCGGTAGGAACATTCATCACAAGTACTCCCACACAAGCGCGAATACCTGCTTCACTGGCAACTTGAGCAATTGTGTCATGAAAAAAATAATGGTCATTAAAACAGGTTGTTCCACCGCGCAACATTTCAGAAATAGCCAATTCGGTTCCTGTGCGAACAGATTCCGCATTGATCAAAGCTTTTTCAACAGGCCAGATATATTTTTGTAACCAATCGAGTAATTGCAGGTCATCTGCTAATCCACGTAAAAGATTCATTGGAGTGTGCGTATGAGAATTGACCAAACCTGGCATTATCACGTGGTCTTCCAAATTTAGATAATCTGTGGCGCGATATTTTTGCTTAGCTTGTTTTAGAGATAGAAGGTCAATAATATATTCGCCGCGAATAGCTAAAGCATGGCGTTCTAGAATTTGATTCTGGGGGGCGATTGGGAGAATCCACCGTGCACTGATAAGTAAATCAATGTTTTCCATAGAAAACAGCTCCATCATAAACGGATGTCATAGTAACGGAAGTCATAGTAACGGAATGATAATGCTCGGTCTAGTTGATATTCTCTGAATCACTTTAAGCGCCTTAAGCAGAAAATCTGCCTTTGCTTACAAGCCCACTAAGATGTGATATAATGTTTTGCTTTGCAGAAAGCAGTAACAAATTGTTTTAATTGGAAAAAACAGAGGAAGCGTCATGGCGGAATTTGCACACGAAATTATTTCCATCACTATCGAAGATGAATTGAAACAATCCTACCTCGATTACGCTATGAGTGTGATTGTGGGTCGAGCGTTACCGGATGTGCGGGATGGGTTGAAGCCAGTGCATCGTCGGGTTCTCTATGCGATGAGTGAATTAGGAAATGATTCAAATAAACCGTACAAAAAATCTGCTCGGATTGTGGGGGATGTGATTGGTAAATACCATCCTCATGGCGACGTTGCTGTCTATGACACGATAGTAAGAATGGCACAGCCTTTTAGTCTCCGTTATTTGTTGATTGATGGCCAAGGTAATTTTGGTTCTGTTGATGGCGATGCACCTGCAGCTATGCGCTATACCGAAATTCGATTGTCGCGATTTGCTGACGCCTTAATGGTAGATCTCGATAAAGAAACCGTGGATTATGTTCCCAATTATGACGAAACTGAAACGGCACCGTTAGTGCTGCCTAATCGTATTCCCAATTTATTAGTCAATGGTTCTTCAGGTATTGCGGTAGGAATGGCGACTAATATTCCTCCGCATAATTTGAATGAAATTATCGATGCTATTCTGGCGTTAATTGATAATTCGGATTTAACCGTAGAAGAGCTCATGCGTTATGTACCCGGTCCTGATTTTCCAACGGCAGGAATTATCAATGGTCGTAACGGTATTATCCAAGCATATAAAACCGGCCGAGGGTGTATTTATGTACGTGCGAAAGTTGACATCGAAATTACAAAAAGTGGGTGTTCACAAGTTATTGTTTCTGAACTTCCTTATCAAGTGAATAAAGCGCGCTTGTTGGAAAAAATTGGCGAATTAGTGCATGAAAAGAAAATTGAAGGGATTTCTGGGTTACGCGATGAATCCGATAAGCGCGGTATGAGGATGGTAATTCAAGTAGGTCGTGGTAATAATGTGGAATTTGTACTCAATAATCTCTATGCTCAGACCCAATTGCAAACGGTATTTGGGATTAATATGGTGGCTTTAGATGACGGTCAACCACGCATATTAAATTTAAAGCACTTACTAAGTGCTTTTTTACAACACCGTAGAGAAATTGTAACGCGCCGAACTCTTTTTGAATTGCGTAAAGCTCGCGAAAGAGCACATATTTTGGAAGGGCTTGGAGTTGCTCTGGCCAATATCGACGAAGTAATTGCTCTTATTAAAAAAGCGAAAACTCCCGCGATTGCTAAAGAAAATTTATTAGCAAAAGCATGGCAACCTGGGGAGGTGGCGAGATTATTACAAAAAACGGGAAGCGATCGTACTCGTCCTGAGAATTTAGAGCTTGAATACGGATTGCAAATCGACGGTTATCATTTGTTGCCGGCACAAGCGCAAGCCATTTTAGATTTACGTTTGCATCGATTAACTGGTCTTGAAAGCAATAAAATTTGTGAAGAATATATTGCTATTATCGATCACATTAGTGAATTAATTTCGGTTATTTCTGATCCTGATAAATTACATCAAGTTATTCGGGATGAATTAATTGAGGTCAAAGCTCAATTTGGCGATGCGCGTCGAACTAAAATTTTCGATGTTAAATCGGATTTAAAAAATGAAGATTTAATTCCTGAGGAACATTTATTTGTAACGTTGTCACACGAGGGTTATATCAAATCTCAATCGTTAAGTAGTTATCAAGCCCAACATCGAGGGGGACGAGGTAAGCTTGCTGCAGCAGTAAAGGAACAAGATTTCGTAAAAAATATTCTCGTGGCGAATTCCCATGATACGATTTTGTGTTTTTCTACTTACGGAAAAGTATATTGGCTTAAGGTTTATCAAGTGCCGCAAGGTGGTCGCACTTCACGCGGACGCCCGGTCGTTAATTTACTTCCGTTAGCTAAAGACGAACGCATTTCCACTATATTGTCTATACGTCATTATGACAAATCTCATTTTGTTTTTATGACTACAGCTCAAGGCTCAGTGAAAAAAATTACATTAGCTGAATTTTCTCAACCCCGAACGAATGGGAAAATTGCATTAGCATTGAAAGAAGGGGATCGGTTAGTAGGAGTTGATATTACGGACGGAAATAAAGAAGTGATGCTCGTGACTGATGTGGGCAAAGCCATTCGTTTTCATGAAAATGAAGTACGTCAAATGGGGCGTTCAGCACGGGGAGTGCGTGGAATTAAATTGAAAGAAAACCAAAGTGTAATTGCGTTAATTATTGTAAAATCAGGAGGGTATATTTTAACAGCAACTATACATGGCTATGGACAACGCACGACTATAGAAGATTACCGGCCCACAGGTCGAGGCGGCCAAGGTGTTATTGCCATTCGTATCAATCGTCGTAACGGAAATGTAGTTTCCGCCGTCCAAGTGTTTGATAATGATGAAGTATTATTAATTAGCGATAAAGGTACTTTAGTTCGCATCCGTGTGAATGAGATTTCACAAATGGGGAGAAATACTCAGGGAGTTCGATTGATTCAGTTGGCACAAGAAGAGTCTTTAGTGGGAATGGAGGCTATTTCTACGGAATTAATAGGAGAACAGGAATAAGGGAGGTGTAGTTGCCTAAAATATCAGCACAAGGATTTTTTTATGTCTCGTGTTTACAATTTTTCTGCTGGTCCAGCCATGTTGCCAGAAACGGTCTTTCGTACGGCAGGTAATGAATTATTAGATTGGCACGGCACCGGAATGTCGATAGCGGAAGTTTCCCACCGTGGTGAAGAATTTAAAAAAGTCGTTAAAGAGTCGGAACATGATCTTAGAGAGCTATTGGCGATTCCGGAAAATTATCGAGTTTTATTTTTGCAGGGTGGGGCTCGATTGCAATTCTCTATGGTGCCCATGAATTTAATAGGTAACTATAAGGCTCCAGTTTACGTCGATTCCGGGATTTGGTCCCAACAGGCGATTGAAGAAGCAAAACGTTATTGCAATCTTCATTTAGCGGCAAGTGCAAAGAGTTTCCATTATACAACCCTTCCTGATCAAGCTACCTGGGATGTTCCCGAAGAGGCAGCGTATTTATATTACGTTGATAATGAGACAGTAAATGGAATGGAATTTCCCTTTATTCCTGCAACGAGTTTGACTTTGGTTTGTGATATGTCATCAAATTTATTATCGCGTCCTTTTGACGTCTCGCGATACGGATTGATTTTCGCTTGTGCTCAAAAAAATATTGGAATAGCTGGATTGACGATCGTAATTATTCGTGAAGATATATTAAATCGAAATCCTCTTCCAACTACTCCCAGTTTTTTGCATTATGCCTTACACGCCAAAGAAAATTCGTTATGGAATACACCACCGACATTTGCTTGGTACATTGCGGGTTTGGTTTTTAAATGGTTGAAAAAGAAGGAGGCCTTTCGGCTTTAGCTGAACGTAATGAACGAAAGGCGAAAAAATTTTACAATGCTATCGATAAAAGTAATTTTTATCATAATGGCATCGATCCTAAATATCGTTCGAGAATGAATGTTGTTTTTACGTTAGCAAATGAAAATCTTAATTCTCTTTTTTTAAAAAAAGCTGCAGAAAAGGGTTTGGTAAATTTGAAGGGACATCGTTTGGTAGGCGGGATGCGAGCTAGCATTTATAATGCGATGCTGGAATCTGGCATCGATATCTTAATTGATTTTATGCAACAGTTTGAAAAACAATACGGTTAAGAAGATGGACTATTACATTATCGCATCGAATAATTTAAATGGCGAAATTTGTGTTCCGGGTGATAAATCGATTTCTCATCGAGCGGTGATTTTAAGCGCTATTTCTGAAGGACGAACACAGGTGAATGGTTTTTTAATGGGTGCCGATAACCTGGCTACAATAAGCGCCTTTCAAAAAATGGGTGTCACTATCGAAGTGATCGAAGATGAAAATATATTATTAGTGGATGGAGTGGGAAAGGATGGATTAACTGCTCCACCCGATGTTATTGATTGTGGTAATTCGGGGACAGCTATTCGATTATTAACTGGTTTATTGGCGGGACAATCCTTTACTACTACTCTCACAGGTGACCAGTCCTTAAAGCGTCGTCCAATGAAGTGTATTATTGATCCTTTGGTGCAAATGGGTGCAAAAATTGAATCGGCTGAAAACGTGCCTCCACTTAAAGTTAGTGGAAATTCTAATTTAAAAGGGATTCATTATCATTTACCTATCGCAAGCGCTCAAGTGAAATCTTGCTTATTATTAGCAGGATTATATGCGAAGGGAGAAACTTGCATCACAGAACCAGTTCCTTCTCGTGATCACACGGAGCGGCTGTTAACGCATTTTAATTACCCTGTGCGAGTCGAAAATCTTCGTACTTGTCTCTCTGTAGGAGGCATTCTTAAAGCAAGAGATATTTCGATTCCTGGCGATATTTCATCGGCCGCTTTTTTCATTGTAGCAGCAACTATTACACCTGGTTCTTCTGTTTGTTTGCGTCAGGTCGGTCTAAACCCTACACGTCTTGGTATTATAAATTTATTAAAAATGATGGGTGCGAATATTGAGATTGTAACTCATCAGGAAAAAAACGGAGAACCTGTGGGCGATATTTGCGTGCGCTATGCCGGCTCCCTTTTTGGTATTGAAATTCCACAAGAACAAGTGTCGGTCGCTATTGATGAATTTCCTATTCTATTAATTGCTGCCGCCACTGCACGAGGGCAAACTGTATTGCGAGGCGCTAAAGAATTACGAGTAAAAGAAACGGACCGAATTGCTGCCATGGCAGAGGGGCTGCAAAAGTTAGGAATTAAAGTAGAATCGCTTCCTGATGGACTCATTGTTCAAGGAGGGAAGTTTCAAGGTGGAACGATTTCCAGTTACGACGATCATCGCATTGCCATGGCGTTTGCAATTGCAGGGACTGTAGCAAAAGGTCCTGTGCGTATTCACAATTGTGAGAATGTTAAAACTTCTTTTCCTAATTTTGTTAAGTTAGCGAATGAAATAGGAATGGAATTAAAGGTTCTTTAAATTTAGACGGGAGATCTTTAATCCTTTCCAATGGAACGAAATATGGGTAATCTAAAAAAACAAGCCCCGGTTATTACCATTGATGGTCCTTCCGGTTCCGGAAAAGGGACTATTGCTCTTAGAGTCGCTCAAGCTTTACATTGGCATATTTTGGATAGTGGGATTATTTACCGTACGATAGCTTGGGCATTATCTTACTATGGGGTTTCCTTAACAGACCAGAAAGTAATTGCTGATCTTCTAAAACGACTTCAAATAGCAGTCGAAAACCAGCCTGTTGTTAGAAATCTAAAAGTCAGTTGTGATAACCATGATATTACGGAGGCCATCCGAACCGAAAAGTGTGGCGCTTTAGCTTCTAAGGCTTCAGCTCTGTCGGTAGTTCGGCGAGCCGTTTTTCAATACCAGCATGATTTTCGTCGTTGGCCGGGGTTAGTGGCTGATGGTCGCGATATGGGAACGGTTGTTTTTACCAACGCTACTCTTAAATTCTATTTTGATGCCGACTCGAAAGAACGCGCTTACCGGCGCTATAGGCAGTTGCAAAAACAAGGGATTAATGCTAACCTGAATGAGATCCAAGAAAATGTAGAAGAGCGTGATCGCCGTGATGTTAACCGAATGATTTCTCCTACCAAACCCGCATCGGATGCTCTGATTATCGATACCACTAAACTAAGTATCGAAGAAGTTTTTGTAAAGGTTATGAACCACATCAAAGAGCGCGGGGACTTAGTTAATTAAGTTAGGGTCTTGGTTAGGGGAGAGGGAGGGGTCTTGCCTATCTGTCTTAGACTTAGACAGAATAAAATTTTAGACAGAAAAATTTAACGATAATACAACCCCCTTTGATATGGTTGAAAATAATGTGTGAGTGCATGAGCGAAAATTTTGCTGATTTATTTGAAAAAAGTTTAACAGAAACTGATTTACGGCCTGGTGCTTTAGTTAAGGCTACTATTGTTGAAATTGGACCCGACCGAGTAATTGTCAATGCCGGTCTTAAATCCGAAGGAGTCATACCTGCTTCTGAATTCCGCCAAGAAGAAATCCATGTGGGTAATGAAGTGGACGTGGTGGTTGATACTCCTGACAATGGTTTTGGTGAAACCCGTTTATCACGTGAAAAAGCACGTCGTACGAAAGCTTGGAACCAGCTTGAAAAATCTTATAAAACCGGAGAATTGGTTAAAGGCAAGATCGTAGAACGGGTTAAAGGTGGATTTACTGTGGAAATTAATTCAATTCGTGCTTTTTTGCCGGGTTCTTTAGTAGACGTCAAACCTATTCGAGACCCAGATTCCCTAAAAGATACCGAACATGATTTCAAAATTATTAAGATGGATCGCCATCGAAATAATGTTGTTGTTTCCCGACGTGCCGTAATGGAGGCTGAATCTAGCGCTGAGCGTCTCGCTCGATTAGAGGAACTCCAGGAGGGCCAAGAAGTTAAAGGGGTTATTAAAAATATTACTGATTATGGTGCTTTTGTCGATTTAGGAGGCGTTGATGGTTTACTCCATATCACTGATATGGCTTGGAAACGCCTCAAACATCCAAGTGAGTTGCTTAATGTAGGGGATGAGGTTCACGTTAAAGTTCTCAAATTTGATCGCGATAAAAATCGTGTGTCATTAGGAATGAAACAATTGGCCGATGATCCCTGGCTAAATATTGACCGACGCTACCCCGTAAACTCGCGAGTATTTGGCAAAGTAACCAATATCACGGATTACGGTTGCTTTGTTCAACTTGAAGAGGGTATAGAAGGGTTAGTCCATACTTCTGAATTGGATTGGACTAATAAAAATATTCATCCCAGTAAAGTGGTTCGACCTGGAGAAGAGGTCGAGGTTATGGTGCTTGAAATCGACGAAGAGCGTCGTCGTATTTCATTGGGGATTAAGCAATGCAAGCGTAATCCCTGGCAAGAATTCGCTGAAAAACATCAAAAAGATGAAAAAATTACAGCTAAAATTCGCTCCATTACCGATTTCGGCATGTTTATTGGATTGGAGGGTGATATCGATGGTCTCATACATTTATCCGATATTTCCTGGTCAGAAAGTGGTGAGGAAGCAATTCGTCGTTACAAGAAAGGCGATGAAGTGGAAGCCGTTATCTTGGCGCTCGATCCTGAGCGTGAGCGGGTTTCTCTGGGCATAAAACAGCTCGAAGGCGATCCTGTAGAAGAGTTCCTGGAAAAACAGGATAAAGATGCGATCATCCAAACCAAAGTAAAAGAAGTTGAAAGCAAACAAGCTATTTTAGAATTGGCCGAGCAGGTGTTTGGTCAAATGCGCTTAGCAGACTACACCTATGATCGTGTAAAAGATTTGACAGAGGAACTCAATGTAGGTGATGAAATCGCGGTCAAAATCATTAATGTTGATCGTAAAAATCGTCTCATTCAAGTATCCCATAAAGCTGTAGAAGGACGTTCTGATAAGGGAAGTCGGACGGTAACTGATGCGTCGACGAAAACTACTTTGGGAGATCTCCTCAAAGAGCAAATGCAGAACAAAGAAGAAGAGTAAATCGATAAATTTCATAAATCCTTTCCATAAATCCTTCAGATAAAACTGTCTGCTGTTTTTCCCATTATAAAGGGGAAAAACAGCATTATTTCTCTCTTTATCCCTTTATAAGTCTCTACAAAATTATTTCATTTCTCTGAAGTGCTCTACGTTTTTATGAGCCAAGCATCTCTTATTAATTTCAGGTAGAATATCGATTGGAAAACTCCTCGCGTAACTGAATGAAGGACGGACTTATGCGTTACATTTCGTATCTTTTTTGGATATTGATTATTTTGTTAGCTATTACCTTTGCCGCTCTTAATCCGCAAAAAATAGTTCTCAATTATTACCTGGACACAAAAACCATTTATTTGCCGTTGATAATCTTATTAGCACTGTTGGTTGGTGCGGCATTAGGAATTATTGTTTTGTTGCCTTCCTGGATTAAAAATAAAAACACCGTTCGTCGGCTTAAATATAAAGTAAAACAAATCGAACAAGAAGTGGAAAATTTAAGAACTATTCCAATTAAGGATGTTCATTAGTGATTGTCGAAACACTTTTTTTATTATTGCCTTTAGCAGCCATCGGAGGGTGGTTTGCGGGTCATCAAGTTTCATTTAGAAATAATTCTAAATTGTCGCCCGCTTTACGTCACAATTATTTTAAGGGTTTAAATTATTTAATTAATGAACAGCCTGACAAAGCTGTCGATGTTTTTATTAAATTACTCGAGGTGGATACAGATACGATAGAAACGCATTTAGCATTGGGTAGTCTATTTCGTCGCCGTGGCGAAGTCGATCGTGCTATTCGTATTCATCAAAATTTAATTGCTCGACCCCAACTTGCCAAAGAACAGCGATTTCATGCTTTATCTGAATTAGGACAAGATTATTTGCGAGCTGGGGTATTGGATCGTGCAGAACGTTTATTTCTCGAGCTCGTGGAAATGGAAGAAGAGAATCAAGGCAGCTTACGATTTTTGTTACACATTTACCAACAAGAGAAAGATTGGCAAAAAGCAATTGAGACTGCGCAAAAATTATTGGCCTTGGGTGAGCCTGTTAAAGATATTATTGCTCAATACCATTGTGAATTAGCTGAACAAATGATTGATAAAGGACACCCTTCCCAGGCCGCTTATTACTTAAAGAGAGCACAAGCCATAGATCCTAATTGTGTCCGTGCCAGTTTGCTTCAGGCTCGTCAAGAAAGTACTGAGGGACATTATAAAGAGGCCATTGGGTGTTATAAACGAGTCATTGATCAAGATCCCGATTATATTTCTGAAGTGGTGGTAGCGCTTGTTGAATGTTACCAACATATAAATGAAGAAGAAAAATTAGTTGTTTTTTTTAAAGAGTGCTTAGCGCGATATTCTCGAATTTCGCTCGTATTAGCTATTTCAGATTATTTACAACGTCAAGAAGGAAAGAAGGTTGCTATTGAGTTTGTAGCCCAACAAATTCAGCGGCAACCCTCCTTGCGAGGGCTTGCCCATTTGGTGAGCTTATATCTACTCAATTCCAGCGGTGATGATAGAGATAAGCTATTGATTTTAAATAGATTTATTGAGAAACTGCTGGCAGATAAGCCTATCTATCGATGTTCCCATTGTGGTCTTTCCGGAAAAATGTTGTTTTGGCTTTGCCCGAGTTGCCAACATTGGAACATGGTAAAGCCTATTCAAGGCTTGGAAGGAAACTGAAATGGAAAAGAAGGCTGGACCTAAAATTATCGTTGCTATTGATGCCGACACTCGGGATCAAGCATGTGAACAAGTGTCTTCATTAGACCCTCAATTATGTCATCTTAAAATTGGAAATATTTTATTTACACGTTATGGACCTTCGCTTGTTGAAGAACTAATGCACAAGGGTTATCAAATTTTTTTGGATTTAAAATTTCACGATATTCCGCAAACAGTAATTGGTGCTTGTCGCGCGGCTGCGCTTTTGGGCGTATGGATGATTAATGTTCATATTTTGGGTGGACGAACCATGTTGGAAACTGTGGTCGATTCGCTACAAAACGTGATGATCGCTAAAAAACCGCTTTTAATCGGTGTTACGGTTTTAACGAGTTTAGACAGCGACGACTTAAAAATGTTAGGAATTAACGACGATCTATCCGTAATGGTTTGCCGTATGGCAATGCTGGCTAAAAAATCGGGATTGGATGGGGTAGTCTGTTCAGCGCATGAAATATCCGCTTTACGTAAACAATTGGGATCAAATTTTTTATTAGTAACTCCTGGTATTCGTTTGGCGATGGATCAAAAAAATGATCAGAAACGGACCATCACACCTGAAGCGGCTATTAAAGCGGGAAGCGATTATCTCGTCATTGGTAGACCCATAACCCAATCTAGAAACCGGAGAGAAACCTTACAAAGGATTACGAATTCGATAAAAAAAGTGATCTAACAATCATAACCCCCCCGCAATATCCACTGACCGACCCTGTATTGCTCTTTTCAGAATTTCCAAGTATTGCGGTTGGATAGTACTCAACTACACCGCTGCTGTTTTTAATTATTTAAGAGAATTTTATGAAAAAGATTGTTCAAATTGTTTCACTAATAATATTTATTGAGGTATTTTTTTCTGTACAAGCAAAGCCCACACTCTGCCGTTAGCAAACATTATCGCACATCAGTAGCTTTACAGAAATTGGGAGCTATCGGTATCAACAACCGATGATATTGCCATCCCACAATTCAGGCTATTATTCTGTAATCAATCCCGCTTGAATAGTCTTTTTAACCCTTGTTATCATCTTCCTCTTGTGGCGGAACAATAAAGGTGTTCAATTTTTCAGGTCAGCAGGAGAGGTTGAATTTTATGGAACTATTAAAAAGTGGTATAATTACATTTTTAGCCTCGTTATTTTGTATTTGGCTCTTACGACCATTGGCTATTCGAATTGGGTTTGTGGACCGTCCCAATGGACGGAAATGGCATGAAAAAAATGTCCCTTTGATTGGGGGAATTGCTTTATTTTTTTCTTTTTGGTTTGCTTTATTAGCACTTTCAACATCATTACTTCCTTATCGAGGAATGTTGGCAGGTAGCAGCATTTTAGTGCTTATGGGCGTGGTAGATGATTTTAGAGATTTAAGTTCTAAGCTGCGCTTGGTGGGCCAATTATTTGCGGCATTGCTGATGATTATTTGGGGGAATGTGATCTTTTCTAATTTGAGTAATTCATTTTTTTTGGTTTAAAAATAGGTTTATGGCCAATACCTTTAACAGTATTAGTAGTATTAGCTAATATTAATGCCATGAATATGGTCGATGGTCAAGATGGCTTAGCCGGGGGCGTTGCTTTAGGACAAGCGGTTTTATTACTCTTTTTAAGCAAGCAGTTACAATGCGTTTCAGATTCTCGATTTTTATTTATTTTAATTATTTTATTAATCGTTTTTTTAAGCTTTAATATGCGATTGCCCTGGCGCAGACATGCCAGTATTTTTTTGGGAGATTCCGGAAGTACCTTTATCGCTTTCCTATTAGCGTGGTTTGCAATTGATTTATCCCAGCAAAATTCTGCGTTGATTAATCCTATGACGGTGCTGTGGATAATGGCTTTTCCTCTTTTCGATTTGATAAACGTCATTGCCTTGCGAGTTCGACAACGAAAGCCCATATTAGTAGCTAGTCGGGACCATTTTCATCATTTTCTACATGTGGCAGGTTTGAATGCTTCTTTGTCCACTTTATTATTATGTACTTTATCCTTTATTTTAGGGCTCATTGGATTGGCAATGAGTTATCTTAGAATCTCTGATGCCTGGCAGTTCATTTTGTGGGTAGCAGCTTTATTATTATACATTTACATTGTGGAACTCACTCGCAAACCTCTGATTACCAACGCCAGGTTAGAGGAAGCGGTGACAACTCAGGAAGGCTGAAAAACTACTTTTACTGTGTTAATTTATTATAAGTAGCTAATTCTATTTCTTCTCTGACTCCCGGGGTGAGTAATATTCTCTTTATCAAAGCGCGCTAGGAAATGCACTTAGTAAAAGTTTTTTTAGAAAGGAGGAGATAGGGTGAATTAATCTTGTATCTGAAAGATCATTTCCAGAATTTTGGTTTCTCTTTGGTGATTATACTCACTTATCGTTTCGATATTAATCCACTCAGTAAAGATAAGGACATCCTTATTTTTTATTTGATGGCTCTCTTCGATACTAGAAAAAAGATTTTTTCGTGAGTAATGAAAAGAGTACGCAATTTCTATTGGGCAAAGTAATCGCTTTTCTTAATGCAACTGCATTCCCCTCAATAGATAAATTTTTTAGATAGTCGTTAAGAAAAAAATCTTTAATAGCACGGTTGATAGTTTCAAACAATGTTTTTTCATCCTGAATTTTATATTTTTGAAGCTCCCATAATCTCCATAAAATTAAGTTTCGTTGGAATATCTGATTCTTGAGTAAACGCTTCGAAAAGATTCACCAAATGTTGTGAATCGACTTTTTGGAAATTTTCAATTATAGAATGGACATCCTTGAAACGAAGTGTAAAAACTCCTTTTAACGTTTTCGTTTAAGACTTAATATATCGGAATTTTTTGTAAATGTTTAAGAACTTTATCAACTGATTCTAAATTTTTAATTTTGATAGTAAGATTGATGTGACAACGATTTTCTAACTTATTCACATAGCTGTTTAATTCTAAAATTGAAATGTTTTCATTAGTGATTGTATTAGTAATCTCGCGAATAATGACAGTCTTATTATCAGCGATAATTATAACATCGACCGGGATATTGTTTAGGTAAAGATTCATCCCAGTGGATTATTGTGACCCACTGGGGACGATATTTAAGAGACTGCTGGATAATTAAAGTAATCTTGATGATGGATTGGTTATCCCTCGTCCCTGAGTAATATAACCAACAATAAGATCGCCTGGAATGGGGTTGGCAACACCGGGCTAATTGGATTAACAAATTACCCATTTTTTTCCAAACTGATGTAGGGACTAATTTTTGTTTGACGCATTTCTAGTGGTATAAGAAATGTTTGAGGCTCTGGAGTTTTTTCTGAGGCTCGAAGGCGGTTTAATACCGACTGGATTTCAATATCACCTGTACCAATAGTGGCTAACAAATCTATTACGGAAGCGAAATTAAAAGAAAAATAGATTTGATTAAGAGTCTGTTTGGCAAAACAGGTTTGGGATACTCTTTTTCCCAGATTTCTTCTCCAGAGGCTATTTGACTTTCTCAATCCTTTTTATGAAAACTAATGACGGACTTTGCTTTTTGATTGACGAGTTTTTTTAAATAACTTAATGTGAGCCCAATCCCGACTGGGATAACCTTCTTTTATTGCTTTTTTTCCCTCTTTATATTTCGAATAAGCGGAAACCCCTAACTCCGCTTGTTCGTGGATTTCGTAAGTCCGGATTTGAATTTCAACGTTATGATTTTTTGGGCCAATGATGGCAGCGTGAATAGAACGATAGCCGTTATCTTTAGGTTTGCCGATATATTCATGGAATTCTTTTGATATGAGTTTCCAGAGAGAATGTACGATACCAAGAATGGTATAACAATCTTCTAATGTACGGACTAAAATACCCACGGCACTGATGTCATATATCTCACTGAAATCTAATTCTTTTCTTTGTATCTTTCGATAAATACTATAAATATATTTAGCCCACCCAGAAACATTAAAATTTTTAATATGGTTATCTGAAAACAATTTTTCTAATTGTGTGATGAAATCCGAAATATATTTTTCCTGCTCGATTCTCCGCATATTGAGAGATTTCGAAATCCTGCTGTAATTATCATGGTCCAGGTAGCGAAAAGCCAAATCTTCTATTTGCCATTTAAGTTGACCGACCCCTAGGTGATTAGCTAATGGCGCATAAAGATCCATAATTTTTTGGGCAATATCTTTTTGTAAAGAAGAAGATTAATTGCGTAAAAAACGTAAGGTAACTCTAATCGCTCTGCTAATTTGATGAGTACGATACGAATATCGTCCACTATCACCAATAATATTTTCTGAAGATTATCAATAAAATTTTTTGTTGAGAAAATTCACTAGCCCAAAGCGATATGTGATCAATAGTATCCATGCGACAAACACCAATTAATAATTTAATTACAGCGTCATCGATTTTGCTCGTTGATACCCCCTCATTTGATTCTTTCAATTGTGTAAAGGCGGGATAAATTAACGCAGCAGCGAGTTTCTTATTATCACAACGGAGGTATCGCAATTCGGAGTCGATGGCTAATCGCTAATCCTTTTTCCACTAGATCTTCTTTGAGCGCGAGATCACTTAATTGTTCTGCGAATAAACAGGCTTCTCTTAACAGATGATTACAGGCTTCTCTTAACAGATGATTATTTTGTTGCTGGTCTATTTGAGCTAACCATTGTTCAACTTTTTCTAACATTTTGTAAATAATGCCATGGCTTCTATATGATTGGTGTGAGGAAACATATCAATGAGACCTATGGTTTTTAAAAATAATCACCTCTAATAATTCTTTGGCATCTTCTGCCAACCTTGTCGAATTGTAAGAGATATATACAATGTAGATAACATTGGTTTTTACTATCCATTATATCAGTGCATATGAGTGTTTTGGCGCCGTTATGGAGAGAATAATATGATTTTGTCATAACGGCGTTTTGCCCATTCTTCGATGTAAGGAGAATCGAATAAATCTTCACAAAAAAATTCTGCACTTGAAATAGAATTATTTTGGGCATTTATTTTTGCTTGTTCGACAGCGGTAAGGTAAAATCAGCTTCAACTTCTACAACGTACTTCACATATTTGGCCAAAAGTAATGAAAAATTACCAATACTACAAAATAAATCAATTAGTTAGTAGTTAGTAGTTGGTCCTGAGACTTTAAATCGAGCAGTATTTTGATGCAGATTAACGGAAATATTTATTTGAATAAATTGATGAAGTAAAAATTGGATGGTGAGTTTCTTATTTGTTTGCTACATTTGCTACATGATAAGTTAAAGAATTCTTTTCATTTAGTCTCTATAAATAGAGTATTAATTGATATTCGTTAGAAAAAGCACGAAATTTTTCCAGATCGAAAGGAGGAAGAGGTGAAAGGTGTCTAACGATAATAGCAGCTTGTTAATCACCAACTGCAATTTCTATTTGAGGAATCTTATTGTGTATTTTAAGTTGATATAAGAGTGTGCTGAACTTAAAATATGTAGACCAACTATACTTAAGGGGTCTAAAATTTCACAGAGTTGAATATCAGCCATATAACGACCTTTATTTCGCAAAATCTGACTAAAACTTTATATTTTTTTAATTACATACTCTACGCTCAATCGCGCTTTGCAACGATAACCCCAGAGAGAATTTTGCATGGGTTTCATAAGTAATGCTGTTTAAATGCATTGCGAAGATAATATTTCTAAAAGTCGTTCGGTTTTATAATTAATTTGCTCATCCTAATGAATGAGAGATTTTGGAGTTCACAGAAGCCGGGGGGTCCACCCACCACATACGCCAAAATGGCAGAATTGTGGTTGTGCTGTGCCAGCGCGTCTATATTTATTGCATTGAGTTTCTCATAGTCTGGACACTTCACTTCAGCGCGGGCACAATAGTACCTCTATGAGTCTAGTCATTGCCATTTTGGGCGCTATTATAGCCATCTTCAGCATCATCATTTTGCATGAGTTAGGGCATTTTGTTGTTGCCTGTGCCTGCGGTATTAAAGTATTGCGTTTTTCTATTGGCTTTGGTAAGGCACTTTGGAAATGGAAGGGAAAGAGTGGGACGGAATATATTTTGGCTTTCTTGCCTCTAGGAGGCTATGTTAAAATGTTAGGAGAAGGCGATGAGATTACGTCTGCTAAAGATGCCCATCGTGCCTTCAACCAAAAACCTCTTCTTATCCGAATGCTGGTCGTTCTTGCTGGACCGTTCACTAATTTTTTGTTAGCGCTGATTGCCTTCTGGGGTGTATATCTGATGGGCGTGACTCATACTCGACCTATTGTGGGCAAAGTTGTCCCCCATTCAATCGCAGCGCAAGCAGGAATTAAACCAGGTGATGAATTGGTAGAAATCGATGGGAAAGCGATTAAAAACTGGCAGCAGGCTTTAATGGCAATAATTGCTCTAATGGGTGATCGGAATCAAATGGAGATGATGGTTAAGCCTCAAAATTCCTCTCAAGCAAGTTTGCGGAATTTAGAATTATTGAAGTGGAATTTAGATCAGCGCAGTCCAGATGTGTTTAAAAGCTTGGGTTTGCTTCCTTATCAACCGAGAATTCCTCCCGTCATCGCCTCAGTAATGAAGGGGTCGCCAGCAGAAAGAGCGCAATTACAACCGGGTGATCGCGTGAAGGCGATCAATTATCAGCCGGTGAAAGACTGGCTAGAAGTGGTTAATAATGTCCGACAAAAACCAAATGAGAAAATTCAACTCACAGTAACGCGAAATAATGAAACTCATCTAATTTCCTTAACAACGGGTAAAAAGTACGTGGAAGGGACAACGGTAGGTTATTTAGGTGTTTTATCGCAACCACCCCCCTCAATGGCCTGCTAATTTGATTTACAAAGAAGAATATTCGTTCTGGGGAGCTTGGCGGTCGGCGGTAGAGCAAACTTGGCGGCTTTTGACTTTTAATATGATGGTTATGGTAAAAATGATTGTCGGCAAGATTTCTATCCACACCCTTGGAGGTCCCATTACGGTATTTCAGGCGGCTGGGAAAGCAACCCAAGCTGGATTTCAAGCCTATTTAGATTTTATTGGATTTATTAGCTTAACAATCGGTTTCATTAACTTATTACCCATCCCAGGATTAGATGGTGGACATCTTTTTTTCAGATAATTGAGGGTCTTTTTCGCCGTCCTGTACCTGAACGCATTCAAATTATTGGTTTAATCCTAGGTATGGTATTTTTCATTTTCCTGATGGTTCAGGCGACAATTAATGACATCGCTCGTTTATTTTTTAAATCATAAATTCGACTCATCTTTTATTGAATGTCTCTCTTAAGGGAGAGTTTAAGTTATTTCTGAAAAATTAGAGAGATATTGTTATTTTTTTGCATACGCACCAACAAATAAGAATAATTTACCATGTAACCCATTGAAAAATAATTTTATGATAATGTTTCTCTAAATTCATATTGTAGGGAATTTCCGTTCTCCATTAAGGGAAGGGTCTTTTTATCTTTAAATTCTGAGTTAATATAGAAATTCGCTTTAGTTTCAGAAAAATATGTTTTTATAAGATGTAAACCGCGCAAATCAGATATCAAAGGTGAACTTAAAATAAACAATTACGAAGGATCTTTTTATGAGAAAAGCACTTGCTAGTATTGTCGTAATTATCTTTGCGGGCTTATTATGCAGGGGAATTCTCTCCCAAGTCGTTATACGGCTAACCAGTCGTTGTAATATCCATACTATATGTCTTAATTAAGAAAGATCGTTTCGATATAAATTTATTTCCCCAAACCTGCCCGCTATTCTTTTGGACGGCGGTTTTTTTATCGTCATTGAGTTGAGGGTGTTTTCAAGAATAGTTGCATTCTTTGATGTTTTTGTCGCAAAATGGATTTTGCGCAATAAGCCGATGAACATAAAGGAGAGGGATAGTGCTATGACCCGAAATAAATGCTTTTTTATAGATCTTGAAATTGTTATAGCTCTTGAAATTGGAATTCTCCTCTCTTTTTTCTAGTAGTCGGGGGGTTTGTTCTCGTAGTCGAGAAGTCATAGCTGCGCAGCAATCTTTTATGAGATCTTTTATGAGATTGCAACTGTGCGCGATACTGATGCTTGCACTGCTTTGGATACGTTGAGCCGAAGCTCAAAGACAACCTTTGGCAATTCGAGCTACCTAAATTCTAAAACAGTTACCTAAACCAATACAGAGATTACATCCCTGGGTAAAAATCTCTAAGAACTGTGAAACGAGAGATTCAGGTACAGGTAAGAGCCTAAAAATTCTTTATTTTTTAATTGTTTTATTGGATTTTTTGGGAAATCCGTATATAGTGGAAAAATTGTGATCCACTACTACGAGGAGTACTCATGTCAGTTCGGTCTTTGACTGCGCAACCTAAACCTTTTTATCTCATCTTTTTCATCGAAATCTGGGAACGATTTGGATTCTATGGTGTACAAGCGCTACTCGTTTTATACATGGTCCAACGATTGGGTTATAAAGATAGTCATGCTGATTTCCTTTTTGCTGCTTTTAGTGCCTTAGTTTTTTTACTTCCCTGTTTAGGCGGATATATTGGTGATAAAGTATTAGGAACTAAACGGACGATTTTATTAGGTGCAGTAGTTTTAGCGCTGGGCTATTTATTATTGTCCTTACCAGCAATTTCCAGCCATCATCTTGCACTTCCCTTAGCTTTTATTGCAGTAGGGGTAGGGCTCTTCAAAGCCAATCCTTCCAGTTTACTCTCAAAAGTTTACGAGGAGACACCTCATAATCTAGATAGTGGTTTTACCTTATATTACATGGCCATTAATATCGGTGGAGCCATTTCAATGAATCTCACCCCCATTTTAAATAAAATTTTTGGTTGGCATGTGGCTTTTTCTGTTTGTTGTGCTGGAATGATCCTTGCTATTTTAAACTTTCTTTTTATGCGGAAGACTGTAGTTGGCGTCGGATCTAACCCTGACCAAAAGCCTATGCGCTGGAATTATTTTGGCTATGTTTTATTGGGAACAGCGGCGTTAATCGTCGGGAGCAATTTTTTATTAAATCATTATCAAATGGTGTCTTGGCTTCTTTTGGGTGGGACTATCACTTTACTCTTCTCTTATATGAGGTTAATTGCTAAAGCAGCGCCGGAAGAACGAAAAGGAATGTTTTTATTTATAATTTTATTCGCTCAAGGTGTTGTTTTTTTCGTATTATATTTCCAAATGCCAACGTCGTTGTCATTATTTGCTTTGCGCAATGTTCATCACTCAATACTAAGTATTCCGATTCAACCGGCTCAATTTCAAATGCTCAATTCATTTTGGGTAATGGTAATGAGCCCAGTAATGGCTTGGTTTTACCAGGGATGGCATAAACATAATCGAGATTTATCATTACCAGCTAAGTTTTCATTAGGAACGCTCTTAGCTGGATTAGCCTTCTTATGCTTGCCATTGGGTTCTCTCTTCAATCACCACGGGGTAATTTCGGGTATGTGGTTAGTTTTTTCCTATTGGTTGCAAAGTACGGGAGAACTTTTGGTAAGTGCTCTTGGTTTGTCCTTGGCGGCCCGCTATGTGCCACAACGATTTATGGGATTCACTATGGGCCTTTGGTTTCTGTGTGCTTCCGTCGCTAGCATCATTGCAGGCAAAGTGGCTAGCATCGCCAGTATTCCTGCAAATATTTCCACAAATCCTTATTTATCATTGCCTATTTATAACCACTTATTCATAAAAATTGGTTTAATAACGGTTGCTATTTCACTGGCCATGTTTACTTTAGTACCTCTTCTTAAGAAACTAACGGGGAATGACCGACAGGTAAGTGGTGGGCAAGTGGCGGATGCTTATCGGAAAATGAGTTAGCGGAATTAGTGAATAATAAAGCCTATTAGCTGGGACATTTTTTCCCTACAAGGCGGCCCCCTAGACCTAGGGGGGCTTTGCGCTTTGTTCTCTTGTCTGATTTCTGTAGACTAGAATCAATTTTTAATAGGAAAAATTGATAATTAATCATGTACTTAAAGACAATTAAACTAGCAGGATTTAAATCATTCGTTGATCCTACTTTAATTCCCATTCGTGGTGCCATGAGTGCCATTGTGGGACCTAATGGATGTGGTAAATCGAATGTGGTGGATGCAATTCGTTGTGTCATTGGTGAAACCTCAGCGAAACAGTTGCGAGGACAGTCTATGAGCGATGTTATTTTTAATGGCACTACATCACGTAAACCGGTGGGGAAGGCTTCTATTGAACTTCATTTTGAGAATAGTGATGGTCGAGTAGGGGGAGCATATGCCCAATACGCTGAAATCGCCATTCGGCGAGAAGTAGAGCGCGGTGGACAATCCGATTATTTTGTCAATGGAATGCATGTACGCCGACGCGACGTGGTGGACATCTTTTTAGGAACGGGTCTTGGGGCTCGGAGCTACGCCATTATCGAACAAGGAATGATATCCAATCTTGTCGAAGCAAAGCCTGAAGAATTGCGGGCGCATATCGAAGAAGCTGCAGGGATCTCCAAATATAAAGAACGTCGCCGCGAAACAGAAAATCGGATGTGCCACACTCAAGAAAATTTAGGTCGAGTCAATGACATTTGTGAGGAATTGGCTAAGCAATTGCGTCATTTGAAGCGACAAGCGAATGCTGCAGAGCGTTATAAACTTTATAAAAAAGAGGAACGCTTATTAAGCGCCCAAATTAAAGCATTACAATCGCAAGGATTGAACCATAAAATTTTAGAATTTGACCAAATGATTGATCGACAACACACATTGCGAGAGGAAAAGCAAAGTGATCAACATCGTATCGAAACCGAAATAGAAAAAATACGAGTACAATTAGCAGAAATAAATGAAAAACATCAGGAAGTTCAGAAAGAATATTACGGATTAGGAGCCGATATTGCCCGTTTAGAACAACGCATTAAAGATATGCAAGAAAAAAATCAGCGGTGGCAAACGGAATTAGAAGAAAATGAAGATGTTTGGGAAGAATTGCAAAACAATACTTCAGAATGTGAAGAACAGATCACTAAGTTGGAAGCAGAACTAGAGCGCTTAAAGCCTCAATCATCCACTATTAAAACCATTGTAATTACTGCTGCGCAGGCCTTAGCAGAGATGGAAACGAATATGAATCGGTGGCAAGAAATATGGGAGGCTTTCCAAGCTGAGACGTCACAAATAGCTAGTCAGTTTGAAGTGATGCACACGAAAAAAGAGCATTGCGAGCAACAGTTAACTGAATTAGGAAAACGCCGTCAGCAATTTCAGCAGAATTTGAATCAGTTACAGCTTGAGGAGCTGCATAGTGAAATTTCTCTTTTGGAAGATCACTCGGCAATGCTAAGCAAAAACCTCAAAGAAACCCAAGCTCAGTTACAAACCTTTGCTAACGAAATTGCACTCCAACGAGAAGTGAATAAGGTGTTGCGTGCGAAATTGCAAACCTCGTATCAGGCTTTACAAGCTATGGAAGCGCGTGCGGCTTCGTTAGAGGCTTTGCAAAAATCGGCCTTAGGAGACAACACTAACGAAGGTGTCAATGAATGGCTTTCCCGTCAAAATTTAAAAGAGAACCCCCGATTAGGTCAAAACTTAACAGTAAATTCTGGGTGGGAAATTGGTGTAGAAACTGTATTGGGCGGATATTTTGATACAGTTTGTGTGGATTTATTGGAAGCATTTATTTCTCCTGTGACTGAACTCTCTGCGGGTAGGCTCACTCTCATGGATCGAAGTACAATATCTGCAGAACCGTCTCAGGACAACAATAAAGCAACCCTTTCCAGCCAAATAAATAGCGATTGGCCTTTTCAGCATTGGTTGGCGGGGATTTATATTGCTGATTCTTTAGAGGAAGCTCAGCAATTGCAGTCTTCATTGCAAAATAATGAATCTGTGATAACCCGTGAGGGGATATGGTTAGGGCCGAACTGGATCCGTATTTCTAAAATGCAGGATGCACAAAACGGATTTTTGGTCCGAGAGAAAGAGTTGAAACAATTGAAAAGCCACATTATTAAGCAACAGGAAAAATGTAAGGACCAAGAAACATTTTTGAAGGAAGGCGAACAAAAATTAATTCAGCAAGAAGCACATCGTGAATCATTGGTTCGGCTTTATCAAGAATTAAGTTCAGAAGTGACGACAATAAAAACCACCTTGGGTGCTAAAAGGGCGAGGTTGGAGGATGCTCAACAGCGACAGCTTCACCTGAAAGAATCGTTAAGCGATTGTGAGCAGAAAATAATCGAATACCAAAGGGAATTAGAATTCATCAAAACCAAAGCTCACTCCTTGAGCGATTCGAAACAACAATTGATCACCTGGCGTGAGGAATTATTGCAGGAACGCGATCATTATAAACAAGCATTAGTTGAGCGCCGAGAAGAAGATCATCAAAAACGTAAAGAGGCTGACGAATTAGAACTTCGTTTAGCGAGCAATGAGGATCAATTGAATTTATTAAAAAAAACCATTGTGCGAGATCAACGACAATTAAAGCAATTGACAGAGCGGCGGGAAACATTATCTCAGTACTTATCAGGAGGAGACAAATCTTTAGAAGCATTGAATCAAGAATTACAAGCACAATTGGATAAACGATTGACTATTGAAAGAAAATTTCGTGAAGTGGAGGAAAATTTAGAAGAAATTAATCAAACTTTACGTCATCTTGAAAGCGAACGTTCCGCCACGCAAAAAGCACTCAATGAAACTCAAGCTCAATTAGAGGAGTGTCGGATACAACGGCAAACGGTAAGTGTGCGTCAAACTACTATTCAAGAACAATTAAATAAAAACGCATTTAATTATGAGCAATTGATACGCGAGTTACCTGAAGAAGCTGCAATTAATACTTGGCAAGAAAAACTCGATCATGTAGTGGAGTGTATTCAACAAATGGGTCCAATCAATTTAGCAGCTATTGAAGAATATGAAAATATTAATGAAAGAAAAATCTACTTGGATAAACAACATGCAGATTTAACAGAAGCTTTAGAAATTTTAAAAAATGCCATTCATAAAATCGATCGTGAAACGCGTGCTAAGTTTCAAGAAACTTATGGTCGAGTTAATCAGCAATTTCAATCATTATTTCCACACATTTTCGGTGGGGGTTGTGCAGCGTTGGAAATGACGGATGCTAATCTATTAACTACAGGTGTTATTGTTCGTGCGCAACCACCTGGGAAACGAAATGTTACTATCCATATGTTATCCGGGGGTGAAAAAGCATTAACCGCTGTTGCTTTGATCTTTTCTTTATTTCAGCTAAATCCGGCACCCTTTTGCATTTTAGATGAGGTGGATGCACCGTTAGATGATATTAATGTTTGGCGCTTCTGCCAGTTGGTTAAAGAGATGTCAAAAGAGGTACAATTTTTAGTAATTAGCCATAACAAAGTAACCATAGAAATGGCCGATTATCTGATTGGTGTCACCATGCATGAGCCAGGTGTTTCACGTATCGTTTCCGTCGATATAAAGGAGGCTATTCGGATGGTGGAGGTGGCTTAGAAAGGTAGATAAATTTTATGTGGTTCATTTTATTTTTAATATTTCTGTTGATAGGGGGATGTTGGATTCTGTGGATTCGTCAGCGAAGATGGTTGGTAGAGATCGTCGGAGTTACCGTCGAGAATCATTGCTCTCGGGAGATTTTCAAAATGGCAAGACGGAAATCGATATAGACGATACTTTAGGTTTGCCTGCTAGAAAGAAGACTGAAATTAAAATAGAAAATGCGAATGGTACTTTGGGAAAGCCAACAAGCTCTAATGATATTGCCAACATTGTGACTCTCTACCTAATGGCGCCTCCAGAATATTCTTATAATGGGTATGAATTATTGCAGGCCTTTTATTGGCAGCCGACTTGCGGTATGGTGAGAAAAATATTTTTTATCGACATGAAATGAAAACCGGGCGAGGTCAGATATTATTTAATTTAGCATCGGTAAATAAACCAGGAACATTTGAATTGTCTAAAATGGGTAGTTTTTCTTGTCCTGGTTTGGTGTTATTTCTTTTATTAAAGCGTGTGCCAAACCCAATGACGGCTTTTGATAGTATATGTTAGAAACGGAATTGGAGTTAAGCGAAGATTTGGGTGGTGAAGTGTGGGATGAAGAGCGGAAGCTTGTAAATATGGATAAAGTTGTCCAAATCCGAACTCGGATTCGTTATTTTGAAGAATCCCAATACAGGTACAGAATTTTTTGAAGAAAATACATCAGTTAAAGTATAGGTGAAAAAATTGGCGGTTCCTGCAAAGCTTCGCAAGCAGGTCGAGCGGTTACGTAAAGAGATTAACGATTACGATTATCGATATTACGTTTTGTCGGAGCCTATTATCCCCGATTCGGTTTATGATGAGCTTTTTCGCGAATTAAAACAATTAGAAGAAAAATATCCGGAATTAATTGTGTCTACCTCGCCCACGCAAAGGGTAGGTGCTGAACCACTTAAAACATTTAAAACTGTTTTTCATGAAATTCCTATGTTATCTCTAGATAATGTGTTTGACGAAGCAGGATTGCGAGCCTTTGATAAAAGAATTCGACAGCTATTGAAATCAAACGAATCCATTGAATACATCTGCGAACCTAAAATGGACGGTATGGCATTGAGTTTGCTTTACGAAAAAGGTAAATTGATTCGTGCCGCAACGCGGGGTGACGGCTTTTCCGGAGAAGATGTTACCCAAAATGCCCGGACTATTTCGACAATTCCTTTGCAATTACGTGGCCACGATTTTCCTCGAGTCGTTCAGATACGGGGGAAGTATTAATGCCGAGCGAAGGGTTTGAAAAATTTAATCGCGAGGCCGAAAAACGAGGAGAAAAAGTATTCGTAAATCCCCGCAATGCTGCTTCAGGAAGTTTACGCCAATTGGATCCACGAATTACAGCGAAACGCCCTTTAATTTTTTACGGTTATCTCCTAGGACTAGTTAGAGGTAGTGATTTACCCCAAAAACATAGCGACGTTCTGGTGCAATTTAAAAAATGGGGGATTCCAGTTATTTCTGAAACGATGGTATTGGAAGATATCGAAGCTTGTTTTGGTTATTGTGAGCATTTACGAAAAATTCGGGACATTATTCCTTTCGATATCGATGGTGCGGTTATGAAAGTTAATTCTCTTTCTTTGCAAAAAAGATTAGGTTTTGTATCACGTGCACCAAGGTGGGCAATCGCTTATAAATTTCCAGCTCAAGAAAAAATGACTATGGTAAACGACATTGAATTTTATGTGGGACGAACGGGTGCGGTAACGCCAGTAGCGCGATTAGAACCCGTTTCCGTTGGAAGGGTAACGGTCAGCAATGCTACTTTGCATAATTTCGATGAACTTCATCGAAAAGATGTTCGTGTGGGTGATACGGTTATTGTACGCCGGGCTGGCGACGTGATTCCCGAAATCGTTGCGCCTTTATTAGCAAAACGGCCCAAGAATGCCAAAGTAATAAAAATTCCTACTCGTTGTCCCGTATGTCAGGCGGAAGTTATAAAACCCGAAGGTGAAGCCGTAGCTCGGTGTGTTGGGGGTTTATATTGTCACGCTCAATTGCGAGCAACCATTAAACATTTCGTTTCGCGCCGAGCAATGGATATTCAGGGGTTAGGTGACAAATTAGTCACTTTGTTTATTAATGAAAAATTAATTAGAGATATAACGGGTATTTATGAACTGGATAAAGCTGCTCTTTTAACTTTGCCTAGAATAGGTCAAAAATCTGTCAAAAATTTATTAACTGCCATTGAAAAAAGTAAAAAAACCACTTTGCCCCGATTTTTATATGCATTAGGAATCCTCGGAGTTGGTGAAACAACAGCGCGAACTTTGGCTCGGCATTTTCAGGAACTTGAACCACTAATGAAAGCTTCTAGTGAGGAGCTGTTAGCTATTAAAGATATTGGCCCAGTCGCCGTTGAGAATATTAGAAGTTTTTTCCAACAAAAATATAACGTTGAATTAATCAATAAATTAATCCGACTTGGCATTCAATGGTCAAAAGAAAAAGTGACCTTGAAATCAGGAATTGCTGGAAAAAATTTTGTGTTATCCGGTAGTTTAAAAACCTTAACGCGGGACAAAGCAAAAGAAAAAATCGAACGCCTCGGTGGTAAAGTTAGTAGCAGTGTATCTAAAAATACGGATTATTTAGTGTCTGGGAAAAATCCTGGTAGCAAATACGAAAAAGCAAAGAAATTAAACATACCTATCATTGATGAAAAATCTTTTTTGGAATTGTTAAAAAATAATCAAAAATATGCTCTTCGATTGGTTTTCGAAAATTATTAACAAAAAAATTATTTTTGATATTTTATTATATAAAAATAATTTTTATATAAAATACTGACTTATTAATTTTCAATTATCGATTCTATTGAAAAATTTTTTAAATTTCTATCCGATAAGAATAGAAAAGTAGAGATATTTTCGTCCAGCACCTCGCTTAATTAACCAATTTCATCTAGTTAAAATGGTTGCATTTCGATCCAAGTATCTTTTATAAAAAGATAAATATTTAAAGAAAATACATTTTACAAATTTTCAAATAACTTTATGAAAAAATAAAATTATTAAGAAAAAATTATTTTAATATTAATATAAATTTTTATATCATGCAAGCTAAATTTAAAAATGAATATATTTAATTTCTAAATTAATAGAGGAGAAGTAAATTTCGTTGTGGTTTAATATAAAAAAATTAATATAAAAAAAGAAGAAGTGCTAATAGGTTATAATGCATTAAAGGAAAAGAAAATAAAATTTTATAGAACTAAAAAATTTTTTTGAAGATATTTCGTATGTTTATAATCAAATTATAGAGATCAATTATGAGAAAATGGAATCTAAAGAGGATACATACGAAAAAATAGAGAATTTTATATTTTTTGATAATTTTTTATATATTCTCATACAAAATTTATTTTTTTGCTAAATTATATAAATAATTTTTTTTATGGATAGATATGTATCAAAGCAAATAGATTTATTTTTTAATATATCTAAAGGATACTTGACAGAAAAAATAAATAGTCTGTTACGTTTTACTAAATATATAAATCTAAATATATGAATAATGAGGCTGATGAAATACTAAGAAGTGATATCGTTGGTTATTTCAATTTCTTGACATACTATCGTGATAGCAGAAATCCAGGGTATAGCCGAATAAAAGAAGCGATTGCTTTTTAGTTCTTATGTCTAAAAAGATGTTTTCACCAGATACTCATAAAAGCAATTTTTTATTAGAGTTAGTAAATCTTCAAAAGATTTAGTCAAAAAATTAATTGAAGTTGCTCTAGATGCTAATAATCTTAAAGATATTAGTGAGGAGTTAACCAAGGAAACGATTGGTCGTGTCATTGTCTTATTTTAGTTGCGAATAGGTTTGAATTTTCTAAGCTTTCCCGCACTGAATATAAAATTGAAATTGAGCGAATTTTAAATCATCAGAAAGGATTAGATAATAAAAAGCTTTAAAATATTCTCAAATGAGGTAATGGAGAGCCTGATTTGATTGTACATGCGATCATATCGGCCAATAAATGGTCTGTTTTGCAAAAATTAGAACTCCAAGTGCCTCCTCCGCTTTATCGTCTTTGGAACGTCAGATTCGGTCTTCCTCTGCATCAAATACATTGCCACTAACTTCGTCAGCGCTACCGTCGCTACCACTACTACAGTGCTTCCACTATTTCCGCTAAAGGAAAAATCACACCGTTGAAAACCAAAACAATTAATTGCAGCAGACGCCTAAAGTAGGTAATTTTAGTCTGGCTGATTCTTAGTAAAGTGGAATTAAAAAAAATTCTAGAGAAAGATAAATAAAAAACTTCCTCTGTTTCTGATGAACTCGACCTAAAAACAATTTTAGATGCCAAAAACAAATTGAAAAAATTTGAGATACCAGAGAAATCAAAAGAGGAACCACAATCGAATGATGTGTGGCATTAATATTAGTAAGACGTATGGTTATGGAATTAAGTGACTCTGAATTAGAAAAAGGATTAGAAAATGAGAGTTCAGATGACTGGTCTGATCGGGAAGAGGAGCTAGATTTTTCGAAGGGAAAAAATGGAAAAGAGAAATCATCAGGTTCTTAAACTTCGGTTGAAGGCGATCAGATAAAATCAGGAGAACAATTTCCGAATGGCAGTCTACATAGTCTTCTGTCTACGGTGTACTTATAGATGAAGTTACGGAGATGGAACCGCGAGTTGCTCAAAAATCTAGTTGGCTAAAAAATCAATTCGGATTGTTTGTAGCAACTTCTAAGGATATTGCTGGCGGGAAAACTAGTGTTGAAAAACAAAAATCTGATCAGAAGGAAATGTCTTCCCAGACGGTATCAGTGAAATATTTTTCCAAATAAACTAACCAAAAGGAGATAAAACAATAGCTATACAATTTTGGGAAAATCAAAAAATTGATAAACTATATTATGACTATTCCTTGCACTCCTTGATTAAGGACGCTGGTATAATAGAAGAATGTAAAAAATTCTCTACTAAATCGTGCAGCAATATGCAAAGAAAAAATTTAAAGTGGGCAAGATTTGTTCGATAGCCTAGAAATGGAAAGAACGGCGTATTTTATTTAATTACGGTTTATATTGTTTTCCAGGATGGAAAAGCTTTAGTGGTAGATAAAGACAACTTTTTAGAGGTGGGTATTTTGATAAACCTACCCACAAGCCTATTATAGTTTGCCTATTATAGTTTAACATTAGATGACAAACGTGAAGTCGTGCAAGTGTCTAAAATGGACATGGTTGTAAAAGCCAAAAAATTAGAAAGCTCACGTAAGGGGTACTAACTTTCTCGAATTAGAAAAACAAAAACGGGTAAAAAAGCTTAATATAATATGCTATGGATAAATTTCAAGAAGTTACGCTTAAAAAATCTTGAAAAACAGCAGAACTGGATTTAAATAGATTTAAATATCTGTAGTCGTTTGTTAATCGCCTACGTTTGTTAATCGCCTACAAAGTAATGAAAAGAAATATCGGAAATTCATGATAAAAAGGTATCCGACATAGAGATTTAAATCCATCGAATATTTTATTCGACCTTGAAAGAAAAGAAGTTTTAGTTTTAGATTTTGGTTTGTCTGAAACTCAGGATAGTTTTTTGCTAAGAGCGATTTTGAAAGATTGCGATTTAGGCTATGCAGATAAGTATCAGCAACTAAATCTAATGATTAAGTCTATGACGGATTCCGATCCTAACAGAAGACTTACAATCCAGGAAATGACAGATATTTTTCTGGTATGTATACTATCTTATTAGTAAGATGGAAAAGTTAATAAGGCTTAAAAACAAATTAGAAAAAATCGAACCCTTTGTGAAGAGAAAAAATTTACTAACCTGTATTAATTTAGAATTAAAGGAGAAAAATTTTATAGAGAAACCAAATTATTCTATTGAAAAGTTGCAGAATGAAGCAAAAACCCTAATTGCTTAAAAAGCAAAACAAAATTCACATAGATTATTTAAGAGCTTGAAAGGATTCTCAATGATTATGATTTGCTGATTTGCCGAGCTCTTTAATAGAATTAAGGCTATCAAAAGACTTCTTTTTTATTCTGTAATGTAGATTAAATACTCCGAAGAGAGCCGAGTAAGAAACATCTTTTACTGCGGTCGGTTCTCTCTCATTTAAGAGTGCTTAAACTTGAGCTATACTTTGGATTATATTAATTTGCGCATATGATAAGTTCTAAGCTATAATATGAGGCATACAACAAAGGGATAAGACCATGAAATTTTTTGTTATTATTCTTATTTTATTGGTTTTGATAGGTGGCTATGCTGTAGCAACTTACAACAGTTTAATTGCCTTAATAGAAGCAATTCGCAACAATAACAAACAAATCGATATTCAGTTGGACCGACGATATAAAGTATTTGAATCGTTAATCGATGTTGTTAAAAAATACATGGATTACGAACGTTCCACTTTAAAAGACGTGATAACATTACGTAACCAAGCACAAACGGCGAAACAGACAGGTGACGATGATGCCCGTATGAAGGCAGAGAATAAAATATCCACGATTCTTAGCAGATTACACGTTGTATTTGAACAGTATCCTGATCTTAAAGCAAATCAAAATGCAATGCAGTTACAAGAGACAATTGTTAATACCGAAAATAAATTAGCTTACGCTAAACAAGCTTATAACGATACCGTTGAACGTTACAATGCGAAGAAGAAAATGGTCTTTCCGTCAATAGTTGTTCGTGCATTTGCTAGTAAATTAGATTTTGATTTTCCTTATTGGCAATTGCCGTCGGAAAAAATTCAGGAACAAGAGAATTATAAAGTGCAGTTATAGGTCTCTATATGGGTTCTATTCATGGTTTTGAATCAACTGCCGTTGATTGGCGAGGGTCATTACGACGAAATCGACGGCGAACCGTTTTAGTTATTACTACTTTTATATTAATTTATTTAGCGATCGGGCTTCTTATCGATCTATACATTTACGCAGGCCATTACCCAATGGCCACGGTTTCCCAACTTTTTACAGCGCTGATTACCTTAAAAATATTTCCCATTGCTACATTTTTTACCGGATTAATTGCGCTATTTTCTTTGTATGTGACATTTGCTTTCCATCATAAATTAATGCTTCTTGGTACCGATTATTGGGAAATTACTTCCAGCACTGCTAGAACTCTTCAAGAAAAGATACTTTATAATGTTGTAGAAGAATTAAAGGTCGCTGCGGCGCTTAAATTTATGCCTAAAATTTATATAATAGATGCGGATTATATGAACGCGTTTGCTAGCGGTTTTGGTGAAAAGTCGGCAATGGTTGCTATTACTAATGGCCTTTTAATGAAATTGGATCGCAGCGAATTAGAAGCTGTTATGGCACACGAAGTCAGTCACATCCGCTATATGGATATACGCTTAACTTTGACAGCTTCCGTGCTCGCCAATATTCTTTTGATTTTTGTTGATATTCTCTTTTTTAGTGCTCTTTTTGGGAGACGTTCCCGAGAAAATGGAGCCCGAAATCAGTTATTTATTTTCATATTAATGTTGCGCTATTTATTACCTTTAGTAACCATGCTATTAATGCTTTATCTAAGTCGGATCCGAGAATATATGGCTGACGCGGGCTCCGTAGAATTAATGCGTGACAACGAACCTTTGGCGCGGGCACTATTAAAAATTCAAGACGATCATGTACAAAATAGAGACGAATACGCGTCTCAATATATGCGAACTCCTCATGAAAGCGTTCGGCAAGCGGCCTATATTTACGATCCGATCAAGGCGGGTATCGAACCCCGAAATTCATTAAGCGATCTTTTTTCAACACATCCTTCGTTTATTAAGCGTTTAGCAGCTATTGGATATAAACTTAAAAGGTAAGCTGCATTGTAAGATTAAATAACCTTCAATAGGTTCTTTTTAATTTTAATTCTTTTGATATGGTTTAAAATATTGGCCATACAGACCCTTGTTCCACAGCTGAGATCAAGAATTGCCACACGGGGGGTGGTTATCGTTAAATTCGTTTTGAATAGTTTTTTATTTGGTATTGCAAATGTAAGGTCAGATGCTAACCATAATAGTTAGCATCTTCGTCGAAAAGATTTTGAACGTAAGCCTAGGCGCGGCCCCCGCTCTAGGAGAGTTTCTTTCTTCTTTAATGTAGTTAAAATATGTTTAATTTCGGGATCTTAGGATTTGTTTTATTTATTTTTAATAAATGGCGGCGATGTTTAAATGAGCTTCTAAATAATCTGGTTTTAATTCAAGCGCTTCCTTAAAATAAGCGATTGCTTCACGATGTTGTTCTTTGTACATGTGCAACCACACTGATATTGTAATAACAATCTGTGGTTGGCACTTTTTCTAATTGACGGAGATAATGATGAGCAAGAGCAAGCTTTATGTTGTCCTTGCTGTACATAAAAAAGCGGTAGCTAAAGCCTAATGACAATCAGGCTGATTGGAATTCAACGAAAGGGCGCGTTGTTAGTAGTAAAATGATCAATTGCTTCTTTTATAATAAGCAATAGCTTGAGGATAATTTTCTTGATATAAATAAAATTTGACCCAATTGACTGCTCGCTTGAAGCATAGTAAGGAGAAAAGGGCTTCTTCTGTTTCCAGTGAGATCTTCCTGAAGAACCTCTTGATAACTTTTTAAAGCTTCTTTGAGCTTTCCTTGCTGATATTTTTCCAAGGCGCACTTCACTTTCCTCTGACACAAGAAGCTTGTTGATCATATTGTTTGTGAATCGCTTGACTCAATTGATAAACGGCCATAGCGTAAATTATACGCGGATTGTACCGCATAATCACACTAAAATTTGGAAAAATGAGCCAGTATTCAGGGCCATTGGTTCCTTGGAGCTGAACCAGTGCTGCTGTTTGAGAGGGGGAAAGGAAGATTGAAGGGTTTATTCGTTTATTTTTTAAATAGTTAATGGTTCTCATTTTCTTTGATTTTTTGGAAATCAGCGAGAATATCAAGGGCTTTTGATGAGTGAGTGTGCACGCGATGGGTTGATTCTTTTGCCATCCATGGGTATGCAAAAAATTAGCGACACTAACGATGGCGTCATTATTGTCCTTCATAAGATCGATACCCCCTTCTTGAGAATACTTTACTGCATAGTGTCGATAGGCGCTGGGCATGAATTGAGGAATGCCAATAGCACCTGCATAGGAACTTTTTATTAAAAAAATGGGTAATTGTTGTTCTTCGGTCAGTAAAAAAATTGAGCAAGTTCGTGCGAGAAAAATTTAGCACGAGCTTTGTAATGAAAGGCTAAAGTAGTTAAAGCGTCTAAGGCGGAATAGTTCCCAACTTGTTGAGCATAATTAGTTTCAATACCCATAATAGCTATGATAATTTCAGTAGGGATACCATATCTATGGTAGGCATACTCTAAGGCGTGTTGATGGGCTTTCCAATAATTGACACCATCCTGAATACGCGTTTCTGTTAGAAAATAATCGCGGTAAACGTTCCAAGGTTTTGCTTCGTACGTATGGGTGATCTTATAGATGACTTCTTGATTGTATTTAGCGTGAGAAAGGATATCAATAAGTTTTTTACGCTCAAATCGATAATGTTTTACCATATAATTAATGAACGTATCGGTTTTCAGAGGTAATTGCGATGCCTTAGTGGGTTCAGCAATGGCGGCGGTACTGAATAATATTAATAAGATATAGTAGAGTGCTGCTCGAAACCCCTTTAATAACATGTAAATTCCTCTTTAATTAGAGTTCTAGATAAACGTATTAGGTGTTTCCAGGAACTGCTCTCTGCCTAAATTAACTAGGCCATAATTTTCTATGCGTATGTATCGACATGATAATACCAAATCCAGCCATTGTCGTAATAACAGAACTGCCTCCATAGCTAATAAGCGGCAGGGGTATGCCGACAACAGGTAAAATGCCAACAACCATTCCTATATTAATTAATGCAGATAAAATAAATGTTAAACTTAAACTTCCGCTTAATAAACGGCTATAAGTATTCTGAGCTTGATTGCTTATATATAAACACCGGATAAAAATAACTAAGAAAAGGGTAAGTAAGATAAGACAGCCAATAAAACCAAGCTCTTCGCCACTCACGGCAAAAATAAAATCAGTCGCATGAGCCGGTAAGAATTGAAGATGTGATTGTGTCCCATGTAGCCATCCTTTGCCAAATAGACCCCCAGAACCGAGAGCAATTTTTGATTGGATAATATGATAGCCGCTTTCTAAAGGATCCCTTTCTGGGTTAAAGAAGATTAACACCCGATCCTTTTGATAAGGATGCATAAAATGCCAGAGAATGGGCGTACTCAACGCACCTAAAGCAAGAAAAACTAAAATTAATCGCCAATTTATTCCGGCTAATAATAAAACGGACCAGCCTGCAATTCCTATGATTATGGCGGTTCCTAAATCAGGTTGTTTCGCAGTTAGAATAGCAGGGAATATTAAAAGTACGAGAGAAAAAAATAATGGTGTTTTCTGAGGGGGTAATTCTTTATTACTGAAATAATAAGCAAGCATCATGGGCATGGCCAGTTTCATAATTTCAGAAGGCTGCAAATGAAAAAATCCTAAATCAAACCAACGTCGCGCCCCTTTACCAATATTTCCAAAAGCCAATACGCTAATTAATAGAAACAATCCAAAACCGAATGCCCAAGGTGTCCATTGACAATAAAATTTCGGAGAAATATGAGCAAAGAGAAACATCACCATAAAACCAACTAGTAGCCAGGATAGTTGCTTAACCATAACGCTCAAATTTTGGTTGCTGGCACTGAACAAAATAAAAAGACCAAACACAGCAAGAATAGAAACCAGAACCACTAGCCAAGGATCAATATGTAATGACTGCCAGCGCAGCTGAGCGACTCGTCGTTTAAGTCGCGTTTCGTAATTTAAGGGGCTAAATGGAATTAAGTTTTTGAGCATTCGTTTCTGGATGTTTAAAGTAATAATTCATAATCTCCCCCGTCATTTTATCAGCCATGGCACTGTGCTCAACCACTACTGCGACGGTAATTTGCGCGTGTTCTACTGGGGCAAAAGCGATAAAAAGATGATTATTGCGTAGTCGTTTGGGAATATTAGTTCGGTTTTTGTCTTCATCGCGTTGATGACCATAAACTTGAGCAGTTCCAGTTTTAGCTGCAACAGAGAATCCCTGATGTTTGCCAAAAAATTCAGCACTCCCCCAAGGTTTATCGACTACATCTTGCATAGCATGGATCACAATATCCCAGTTGAGCGGATTTTTTAATATCACCGGCGGCTCTGAAATAGGTAATTGGATTTCTTCATTTCCATTTGGCATGATGGTTTTTAATAACAACGAGGGACGATATCGTTTTCCCCGTTCAGCCAAGATACTAACCGCTTGAGCCAGTTGCAAAGGGGTAACAAGGAAAAATCCTTGTCCAATACCTGTTTCTATGGTGTCTCCCGTATACCAAGGGTAACCTTTGACTTCCATTTTCCAATGCGGAGAAGGTACAAGTCCGGGTACCTCCTCTTTAGGTAAATCGATGCCTGTTAAGTAACCAAAACCAAAGCTATGTAATATAGCCTCCATGCGTTCAATGCCCAAAGCTACCGCTAGGTTATAAAAATAAACATCGCATGAAACGGCAATGGCTTTCCTTACATTAACCCATCCATGTCCTCCTACTCGCCAATCGTGATAAATATGGTGAGTGTTAGGTAGTTGAAACCAACCAGGATCATAAATTTGATATTGTGGGGTTATAATTCCCTGATCTAACCCCATTAACGCTAAAAAAGGTTTCACGGTTGAGCCAGAAGCAAACTGCCCCCGAATGGCTCGATTGTAAAGGGGTTGGTCGGGTGAATTTAGCAATTTTTGGTATTCTTCCTGACTTAATCCCGATACAAAAAGGTTGGAGTCAAAACTGGGATTAGTGACTAGAGCTAAAACTTGTGCCGTGTCCGGTTGCACAATGACGATAGCACCGCTTTTATCACCCAAAACTTTTTTGCTTCGGCTTGTAATTTACTGTCAATAGTCAAATAAATAGTATCCCCGGATACAGGGGAAATTTCCTTTAAAATACGTACAGCCCGTCCACTGGCATCAATTTCAGCCTCTTCAGCGCCTATTTTTCCATGAAGTTGTTTTTCATAGTATTTTTCAATACCGGTTTTTCCAATCACATCATCAGTGGTATAACACTCTGCACCCACTTTATGTAATTCACGGGGATTGATTCGCCCCACATAACCTAAGACGTCACTGGTAATATCGGCCAGGGGGTAATAACGCATCATTTGTGTTTCAATACGCACAGTTGGAAATTGATAACTGTTAACATAAAAACGAGCAACTTCTTCGTTAGTTAATTTATATTTTATAGGAACAGGTTGATAAGAACGGTATTGACATAAAATATGATGAAATTGTTTCACTTCTTCGTTAGAGATTGGAATAATTTTTGTTAATTGTTTTATTTTTTCATCTAAATGCTTAGTATCATTCGGAATAATGACTAATGTATAGGCTGGAATATTCTTCGCCAAAAGTACTCCATTTCGATCGAAGATTAACCCGCGGTTAGGTTGGATAGGTATAACATTTAATAAATTATCCTGAGATAATGTGGAGTAGAAGTGATGGCTTTTAATTTGGAGATAAATCAAGTGTCCTATAAGGGCAAATACAAAGAAAAGAATAAAGAAGAACGCGCTAAAACTACGACTTTTAAATAATCGCGTTTCAAATTGAATATTTTTAAGTGCCAGTCGTACTTTTTTCATACGTTGGTATTTTGTCATTAACGATGATAAGGATGATTGGCCATTATACTCCAAGCTCTATAAATTTGTTCTGCAATAACAATACGAATTAATGGATGAGCCAGAGTTAATTGAAAGGGACCAAACCCAATTGGCTTTTTTAAAACAAAAGGGGTACGAGTCCTTCTGAACCTCCAACTAACAAATTTATTGCTCGATCTTTGTCCCGCCAGTCCGCCATTTTGTGATAAAATTACGGTATTAATTTCTTCCCCCAGTTCTATTAAGAATGATAATTTCACCCTTTTTGGGAAATGGCTTCAAGCAGAATTTGGCTTTCTTGAAGGATTATTTTTGCGAGATCAGCGTTTTTGGTCCTCCTTAATGTGAGAATTTCAATAAGATTTAAAGCGAAATCCCGCGGTAGACGATCAGCATCAGTTTGAAAACCGTTATTGGACCAATCTGGTAACCTTTTCTCTGTGGCAATAAGATTAATCTTCATAACGTTGACGAGTGTTTTCTGCCATACTCCACAACTTTTCGAGACTATAAAAATCGCGGACTTCGGGAAGCATGATGTGGACAATCACATCATGTAGATCAATTAGGATCCATTCTGCTTCAGTTTCACCCTCTACTCCGAGAGGCCGCACTCCATTTTCTTTCGCTCGGCGAATGACTTTATAAGCTAATGCATTAGCGTGGTATTTTGAAGTGGCACTACAAATGATGACATGATCGGCTAGATCGGTTAGGGCCGTGACGTCGAGATCGCTGATTTGTAACCCTTTGTGCTCATCTAAGGTATTAGTGACTAATTTAACAAGTTCACCACTTTTCATTGGTTGTGTATTACCCCATAAGGTAAAAATTTCTAATCATAGCTGCATTTCGCATTCCGAACAAGCTGGATGGGGAAAATTTAAGGGTTACCCCGTTAAGCTCAAAATGTTAGCCGAAAATCCATCGGAAGAATCAAATAGGAAATAAAGAGGATTCTAGCTGCACGTTTCCAGACTTCTGGTGTGGAGTATTAAAGTATGACAATACTTTTAATACCAGGTGCGACTGCATCGCCAAACAGCACGTCTTGCTTGCCGATAATAGCAGTCAACCGTACTGGTGCATCCCGAAAAAATAAACAGGGACGACGGTAAATACCGCAACTTACGTACCGTACCTTTTCATGGTGGTGCCAATGAGGATGTCCCTATCGGGAAACCCGAACAGGTCGATAACAACCCAGAGACCCCTAAGCGATAAAAATAATATTGAGCCAATTGGGTAGATTTGTTGATTTGGGGGTTTTGGCCCTGGTGTGGCGCTAAAGTCGAACTCACCCGGCGCTAATAGCGAAGCTACTAACAATAGCTGAAAAACACGATTTTAATTTTCCCATATATTTTCTTCTCATTCCCTACATAAAACTTTAGCATATCCTTGTCCGTAAATTCGTCTACGTAAATTAGAGCTAATTGATAATTAAAAAGTTATTATTTTTTTAAATCCAGCGCGTTTATCGATAAAGACCATGCTTTTTTATGTATTCAAGTACCCTTTTAGAGAGCATGGATTCTACAGCCGAGTAATTACCTTTCGCTAAATAACTTCTAATCTCAGTGGAGCTAATCGGGTAAGTATGAAGTTGTTGAAACAATATTTTTCCTGAGAGAAATTCTGCTAGATCATCAGGATCTTCGGTTCGATGTTGGAATAAGGTTTCTAACCATTTCGCGGTAGGTAAATAGTAATTTTCTCGATTTATTACGATCAAATGACAATAGGTTAAAAATTCTGCATAGCGGTGCCAGAGATTAAAATCAGCAAAAGCGGCGGTGGAAAGAATGAAACAAAGGGAGTGGTCGGGAAATGAATTTCGTAAATATTGGAGAGTATAAATGGTGTAAGAAATTTCTTTTCTTACAACTTCGATATTATTAACAGAAAAAATGGAACGATTACTGATAGCGCATTTTATCATTTCCAAGCGGTCTTTGGGACTGGCTATAGGTTGTGGGCGATGAGGCGGTTGTCCACAAGGGATTAATTGAATGTTTTTGAAAGTAATTTTTTCTATTAATTGGCTAAGAATAGCTATGTGTCCGCTATGAATTGGATCGAATGTTCCTCCAAATAATCCTAATAATGGGAAGCTCATCGTAATTCCTTCCCTGCAATAGCTAAACTTAATATCTCTAATTCTTGCCAGGCATTGCCAGGAATTATCCCCTTTATAATCCAATCTACTTGTTTTGAGTGTTGCAATAATTTGGCAATAAGTTGGGGATTGAGGCGTGAGAGTGCCATTTTCAATGGTTGCTTACGGGTTTGCCATTGCGATGCTAATAATTGTGAGAGGGATTTTCCATTTTTAAGTTCTTTAAAAAACATATAAAGGTTGCGTAATTCACGGGTAAGCGACCACAATACTAAGGGAGCGGCTTCCTTGTCGACAAACTTCAAAGCTAACAAAATTCGAATAACTCGTGATGTTTTAGCTAACAATGCAGCTTCCGTTAAATCAAAAACCGTAAAGCATCCGCTGTCATTAATGACAGCGCTTACGGTTTGCGGAGGGATTGGTTTATTTTGATAAAGTAAACGCAATTTTTCTATCGCTTGTTGGGTGGCTAATAAATTCCCTTCCGTCAATTCCGCAAGAAGATTTATACTTTCCATGTCGACAGTTAAATTAAATTTTTTAAAACGTTGTGCAATCCAGGTTGGCAATTCTTGAGTGGATATTGGCCAAATCGGGATAACCGCCCCCAATTCAGCAACAGCTTTATACCACCTGGTTTTCTGTTGTGCGGCTGTTAGTTTGTTAGTAACAATTAGCAATCGTTTGTTAGGTGGCGGGTTCTCCAAATAGCGTAGTAATATTTGAATTCCTTTCTCGTCAAATTTTGCTTGAGGGTTTCGTATTTCAATAAATGTTTTCTCACTGAAGAGATTGAAATTGTCGATAGCAGTATTGAGTGCTTGCCAATTAAATCCCGTTTCAATAAAGAATAATTCTCCTTGCTGGAAGCCTTGCTGCCGGGCGGCCTGTCGAATGCTATCCCGAGTTTCTTGTACTAAAATCGGGGTGTCTGAACATATAAGATAAACGGGCAGGAGTGATTTTTGGTTTAGATGAGTGTCAAGTTGTTTGGATGATATTTTCATTTACCTTCAGTTTGGCCCCCTTTCCCGAAAACGGAAGGGGAAATCAAGCTTCTCCACATCTCTTTATAAATCAAAGATACCATCGTTCGGGTCATCTCTTGTTTCATTAGTCGGGTAGCGTTAGGAGTATATATTTGATTAGCATTTTGTATTAACTGACGTCGTAAAGTTAAATTTTTAGGACCCATCAATATTTGCCCGTTGACTGTTTCTAAGTCAAAGTCAACGCTTAATAAATAAGTGTAAAGTGTTGCTGTGCTGCCATATAAAATAGCAGGGATGAGAGGTTCCCAATTGATGTTAATAATTCGAAGGATAACCGGAGCGTCTTCTCTTGTTTTAGTTAAGTGGATGTTTAATGCTTGGAGCGTCCGGCTTAATTGAATAGGAAGTGGATCATAGGGATTAGGAGAATCGATATAAAGAATACGAAGATAAGAAGGAATATCATTGGATGATCGTGGTTTAAATCCACATCCTGCCACTGTGCTACAAATAAGCGTACCAATTAAAAGAATGAAAATCACTCGGATTTTATTTATCATGCGTCTTATACCACGATGTTGACCAATTTTTGAGGTACGACAATAACTTTTTTAATTTTTTTATCAGCAATATAGTGTTGGACACTATCTTGATTTAAGGCAGCGTTTTCAATTAGTTCGTCTGAAGCATCCGAAGAAACTTGAATTCGAGCTCGCAATTTCCCGTTGATTTGAACAACCATTTCAACTTGAGAAGTTTGTAGGGCTTTTAAATCTGGCTTAGGCCAGGAAGAATTTAAAATATTTTCCCCAAACCCTAAAGATTGCCAAAGAAAGTGGGTAATATGAGGGGTAATAGGGGACAACAAACGCAATAATATTCCTAAACCTTCATGAATTAAATGTGATTCTGCCTCATGTTCCGTGGTTAATTTCACAAGTAAATTTAAAATTTTCATTGTAGCCGAAACGACTGTATTAAATTGATAACGTTCTATATCGTTATTAGCTTGTAGTAAATGTTTATGTACCGATTGTCGAATGCGCTTGTGCTCAGAAGTTTCCCATTGGTAATGGTTTCGTTCTTTTTGCTGATTAATGTTCAGTAGAGCATCTTTAACCCGATCAGAGAAACCCCACAATTTTTTTAGAAAACGGTAGGCACCTTCGACACCACTATCTGACCATTCTAAATCTTGTTCTGGTGGAGCGGCAAAAATTATAAAAAGCCGAACGGTATCCGATCCATATTTTTTTACCAATGATTGAGGGGTAACTATATTTCCTTTGGATTTTGACATTTTTGCACCATCTTTTAAAATCATCCCTTGAGTAAGTAATCGCGAAAAGGGCTCATTAGAATTTAACAAACCAAGATCTCGGAGCACTTTATGAATGAAGCGCGCGTAAAGCAAATGCATGACAGCATGTTCAATGCCTCCAACATACTGGTCTACGGGAGTCCAATATTTAGCGCGATCATCTAGCATGGCACTATCTTGATCGGGGCAGGTATAACGAGCGTAATACCAGGAGGATTCGACAAAAGTATCCATTGTATCTGTTTCACGTACAGCAGCTTTATTGCAGACCGGACATTTGGTTTTATAAAATTCAGGACTCTCTTTTAACGGAGAGCCATGGCCAGTGGGAATTATATTTTTTGGCAAGAGGACAGGAAGTTGATTTTCGGGTACTGGAACGGTGCCACAACTTTTGCAATAAATAATAGGAATAGGTGTTCCCCAATAGCGTTGGCGCGAAATACCCCAATCGCGCAAGCGATAGTTTGTTTGGCGATTGCCGTGTCTGTGGGTTTTTAAATAATCTTCAATGACATCGAACGCTTTTTCTGAGTCAATCCCGTCAAATGGTCCTGAGTTAAAAAGTTTTCCAGGACCAATATAAGCGGCTTGATCGTAATTCCATTCACTCTCGTGAGTAGGTTTAATAACTGGCTTAATGGGTAGATTGTATTTCAGAGCAAATGCATGATCACGTTCATTGTGAGCCGGCACTCCCATAACCTCGCCGGAAGCGTATTCCATTAAGACAAAATTCGCAATCCAGATAGGTAATTTTTCCTGCGTGATCGGATGAATGGCAAAAAGACCCGTTACAATGCCTTCTTTTTCTTGAGTAGCTACATTCGCTTCCGACACACGTGTTTGTCTACATTTTTTAAAAAAGCAGCCACTTTTTTGGTTTTTTTAGCACGTGCTTTTGCAAGAGGATGTTCAGGAGCTATCGCAATATAGGAAATCCCCATGAGAGTATCTGGACGTGTAGTGAAAATCTTTAATTTATCAAGACTTTTTTCTAGAGCAAAAATTACTGTTGCCCCGTGAGATTGACCAATCCAATTCCGTTGCATTGTAATAACTTGTTCGGGCCACTCTTTCAATTCATCGAGATCTTTAAGAAGCTCTTCACTATAATTGGTAATTTTTAAAAACCATTGAGAGATTTCGCGCCGTTCTACAGCGACACCTGAACGCCATCCCCGTCCATTAATTACTTGCTCATTAGCTAACACGGTCTGATCAACAGGGTCCCAATTAACGATGGAGTTTTTTTGTAAGTGAGACCTTTTTTGTAGAGTTGGAGAAAGAACCATTGTTCCCAGCGGTAATAGGTAGGATCACAAGTCGCAATTTCTCGGGACCAATCGTAAGCAAAACCCAATTGTCTGAATTGTTTTCGCATTCTTTTGATGTTTCTACGGGTCCATTCCGTTGGAGGCAGTTTTCGTTGAATAGCGGCATTTTCTGCGGGTAGACCAAAGGCATCCCATCCCATGGGTTGCAAGACGTTTCGGCCTTTATGAAATTGGTAACGAGCAATTAGATCTCCAATGGTATAGTTGCGGACATGTCCCATATGGAGCTCTCCGCTCGGGTAGGGAAGCATTGTTAAACAATAAAATTTTTCCTTGCTTAAATCTTCTTTGACTTCAAAGCATTCATTTTCTTTCCAGTAATTTTGGGCAGCTTGCTCAATATCTAATGGGATATAGGGTGCATTCATAGTCAGTTAGGATACCTCACTGGTTAAGCTGATGGAAGCAGCGCCATAGATTCTTAAGGAAATATTAAATTTGATCAAAAGTTAACTATTTTTAGTATAACATTCTATTCTACAAAAAAATTAATTGTCTAAGGTAAAGAGAGTTTCTATGGAGAGGAAGGATTTACCAAAACGCAGAAGAGTAGTCGGAGCGAAATTAGTGTTTATTAGTAGAAAAAACAGGACTATTCATTTGGCTCCCAAAAGTCCAATTTATAGATCAGGGATGTTAATCCCCGTATAATCCCTCTTCATTTTTACTCGAGAGTAAACGTCATCAATTTTTGTGGCAGCACGTATCAAAATTAAGCCACCTGACTACTTCCTAATATGAATTTTTCTATGAGGGATTTTTTCCATGAGGGATTAGTAAAACGATTTGTCGATTTTGTGCAGGTTTTGCCTACGAGTTTAGGAAAACCATTAGGCAGTTTAATGAATGAAGGCTTATGAAGGCTTATTACAGGGGTAAATATTCATTAGACCATTACCAGAACAGCACTCTCAGGCGACCGCATTGGAACGTTATGCGGTATTCTCAACCGCTTTGCTCTAAAGGTGGCCCAATGTAATCGTCAATTAAAAGTTTTTTATTACTGATGAAGAGGGCAATTTCGTCAACCAATGGAATCCTTTTGAGGGCCTTTAACGGCAATCAAAAAAGCAGATTTTTATAAAATTATGCATTTTTCTTCTGCTTATTAGCGAAATACTTTTTCCATCACTCCTGTTTTAGCTCACCAGCTCTTATCTAAAGAGGGAGATTTTTGTGATTATCTAGGGGATAGGCTAATTTTTTCAGATTGGCTAGACGCTTTAGAAGGACAGTATACGGAAGGATCTGGAAGATTTTCTCATACCATTCAATTATTCAAACATGCGGGAGATGGTTTATTTGATATCTTGCCCGCTATCCCTGTGCAACTTCATGAATCTCCCGCAACAGCTCACGCTTTTGAACAACTCTTTTGAGAATATCAAAATTTTTCGGAAAATAAATTTAGCATGGATTTTATAAGCCACTTGGGTACTCGAGCAAATTCAATTCGAGAGGGAATACTTAAGGGAATGCTTATTGCTGATCCTAATTTAATTTTCACTCGAAATAACATTCCTTAAATATTCCTTTTATTTCTTCTAAAACCCCCGATATTGAGACCTAAAAAAATAAGCTCTAAATTAATTCTAACAAAAGAAAAATAATTACTATCCCTAAAATAGAGTAGTAGTTCCCATTTCATTAAGGGAGTTTTTTTACTCATTGGTGTTATTTGACCCGTCAAGACAATAAGTTTATTTTGTGGAACCGATTGGTGTATTTTTTTTCCTGAGGGATTCTATAATTGCAGTTATACCTGTGTTAGTGCTATAGATTAAGATCAAATAATGCCCTGTTTCTAAAGCACGCATCTGGGTAATTTGGAGTTGTTGAACAGAAGTGATAGTGTCATTAAACCAACTATGATCGCTCACTACCACGATAAATGCTTTTCCCTCCATACTATTTAGTACTTCGAATGGATAAGCAATTTCATAACAAATAAAAAGGAGGAAAAGAAATATTTTTTTGCATAAATAGCGGATTGGTTAATAGCGGACTAGTTCCATGGTCCGGAGCTTAAATCTGACATAGGAATATCGAAATATTTTATTACGCTTGGGTAAGCCGGCCGGTATTCGCCGAAAAGTACTAAATGACGCTTTAAATAAAGTCTGTATCCCTTACCTAAAACCGTAAGCCCATTAAAAAAACTTATATTAAAAAAACTTATTGAGTTTTTTCGTGATAAATTGGAATTCTAGAAATGACAGATGTTTGATATTCCTTTGATTTTTTATTCAAAGAATCGATAAAAGAAGAAATTTGTTTAGAATAAATAGGAATTCCAGCTTCAGACCATACACAATAGTATCACTCTGTCAGTGTTTGGATGTTTCCGTATAAAATAGGTGTGAAGAATTGAAAATAAGGGGTTAATATCCCATTCAATGGTTTAATGTATATTTCCTTAAACTATACTTAGTTGAAGAATCTCTTTTTAAGAGTGGGTCCATTGTCTGGTTGTCGAGCTTCCTCCCATAAGCAGAAAAATGACAATAACAAGAACGCTTAATATTTTTATTTTTACTTCTTTATGAAAAAATAAAAGATACAAACATCCGATAATTAAAGCCACAATTAAGGATACGCCATAGACCCCAATAAGAGGAGCAAAACCCTTGAAAGGAAAATGAATTTGGCTGTATCCCAGAAAAAGCCAAGGAAAACTAGTGAACAATTCACTTCGCAGCCATTCCCAAATTACCCACCAAGCGGAAAAACCAAACAATGAAGTTATTATTATTATTGCTTTTCGATGGAAAAGCAAAAAAAAAAAAAAAAAGAAAGAAAAACCCTGGATGATAATAAATACTAATAAAATAAAAATAAACAGGATAGTAATTAAAATTGCTAAAGGAACATTAGCATTTCCAAATTGATGTATTCTGACATAAATCCAACATAAATCCAAGAAGTCCCGATTCCAAAAAATCCCAAACCAAGTAACCATCCTCGCCATAAACTTTGTAAAGGATTAGAATGCTTCCAGATAGCTAATAAAATTTCTGGCGAAATAAAAGCAATTGGAAACCAATTGGCTGGCGCGAAAGCTAGAGGCAAGAGAGCGACAGCGAGTATTGTGAAAAGGTTAAAAAATTTTATTCATTATTAAGCGAAGTAATTGGATACTTCGTTTATTGACTAACATGATGGTTATTTTTAAGGAATCGATTTCAATCACTTCACACCCCATTTGGACAGGTGACCAATTTATTGCATGATATATCCATCAATCGTATCGAAATTTTCTTTACTAATTGTAGTTCCAAAGTAATCGTTGAAATCTTCAATTGGCGTCAGTGCTTGGACGATAAATTCATTTTCGCTACATTGAGTAATGTCAAGTTCTTCCTCTACGATATCAGTTTCATCTTTAATACTACCGACAATTTTTTTCAAAACATCTTCAATAAGTAATTAATCTGGAAACACCACCATACTTATCGGCTACAATATATGGTAGCGTTTTAATCGAAATTCTTTCAATAAAATGTCTACCGTGTTTACTTCTCGGGAATAAAAACAGCAGGCCGTACGAGGTCTTTAATTTGAATTTTTACTTTTCATCACGGCTTTCACTAATTACCGGAAAGCGAGAATTTTTGGAATCAATGGTAAGAGGGAGCGCTGACTATGGGGTTGTATCATGATCGATTACTACCATTTAAGCACAAGGAATCATGACATCAAGAACTTTCATTTGGAGACTTCTAAAACACCTTCAATAACACCTGCAATCATCGCCTAATGCCTCTCGATTGAGCAGTTTACGTTCTTTCGCATCGTGAAGGAGTTCAGTTAATTGTTCTCGGTCTTTGGGTTCTCGGAGTAAAACGTGACTTAAGCCGTTCCAAACAGGATCGGTTCGGGTTTGGTTCGTCACTCATTGTTTCTTACTGGTTATAAACTGGTTATAAAAGGGATTATTGTAACAAATATTACCCATCTTCATAAGGATCCTTATAGCCGAGTTGAGACAATATATTAATTTCTAATCTTTCCATTTCCGCGGCTTCTTGTGTTTCAATATGATCGTATCCTAACAAATGTAATACTCCGTGAATGACAAGATGGACAAAGTGAGCTTCTAAGGATTTATTTTGTGTCTCAGCCTCTTCGGCGACTATAGGAGTGCAGATAGCTAAATCCCCAAGTGAATTCGAGGGAAAGCCAAGAATAGGATCTTCGGAAAAAGACAAAATATTCGTGGGCCCCTTTTTGTGGCGATAAGTTTCGTTCAATGCGGCGCTTTCTTCGCGGTCAATAAAGCGAATTGTTAATTCGGATAAATTTTTATTCAAGGTTACTGGAACAAATTGAAAAGCAGTATTGACCCATTTCTGTAATTGCGAAAGAGTAGGAAGGGAAGAAAATTGGGTTGCATTTTGGACTTCAATATGAAGCTTCATTCTCTTCTTCGTATGCTTCGATAATCCGCTGAACCATAAGGGTGACGAACAATATCATTTGATTTGAAAAAAGTATTGGATTCTCATCAATGTCCCGCAATAGGGGAATAGCGTTTCGTAAACCGGACTCTGTATATTTGGGCAAATCAGCTTGGGTGATGTCTTTCCTGTGATTACAGCTTTAGAACTAAAACCTATACGAGTTAAAAACATTTTCATTTTTTCTTTAGTGGCGTTTTGTGCTTCATCTAAAATTACAAATGAATCGTTTAACCTTCGCCCGCTCATATACGCCAATGATGCAATTTCAATGGTTCCTTTTTCTAATAATTGATTTACTTTAACAAGCCCCAGAATTTTAAAATACGTAAGTTAAGATCAATTTTTGGGTTAAATCTCCAGTCAAATAACCCAATTTTTCTTCAGCTTCCACAGAAGGACATGTTAACACAATGCGGGAAACTTCTTCTTTTGCTAAATCTGCAATTGCACATGCAACACAGCTAGAAATGTTTTCCCAGTGCCTGAGGGACCAATCCCAAATTAATATCGTACTTCTGCATGGCATTGAGGTAATGCTGTTAAGGGGTATTAGGGGTAACGTGCTTTCACCTGTAATTTGGGGACTTTAAGTTCGTATTCGGCTTTTTCTTTATGGAAACTTTCGGGAGTTTGATAATTGATGTCTCGAATATGCAACAAAACTTCTTTGTCTACAGACTTGGGAATGTCAATAATTTTAAAGTTATTGCGGCGATTATCAATTTCTACCCCGAGATAATTTTCAATCAAATGTAAATTTCATCAAATTGACCGCAAAGCTTGGCGACCTCTGTTTATTGTCATCTGGCGTTAATTTGATCCCGTTGCGTTGATTCAGAAGGTTTCAACTTATCTTCCTTTTAACAGACCTCGCCCCACAAGGAATTCGGGCGGGCTTCTTTAATTCTAATTGTCACTATTTCTCCAATCAATCGCCCTTCTCCTATAAAATTCACCACTCGATTATTTTCCGTTCGACCGCTGAGTTGAACAGGGTATTTTTTGGAGGGTCCCGTAACTAAAACTTGTTGTTGAGTTCCTAGCATCGATTGGCTAATTTCCGCAGCTTTTATTTGGATACGATTTTGTAAAATCGCTAAACGTTCTTTTTTAACTGTAAAAGGGACATCATCAGGTAATTGGGCAGCAGGCGTACCTGGGCGAGGACTATAAATAAAACTGAAAGAATGATCGAAACCAATTTCGTGAATGAGATTCATGGTAGATTGGAAATCTGCCTTTGTCTCTCCCGGAAAACCGACGATAAAATCTGAAGAAATACTAATGCCAGGTCGAACCTGACGTACTTTACGAATTTTGGATTTAAATTCGAGGGCGGTATAGTTACGTTTCATGGCCGCTAAGATTCGGTCAGAACCACTTTGGACTGGTAAATGGAGGTGATTGACCAGTTTGGGCTCTTCGGCATAAGCATCAATCAAATTTTCTGAAAAAGCAGAAGGGTGAGAAGTGGTAAAGCGAATTCTCTTTACTTCTTTGATGGCCGCCAAATAATGAATGAGTAAAGCTAAGTCGGCTATCTGCCCGTCATGCATAAGACCACGGTAATCATTAACATTTTGACCGAGCAAGGTAATTTCTCGAACGCCTTGTTGGGTTAAACTGACGACTTCGGCAATGACGTCATCAAATGGCCGGCTAATTTCCTCACCCCGTGTATAAGGGACCACACAAAAGGTACAATATTTGCTGCATCCTTCCATAATGGAAACAAAAGCTGAAGGACCCTCTGCGCGAGGTTCAGGCAAACGATCAAATTTTTCGATTTCCGGGAAGGTTATGTCTATAACCGATTTTTTAGATTGGACTACTTCCTTTAACAGTTCCGGCAATCGGTGTAAGGTCTGTGGCCCGAAAACAATGTCTACAAAGGGGGCACGTCTTAAAATACTATCTCCTTCTTGGCTTGCCACACAACCTCCAACGCCAATGATCATATGAGGTCGTTTTTCTTTGAAGGGCCTCCATCGCCCTAATTCAGAAAATACTTTTTCTTGCGCTTTTTCTCGTACAGAGCATGTGTTAAGTAACAGAACGTCCGCGCTTTCGGGATTAGAAGTCAATTCCAAACCATGAGAAACATGAAGAACATCTGCCATTTTGGCAGAATCGTACTCATTCATCTGGCAGCCGTATGTTTTAACGTAAAGCTTCTTCATGAAGGATCAAATTCTACACGGTAATGAATGCACTAATCAATGTCTGAATTCATCTTTGGCAAAGCGTTAAGCATCATTCAGCCAAGATAACCTTTTTCGTTTTATTCGATGATTTTTCACTTCTTCATCGGGCACCGTCGTTGGAATACCCGTGGTTACTTCTTCTTCAAAACGAGCGAGTGTATCTTTCACATGCTTATCACTGGCTCGAAATGAAACAGCCAAATAAAGGGAAATAAGGGATAAAATACCAAGATATAAAAAATCCCAGCCAAAGGAGATCGCTTCGCGCCCTCCACCGTAAGAGCCTAAATAAGAAATAAGGCTCAGTCCAATTAGATAAGGCCACATCCAAAGAGAAGCGCGCCAATTCATATGGATGCCACGAGGGCGTTCAGAAAACAATCGATAAATAATAAAGAGCAAAAAAGACACGACCAAATTAATTCCCAATTTGGAAACGACACCCCAGCCTGTCCAATATATGATGAGAGTACAAATATAAAAGCCAATAAAACTCCATACCGTTGCTAACGGTAAACGAAAAACTCGTTTGTGGTCTGGCAATTGATAACGCAGCGATAAACAACAAATAGGCCCTGTGATGTAGGAAAGGGCGATAATTGATGACATAAATTCCGCCATGGCATACCATCCCTGGAAGGGTAAGAAAAATGTCATGCCAACAATAAAATTAATAAGAACGGCTTTGGCAGGAATCCATCTTTCATTTACTTCTTGCAAAAATTTAGGTAATTGGCGGTTAGTGCTTAATCCATACAAAGTTCGTGCTGCACTGGTACTATAGACAAGACCTGCGGCACTTGTGGCCACTAGCGCATCGACATAAAGCAAAATTGCCATCCAAGCGATGCCTAGCGTCATCAAAAGCCCGGCTAAGGGCCCTGTATCGCCCATAAAATGTATGTATAGCCAACCTTTTGATAAGGTGTGAGGACTTAAGGCACCAATGAAACTAATTTGCAATAGTACATAGATAATTAATACGATAGCTAAACTGCCAAGAATAGCGACCATAACAGTACGGCTTGGATTTTCTGCCTCCCCTGCGAGTTCCACCGCCTGTTTAAAACCATTAAAAGCAAATAAAATGCCTCCAGTGGCTAACGCAGCGAAAACTCCTTTCCAACCATTGGGGAGGAATCCACCGTATTGGAGATTAGCAAAATTATGTGGATGAAAAGCCACGATCATAAGAACAATAGCAGTCAAAATGGGAACAATTAATTTCCAAAATGAAAAAATGTTATTGAGATAAGTAATGAAGCGGATGGAATAAATATTAATCAAGCTAAAGCCCATCATCATGAACGTAGCGATAAGATAGCCTTCTGGACTCAACCCATGTACACCAGCGTCATGTTGGCGAATTAAATCGGGCCAGTAGTTGGTAGCATATTGGATCATCGCCTGAACTTCAGTAGCCGGGGCTGTCATTAAATTGAACCACGTAATCCAGCCAAAAAATAAGCTGACGAAGGTTCCATGAGTTAATTGGGGAAATCGGGTACTGCCCCCGGTAATGGGAAACATGGTGGCTATTTCTGCATAGGTGAGTGCGACAATCACTACCAACACCCCCGAAAATCCAAGCTAGGATTGAAGCAGGTCCTGCTAAACGGCCCACGTACAAGGAGCTGAAGAGCCATCCGGAACCAATCATAGCGCTCACAGCAGACATCATTAAACCAATTGGACCAATGCGTCGTTTGTAAGCATGAATATTGTTCATAACATCTCCTGGCATGACCCAGAAATTTAGAGGAGATAATTCTCCGCCAAGTTCAAGCTCATGGCGCACGAACGCTGAGATTATAACTACTTTTCCCTAGTGGGTTCAAATCGCACTGCTCCAGGATAATATCCAGGATAATAAATGAACAAGCAAATGAAGAACCTCTAAATAATTCGAGCGAATGGGCTAGGGGTCTTCCCGAATTATTACTTTTTGTTCTCGCAATATACGGTGACGTCTGAGTTAAAGAACAACGAACGAAATTTTTTCTTTAGTTTTTTTCTTTAGTTTCTCAGCTGGTTTTCTTTTCGTTTGATTTCCTTTTGGGCCTTTGACACGAAGTTTATGACTTGCGCCTCTTCTTGAGAAATAAGCGATTGGGGGTTAGAAAGTTTTGTCTCGACCTTAATTTCTTTAATCAACAATTTCTTTCCAGCCATTTTTAGCCGCTATCGCTAAAGGGAGTACCTTTCTCGAAGTCAGCTATAGGGTCGATACCCCGTCCGGCCTTATATTAAATTGCGCATTCCTCATTGACATTTAATACAGCGAGCTGAAGGGGGGTTTCCTTTCCCGTTTGAGCAAGCGCTGAAATGAGCACACTCAACGTTAATAAAGTGACTATAATTCATCGTGTACCTTTCCGCAGCGATCATCAGTTGATGTATAGCCTTCAAGAAGAAAACGTAAGATTCAACGCCTTTTTCGATCAAAATTTCTAAAATATCGGAGTTGCTTGTGATTACTGGCGATCCAGAGGAGGGCTTTCATTCCGTTTTCTTCACATCTTTCATGAAAAATATCCGAAATATCCCAAAAATTTTTACGCATAAATTTTTCTACATTAATTTTCCTACATTATTGAATGAGTCATTATAAGCATATAATTTGTACAGGAAAAGAATCTTTTCAGTAATAATATTCGAACATAAAGCTAAAAATCCCTAAGCCAGAACGTTAGTCTGGTCTGAACTGGAATGAAATTAGTGTTCATCTCTACTTAAGTGAGATACCATTATCGGATTGCTCTCTTAGCAGGAGTCTTACCATGAACGATTGTTATGTCACTACTGATGAAAAATCCCTGATTCCTATTAAGCCATTAATTTCAGAGAAATTATCCACGTGGCTCGATGTTCAAGAGCCGCGAGTGAAAGCCTGGGTAAATGCGAGTGGGTTTAAAGCAGAACCGGATACGCTCTGCCTTATTCCGGAAGAAACAGGCGCATTGCATCAAGTTTTAATTGGAGTAACAGATTCGGGACATTTTTGGCATTTTGGTGGGCTTCCGAAAATATTGCCGTCGGGAGTGTTTCAGTTGGATCCCACCGACTTTGAAGATGAAGATCATTTTCAACGGGCTCTGCTTGCCTTTGGGCTAGGCAGTTACCAATACAATACCTACCGTGAACGTTCGTCTTTTTCTGCTAAATTATGGGTTCCTTCTCACTATGAAACGTACCTCTTTAATTGGCTTACGACCATTTATTTAATTCGCGATTTAATTAACACCCCCTCTAAAGATATGGGGCCTACGGAATTGGCTGAAGCGGTGGTTAATGTTGCCAATGAGTTCGATGCAAAAATCCGAGTAATTCAGGAAGATAAACTCGAAACTGAGTTTCCTGCTATTTATGCTGTAGGTCGAGCTGGGGCTCGACCGCCCCTGTTTATTGATATGCATTGGGGCGATAAGAAAGCACCAAAAGTAACGTTGGTGGGAAAAGGCGTTTGCTTTGATACCGGGGGTTTGGATCTTAAAACTCCTGATGGCATGTTGCTGATGAAAAAAGATATGGGAGGAGCAGCTCATGCGCTTGGTTTAGCACGAATGATCATGCTACAGCAATTGCCAATACGATTACGATTACTAATTCCAGCGGCAGAAAATGCTGTTGGAAGTAAAAGTTATCGTCCAGGCGACGTTTTGCATACCCGCGCAGGGAAAACAGTCGAAATTACTAATACGGACGCTGAAGGTCGTTTGCTGTTAGCGGAAGCCTTAACGGAAGCAGTCAGAGAAGATCCTGATTTATTAATTGACTTTGCTACCCTTACAGGTGCTGCACGAGTAGCTCTGGGAGCTGATTTACCGGCGTTTTTTTGTAACCAAGATTCTCTTGCAGAAGAATTAATCGAGTCAGCGATTAAAACCCAAGATCCTATGTGGCGGCTCCCTTTTTATTTGCCTTATCGTAATTATTTAAAAAGTGAAATTGCAGATTTGGCTAATAGCAGCTCCGACCGTATGGCCGGAGCAATAACGGCGGCTTTATTTTTGAAATTTTTTGTTTCTGATCAAATCTCTTGGGCACATTTTGATATTTTTGCTTGGAATCAAGAAGAATCGCCCGGCCGGCCGGTGGGTGGGGAAGCTATGACTTTGCGAGCACTTTTTCATTATCTTAAAAGACGATTTTCATGATAATAGGGATATTCTTTGCTTGGATCTTTTTAATTAATTGGAGGGCATTTTGAATTATTATATTTTCGAACTCTTCCTAAATTCTGGATTCTAATTTCTATGAGCCTTCTTCTAATTAACAGTCCGAGCTTTCCTTTGGCATTAGTCGTTATTTTCGGAATAATTTGGTTACTTTTATCTGCGTTTGTTTTGATTTACCTGCGACATTATTTACTTCAATGTTTTAACAAACAATTGCCACCAATTTTCGAAGCAGAGAGGGAGGACGCTTTAGAGGCTGGTGATGTTTGGTGGAAAAAACAATTCTATAGTAGAAAACCCGATTGACAGAAATTATTTGCTCTGAAGAAACACTCACTCTTACACATGAGGAGAAATCCTTCATTGATAATCAATGATAGTCAAACGGAAACGTTGTGTGCGTTTTTAAAAGATTGGAAAATCTAACAAAACCAAAATATGCCAGAGCATGTGTGGAAATATATTAAAAAAGGAACGTTTTTGGGGCCTTATTGTTGATAAACGTTTGAAGGTCATGGATTTTATGCCCATGCTCATTCTACTGTCGTTGCGGGGCATCCAAAGAGGTGCCCCGGCATAAGCCCTCTTCTCTTAATCTCGCTTTTTTAAATGGCCCGATCTGGGTAGATAACATTTTTATTCCACTCGAATTTATTCTTGGTGGAAGATTAGCGCTTGGAAAAGGATGGTAAATGATGATGGAATGCTTGTGGATAGGGCGTGGAATTTCATTACTGTTTTAGCCATCGCCGTTGGACGAGGGATATGTGGATGAAGAAAATTAAATATCGATAGTGTTTGGGGGTGACATTTCCATCATCGGTCACCTCGTGGGAAAACTTACTAGTGGTATACGCTTAGTGCTTCATTTATTAGAGATATTAAAATAGAGATATTAAAACGTAAAAAAGCCAAACGAGGCATTGGAGCTCTTTGATTGGAGGGAGTAAGGCGGAGCTTGGAGAGGGAATAATTATGGTTGAAAAGCAAACTTACAAACATTGGTGGATGAAAACGGACGATGAAGAAATTCTTTGGCTTACGATTGACCGCGAAGATATGTCCATTAATTCTATGAATCGAGAGGTTTTTACAGAATTTAATCAGATTCTTGATTTCCTTTTAGACGAAAAACCCGAAGCAGTTATTTTATTATCCGGAAAGAAAAAAGGATTTATTGCTGGTGGTGATATTAAACAATTTGTAGATTTAAAAAACGAAAAAGAAGCTTTTGACCTTATTTGCCAAGCTCAATTGGTACTGGATAAATTAGAAGCCTTATCTATGCCAACCGCGTTACCATGATTAGTGGTTTTTGTTTGGGTGCTGGCTTAGGAAAGTGGCTTTAGCATGTCGCTATTGGGTGGCCGAAGATGATAAAGCCATGATTATCCGCTTGCCGGAAGTAAAATTAGGAATTCATCCAGGATGAGGCTCAGCACCGTTCATCTGCCTAAATTGATTGGTGCACCTAAAGCAATATCATGTTGCGGAGGTTCGCCTATCTCCGAGAAAAAAGCCGCTACACTAGATATTGTGGATGCAGCCATGCCACCACGAGAATTAAAGCGCGCTGCTCATTATTTCGTTTTACAAAACTACTTCCCATTATCCCAGAGGATGGGCCTCTTATTCGAATGCCGATTGGTTACGACTCTTGGTTGGGGCGAATATTTTATAAAAAATTAACTGCCGAAGTTAATTGAGCCCATTATCCTGCTCCTTATGCTATCGTGGATAATTGGATGAAATCTGGTATTAGTCAAGAGGCTTATTTAACAGAAGCCAAATCTATTGCGAAATTAATGCTGATAGAAATTAATTCTGATAGAAAATAGCAGTAATATGGTTGTGGGTGTGATAGGAGGTGATATTGCAACTTGGTGTGCTCTTCAGGGAATGCGGGTAACTTTACAAGATCAATCCACAGAAAAACTAGTGCCAGCCATTAGGCGAGCCTATTCTTTGTATAAGAAAAATTGGAGGTGCCTCAATTAATCTAAGAAGCGATGGATCGTTTATAACCTGATGCAGCAGGGAACGGAATTCGTACGGCAGATGTAATTATTGAAGCTGTATTTGAAGACTTAAAATTAAAACAGAATCTCTTTAAATCAATTGAGCCGCAATTAAAATCGGAAGCCGTTTTAGCAAAAAAACATAAAAACATCTAGTCTTTCTTTGGATGAGCTGGCTTCGGTTTTAAAAAACCAGAGCGATTAGTGGTGATTCATTTTTTCAACTCAGTAGTAAAACTGCCCTTGCTTGAATTGACGAAAGGTCAAAAAAACAGCTCTCGCTGTTGCTGAAAAAGCGGTAGCTTTTGTAGGGGAGATTGATAAATTGCCTTTGTCCGTTAGCATTAGCCAGGATTTTTTTAGTTAATCGGGCAATTATGGCGTATTTGTTAGAAGCTAATCGATTTTTAACGGATGGATTTTCTATAGAATTAATTGATAAGGCGGCAGTAGATTTTGGAATGCCCGTGGGGCCTATGGAATTCGGATCGAGTTGAATTGGATATTTGTTTGTTGGTAGCCAATCATTTGAAGGGTTTTTATGAGGATGAAGTTCCTCAAAAACTGGAATCTTTAGTTAAAGAAGACCATCTCGGAGTGAAAACTGGCCAAGAATTTTATTAGTATCGAGACGGAAAAAAGATAGGAGCAAAAAATGTGTCGAGCGAGTCTGCTAATTCTGATTTGACGAATCGATTGATATTACGATTTATAAACGAAGTAATGAAACGAAGTAATGAAATGTTTGGATGAAAGTGTTGTTGACAATGAGGATCTGGCAGACGCCGGAGTTATTTATATTCGGTGCGGGTTTCGCGCCTTTTCGTTGGAGGGCCTATTCATTGTGCCAGTGGCAATGAGTTTATACCCTGCAGGGCAAGAGCCCCTTTTTACTTAATTGGCTAGTCTTTGAAATATTACGGAGTTATTTTTAATATTACGGAGTTATTTTTAAAGCAATATTTCCTGTAACTCTACTGGGCGCTGTCATTAAAAATCTGTATTCGCATTTGGGAAATATATCTTCCCACCGTTAATTATATTTGATCCTATTTTTCATTATCGTTTTATTAGAAATTTATCTGTGTGGGTGCTCGCTTTGTACGAAAGCCGATGCGATTTTTAAGGGCATACCGATAAAATTAACTCAAGCATTTAGAAATGTCTACTTTAAGTTGTCATTAGTGTATTTGGAATTTTTTATTTTTATTATTGGTTTTTGTTTATTATTTTTTATTAGTTACTTCTTAAGTAATTTAATTGCATTATTTTTTATTTTTTGTGCATCAACCTCTTTTTCGAGCTTTGCTAGTATTAGTTTTTATTGCCTTCCCTTTGATGATTTTCTTTGTTTTATTTTTTCTTTTTTCTTTTGTAATTCTATTGGTGTTGAACCAGCTGAGTGTATGGGAAGGATTTCATCAAAGTGCACGCTACGTAGGATATAAAAACTAGTTACGAGTTTTTGTCTTATACGCTACCTATCTATTTTTTCTTCTTATTGTTTTGCCAACGACTTTGCATGGTAAATGGCTGATGGAGCATCATTTAAGTTTAATTTTTGATGCTATTATATTTTTAATTTTTGGACCGTTTTTAATTAATTTTACCATTTTGCTTTCAAACGACTTGCGATTACGCCATAGGGCATACATTAATCGCAATGAGTTTTGAGGAGATTTATTTTACTTTAGCCGACCAGGTAAGATTTAAGAGGTAAGATTTAAGAATAGGTAATAAGAATAGGTAAAAAGTGTCTGCTTAATTCTTCGAGCACTGCTTGATTTTCACTCCATACTTGATTTTCACTCCATAATTTTATTTTTAAATAGGGGGAACGTATACAATATCCCAAATTACACTGGAAATCTGGCATTAATTTTTCTAACTGACTAGCTAAAAGCCCTTCATTAGCCTTAACTAACAGCCAAGTTTTTCGATAAATTTTTTAAGGATAGTTACTTTCCTGCAATTTCGGAAAAAAGGCAGTGAAAAATAGGAAAACATTCTTTTGGCGGCCTTGGTAACATAAAAATATGTTTCCCTTGGTGCTGAAAATAGCAAGCTGCTGCTATTCCGTTAGTGTTGTGAATGGGTTTCCGTGCCTTCTGGTAATAAGGTTTGATGACGATTAGTGTCTAGAATAGGATATCAATAGGGTGTCCTCTATTAGTAAGTCAATTGACAATCCATTCCCAAAATTCCTCATGAAAAACTAAGCGACAACCTAAAGCGGATGAAAAAGCATAACGGACGCGATTATCAACAGTGGATCCCAAGCTTTCCGATCGTAAGCAATCAAGGGTTCGGTGACTAAAAAAACAAATAACGAATGGCTCGTAACGCATGGCTTATTGAATTTCTTGTTGATTATCACCAACGAGACAATCCGCTGACCGGTCTGGATACTATTTTCAATAAGAGCATGAATAAAATGAGTGGTATTTGTTTCAAGGGTATCCCACGTTGATAAGCTTTTCCCTGGTAGCGACGAAACCGACTCATTTTTTTATTCCGACCATTCGCGCTCTAGATATTGAAGCTTGTCAGGAATATCTGCCCAATCATCAGCATCTTTCGGAGCTTCTTTTTTGGCGGTAATAATAGGCCACTGCTTGGCAAGTTCTGCATTGAGTTTTAGAAAATATTGCTTTTCTTGGGGTAAGTCGTCTTCAGCAAAGATAGCATCGACGGGGCATTCCGGAACGCAAAGATTGCAATCAATGCATTCGTCTGGATCGATGACCAACATGTTGGGGCCTTCGTGGAAACAATCTACAGGACAGACTTCCACGCAGTCTGTGTACTTGCAACGTATACAGTGATCAATTACAATAAAAGTCATTTTACAGTAGCTCCCTTAGAAATTATAGTATAACGAAGAGTGTAATTGAAGCTATCAATTCCACTAAAATCAAAATCGTATCCCTATAAACAAAAACAACTTAGTTCAGTGAACATTTGTGGTAACGGTGGATAATATCAAAAGTTGGATTGAAGCGGGTTTGCCCGAGAGCCAAGTTGTTTTTGTAGAGGGAGATGGGCAGCATTTTGAAGCAGTGGTTTTATGTTCTACATTTGAAGGTAGAAACCGAGTAGCTCGTCATCGTATGGTTTACAATGCTCTCGGGAATCGCATGAAATCTGATATTCACGCCCTTTCCTTAAAAACGCATACGCCGGATGAATATAAAACGATCCCCGGGGCTAAAATTCTGGCTTACTGATTGTGTGGAGCGACTAGCGTCAAGGATGCATGAGAGATGGGCCAAAATAACCCACGGAGCAGAAAAATCACTAAGCCAGAGTTAAGTCGGAAACTATGAAAATAAAAAGAGATCAATTAATGAGTATCCAAGAAGAAATTCGACAACAAATAGAAACTAACCCTATTGTGTTGTATATGAAAGGAACGCCTGACTTTCCTCAATGCGGCTTTTCAGGACGTGTGGTTCATATTCTGCGCCAATGTGGAGCCCAGTTTACAAGCTTTGACGTTTTAGAGTCATCCGAGCTTCGTCAAGGAATTAAAGATTTTTCCAATTGGCCTACGATTCCCCAACTCTATATCAATGGTGAGCTTATTGGCGGAAGTGATATCGTTAGCGAACTGTTCACAAGCGGAGAGTTAACGAAATTGCTAGAAGGCTTATAGTTATTTACTCGAAATCCCATAAAGTTTTTCTTTTTACAGAAGAGGAAGAGGGAGTATTCTGTAAATGAAAAATTCGTTTGTATTTGGTGATTTCGGCCAGCTGCGTAGCTGACCATGCATGGTTTTGATCAAAATCAGCCAAACGCTTATCAATTTCGCTAATGTAAGCTCCTGAAGTCTTTTGATAATTATTTTTCTTTCTAAACATAAGCTCTGCTAAAATATGGTGCCTGATGAATTATAGTTAGATTGTAATATGAAATGAATATGCTTTCCATGACTAATTTACCACTGGTTCTGAAAGGATTCAACTTTTCAGAATTATTTACGATAAATGGGCTTGCAAAGCTGGATGCTGCTTTTCTGATTTTTCTAAAAACAAAAGATGAAATCTTGCACGCACGACTTCTGCGGTATCGAGAAAATGAACCCTTAAAACCTCAAGAGATCAGCGAGTTAATCATTGCCTGTGGGCCTCTTTTAGAAACTTTTATTGCAGATTTTTTTTCAATTGAGAAATCGGCCAACCATTTGCGTGTCGCCACTTTAAAAGAAAACATCATTTTTGCTTTCAAAAAATTCTATGTCTTGCGTCAAGCACGCAGGCTGCTCAAAAAGGCAGATTTAATAGAAAGTTTTTCACTATTAGATCAATGGGTAACTGATCAATTAGAAGAAAACAGATTAAATGAAGTTGATCGAGAATGGGCCATCGCTCGGTGGGGACAGCGGTTATTGGAAGCGCCTGAAGATAATGCAGCATTTATTGAAAAACTTACTTCCTGGTGTGTTGCTGCCCTTACTCAATTAGAAGGAAAGAATGCAGTAAGAGGATGGATAAGCTTTCGTTTACACAAACATCTAAATTATGAAAATTTAGTAGAAACGGTTGCTCTTCCTGAAGATGCACTGGGACGTTTAGAGGGGCCGCCGGAATCGCGCCGTTATCGGGACGGCTTCACTTTGACCGATCCGCGGATGGAACGGCGTGAAGCAATGGCCCATGTTCATTATTGTATTTATTGTCACAAAACTGATGGGGATTTTTGTTCCAAAGGATTTCCAGTAAAAAAAGGCGATCCAAATCGAAACCTAAAGATTAATCCTTTAGGTGAAACTTTAACAGGATGTCCCTTGGATGAAAAAATTTCCGAAATGCATATTTTGAAAAAGAAGGGCTATGCAATTGCTGCTTTAGCCACTGTTATGATCGATAATCCTATGTGCCCAGCTACGGGGCATCGTATTTGCAACGATTGTATGAAAGCTTGCATTTACCAAAAACAAGAGCCCGTTAACATTCCTCAGACTGAAACACGAATTTTAACGGACGTATTGGAATTACCCTGGGGTGTGGAGATCTATGATTTGCTTACACGTTGGAATCCCCTACGGCAAGAACAATACCTACCTAAAGCTTATAATGGAAAAAAAGTGTTGATTATGGGAATGGGGCCTGCTGGGTTTACATTGGCACATTTTCTTTTGATGGAAGGCTTTGCTGTTGTGGGAACCGATGGTTTAAAGATTGAACCCTTGCCTTCTGATCTTATTGCTGAGCCTATTCGAAATTATGTGGATCTAAAAAAACGGTTGGACAATCGGGTAATGGCCGGTTTTGGTGGAGTTGCCGAATATGGAATTACTGTGCGTTGGGATAAAAATTTCTTAAAACTAATTTACATCAGTTTATTAAGGCGTCCCTATTTTCAAGTATTTGGCAGCGTTCGTTTCGGTGGCACTTTATTGGTTGAAGATGTATGGCGTCTGGGTTTCGATCATTTAGCAATAGCTGTGGGGGCTGGTTTGCCGCGCGAATTGCAGATTCCAAATAGCCTAGCTCCAGGGATGCGCCAGGCTAACGATTTTTTAATGGCACTTCAATTAACTGGTGCTGCTAAATCCTCAAGCTTGGCTAATTTACAAGTGCGCTTGCCCGCCGTAGTGATTGGAGGCGGATTAACCGCCATCGATACGGCCACGGAAGTTCAAGCATATTACATCGCTCAAGTAGAAAAAATAACTCAACGATATAAAAAGCTTATCAAATTCTTTGGAGAAGAAGCTGTAAGGTCTCGTTTTGATCAAGTTTCATTGGAAGTTTTAGATGAATTTCTTAATCATGGGCGAGCTGTCGGTGCGGAGCGCCTGAAAGCAAAAGAAGAAGATCGACCGATTGATTTAGTAAAGCTTCTCCGAGGATGGGGTGGAATAACCATAGCTTATCGCCGGACTATGGAAGAGTCTCCTGCTTATAAACGTAACCACGAGGAGGTAATAAAGGCCTTAGAAGAAGGCATCTATTACGCTGAGGGTCTAGAACCAAAAGCCGTGAAATTAGATGCCCAAGGTTGGGCAATAGCTTTAGTATGTCAATGGCGTGTCATGGATGAAGAAGGGGTTTGGATTGTAACGGATGAGGATCAAACCTTGCCTGCCCGCTCCATTTTCGTGGCGACTGGAGCTAAGCCCAATATCGCGTATGCTTATGAGCATAGAGATACTTTCTCTCGTGAAGGCTTTAATTACCAACGATTTGAATTTAAAGATAATAAATTAAAAGAAGTTAGTGAAGAAGGTCATTGTAAAATTGAGGATTTTGGGCCCTTTACGAGTTATGAAAAGGGCGAGCATCGAGTAAGTTTTTTAGGCGACACACATCCCATTTTCCATGGAAGTGTCGTGAAAGCTATTGCCTCTGCTAAGCGGACCTATCCAAAAATTGTCGAAGCACTCGAACATAATCATCGGTTTAATGGAGACGTGATTGAATATGATAAATTCCGTGACCAGATGGCCACCCTTTTTGAAGCGAAGGTGATAGCGGTTCGACGACATTCTCCTGCCATGGTCGAATGCCAAATTAGAGCATTAATGGCAGCCCGTAACTTTCGAGCGGGCCAATTTTATCGATTGCAGAATTTCGAATGCTTATCACCCCTTATTGGCGATACACGGTTACAAACGGAAGCCTTGGCAATGATTGGTGTGAATCAAAATTCCGATCCAGATGTAGTGAGTTTTATGGTTTTGGAGCGTGGGGCGAGCTCCCGATTGGTAGCAACCTTAAAACCGGGCCAGCCGATTTCCATTATGGGACCGACAGGTTGTTATAGCAAAATTCCCACAGAGAGCCAGAAAAATATAATGATTATTGGAGGGGCTCTGGCTGCTTCACATTTGCGCTCTTTAGGGCCTACATTGCGGAAAGCGGGGCATCGCGTGTTCTATGTGGCCTTAATGGAAACGGCTAATGAACTTTACTGCCACGAAGAATTAGAGGCGGTAAGCGATGTTGTTTTGTGGCTGACTCAAAAGGGTGGAAGAATTAAACCACGACGTTCTCAAGATAGAGTCGCGCAGGGAGAACTTATTTCCGTTTTGCGCCGCTACGAAATAGAGCAACCATCCCTTTCGCTGCAGACGATTGATCGTGTGTACGTAATCGGTTCGACTCATCTTCTTCGGCAAGTTCAAAAAGGTCGAGAGGGCCTATTAAAGAAATATTTCAAACCTGAAGTGGAATTTGTCGCTTCGGTTTATGGGCCAATGCAATGCATGATGAAAGGGGTATGTGCTCAATGCCTGCAATGGCAAATCGATCCTAGCACAGGGAAGCGGACAAAAGCCGTTTATGCTTGTTCTTGGCAACATCAGCCTATGGAATTGGTGGATATTAAAAATATCGAAGAGCGTTTTTCTCAGAACCGAACTCAGGAAATTTTATCCGATTTGTGGCTGGATTACCTGTTTGCGACAGAAAGGATTGAGCGTGTGTGAAAGGCTCGCTATAATTTATCCTATGCTACCATATAGCTACGGACAAGGAACTAACGAATAATATATATAGACAAATTTTTCATATGGAAGCAGAGGCCTATGGCTCAGTTTGGGATGGTTCATTCCGCTGTGACGTTGGTTGTTGCTGGTGTGCGGTTTATGGGTGAAAGTGCAAAAATATTATTAAGCCCGGAAAAACGAATTTTGATGTCTACCGGTGAAGCCACTTGTTCGCTTGATCTTTCCTGTCCTGTTGACACATTTTCCCGATTTTATGATGAGCACCCTGATCGGAGGACAGACAGTGGTGGTCTATTGCAACACATCAGCAGCGGTTAAAGCACGAGTGGATAAGATAAAAAGATTTTATGGGCGCCTGATCCCGCGATACTTTGGAAATTACATACAAAAGAGAACAGAAGCCGATTTAATTTTATGGAATGGGGCCCTTGTATTGTGCATGAAGAGTTCAAAGGAGAAGCTTTTGCGGCTTTACGAAAAGAATATCCTCAAGCAGCCGTTTTAGTGCATCCCAAATCACCTGCTTCCATTATTGAACAAGCAGATGTGCAGTGTTCTACTCCGCAGTTGTTAAAAGCATCATAAGAGTTACGTAATTCCACTTTTATTGTAGCGAACTGATCACGGCATTTTTTACAAAATGCAGCAGTAATCGCTTCACAAAACTTTCATTGAAGCGTCCACTGCTGCTGGCAAGGAGCAACGTGTCGAAGAGCTATGGACCATTGTCCCTGGATAGCTATGAATATTACAAAATTTGGAGCAGTCTTTACTCACTGGCAATAATGAAATTTTATTGGATGCTATAGCTAAAGTTAAAGTTCCTCTTCAGCGAATGCTCGATTTCAGCTATGGGTATCACAAGAATCAGAAATAAATTTTCATTTTGAATATCCCACTTGATCTAATAGAAAGGGAACGACAGGCTATGAGCATTCTTGAGAATGAAAAGTTACAATGTAAACTAGAACTTCTAAAGTTAGAAAAAATTTGTCATCATATTTTTTATGTTGTGATCAGACCAAACCTCAATGCTATCCAGAGAATATAGGATTAGAGCCATGGGAATATTTAAAACGACGATTAAATGAATTAAATTTAACGGGTGCGGGAGGAATTTGCCGAACGAAAGCGAATTGTTTGCGAACTTGCTGTCAAGGGCCAATTACCGTAGTTTATCTCGATCGTATTTGGTATCACTCCTGCACTCCGGACGTTATTGAGCGAATTATCCAAGAATATTTTATTGTCGGAAAGCCTTTATTGTCGGAAAGCCTCTAGAAGAGTATATTTTCTTTAAAAGAAATGAAAGTTAATATTCATTTGAAAAAATTAAAAAGTATTTTTAAAGCTCCTGTTGAGTATTATTTAACTCACGAGAGCGGTGAAATTTTATTGAATACCTGGTTAGGTAAATCTATTTCATTCAACTATGCAGGATCAATTTATTGTATTCAATGCGGGCGTAAAACTAATAAAAGTTTTCAGCAAGGATTTTGTTTTCCTTGTTTGAGGAGACTGCAAGAGTGTGATCTTTGTATTATCCACCCGGAACGCTGTCGAGTAGAAAAAGAAGGGTGCCCTATTGGGGATTGGGCTCACATCCATTGTCATCAAAATCATATGGTTTATATAGCAAATTCTTCAGGTCTAAAAGTAGGCATTACTCGAGAAACGCAGGTGCCCACACGCTGGATTGATCAAGGCGCCATTCAAGGGGTGCCTATTTTACAGACGAAAAATCGTTATCAAGCAGGCATGATAGAGGTTAGCTTAAAAGCCTTCATTGCCGATCGTACGGATTGGCGGAGAATGTTAAGAAATCATATTGAAGAAATAGATTTAATCTCTGCACGAGATGCCTTGCTAAAGGAAGCCGACTCCTCTCTTTCCAGAGTGATAAACCAATTTAAAGAGGGAGATATTCAGAAACTCGAAACAACTCCGGTCACTCGATTAAATTACCCTGTTTTAGAATATCCGAATAAAATAAAAGCTCTTTCATTTGAAAAGACACCCACCATTATGGGATCCCTTTTAGGAATTAAAGGACAATATCTTATTTTAGATACTGGAGTGATTAATATACTGAAATATGGGGGTTATGATGTCGAATGTATGGTCTTATAAATGGGATATCTAATTCGATTTTTATCTCAAGAATTCAACATTATCGGCATCAGTGGGGTCCTTCTGGTTTTGTTAGCTTATTGTTTATTACAAATGAATAAGCTTAATCAAAGCAGTATTACTTATTCCCTCCTAAATTTTATAGGTTCAGGATTTATTTTAATATCTTTATATTTTTCGTGGAATTTAGCTTCGGGCATCATAGAAATTGCTTGGCTTTTGATTAGTTTGTTTGGTCTAACTAAAGCAATTTATTTTCGTAGAGAGATTAGATTAACTAACCTCAACTCTGGATAAGTGCATAGTTTTTACTCAAGATATAATTGTATTTTACACCCTCTTTGTTTGTTTTCCAGGCATAAGCAATCAATATGCACCCAGAACATTTTTGAAATAAGACAATAATTGTTATAGTTTCGCTCAGGCTCTCATTGTCCCTTTACGATCCGGTCGATTGGAGTTGAGTAATAAATACACCAATTTTCGTTTCAATACTGCTTGCAACAGTCATCAGTCATCAAGATCGCAAAAAAATCTCTGTGATTGGTGCCAACATCATCAACTCCTGTTGTGCAAAATCGGAGTCAAATTGTACTGGCATCAATATTTTTTCAATATTTTCAAATAATTGAATTATCTCTTATCCAGAATTGAGGTTAGTTATTTAATCTTCTCTTCTTTCTTGAACCCTCAAAATGATTGATCATCCTTCCCCTCCTAGCAGAACAAAAATTAAAACGCTTCCCATGTCAGCGCGTCCAGCGTGAAATTAAAAGTGCCTGCACCCATAAATGCCTCCAAAAGCAATTAAGGTTATCATGCCATCGGTGTAGATCATTCAAGCTATAAAAAAATAAAAAGATTGAGAGTTCGTTTTATAGAATGGAAGGTTTGTTTGAGCTCCTTTAATCCTAGTCTGATGGCTTGTTTCAAAGGATATTGATAAGAGGGTCTGTCTCGGAAAAAAGAAAAATCGGAAGGCTAAAATATAGCGAACCAGATTATTGCTACAAATAATGTAGTTAGACGAATATGAGCAAAAGATTCAATATTTAACGACGTAGGTTTAGAAAGTAGCAAAAATAAAGTGATAATCAATGACAGCAGTGCGCCCAAATTTCCAATGGACTAACCTAAGCGCGAAATACGGCCTAAAGTTGCTGAAATATTTTCAGCAGCAGTAGAAGACACACACAAGAGCGTATTATAAAAAATAAAGCAGGCTTCATAGGCAATATTGCAGATTATAATTAGGGTCAGGGTACGCAAAATGGCCGCAGGGGGGATTGAAAACTACAACAAAGCGGTGGCTAAAATAACAAACATAGGTACTAATGAACAGCCATAATTTTCTTTTACCCGCGTAATTGGCAATAGCCCATAAACTAACTAGGACTAATATAGCCGTGAGGAATCAGGCAAGAGCAATTGTGTAACCAACGTGTTCCTGTAATTATATTAGTGCTATATGTTGTGTAAAATAGGGAAGAAAGTTTAAGTCAAAATGTAAGAATGAACAATTGATGCTGTGATGAATCAATTTAATCTTAAATGAGTAATTCTACTCTACTTTGCCAAGCATCGGGAGGCTTTTTTGGATAATCTCTACAATGTTGGATCAGAATTTGAACAGACTTATCGTTAGAATTTTCTTGTAAAATTCCTTCAAATATTTTTTAGCTTTAGTAAATTATTCACCTTTAAAATTTTGTAAAGTTGCTTTTTTAATTTCGGCATCGGGTTGTGCATCAATAATTTTGTAGATAATAATTACATCTTCTGAAGCAATATCGACTACTCTTCCCAAGGCGGTGACCCTCTAGCTGCTGTTCGTTTCCAATGATTCCCAAAATGATATTTCCAATACTAAGACTAATGCTGTAGGATAGATAAAGTTTTTCAAAGCCTTTTAATTCGAGTGTTTTATTGAAAGATTTAAGTTTATCTTGTAATTCAATACTTGCGTCCAAAGCTTGATCTGCTCTTTTTAGAAACGGTGCAATGAAAGGCATCACCAATATATTTATTAATATATCGTCCATATTTTTTGTTCATATTTGTTAATTTTTGGCGTGATTGTACTTAAATACTCATTAATTAAATCAAAGACCTCAGTTAGGTGGAAGATAATTTTTCAGAAATTGACATAAAACTGGGCAAATCGGAAATTATAATGGATATAGATATATTAATTTGTTATCTACTAATTTTAATTCTGGTAGATTATTGCAGCCCAGCGATTTTAACAGTATCTTAGGAACAAACTGATCAATAGATTCATAGAGGATAGCATTTTCAATAGCGATGGCAGCTTGCTTTGCAGTAAGTTGGAGGAATTCCAATTGTTCCTATGAGTAAGCTTGAGATAATTTATGATTTTCACAACAGAATAACCCGATTAGAGTTTTTTGAAAAAAATTGGGACTAACAATGGCTGATTTAATTTATTTTGCTTCTAGGTAATCGATCAACCATTTAGGATAGGGTAATCGCTGTTTGGTTTTCTATAAAAAATTACGACTATTTCGCGTTCCACATATTTGATAAAATCGATGAGAAGGTCGTTTCGGCCACCGAGATGTTCTGAATGAGTCACAGCCGCTTCATTTCTGTTATAAGCATACTTGCCTTCAATAAAGATGAGATTTTTCTTTTTAAGAATAAAAAGATACGATCTGAATTCGTTTGATTTGAAATTTCAGTTAATAACTTTTTGATTAATGAGGACAAGTTAGTTTCTGATGTGAGGGAATTGCTAATTTTTAACATATTGTCAAAGTCGATGACCTGGAATAAACGAACTAATTCTTTATAGGGAAGAGAGGTGGCTGTGAGATCTTTATGAGCTCTCTCTTCTGCTAACTGCTCCTTAAAAGGGTTCTCTAATTGAAGTACTTTTCGATTAAATCCAAAAGCTTTGTAGTTATGATAAGTATCATGCAGATAATATTTAAAGACCAATTTTTATCTGTTTGACGATAAAATAAAGCAGCTAATTCATAAGCTAAAGCCATTTCTAATAAATGTTGTCTTTCTTTAGCTTGAGAAATAGTTTTTTCATAAAATTCTTCGGCTTTATTCTGGTTATTTATAAGTGAATAAAATTTCGCTAGAAGGCGATAATATTGTTGTAGATAATTAGTAGAATTTTTTGATTTTATCCTTTTTTGTTTTTAATCGAGAAATTATATTGCAAAGTAATAAGCCCTTATAATAAATAAAAACTAAATTAATGGGGGTGTTATTGAATGGTGCTTAGATTAGCATTGTTTCCAGTTTTATAAGCTTCTTGGTAATTCCACAGATAATAGTTTTTCTGTCTCATAGATAAAATGAAAGGCTCGTGTGTTTTGCTACGGTATTCTAATTCAGGTTCTATAAAGGGTTAGTTCAACATAAAAGTAATGAAACCGTAAGGTGAAAAGTCCTGATCAGTTCGGTTCGAACAAGTTTAAAGACTTAAACTTTGAAGAAAATTTCTTTCATTTCCTGATACTAATCATATAGACTTTCGCCACTTTGAAATTTAAGTATGAAATAATACCCGATACTATAAGTGGTATATTCGATATTTTCTTCCTGCAAGCATCGGAAAAAAATTTGATTTTAAGACGGAAATGCAATCACGAATGTTCTGAAGTCAAGGGCTGATAAAGTCTTTTACATGAAAGACTCCTCTCCTAAGCCAATTTTATTCTTTAATTCCTTCGTTAGGTGGATTTAAAATCATTACGTTTTTTTGAGTTCGTCTAGCTCATTTTACATCGATTTAACAGTAATTTCATTAATTTTTCGTAATCTTTCTGAAAGAATATGACTGATATTCTGGCTGATAAGCGATAATATTTGCTCATTCTTTTTGATAGGTTCCAGAGAAATTTCAATAAGTTTACTATTGGTTAAAGCAACTACCGAGATAGATCAGGTTTCAACTTATATGAGGACCATTTCTCCGATAGTGTTATTGGTAGAAAGTGTAGAAACTTCGTAAATCTGGCCGGTTGCTTTATACATTTTTCTAATGGAAACGGATCCGGAAACGATTATGTAGAATGAATTTAGTTTGTCGTTTTCTTAAAATAACGTATCTCCTTTTTTTAAAATAACGGATTTAGAATGGGCATAAATCCTCTGGATTTTATCATCATTTAAACCATTAAACAGTTTAATTTTTATTATTTCTTTCTTTTTCAATGTGAAATACTTGACTGCATTTGACGAATCCCTTCTAAAAGCTATTTTTCATTGAATGGTGTATAAGCCAATTTCGAGGAAGAATCTTACAGGCGCTCTCGTTCCGGATCGAAGTATCGCATTTGATTTTACAAGACCGGTAATTATTCTCTTTTTAGAGATTTTCAAGCCTTGAGTAAAGAATTTGGACTTTATGGGTTTGTTTATTATATCTTTTAGAGTATTATGAGAACGGTTACGGTCAAAAACATAGCGGTACCCATTCTCCTCTCTATCCTGAGAGGCATCTTCACAGTTAATTTTCGGTTAATTTTAATTATTGCGGAAACATCTGGCCTTTCCTGGCTTTTACGGTTTAGTCACGATATGCGCTCGCGAAATGGATTTTTACGCTAGGAGTAAATAGTGCCAAACTCCTATTCGTCACTCCCAAAAAATCTAGGTTTATTATTCCTCGAGACGAGTTCGATTGGAATCGATACCTTGATAATGAGATAATAAAGGAACATATTAGATTAACGTTGGTATATGTACATTGTTTCTTTCACAATCGGGAAAAGCCTAGATAATGAATTCGTGAGCGTTACGACAATAGGCCTTAATAGATCTGTGTCAGATTTTGTAGGTTTTGAGTTGAGTTACTTAGAGTAAGAAAAGAGTGACAGCTGGTGAGAATGATCTTCTATAACCGATTCCCACCAAACTATCACAAAAAACTTTCCTCTAGTTTTCTAGAGGAGGTCCCTTTCTGTCTTTCCTTGAATAATCGTCCATTTTGCCCTTATGGTGTATAATCCGATATGTTTAAATAATAGACATTATTGAGTGTAAAAGAAATCACCTAAGAACTCTTTTTTCTGTAAGATATGTCTTACAAATTTAAATCTCCATTAAGAGTTCATTAAGAAATTGGTGGCTTAACGGAAGAACAATTAAGTGGTTATTTTCCAATTTGAGAAGTTTTCGTTTTTGGCTAGTTTTAAGGCAAGAAGAAATAGCATGGGGGTTCAAGTCTGGTTCGTTTTGTGAAAAGCGTAAAGCGGAATCGGTTTTTGCAAACGAAGCGCATTTATCATAGATTCGAGGGGAAGCTCTTCTGGATGCAAACTTCTCTGGATGGAAACTTCGTTGACCTTCTAGAAAGGAATTTTTAGGATGCATGTAAAATCTAGGATTTTTGATATTCCAATAGCAAAAAATTTCATTTTCGAAAGTTAATTTGCTATGCGCTTCGGCCCCAATTCCGAGATAATCACCAAACTTGCAATAATTGATATTATGCTGACAAAAATAATTATCTCGACAATAAGCAGAAACTTCATATTGATAAAAACCTTGTTTTTTTTAATAATTGTTGTTGTCCCTTTACTTACATTTCCCAAATATAATCGTCTGAAGGAAGGAGGGACAGGTGAATATTTTTAGAAAAAAGTTTGCGGTTCTAGTGCTAATTGATACCACGAAATATGCGTAGAATCTAATTCGATTGCATTTTGTAAGTCAAAGAGCGCATCTTCAATTTTTTGTTTCGGTAAGTCAAACATTAAGTCAATATTTATGTTTTTAAATCCTGCCCGTTTTGCAATTTTGATGGCTTGCTTAGCATTCTCGGCAGTATGAATGCGACCTAGTTTTTTTAATTTATCATCTTAAAAACTTTGTATACCAAGAGACAAGCGATTAATGCCCGTTTTTCGATAGCCATTGAACCGATACTGCTCAACGCTTCCGGGATTAGTTTCCAGGGTAATTTCGATTTCCTCATTTAAGGTTAACACTTTTTTCATTTCATAAAATAATTTTTCGTAAGCTGACGCAGAGAATAAACTAGGTGTCCCTCCGCCAATAAAGATGGTATAAATGATGGGGTAATCAGTGATGAAGGACAGTCGTTGTTTGAGATCGTTAAGCCAAAGCCTGAACGTAATTTTCTTCCGGAAGAGGGTGATGTAAAGCGTGAGAATTAAAATCACAATAAGGGCATTTTCGGAGACACCACAGGGCATATGACATACAAACTGAGCGGTATAACTGACATCATAGAATTGTATCATTTTCACGTCCAAGCGTGAAAATGAGATTTGAACATGATTAAAAAACCAACCATTATCGATAAAACCGTCATTGCGCGAAGCCGATTATTCCAAATCGAAGAGTTGCATCTGCGCTTTTCCAATGGAGAGGAACGCTATTTTGAACGTATTCGTGGGCGCGGGTGTGGTGCTGTAATGATTATTCCTCTGTTAGATAGCGAAACGATATTGCTGGTTCGGGAGTATAGTATGGGGGTGAATGATTATGTGCTAGGGTTCCCAAAAGGCAGCATTGAAAAAGGGGAAGAACTTTTGCTTACAGCCGAGCGCGAATTAAAAGAAGAAGTAGGCTATGGTTCCCGTAATATGTCGATTATCGCTTGTTTTAGTGCTTCTCCTGGCTATTTAGATTCCATGATGCATATCATTTTAGCGACAGACCTTTATCGGGAAGCCATTCGTGGTGATGAACCAGAGCCCTTAGAGGTTATTCCATGGAAGCTTTCTAGAAGAAACGACTTGCTCGCTCATCCTGAATTTCATGAAGCACGCAGCGTAGCTGCCTTGTTTTTATTGGAGCATTCTCAGCATGTCCAATGATTGGTATCAACATGTAAATTCGTTCATCTTATTGGCCAAACACGCGGGAGCAGGAATTTTAAACTTTGCCCGGTTGCCCAAAGAGGCTATGCGGATTCAACAAAAATATAATAATACCTTATTAACCGAAGCAGATCTTTGCGCACATGGGATTTTGTATAAAGGATTACAGTCCTTAACGCCGAATATACCAATTTTGTCCGAGGAGGGCGAGATTCCTTCTTATAAAGCTCGCAGTCAGTGGCAGTGCTATTGGTTATTGGATCCTTTAGATGGCACGCGAGGTTTTATAGAGAGGCTCGACGAATTTACGGTAAATATTGCTTTAATTGAAAAGCATCAGCCTATCGTTGGAGTGGTGTATGCGCCTCTCCAAAAGGAATGTTATTTTGCTCATCAAAAACACGGAGCTTTTAAGCAGGTCAAGGATAATGTTCCTCAACAGATTCATACTCGAAAAATGAATTGGCAATCTTTTTCTGTTTATTTAGGTGAGTTTTTACATTCTCCTCGGTTACCTCGTCTATTTGAAACCATTCCTGCCGCCAAGGTTGTTCGATTAAATAGTTCTCTAAAATTTTGTCGGATCGCTGAAGGAGAAGGGGATCTCTATCCTCGTTTTGGCAATACCAGTGAATGGGATACCGCAGCCGCACAATGCGTTTTGGAGGCAGCTGGCGGTAGAATAGTTGATTTAAGTGGTAAAGCCCTGCAATATAACGCCAAGCTATCGCTCACTAATCCCCCTTTGTTGCAGTGGGCGATCCTACACAGAAATCCGAAATTATTGCATTATTGGAAACATAGAGAAGAGAAAAGTGATCAAGCATGTCAAAGTTGTAGTAACGGGTGCTGCTGGACAAATTGGTTATGCTTTATTGTTTCGTTTAGCTTCAGGCCAGGCATTTGGTTTAGATACCACCCTTGATTTACATTTACTCGAAATCGAACCCGCGTTGTCGTCGGCATTGAAAGGGGTCGTGATGGAATTAGAGGATTGTGCTTTTCCCTTATTGCGCAATATCGTAGTGACTTCAGATCCTAAGGTTGCCTTTAACAATGTTAATTGGGCGCTTTTAGTAGGTTCGGCGCCCCGCAAAGCAGGTATGGAGCGTAAAGATTTATTAGAGAAGAATGGTGAAATTTTTGCTGTGCAAGGAAAAGCGCTTAATGAACATGCAGCAAATGACGTTCGAATTTTCGTTGTAGGTAACCCCTGTAATACCAATTGCCTTATTGCTATGAATCATGCTCCAGACATCCCTAATGATTGTTTTTACGCCATGACAAGACTTGACCAAAATCGGGCTATTGGTCAGTTAGCTCTTAGAGCCGAGGTGGAAGTGACGGCTGTAAAAAATATGATTATTTGGGGAAACCATTCTTCCACCCAATACCCGGATTTTTATCATGCCACGATTAATGGCAAATTGGCCTCAGACGTAATTCGTGATAAAAAATGGTTGACGGAAGAATTTATTCCTCTAATTCAACAACGTGGTGCTGCTGTCATTAAAGCTCGAGGAGCCTCGTCGGCTGCTTCGGCTGCTAACGCTGTGATCGATAGCGTATGGAGTTTAATCAATACAACTCCTGTCGATGACAGCTATTCGGTCGCTTTATGTTCGCAAGGGCAATATGAGGTCGATGAAAGCTTGATTTTCTCATTTTCCTGTCGCACGGAGAACGGAATTGTTAGAGTTATTGAGGAGATTACGCATAATGAATTCGGTCAGCAAAAATTTCAAGCAACTTTAAATGAGCTTCGTGAAGAGCGTGACGCGGTGAAAGAATTAGGGCTTATTGAAGCTTAAATCCCTTTGCTTCTTTCGTTTCTTAAAATTTTCTTTTTGGACCCACCCTCTCCCTCAGTTTGTTGCCTGTATTTTCCAGGCGTAACTTTTTCTACATTTGTGACTAAAAACGAAACTGATGGTGGCTCTTTTTGCACTTATTGCCATTTTGTGGACTACCAACAGTTGGGCACAAAAAGGAGCTTGTAAATATTATCACTAACTCACGCTTTACATGTTATGTTGCAAAATGCTACTAATCAAACAATGACTTTTCCCGACATTCACACCAAAATCAATAAAATTGATGGAGGTCACACTGATTGGTGATCTTTCAAAGTGGCCTCCAGTGCTACATCGGAGTATTATCAGCGATCGATCATTTTCAGGTTGGTTCAATTACACACCACCACACCAACCGTTGAGTTTGTAAGTAGCCAGTGCTGGATATTCTGTTCTATCAGCGAAAATTTCTCTTATAAAAGAGTTTAACAATAGTTGGAAAGCTAATAAAAAATCCCGTTGCTAAATAAAATAACAATAAAATCACATCGACATGGTGAAAAAAGATAGATTGCAGCACGTAGCCAGTTGCGGGAATTAAAACTTGTTAGATAGAAAAAATGCGTGGTATCAATGATATTAAAGCGATGCTGAAAATCATCACTCCGTTGTAAAAATTAAGGTAATTCCAAGGTGTATTATGAGGAAATAAATTAAACAAACTATCTCCACTAACCAGAAGCGAATGGCGAGTATTTGGGTAGCTGTCAGCTGTGTTTGCTTGAAGAGTTTGTAACTCTGTTTTTTGTAGATAAAATTGCCAGCGCCATCGAGAGGGGCCGCTCAAAAAAAACACCTAGCCAAAGATAGAATGAAATACTTTCTTTAATTAAATAATCCCAGACAATAAAAATGCGGTACAAAATACTATTCCTTCTCCCGATATTAATAAATCGATATTTTTTCTTGTATAAATTGGGAGATAACGCTAAATAAAGAAGTTGTGGAAAAGAAAATTAATAATACTACAGCAGGGGCCGCAAAGGCCGGTGTATAATAGTGCATAACCACAATATACTAATACTAATACTGATCATAATTTGTAGCTATAACCACTTAAATTCCAAAGCTTTTTGATAGATCAATTTAGTCTTGCTCAGATTAAAAAAGTGAAAAAAACACTATGGTAAATAATGTGCCAACGAACAACGTTAGTGAGGGAGGCAATGTCTTAGAAGCTTGATGAATAAATATGACGGAAAGTCCAGTTAACAGCACATAACTAAAAAGTGTAAACATAATGAATCATAACTGTCCTTAAAAAGGTGGCCGCTTTTTCCAATTCGATGAGGATGTCATAATCCTTTAAGAGTTGTTCTTTGTCTTTGTTAACTAACAAAATGAATACCACAGTATCAGCCAATGCTTTAGGTGATTCTAAATAGGTGGTGCTTGGAGATTTCAACATTAAATGATCGTAATATGAAGAGAGAAGAGTCTTTAATAGAGCGATATTTAACGGCTTAATTTTATTTAGTTACCCACACAGTTTTACAACAGAAAATTAAATCGGTGGCAAAATAAGTTAGAAAAAGGTTGGGCTACTGACAGCTTTTTGCAGGGCTAATAACGTTCACACTAATTATTATAGCAAGGAAATAAATGGATTAGATATACTATTGTCATGAAATATGTTCTCGGTATTGAAACATCATGTGATGAATCTGCAGTAGCGCTCTATGACGGAGAGCATGGGTTATTAGCACATCGTATCTACAGCCAAATTGCTTTGCATTCGCAGTATGGGGGTGGTTCCTGAGCTCGCCTCACGCGATCATATCCGAAAAATCTTACCTTTAATCGAAGGGACACTCGATGATGCTAAGTTAGTGAAAGGTGATCTTAACGGTATCGCTTATACCAAGGGTCCAGGTTTAATTGGTGCGTTGATGGTGGGAGCTTCTATCGCTAAAAGTTTAGCTTATTCTTTGAGTTTACCCGTTGTGGGGGTACATCACATGGAAGCTCATTTAATGGCAGTGCAATTAGAGCAGGAAACGCCCAATTATCCATTTATTGCCCTGTTAGTTTCAGGGGGGCATACGATGTTAGTTCTTGTTGAGGGTCCCGGTCGATATAAAATTTTGGGTGAAAGTGTGGATGATGCGGCAGGAGAATCCTTTGATAAAACGGCGAAGCTGCTGGGATTAACCTACCCTGGGGGTCCTGCTTTAGCTCAATTGGCGAAAGAAGGGAACCCAGATCGATTTTATTTTCCTCGGCCAATGATAAAACAACCTCATCTTAACTTTAGTTTTAGTGGTTTAAAAACTCATGCGGTTAATTGTTTTAAACAATATGGCAATGAGAGGCAAACGCGCGCTGATATCGCTCGTGCTTTTGAAGAAGCAGTTGTAGATACTTTGGTACGTAAGTGCCTCTGTGCCATTAAAAAAACACGAATTAATACCATTATCTTGGTGGGTGGCGTAGCGGGCAACAAAAAATTGCGCCAGCGCTTAAATGAAGCTGTAAGTAAAGAAGAGGGGAAAGTTTATTATCCCCGTCAAGAGTTTTGTACTGATAACGGTGCTATGGTAGCTTATACTGGATGGCTAAGACTCAAGGGAGGTGAATGCGAGGACAGAAGTATCCGTGTTAGACCTCGTTGGGCAATGAGGGAATTGACTGCAATTCCTCTTTCCTAAAATTGAATTTTTCCTTCGGTCCTTTTTCGCAGACGCTGGATATTTTCCCAATGTTTCCATACAACAAGAATTGTGATCAATAAAACTGGGAAAAAATAATCAGCATGAGCACCGATCATCATATAGATAGGTGCTGCGACAGCGGAGACCAAAGTGGCTACTGAGGAATAACGAAAAAGGTAAGCAATAATAAGCCAACTAGCAATAAGGAATAAGCCGATCCAAAAAGACAAACCTAAAAAAGCACCCAACATGGTAGCAACACCCTTGCCACCTCTAAATTTAAAATACAGAGGAAAAACATGTCCAATGACTACTACTAAGGCTACAAAAGCTAAGCTTAGGCCATACGAACCTAAAAAACGGGCAATCAAAACGGCAATTAACCCTTTTAGAGCATCACCCAATAATACGTAGAGTGCTGCTTTTTTCCTGCTACGCGCAGCATGTTGGTAGCGCCCGCATTTCCTGATCCGGTGGTTCGTGGATCCCGAAAGCACATGAGCTTTGCGACGATAATTGCAAATGAAAGTGAGCCTATGAGGTAAGCCAGTATGATACTGATAAGAAATGCCATATATTATTAGTCCGTTACTTAAATTTGAATTATCATATCGATTTGCTGTTAGAATGTCTACTGCGTCTGGAGCGTGGAGAAGTTAAGATTAGATTTTTAAAAAATGTTTCCGGTAATAACGTAATTCTGCAATGGAATCGCGTATATCTTGTAAAGCTAGATGTTGGGATTCTTTAACATATCCTGTCATTATCTGGGGAGTCCAACGTTGAGCGAGAATTTTTAAGGTGGTCACATCCAGATGACGATAATGAAAGAATTGATCTAAATTGGGCATATAATGGTGCAAAAATCGTCGATCTTGACAAATAGAATTGCCGCATAAGGGTGATTTTTTAAGTGGCACATAATATTTAAGAAAATTCAACGTTTCTGTTTCAGCTTGGCTCTCGGTAATGCTGCTTTTTTTACTCGGTCGATTAACCCGGAAGCAGTATGGTGAGCAGTGTTCCAACTGTCCATGGTTTCTAATAATTCAGTAGGTTGGTGAATGGCAAAAACAAGTCCTTCTGAAATGATGTCGAGATTACTATTTGTTACTATTGTTGCAATTTCGAGAATTCGATCTTCATCCGGATTCAGTCCTGTCATTTCCAGGTCGAGCCAGACAAAATTGTCTTTATTGAAGGTCATGGGAGTAAATATAATTCTCGCAAGGATTTTAATTCGCAGCAGTGTAACAAAATCTTCGTCATTCAACCACTTTACTTGAATGTTCTAGTACTCTTACAAATTTTCGTTTGTGATTCCATTGGGCACGTGGCCTGTAGCAACATGTTCAGCGGCGGATTGGCAGTGTCCTTTTTGATCATCAAAAAAATATCAGCACCAAAGCCGCATAAAAAATTACTCTTTTCTAGCCCACCAAGGAATAAAGCTTCATCAATGCGGATGTTCCAAGCCAGTAAAGTTTTGATGACGCGTTCGTGCGCGGGGGCTTGTCGTGCGGTGACTAAGGCAGTGCGAATTGGACATTGATCCGCAGGAAATTGGCTTTGTAATCGTTGAAGTGCTTCAAGGAAGCCCTTGAAAGGACCTCCAGGGAGCGGATTATTTGCTGCCTTTTTTTCATTAATCGTAAATGCGGAAAGCCCTGCTTGTTGATAGATACGTTCAGCTTCATCTGAAAATAAAACAGCATCACCGTCAAAGGCAATACGTAGTTCAGGATTCGTGTTAGGCGGCGGTTTGACAGAAGGAAGAATGGTGTCTGCTGCATAACCCGCATTTTAATGCCTGTTTTACATCTTCTGGATTAGCAGATAGAAATAAATTAGCTTTAAAAGCTTCTATGTATCTATAAGGACTTCGACCGCCTGTAAAAGCTGCTCGAGTAATATTTATTTTATAATGTTGAATACTATTAAAAATTCGTAGTCCCGTATCCGCACTATTGCGGGAAAGCAAAATTATCTCAAGTAAGTCATTATTTTGATTAAAGGTTAAAAATTTTTTAACCAGAGGAAAAGCAAGACCGGGTTCCAAAATATAGTTTTCGTGTTCGATTTGATAACTGGCGTAGCTGTCAACGCCGTATTTTTCATAAATTGCGTTACTTTCATCGAGATTAAATAAAGCTCGAGATGAAATTGCAACCACAAGTTTGTTGGAAATATCGGTTGGCACTGAGAACTCCTCTAAAGAATATTGCTGCACAGATTGATCTCCCATTCACACCAGCCCTGACAAAGAGGAAAATAGAGGCCTAATTTAATAGGTCGATCTTCCAAAAGCTGGAAAGCTTTTGCGTATCGATTTAATTGGGATTCATACAAAATGCGCTGTTGCTGCAGGAAGAGAGATAGATTGGGCTCACTACGAGTGGAAGATTTGTAATCTATAACCCATCTCACACCTTGATCATCAATAAACGTGCGATCCACCACATAATGGATAACCTTATTTTTATCCATCATTGAAATGCAATATTCGCTTTGATGTTGGTAGTGAGGTGACAAAATCCATCGTCCCTTTGGGTGGGATAAGGTCAGGCGAATGGCTTTTTCAATTAAGGTTATTGAGGAATTTAGTTTAGAAAATGAAATTTTCAACTGAAGGAGTCGACGTTTAATAAATGATTTGCTTTTTATAATTCGTTTTTCATCCCAGGATTCAACTCCTTCAATTGAAATTTTTTCCAGAAGTTGATGAATAACAGTACCCACTGTCCTTTGAAATTGATCTTGGAGAGGGCTCGAGCTCGGGGAGAGGGGCTTTTCGGCTGAAGGATAAGAAGGAGTTATAAACGGTATTGGAGTAGTCCATTCGCTTGATAAGCGATATAAGCATTTACGTTGTTTTGATTCTAAAGGTTTCGTCTCTTTATAAAGATTTTTATAAAGAGAAATTGATTTTTTAATTTCTTCTTCACAAACATCCCAAAGCAAATTTGCAAAACTCCCGTTGGGAGGAGAAATAATAATTGACGAAGCTTCTTCTCTTTTGAGAATAAGAAGAAGATGTAATCCGATTTTTGCTCGTGTAGCAGCGACATAAAATAATCGAACAATTTCATTGTCGGATTTTTTCTTTTCTATTTGCTTTAAGTAGGCATAAAGAGGATCTGATTTTTCTGTTTCGGCCTTTAGAGGAGCTAAAATAAGATCGGAAATGCCTGTTGGGAGAGGTCGCTCCAACCACTGCAGCAAAAAATCCTCTTCGGATTTTGGAGTTCGCTCGAGACTTGGCACAATAACGTGATCAAATTCCAATCCTTTTGCTTTATGAATCGTCATAATTTGAATTGCTTGTGGATTAGGATTATCAATGGGAGCGTATAATTGGCGAAGATTTTTAATTAAACGTTCAATAGTAAATTCATTCTCTATTGATTCTAATAAATTAAAATAAGCACGAACGCTTACCAATTCGCCGGGATTATTTAAACAAGCAGGACCTCCCAACGCGATCCAAATCGTTTCAATCCAAATAGCTAAGGGCAAGCGATCGCGATTGTGCAAGGCATGAGATAAAATGGGAGTAATTCGTTCCAAACGTTTTTTTCCATCAAAAGTTAAATCTTTCAGGGTCTCTGTTTTTTGCAAAGTAAGCCACAAAGGTTTGTCTCCACTATGAAGGCATAGACGATGGATATCTTGCAAAGTCAATCCACACCACGGAGCACGTAAAATAGCGAGCCATGCAATGCGATCACCGAGATGATGAAGAGCTCGAGTAAGAGATAATAAATCTATAATCTCAGTTCGATAACCTAATTCTTCGATTTCTACAGCATTGAAAGGAATTGAAGCATTTCGAAGAGCTGGAATGATTTTTAGTAAATGTGAACGGGAACGAACTAATAGAGCAATAGTAGTGTTGTTATTTTGAGCGCGATAAGTTTGAATGATTTCTATAATTTTATGTGCTTCTTCTTCAGCTGAGGCGAGTGAGTGAAAATTAACTTCTGCTTTCCTGGGAAAATTCTCATTAGTTGTCTGAGACGGCGAGTAAGGAATTGAGCCTAACCAACTATTAGCTTCTGTGGGGAAAAGATGTTTAAAAACAAAATTAAACCATTCAATTAAGGTTTTTTGTGAACGAAAATTATTGCATAAAATAAGCGGAGTTAAGCGAACGTTACCAATACCTTTATCTTTTGCCTGTAAAAATAAACCCACTTCGGCTTGACGAAAACGATAAATTGATTGCATTGGATCACCGACTAAAAAAAGCGTTCGTCCATCGTTAGGCTGCCATCCGGCAATAAGTGCTTCAATTAAACGAAATTGGACGATTGAAGTATCTTGAAATTCATCGATAAGCAGATGATGAATTTGCGCATCAAGCTGTAAAGCATAATCAGAAGGCTGGTCAATATTGCCTAAAGCACGTAGAGCTCCAAGGGTGACTTCTGTGAAATCAATAATGTTATGATCTTTAAAAATTACTTGAAGTTGGGCTACTAATAAAGGAAGAAAACTAATAAGCGAGTTAAGAATGCACCATTGATTTTGAGTGTAATTAATAGGAGGGCAATTTTGTATTTCTTGTAGTGCTATTCGCAAATGATTATTAGATTGGAATTGTTTTAATAAATTCTGTATTTGTAACTTCTGTTGTTTATAACGTGCATCGGCTGGAAATCCAACGGACTTATCGATTCTTTTTCGCCACTTGCCCTTTTGGGTTAGAAGTAAATTAGCTATTCCTTTCCATGCTGAAAGATTTTGGATATTTATTTTGGGTAGTTCAGTAAGGGGGCATAAGCACTAATGGCATCACCGGGTTTTATTTTTTGTATATTAACACTGGCAAATTGAATCAAAGGGATAAGTTGATTAGCTAAAGTATTATCTATTAAATCATATGCCTTTTGCATTTCATCTAATGCAATAAATTCCAATGCTTTTTCAAGTTTCTTTTTAAGTAAATACGGATTCGAATAATAGTCGATAATATGTCCTATCCATTGTTCACGGTGGCTCAGCATTTTTATTAATAATTTTTCCAATAAATCCGCTTTATTATCTAAATGTAATAAAAGTGGTTCAAGAATCTTTGTGTAATCGTCTGACATTAATAATTTTTCTATGGCAGATCGATAGAATACTTCTATTGCATCGCCTTCTCTTATTGCGGGTAGAGCACCGAACCCTGTCAAAATAGGCATCTGCAAACAAATCTGATGAGCCAGTGCATCGATGGTTAAAATGCGTAAACGATTGGCGTTGATTTCCAGTTGCCAGTGAAAAAGTTTATTTCTTTCTAAAACATTTTTTGCGAGCTTCCAAGTGAGAGCTTTGTAGTCATCTTTTGGTCTTGGTTGATTTTTTGCTTCATTGAGGGATTTTAAAATTCGTTCGCGCATTTCTATAGCAGCTTTTCGTGTGAAAGTAATGGCAACAATTTCTTCGGGCGTACAGCCTGTGCTAAGTAATTTTAAAAACCGTTGGATTAATAGTTCTGTTTTACCTGATCCCGCAGGAGCTTGTACGATATACGATTGAGTCGGGTTCAGTGCTTGTTGTCGAATTGCTTGATCAGTCATTCCTCTTCTCCGACACGACATAACGGATGCAAACCGCAAAATTTGCAAGTGGTTTTAATGTCGAAAGGGTTGACTTCAGCTTTTCCTAATGAAAAATCGATTGCTAATTGGTGAAGAATGGTTTTCCAATGGTCGAGCAAACTTTTCCATGGAAGAGGTGCAGAACCTATATTATCAAAAGGTTGTTCCTCAGAAACTAGCCATCCTTTAAAGCTCATTTTTTTACTGGCAACTTCAGCATAAGCAATTCCCACCACATCACGGACGGCAAACGTACAATATAACGGAAGTTGAACGTTCTTCAGGCGATTGCCTAACCAATCGGTAACTTGATTTTTATCATTAGTTTTATAATCGATTATAAAATTTCCTCCTTTGACTATATCAATTCGGTCGATCCGTATATGAAGATTAAGTGGTCCTATTTTTATAAATCGATCTGTTTCGCGTTGACTTACATTAAAAGGAGGGCGATTTTTTTCAAGTAATAGCCATCGTTTAATTAAACGTTTAATCCTTTTTCTCTCTACGCGAAAGAAAATGGAATCCGAACCAAAAGAAAAAGATAATTTATTTATAGTTTCATCTATTAGAGTTTCTAATTCAGTATCAGAATAATTAATCAAATTTTGCCAATTTTTAATTTTTTTCCAGAGAACATCTAAGGCGCGATGTACAAAATTACCTCGATTTGAGTCACTTAAACCAATTTGAGGTTGTTTAAAGGGTTTTGCTCGCAATCGTATTTCAGCAAAAGCTTGAAAAGGACAAGCGGATTGACTTTGTAATATTCTGCTTCCGCCTTTTATAAATTCTCCTTCTTGAAGAGGGGGGCTTGATTGTCCTCGATTTTTTCCATGTATTTGCTTTTAAATAGGTGCTCGCTTAATGTTTTGAAAAAAGGCAAGCGCAATTCTTCAATGGTTACTTGTGGGAAATCAAGAATGAGAGGACTGGGAGATAATTGGACTTCTTGATCTTGTAAGGATGCGCTTAAAATAACCTCTGAGGCGCTATTTATTAATCGCTTCTGAAGTTGAAAAGCATAATCCGATTCACGTTTGAAAGAAGAGTGGGGCATTTGGTGGCGTCGTTGTAAGCCGATGGGTAAAAATGGATTAGGCTTTGGTGGTGATGGCCAATTCTTATTATCTAATCCCATTATCCAAAGACTATCGAATTCAAGTCCTGTGGCCTCTAATAATCCCAAGATTTGAATAGAAGTATTTTGAGCGGATTGAGGTTGAAAAAGAGTTTTACTGGCTAGTTGCCATAACAGCTGAAAAGCCTGTTTTCTTGTTTGTGGCGGAATTAGAGAGTCAAATCCAACAAACTCTTTCAACATTTCCTTCCAACGCTCTAATTGTTGGTACTCTTTACTATCCAACGAACGCTGTCCAGGCCATCCCAAGGCAGAAAGTTCTTTTTTAAAATGCTCTATCCACTCACTTGGCAGAAGAGTCCCGGGAGGTCGCTCGAGAGATAACCATTGTTGGTAACGAATTTTAAGGGTGGCAGCGGGAAAATTTTTTTGCAGCTCGTCCAAATGATGTAAAATAGATGTTGAATTTGTTTGCCACTGCTTTGTTTCTCGTAATTTTACATCTAGCATGGCGGCGAGATAGGAATTATCGCCCATGCTATTCACGTAGGGTAAGCAAAAAAGTGTACCCAATTCTGTGACCTCGATATGAAAGGGATTTAATGACAGTATTTTAAGTGCAGTTTTAACTAAAGGGAGATGAGCTAATGGTTCACCAACAGAGATATTAAAATATTTATCCGATCCAAATACATTTTGGAAAAGCCGACAGATTTGTGAACGATGTTCGGTAAGGGCGGGTATAACACAGCCAATTCTTTTTGAAGAATTTTTTTGCCATTCAGTGTAAGCCCATCGTGCCATTGTTTGAATTTCTGATTCGCGCTCTTTGAAGCTGAGGCGGTGAATGCAGTTTTTTTGATGAGGACGGCTTAAATAACATGAAATAATAGTTTTCTCTGCGAGCGCATTCAGAAATTGTTGTATCGTCGGTATGAATTCATCAAAACCCAGAAGAATAATCTGTTGAGGTAGATTTAGATGTGGAATTAATGCTTCTAACTGCTTGGGTAACTCTACTGCATTAACTAATTTTTGTTTTTCGAGTTCGGTTTCGAATTGATAGGCCCATTGAATAAAACACCGGACTTCACTATTGGCTTCTAGCTCAAGCTCCTTTAAAGATAAATTCCAACCTTTTATTAATTGCCATGCTTTCTTGGCGAGGTTAGCCGTCTGAGGAGAAAGTCCTAGAATTTTTTGCCAAAGGATTTCTTCTTGGACATCGCTTATTAAAAAACCTTGAGTGGATTCACAATGCTGCCAACAATGAGAAAGCCAAGTGTTTAAGGGTAAAATTGTTGGTCTTAACCAGGCCTTTTTTCCCATCTTAATTTGATAGTGAGAATATTGCTCTTGAAGGTAGCGGCTTAAACGGCGATTAGCAGTCAGAACAACAATGTCCTTATCTAATGTAGCCAATAACTCACAATGCATTGCGGTCAATTTCCGTTGAAGTTCATTTCAAAATTATTAAGTTGCTAACAGGTCTAACGGATAATAAAAACTCTGTCAAACTTTTTCGAATTGCTTGCCACAAAATCGTTTAAAAAAAGTTAAGTAATTGAAAATATGAAATTAATTTTCTTTGCTTATTTTGTTTTCAATCTGTCTTGAAGGTTGTGATATCAATAGATTAAAAGCCATTCTGACAAAATACCCACAAAGTTATACACAGAAATTGTGAATAATGGGAAAAGTGACATGAAAGTCTAATCCTTTTTCGCTTTTAGGTGTCTTAAGGGCGATTTCCGCACTATGTAATTTGGTAATTGAAGCACAAATACTCAAGCCAAAACCGGCTTCCTGTGGCTTGGTTCCCAATCATACGAAAAACTTGTTTAAATACTTACTCACGCAATTCTTCGGGAATACTGGCGAGTCCATTATTAATCACGAGGAGGGTAATCTTTTGTTCATTTTTTTCAAGCTTGATCGTTACTTTACTTTTTTCTGGCGAGTATCAAATAGCATTGTTACGAATGAGAATGCTGATAGCCGTACTATTACCTTTAATTTTTAGAGGATGATTTTTAGAGGAGTATTCGGAGTAAATTAGTTCCAGATCAATATTTTTAGCGATGGCTTCTATCTGTTCGGCGGTGCGAATGAGTTGGGTGTTTAATTGGATTTAAATGTCTTTATGAGCTAAAAAAGGTTACCAATAATTGCTAGTGGTGTGATAAGAGTAACACTCAGCAATAAATTGATTAGTAAAAACGTACGGATCGATGGCGTCATTCAGACTTTTTTTCTATCATGTAACCTACACCATGAACACCACAATACGTATAAGCTTGTAAGCTTGGTCCTAAATCGTTTACGTAAGTTATGAATATGAACTTCTAATGCATTGCTATCGATATTTTCTCCCAACCATATAATGTTTGGTTGAGTTGTTCGCGTGAGATAACGCACCCAACGTTTTCAAGCAATTTTTGGAGAAGCGCAAACTCTCGTCGAGAGATCATAACTTCCTTTCCCTTGAGAGTGACCCACGTTCGAAGCAAGATCCAAGGTAATTTTCGGCATAACTAATTAATTGGTAAATTGGCTTAGCGTGAGATTTAGAACGTCGTTGCATGGCTCGCATCCAAGCACAGAGAGTTCATCGAGGTCAAACGGTTGTGTGAGATAATCATCCGCTCCCTTATTTAACCCTTAGTATCTCCTGCTGTTAAGACTGACCACGGGGTAGTTACATTTTTTTCACGAATACTTTTTAAAATGTCTAAACCGAAACGTTTTCGGTAGTCTGAGATCGAGAACAATAATGTCGAAAGTTTCATGGGCGGAAGAAAGAACTTCACGGGCAGCTTCGCCATCTTTAACCTAAGTCGATTGTATGTCCGTAATATCTTCCCGTTCGGATACCATCGCCAAGAAATTCATCATCTTCAAAAATCAATATACCCGAATATTTCACCTTTATACTGCAAGCATCTCTGATGGTCATTAGAGGCCACTTTTAATCTATTACTCAGTGACTTAGACATAAAAAACCTGTAATCAACTGATTACGTTCTTTCATTTTACATGATAAAATAAGAATAAAATAAGACTGGTTAATAACTCACTTTAAATTAAGTGCATAATAGTTTAATTATGCTTTAAATGCAAGCATATTTTTCTTAATCCAGCAAGCATTATTTTCTGCTGAAAAATATAGAGGTTCCAACTGTGGCACATGATTATATGTCCTCCACCGAGGAAATAATTGAAAAAATAATGGGTTACCCTAAAGAGCACACACCGAAAAACGGAATCAACCTACTTATTAAATTCATCCGACTTTTTTATGTCAACGTTTCCATGGAAGACATTCAAGAGCGTTCCGTCGCAAATTTATATGGGATGGTTAATTCTCAATGGGAGTTAATGTTTCACCGTAGGTCTAAAGAAACAAAAATTCATGTATTTAATCCTAATTATGAGCGCGATGGTTGGCAGTCTACCCATACGATTATACAAGTCATAACCAACGATATGCCTTTTTTAGTTGATTCTATTCGTATGGAAATCAATCGATTAGGACTTACTACCCATTTAATGATCCATATGGGTGGCATTAGAGTTTACCGAAACAAAAAGCATCAAATTGATGACGTACTCGCTTACCATGAGGAACATCATCAAGAGAGTGTTATGGAAGCGCCGATTCATATGGAGATAGATCGGCAAACGGAGCCTAAAGTATTGGCGGATATTCAACGTAATATTCGTCGAGTTTTAAGGGATGTGCGAGCGGCGGTCGAAGATTTGGAGTTGATGCAACAGCGGGTTCAAGAAGCTATTGAAGACTTAGACCCAACGAAGATAATTCAACATCCGGAAGAAATTAGCGAAACCAAAGCATTTTTAAATTGGTTACTAGATAATTATTTTATTTTCTTGGGTTTTTGTGATTATGAAATGGTTGGAGAAGGAAAAGAGCGAGCTTTACGGTTAATTCCCGATTCGGGTTTAGGAGTTCTGCGCGATCACGCGCACAGTAAAATGTTGCGGCAGTATTCTGATTTGCCAAAAGCGGCACGTAAAATGGCGCTGTCAACCGATCAAATATTGATTATGTCGAAAACAAATACCATGTCGACAGTCCATCGGCCTACCTATACAGATTATATTGGAGTTAAACGCTTTAATGAAAAAGGAGAATTAATTGGTGAGCGCCGTTTTATTGGTCTTTATACTTCGGATGTTTATCGATCGGATCCCAGAGTAATACCTATTATTCGGCTCAAGGTAGAGTCCGTTTTGAGGCGCTCGCGATTGCCTACTAAAAGCCATGGTGGGAAGGACTTGTTACATATATTAGCTACTTTACCGCGGGATAATTTATTTCATGCAACAGCCGATGAATTATTTGAATGGGCAATGGGAATTTTACATTTACAAGAACGTCGTCGTATTCGCTTATTTTTGCGGAAGGATGCTTATGGTCGTTTTGTTTCCTGTTTGGTTTACGTGCCGCGCGATACTTTTACAACCGACTTAGTGATGCGAATGCAGGATATTTTAGTTAAAGCATTTCAGGGACTGGATGTTACATTTACTACTTATTTTTCTGAATCAATATTAGCTCGTATTCATTTTGTAATCCGTATTAATCCACGGCGTTTGCTTGAATATGACGTAAAGGAATTAGAAGAAAAATTGGTGGCTATTGGTGTTTCTTGGGAGGATGAATTTTATAAATACGTTCTGGAATTTTTTGGTGAAGAACGAGGTAATGATATTTTTTCTCGATATCGTCATGCTTTTCCCTTCAGTTATCGAGAAGAATTTAAAGCCCAACAAGCAGTATTTGATGTTGCTCATATTGAAAAATTATCGAAAACCCATCAATTAGAAATGAGTACCTACCGCCCACGGGGAGTAGCCAAGGACGTTATTCGCTTTAAACTATTTCGTCCCGATTTTACTGTACCTTTATCAGATGCATTGCCCATGTTGGAAAATATGGGTTTTCGGGTAATAGGAGAACAACCTTACGAATTAACGTTCCGGGATGGGCGTAAAGTTTGGATTAATGATTTTCTTATGACTTATGCTAAAGAGCCAAAGTTCGAAATCGAAACGGTTAAGACAATTTTTCAAGAAGCTTATCAAAAAATTTGGTTTGGAGTGGCTGAAAATGATAGTTTGAATCGATTAGTCTTAGAAGCTCAATTGACTTGGCGAGAAATTTCAGTTTTTCGTGCTTATATGAAATATTTTCGACAAGTAGCTTTTACCTTCAGTGAAGGATATATAGCGGATGCTTTGGTTGATAATCCTCAGGTCGCACAGCTTCTTATTGAATTATTCCAAAATTATTTTGATCCTAAGCGAACATCTGAATCAAAAGAACAGCTAGAAAATATTGAACAAAATATTCAAAAAGAATTAGACGCTGTAGCTGTTCTCGATGAAGATCGAATTCTAAGACGATATCTAGATTTAATTCACGCCACTTTGCGCACGAATTATTTTCAACTGGACGAAGAAGGGAATTCAAAACCTTATCTTTCTTTTAAATTGGACTCTTCAAAAATTCCTGATATGCCATTACCTCTTCCAAAGTATGAAATATTTGTTTATTCACCTCGATTCGAAGGCGTTCATTTGCGTGCTGCCAAAGTAGCTCGAGGAGGAATACGTTGGTCGGATCGGAGAGAGGATTATCGAACCGAAATACTTGGTTTAATGAAAGCTCAGCAAGTTAAAAATTCCATTATTGTACCCGCAGGTGCAAAAGGAGGATTTTATCCAAAGTGTTTGCCCTTGGGGGGAAGTCGTGAGGAAATTATGCAAGAAGCAATTTTCTGCTATCGAAATTTTATCCGTGGCCTCTTAGATTTGACGGATAACTTAAAAGATGGAGAAATCATTCTACCCCCGAATACAGTCTTTTACGATGGGCCCGATCCTTATCTCGTGGTTGCCGCTGATAAAGGTACAGCGACATTTTCAGATATTGCGAATAGTGTGGCAATTCAAAAGGGTTATTGGATGGGGGATGCTTTTGCGTCAGGAGGATCGACCGGTTATGACCATAAAAAAATGGGAATTACTGCAAGAGGCACGTGGGTGGCTGCAAAACGTCATTTCCAAGATTTAGGAATTAATTTGGATGAATCGGAAATAACGGTAGTTGGTATCGGGGATATGAGTGGCGATGTATTTGGAAATGGGATGTTATTGTCAAAACATATTAAATTAGTAGCAGCCTTCGATCATCGGCATATTTTTTAGATCCGGATCCTCAACCGGAGTCCAGTTATCAAGAACGGTTGCGATTGTTTAATTTGCCCCGTTCCAGTTGGGATGATTATGACCGAACTTTATTATCCAAAGGTGGAGGAGTTTACGCTCGAGCAGCTAAAGCGATTCGGTTATCGCCAGAAGCACGAATCGTCTTAAATCTTGAAAAAGAAATAATGGTACCGAATGAATTAATTTGCGCTATTTTGAAGGCGCGAGTAGACATGATTTGGAATGGAGGAATTGGTACTTATATTAAATCGAGCAATGAAAAAAATAGCGATGTTGGCGATCGCAGTAATGATAATTTACGTGTAAACGCTAAGAATGTTCGCGCACGAGTTATATGTGAGGGAGGAAATTTAGGGGTTACCCAATTGGGTCGAATTGAATTTGAATTAAAGGGAGGAAAACTTAATACTGATTTCATTGATAATTCTGCAGGCGTTGACTGTTCTGATCACGAAGTGAATATTAAAATTCTATTGAATCAGATCGTGGCCAGAGGAGGTATGACCGAAAAGCAGCGTAACCAGTTATTAGCCAGCATGAAAGATGAAGTGGCTCAATTAGTTTTGCAAGATAATTATTTTCAAAATAAAGCTATTAGTTTGGCGTCCTATTTGACGGTACAGGATTTAAATTTGAATATCCAATTTCTTAATGCTCTGGAACAAGAGGGGAAAATTAATCGAGTGTTGGAATTTCTTCCAGATGATAATGAGTTGCTTGAGCGTCGAGCTGCAGGAATAGGATTGACCAGACCTGAATTAAGTATTCTCTTTGCTTACAGCAAAAATATTCTAAAATCGAAGATTAAAAAATCGGCATTAGCAAAAGACCCCTATTTGTCACAATATGTAAGCTATGCGTTTCCAAAACCATTGCGACGCCGATTTGCTAATCAAATGAAGGAACACTATCTTGCTAAAGAAATTATTGCTACACAACTTAGCAATCAACTTGTTTCAATGATGGGTATTACCTTTATCTATCAAATGCAAGATGAAATGGGCGTTTCAGTTTCTTTAATTACCCGTGCTTTCGTGATGGCTTTGAAAATATTTAAAATGGAGGATTTGTTAAAAGAAATCGACGCATTAGATTACAAAGTTGATCCGGCCGTCCAATATCAAATTAATGTAGACGCTATTCGTCTCATTCGTCGAGCGACGCGTTGGCTGTTGCGTCATCGTCGAGAAGATCTTGACATTGCCTCTACTATTGCGCATTTCCGAGATCATGTTACAGCCATATATATTCGTTTACCTAAACTATTGTTAGGGGCTGATAAAGTAGCAATGGATGAACAGCAGAGCACTCTAGTAAGCCAAAATGTTTCAGCAGAATTGGCATTGCGTATAGCAGGCACGGCTCCACTTTTTCACGCGTTAAACATTGTGGAGGCGGCAACCACTTACCATGAAGAAGTCTTTCGTGTGGCAAAAATTTATTTTATGTTGGTGGACCGATTAGATTTATTTTGGTTTCGTAAAAGGATTAACGCCTATCCCGTTGATGACCGTTGGTCAGTTTTGGCGAGAGCTGGCTATAAAGGTGATTTAGATTGGATTCAGCGAGAATTGACGGTACGAGTCTTATTGGATACAAAAGCGCGCAGTATTCCAGGAAAGGTTAAAGAATGGCTCACTCGACATGAGCCTATGATTCGACGTTGGCAAGCGATTTTAGCGGCAATGCGTAATGCAGATAAAAAAGACTTTGCTATACTCTTCGTAGCCATTCGGGAGTTATTCGATTTAACAGCAAATACGACCAAAGAATCATAAGGATACGGTATGCCAGATTACGTTTCACGCTTTGTGACTCTTAACGGAACAAAAATGCATTATTTGGAAGCCGACTGAGGGAAGTCCGGTCCTTTTTATCCATGGAATGCCCGACCTCATTTTATTTGTGGCCGTCATATTCTTCCTGCTTTATTGGACGCTGTGCATTGTCTTATGTTGGAGCTAATGAGGATGGGAAAGTTCGGACAAAACTGATATTGATTATACAGTTTTTGATCATATTGATTATGTAATTAGTTTATTGAGACGTTAAATCTATAAAGATATAACTTTGGTTGTTCGTGGATGATGGGGGATTTGGGGCTCCGTAATTGGATTCGATTGTGTCAGATGTAATAATAAGAATGTTAAAGCGTTAGCATTTTTTGAATTACACGTTCATCCAGCAACGGATTGAAAAACGTTATCATTACCAGTTCAACAATTAGCTATTTTATTACATCGTCCTAGATCGTCGCTCCTTTTTAACAAAAAAAGTCGAAATCCGCTATGGCAGTATGTTCAGGATTTGCCCTTGGGTGAAACTGAAGGACACCTATCGTAAAGTTAATGAAAAAATATTCGCATTGGTTACAAAAATCTCGACAACCGAAATTAATGATATATGCGGTACCCGGTTTTATGACGACAATAACCGCCGTTCAATGGGCAAAAAATAACCTAACTAATTTAGCGTTCGTCGAATTTCAGGACGTGTTACATTTTACACAGGAATCTATTTCTGATATCTTTTCGCACAAGTTGCAAAAATGGTATGTAAATAACTGTAAATAGCAATCCTTGCATTTCCGCAAAAATACCCCTAAGATTTTTACGTGGCGTTAATTCACTAACTTGAAAGGATCAAAATTATGAGTAAAAAAGGCGTTGTCATTGCTTCAGCTGTTGCTGCTGCTTTTGTTCTTTTAACCGGTTGTATTCCACGGGAATCTATGCCAGTGATTCAACCTGTTTATCAAACAGGTCCAAACACAAAATTGGGTCCTGTCCATCATCGTTGCAAATGCTATCACCATCATCATTGTGTTCGTTGCAATCATAAGCATATGTAAGCTGAATGCGCTATTAAAAAAGCCAGGTTTCATGCCTGGCTTTTTTTATGGTATTTCGTAACTATTCAGTTCTCGGGAATTTGGAGAAATTTCAGTTTTGTGTTGATGAACTTTTTGGTGCGATAGATAGATGAATAGTTATATTAGTTCTTCTTCAAGACTAAGGGTATCAACATGAGTGGGTATTTCCACTTTTTCAATTTTATGAAATCGCCCCGTAATTTTTTGGGACGATTTATGCACTTCTGCGATTCCTTCGTGGGCCATATTGATGTGTCGCGATAAATTATCCATCCGATTTTGAAAACGATCAAAATCTTTGCTAAGCATGTTTAAATGTTCTCGAATGATATGCACTTGTTTACGAGTAGCCGCATCTTTAAGAACAGCTCTGGCAGTCGTTAAAATTGCCATCATCGTTGTGGGAGATACTAACCATACACGAGATTGATGAGCTTTTTCAACTAAATCAGGGTAGCTAGCATGAATTTCAGAAAATACAGCTTCTGCGGGAATAAACATTACAGCACCATCAGCTGTTTCTCCAGAAATAATATATTTATTTGCGATGTCTCGAATATGCTTTTTAATGTCGGTTCGGAACTTTTTTCGGCGTTAATGCGTTCTCCTTCTGGCAGATGAGTGTTATGAATTTGCTGATAGCTTTCGAGGGGAAATTTTGCATCGATGACGATATTACCCGTCGGTTCCGGTAAAAATAAAATACAATCACAACGTTTGCCGTTGCTTAACGTGTGTTGGAGGGCATAATGGGATTTTGGTAGCATATTATTGATTAAATGGGTTAATTGCACTTCGCCGAAAGCACCGCGTGAACGCTTATCGGATAATACTTCTTGTAAAGTCACCACACTGCTCGATAATTCAGTGATCTTTTTCTGAGCTTCATCGATAATGGTCAATCGCTTAACGACATCGGTGAATGTAGTCGTTGTTTTCTCGAAACCTTCCGCTAATTTACGATCCACGTGACCGCTAATTTCTTTGAGTCGTTCTTGTGTTTCGTGAGTGAGTTTGTCCACTCGATCGCCTAAACTTTTCGCATGAGTGGCAAGCGTGGCCCCAACTTGTTCGCGAACGCTTTGCATATTCTGCACAAGACTGTCTTGAATTAATTTCAAACTCTTTATTTGATGCTCATCAAATCGCTGTCGTTGCTCGTTTTGTTCTTTTTGCTGTTGGTTAATAAGAAGCTGAACAAAATTCCATTGTTCGTCAACGTGTTTAAGTCGATCCTGAATAGTGAATAACTGTTGGCCAAAGGTTTGATGCAAGCGATAATGTTGTTTTACTGCCAGATAGATCAAAATACCTATCCCGATAGTGATTAGGGTAGAAGTCAGAAGAATAATCAGTATTGATTGGCAATCTATCATAGCATTCATAGCATAATAAATAATAACCGAATTTTAGGAGGTTGTACGTACGGTTGCCCTCTACTTCAACATTGAGTGGCTAGTATCGGTGAATGCATGATTGAAATGGTCTCCCAAAATGATTGCGATTTTCATATGAACTTTTCGGGAGATACATTAAATACTGCTGTTTATTTTATACGCTCATTAAATAATAAAGCTAAAGCCTCCATTCGAATAAAGCCTCCATTCGCTTAGATTACATAACTGCCTTGGGAGATGGATGACTCTTTTAGTCGCAAAATGTTAGAGCAATGGTTAACAGAAGGAATCTAAGTTTCTTTGGTACGACAGATTCCTACCAAGCTAACCTAGTTTATATTTTATTTAAAACAATTAGGAAGGTGAACAATTTTTTTATTATTATCGATCACAGTTGCCTGCGCGTAAATTGTTTGAAGGTAAAGAGGGTGATCGTTTATGTCGATCATTGCTGAAATTTGACACGATTATTTATCGGGAATTACGATGGCTATTCTGCACAAATCTGGACGCTCTACACTTATCGACTGTCTTCAAGAAACATGCTTCAAGAAGCGTGTTAGAAAGGAATAACAATATATTTTGATACTAATTTCCGTCTCCGCGCCTTTGGCAAAAGGTGGTTGACACCACAGTAGCACGGGAAATTCTTTTTAATGCTGTTTGGCTGCTCCCCGCCTTTGAGGGCCAGACTCAAAAGGAGGCCTTCTCATAAATCTGCTCGGATAGGCCCGCTATTGTCGTTAGCTAAAGGGGGCGGCTATCGTGACGATCGATTGATTTTAGATTATAATTTTCAAAAGTTTCATAAGAGGGGATGAATCATTAGAGTAAGCTATCATTAGAGTAAGCTTTTCAGTAGTATTGGAAGTATTGGGAGCAGTTCTTTGTTTTATGGCGATGAATGAATGTTCTTGCAAAGGATTTTTTTATTGAATTCAAGAACGAAGCGAATAGCGTCGTGATAGAAATTAATCAAACAACAATAAATTCCCAAGAGAAAATGTCTGCAACTTTTCCTTGTCAAAAGGTTCTGTTGTTAAGGTCATCAATAAAGGTGACACTACTAGAAGTAGTAATTTTAAATTTAAGAGCGATCTTTTAAAGCAATTTTTAAATGAAGAGGTACTCAAGCATACCTTAATTTTTCCTCGTGACTTCGAGTCAGTCTATAGTAGAGAACCTCAGTGTGGTGATTGTCAAACCGATTTAGGAATACCCAGAAAGAGCCCGCCTGTCGAGAACTGGATTGTCCTTGTAATACTTGTTGATAAAGTCATTGTACTGAACTAAAAAATAAGGGGATTTTGAACAAAATCCCCTTGCTCGCATTTATTGCGATTAGTACAACAATTAACATAGAATTAGTGGAAAAGGGGATAAAATTAATGTTCAGTGGAAGCTTAGTTGCCGTTGTCACACCTATGAAGCCAGATGGGAAAATCGATTATAAGGGTTTGGAAAAGCTGATTTATTGGCACTTGGCCAACGACACTGATGGATTGGTTGTTCTAGGTTCGACTGGTGAAGCACCAACAATCACTTTTGAAGAACGAGCAAAAATCATTCGCCAAATAGTTGATCAAGTTAATGAAGAAATTCCAGTGATTTTGGGTACGGGTTCTAATTCAACTTCCCATACCATAGAGCTAACTCAACATGCAATGGAATCCGGTGCTGATGCTGCATTAATAGTCACCCCTTATTACAATAAACCTACTCAAGAAGGGCTTTTCCAACATTTTCAGGCGATTGCAGAGGCTGTACCTGTTCCTCAAATACTTTATAATGTGCCTTCCCGAACCGCTTGTGATCTCTTGCCCGAAACAATACTCCAGTTAGCGGAATGTTGTACCAATATAATTGGCATTAAAGAAGCGACAGGAGATATCGGACGGATTAAGCGATTATTACAAGAGGATAATCGATTAGATTTATTCAGTGGAGATGATAATACCGCAATGGACTTTATATTGGCAGGTGGTAAAGGTATGATTTCGGTAATTGCGAATATTTTGCCGAAGCAATTGCACGCTTTATGTGTGGCAGCGATTTCCGGTAAGATAGACCTCGCAAAAAAATACAATGACGAATTGTCGTCTTTATATAAACTACTCTTTGTTGAATCCAACCCTATCCCCATTAAATGGGCATTATCTCAAATGGGAATGATTCCTGAAGGCATTCGTTTGCCTTTAACACCTTTTAATGAAAAATACCATAACGAAATGCGAGAGGCGATGCATCGAGTAGGTATCAAAAATTTGTGATGGAGTAACTGCTATGCGATATACAGCATTATTAACGACAATAGCAACGCTTGTATTTTTAAGGGGCTGTGTAAAGTATTCCCAAGATTATATTATTCATTTTCGAAGAATTGCCTCTCTGGCTGTATCTGCAAATACGCGTATAAGAAAAGGACAGAATTATTATCTAGTTCCGAATGCACCTTCCGTAACGCAAACAACTTCGCAACTTCCACTGGGCAGAAATTTAGAGCGGTTTCAAAACCAAAGTCAATTACAATCATCACCTGTCAGCCAAAAAAGCTAGTTGTGATGCAACCTTCTATTGATGAACAACCCGGTTTAATTATGTCTAACAATATTAGTCAGGCTTGGATGAAGATAGGGCGTGCCTTACAAAAAACTTCTTACCAGATACTGGACCAAGACAGCATGTTAAGCTCTTTTTATATTTTAGATATCAAAAGTACGAATAATAAAATTACTAAAGCGACTCCAATTTATCGAATTTATCTGAAGCCTCAAGGGCACCAAACACAAGTAGTTTTGTTAAATAAAAATAACCAACCTGTAGCGAAGGATGTAGCCCAACGGGTATTATCAGATATTCAACAAAAAGTGGTTTAAAGCAATAAAAGATGAATTTAATAAAACAAAGATTACTTTATAGTGGTAAAGTTAAATTCATGTATGAGACGGATAATCCGGAATTTTTAATTGCAGAATTTCGTAATGATACCACAGCGTTTGATGGCGGAAAACACTAAAATTAGCCAAAAATGGAAGTTAATAATAAAATTAATGCGCATATCATCCAGGTGTTAAAAGATTCTCGCATTCCTATCGATTTTGAAATTTGAAAGCCTAATTGCATCTAATGAATCCATTGTTCATCGCCTTAAAATGATTTCTCTCGAATGCGTTGTACGTAAAATATTACTGTCGGCAGCTTATGTCGTCGTTTGGGTGTTGAAAATGGACTGCGATTAAACCCGTCTCTGTATGAATTATTTTTAAAGAACGATGCCTTACTACACGACCCCATGATCAATGAGAATCATATTTTAATTTTCGGGTAGGTGGGATTGGGCTCAGGCACAACTTGATCATATTAAAGCACTGTCGTTGAAAATTAATAAGGTGCTTTTTGCCTTATTCTCAAATGCTAATTTGATTTTGGTAGATGCGAAGTATGAATTTGGTGTTAGTGATGGTGAAGTTTATTTGGGCGATGAAATAAGCCCTCGATTCCTTCCGTATCTGGGACGCAAAAACAAAAAACCCCTGGATAAAGATCGATTTTGTAAGGATCTAGGCTTGGATAGTTGAATCCTACGAAGAAATTGCTCATCGTTTACAAATTCCCTTAAACTAGTCGTTTTGTTTTCGGCGGGTGTTCGTTTTTGCGATGGACTGTTTTAGCTCAGTTCTAAATTTGCTAGCTAGTTCCTATTTCTATAGAATGGTTCGCTTCTAGGAGGGGTACCGAAGCGGCCATACCGGCACCGACTCGAAATCGGCTGAGGCTTTTACCGGCCTACGCGGGTTCGAATCCCGCCCTCTCCGCCAATTTTAGTTCTAATCTCTTTGATGACTTCAAAATCGTCATTCGAGTAATTCGCCTCGCATTTATATCAGTCTCTGAAACGCATCGAAGAAAGAGGTGCTATTGAAAGTGCTCATCGCATTCGACAAGTATGTGGCCAAATTTTTCGATTGCAATATCAACTGCCCTCTTTAAGCAGCAAGAGCTGCAGTGTGCACTATCTTTCCAACCCAGCTTTTTCTATGAATTTCTGCTCAGGGAGGTGTTCTAAAGAAACCAAAAATGTTTGCCTTGATCTGGTGTGGATTTCCAAAAAAATTTGTACTTTGTCAGTATTAGTTCGATTATGATTTATAATGGTATATTTAATGGCGGTCCAATAAGCTTTATAGATATAGCGTCTTATTCTCTATTAGTATCTGATCAAGGTATTTGAGGAAGATCAAGAATAGGCATCCGATGACATTCGGTAAAAAAGTTTTTTTGGATCAACTCATTTAATGCTGGATAAATATCTTGTTGGTTATGGTAACCATACTTTTTCTAAAATCTTGAACGTTATTTGTCATAGAAATAACGATGTTACTTGCTATAGCATTACATGTTTATAAATCTATTTTATTTCTTAGATACAGCGTTTTTCAATTTTTCTAAAGATAAATAATTTCGTTGTTTAACTTCTTTCGTCATAATCATCTTTCTCGTTAAAGTAAAATTTCAATTACAATAAAAATTTTACTTCCCTTTTATTAAATTAAAGTTAAATATTGCAACTTAAAAAATACCGCTGTTGTATGATCAAGGAGTACAAAGCGAAGCACTAACTTTGGTGATAAAACGCTTCTTCCCTTAACGACTAAATTTTATTAAAGTTTTTCCAGTTAGTACTTGTTATGTCACTTTTTTACCACCACGAAAAAATTGGTATTTTAAGGGTATTTATTAAATTTGATTTTTTTCAAATTGATAATAATCTATAAGATATTGTTGTAATTCGATAGACACCCTCTTCGCCATTAACTTATTTATACTCGTCTGTATCTGTTTTTATAATCTATTGTTACTGATAGTTTTTTACAGCATTGTTTGTGCACTAATATAGACTTTCCAGAGATTCCTTATGGATCGCAAATTACTTCTCAAATTTGTTCTGAAGAACATTTTAATTTGTATTGATATTGGGTTGTCTCTCTAAAATGAAAATTCAAAATCATGAGAAACGGCTCAAGGTGAAGGAAAGTGTAGGGAAATAAATTAAACTTTATTTCAATATGTTAATACACTGATTTTGAAAAGAGATTAATAATTATGACTCCAACCATAATTAAAAATAACCCTATTATTGCGAAAGCATCAAAATGCTTTCGGAAAATAATCCACCCAATAAGTGAAATAAGCATTATTCCTAGTCCATTCCAGATAGGATAAGCAAGGTCTAACGGTATACTTTTTAATGTTAATGTTAATGTTAATGATAAAAAATAAAATGTTATTCCGTAACCAATGATTACAATAATAGACGGGCCGAATTTAGCAAAACCCTAAGAAGCTTTAAGAGCAGAGGTGCCGATTACTTCAGAAATAATTGCGATAAAAAATAATTTTCTAATTAAAAAGGGAATATTAACCCATAATTGTAGTTTTTGCATTCATAAATTCTTGAATTCCTTCTTCTCCTATCCTATAACCCAGAATTTTTGATGTGCCTCCCCAAAAGGCAGGCTGATGATAGCATACCACATACCAGCCTGAAGTCTTCGAGCGGGGATATTCTCGCCTCGTGTGATATTTTTTGTAAAAACGGCAGCCGAGGACCAAATTTTGAATCGTTAGCTAATTCAATTGCTTCTTCTTCATCTTTAGCGCGAATAAGCGCAATTACAGGCCTAAAAATTTCTTCATTAAAAAACGCTCGTTGGCCTGGATTCACTCCTGATAACAGTATAGGAGAATAATAGAAGCGCCTTTACTTTCGGGAATTTCTCCTTCTGCTGCTAATATGGTGCCCTTTTCAAGGAAATCATGAATTTGTTGATGTACATTATCCCGTAAATCAGAACGGGCGAGGGGACCAAGATAGGTTTTTTGTTTTAAAGGATCACCCATTAGATAGGATTTCATTTTTTCGAAGACGAGATCTTTGAAGTCGTCATAAACGGTATCTACAATAATTAAATAATTAACTGCTTTGAAGCGATGCAGGATTGTCCGGAATTAATCAGTCTCGCAGTTACACAAACTTCTGCAGCTTGTGTTCTAAGTCGGCGTCTTCTAAAATTAAGTATGCGTCACTGCCTCCTAATTCTAATACGCACTTTTAGAGACGCTCCTGCCGTTTTTGTAACGGCTTTATCAGCTCCTTCGCTACCTGTTAAAGTTTACCCGCAGCACAACTTTGGGATTAGAAATAACTTAGGAAGTTTTTTAACGTCAATAACCAGAGCTCAGAAAATATTAGGAGGCAATTTAGTAGATTGCATTAGTTTCTTAATAGCAAGGGCTTGTCTCCCTGTCGAAATCGATGCGTGTTTTAACAAAAATGTGTCCCTCCATTAAATTAGGGGAGCTGTGAATCCGAATACTTGTGCCACATGGGAAAATTCCAAGAAATTATGGCAAAAAAATAGGCCCGCTTGGTTAATAAGTAACGTACTTTTTTTCGATTCAGTGTTTACAATTCGAGGTTTTAGAAATTCTTCAGACTGTTCAGCATAGTAATCGTAAATCCAGACGAATTTTTCAACTTCCGCTTCGCTGGCGGTAATTGGCTTTTACCCATTTCTTTCGCCATTAATTTCACGTAATCTCTTTTATCTGCACGTAATAATTCAGGAATCCGGTGTAATTTTTCTCTACGCTCTGTAAAACTAACTGTATGCCAACTTTCGACTATATGCCAATTTTCTTAAGCCTCATCTACTTCATCAATAATTTCTTCAATTTTTTGATCGGACATTTCTTCATATTCTTTGAGTACTTTCGCAGTACTCGGGTTAACGGTTTGTATTGACATGCTTATTTTCTCTCATTTTTAGAATGACTGCTGACTCGATAGGTTTCTTTAGGCATTGTAACAAAACGATGCGGATTCGCTTCTTGCCAGAGTTTTTTATATCTTTTACATTTTTTTGGAATTTGCCCTTTCAAAATATCCTTAATAAAAATTGCTATAAAGACAATGGCTGATATTAAATAAAATAAGAATAAATAATAATCTTTTCCCGAACTACAGGAATTCTTTTTAGATTATCTGACAGTAGTCAGTATAGAATATATTATATGTATTTTTAACTAGTTAATGATTGAATTGAAATGCGCTTCTAAGCTTTGTACAATAAACAATCATGAAAAAATTTTGGAAAGCCAGTGATTTTGATTATTATTTGCCCAGCAATTAATTGCGCAACAGCCTTTGCCGAAACGATCTGCTAGCTGATTGTTATGCATTGATCTCAGTCAACAAACGATCTCTCATCTTTGTTAACTTTGTGGAATTAAACAATTTAATTGTTTTGAACGATATCAAAGTCATTCCTGCTTGATTGTTAGGTTATAAAGAAACAGGAGGAAAATTAGAATGTCTTATTGAACGTATTTTTTTATCGTCAACCGATTTTTGGCTCATATACGAGCGAGCAAAGCACCCACCCAGATAAAGCACCCAGAGCGGGAATGTGTGAGCATTGGATATATAGCGAATGGATGGAAGTTTCTCCCTCCGTATGTGGTGAGGCTATCAAGTTGTGTCATGAAAACAACGGTTGGGTAATTGCCATCGGGATGACAGTTATGCGCTCTTTAGAGACAGCTGCCAGAAGTGGAGAATGCCAACCTTAATAAAGTGGGAGACTGATTTATTTATTTACCCTGGATTTAAAATTTAATTGCGTGGATATGTTGTTAACCAATTTTCAATTGCTAAAATCTACTTTGTTGATGCTGGTCTGTGCTTTTGATAGTTATGAATTAATAATGGAATCTCTTACCAAGAGGTAGTTTAAGAGAGAATATCAATTTTTTAGTTATGGTGATCCAATGTTGATTTCATAGAAGTCCTTAGTTAAGCTACATACCATAATAATAGCTAGATAATAAAAAGCTAGATAATAGCTAGGAGATACTTTTGACGTATCAACATATTCGCATTCCCGCTCAAGGTGAAAAGATTACGGTTAACAATGAAGGTAGTTTAAGTATACCGAACCAACCGATTATTCCCTATATAGAAGGAGATGGCATTGGGGTAGATATTACGCCAGTAATGAAAAATGTTATCGATGTAGCCGTAGAGAAGGCCTATAAGGGAAAGCACAAGTTGGCATGGATGGAAGTTTATGCGGGTGAGAAAGCGACCAAAGTGTATGGAAAAGACATTTGGCTGCCCGATGAAACTTTGGAAGCGATTAAAACGTATCAGGTAGCTATTAAAGGTCCTCTTACCACGCCTGTCGGCGTAGGGATTCGTTCGTTAAATGTAGCGCTTCGTCAAAATTTGGATCTCTATGTCTGTCTTCGTCCTGTGCGTTATTTCAAAGGTGTGCCAAGCCCGGTGAAGGCGCCTGAAAAAGTGGATATGGTTATTTTTAGAGAAAATTCAGAAGATATTTATGCGGGCATTGAATGGAAGGCAGGAAGCCCAGAAGCCATTAAACTTATCGATTTTTTACAAAAAGAAATGGGGGTAAAGAAAATCCGTTTTCCAAAAATGACAGGTGTTGGGATTAAGCCTGTTTCTAAAGAAGGAAGCACTCGGCTCATACGTCGAGCGATTCAATATGCCATCGATAACAATAGCGATTCCGTAACCTTTGTTCACAAAGGCAATATTATGAAATTTACGGAAGGTGCCTTCAAAGATTGGGGCTATGAGGTGGCCATTAAAGAATTTGGTGCAAAACCATTGGATGGTAGCCCTTGGCATTCGTTTAAAAATCCAAAGTCCAGTGAAACCATAATTATTAAGGACGTAATTGCTGATGCTTTTTTACAGCAAATTCTTCTACGACCCTCCGAATATAGTGTTATCGCTACCCTTAATTTGAATGGTGATTATATTTCGGATGCTTTATCAGCAGAAGTCGGTGGAATTGGTATTGCTCCCGGTGCTAACTTAAGCGATACCATTGGTTTATTTGAAGCGACCCATGGTACCGCACCTAAATATGCAAGACAAGATAAAGTCAATCCGGGTTCTCTCATTTTGTCCGCTGAAATGATGCTACGTTACCTCGGTTGGAAAAAAGGAGCAGATCTGGTTATTAAGGGCATTGAAGGTGCCATTGAGTGTAAAACGGTAACCTACGATTTTGCTCGTTTGATGGATGATGCTCACGAGATTAGTACGTCCCAGTTTGGCAAGAAAATTATCGAACATATGTAAGGGCGGCCTACCACCTCTTGCCAAAATGGTGGAGGGGTGGTTGGAGGAGAGTCAAAGAGAATTAAGTTCTGGGAGTTGAGCTTATAGATTTATGACTAGCGGTGGTAATAGCCATTTCTACAGTACGAGATAGTCTTAATTCCTGGGCATAGGCTTGAATTTGCTTATCTGTTTTCGGGCTATTGGTTAATACTTATTTTAATCTCTTCTCGTCGGAAAATTAGCAGATAAATATAGCTTCTAATGTTTGAATATCCACCACCGTCTTTAAAATCGGGTTTCGGTCTCGTGGCATGTTCTTTTAAAGCATTAAGTTTGTTTTGGAGAGTTCATCCGATGTTTGTTTATCTGATGTTTGAATGACTTCTTCAATTTTCAAAAGAGTTTTCTCGTCGTTAATTAGGATACTGCGGATGCTTTGAAACGGGCTGTTGAATTATCGGCCCGTTATATTTCCGACCGTTATATTTCCGATCGACAATTGCCAGATAAGGCAATCGATATCATCGACATCATCGACTAAAGACTTTGATAAGTACCAAAGAAATTGAAGCGATTATTATCAACATGGCACAGATCCCTATTTATAATATTGCTCAAACCAATAAAGAATTGTCACTGGAATTAGCTAAGTAACCTAAAAAGTAGTTTTTGGGCAAAGTATAAAACGGTGGAAGCTCTGTGTAACGTTGTTAAATTATTGCATGCGGGTTAAATAATGCTGATAAACCCGTAGGATCATTTTTGTTAGCAGGGTCGCGTTCCTATACAGGAGTAGGTAAAACTAAAGTCATTTGTCAACTAGAAAGTGCATTGGGGATTGAGTTAATTCAATTTGATATGTCGGAATATATGGAACATCATACGGTCTCTCGTTTAATTGGCCATCCCCCTCTGGCTACGTTACGTTGGTTGGGTATGATCAAGAAGGTTTGCTTCTTACTAAGGCTATCCGAAAAAACAACCTCATGCTGTTTTTCTGATGGATGAAATCGAAAAAGTGCATCCAGACGTTTGCAATATTTTTTGCAAGTAATGGATTATAGTTATCTGACCGATAATAATTGGCGAAAAGCTGATTTTCGTCATGTCATTATTGTTATGACAACTAATGCCGGTGCCCAGCAGTTGGAGCGTAGAACGATTGTTTTTGCCGATCAAGATATAGATCAAGAAAGTTTGAGCTTAATAATCGATTGGATGCAATAATTATTCAATTTAATTACTTGGATAATGTCACAATACTTAAGATTGTTGATAAATTTATTCGTGAATTGTGTGGTCAGCTGAAAGAAAAAAGAAAAAGGTATGAGATTGAATATTAGCATTATAGTCGACGTAGTGGGAGGTCATCTGGCTATTCAACATTTAGTGAATAATTTACAGGGGGACTATATCTTCTGATTGAGCAGATTTCCTTCCTGCTTCACGATATACAATTCGGCCCCGACTTAAATCGTAAGGAGTTAATTCTACGATCACTTCGTCACCCGTTAAAATGCGAATATAGTGTTTGCGCATCCGCCCCGAAATATGGGCCGTGACGACATGACCATTTTCAAGCTTAACTCTAAAAGTTGTGTTAGGCAGCGAATCAATCACCACCCCTTTCATTTCAATAGATTCTTCTTTTGGCATAAAACTTGATTCTGTTTAAAAAAAGTAATAATGCCTGAAATAGTCTCTTTAATCAATAGGATTTTAAATCCAAGAAAGTCAAAGTGTTAATCTTTCATTTAGCAAAGCTAACTCTGCTTCGTTATTATCATCTTGGATGGTGAAGAGAAAGACCTGGCTGAACAGATCTGGCAAAAAATTCGAGTTGAGAAAACTATTTTTTTAGATTATGGAGATGAGAGGAAGGTTGCCGAAGCAGTTGTTAAGAACGAGGATATTTTGTTAATGAGCATAAAAAGCGCTGATAACTTTATATTATTGGTTTTACCCCGAAACAGGTCTTGCTTTTTGAGGCGTTTAGCTCGAGGTTTAGCTCGAGTAGTAATTAAGAAAACGCGATTAAACCCTCTTACTTATGATCTTCATGTGATCTTCATGAGCTCGTTAATGAGGTTTGTGGGAAGTAGTCACCTGTAAATAAGCTATTCAAATAGCGCTCTGCATCCAGAGCCGCCATACAACCCATCCCTGCGGCGGTGATGGCTTGGCGATATACGTGGTCGGTAACGTCGCCCGCCGCAAATACACCCGGAATGTTGGTGGCGGTAACGTTGCCTTCTAAACCGGATTTGGCGCGTAGGTAACCTGCCTCATTCATATCGAGTTGGTCCTTAAAGATTTTTGTATTAGGGTCATGACCAATGGCGATAAACAAACCATCGATGCGGAGTTCTTGGGTTGTCTCATCTCGAACATTTTTAAGACGAACGCTGGTTACGCCTTGACCATTGCCGAGGACTTCGTCAACTACGTGGTTCCATTCAATTTTGATATTTCCATCCTCCACTTTTTTCATCAATTGCGCAGTAAGCATTTTTTCGGCACGTAATTTATCCCGACGATGAATGAGTGTCACATGAGAAGCGATATGGAAGAGGTAAAGAGCTTCCTCTACAGCTGTATTTCCGCCCCCTACGACAGCGACTTTTTTCCCGCGATAAAAGAAACCGTCACAGGTAGCACATACCGAAACTCCTTTGCCTATATAAACCTTTTCCGAAGGTAGTTCCAAATATCGGGTGGAAGCTCCTGTAGCTATGATTAAAGCATTGCAAGTGTAAGTGCCGCTATCACCATTGAGAACAAAAGGCCGCACTTTTAAATTTGCTTCACGAATGTGGTCAAAAATTATTTTGGTATCAATACGTTCTGCATGTTTCTGCATCCTCTTCATAAGTTGAGGACCTTGCAATCCCGGTGCTTCGCCAGGCCAATTATCCACATCTGTGCTAGTCATTAATTGCCCGCCTTGTTCAATTCCCGTGATCATAATAGGTTTGAGATTAGCGCGGGCGGCATAGATCGCTGCAGTATAGCCGGCGGGACCGGAGCCTAGAATGATAAGAGAATAGTGTTGTTGGTTATTCATGATTTTATCTGATTTAGGTGTTTGTTAGAATTATTTAGGCTATAATATTAATCGCAATTATCCAGCAGTTCTAGTGTTTATTTAATGACAGGTTCGATTAGAACTGAGATTTTTTCCTTCCCAGTTCTAATTGCATTCTCATCGACGTAGGTGAAGGAGTTCTGATGAAGCGAGGTAAAAAGCGCAAAAAATTAGAAAAGGAAACGAAGATCAATTCTAGAATGAATTTGCGCTATCGTTTGCGCGAAGAATGTTTTATTTTAGTGCTCGCATTTTCCGTTTTCCTTCTTCTTGCCCTAGTGAGTTATCACCCCTCAGATCCTAGTTGGTCGCATAGCGTAGCAATTAAAAAAGTGGCTAATGTTACAGGAGAAATAGGGGCGTGGATTTCTGATTTTCTTTTATACACGGCTGGATACTTGGCTTATCTTTTTCCTTTCATGCTTTCCTTTGCTGGATGGATTTTCTTCCGAAATCGACATGAACAACGGACTGAATCTCTCATAATATGGTCTTTGGTTCTTTTACGTTCTATGGGATTTTTATTGCTGTTATTAGCAGGTACAGGGTTGGCTGTTATTCATTTGTCTTTTTCACCCTCTCATCTTCCGTTTAATGCAGGTGGGATACTTGGCACTGTGGTGGCTGGAACATTATTGCCTATTTGTAACAGGGTAGGAACCACATTAATTTTATTTGCTTTCCTAATGATTGGAATCACTTTATTCACCAGCTTATCTTGGTTTCAGTTTTTGGAATTTTTGGGTGGAGTTTTAATGAAGCTCGCAAAGTTAACAAAAGAACAGTTGCGAGTAATTTCATGGAAATATTTATTTCCCATCCCCTCCCTCAGAAATCAAGAGGTATCGGTCGCTATTCCTCAAATTAAACGGGTAGAGCCGATATTCATTCTAGAACCGCAGGAAATGAATAGCAAACCAAAAATCGCTAAACGTCCCAAATTGGAAATTGTGGATACAGAGTTTAAAGTACCTCGATTTAAAGGTTCTGAGATCATTCCAGATCTTTCTTTGCTGGATAAACCTGTTAAGGATCATGAAGCCTCTTATTCTGAAGAGGAATTACAACAAAGGTCTAAAGAATTGGAATTGCGTTTAGCAGACTTTGGAGTTCAGTCTCAGGTGGTGGCTGTCCATCCGGGGCCTGTGGTAACTCGTTTTGAGTTAAAGCTGGCTGCTGGGACTAAGGTAAGTCGGGTAACTAACTTAGTGAAAGATTTAGCTCGTTCTTTATCGGTGATCAGTGTGCGAGTGGTTGAAGTCATTCCGGGTAAATCCGCTATTGGCATTGAGCTCCCTAATAAGGTTCGGGAGGTAGTGCCATTGTATGAAGTTTTAGCCACCAAGCAGTATCAAAATGCGCGATCCAGTTTAACGTTGGCATTAGGGAAAGATATCGGAGGTCACCCGGTCATCGTTGATTTAGCAAAAATGCCTCATTTGTTAGTAGCAGGCACAACGGGTTCCGGTAAATCCGTTAGTTTGAATGCCATGTTGTTAAGCCTTCTTTATAAAGCTACTCCGAAACACTTACGCCTCATCCTTATTGATCCCAAGATGCTGGAACTTTCTGTTTATGAAGGGATCCCCCACTTGCTCACTCCCGTAGTGACTGACATGAAAGATGCAGCTTCAGTGTTACGTTGGTGTGTGGCCGAAATGGAGCGGCGTTATCGTCTCATGGCTTTGTTGGGAGTGCGTAATATCCTGGGCTACAATGCTAAAGTGCGAGAGGCGAGTGAAGCCGGAGTGCCTTTGCTAGAAGACCCACTGCAAACCAATAAAGAAGGGGAGCTACCAGAGCTCCAAGAGTTGCCACAGATTGTAGTGATTGCGGACGAATTTGCGGATATGATGGTAGTAGTGGGCAAAAAAGTCGAAAATCTCATTGTTCGTCTCGCGCAAAAAGCTCGCGCATCAGGGATTCATTTAATTTTTGCTACTCAACGACCCTCTGTAGATGTGATTACAGGTTTAATAAAGGCTAATATTCCCACCCGTATTGCTTTCCAAGTTTCTTCCAAAATCGATTCGCGGACCATTTTGGATCAACAAGGAGCAGAACAACTATTGGGCCATGGAGATTTGCTTTACTTAGCCCCAGGTACGGGAGTCCCGGTTCGAGTCCATGGCCCTTATGTCAAGGATGAAGAGGTGCATCGCGTAGCGAAATATTTGAAGAAGAGCAGCGAAGCCAATTATGTAGAAGGAATTCTCGATGAAATGACGGCTCAGGACTTAAGCGGATTTACGGAAGCCGCTCTAGGGGTTGGATTCGAGGAAGGCGAGCCAGATCTCCTTTATGACCAAGCGGTAGAGGCCGTTATTCGGTCTCGGCGGATTTCTGTGTCGAGTATTCAACGCCGCTTTAAGATTGGGTATAATCGAGCTGCTCGAATCGTGGAAGCCATGGAAACAGCCGGTGTAGTTAGCTCCATGGAAAATAATGGAACCCGCGAAGTGCTGGTACCTCCCCCCATAAGAAAATTAAAATAGTGAATCTGTGAAGGTTCTAAATAAGGTTCTAAATAAGGTTCTAAACAATGTGTTTGGTTTGGGTCAAAAATAAACCTATTAAAATAACCTTATTAAAATAATCGAAATTAATACAATGAATTATAATACAATAATTATAATACAATGAATTATAAAAATAAATTAATTTTTTTATCTGCTTATCCCTTTAGTTGGTATTGCAGTTGATCAACCTGATGCTACTTCTCAGTTAAGTCAATTGCTGTTTGGTTTTCATACTTATCAGGCTACATTCAGACAGACAACTTTCGATAGTGAGGAACGAGTAATCCAACAAAGTTGGGGCCAAATAATGATCAAAGCGGCCTGGGCGTTTTCGGTGGGAAACAAATATTCCTACCAATCAAATTATCATCACCAAAGGAAAAACCTTATGGGTTTATAATAAATATTTATCTCAGGCTACCCAACAACCAGTGGTAAAAAGAATAAATATTAATCTTGTCTCTTTATTATCAGGTTCTATAAAAGATTTAAAACAAAACTTTACAATAATAAATCACCAAATGATGGCAACTGTAGTGTTTGAATTAGTGCCTCGAATTATAAAAGATCTCAATTTTAAATGGATCCAATTAAAATTTTCTCAAAAGTAACTGACTGAAATGACCGTATTAAATAATTTAGAGGAAAGAACTATTTTTCAATTTAGACAAATTAAAATTAACCAACTGCTAGCAGCAAATCACTTATTCGAATTTAAACCCTCGCGTGAATATTCTCGCGTGATGTTGATGTGTCATCAAACAATGATTTTATTCACCTTGCTATTCGAATGCGTCCTCGGCTCACTGGGAGAAATTTATTAGTTAAGAGCATTATATATCAAGAGCATTTATTCATTTATTTAGGTGGTAAGGATAAGCTTTTTTTCGGGCAATAGAGAACATGGAAAATTACATCCTATGATATTGTAGGGGCCTTCCGGGGACGGGCAAAACAACGTTGGTAGAAATAATGGCTCAAAAAAGTGTGGAGCGCGTGTGGAATCTTTGTCTACTGTTTTATAGCAGATGAAAGAATATTCGTGATGTAGTAAAGCGGGAAGAGCAAGCTCAGATCTATTACTTTAATTGGTGCTAAAACGGAAAATCCCTCTTTCCAATTAAACAACGCCTTATTCGCGAACACTATAGTATATGTATTAAAAGAATTAGCTGAAGCGGATTTATTAAATATTTTAGAGAAAGCTCTCGAAGACTCCGAATGAGAGTTGGCCAAAAAAAGACTCCGAATGAGAGTTGGCCAAAAAAACCTTAGAAATTCTTCGTTCGTTGTGTGAACGTATCGTAAAATTTTCTGATGGGCTATGCTCGTCAGTGTTTAAATATTTTGGAAATCCTGGGCTTGACACTACTTTGCTGTGAAGAAAAAGGAAAAATGGGTGGTGTGTGTGGGGGTGCCGGTTGATAAAGTCCTTACCGAAGGTCTACGTCGCTTTGGTAATCGGAGTGAGGCTTTTTATCATAAAACTTCCGTCTTACATAAATCAGTGCGTGAGTGGTCTCCCCAAAAATCCCGATGCGGCGCTTTACTTGTTATCGCGAATACTGGATTGGTGACTGTGACCCCTTTTATGTCGCAAGGCGCATTTTATAAATGGCAAGTTGAAGATATTGGAAACGCACAGACCCTCGCGTATTACAAAGCCCTCCCTTGATGATTAGAAAACTTATGAGCGAGAGAGTGGGGGAACAACCAGAGCGAGAACTTGCCTTAGCGTAAGCTGTAGTTTATTGCGCTTATGCATCTAAAAAGCAACGTAGTTTATAAAGCCTTCAATGCCGTGTCCTAAATGCCGTGTCCTATGGATGTCAAAATGAAATCCTTAGATTATGGAAAGAGTATAGATACGCGCACGATGAGCGACAAGTTTGTTGCAGGAGTAAATTAATTTCCCGAAGCATTAAAAGATCGTCGATATTATTTTCGATTAAATAGAAGGTTAGAAATTAAGATTAAAAAACTTGAAAATTTAAAAATCCTCTATTAATTTTAAAAATCCTCTATTAATTGGCGAATCAATTGGTCCTTTATTGTTAATGAAATTTTACCCAAAAATTTTCCCTGGGGAGTTTTGGTTATCAATCTAAATCTAATTGGTTCCTTTCTTATTGGGATTTTTCTTATTGGGATTTTGTCAGGTATGTTAGTCGGGGGGTGTCGCTTTGCTTTATCAGCTGTTTGGCGAGCGGGGAGTCTTTATAGGCTTCTTGGGAGGGTTTACTACTTTCTCCAGCTTTAGCTTTGATACTGTCTCTTTATTTCAATCGTATGCTTTCGGTTCTGCTCTTGCTAATATCGGCGCCTCTTTGATATTGTCATTCACAACAACCGCTATAGGCCTTTGGTTAGGTCAAGCGATCATTTTTTGAGGAAACATTGTGTTAGATCCTAAATTGTTACGCCAAAATTTAAATGAAGTGGCGCAAAAATTGCGTCGCTGCGGTTTTAAATTCGATAAAAAATTTTTTTTAGAGCTTGAAGAGAAGCGAAAAGCTTACCAAACGGCCACTCAATCGCTGCAGACTCAACGTAATCAATTATCCAAAATGATTGGGATGGCGAAATCGAAAGGTGAGGATGTTCCACTTTTAATGAGTGATGTTTCAAGGGTGGGAGAGCAATTAAACCGACACAAGTTTTTGCTCGAGACTATTCAAAGAGAATTATTAGACTTTCAATTATCACTTCCCAATTTACCTAACGACTCCATTCCTGATGGTAAGAGCGAAAATGATAACCGAGAAATTCGCAAATGGGGTGAGATACCTTATTTTAGTTTTTCTCCTAAAGACCATATTTCTTTAGGAGAAGGTCAATTGGATTTCGAAGCAGCGGCTAAATTATCAGGTGCACGGTTTGTTGTTTTACGGGGTGGATTAGCTCGGATGCAGCGCGCTCTAGCACAATTTATGATGGATTTGCATATCGAAGACCACGGCTATCAGGAAGTATATGTTCCTTATTTGGTTCATGAGGAATGCCTGTACGGTACTGGACAATTACCTAAGTTTCGAGAAGATCAATTTAAGGTAGCGGGAGAGTGGGACTTTTTTTGATTTCGACAGCAGAAGTGCCTTTGGTTAATTTAGCCCGAGATGAGATTTTTGAAAGTAACCAACTGCCTAAAAAGTGGGTAGCCCAAACACCGTGTTTTCGAAGTGAGGCAGGTTCTTATGGAAAGGATGTTCGCGGAATGATTCGACAGCATCAATTTCAAAAAGTAGAACTTGTTCAATTAGTAAAGCCAGAAAGTTCTTATAAAGCTTTAGAAGAATTAACGGGTCAAGCGGAAAGGGTATTGCGGTTGTTAAACCTGCCTTATCGAGTGGTAGAACTGTGTACCGGTGATTTAGGATTTTCTGCGGCTAAGACTTATGATTTAGAAGTTTGGTTACCCGCTCAAAAACGCTATCGAGAAATTTCTTCTTGTAGTAATTGTGAAACCTTTCAAGCTCGTCGAATACAGGCACGCTGGCGCAATCCTAAGATAAGAAAACCTGAATTGCTCCATACTCTCAATGGTTCAGTGCCTTGCCGTGGGCCGTACTTTAATTGCTATCATGGAAAATTACCAGCAAGTGGATGGTCGCATTCGTGTGCCAGAGGTATTGAAACCTTATATGGGAGGAATGGATTATTTAGAATTAGCTTAACCCTCTCTGAGGAGAGTGTTTAAGTGATTAGAGAAATTAATTCATGAAATAAGAGTTGTGGTTTTCTTGAGGGGCGTATGCGAACACGAAACTCCCACCTTAGCAAAATATCCATAGCTACGTCTTAAGCGACCTTCTTTTGGGTAGAAGGTAAACTGGGTACTGCTATTTTGTTATTAAGACCTTGTTCTCTAAGTCGTGAAACACGCACAGATAAGCCGTGATGCCCGTAATAGCTCTATTATCCAGTTATTATGGCACCAATTGAAAAAGTATCAGAACCGGGTTGCTTTGAGAATAGGGTTGTATAAAGAATACCGGTGCCTTTCCTTTGAGCTACATAGCCGCCACTGAATAGCAACTTACCGTTTCGCATATCAATTATCCACAGTCTCTTAGAAATATCCACCACCATGACAGTATGCTTTTGCCCAATTGTAATACGCAGTTGTAAGATTTGAGTGCTAACTTCAAAGCTTGAGGGGGAAAGCCCTTTATTAATAAGTTACTGACATTAATAAGTTACTGAAAGTTTCGATAATACTGCGATGATTTGATCGAATGGAAGCCAAAGAAGTAGTAAGGAAAATAACACCACTTAAAAGCACTATGATTATAGTGCCTATATTTCTACCTTTAATTAATCTGTATCATTACGCTCCTAATCAATTAATAATCTTTCCGTTGATTTCCCCCTTATAGTCTCAATTAAACAGACTATATAATACACAATATTAGTTACCCCTTTTCTAGTTCTTTTTGCCTTTTATTTTTAACTAATTAAAAATATTAAATTTTGTTGGTCTGTTTCCTTGTGGGATTTTTTAAGGATCTAGTTTAAAGATCTAGATAGACTCTGGTAGTGCTTATACAAGGATTGCCGTATATAATGAAGCAATCAGCTTGTCAGAAGGCGAGTAGTGTGCATATAAAAAGAATTCCCGAACTAGAAAACAAGGACCCCCGTTCGGGAGGGGTCACATCCATTAACTGGAGAGATGGCAGAGTGGTTGAATGCAGCGGTCTTGAAAACCGTTGAGGGGGCACAACCTCCTCCCAGGGTTCGAATCCCTGTCTCTCCGCCAGCTATTGAACGATTATGATCATTTCTGATCCTAAAGCTTATCTGTACACCCTTCCAACAGAGCCAGGCGTATACCAAATGAAAGACTCCCACGGGGAAACCCTTTATGTGGGTAAAGCACGCAATTTGGAAAAGCGAATAAGTAGTTACTTTCACCGCCGTCTCGATAGAAAAACTCAAGCAATGATGGCGCAAGTTTATGCTATCCAAACCACTATTACTCGTAACGAAAATGAAGCACTTTTATTAGAAGCGAGTTTTATCAAACAGTTCCAACCGCGTTATAATGTACTGTTACGAGATGACAAGTCTTATCCCTACCTTTATCTTGCTACCCACCATAAATTTCCTCGATTGGATTTTTACCGCGGATCTAAAAAAGTTCCAGGTCGTTATTTTGGGCCTTACCCTACAGCAGGTTCTGTTCGAGAAAACTTAACATTAATTCAAAAATTATTTAAGTTGCGCCAATGCAGTGATTCCCTTTTTAAAAACCGAACCCGTCCTTGTTTACAATACCAAATTAAACGGTGTACAGCGCCTTGTGTGGGTTATGTTGATGAGCCCAGCTATCGGCGCCAAGTAGAAGATGCTATTTTATTTTTTGAAGGAAAAAACGATGAAATTATTAATAAATTAAATTATAGAATGGAGGTAGCTTCTGGAGAATTAAATTTTGAAGAAGCGGTCTATTATCGAGACCAGATTCGGCAATTGCGCCAGCTTCAAAAGCAACAGTTCATTATGAGTGGGAAGGAGAATGTGGACGTAATTGGCGTTTCACAAACCAGCGGAGCTATTGGGTTTGCGATTTTATTCATTCGGACAGGTCGCATTATTGGCCACAAACCTTTTTTCCCTAATATGCCTAAGGGGGTGACGGTGCAGAAAACAGCCCTGGCAGAATTTATTTCCCAATATTATTTAAGCCCTCTACGCAATGGCGACATTCCTGAACGGATTGTAACTAGTGAGCCCTTGCCTGACCGGCTATGGATTCAGAGAGCCCTATCTTCGAGTTTACAGCGAAAACTAGTGATTACCGATCAAAAGCGCGTACCCTATAAGCAGTGGCAACAAATGGCTATTCGCAATGCGCGACAAGCCCTTTCTCAACATGTATCGGAAAGAAATACCTTCTTAATTAAATTAGAAGCGTTACAGAAAGTCTTACAATTACCTAACCCTATTTCCCGTATCGAGTGTTTTGATATAAGTCATTCTCTTGGAGAGGCCACTATTGGCTCTTGCGTTGTTTTTGGAGAAGAGGGACCGATAAAACGCGAGTACCGAAGATTTAATATTTCCGATCTCCAAGCGGGAGATGATTACGGAGCCATGGGGCAAGTCCTTGTACGACGTTACATACGATTGAAAGAACGATTGAAAGAAGGAGAAGGCTTTTTACCTGACCTCTTAATAATCGATGGAGGTAAGGGACAATTGCGATTAGCGGCAGAAGTATTAGAAGAATTACAAGTAAGTGAGGTAATCTTGCTTGCTATAGCCAAGGGCCCTGCTCGAAAATCCGGCTTAGAAAAAATATACATTTGGGGACGAGAAGAAGAAATCCGTCTTCCTCCTGATAATGTGGCTTTTCACTTGATTCAACAAATTCGTGATGCAGCTCATCGATTTGCTATCACAGCACATCGGACCAAACGGGCCAAACGTAGGGTTGAATCTCCCTTGCAGCAGGTAGAAGGGATTGGACCTAAACGTCGCCGTGAATTGTTACGATATTTTGGAGGGTTACAGGAACTTCAAAAGGCGAGTGTGGAAGAAATTGCCAAGGTTCCCGGTATTAGTGAGAAATTAGCTAAATCTATCTACCACTTTTTGCACGGTTCTTCTAATTAACTTGACCTCTTAACTAATCGCCGTAGAATTTTATTATGAATATTGCGATTTTCCTTACCTTGACCCGACTTTCCTCTATTCCTATTTTTGGTCTTTTTTATTATTTACCTTTTAGATGGGCTCACCCGGTTGCTGCGATAATTTTCGTATTTGCTGCACTAACAGATTGGCTAGACGGTTATATAGCTCGAAGTTTATCACAAACGACTGACTTAGGTGCATTCTTGGATCCTGTAGCCGACAAGTTACTAGTAGGAGCAGCGTTAGTTCTGGTGGTTGGAGAATGTTATGTAGGGTATTTGGCGATCCCTGGAGCGATTATCATTTGTCGAGAAATAATTATCTCCGCTCTGCGGGAATGGATGGCGGAATTAGGCAAACGTACCAGTATGGCTGTTACCTTTCTCTCAAAGATTAAAACGACTCTCCAGATGATCGCTTTGATTTTATTGATTTGGTACGTGCCTGGGGCACCCTCGTGGATCTTACTGAGCGGGGTAATTTTTTTGTGGGTTGCGGCCATTCTGACCGTATGGACAATGGTTATTTATTTAAAGATAGTCTGGGAAGACTTGACAACCAGTTATGAAAGGTAATAATAGCCGTCTAACTATAAAGGAAGCGCTCTGGCAGAAACCTACTTTAGGCTAATCTACGAATCATTAAAATACCAGAGTATCTAGAAATTGGCTTAGATGGGCGGGAATAGCTCAGCTGGTAGAGCACAACCTTGCCAAGGTTGGGGTCGCGAGTTCGAATCTCGTTTCCCGCTCCAAAAAAACTTTACGAAATAAAAATTTTTATTAATCTTTTTTTGCAAAATGTATCTCGCCTATTATTACTTTTGACATAAAAATACGAACCATAATTTAAAGTACATGTTTTGAGGAAGTGTTTTATTTGTACTTTCGAGATCCGTCCTCCATAGCAGCTAAATTTTATTAACGTTTTCCTAGTTAGGATGCATTGCGTTCCTTTTACGGGTTTAAATAAATGCGAGGGGGCATACAAGACTCAAAATAAATACGTGAAACAGATTAGCTTGCCTTTGGAGTTAAATTCAAAAGAATAGCCCATATCTTGCAATATTTGGATTTGCTTCTTAATGGAAGTTTCACCTGTAATCAAAGTGATTCTTCCTCCAGCAGAAAACCACCGCAGGCAACGTACTCAAATCAATCATTCTTCGCTCTCTTCACTGCTTTTTTGCTTAACCAAATTTCCTCGCGATCGACAGCTAGGTTTTTGGGGCGCTGATTCGAAGGGCGACCTGGTGACCGTTAGATTCGAGTACTTCGATACAGCACTCATTGCGCTTATCGGCGATATCGATGCGTTCACTGGATTTTCGAGTAAGGACGAGAGGATCCCCGCCTTCAATCATGATCTTTTCTTCTTTTTTTCATACCAATGTTTCTTGAGTCATACGTCTCTCCTTATAAAAATTTATATTCTACTTCTGTCCAGCTATTTCGACCATTAATGCGTTTTAATTCGTAACTCATGTGTGAAAAGTCATTGGGACAGATATGCCACAACAGTAGGGTGTCTGGGTGACTTTCTGACTTTATTCTCATTGTTAATTCTTTATGAGCGCTTGTAATAGGCAAAAACAAAATATAAGAACGCTTGTTTGTTAAAGCGATTATAAAAAGCTTAACCACATCCAAATCATTTTTAATTCCTCTTTTTTAGAACGGCAACCCATCATCATCGATGTCATCCTCAGTTTTAGCGGCGACGCGTGCATCATTCTTTATCTCAGTTTTCAGATAATCGGTGACGACGTATTTTTTTAAGGCTGATTATTTTTATCACGATAGGTTTCGAGCGTGACGATACGCCGTCCGGCATTAGCTTGACAGTGGGCACTTGTAAGCTCGCCTTGTTGATAGCAGTTCTCAAGTCCATAAGTGTTTTAACTTTTAAATCATTTTGGATGTATTGACGAGGTAGTCAAACGCTATACTTTTGTTACCCCCTAGGCATCGCGAATCGTGATGAGGAGTTTAATCATTTGATTTCAGGTTGTTGAGCGAAATTTCATTGGGGCTTTTTTGAAAAAAAGACCACCTCACTGGGTTTAACTGAGGTATTGAAGTATTGGTGTTCTCCCCGTACCTCAATTGTGAGGTTTTCTTAGTCGGATACGGATTTAAACAACACAAAGATGCTCCTTAAGATACTCCTTTAATCGATATCACTCAAACTCCCCATGTAGCGCGCGTAAGAAAGATCACAAATTGAGCTGAGGCCTTATTGCTCACTTATTATGGAACCGATTTCTTCAATAACTTCATTCACAACCCAAAAGGAGTTTTTTATTCGTGAGTTAATTATTCACTGTGTGGCGGGCCGATAAGCATCGGATTTAACGTTGCCCTTTTAGGACTTTTTTTGACTAAACACGGTTTTTGTTGAACCACCGATGGGCGCTCTTTGTCTTTTGTTTTTTGCTGACACGTTGTGGCTGACAAATTTACTAAGCTGCATTTCTAAATATTTTCTTGATTGTTAAATAACCCAAATAGGAGAGAACGATAAATAGTAAAGAACTAACGATCCTTATGAGCGGGATAGTGCCATCACTTTTTAAATTGTTGGCACAATAATTCTTGGAAGGATACGGGTCAACAATGACAAAATTGAAATTACCTGTACTCTTCAAGTTAACAAAAAGCTGGTTTTGCACAAAGTCCAATCTATTTATTAAAAACGCCTCGACGACGGAGGGCCAGTAATAACTATAACCAAAGATTATATACAAACTGATTTTGTGCTATTTTTTAGTAAACATATCAGAGAGCTAATGAAATAAAATGTAGGGAGCTCCATTTCTAAATGGAGGACAAAATCGAAAAAAACTTATTCAGCATTAGTTATTGCTAATTATTTTATTAAACGTAATTGAAAATCTGAAAAAGCTGATCTTCAATTGTCTGGCATGAAGTTTCAGAAAATATTTATCTGGCTCATGGCGCTTCTTGGTTAGCAACTCGAAATAAACTCTTAATTAATGAATCCATAGAAGCATCGCGTTATGGTCCAGTCATTCGTAGCTTGTATGAAGCAATTAAAGGGAATGGTTTAAAAAACTAACCTTTCTCATTCTCAATGAGAAAGGACAACCTTATGAGATTGATGATATAGAAATTATCGAATTCTTAGAGAAAGTTCGCGAATCTACTTTACCTTTGACCGCAATTCAAATCTCTAATTGGGGTCATGAAACAGAAGACTCATGGAATAAAGTTTACAATGAACCTCAAGGTAGGTAATACAGTATACGCAACGATCAGTAATGAATTATTAAAATGTTATTTTCAAAAGAAAGGCAAAATAACTAATGGATTATGACAAGAAGTTCATTGATGCGCTTGTTGAACATGCAACTCAAAAATAACCAATCCCACTATTACCCAAGAAGAAGCTAATAGCTATAAAAAAATGGGTCAAGAAGGGCTTTCTATGTGACAAACACATGGAAATTGGAAGATAAAAAGTCGAATGGGTAAGGGAATATTTATTTTCGCTTCTTTATCCTTAATTTTAGCAGAAAATGTTGTTTATGATTTGCATATAAAAATTTTTGCTTCATTTAGACTAATTTTTACAGGATTTGTTAAGGATTTGTTATTTTAATATTTGTTGCTGTATATTGTAGATCCCAAACTTCCTAAGTTATTAAAAGATCTTTGGGGGTGTATTTCTTTTTTTCTGATTCAGCCAAAGATTTCAAATAAGCTCCTCTCTATCCAGGCGATGCCAATTCGTGACAATCTATGAGAGGAAGGGAATAAATGGAACAACCGATAATAGTCCTGTCTTTGTAAACCGTTATTGCCTTTCTCATTTGAAGCACACATGACACGGGGATTTTTAAATAATGCCAATATTGTATTACGAGCCCAATGAACCGATTTTTCTAGGTTCGCTAGATTTAAATGATGTTGGGGCGCAATCGCTCAGTCATCTTGGTGCTACGATGAATTTAATTAATCGTGGTGATCATATCACACCATAATTGATTAATGATTGGACCGAATAACAATAAAAACAGCCTGAACAGAAAATACTTGCATCTACTCGCGGTGCTGAAGAAACGATTGGGACTTATAATTGAACTTGTTAAATCAGGAGTTGAGGAGGGTTTAATTAAGGCGAAAGACGGTGAAAAAGAGATACAGAATATTCGAAAATCCCATTCTGAAAATTTATTTTTAGCCTATAAGTTCTTTGCCTCTCGAACAAGCCAAAAAATTAATGATGCTCAAAAACACGGGATTAATTTTTTATCGCCTATTGAAATCTAAATGGTCGTAAAACGCAAAACGTGACCGAACTTGCCTTAATCAAGGAAAATGAACGATTACAGTTGATTAATGCCGCAAGAGGGTGCTCAATAGACATTGTAAGCGTTAGACCACTTTCAAAATGTCTCACCCAAAGAAGTGACCGGATTATCACTAAAAATTCAAGAAACGCAAAAAAGGTATACTGCTGCTTCTGCTTTAAAATTTCTGCTTTTAAATTTTTAAATAACCCAACGACGTCCTATCAAGACATACTGAATGAAAGCACGCGATTAAATGCCAAACCGACCTTTAGTGAATAAGGTAAGATTAATGTTATCGAACAAGGTTCAGGAACAGTGCTTTATTCAGCACTCTACAGTAAAGAATTACAAAAGGCAGCAAATAATTCCTGTAAAAAAAGAAGTTTATTAATACCGGAAAATCTAACTTTAATAGTAAGAAGTTGAGAATAACTAATGCGAAATCTCCTTGCCAGATAAACACCGGATCCTGAAGCAATAACGAATAACCTACTGATCCGAAAGGATTTTTTAAAACGATGGAATTAGGTGCAGAAGAATTTTTTCTTAAATCCCATGTGCTGTTATTACAGTAACAGTATTTGTATTACAGTAACAGTATTTGCTACCACATGAACTATTCACGCAAAGAATTTGAAAAAATTAATGATAAATCGTGGGTGATTGAACAAGAAGCTAATGCCAGAAACCCTATAGCCCATTACCATTACGCAGGATTACTACTGAACTCATACTTTTACTTATTTTTCATTTGCTGTGGCTCATAGCCTAATCGATTGGGAGGGGTTAATTTTGCTGCACGACGATTGGCGTGTAATGGTAAAGGAATCAATAAAGATTTGGTGGACACTATTCTGAACAGCTCATTAGAGTGTCTGTACAGCAACTCTGAAAAAATTGGATTCTTGACGAATTTGTTAATCATCAAATCAAATCGAGCGCTTACAAAAGTTGTTTGAGGAATGACGTCACTTTGAAGACATAATTGATCGATCACAAAAAAGTATTTTCGCACAATTTAAAAGATTGTATTCTTGGATTTATGATCAACTCGAAAAGGGCCACGTGATTGCAGAGCTAATCCCTATTGAAATATAACAGATTCTTATTAGGAGTAAGGGCCCGTCCGCTTATAAGCTTATTGATCCTACGCTCATCGATCAAACGGAACGGTTTCGAACGCTCGTTCAAAAAAAGATATGGAATTAAACTTTCGAAGTGATTGTTTACTAAGGAGAAACTATTCGATGAACTAATCCGCTATTTGCAGCGTGAGGAAGCCGCTCGGAATTTTAAAAAGCCGGTTTGTCTTTTAACGCCGTGAGAGAAAATTTAAGGGCTTCGTGAGAAACTGTTAAAACCAAATGGCAAATTAAAAAGTAAGTATTTTAAAACGAGTGCTTATTCACGTTTAAAATACCTAGACGATCGCTCAAAGGGTGCACATTTATTGTTGTCGCGTGTGTCGCGTGAAAAAGCGCTCTAGCAGCAAAATCATTTTCCTAGGGTGTGGCCCTTTATCTTTTAGCAGGGAGTGACCGATTAAAACTAATACAAGATTAAGATTTACAGTTAAGACGCTACGGTCGATTTTTAACGGCGGATGACATGGGGCACGTTCCTAAGGGTAGTACTGGGACATTCGATGAATCTAAAGGCTTTTAAAATCACTAGGAAATTTTTGATGCGCTCGAAAAACGATTAAAAACATGAGCGAGCAGGAGTTTGTAATGACCATAAACGAGATAACACCCGTTTTTTAATCATCAATTATAGAGCGACTGAAGACAATCAGATGTTATTTCAATTTTTATTTCTGATTTTTAATCTGGAAAATTTGTAAATTTATTGAAAATTACCGACGAGTGCCAATTCCGAATTGATTGATCCAACTGAATATAGCGTTTTATTTAATAAAGAAGTAGAGAGGGTGTCACGATTAGGTTAAAAAATGGTGTACTGAAAGGTATCGAATTATGATTGACTGAGCCGTCTCGGTTGCGTCTTTTTAATTATCACGAAGGAGGCCCTTTTACCGCGGAGGAATTTAACGACACGTTAGATCATTTGTTCGTTATTGAGCAAGAAATTAAAGCGCTCACTATGAATCATAGGCTGCTTTTCTTAGTAAATAAAGCCTTAATTATCTGTTTGAGTTAACAGATGAACTATGGTTTTAACCCTAATAATTGAGAATGTTGAGACATACATTTGAAAATAGCGATTACAGATTTGGGTTGATAACGGACAAGGTGTAATAAAGAAATCAGATTTGTTTCCGGTACTAATAATTCTCTCAATGATGGGATTGAATTATTCAAGAGAGTTAGATCTAAAGAAGTTGAGAAACGAAATTCCCGATGAAGTTCTGAAAGTTCATTTTCATCATTAATATCACTTTTTAAATAGGGAAAAATAGAGTTTTTAAAGATATCTATGGCAGAAATTTCTTTGTGTTGTACCATTAATTCCCAAATCATGGTTTTTATTTTCAGTGAATGATGTAACAATCTCATCAAGGAATCTTCATTATTTCTCGCCTGTTGATGGTTTAGTATTTTTTTTAAAGTTTTTGAATCGTTAAAGAACTTAGAAAATTTTCTTATGAATTCTAAAATAATTTTTGAGACTTCTGGTTTGTCGTCTAAAATCAGTAACAGGAGAGTATTTTCATCTGTCTGAGTAGCTTGAGTTAGTATAGTTTCTATAGCTTTAGGATCATTAAGATATTTAATAATAAAATTTAAAAGATTTCTTTTAATTTTTGATTAATAAAATACATTTATCATTGAAATATTCATGTATTTTCTTGTATGAATAAATATTTTTTTAAGAACTTCTGATCTTTATTAATTGATTTTTAAATACTAATGAATTCAAAAAGAACGTTAGTTGCCTTTAGTCTATGAATTACTGCTATCATTTGCTAATTCGCGGATTACAAATTCTAATAAAATTTTTATCAGTTTAGACCGATATCGGAGTATTCCTTAGAGAGTCAACGTAAGCAACAGTCACATATGTTTTAATAATAATTATCAATTGGAAGGACTGAAATATTTCTAATGTATCTCTGTATAGTTTTTCTATTTATTTCATAAGATAAGTAATTAATGAATTAAAATTAGAAAGTAAATTTTTTTCTTTAATAAATTCCATTAATCGTTCATAATAATCGCGAAATTCTAATTGAATCTAATCTAACTTCTTTAAAAATTCCGAATATTATTTTTGATTAATTAATAATGTAGTGATAAAAATTAATTTATCTCCAGAAATTTTGAAAAGATTGATAAATTGAGGGCTAGTTAATATCATAAACATGAGTGTCGTAAATAGTGTCATTTTAATTTATTTCAATTTCGATTAAAAAATATTTTTACTAACTTGCATATTCATCAAGAATATTATATGAATTTTTTCTGTAAAATGGTTAAGAAAAAATTGCTTAATAAATTTCTCAAAATTGTCAGTCCTTACTAAAAGGTAGGAATTTCTATTTGTTTTAGTATTATTTGATAGCGCTGCATAATTTTTTTTAAAAGAAGTTTTTTAGACGCTCTGCCAACAGAATAGGTAAATTTAAATGAGTAAATTTTTTCTTTAAAGTGTTCCTTATAGTTTCTTCCTGCAAAAGGCATCGATAATTATCTGTGTCTCTTATTGACTTAGTCTCTTACTGACTGAATTCCTAGACCATCAGTAGCAGCGACAACAGTGATTTAATTATTTGTGTGAACTTGATCATTTTTTGATTGCAATTCAGCGACAAGTTTTCTTCAGATGCAGTAAAGTAATTGAGGGAATGTTGACTATTTTTGAAAGGAAGCTAAAATATTCTCGACATGGTCATGAAAACCATCTGTACATTGATTCATTTCTTCTACTAATTGGAAAAATAGTATTTCACGTGAATTTTTAGATAATTTTCCTAATTGCTTATCAAGAATGCCTGTTAATTGATAATAAATTAGTTTCAAAGAATCAATTAACAATGATTTAAATTGATACTTAGAGCTTTTCCCAACATGGATTCCAAATAAGTTTAGGGTGAAAGGAGAATTGTGTCCGCGATAGATGTTTTCAAATTGTATGAGCTAATCCTTCGGTGGAGAGGGGGACAGCTTTGAACGATCAATATCATCTAGCGGAATGTATTCAAAGGCTTTTCTAAATTTAATACTTCGTAAAAAAATGTAATAGGCATTTTGCATATATGAATCACCATTCAGCGGATTGTACGATTTTTATTTTATCGAGCAAAGTTACTAAGAGTGCTACAAAGTTACTAAGGGTGTTATTAGAAATGATATTATAACTTGTTAATCTTAGGGTTAATCTTAGGGAAAGTTTAGTTCCTAGGGAAAGTTTAGTTGGGCTATCAATTTTTTTAAGGTTTACTTAAGGTTTTGGCTCTATACTGATCGTTTCTGCCTCTTATGAGTGAGTAAACCAGAATACACCTTTGTCTGTGATGTTTGGGATGAGATGTGTTGGATCAGTTTAAACTCGGATTTAATATGCTTAGATAAATTAAATTCTATTAAAATCAGCATATTATAAAAAAAGAGTATCTTATTTTTAAGCCAATTTTGTCGGGTTTTCTTATCGGGTATTTTTATAAGCTAATCAATGGACTTGGAATGGATTCCCCGATTTTAATTAATTTGCTCTGGCGATGGGTTTATTGGCCTCTGTGATGCTTGTTCTTTTGGATTATACCACAGCTGCTAAAAAAGCAGCTTCTCGATTAGCATTTTTTACCAAAACCTACTCTCTCTATTTTTTTATATTGATTTCTTTTTCCGTTTTAATGAACGGTAATTCAATACACACCATTCTCACGGATCGATTGCGCTTTATTACACTTTGATATCAAGTCTTGAGGTTTAACACCACCACACTCTTGCAATGGACCACAGAAACATCTCTTTATTAAAGAGCTGTTGGTATGAGGACATACAAATTTTTAGCCTTTGAAATCTTACTGGAACCTCTAATTTTATTCTGATTTGATAAAAAACAGGTATATCAATTTTTTATAACGATGCTTATTACTTTTTTAATTGGCACCACTATTTATTATTTTCTTCCAACAGCAACGCCCGTTTCTATTATTCAGAGTCCATACTTCATCCTCAATACGTATTCGCCGTATATAAAATTCTATGAAATTGATCACTATCAAACCATTACCGTTAATGACACCAGTTTAATTGCTTTGCGCTAGGTAAAGCACTCAAATGGGGTCAAATAGAAATAAAATTGGTATTTTTAGGAAGCCATAAATTAACTTCTAAAATATAGAAAGCAGCTAAAACAGTAACTGTCCGAGCACCTAAAAAAGAATAATTGAATGATAATAACCTTCAGTAGCTACTAGATATTATAGGTAAAGCGAGCATTCCCCCGCCAATAGAAACAATTATGAGCAAAATTGTCTCGAAGACTTTCATTAATTTCGCTCTAATTCGTTTTATTCGTAATCGATTGTATAAAGAAGTTAGTTCCCACAGTGATTCTAGAGTATAGGAGGATCCGTTCATTGTAAAGATGCTTCCATCAATAAAACGATGGTTGATATTGAATTTCTGGAGAGCTTCCATCTCTTCCAATGTTAATTCTATCTTGAGAGAGTCGAAGTTTTCTTGCAGTTGAACGGGATTTACTGACTTAGGAATAACAGCAATGATTCGGTTTAATTGCCATGCAATTAAAATTTGAGCTGTGTCGTAGTATTATGCTTTTTAAAAATTGTGTTAATAGTAAAATTAGCAATTAAAGAAAGGTTATTTTCATCTTTGAGAGCTTGGGGTCGATCTCCTGAACCCAATGGCGAATAAGCGGTCATAACGATTTTATGTTCTTAGCAAAAACTTAGAAGTTTATCTTGTGCTAAGAATGGATGACTTTCTACTTGATTCACTATAGTTTTTAATCGAAGCGTGATTTAATATTTTTCTTAATTTAAAAATAGAAAAATTAGATACTCCAATAGAACTTAGTTAATTCTTGGGAAAATAAAGCTTTTATAGCTTGTTATGTGTGGTACTAAGAGATAAACTTTTCAGAGATATGTAATCTTTGGCATTTTCAGAAAGCTTATATCCCACTGAATACTTTTGAATTATGGACCAATGTATTAAAAATATAAATTTTAAATAATCGAGCTGTAAATCTTCCAATGTTTTTTACAGGCTGGTTCAATACCTTCTGGTGCATGATCGCTATTCCACAGTTTCGAAGTAATCCATAATTTCTAACGTTTTACTTTTCCATTCTTAAGTGCGTTGCTGAGAGCTTTCCCTATGGTTCTTTCATTGAGATAGATGGCCGCGCGGTCCCCCACGCAATCAAAATGGTGGCAGCCAATTTTGATTGCTTTATGGATAGATGTACAAAGCTCTTCATTTGGAAATTTCCAAGTGCCAAGCCAAGGTCAAGAAGAGGAAAACTTTGTCCTGAAGATAGAGTGACGTACTTCATGAGATCTCCTGATGAGTATTCTGCGAATCTAAGATTCCCAAGGGTATATTCCACTTTGAATAAGTGAGTAACAGATTAATACGGATTTTCTCTCTCTCTAGAGGATTTACAATATTAAGTGATTTAAATCAATAACTTATATAAATTTTTTAAGCGATGAGTTGTAATCAAATAAAGATTTGGACTAAATGGTAAAACTAAGATAGAGGGTTGGAGATTAGGAGTAATAACATGGATGGACCAAATCATAGGAAAAAGATGAGGCGGGAGTCTAAAGGTAGGAGAGAAAAGGGCTAAAAGCTTACAAAAAGATAATAAAAATAGGCCAGTGCCTTCTCAAGACATTTCCTTTTTGGAAGCGATAGAAGTTTTTACAGAGATGATTCTTAAAAAATGGAATACGTAAATTCGTTATGCGATGGAGAATCCTAGATTTTTTCAAAGTCGACCTCTTCAAGTTGATATTCTTTAGAGGATCCTTTATATCCGACTGAAAGGCAGATTGATTTAAGTGAGATGACTTTTCTGCCTACGAAGCTTATGTAATTAATAACATAGAAAAAGCCTACAAAGGCTATAAAAATCTTGATAAGAAATATCCTGAAGATACAATAGCTTGCTTTTATTTAAAGCGGTGTGAATCTTTGAGTGAGTAGGGTTTATCTTCATGCCACTAGATAGCTATGATAAACCTAATTTGGTAGGAAATTATTAATTTCTGATTACTTTTTGCTTTTTTATGATAAATTTTACACAAGTAGTCAGTTTCATTTATTTAAAATAATACTTTTAGGGGAAGAAATGTATAAAATGGAAAAAACCTATTCAAGTTTGGTGGTTGGTAATTATTTTATCAAACGGAACATGGAATTAGGGGCTCCTGATCGCAAATTGTCTGGTATGAAGCTTCAAAAAATGATTTATATGGCAAAAGGGGTATTTGGCTGGCTTCTCAGGATGGGATAAGCCTTTAATTGATGAATCTACTGAAGGATGGCGGTATGGTCTTCTAGTTCGAAGCGTTTACGATGTGACCAATGCAAAAGGTTTGGTAATGCTAACAGATCTCATGACCGATAGCCAAGGAAAGCCGTATGAAATGGATAAAAAATAAGTTATTGATTTTTATAAAAAATTAGGAAATCGACGTTCCATTTAACAGCTATCTAAATGTCCGCTTAGAGTTATAAGCTAGAAAGTCCTTGGAGCAAGATATAATGAGCTTCAAGGAGGCACATAGGGTATGAAACGATTAATTAGGAAGGAAGACGGTGTGTAGATAATGGATTACGACAAGAAGCTCATTGATGCCAATGTAGCTCAACTGACCAAAAACATAAGCAATCCCGATATTACTGAAAAAGAAGCCACCACTTATCAAAAAATGGTGGAGAATGCTCTTTCCCTGAGAAAGAGTCATGGCAATTTGAAAATAAAGAAAAGGATTGGAGTAGGATTGGTTGCTATAAGCCCAATAATTTTATTGGGGGATGTAGTAGCTTATGATTTTTACAAAAAACTTTTCCTCTTTTGAAAAATTTTTTTAACATGTATTATTCTGATTATTATTGCTATTTAGTGCATCGATCACCGGGTACACAATTTAGCACCGGGTACAAAATTTAGTAAAGTCGATACGGGAACTCATTTTACTAAAACGCCAACCTATGGGAGATTCCGAATAGTGTATTTAAACTGAATGATTAGGCTAATCAGCTCCCCCTTACCGCAGGAGAGGATCGATTATGACTTTAAAAGTCTTTATCTTGAATTGTACACTTTAAATATTCTCCTACAGTTTCGAAACCGAAGCTCTAATTAATAAAGTCTGTGAGATATTAAAAACCTTAGATTTTAGTTGTGAAATCGTTCGAGTGGTGGATCATAAAATTAAATTTAGTGTTTCTTCCGATTCGAGTGGCCAGCCATTCTTAAAAAAATTAAGTGATGCGACATATTTATTATCGAATATATCCATTTGGTTTGGTGTTCGTTCTTCTGTTGCACAGATAATTATATCGAACGATTGGATGGCACTTATGAAGAAACTGACTCGGAAAGATAGCAATTTCATTTTTATGGCAAGGTAGATTGGTGTTATTGTAATTGGAAATGAAGACGAAGCTCACGAAAACAGCGGGAACCATTTTATTTAATTTGTCATATTTAGGTTGCACCATTTCTCCAAATTCGGAACTGCTATTGGGTGAGAGATGCCGGTCCAGGACCGAGTTATATAAACGCCAGAGGCGACAAACATACGTATACAAATAATGGAAATTCACTATATGGCTCATAATTTGTCTTATATGGCAAGGCTTTTAAAGGAAAACCCCAATTCTAACTAATATTAAACAACTTGCAGAAAAATCGAAGCAGGAAAGTAAGGTTAAGTTGCCCTCAACGTCACGTGAATAGCAAAGAAAGGGAGCGAAGAAAGGGAAAATTCTGTGTTTGTTTAAATAGGTCTTAAAATTTATGACTACAATGAATTATTTCCCAAACTTTGATGATAATTGCTCTTGCAAATAATTAATCTTTCTAAAAGATGGGAAGTAACTTCTATTAGTCTAAATGAATTTGGAAGAGTATTTATTGAAAAATTTGTATCAGAGAGAAGATAGATAGCTTGAATCTCTTGAGGTAACTTATTCCAATAAAAACTGGCTTCTTGATTAAATTTCTCTATAGTGTTTTATTCCACCGATCCTTCCAGCAACATTTATTCATATTCAGAACATAAAAAGCATAAAACTGCTTTCGGTAGATTAGTACGGTAGAGTAGATTAGTAAGATCATACTATTGTTGAATGTCCATGTGTGTCATTAATATAATAAGTTATTTTCTTTGGTAAATTCATAAATCTGCATAGTTCTAATATGCCGGACAACCATTCGACGTGGGTTGATACTTGAGAATAAACTTCTTTCTCAGCGAAATTAAACCATGCTTTTAAATGTGCTTTCATTGCAATTAACAGATTTCCATTCATTATTTTTCCCTTTTGGTACCTATAAATGATGCTTATCGTTTAACAGAATTTCTAATTCGAATTAACAAAAAGCTCAGCATTTTTATCGAAAATGTCACTAATTTCCCGGTCCGTATAAGGGGGGCGGAGAGGGATTTACTTTTCCGTAAAGTATCAGAGTGACTCCCTCATTTTCATGTTGCGTTAAAATAACTCGGTTACTTAACTGACTACGATTTTTTTCCAGATACCTATCATACCAAAATTCCATACCAAAATTCTGTAGTTTCAGTTTGCAGGCTCATCATCTTGTATTATTATCTTGTAGTTGGTACCCTCTTCTTGTGAGGAAATAGAATAACTAAAGAATGGAATTGCCACCATAACAATCACCTAAAAAGGAGGCATTGGTATCCCATTGCTAATTTTTAGTTTCCCATTCTCACAGAATAATTTGGTTAGGCAGTCCGCTTTCTGTACAGACCCTTGCTTTTAAGTTCAAAATTATGGGTTTGTCTGTTTGGCTGATGAAGCTGATGGAGTAGTAATATCCCGCTAAAGCTACATTCATTATGCTGACTAGAAATAAAGCACCAAACACGAGCAAGATTAATTTATAATTCCCTTAGTTTGAATAAATAAGTTGGCATGACTGCTTCTCAAGTGTTAAATTATACGATAAAGTATAGCACAGAATAGCACAGATAAGATGATTAGTATCTTCCATTCTAGTTCATATTTTCTTTTTGATTGACTTTATTCTAAAATTCCTAGTCAGGAATAACTTATTGATTCATAATATATAATTCCAATAAAAGGAGTGAACAATGAGTGAAATTAGCCATGGTTCAAAAGTTCAAGGCTTTCCGAGATGGGGAAATGGATTTTCAATTGATTTGCCAATTAGGTTCAGCTAATTACGGAGGCACTTCAGCTGGGGGAAGTGTTTGCGACCATGGGGTGAATGATCGAAGATCAAAGACCTTCGGTCATAGGTTGAAGTTTTTTCTAACCTTGCGCTTTGAAAAATGGAAGACTGGGGATCAACGGGAAACTAAAAGATACAGTATAAGTGCTCGTGACCAATGGTTTAAGGCATGTAATTCCTTTTTTGCAGCAGAATACTATACACCTTGCCTGAAGCCAAAGCATAAAGAATTGGGTTTACATTCTGGGGCTTGTTTTATTAAGGCTATGAAATATATGGTCTCATTCCTTTGAGGAAAATATGCTTCCTTATAAGGGAAAAAATTATCTCCTGTGTTTCATGATACCTGATAAAACAACCCAAAAAAGAAAAACATTATTAATTGCGAGTGGATTCGATAGCACACTTGAGGAAGAATATTTAATATGTGGCCGTGTGCTGCCTTTGAAAGTGAGTATAATATTTTAATTTTCACTCTTTCCGGCCAAATGGATGTCTTTCGTTTTCATAATACCTATTTTGAACCGGATGTTGAAAATACTGTTAAGAATGTAGTAGATTTTGTTACCAAAAAATCTCGATTGATCCGCAAAAGCTGGCACTTATAGGAATTAGTTTTGGTGGGTATTTTGTAACACGTGCTGCAGCACATGAACCCAGAATTAAAGCATTATTAATTGCTGATTCGCCTATTGTAGATTTTAAAAGCTACATAGTAGCCTTTCAAAATTCCGATCCTGATGATCTTCCTCCTCAGAAAATTTTACGTGCGATAATATTCCTCATATCCCAGATGATATAATGCCCCCTCTTCAATTAAAGAAATGTATGATGTGTTAATGACTCGATTTAGTCAAAAGACCTTTAGAGAAACTTTCATTTACTTAAAACAATTTAAAATAGGAGAAAGTATTGCAAATATTCAATGTCCCTGTTTATCAATAGTAGGGAAAGGGAAAACTGAAGAAGCGGAGCGTCAATTTAAAGCCTTTTGTGAAGGGGTATTATCCGGATCAGTAACCTCCTCCTGTGAGGTTTAAAATTTCGAAGGTGCGAGGGAACGCATTGCTAAGTTGGAACCCCTGATTTTTTAATGTAGTTGCTTTGCATTGGTTGGATGAAGTATTTGCAAATACTGTTTTTTAAAAAACTGTTTTCTGCATCCCGAAATTAGTAGAAAGGAAGCCTTTATTAGATGAAGACGAATAAATTCTAGATTTTTCAAATAAAAATTAGGACATTACTCAAATTTAAGTTGCTTTCTTTTTAAATTTCCTTACAATTTGAGCATCTAAAATTTTTAATATAGGTGAAAATATGCCATCTAAAAAGAAAACTTCTCAAATTCAATTGACGAAGAAAAAAGAAAAGTCACTGACTTCAAAAATAATGGCTGTTAAAGAACGAATGATGAAGCTACAGGTCTTAACTCACTTGTCGGAAAAAATTGAACTTATAAAAAAGCAAGTATCTAAAGTGTTTGAAGCACTAGCTGATTTGACTCATGGGCATCTAAAGAAGGGTGGGATAGGTAAATTTGTGATTTCAGGGCTTGCAAAATGCACAATTAAGCGTAAACCTGCATCAAAAGCGCGCCATAGCATTAATCCATTTACAGGTGAGGCGATGACTTCTAAATCCAAACCGGATCGAAATATCGTTAAAATTCGTCCACTTAAACAACTTTTGAACAACTTAAATAAATAGTTTAGTAAGATAAATGAATGGGAGAGCAGTTTTTTAATTAACTAAGAGGAAGAAAAATGCCAAGACCAGCCAAATCTAGTACTATTAAAAAAGCAGAGTTGGAGGTTAAAAAATTAAAACTTCAGTTAAAAAAAATAGAAGCTAAAATCAAAAAACAGTTAGCTGAGGCTAAAAAGGCTAAGGCAACGAAAGGAAAGATAGCTAAAAGACGTGGCCGTCCTCACAAAAAATCAGTCTTACTCACTATAAGGGGGCAAAAAGAAGGAACAAAAATAGTCGACCCCAAAATACACAAAAAACGAGGTAGACCTCGTAAATTTATTTAAGTTTAGTAAATGTGATTGTTAATTGGTTAAATCGTAATTCTTCTCTGAGGCTTCCTCAACTTCCCCCTCTCCTGGGAGAGGGGATAATAGCAATCATCCTCCTCTTACGAACGGATTAATACTATTCCATATCTTGTTAGCATGGGCCGCTGTTATAGTTTGGATCTTATAAAATCTCACTAATTAGTTCCTTTAGAAACTAAGGTAGTCCACAATTAAGTAATGCGAAAGGTTTTATTTTTTTAGATAGTCTTGGTGACGTTGCCGTTAAGCAGTTTTTTCAACCAAACAGTGACTTTGATTTTTGATGTAATATTTATAATTGAAATCCTTGTTACATCCCAGCAATGCAAAATGTTTCTTTAATCTTCAATGTGCGAGATGTCGTTAGCCCAGATAAGGGTCTACCTTTCTATTCATAGAAATCAAAACAACCTATACACCCAACCTCTCTTTCAAAATGAGAGATTGACTAACGTTTGTGAATATTATTCCAATCGGGTCAGGACTTTTATTGTACTGGAAAATAAAAAGTTCCTACTCCGTTGAACGTCTCTTTGGACGCCAGCTTCATCTGGTAAGTACAAGCAAAATTACCAATGGAATTTACGAATTTCAAATTCTGGAAGCGGTGGTAATTGTTTTATTGATTTGAAGAAAATATGTTGATCTTTTTAAGGAATAATTGCCAGCTAAGATTTAGATCCCGAAAACTCTTTATGACAAAGAATTTTCGTCAAGTTTAAAAGAAGTTAGCTGAAGAGTATTTTATTCCAACAATAACACTGAAGGAATCTTATGGGGATAAAGTACTTTAAGTATCATATAAATTGTCCTGGAGATTCCTGTCATCAAACTAGCGGTAAAAGTGATTGCTAGGAATACCTGTACTAATGGCGTTTTCTCAATTTTTGTTAAGATTGTCTCAAGAGGAGTTAAATAATCTTCTTTTCTTGTAAGGATAAATTCTAAGTCGCCTAAATCACCATGACATAAGTTTATATATTTACGGAATCCATTTTGATAAATATTCTGGCAAGCTAATTTAATTTAGCTACTATTTTTCTTATTTTACTATCTTTTTGATAATGCTAATTTAGAAAGAGCTATTCCAGTTGTGCTATGACACTAGTGGTGTGGATAATGAGTTCTTTTTTAAATTTACATTCACGTTTAAATTTACATTCACGAAGATCTGGCCAGCCTTGATATTCTTTCGAAAAATAAGAATATTAGTAGCTTATTGCTTTTTAATCCACTTTTTAACCATTATAGTTAGGATTAATTTGATCATATCGATCGAATGCATAAATAATTCTAGATATACGATGGACAAATCCTAATAATTGCTTTTTCATGATCGGATTTTTTATGGAATTGGGAAGAATTTGAGGATCGTTGTACTGTCCAATAAGTGATCAACGCACATCTTTTTAAGAAGATCAAATTTTCTGGGCACTATAAGTTTTTGAGCATTGATTAACGCTAGCAAAGATTAAGCAATGCCGCTGATGATATAAAAATGATTATCTTTGAGTATCATTGTGAACAAATGATTACAACAATGATCGATATCTGACGATATCTAATTTTAATGATTTTTTATCTAACCAGTAATAAAAATATTTTAACACATAGATTATTCAACCCAATCTTGAAAAAGCTCCAACAGTCGTTAAAAATTAGATTTTTTATCTGAGATGGTAGTACTTAAACTGTTTAAAAAATAAAGGACTATTTCAATATCATCGAAATTATTTAATAACTTTCATTCATAATTAAAATCAAGTATAATACTCGATAATCCGTAGTATAAATTAATATCTGTCATCTTTGGTTATAAAAATTTTTGGAATTCTTCTGTATACAAGGAAAAAATATTCTGTCCAGATTTTATATTTTTTGAGACTCAATACTTCTAGTTGTTTTGAATGAATTGAGTAAATTCTGTTTTTTTAAGTTCTTTTTTTATTTTTTATAAGTTTAAAATATGAGTGTTCAGGTTTATGCTTATTTTCGTTTAATGAAGCTGCTTCAAAATAAGATCTAATGATATTAACTTGTGTTTCGCAATATTTTTCTGAAAACCAATTATTTAATTAAATTTTAGTTTGCTCAAAGCTATTGATTATAATAGAAGTCTTAATAATTGAAGTCTTAATGAGGTGATCAGAACTATTATAAATTTCTAGACTATCATTGTATGTATAAAAATAAAGAATATCGCTGTATTTTAATTCTTTTTTTGCTCAAATAAATTAAATTATTATATGCGTTATTTTTAATTTATCAAAATAATATTTTCTTTTTCTCTATCATACATCTCTATCATACATTAATATTAAGTGATAATTATTTAAAATTTTAGAAAAGTAATTAGTTTTATTTCTAAAAATAATCTGGGTCTTCATATTTTTAAACTCATATAATTCGATTTTATCATTATTAAGATTGTGTTTATTATTTAGAAGAGTTTTATACATCTACTTAAATCCATAAATAAAATTCTCGCAATAGTTCAGGAGATTGACTTCTCTTTCAATTAAAATTTTCCTATTATAAAATGTATCAATATATTGATTTACTCGTTTCAGTAACATTTCATCTGTGCCTTCTTGATCCTAAACTATCGACTTGCTTTCAACGATTATTTTTTCAAGAAATATAAATTAAAAATTTAGTTTTTTCTTATTTTTGCTGTGATAGAAAATAAGTATCATTTCCATAATGGTAATTTTTCTGATATATACGGAATCATGATGCTCTCAAGATCGATAAGTAGAGAAAATTCTCTATGAAAAATAATATTTTCTGACGGATATCAAATCCAATAAGTAGCCCCATCACGGTAAGAAATACGTTAACCGATGGTAATAATTTTTTAATTTCTTTATATTTCTGACAACTTTTAACATCCATAAACTCAGACCAACCATAATTTTATTTTTCAATTATTGTTAGACTTTAAATTTAAGATTATATCTATTTTCAGTTAAGAAATTAATTAATTTATAAAAATATATCGGGACTCATAGATTTTATTTTATAAAATATATTTTTCAACTTATTTTTATTTTAAAAATTTATGATGAGGACGCCATGAACTTGGAAACGGAGATTACCGAAAAATGAGATATCAGATATAAATTTCTATCTTAAGAAAAATAGATCGAAAACTATTAAGAGAAGTCGAATAGACAGATTTAGCAAATAAAGATATTTTAATGCATGCTAATTTTTATAGAAAAAAAGCTAAAATAAATTCAGAACGATATTTATATAAATAAAAATTTATTTAAAATGGGTGCAGACTCTTTCATGGTTTTAAAATATTAAAATAAAATAAGCTAATCTAAGCGTTTGAAAGGTTTTTTCACTTTCTAGTTTATTGAATTATCATCCGATTCAAAAATTAAGTTCTTATTTGAATAAAGAATTTACTGATGGGAATATCTTAGAAGCATGAACTCACGAAAAATTTTAATCATTGGAATGTCTTTCCGATTTCCAATGTCCAATTCGATTATTAAATTTTGAAAAAACTAAAAAACCTATGTGGAAGGAAATAGTTTTTGATTTAATTTAGTGAATCTAAATTAATTGAAGCAGACTATTCATCTTCTTTTCTAAAAAAGGAAATTTTTTCCTGTTAATAGAATTAAAATTAAAATTGATTTCAAATATAAATAGCTACTAGTATTAGAACTTTAAGTACTCAACTTTCTTATCAATTAAATTTTCAAAGAAAAATTGTTAGTTTAAATAAAGATTGCTCGACAGATCTATTTCCTTTATTGAAACTTGTAATGAATTGATTGAAGGAAGAAGCAATATTGTGATATAGCAAGTCTGTTTCCATCGAACTTCAACAGATTAAAAGGTATTTTTAAGAGATAAAAGGTGTTTATTTTTCTGATGGGCATGTCGTCCATTTTTACATAACACTAATGGGATAGTTTTTTTAAATGGAATAGGAATTTTTATTTTAAAATAATTGGAAAACACTATTTCAGATCGAAATACTATTTATTCTATTATTTAATAGATACGGAATCAATAATGACGGATCCGATAAACTTAATTATTTTGAATCCAGTGTGAATGAATAAGATTGTTGTATTCAGTCAACCCTGACTAATTCTAATATTTCGGATGAGGATGTTAGATTTTTGGAAGCGCATGGGACCAAAATGACCTTAGGCGATTTAATTGAAATGACATCCCTAATCTAATTGTACCAACATTTACTAGAAAAAATAAATATTTTGTCTTTAGATCTGTGAAAAGTAACATTGGTTATACTGATATTACTACTTGTATAGACAGATTAATAAAATCGGTTTTTTTATGTTCCTATTATCAAAAAATATTTTGACGATCAATTTTTAAAAAACCAATCCCAAAATTTTATTTGAAGTGACTAATCAGATAATTTTAGAGCGTCTTTCTGATGACCAATGTGTTGATCAAATACACGACTATTTAGGTAGAATCATTTATAAAATTTCTTATTATTTATATTGAAAATATATAAAATTTTGTTATCTTTTGCAATAAAATAACTTAAAAAATCATTATTCTTTCTTCAATTGAAGAAGTAATCCATAAAACGGATTATGACTTTGGATAGGATAAGGATTTATTTAATAGATACGAAAAAATAGAAAAATAAATAATAAAAACAGGAAAATAAAAATTAAATCTGAAAGAAAATCTCATCGATAAAGAAAGGAATTTTATCTACTCGTAAATAAAATTCTATATTTTTTTATAAAAGAGAAAAATTATTTCAATTTTTGGTATTTCTGTTGATATTACCGAACGTAAAAATATCGAAAAGGAGATGCGAAAATCTAAATAGGCAGTTGAGGTATTTAATAAAGTGAAAAATAAATTTATCGCTAATATGATCCATGATATTTTCATTCTTATTGTAAAGATCTTGGATATGATTTAGGAGCTTTTGAATGTTGACTAAGAAATAAAGTTATCTGCTAATTATCTGAACTATCTAATATCGTTAAAATTATTCGTCGAGATTCTGAACTTTTATGAAAGCGACTAAAGAATTATTAAAATTTTGTAATGAGATTTTACAAGTTTTTCGATTAGAATAAGTTAAAAAAATTAGAGTTCTAGAAGTACTTAATTTACATAAATTAATAAAGCACAATATTGAATTGCTTTAACCAGTAGTACATCACAAAAAATCAAAATTGTTCTTATAAATAGTTGAATAAGTTCCTCAATATCTCGAAGGAATAAAAATCTATCTTGACAACATATTGCTAAACCTAATCAGAAATGCGTTAAAATTTACAGAAACTAGTTTTTTTAAAGTGAGCGTATATTTTTCAGATAAAATCATTTCGAATTATCAAATAAAAGATAGCATTACGATTCAATTTAATATAGAAGATAGTGGTTTGATACCTAATGATAAATTTAAAATGCTATTTGAGGATTTTTCGCGTCTCATGCCATCTTATGAAAAATTTTATAAGGGAACAGGTATTTAGGTTTGTATATCATCAAACGTTATATTGATGCGATTATAGTAAGCACTCCTTTTGCTGTTTCTGATTATGCCAATCGATCCAAAGTCTCTATAAAAAAAGAAAAGGTATTATTAAAAATATTGATTAACGTTTATTTCTTCACCTTATTTTTCTGGAAATTATAGGTAGTATTATTGAAACTTATTTTTAAAAAAGCAGATGAAAATATTATCAATCCCATTGTTTTTATTTATTTTTTTGAAATGGGAGTAATTATCTTATATCGAGGATTTCGTAAAATTAATTGGGTGAAAAATTTAATTCGGCTAATTCATAAAATATCAAGATGAAAAACCTACTCAATGATTATATTTTCTCATTCCAATCGTATTATAGTTGGATTTTCTCATGTGGTTGGTGGTGGGATGGGGACTAATCACCTTATCATCGTTTCTGACGCAAGATAATGAAGAGCCAAAGTATACAGTAAGTACAACCAATTTTTCTGAATTTCTTATTTCAGTGAGTTCTTTTCCCATCTTTCTTACGGCGATTAGTATTTCCATTTTCCTATTATAATAGGGTTAATTGTTGATGGAGGGATTGTTGTCCCTTTATCTGCATTTGTTATTCATTGTTTGATTTAAAAATTATTACTCTCAATCATAGGATTCTTAGTAATTCTGGTGAGTATAAGATGGATCATTTTCATTTTTAATGTTATCAAACTTTTCTAAAAACAGTGTTCTGACTCTGAAATAACTAGAACGACCCGTAATGAATGGGTGATCTCATATAAGTGATCTAGCTCTTTTAATTAGAATAAAATCAGTACTTTTTTAATAAACTTTTAAAAATCAATTTTGAAAAAAATGGAAATGTTATAAATTTTGAAAGAAAATTACAGTAAAAAATCTCGAATCACATATTTATTACAAAATATTGGATAAAACGACGAGTGTCTTTTTGTTTCTGTTAGATAGGAGATTTAAACTAAAGAAGTTTTTTGTACACTTTAACACAAATTAAAATGCTGAATTGATACTAAAACGTCGTTGTATTGGTAGGCGATGCTTGTCAATTTCTAGATTTAATGGCAGGACAAGGAGCTTTAATGGAAATGGCTAGAGACTATACTTTATAGACAATATTGAATCAAAATAGGAGAAATTATCAACATGTCAGAAATTACTAAATATTTTTTTCTGGATAAGATTTTTAATCTGTATACAGATTGAATCATAATTTTATTTTTAATACTTTTAAGCAAAATAATTTTGAGATCTCCGCGCAAGAAAGTGTAAACATGGTATTTAAGTATTTTTCGAAGTTTTTCAATATCTAATTTGGAAGTTTCCATTTTTGATTAAAGTAATTAAGTCTCATCTAAATAAAGCAAGAAAATAGTAGATTTAAAAAAATCGTCTAGAAAAACAATTTGTCAATAACCGACGTGAATACCTTAAAAAAGTAAGTTTATGTAAAGATACTTGAAGAGAAATCAATTGATTGTATTCATTATCAAAAATAATTAGTTCGATATAAGATTTTATTTTTTATACATAACTGTTTTTATAATTTAAGAATTCTTAATCGTGAGAATATCCTATTTGATTAGACAAGCTAACAAGCAAGACATAGACAGCATTGATTCACTATTAGAATCTTATCAGAGTTTTTATAAGCCCGCATGAGAGACAAAAAATTATTTCGTTTATTGAGACATGTTTACGTCGACAAGAAATGTTAGTATTTCTTGCATATGATACTTTAAACCCAAAACATCATCGCGTTGTTAAGATTGATTAGTTCTATCCATTATTTAGCAGATTGTCGCTCGATAAAATTTAGATCTTGCAACACTCGTATATTGACGAAATGCATAGAGGAAAGGGGTATAGGAAAGATTTTCTTAATCACGTCAAAAAATTTTTTATAAACGATAGTATTTTTAAAATTATTATGAAAACTAACCATAATAATCTCAATGCTCGTACGAGTTATAAGTGTTATGGTTTTAACTTAGATAATAAATATATTTCTTATCTTTTTTCTATAGAATAAGATTTATAATTTTTTCCATATTCGTTACATAAGAGAACTAAACCAACGCGTTAAAATGAGAGTGCTAAAAATTATGATACATTTAAAGATTTTTTTGATCTCACTTGTAGCACAGAATCTCAAATTTTTTATAACAGAATATAGTTTTCAAGTAACTGGATCAAATATTAACCAGAAGATACCTGTATCGAAAAAAACCAAAGAAAACAAAAAAACAAAATGAGATATTAAAAATTTTTTCAATTTGATAAAGTTCTTTTCACGATCAATTAAAAAATATATTATCAGGATTTCAAAAATATAGAATTAATTCATTTTTTTATTATAAATTTAAAAAACGTAAACGAAAAATCTTAATCGACATAAATATCTCATAGATCCAATGTTTACATGATTCTTGTAAAGATTTCAAAATAATATTTTAAAAAAATTTTTTGGATTATTTTTTATTCTATAAAAATCTAGATCAAAACATTAAATAGATTATTAAATCTGAATCGAATATACTTGTATAATATATTTTTTAATAAAAATTTTTGTGAGGTCTTCTATTTTATTTAATCGAATAAAACTAATATCGCTAATAAAAATTTATTTGAATGACAAGAAAAATTAGTTGAATTTAATGTAATTTTAATAAAGATTTAAAAATATTATTAAAATTTTTACTTTAATTGACGAGAATATTAAATCGTTTTCGCAGATATTAAATTCTAATAGTGTTTCTAATCCTACAGATGAATTTAATATCAAACAATACTATCTGAATTATAGTTATAAAAAAATTATTTAAAAATAAGATATTTTATATTAAAGGAATTGATCATTGGAAAATCACACGAGAAAATTCAAGAAGAATGTGGTATTTATTATATAAATATATTTATAAATAATTAAAATAATCTTTCTTTCCAGATTAGTTTACTTATTATTAAATTCGTTTAAACTAAGCACTTAAGAATATATGGTTTTTAATTTTATAATTATTTTAATAAATTATCCAAAAACATTAAAAAAAATATGTATGTGGTTTTACGAATATTTTATTTTTATTAATAACTATAATATCAGACATTATTAATAGAGAAGGTTTATACGTACTGTAGTAAAAATTATCGTATTTAATAAAGATTCCGCTATTCGATCAGACCAAAGAGCCATTCATAAAAATATCTTTTGATAAAACAATATTAAAAAATGTTTCAATTAGAGTATATTTAGATAGTTCAGATTTAGAAATATTATCAGCATATAAAGAAAGGACAAATTATTAATTACAAGAGCATTTCTTTTGTTACTAACATTTTTGAGATGAATACCATGAATAATCATCTATTAAAAAATATCAAGATCATTAAAATTTATAATAAAATATAATATAAATAGATTATATCTGATTATTTTATAATAAAAACTAAATAAAACTAATATAAATTATAAAAATTTCCATTTTTTATTTTAATTACTGTAATAATCATGAAGTCTATCAATTAAATGAAAAAGGTAAAACAATTGTATAAAAAGGAGAAATAACTTATGATGCTAACTTCCATTTATTATTAAATCAAAATCATTAAAATATAATTTTAATGATTTTAATAATTTTAAATTTAGTTCAATTATACATATTAAAGAAAAAATTAGAAAATATTTATAAAAATTTTAGAAATCAATTTTCAAGTTATAATTAATTAATTGAGAAAATAAAAAATTTATCCATTGTATGTCTATTTCGATTGTGAATGTATTGATGATATTTATATAGAATACAGAGAATACATGGTAAACAAAAAATATTTATCAAAAATCGACGATTTTTGATAAATACTATACTTGGATTTACCAAAATCTAATTGTTTTGTTACTAATAAATCCGATGTAGAAGTGTACAAATTATCTATAGATTCAAATAAAATGGAGAGTCGTAGTTCAATGAAGAAAAGATAGAAAAGACAAAAACAATGATGACAATGCGTCGGTGATATAACCATAAGCGGCTGCTTTATTTATTAACGCCTGTTGAACTTGCTCGGCTGAGGAAAACATCCTCAAGTATGAGAATCAAGCATGAGAATCGCCGTTAAAACTTTTTTAAAAGTGAACAAACGGTTCACGAGTATTTAATCATGAGTATTTAAAAATCCATAGTCCCTTTATCTTTTAAAAGTCGTTGATGATAGTAAAACAGATGTTCAGCGTCCTTTGGATTCCCTTCTCGGATCTTTGGTGTTTAAGAAAATCGAGCTGTGACGGGAGTCGGTTGTGGGTATGGAAGTTACATTGTTTCCCTAACGATTCGATAATTCAACTTTCTGCTATATGGCTATGGATCATTTCGCCTTTGGATTGACAAAGAAGGGAGATCTCTTTATGTGTAAAGAGGGTGTGCAATAACAGCGGACCAGTTAGATTTCGAAATTATAGTTTAGTGGCGAATACACTAACAGTGATACCCAAAAATCGATTTCCTGATATGCCCTTGCCCATGACAGCATTGTCAATTTTATTAGTAAATAGCTCTCTTTTTGTGATAACCAGCGAAAGTCGTCTTTATACCTGGACTCCACTTGAAGTGGAGTTATCAAGAGCATTATTGCCTCGAAACTATTTCTCTAATATCTCACTCGATGCTCAGATTATTCGATTTATCAACTTTATCGACGACTCAGAGGAGAGAGCTGTCGCTTTGACAGCGGAAGGGGGCGCGCCTCTTTGTATGGCGCCTTGAGCACTTGGAATATTTTTCGTTAGGACAACTTGGATTAGGAAATAAGAACTATCGAAATCTACCGACGAAAGTGCATTTCCCAGACCCATCCCAAACAGATTGTATTATTCGACTGTTTGTTGGAGAAGCCAATGTTTTCGCATTTACAGAAGAGGATCGTATATTTGGGTGGGGGAAAATAATGCGGCCACTTTTGGTTTAGTGATGGCCATAAGAGTGTGATATATGGGAGAAAAGCCGGCCACGCTTTTTGCGATTAAAATTTTTGATCCACTCGATCATTAGGCGCAGGTTTTAGAGTTTATAAAAGGTTTATACGTCAGCGCACAATGGAAAGAATTTAGAAAACCTCAAGCGGAGGAATTTATTGAAGAACCTATCGAATCAACATAATTCCTCTTTTGTTGATATAGAATATCAAAATTTTTAATTACAAAAGTAAAAGGAACTACAAATATCCTATAAAAAGCATAATAAAGTCGATCTGATTTTAAAACGAGTTTTTTAATTTAGTCACGTTTAAAACTATGAGGTAGAGATGATGCCTTATCATTAAATCCGTTATCACTTATTGGTGTTTTATGGCACAGTCTCAGTGAGACTCCCGTTAGCAATCCACGCCAATGAAAACCATACCAATGAAAAAAACTACTGGAAGAAAATAATATGTTTAAACGCAAGCATTTATTGAAATATAAAATAAAATTTTTTCCCAAGAAAATTTCATTTTATGAAAATTAATAATTTAAAGAGTATAAATTTTATAATGAAAAATTTTTTAATTTTGCCGCGTTTTGTTCGGCTTAGAGACGCTCCCTTCTTACCTAGGCATAAATCATCATCCCTAATGTCAGCGTATTTGTAATACCAGCACATATTGTGGTAGAGGGCAAAAACGCGTGCGTTTGATTAAGAATAGGCAGGACCGTTTTAGTTGTTCCATGATTTAAAGCACACGTTTGGACGAAGATTGCGTACTGCCAGAGTCAATTTTGAAGATCGGCAGGATTTGCTCGGTTACAAATTGGATCGGATGACTACACATTACTCAGCGGCGGAAGTTGGAAAACTATTGGAAGCCGCAGAGAAAGTATGTGGAAGAAAAGCGAGCACACCAACGTTAACGTTACTCCGTATCACATAGTTCGACTTCCACAATTCTTTTCTTTCACATAGAATTTTGTGGAAGTAAAAAATGCAGTGTAATCTATTGATTTTATATTGGCCAGAGGCAGAATTGAACTGCCGACACGAGAATTTTCAGTCCTCTGCTCTACCGACTGAGCTATCTGGCCGAGCGAGGGCCCTTATAGTGCTTGAGCTTGCCTTTAAAGTCAATACCATTTCTCAATTTCAAGTTTGTGACTGGGCCCAAGCCTTAAAGCCCCCATCCATTTCCATTACAGGAAACTCTTGATCTGAAAATTTTACAGCAGATTTAGGCCGTAAATGGCACACGTGGCTATAACAATAAACAATATTAGTTTTTGTCTAATTTTTCAGCTGCTTTGTCCCATTCTTTTAGGAGAAGGAAGCACGAACATTCACTATCAGAACTTCCTTATTTTTCTTAATCATTTTAGAAACTTCCACCGGTCCTACGGAGAAAGCTATTTTGTTTTCAAAATATTCTTTTGCTTTTTGGGTATCGTATGTTAACGGATTCATAGATCCTCCTTGAAAAAAATTAATTAAAGACAAAATAAGTTTGATACAAATACACTCTTTAATGTGGTGCTTATGCTTAATCCTATTAGTCAATGTTTCTGCCCTATGCCTAAGAGAATTATTTTCTTTGTAGCCCTGATGAAGATGGTTTCTCCAGGAGATATATCCTTGGTACCTCTTGCATGTGCCACAAGATGTAAACTTCTCTTCATCGCCTCTTATTGTTTGCATTTTGATACGCTTTCCTGCGTGCTGCTTTCTTTGTTGCTTTCCTTTCAATATGTATTATTCAATATGTATATAAAGATCAGGAGAATTGTCTTACTGTTGCTTTTCAGAGCGAACCTGATCCGCTATGCCAATTAGTATCGGGATATTTTTGCCAGCAACATCATATGCGCCAGAAATATGGAGGAGAGGCTACTCGTCCATGTGAATAAGAGCGGTTAAGTTTCTTTAGCGAGGAGGGTAAAACCTTGGCGGCTTCTTACTTTCCGTTTCAAAGAGGAATTTTTCCATCTCTTGTTCGAGGAAATAACGAGTTTTGGGGTCAATGAGATTCAGGCGATATTCATTAATTAGCATGGTCTGATGAGAAAGCCAGGCTTCCCAAGCTTGTTCAGAAATTTGTTCGTAAATGCGTTTTCCTAATTCGCCCGGATAGGGTTGATAATTTAACTTATCAGCCTCTTTACCTAGTTTTTGGCAGAAGATACGGCGGCGAGTCGTCATATTACTTATCGTGCTTTAATTGTTCAAGTAATCGTGCTACTGGTGCAGCAACCCCTCCTGGGAGGGGAGAGCCTTCTTTATACCAGATTTGGAATCCACCTTCCATAATTTCTTTCATAATTTGCGAAGCTCTCATGCCAACCTGCAGTAAAATCGGTTTAATTTCTAGCTCAAAGTGGCTAAATTTGTGAAAAAAAGAGTTCCATCGTTCGAGTTGGATAGTATCGTCAATATTAAATTTTGTCCGACACCAACTTTTGATATTTTTATCTATAGGACATTCCGGAAAGCTCCATAATCCGCCCCATATTCCTACGGGAGGCCGTTTTTCCAGCAGAATATGGCCTGTGGTATTTTGCAGTAAGACCAAATAGATACTTTTGCGTGGTCGATTTATTTTGGGTTTCTTGACAGGAAGTTCGGTTTGACGAGCTTGTTGATTAGCAGAACAGTTTTTTTTTAAAGGACAAAGAGCGCATTTAGGTTTTGTGCGGGTGCATACCATAGCGCCAATATCCATCATGGCTTGATTGTAATTCCAACAGTCCTTTCGAGGGGTGTATTTTTTTGCTAAATCCCATAATAAATTGATCCCATCCGATTGATTAATTGGGGTATTCAAAGCATGATAACGGGCTAAGACACGCTTTACATTGCCATCCAAAATCACCGCATATCGATGCATCCCCAATGATAAAATGGCACCTGCCGTCGATTGGCCGATGCCGGGTAATAAAGTCAAATTTTCTACTGTAGTAGGAAATTGACCCTGATGTTTTTTGTGAATAATTTGCGCAGTGCGATGAAGATTACGGGCGCGGGCATAGTAACCTAGACCCGACCAATGAGCAAGAACCTCATCAATATTTGCCAAAGCTAAAGTTGTAAGAGTTGGAAATCGATCCATAAAACGTTTGAAGTAGGGGATTACTGTCGCAACTTGTGTTTGTTGCAGCATAATCTCGGAAACCCAGACTCGATAAGGAGTGATATCCTTTTGCCAAGGAAGATTGTGGCGGCCAAAACTCTTAAACCAAAGCAATACAGCTTGTGAAAATTGTTGGGAATCCATTTTTATAAATTTTATAAATTTTTAATAAATTTATCTAGATTCAATTTTTTACCAATCTTATCTGTATATTTTTCTACTTTTTTCTTAATCTCATTAGTTGATACTTTTGTAGCTAAACTTGATTAAGTCAGGTCGAAGTTGGGGAATCTAAGCGTGCCTCTAATTAAGAAAGGCACTTTAAATTAGGTTTGTTGGTCTCCCTCCGTTTCATGTAGGCTGATGTTAGATTGTAATCAATATTATTAATTAGGCAAATTGATAAGGCCTAACCCAACCCGGGTTGCTCTCACTTAACCTCCGTCCATTTTAAGGTCGCTTCCGTTGGTAAGTTAATTTATGTAAAAAAATATGGCTGCTGCTCATACGGTTAAGGATCCGACATTACTCTTCTTATTACGCTTTCGAAAGGATTCTTTAACTTAATTTTAAAAAATTACACGTTTCCACGATATCGATATCAATATTGAAACATTTGTAAAACATATTCCTAAAATTTTAAATATGATTAGAGATAAAAATATGGCTGTCACATAGCTGTTATAGATTTTACCCACTAAGAAAAAATTTCAATATCAAGATGATATTAAATTTGCACGAGCTTCTGCTAATAGGGTGGTAGTTCTTTAGAGATTATCTCATGATTTAGAGGTTATCTCGTGATAGAGATTATGATGATTTTTTATTAGGAACTCTACTACATGCATATTCTATTACTAACGAGGATTCTTCAAAGTTTGTCTTAGTTCGAAATCATGTGGTATTTTATAATATGGTTTGATATCTTACCAGTGCAGCTACTCTTTGTTGGACTCTGGTTTTATTATCTCAAAATCCTAACACTCGTTAGCAAATTGCTGAAGAAGTGGCGGCAGTCTGTTCTAATCCCCTTCCTAATTATGCGGATTTTGAAAAACTACTTATACTCAAGCAGTGGTTTTAAAAACATTGCGATTATATTCACCTGTTGTTTATATTTTTCGACAGGCCATTGCTAAAGATGAAATTAGAGAATATCCCATTCAACCAGACGACTCTCTTTGATGATTAACGTCTATTTATTACATCGTCATCCTAAGTTCTGGAGTAATCCGAGAAATTTTATCCTCAACGCTTTTTAAAAAAGCGATGGGGCAAGATTGCCAATATACTTATATTTCCTTTTGGAGAGGTAAGCGCAGTTGTTTGGCAAAGGAATTTGCTTTTCTAGAAATTTGTATTGTAGTTGCAATGATCTACAGGCAATTTGAGCTCCATTTGCTCTCCGAAAAAAATAGAAATGAAATTTTCATCGAATCTTACTATCCACCCGAGTCTAGAAAAAATGATAACACGTAAAATTCAATTTCCCGAAGAATTAGGTACTATTTGAAAAAATGAACTTCATCTTCCTAATACTGCGTGGAGCTGATGTCTCATCATTTATTGCTTGTGAGAGATGAGATATTAATTCTTCCTCGGATTTGATCCCTTCCTTAAAAGCGACTACGATTGAAGTGAGTGCTGCAGTACGTTCACAAAATGTATGGTTTGGCTCTTCGTTCTCAGCGGGCGCTGCCTCTGCCAATAATACTAATAATGAAGTGGCAGCGATTTCTTCTGCAGGCTTCGGGTGTTAATTCTAATAAGGCATAAGGATAATAAGAAGATGCTTGGGTATTTTCTTAATCCGCTTTTTTTAATTGCTCATCAGCGACGAGATTGCACATAAGTTTTTCATAACTCATATCGTTTTCAGTTATTTCTTCTTTCCTAAATTCATCATCATGCATTTCGTTTTCTACTTGGGTTTCTATGGCATTTTGTAAATTTAGGACTGGGTATTAAAAAATTCTAAAAATAAAGTATTTAAGCTTGGATTTAATGGTAAAATAAAGAGTAGAGTTATTGCTCTTTGTAGCAGTATTTGTTTAGTTATCTTCAAACTCTTTCTCAAAAAGAGGAATAAGTTTTTTGCCATACTGATTAAGTAATCGGTATATATCAGAGGGATTGTTACCCGTTATTTGTTTTGACGCCCACATCAATTCCTTATTTTTTGCTATTCGCAAGAGTAATTGTCGATCTCCAATCAAAATCATACCATTTGCTCTCCATTCCTGGAGATTTTGGTGAATACGGGTAGGTACTCTTGCGTTATATTTATATTTATATTTATATTTTATCTTGTATCTAAAAATCTTATATCTAAAAAATGAGATTGAGGAAACAGTATATCTCAATAACCCTAAAAGAAGATTAAAAACGTGATATCATCTTGATTCTTTGTAGTCCCTCCTTAGTTCATTGAATCTCGGTCCAAGCCTGTGGGGTGTTAGGACCCAGATAAGGAAATGGCAGCGAGACGTAAATCCAATTATACTCAGCAACTCGATGTCACGACAGTAAAATGAGTATTGTTCATGTATAAATACTGGAAATCTGGATTCTTCTTGAGTCTTGTCGTCATTCTTGGCATTGATTTCTTGTTCAGCCCTATGTGGGTTCGAGCTGCTAAGTCCGTGCCTGTGGGGCCACAGCCTGTTTTTGTGGATGTGACTCAAGTCAAAACGGCCGATATTCCCAATTCTGTTAATGCGTTAGGTAGTTTGTCTGCGGTGCGAGTCGTCACAATTAGCGCCGAATCGGACGGACGAATAGCAGGCATTCATTTTAAAAACGGTCAAGAAGTGGACCAAGGAATGCCCATTGTGGAGCTCGATAATGTGCAAGCACAAGCCGATTATCAGTCAGCGGTAACTGCCATGAAATTAGCTCGCACCAAATATGAGCGTTCCCAGCTATTGTTAAATCAGGCAATTTCTCAACAGGAATTAGCTACCTTGAAAGCAGATGTGGAAAGTAAGGAAGCGGCGGTAAAAAGTAAGTTAGCTTCCTTAAATCAAAAGATTACAATCGCACCGTTTTCTGGCGTATTAGGTATTTTTCATGTCCAAATAGGAGATTACGTTAAGGCTGGAGATCCCTTAGTTACTTTAATAAACACCTCCCAGTTACGAGCGGACTATCAATTGCCAGAAAGTTTTTTGCCTGAATTGAAGTTAGGTCAGCTGGTTACTATCACTAGCAGCACTTACCCTAAAAAAGTTTTTTATGGCACAGTAAGTTTCATTTCACCAACAGTTAATTCCGATACACATTCAATCTCTATCCAAGCATTAGTCCCCAATGATACGAAATTATTGTCACCGGGTATGTTTGTGCATGTTTCTCATCAAATTTCGGTTGCTAAAGATACAGCTGTGGTTCCGGAAGAAGCTATTCAAGCGGACATAAAGGGATATTATGTTTATAAGGTGATGGGCGATAAAGTAAGGCAGACATATATTAAAATCGGTGCCCGGTTGGATAATCAGGCACAAGTGTTAAGCGGTTTAAAAATTGGAGATATCATAGTAGTGGCAGGACAGCAAAAATTAGACGATGGAAGTATCGTGAGAGTCGTGAAGCAAGAGGCGTAATCTTTACCAAGTAATTTGAGTAGTAATGGTTTTGAAATGAAATTGTCTGAAATTTGCATTCGTCAGCCTGTCTTGGCTATTGTTTTAAGCTCAATTTTAGTTGTTTTAGGAATTGTTTCGTTCCAACGTCTTGAGCTGCGTTTTTTTCCTAAATTACAACTACCGACAGTGACAGTAGTTACTTCTTATGAAGGTGCAAGTGCCGAGTTGATGGAGAGCCAGGTCACGACTCAAATTGAGAATGCGCTATTGGGCGTTGATCATGTAGCTGCTATTAATTCAATAAATTATTCAGGTAGCAGTTATGTGACTGTTTTATTTCGTCTGGGAGGCAATTTTGAAGAAGAAGCGAATGCCGTTAGAGATAAAGTATTTGGTATTCGCCATAAATTGCCTCCCGATGCTAATCCCTCGACCATTACGGTAGGAACTAAAGGAAGTCCAGTTTTAGGAGTGGGATTTATTGATCCTCAAAAATCATCCGCTGATATTCGAGATTATGTAGAACGCACCGTTCAACCTGCTTTGCGGCAATTGCCCGGTGTGGGCGAGGTTGATATTTTAGGTGCAAGCGATTATGCCATGCGTATATGGTTGGATGCTTCAAAAATGGTTGCTCATCAAGTGACTGTGACTGATGTCAAAAATGCGCTGACCGCCAATAATATCTATTTTCCTGCCGGCTCCATCCAAGAACCTAAACGAAATTTTGGCATTGTGTCGCATACTCAATTAAAAAATGCGGCTGCTTTCGGCAATATAATAATTAAACACACCGATGGCGGTACGGTTCGCTTAAACGATATTAGCCATGTGGAGCTAGGCTATCGTAGTTTATATCAAGTACCTATGCGGATTAATTGTCAAAATGGTATTGAAGTTTTAATTGAACCCTTGCAAGAAGCCAACCCAATTACAGTAGCTCATGAAGTAAAACAAGCTTTGACCCAGATTCAGGAGAGTTTACCGAAGGGAATGCAAGCCAGCGTGAATTATGATGCCTCTATGTTTTTAAAATCTTCAATAGAAGAAACATTTTATACGATGGGTGAAGCGGTTATTTTAGTTATTCTCGTCGTATTTTTATTTTTGGGTTCGGCAAGAGCGGCAAGTATTCCCATTATAACTATTCCCGTTAGTTTAATTGCGGTGTTTGCTTTTATTGCATTATTAGGTTTCACCATAAATACCATGTCATTGCTTGGTATTGTATTGGCCATTGGTTTGGTGGTGGATGACGCTATTGTGATGTTGGAAAATATTCATCGTCACATCGAAGAGGGAATGACACCAATGCAAGCAGCGATTAAAGGGAGCCGTGAAATCACTTTCCCTGTTATTGCAATGGCTCTCACGTTGGTGGCTGTATATGCACCAATTGGGTTTTTTCAGGGATTTACGGCAGGGTTATTTAAAGAATTTGCATTTACGTTGGCCGCCGTGGTAATTATTTCAGCCTTTGTTGCATTGACCCTATCACCAATGATATGTTCGAGAATATTATTGGTGCGTACTCACGATAGTCGATTAGTCGTAATCATTGATCGCTTATTTTCTCAACTGGCAAATCATTACCAACGTCTCTTGAAATTTGCCTTAAGCAAGCGTCGATTCTTTGTCATTGCTTTGATATTTATTGCAGACCTGGGTTATCTGATTTTTATGAGTTTACCTTCCGAATTAATACCAAAGGAAGATATTGGTTTAATTCAGGTAAGTGTGACTTCACCTTCCGGTGCTAGTTTAAATTATACCGATCAATATGCTGAACAGATTGAACATATTATTAAGCAGAACCCTGCTGTTGCCAGTGTTATTAGTCAAGTATCTACCACTAGCAGCGTAAATATTCGCGTTACCTTAAAACCGTGGGGTGATCGAAAAGAAACTACTGAGGAAGTGATCGCTGACTTAAATCCAAAATTAGGAGCGATACCGGGAATCGATGCAACGGCTTATATTCCAGATATTGTTAATTATGAATTAGAAGGAAATGATATCGATTTGAATTTTATGACAGGTGGGAATTACATGGATTTACTCGACCCGATTAATAAGATGGTTAAAATTTTAAAGCAATACCCCGGAGTAATGAATGTCCATACCAATTTGAAATATGATACTCAGCAATATGCCATTACTATCAAACGTGATCTAGCAGCGGTACTGGGTGTAAATATTCAAGATATTGCGGATACGGTAAGCGCGATGATGAGTGGGAATCATTGGACCGATGTTCAAGCAGGTAATAAGAGCTATGAAGTTATTGTTCAAATGCAAAAAGATGATCTATGTAATTTTAATGCACTTAGAAAGCTATATGTGCGAAGCAGTGTGGTCCCCTCCTTATCTGGTAATAAAGAAAATATGATTCCCGTCTCAAGTTTAATTAATTTGACTCCAACTGTGGGACAGGGGAATTTCACGCATTATGATCGTTTTCGTTCAGGAAATATTTCTGCTCGTCTTTCGCTAGGATATTCCGAAAGTCAGGTAATTAATTATATTAAAGCTCATTTACTTACAGTATTAACCTCAAACGTACATGCTGCCTTTTCAGGAAAAGTAGCACAATTTTTAGAATCATCCCAAAGCATTATTGGTATTGTTATTATGTCATTTATTTTCATTTACTTGATGTTGTCAGCTCAATTTATGAGTTTTATTGATCCCTTGATTATTTTATTAGCTGTTCCTTTGAGCATCGTGGGGGGATTGTTGTCATTAAAGTTAGCCGGTGGAACTTTGAGTATTTATTCCCAGATTGGGTTAGTTACATTAATTGGTATGATTAGTAAACATGGGATTTTGATTACGCAATTTATAAATGATTTACGCAAACAAGGTATAGCCACGTCAGATGCTATTATTGAAGGCGCGACGATTCGATTGCGACCTATCTTAATGACAACAATGGGTATGGTATTTGGTGCACTTCCTTTGGCCTTAGCCATAGGACCGGGCTCTATTGGTCGACATCAGATTGGTTGGGTGATCGTAGGTGGTTTATTGTTCGGTACTTTTTTCTCTCTCATTGTAGTTCCCATCGCTTATTCGTATTTCGTTCGATTTAAGAAATCCTTAATTTCTATGGCGGATACAAGATAATTCTTTAACGATACTTTACTTACGATTGAGGAGTGTCTTTGGGTTTTTCTTTAAATCCGGTATAGTTCTTGTATGAAATCAATCGATATCATTAAGAATAATTTACCGGGAGTGATCTTAAGTGTTTGTAAAACGGGAAATCGTATCCGCCATTATTGCGCAGGTTACGCTAACGTAGAAACTCGCGAACTTCTTTCTGCGGAACATATTTTCCAAAGTGGGAAAATTACTCGAATGTTTACTGCTACTCTTATTTTGAAGCGAGTTGAGGAAGGTGTATTGGACTTAGATTCACCATTGGCTCTTTTAAGTAATCAACATCTCCTGGATGGTGGCCGCCTAAAGCTGATCGTCAATCTCTATCCTTACCTAAAACCTGTAACTTTGCGAGAACTGCTGAATAATACCTCGGGCCTTCCGTCTTATGATGAAACTGTGGCTTATCAAAAAGCGTTTGCTGCCAAACCTCAGAAGATTTGGCAAGCTGAAAACTATTTAGATTTAATTACAGGTTCCAATGTACGATATCGCTTAGGATATTTATTACCTTTTCGAGGAATTTTAAGTGATTCTGCAACTAATTATATTATTGCTGGTTTAGTTTTAGAGGCTGCAACAGGCCGTAAATCTTCACAGCAAATGCGAGAATTATTTGATTCCGTAAGTTTAAAATCGACGCATTATTGCTCTTACGGTGTGCTGGAGGAAGATTTATTGCCTCAATTGGCGCATGGTTATTTACCTATTTCCCATCCTTACGCCAGTGGTTTTAGCAATCAGCCCGTAGTAACTTACAATAATAATCGCGAATTGCAAGTATATGATGTTACCAGTGCTTATAATTTTAATGGATTGGCCGGAGCAGCTAGTTTATCCAACACCAATGATCTTATTCGTTGGATGCGAATGTTGTTAGAAGGGCGAATTTTAAGGGGCTCTCTTAAACAATTATTTGATGGAGTTCCGGTAGACCCCAAGGCGAGTCCTCGCGAGGATCAAGACTTTTATGGTTTAGGAGGGCTATATAAAACAAGGTTTCGACGGTGGGGCGATGTAGTGTGGAGCGCTGGTAATAATTTAGGATATGGGGTGTTGGTAGCTCATGTTATAGAGCGAAATGTCACTTTTGCTTTAGCTGTCAATGTAAGTCGCAAAATTATTAATTTTCACGAGCCCACATTAGTGGCTCCAATTTTTCAGGACTTATTAAAATAATACTGCTCTAAATTAATCCAAGTAGTGTTATAAATTTTCAATTTTCGCATACTGTAATTGTAATTTCTTTAAGGTCTTTTGTGTTTTTTCTAAAAGCAGCCGTTCCTTTTTTACAATTTCTTTAGGGGCTTTTATTATATAATTAGGATTATCTAATTTTTTTAGAGAGTGTTCTTGTTCTCTTTGAAGCTTGGTAATTTCCTTTTTTAATCGAGCAAGTTCAATATCTTTAAGGATTAATCCTGCTAAAGGAATATGAATTTCAAGATTTCCCATAATCTCGGTGGCACTGGGAGGTAGCGATTCATCAGTATTCGCCCATCGCCATTGAGCAATTTTCCCTAATGATTTTATATACTGTTCAGTTTCCTGCAGACGTTTTTTATCATTGTCTTCTCCTTTGTTGAAAATAAGTGTAATAGTTTTAGCGGGAGAAATATTCATTTCAGCTCGTAACGTTCGAATGGAGGTGATGATATTTTTAAGCCACTCAATTTCTGCGTTGGCCTCTTTATCAAGCTCGGACTTATCAAATTCAGGGTAAGGTTCGATCATGATGCTATTGCCATTTTTATCTACGAGTGGCGCTACCGTGTGCCAAATTTCCTCTGTGATAAAGGGTATAAGCGGATGAAGCAGTCGTAATAAGGATTCCAGTATTTCAAGGAGAGTTATCCGAGTGCCACGTTGCTGAGAGGGCTTGGTATTCTCGTTATAGAGTACATATTTAGCTAATTCTACATACCAATCGCAATATTCGTTCCAAACGAATTCGTATAAAATTTGAGCAAGCAAATCAAAGCGGTAATGATCCAAGGCTTTTCTAGCTTCTTTAATAGCTTGTTGTAAGCGACTTCGGATCCAACGATCAACAGTATTATAGGTTAAAGGTTTTTCAGGATTTAAATCTTTTCCTTCCGTATTCATAATAACGAAACGAGCCGCGTTCCAAATTTTATTGCAAAAATTGCGGTATCCTTCAATACGGCCCATGTCAAAATTAATGTCGCGTCCGGTACTTGCCAAAGCACAAAAGTAAATCGCAAAGCATCTGTTCCATAACTGGCGATGCCCTGCGGAAATTCCTTGCATGTTAGCTTTTCAATTGATTTAGCCATTTTAGGTTGTAATAAAGCACGAGTTCGTTTCTTGATAAGCTTTTCCAGAGAAATTCCATCAATAATATCGATTGGGTCAATAACGTTACCCTTAGATTTGGACATTTTCTTTCCTTGATTGTCCCGGATTAGCCCGTGAATATAAACTTCATGGAAGGGAAGTTTCCCCGTGAGCTTTAATCCCATCATTGCCATGCGGGCAACCCAAAAGAAAATAATGTCAAAACCAGTGACTAAGACTTGGGTAGGATAAAAAGTTTTATAGGTTTCAGTTTTATCGGGCCAACCTAGAGTAGCGAAGGGCCATAGACTGGCTGAAAACCAAGTGTCGAGTACATCGATTTCTTGCTCTAATTTTATTTCAGTTTCCAAATGGTATTTTTTTCGAATTTCTTCTGGCGAATGACCGACATAGTAATTTTTTCTTCATTGTACCAGACTGGCAATCGATGTCCCCACCATAATTGTCGACTGATGCACCAATCTTGAATATTGGTTAACCATTGTAAATAAGTTTTTTCCCAAGTGGCTGGAATTAGCTTTAATTCTCCTGATTTGACAGCGGCCAAGGCTGGTTCTACAAGCGATTCCATTTTTAAAAACCACTGATCCGTTAAGAACGGTTCGATAACAGCTCCGGAACGTTCGCTTCGAGGAAGCGGAACACGATGAGGCTCGGTTTTCTCGAGAAAATTATTTTCTTCAAGATCGGCCACAACTTTTTTCGAGCATCAAAACGGTCTAAACCTTGATAAGGCTTGGGTACATTTTCATTTAATTGTCCCTTAGGAGTGAGGATATTAATTAAAGGTAATTGATGGCGTTGGCCCATCTCATAATCATTAAAATCATGTGCGGGCGTGATTTTTACGCTACCCGTCCTAAATTCCCGATCCACAGTGGTATCTGCAATGATAGGAATAGTCCGGTTAGTCAAAGGTAAATGAACTTTTTTGCCAATATAATGTTGATAACGTTCATCATTGGGATGAACAGCGATGGCTACATCACCTAATAATGTTTCCGGTCGAGTGGTTGCCACTATTAAATGTCTGGTGCCATCAGTTAAAGGGTATCGAAGATACCACAGCACACCATCGATTTCTTTGGTGGTTACTTCCAGGTCGGATATGGCTGTATTTAAAATAGGATCCCAATTGACGAGCCGTTTTCCTCGATAGATCAAACCTTCATTATAAAGACGAACAAAGGCTTGAGTAGTGGCTCGCGAAAGACCTTCGTCCATACTGAAACGTTCCCTGGACCAATCGATGGAGACACCCAGGCGGCCCATTTGGTGAGTAATTTTATTTCCTGAACGATCGCACCATTCCCACACTCGCTCAATAAAGGATTTCCGTCCTAAATCATGGCGAGTGAGTCCTTGTTGAGCAAGTTGTTGTTCGACCACCATCTGAGTAGCAATTCCTGCATGATCTGTGCCTCCTTGCCAAAGAGTCCGATGACCTTGCATTCGATGATAACGAGTTAAAACATCCATGAGAGTTTGCTGAAAACTATGGCCCATATGGAGGGTGCCTGTTACATTGGGGGGGTAACATGATGCAATAGGGAGTTCCTGAACCGGGGGGCGACTTAACTGATGCTTTTTCCAGTAATCAGCCCATTTTTTTCAATGAGTTTGGGATCGTAAGTTTTTTCCATGTTGTATTGTGCTCTGGTAAAATACAAACAGCTCATTAATCAGAAATGTTGTATTCAACCATAAAAGATTTGATTTGTCAGTGATTGTCTTCCGTTATTTGAGTAAGGAAATTCTCAGTACTTTGTTAGCGACAACGTTAATCTTACTAATTATTTTTATCATTAACCAATTTATTCATTATCTTAATGATGCCGCTGCTGGTAAGATCACCGTTAAAGCGGTAATGGAAATTATGTCATTGCAGGTACCTTTATTATTGGGTTATTTGCTTCCCTTGAGTTTGTTTCTTGGCAGCTTGTTGGCTTTGGGACGGATGAGTGTGGATCATGAAGTGGTTGTTTTGACTGCGTGTGGGGTAAGCCGTTCTCAGATTATAGTTATGATTATGATCATAGCCACCTTTATCACACTGATAGTGGCTTGGTTGATGTTGTCCGTTGAACCTCGAATGGAGTGGTATCGTGCTAAGATTCTTAACGAGGCTTTGGCAACAGCTTCTCTAGCGAAGATTATCCCAGGCCGGTTTCAACCTTTGGGCAGTGATGGTAAGGTTTTTTATGCTGGCGGTGTTAATAATCATCATAGAAAAATGGTCAACGTTTTTTTAGTAGAAAGCGAACAAACCGTGGGGAACAAGGAGCGCTGGAGTCTTGTCTCAGCCACTGAGGCCGGTGAAAATAGGGAATTTAATAATTCTAACTTTGTTTTGTTTAAAAACGGGTCCCGTTATGTAGGGATGCCAGGAGATTTAAAGTACGATGTTATAAAATTTGGCCAATACGGGATCCGTCTCGACTCACCCCAAATGAGCATTACCGGGAAAGTACAAGCCATACCCACAACTAAACTATGGCGATTAAGCAAAACGGATCTGAAGGCAGCAGCTGAATTGCAGTGGCGATTGGCAATACCTATCTCTGTGTGGATTTTCGCTTTATTAGCGGTGCCTTTAAGTGAACCTAATCCTCGAAAAGGCAAGTTTGCTCAAATATTACCGGCTGTTTTGATTTATATCGTTTATGCCAATTTAATGTTCTTGAGCCGAGCCTGGATTGAAAATGGGGTAATGAGCCCAACAGTCGGATTAGAATGGATAAATGGATCACTTTTAGTGGTAGCGTGTACTTTATTCTTTTTTCAATCGCATTGGTGGCACCGCCTTCGTCTGAATCGGAAAGCACCTTCATGCGACTACTAAATCGCTATATCCGTGAAGCTATCATTAGCGCGACAGTGCTAGTCGTTCTTATCTTACTCGGCGTTGAAATTTTTATAGAATTTATCGGCCAATTATCCAAAATCGGCTCAGGTCATTATGATTTGGAACAAGCTTTTCTGTATGTTTTGACTCAATTACCTTCCGATTTGTATCAATTGTTCCCAATGGCCGGATTTTTAGGTTGTTTGATTGGTTTAGGCCGATTGGCTTCTAGTAGTCAATTAATCGTAATGCGGGCAGCAGGGGTTTCTATTGCTCGCGTAACAGGATCGGTTGTAAAAGCAGCATTGCTTATGATTCTAGTGGTAACGTTTATTGGTGAATTTGTGGCCCCCCGATTAGAATCAAAATGGGCACTAATGAGATCTCTTGCTTTCTCAAAGGCAGTTGGCTATCGGGCATTGGGTGGGGTATGGCTACGTGATAGACATTCGTTCATCCACATTAGCTCCATTGATTCAAAACATAAAATTAGTAATGTAAGTCGCTTTCAATTTAATCAACATCGATTGCTATCAGCCGCCTTTGCTTCCGAAGGCCGCTATTCGGAAGGCCGCTGGGTGCTCTATCATGTTAAACAGTCTTTTTTTACACCCACTCAAATAAAAAAAATCGAAATAAGTCAGCTCCCCCTACAGATTGTGTTTGATCCTCAACAATTACAGCAAGGTCGAAAGACAGTTGAAGAACAATCAATTATAGGCCTCTACCATACGATTCGATATCGTATTCAAGCAGGGCTCCAAACTAATTTCTTCGTTTTTGCTTTTTGGCAGAGGATTATTCAGCCTTTTACTACTGTGGTAATGATTTGTTTGGGAGTGCCCTTTATTTTTGGTTCGTTACGTCAGGCTAGCATGGGGATTCGAGTTTTAACTGGCGTCATTATTGGTTTTGCTTTTTATATGTTGAACCAGTTTTTTGGACCCTTTGCGATAGTTTATCAGTTGCCTCCACTATTAGCAGCCTTAATGCTCACCGTGTTATTTGCTATTGCTTGTGTTATCCTGCTCTGTTACTCGCGACGATAAAGACACATTTAAGATTAGGTAAATTAGTGAGATGTCATTAGAAAGAGAAAGTAAAACAATTATACGTCGGACTTTCGCAATAATTTCGCATCCAGACGCAGGAAAAACCACTTTAACGGAAAAGTTATTGCTTTTTGGTGGCGCTATTCAATTAGCGGGGACGATTAAAGGCCGTAAATCAGCTCGTCATGCCACCTCCGATTGGATGGAGCTAGAAAAAGAGCGAGGAATTTCCATTACTACCTCCGTCATGCAGTTCCCTTATCAGGATTATTTAATTAATTTATTAGATACCCCTGGTCATGCAGATTTTACAGAAGATACTTATCGAACACTGACAGCGGTGGATTCAGCATTAATGGTGATCGACGCAGCAAAAGGGGTTGAGCCGCGTACTATTAAATTAATGGAAGTTTGCCGCCTAAGAAATACGCCGATTATGACGTTTATTAATAAAATGGATCGCGATTCCCGTCATCCCGTGGAACTCTTAGATAAAATCGAATCGGTTCTGAAAATTTATTGTGCTCCTGTTACTTGGCCGATAGGGACGGGTAAGAGTTTTAAAGGAATATACCATCTGCTTGAAGATGCTGTTTATTTTTACCAACCGGAAAAACATGAACGCGTTAATGAAAACTTACGGATAAAAAATCTTAATAATTCCGAATTGGATAAAGCATTGGGTGATTTGGCTGCGGAATTGCGCAGTGAAGTTGAATTGGTAAAAGAAGCAAGTGATACTTTTAATCACACGCAATATTTGAAAGGGGCTTTAACACCAGTATTTTTTGGATCTGCTATAAATGATTTTGGCGTACGTGAATTATTGAATACTTTTGTACAAGAAGCGCCCGCGCCACAATCGCGAGAAACCGATGTCCGAGTGGTTAAACCGGAAGAGAGAAAATTTAGTGGATTTGTTTTTAAAATTCAGGCCAACATGGATCCAGACCATCGTGATCGAATTGCTTTTTTACGGATCGCTTCAGGTCAATATAAAAAAGGAATGAGAGTTTATCATGTGCGACTCGATAAAGAGGTTCAAATTAATAATGCATTGACATTCTTAGCGGGAAAACGCGAGAACGCAGAGGAGGCCTGGCCAGGGGATATTATTGGTTTGCATAATCATGGAACTATCCAAATTGGAGACACTTTTACGCAGGGAGAAAAAATGAAATTTAGTGGTATTCCGAATTTTGCGCCTGAACTTTTTCGATTGGTGCGACTTAAAGATTCTCTTAAACAAAAAGCTTTATTAAAAGGATTAACGCAATTGTCTGAAGAAGGTGCCACCCAACTCTTTCGGCCTCTGGATAGCAACGATTTAATTTTAGGAGCAGTGGGTCTTTTGCAGTTTGATATAGTTGCTTATCGATTGGAAAATGAATATAACGTAAAATGTGTTTATAAAGCTGTTAACGTGGCCGCCGCTCGATGGATTACTTGCGATGATAAAACTATTATGGAGCAATTTAAAAGAGAGCAATCTCGCAATTTAGCGTATGATGGCTCAAAATATTTGACTTACCTAGCGCCATCCCGAGTTAATTTAGAAATTACTATCGAAAGGTGGCCTAAGATTATATTTAGTGAAACCCGTGAACATTAAGCTTCCTTCTTTAAAGGTCGTGGAATCCACCCGTCAGCTAACAAAAAGTATTGTGAGTTTGGCTTTGCCGATGGCTGGTTTGTGCTTGATTCAAATGTTAAGCGGATTTATCTCAGAATGCTGATGTTGGCTCGCTTAGGCCATTCGATTTTAGCAGCTAGCATGTTGATGACCTCTACACAAACTACTCTTATTGTTATTTTTATTTCTGTTTTGTTTTTATGAGAGTTGTGGTCTGGTAAGTCAGACCTATGGTGCTCAGAACTATTCAAAAATAGGAGAAATTTTACCAAGGCTGCATGTTGGCTTTAATTCTTTGATGTTAACTTTAATTCCTTCTGTTCGATTAATATTTTTATTTTTAATAGTGGATCGTTTTCTACTAGCTTCCGGCCAGTTATCCAAATTAGTAGTTTATTTAAGACATTATTTCCGCACTTTAGTATGGGGAACTCCTGGTTTTATGTTATTGGCAGCTCTACAGCAGATGCTATACGGAATCTGTCGTCAATGATTAGTGATCTTGGTTAATCTCTTTTGTTTAATAATTTTTATTATTTCTGCCTAAATTTTAATTTTTGAGCGTTTAGGCATTCTAGCTCAAGGGATCGCAGGTTTACCTTACGCTTTTACGATTCAATCCTATCTCAATATCCTAATTTTATTATTTTGTTTTTATTATCAAAAGCAATTTAAAGCCATAGAAATTTTTAAATATCGTCGTTCCTAAAACCGGCATTACTTAACCTAAAACAATTATTTTAAATTGGATGGCTCATAAGCCTTTAATTTGGTATTGAATTGGTAGGATTTTTGTAGTAGCTGTTAATGATAGGGTGGTTAGGTACAAACGTATTAGCCGCCTCGCAAGTAACTCAGCAATGTATGTTCTTGTTTGTGGTGCCGATGTTTGCCATAGCACAAAGGCGACTGGAATTATGGTCAGTCAAGCTATCGGGGAGAGTGTATCAGATTGTAAAAAGAATTGGAGAAGGTTGTTTAATTATTTCTACCCTTCTTACTTTGGTTATATCAGCAGTATTTCTTATTTTTCCTAATTTTTTTAGAGTTACTTTACTTGAAGGCCACTATTCCTAGCTATGCTAAAATCATCCATTTAATGAAAATTTTATTTATTTTATTGTCTTTTAGTATTGTTTTTTGATGCTTGGCACAGTATTTTAACCAGAGCTTTACGTGGTTTTACAATATCCGCACCTATAGGTTAACTAAGCTGTTATTTGGGTTATTTTAGTGCCAGGTGGTTATTTGTTAGGAATTTTTTTCACTTTAAGAATTTAAACTAGTACAGTAAGTTACTGATACCACCTGGAGTGCGCGTTGTTACCTTACCCTAAATAAGGCTCCCTATTTTCCTCCAATACGAACTAAGAAAATTTTAAAATTGTCGTTTCGATCATGTTAGAAAATATGATCGAAACGGCAATTTTTGTGTTTTTAAAAACTTGATATCAATTTTTCTCTTTTTTAATTAATACACTAACGACGATTCGTGTGTCGAAAAAGAAACGAAATCGCTAAAATCTTCCATCCTTTTTCTTATCTCTCGATCGATTTTCAAAAATAATTCAGGAGATAGAGTTGAAGTATCTGTATGCCTTGTTGCTTTCATCATTTTTTCTTTAAATAAATTACGAAATTAGTCAGATCGCGCCTCAATCTTTATCAAAATATTTTCTTTATTATGATCTCTAACAAAATTTTGAAATTTAATCTCTGCTAGATCCTTTTTGTAACACTCTCTTTCGCTATCAGATTCGATGTCAAAAATTATTCTAAATGATTGGTAATATGAAATTTCTTCCGTTTCGCGAATACTTCCTTTCGAAACAAAAATTTTACCATCCGCTCTAATCCAAGGAAAAATAATTAAATAACCTATTTGAGCTCAATCACCAAAAGAAATTCTGATATAACTAATATTAGAAGGAACATCTCTCAGAATAGAACTAAAAAGCACGAATTCAGCCATCACTTCATAATTTCTAATTCCATGAAATGAGGAAGCAAAAACTTCATAAAGAAGTAACATTATCCAAAAATTTTAAATCCAACTCCTAATAATAATCTCCAATATTTTTCAGGATTTTTTTAAATTTTGATATATCTTTATGAGATGAGAACGCTAAACTTTTATTTAGTTTATTTTTTTAATTTTTTATAAAAAATAATTTCATTTTGAATGAGAGATATAATTTCAATATTAAAAAAATTTAATTGAGATTGAAAAATTTTAGGTAGATCTTTATTCGTATTACCAAAATAAAAAGCAATTCTAACATAATCTAAAACAACGCGAGCCAAAATTTCTACATCTGAAGAAATATATCCTCATCATTGTTTTCACGATATTTTATTTATGTACTTTTAAAATTCTTTCCAAGTTGCAGTTTATTTATTTTACTTTAATAATTAATTTCTGATTCTATAAATGTATTATATTCAACTGTATTATTATTTCATTAGTCAATACAAACATACTCATTGAGTATTTCTTAATTAATCTTTTATCTATGAAAAAAATATTTCTCTGAGAGAGAACTAGTATTGAATTCCCATCCAAATAAAACAAAATGATATCACTTTATTATTTTGGTACTGAGAATTATGATTTGAATTTCTTTTCAAACTATAAATCCAAAAAATAATGAAAATAGATATTCTATAGAAAGAGCTTAAATTGTCTTTTACCTAGCCTTGACTTTCATTACTAAATTTTATGAGCTTTTTGGCGCATCACCTTCATTCCCTAAATTATTCTTAAAGAGAAGTAATAATAGTTTCGTAAAATTTCGGTAAATCATTCGGCTGCCTGAAAGTAATTAAATTACCATCTTTAACTACAGGTTGGTCTACATAATTACCTCCTGCATTGATGACGTCATCTTTTATTATGTGATAACAAATCAATTTCTTGCCTTTTAAAATATGGGCAGATACTAAAAAACCCAATCGGCGTGACAAATCGCAGTAACCGTTTTTCCGTTCGAACACGACACCTACTAAATCAATCATTCCAGAATTAATTCGAATTTTATCTGGCGTATAGACCCACCGGGAATGATTAACTTGTCCATATTATTATGGATCAATTGAGTTCGCATCAGCATCAGAAATTATAAAGGTATCCAAGTTTACTTTTATAAGTTTGTTTAGCTTTAGGCGCCACGACAGTGACTTTTGCTATTTTTTCTTTCATCCGAAGCAGTGTGGGTATTAATCAAAGTTCTAATTCTTGATAATTATTTTTATCAAAGATAATGATCTCTTTGTTTTTAATACTCATTTCCGACTCCTCAAGAGCTAATATTCTCAGAACATCATTTTGGAAAGGAAACAAGATCCAAGACCTAAGGAGGCCCTTCCAACCAGAATTTAAATCAATCATAACAAAAAGCCTATAATAAGAAACAGGTCATAAAACCAATCCCAGAGTTATTCATGATCATAATATAGTTTTTCTAGTCAAGCTAAATTTACTTTTGATTCTTAAATAGGAGGTGTACCAAATTAAAATCCTTTGAATTCGCTATGTGTGATAAAGAAGTTATCTATCCTAACACTAAAGGAGAATAGCATGAAGCTTGATATTAAACACGACGAAGTCAAATGTTTTTACGCAAATTTTAAAGGTGAAACCGGTAAATTAAAACATAAAAAATAGATGACGACACTTTAGATTTCACTAGCACTTTTGTTCCAAAATCTTTGAGAAATCAAGGAATTGCAGTAGAAATAGTGCAACATTCTTTAGAATACGTCAGAGAGCACCACTATAAAGTCATTCCTAAGTGTTCCTTTTTTAAAGGATACATTAAAAAATCCAAAATATCCGGATCTTGTTAAAGAATAAATGGGATTGAGTCCAGCTCATATCCTGGTTATCTGTCATTGTTATCGTGAAAATGACGGTGTCATTCGAACTTCACTGGCTAGAAAATATCATAGAATGAATCTCTGTATTAAAAAAATTTTACAAATTAATACCTGAACTTAATAAGTTCTTAATCAATAAAAATTATTCTTTTAAATATAACCTCCAGAGAATTTTTTGTTGTTTGGTAAAAACAAGTAAACACTCACCGTCGAATGTTTATCATAAATATTTAAGCAGAGTAGGTAAATCAGTGATAACAGATTAAGAAATAAATTTTTTTCAAGGTTATTTCCCTACCTATAAAGGCTTCAGATAAGAAAAAATAAGATAACATTGATAAACTTTGTAAATAATTATTATGGATTATTTTATCCCTTAAAGGTAATTAAATCAAAACTGAGTTCCATAGCTCTGCAAGAGCTCTACAAGAAAGGTGAAATGAATGAAGAACTTTTGAATCTAGGAGCTTTTGTTGACCAAGCTATAAAAAGTTAAAAGAATTGAAAGAAGTGTTATACTGCCATGGTGGTCATCGATTCCTGTGCTAAAAACGGTTTAGGAAGTTAAAGTAGCAAGGATATAAAAATTTTTCAGGCTAATCTTTCTGCAATAAATCATTATTTCTAATTTTGAAAGAGTTGTATTAAGTGAAGAAGAAAAAAATGGGAGTTCAGTGAAGGTTATCAGGAACTCAAAGAGTAGAAGTATACAGTATCCTTTCTTAAAAAATGTGCGCGCGTTGTCTTATCTATTTTTATGCTTTAAGTATTATTACTGGTTTATTAATGGGTAGGAGGAATTTTAACTAAAACGTTTGCAGGGCCTATTACTTTGACCATTATAGGTGCTGAAATAACAGGTGCTTATATGTCTGGACTTGGTGTCTTTGGTGTTAAAATATCCCGTTCTTCATTAGGTGCAGCATTTCATTTATCAATTTGTATTATGCTCGATCTTTATTACATTCACTTCGGGCTAAGCAGCGCAAGATCTATCGAATTTAACTTTATCTATGTTTAAATATTAAGCTCAGAGAAAAAATAAGAAATTTGAATAATGAAGTCATTAAAATTTTTTTAGAGGAATTGATCTCGAAGGCAGAAATGCTCTATATCTTAATGATGTTGATAAATTAATTGCGGGCCCCGTCGTCACCGTGATAGACAAGATAAAGGATGATTGATATTACAGAATAAGGATATCGCTAAAATAAAGGATTTAATTCGTCATTGAGGGAAGGGAAAAATATACTTTAGCTGAAACCATTAATATGAATCACAGCGAGGTCTTTAAGAAAATGTGGACTACTACGACTCGTTTCTTTAAAGCAGAAGGACAATCTTTTGAGAAAAGTTATGAATTTAGAGAAGATTTGTGGGGTTGAACTAGGAGATAACTTTGTTTGAAATGAAATACGGTGGTTGCTGAACCACCTGTTTAAGTGGAGTGAAGACATTAATCATGTTTTCTTCGATAAAGAAGATAATGAGGTTCCCAAATATTTTGCTTCACGAGAGCTTTTACGGATTGGTCACTGGAAACTTCTGTCACACCCTCTTTAATAGCAGTTTTTGCTACTGCACAATAGCCACATGGATAAGAGGCTTCTTATGCCTGTGCCTGAGGAATGCCTGACAGTAAACGATGAGTAGTTTCGTCCACATATCGACTCTTAAGGCTTCGCTGGTACTCCAAAACATATTGTCAGTAATTTGTTTGGCTTTAATAGCAATAACACTAAGACCAATTCCTGGAAAAACTAAATAATTATTACATTGACTTATTGACTTATGGGAAATTTCTTATTTTCAAAAATAATATCTTAAAAAGGACTGCCGGTCGCAATTAATACTTTTCCCCTACTCCACTGGAAGAGATCAGTGGGTTCTACTTCGCATTTTTCTGTTGGATATAGCACTTATCCCATTGATCTCCGATGCCAAGCACGACTTTACTATCGCTAACAACAATAAGGTCGATGAGGGGATTAGATTGATTATCTAAAATTTCAGGAATGTTCTTACGATCTTCGTAGGAAATGTAAAGATCACGCACGTGGATGCATAAATTTTTTATTAAATGCGCGGCACGGCATTTCCTACAATACAATAGAAGTATAAATAGTTGGTAGCATTTCTTGTAAGTGATCTTTAATCAAACGATAGAACAAAACTTGATTAGTATTTAAGCTGATTTAAGTAATTATTATGATTAATTTGAATATCGAAGTATTTGTATTGCAAGTAAGCTAGGACCACCTGATTATTAAGACTTTCCATCCTATTGGATAATTTCCCTCTTAAGTTAAAAATTTGCCGTTCTTCTTTACTAAATGTAGTTCCTTTATTTAATTAGGAGGATAGTTAATAAAGCTTTAACCGAAATGTTAGTTTTGATATAAGGTTCTCCATTTTCGTCAGGTTTGAAGAGAAAATCTAGCATAGTGTGGCTATTATCCTTTAATAAATTAATGATTAATTCTAATGATTAATTCCATTTAAAATTGCCGACTTTTTTGCGAGCGATGCAGCGAAGCCAGTATAATTGCTAGGAGTGAGTGATTTTAAATATTCTTTCGCTTCCTGGGGAATAGGTAATTTTTCAACAAAGTCTTTCAATTGATTTTCATTAATCGATTTATCTCGAGTCAATTCTTTCAATTGCTCATAAGCGTCTGATACGCCGTATCGACGCATGACCGTTTGTAGTGCTTCCGCTAGTACTTCCCAATGAGAATTAAGGTCTTCCTTGATTCGATTTTTGTTAGCGTTTATTTTTTTTAGGCCTTTAAATAACGACTCATAGGCAACAAGCGAGTAGCCAAACACAGATCCCAAATTTCGCAAAACCGTAGAATCTGTTAAATCCCTTTGCCAGCGTGATATCGGGAGTTTATTTGCCATATGATCGGCTAACGCATTAGCGAGCCCTAAATTGCCTTCGGCATTTTCAAAATCAATAGGATTTACTTTATGGGGCATTGTTGAAGAACCAACTTCATTTTTTACGGCTTTCTGATAAAAATAGCCTAGACTAATATAGCCCCATATATCTCGGCAACAATCGACTAGAATATTGTTAAGACGAATTAGTGATTGTAAGAGCTCACTCAACCGATCATGAGGCTCAATTTGGGTGGTATACTCATTGGCTTCTAACCCGAGCGATTCGACAAAGCGTTTCGCAAAACCAGGCCAGTCAAAATTAGGATATGCCGCTTGATGAGCATTAAAATTGCCAACGGCACCATTTATCTTGGCTAATAATTTCAGGTTTGCAAAATGCTGATATTGGGAGTGAACACGGGCTACTATATTTGCTAATTCTTTGCCTAAAGTTGTTGGTGTAGCGGGTTGGCCATGAGTGCGACTCAGTAGAGGAAAGTTCGCGTAGTCTGATATCATAGCCTGCAAACGTAGTCCAATTTTTTTAAGAATGGGAACCAAAACTGTCTCACGAGCTTCATTAATCATAAGAGAATAAGAAAGATTATTGATATCTTCGGAAGTGCAACCAAAATGGATGAAGTGGATCAAATCCATGAATCGTTTTTCTTTTTTTAGTTCTTGTTGTAAATAATATTCGACTGCTTTGACGTCGTGATTGGTAGTTTTTTCGATTTCTTTAATCGTTTCTGCAGCTTGTAGATCAAAATTTTTTGAAATCGCTTCTAATTTTTCATAATCTGGTGTAGTTAATTTTGGAATTTCGGTAAGGAAGCGTTCACGAGATAAAAAAAGTAGCCATTGTAATTCAATTAAAATGCGGTATCGAATGAGACCATGCTCGCTGAGAATTGGTCGTAAATTATCCAATTTTTTATGATATCGGCCATCCAGAGGTGATAAGGCTGTGAGAGGAGTGAATTTCATAATTATAAAATCATACACGAGAGATTCTTTAAAATCACTATTGCGATTTTCGCCGTCGATGAACAATGATTTTAAATCGAATAAGCAGAGTAAACAATCGTTCGTGAAAAAAGCACTTGCTTGGGAAGGAACTTAGGAAATAGTGAGCAAAGCCGTGGATAATTGAGATTGCAGTTAAAGTTTGTTTTAGAGTAATATTTGTCCGCAATGGCAGGCAAATAACAGAGAGGGGCATCGGGATGATGAAATTTATTGATTTAAATCAACAATATCGTCTGATAAAAAGCACTGTCAATAAGAATATTCAGGCCGTCTTGGATCATGGACAATATATCATGGGTCCAGAAGTGGAGGAATTAGAACATCACCTGGCTGAATGGGTAGGTGTTCGTCATTGTATTACCCTTTCTAATGGAACAATGGCTTTATTGGTTGCATTATTGGCATTGGGGATCGGTCCAGGTGACGAAGTAATTACTTCGTCATTTAGCTTTTTTGCCAGTGCAGAAACTATTGTTTTTTTAGGGGCTAAGCTTGTTTTTGTCGATATTGATCCTCGTACGTACAACATAGAGCCTTCTCAAATCGAGTTTGCGATTACTGGGCGAACGAAAGCAATTATGCCTGTTAGTTTGTATGGTCAGTGCGCTAATATGAGAGCAATTAATGCCATTGCTCATCGTTATGGTCTTCCCATTATTGAAGATGGCGCCCAAAGTTTAGGAGCCACCCATTGGGGGCGTCAATCTTGTGGCCTTACGACTATAGGCTGCACGAGTTTCTTTCCTTCTAAACCCTTGGGATGCTATGGTGATGGCGGTGCTTGTTTTACAAATGATGATGTTTTAGCTGAAAAGATACGCTTAATTCGTAATCACGGACAACAAACACGTTATCGTCATATTCAAATTGGTTTAAATGTACGCTTTGATACCTTACAGGCGGCCGTTTTATTGGCAAAATTAGAAGTCTTCCCCGAAGAATTAAAACGCCGCCAACAAGTAGCGAAATGGTATTCCCAAAAATTGGGCGATCATCTTGTTACACCTCATATTGAGGCTGGGAATGTTAGTGCTTTTGCACAATACACTGTTCGAGTGGAACGACGACAAGAAGTTCGATCTGTCTTGAATAATGCAGGTATTCCCACAGCCGTTCATTATCCACAACCATTGCATAAGCAACCGGCCATTCGGAATTATCTGCAAGATGATTACAATTATCCTGAAGCCGAAATTGCAAGCCAGAAAGTTTTAAGTTTACCATTCCACCCTTATTTGATGGAAGAAGGAGTTGACTCGATTTGTGAAGAACTCTTGAACATGGTGACTATTAGCTAAATATTCTAACTTTTTAGAGTATCTTGATATTTTTTTTGCAGTCGGATACATTGCTCAGGTATTGAGCGCTAATCGATTTTTTTAGTAGAGAGGGTGGTTGTCCCCCAAGATACTTGATTCAAGTGACAAATTTATAGGAAATTAATTTCCATTTGCAGGAGCAAATAAATGAATCCACTAAAGGTTGTAGTTGTAGGAGCAGGCTACTGGGGGAAAAATTTAGTTCGAAATTTTGCGGAATTATCAGTATTAGGCGGTATTTGTGAATCTAATCAAACTCTGGCAAGACAATTTGCCGTCCAATATGGAACCGCGTTCCTTTCTTGGAAAGAAGTTTTAGATAGTCCAGAATATCACGCTGTTGCAATTGCAACCCCGGCTGTCCATCATGCAAAATTGACAAGAGAAGCTTTAGAGGCAAAAAAGGATGTATTCGTTGAAAAACCTTTGGCCCTAAAAATAGAAGATGCAGAAAAAAATTATCAAATTGCCTCAAAAAATAATCGCATTTTGATGGTGGGCCATTTGCTACAATATCATCCCGCTTTTATTACATTAAAATCTCTAGTTCATGAGGGGAAATTGGGAAGATTACAATATCTTTACTCCAATCGTTTAAATTTAGGAAAAATCCGCCGGGAAGAGGATATTTTGTGGAGCTTCGCGCCCCATGACATCTCCATGATTTTAAGCTTAGTAAATGAAGAACCCATTCTGGTAAAAACAATAGGAGGATATTTTCTCCATAAATCTATTGCCGATGTTACTACGACACATCTGGAATTTTCCAGTGGTGTCCAAGCGCAAGTTTTTGTTTCATGGTTACATCCTTATAAAGAACAAAAATTAATTGTGATTGGTTCTAAGGGAATGGCTGTTTTTGATGATACTAAAACTTGGAAGGAAAAATTAATTCATTATCCCCATCAAATTAACTGGCAAAATGGGATTCCGTTGCCGGATAAATCTGAAGCTAATTATATTCCTTTGCCAGAAGGTGAGCCATTGAAACAAGAATGTTTTCACTTTATAGAATGCGTGGTTACACGTAGCCAGGCAATTACGGATGCTCAAGAAGGTTTGCGTGTATTGAAGGTTTTAAATCAGGCTACAAACTCGCTTAAGTTGCATTATTCTCTCTCTTCCCAGTTTCCTAGTGTAGAACCAGAAAATTGTAACGACAACAACGCCTTTATTCACCAATCTGCGTTTGTAGATAATGGAGCGAAATTAGGTCGCGGTACAAAAATATGGCACTTTTCTCACATCTTAGGAGGGTGTCAAATAGGAGAAAATTGTATTATTGGACAGAATGTTATGATCGGGCCGGACGTTATCATTGGTAATCGTTGCAAAATACAAAACAATGTTAGCCTCTATAAAGGAATTACATTGGCAGATGGAGTGTTTTGTGGCCCTTCTTGCGTATTTACGAATGTAAATAATCCACGTGCTGAAATTGAAAGAAAAAATGAATTTAAAGAAACCCGAGTAGAGCGAGGAGTAATGATAGGTGCCAATGCCACCATTATTTGTGGGGTTCAATTGGGCGCTTATTCGTTTATTGGAGCAGGAGCAGTGGTTACTAAAGATGTTAAACCGCATGCGTTAGTGGTGGGCAATCCCGCTAAACAAATTGGATGGATGAGTCATGCCGGTGAGCGGCTGGGGTATGATTTAGTGTGTCCACGAGAAGGTAGACGTTACTATGTAACAGAAAATAATTTTCTAAAAGAGGAAGCCAATGAAGCGCTTGAGATTAGTGGTGGAACCATTTAAATGTGTGGAATAAGTGGAATTTGCAATTTAAATCATTTCTCTAATACGAATATAAAATTCCATCTTGAGGTAATGAGTAACTTGTTGTCGCATCGAGGTCCCGATGATGTTGGGAGTTGGTGCGATAGCCGATATAGTATTGGTTTAGCGCATAGAAGGTTAAGCATTATAGACCTTAGCGCCTCGGCACATCAGCCCATGATTGGAAGAAGTGGGAATGTTATTGTTTTTAATGGTGAAATTTACAACTATATCGAATTGAGAGAAAAACTTTCTCATAATTGGACATTTTTAACCTATTCAGATACGGAAGTAATTTTAGCTGCTTACGAATGTTATAGTGACGAATTTTTACAGCATCTGCGTGGAATGTTTGCTTTTGCAATATGGGATGAAAAGCGCCAAGAACTTATTTGTGCTCGAGACCGATTCGGTATTAAGCCTTTTTATTATACTATTGTAGATAACATTTTTTATTTTGCTTCTGAAACTAAGGCCTTACTTCCTTTCTTATCTGAATTAAATATAAATGTGAATGCCTTTAGTGAATATTTAACTTTCCAATATACGCTTGGCTCAGATACTTTATTTGAAAATATTAAACAATTGATGCCTGGAGAGTATTTGCGGATTTCTGGAAAAGAAATCAAATGTAGAAAATATTGGGATGTATTTTACCAAATTGATTATGATCATATACCCTCCTATTTTGAAAGGCGCTTGCAGGAGCTTTTGTCTGAAAGTATTAATTTGCATTTACGAAGTGACGTTCCCGTGGGTACTTATTTGAGTGGTGGTATTGATTCTAGCCTTGTTACACTTCAAGCTAACGCGCAGCAAGGGGAATTGCCTGGACTTTTTCATGGTCGATTTACAGATTATAAAGGTTATGATGAAAGTTATTATGCTCAAATAGTAGCGGATTCTATTGGCCAGCCATTGCATATTGTCGATATTAAATATACAGATTTCATTGAAAATTTGACTAAGATTATTTATCACATGGATTTTCCTGTGGCCGGTCCGGGTTCTTTCCCGCAATTTATGGTAGCGAAAAAGGCTGCTCAGCACGTTAAAACTTTATTGGGAGGACAAGGAGCTGACGAAATTTTTGGAGGTTATGCGCGCTATTTGATTGCTTATTTCGAACAATGTATCAAAGCTTCTATTGAGGGGACTGCGCATTTGGGTCACTTCGTTGTTACAGCCGAATCTATTATTCCTAACTTGCAAGTCTTACAAGAATATAAACCACTAATTAGTGAATTTTGGTGTAAAGGTTTATTTGAAAATCTTGATCAGCGTTACTTTCGTCTAATTGATCGATCGACAGATATGCAAAACGAAATTATATGGGATGAGTTAGATAAAGAAGCAGTCAATTTAAAGTTTATAGAAATATTTAATGACAGTTCTCGAGTAGGGAAAAAAGCCTATTTTGATAAAATGACTCGCTTCGATTTCAAATGTTTGCTTCCTGCCTTGCTCCATATTGAAGATAGAATGAGTATGGCTCATAGCCTTGAATCACGTGTTCCCTTTCTTGATCATCCGCTTGTTGAGTTTGTTGCAACTATTCCTGCAGATATAAAATTTCCTGGAGGGAAAATGAAACATCTACTGAAAAATACGTATAAAAATGTCTTGCCGGAAATATTGCTTAATCGGCATGACAAAATGGGATTCCCCGTGCCATTGAAAGAGTGGTTTTCGAATGAGCTTAAAGGATTTTTATTAGACACTTTTAGTACAATAAAAGTAAAAAATAGGCCTTTCTTTAATTATAAAAATGTATGGGATACTATACAGAATCAACAACGCAAATTTTCTCGTAAAGTTTGGGGGTTATTGAGTTTGGAGATATGGTATCAAACCTTTTTCGATAGACATATAGAATATAAGAAAATGCTAAATAACAAGAGTGTTTTTAAATAAGAATAGAAATCAAATAAATTTTCTATAGCGAGAGGATAATTATGAAAAAAATATTTGTAACGGGTGGTGCTGGTTTTATTGGCTCGCATTTAATAGACCGTCTTTTAACACGTGGTGATCAAGTGATGACAATTGATAATTATGCGACTGGACGACGAGATAACCTTAAACCGCATCCTAATTTAAAACTAATCGAGGATATTATTTCCAATGCAACATTGGTCCATTCCTTAATAAAAGAATTTAAACCCGACGTGATAGTTCATGCAGCAGCGTCTTACAAAGATCCTAATAATTGGAAAGAAGATGCACTTACGAACATTGTAGGAACGGCAAGTGTAGTTCAAGCTGCGCAAGTTGAAGGAGTGGACCGATTCATTTATTTTCAGACTGCATTGTGTTATGGCCTTAAACCCTTGGAGCAGCCAATTACTTTAAATCACCCTATTCTGCCAGGCGGCTCCAGCTATGCTATTAGTAAAACTGCTGGAGAGGAATATGTGCATCTTTCTGGGCTTAATTATGTGACTTTTCGATTGGCTAACGCTTATGGACCTCGAAATATTAGTGGTCCACTACCGACATTTTATAAAAGGCTTACTTCCAATCAATCTTGTTTTGTTATGGATACACGACGTGATTTTGTTTATATCGATGATATGGTGGATTGCATCCTGCTCGCTATTGATGGACAGGGACGAGGAACCTATCATTTATCATCTGGTTCTGATTACTCAATCAAAAAATTATTTGATGCCATTTTATCCGTCTTGGATATTAAAACGGATGTAGAAGTTAGAGAAAGACAGCCTGATGATGTGTTTTCTATTTTTTTAGATCCTTCACGTACCCAAAAAGACTTTAATTGGAACGTTAAAACACCTTTAAATGAAGGAGTTCTGAAAACAATTCAATACTATAAGGAATATGGTATTGAGGAAACTTACACTCATTTAAAACAAGAAAAAGAGAGTGAAAAGGTTTAACCATGAAAAATAGTAAGGTCTTAGTGGTTGGCGGAGCCGGGTTTGTAGGGAGTAATCTTTGTAAACGCTTTCTTAAAGCAGGAGCGGCCGAAATTGTAATTTTAGATAATTTCCTGTCGGCAGATATAGTTAATGTACCGAATGTGGATAAAATTCGCTTGATTAATGGTTCTTGTTCTGATGACAGAGTTTTAGCCCGTTTGGATAAAAAATTTGATTATATTTTTCATCTGGCTACTTATCATGGCAATCAATCAAGTATAGCTGATCCTGTTGAAGACCACAGAAATAATGCTTTGACAACATTGAAGCTTTGTGAGCACTTTAAATCTCGTGAAATTAAAAAATTTGTTTACGCCTCTGCAGGTTGCACAGTGGCTGAAAAAACTTTTGATGAAGCAGAGGCCACTAAAGAAGATAAACTAGTTTCTCTATTTTTGGATAGTCCCTATCAAATTTCCAAAATTATTGGAGAATTTTATGGTAATTACTATTGGATGCGACACAAGTTTCCCTTTGTAAAAGCACGGTTTCAAAACGTTTATGGGCCTGGAGAAATTTTAGGGGCTGGAAAATGGCGTGGAACTCCAGCTACCGTCTGGCGTAATGTAGTTCCGACTTTTATTTGGAAGTCTATTCATGAAGAATCGCTACCTGTCGAAAATGGTGGCATAGTTTCACGTGATTTTATCTACGTAGAGGATATTGTGGATGGCTTAATCGACTGCGCTTTGAAGGGAAAAACGGGGGAAGTGTACAATTTAGCTTCAGGAGAAGAACGAACAATTAGAGAATTGGCTGAGACCATTAATGCACTTACTCGGAATCCTGCATCCATTCAATTTGAACCTGCTCGGAATTGGGACCGTTCGGGACGTCGTTATGGAGATACAGTTAAAGCAGAGAAGGAAATAGGTTTCAAATCAAAGATTGGCTTGGAGAAAGGGTTACAAGAGACGATTAAATGGGCTATTCAAAATAGAGAAACCATCAGACGGTGTATTCTGCAACACCGCTTCTATTTGCCAGAACTTGCTTGTTATCAATTCAGTATAGAGGAGAGGGTAGTCTAGTTTAATTGTGGAATATTGATGATGAAGAACAAAAAAAGAAAAATATTAACTGTAGTTGGCGCTAGGCCTCAATTTATTAAGGCTGCAGTGGTAAGTTATCATTTTTGTACAGCTCCAAATCTGAATGAAATTCTGATTCATACCGGTCAACATTTTGATGATAATATGTCAGAAGTTTTCTTTAGAGATTTAAATATACCTTTACCTCAACATCAGCTTGATATAAATAATAAATCTCATGCTGAGATGACGGGTCATATGTTAATTGCTTTAGAAAAGATAATGTTGCAAGAAGAGCCAAATATGGTTTTGGTGTATGGCGACACAAATTCTACTCTAGCTGGAGCCTTAGTAGCATCTAAATTAAAGATCCCTATTGCACATGTCGAAGCCGGATTACGCTCCTTTAATAAATCCATGCCTGAAGAAATTAATCGCGTTCTTGTGGATCAAGTCAGTGCTATTTATTTTTGCCCAACTTTTCGAGCCGTCGAAAATCTTAAAAACGAAAATATTATGATTAATGTACATCACGTAGGAGATGTAATGTATGATATGGTGCAACATTTTAAAAATAAACTGAATTCAAAGCAATTCCTTAATGCTTATAATCTTAGTTTTAGAAAATATATATTTTTAACTATTCATCGGGAGACCAATGTAAGTGAAGTAAGCCAACTTCGGGATCTTTTACATTATGTTTATGATTATGCAAAACACTTCAAACATAAGATATTATTTCCCCTTCATCCGAGAACGAAGAAACGGATAGATCCTGATTTGTACGAAAAAATGAATGACAGCCTAATTATAGTTGACCCTTTAGGTTATTTTGAAACGCAAGTAGCCATCATGAATGCGCAATCTGTTTTCACAGATTCCGGTGGGTTACAAAAGGAAGCTTATTTCCACCGTGTGCCTTGTGTTACCTTACGTGATGAAACGGAATGGGTAGAAACAATTGAAAGGGGTTGGAATCGTCTTTGGAAAGTGCCTCAATATATCCAACCTTGCCAGGAAATTGATGAGTACGGAGATGGTAATGCAGCTTTTAATATTGTGAACACGATAAACGACTATTTAAATTAGATAATTATGAAGATTGCGTTAGTATATGTTAAGTTTACTTATGCTTCAAAGCTTTCCTACCTTGATGACTGGTTAGACGCCTTCATTTCATGCCCCGAGTTGGAAGTAGATCTAATTAATATTGCTACAGAAGACAGAGTTCTTGTCAGACAAATTCAGGACAAGATAGAGAAAGTTCCTTATATTATTCTCCATCATTCCGTTTTGGGCGATTCACTTCAATACATTCAACGGTATGTACAAGCATTTAAATATCGACGAGGAAAAATGCTTTGCTTTGTAGGTAATGAAGTTAACTTACCTATTCTGGGTATGAAACCCAAGTTAACCCTACTTAAACAAATAAAACCGCAAATTGTTGCGACCCAATTGTTACAAGCTGCGGGTGAATGGCTCTATGCTGACTGTACTTCTGCAGTTCTTTCAATACCTCATGCACTAAATCCCAAAGTTTTCTCCGCTAAAAAAACTTATGAGAAAAGATCGGTTGACGTGGGTACACGTTCTCATCGTTACCCCCCATCTCGGCGACGATGAGCGTAACCGACTTCTCGAGTATTTTGCTGATACAGTTCCAAATAAATTCCATTTGCGATGCAATGTGGATACTAGTACTCGGTTTAATAGAGAGGGATGGGCCGCTTTTTTAAATCAATGTAAAGCAACTATAGCAACCGAAGTGGGAAGTTTTTATTTGCAAAAGGACGACGCTTTAGTAGATGAAATCAACTGTTTTTTCTTAAAAAACAGTAAAAAGCCAATTTTTGAGGAAAGATCTTTCTTAAGAGCAATAGCAAGAGGACTTTTGCCAAAATTTATAAAAAATAAAATTAAGCAATATCTTATTATTCCTGAGGATTTAGAAAAGAACGCAGATTTTAAAGTTATTTATCATCAGATTATTAAAAAACATCTACCTTGCCCCGAATATTCGAAGACAATATCTTCTCGACATTTTGATGCTATTGGTACAAAAACTTTACAGATCCTTACCCTTGGACGTTATGCTGACATACTAAAACCTTATAAGCATTATTTACCCATTACGAAGGATTTTTCTAATATAGAAGATATTATCAATTCAGTTAAAGATAAAGCGATATACAAAATAGTAACCGAAGCTGCTTACGAGCATGTCATCAATAATCATACCTATCAGCATAGGATCGATCAGGTTATAGAAGCTTTGGGATAAAGAGAAGGGGTAAGCTATGTTTCATTATAGGTTTCATTATATCAGAACTATTTTATCCTTCATGAACGATAAAGATTATCAAAATTGATGATTTTGATAATTCTAATGGTCTTCGCGGCAGGAATCGAATCGAGCTTTGTGGGTGTCGGTTCGATTTTTTCTTATATAAAAATATTGGGAGATCAAGAAATTATAAAAACCAATTCAATTTTGAGTTCGATTTTTTTTTAATTTCTTCCATTTTAAAACTAACAATTCATTTCTAATGTTTATTGGTGGTTTAATATTTATAATGCTGGTCTTGAAGGCTGTAATGACCTGTTTAAATGATTTTTATTAGGCGAAATTTGTTCAAAATTTAAATACCCGAATTTCTAGATTTTGTATTAAAAGTTATATTTTAATGCCTTATCAAAGAGCAATTAAACTAAACATGTCTACCTTATCGAAAGGTATATTAATGGATGTTACCTACACTATAAATGTTGTGATCTGTATGTTGTCAATTGCGACAGATGTTATTGTGGCAATTTCTTTGGCTTGTTTAATTTTGTGGATAGATTTTAAATTGGTTTTATTTTCTGTTACGACATTACCTGCCTTGCTCTTTTTACCTTCAGCGCTTATGAATTTGATAGCTTTTCCAATGCTCTTAATTGTTCTTCTTTACTTGTTGTTTTCTCACGGAAATTTAGTTGCTATTTTACCGATAATCGGGTTATCGCTATTTCTATTCAAAGAATGTTACCATCCATGGCACGGATATCCTTGGTATAGGGTATTAGGAAATGTGAGGCAATACCATGCATGCTAATATTTTAGTCGTTCGCAAAGCTGTAGATAAGAATGAGACAATATACACAACGCAATATTAAATTTGAACGAGAGTTAAGATTAGAGAATATTGCTTACTAATATCCACAGGCAAAAGAAGAAACGTTAAAAAATATTATGCTGACAGTACCTAAAAATACTTCTTTAGAGATTTTAGGCGCCTCTGGAGCAGGAAAAATACGTTTCTGGATGTTATCCTTGGACTCTTGTCAGTTAAAAGTAGTTCTATTTACTGCGACGATGTGGATATTACTAAGCACAGCCATATGGATTTATCACATTTGTTGGGATATGTGCCTCAACATACCCTTCTTATAGAAGAGACATTATTGGAAAGTGTAGTTATAGGCATAGAAGAACATCATATCGATCATCAAACCATAGAACGGGCAATTAAGAATAGCACAATTGCAAACTTTAGTGAGTGAGATGCCGGATGAACTCAACACCCGGATAGGTGAAAAAGATTTGAAATTATCAGGAGGTTAACGCTAACTGGCTGGAATTGGCAGAGCCTTATATTATGACTCTAACATTATTGTTATGGTTGAGACAACCAACGCGTTAGATTTAGAAACAGAAAGTGAATTTAATGAAGCTCTACGGTTTTTAATGGGCAAAAGGACCTTAATCATTATCGTTCATAGACATAGTTCCATTTTGTTTTGTGATAATTTAGTAGTACTTCACAAAGGGAAAGTGGTTTCAGAAGGGAGTCATGGCGAATTTATGATTACTTCTGAAATATATAGAACCCTATGTGGGTTGGAAATGAATTAATGACCAAATTAAAGTTTGATATAGGTATAATCATTCCGGATTTAGGAGGAGGAGGAACTCAGCGTGTTCTTCTGAATTTAGTGAGAGAATGGTTACGACACAATAAGAAAATCTGTGTAATTACTTTTTCTATCGAAAACACAGATTTTTTTAAATTACCAGAAGCTGTTTCTCGAAAATGTATTGATTTTATTAAAGAATCTGAGGGATTTTGGGATGCAATCAGGAATACCTTTAAAAGAGTAAAAGCATTGAGGTCGTTAATCCGCGAGAACCGTCCCGCCTGTATTCTAAGCTTTCTTAGTACGACCAATATTTTGACGCTTTTAGCTACTCGAGGCATGAATATTCCTGTCATTATTTCAGAGCGAAGCGACCCAGCAAAAGAATATCTGAATATACGATGGAGTTTGCTCCGTTATTTGTTATATCGCCAGGCCACCGTTGTTACGGCGAATAGTTATGACGCTATTAGATTTTTAGAAAAATTTGTTAAGAGTAAAAAATTAAAATATGTTCCCAATCCCGTTCATATTGAAAAAACTCCGCGCCTACTAAAATATAATTTTCCTGTGGTTCTCGCTGTAGGGCGCTTAGGTTATGAAAAGGGTCATGATATTTTGTTACGTGCGTTTGCTAAATTTATTTGCCGTTATCCAATGTGGCGACTTGTCATTGTAGGTGACGGTAAGTTGCGAAAAGATTTGCAAAAACTTGCGTTTAGTTTGGATCTGGCAAACTCTGTTATCTGGTGTGGAATGAGAGCCAATGTTTTTGCTTATTATCATGCCGCTACGATTTTCGTTATGCCCTCTCGTTATGAAGGCACTCCGAATGCCTTATTGGAAGCTATGGGGTTGGAATTGCCAGTTGTGGTGAGCAACGCATCTTCAGGACTATTGGAATTTGTTAAAAACGAAGAAACTGGGTTAGTGGTACCTACAGAGGATGTAGAGGCCCTTGGTGCCGCTTTGATCTATCTTGCAGAAAATGAATCCTTGAGACAGCGTTTAGGTAGGACGGCCCGTCAACGAGTTGAGATTGCAAATCAATCAGCTTATCATATGTGGGATATTGTGATTGATGAGGCTTCTCAGTTGGCGTCTTGTTCTCAATAATTTTTCTGCTTCATGATGAAGCAGGCATTTTCTATGAAAATTTGGGGAACAGCCTTCTGGATTTTTAGGGTATCTGATCTGCCTTTATCTGATGAGTCTATGCTAGAATTATTCTTTTGAAGACTATAGGAGGTGGATTAGCAATGAATAAAAAAAGTTTAATTCTTATTGCGATCCCCTCTTTAGATATTGGGGGAGCTGAAAAACATCTGCTTCGAATCTTACCCTTATTAAAGCAACGAGGTTACAATATAGCTTTGTACGTCACTAACCATCGGGGGATTATGTATGAGGAAATGATTGCTGCGGAGGTTCCTGTTATTGCGCCGCCTTTCTGCGAATTCTTAAACAAGTTAGGTAAAATTGGAAAGCCTTTTATATATTCTGCTTCGATACTTAACCTATGCTTAGTTATTTTTAAATATCGACCTTCAATTCTCCATTTTTTCTTGCCGGGTACCTATTTGTTAGGAACCGTTAGTGGGTTAATGATGCGTGCGCCATGCATGGTGATGAGTCGGCGTATTACTAATGAATATTATAAAATACATCCTATTATTGCCCAAATAGAACCGTTCTTGCATAAACGAATGAGAGCAATATTGGCAACATCGTTACGAGTGCGAGATGACCTTTTAAAAGAGGGGGTTTCTTCAAATAAATTGGGATTAATTTACAATGGTGTAAATCTAGATAATTATCAAATTTCCTATAATAAAACTGCTATTAAACGCTCGCTCTGTTTAGCCGAAGATGATTTTATTATCATAAATGTAGCAAATTTATATAAAAGAAAAGGCCAAGAGGATCTTTTACACGCATTAACTTTAATTAAAGAAAAATTGCCAAAAAAATGGAAATTATTATGTATAGGAAGAAATGGGGGGAAAGAGAAGCGTTGGAGGATTTGCGTGATCGCTTAAATTTAAAAAACCAAGTTATATTTCTAGGTCAGCGGCACGATGTTTCTCAATTATTGGCCATTTCTGATGTGGGAGTTTTAAGTTCCCATGAAGAGGGATTCTCGAACGCTTTACTGGAATGTATGGCCAGCAGTTTATCTATGGTAGTGACAGATGTGGGAGGTAATGCAGAGGCTGTGATTCATCACCAATCGGGATTAGTAGTTCCACCTAAGGAGCCGCAACAGTTGGCTGGAGCATTATTAACATTAATAACGGACGAGGAAAAACGAAAAGAGTACGGACAAGCAGCTAGGGAACGGGTTGCGAATCATTTCAGTTTGCAGACTTGCGTGGATCGTTATGATCGGTTTTACCAAGCGTTGTTACAAGCAGATTGTCATCGGGCTATGGAAGCTGTTGCAATAGAAAAAAGATAAAATAATATGTGTGGAATTGCAGGTTTTTGGGACTTTCGCCGGTCTCGTCGAAAAGAGCAATATCTTAAAATCGTCACTACGATGACGAACCAGCTTTTATCGCGGGGTCCAGATTCGGCAGGAGCCTGGTGTGATGAAACCACAGGTTTAGTTTTTGGGCATCGGCGTTTAGCCATTGTTGATCTTTCTTCGGCAGGGCATCAACCTATGATCTCTCAATCGGGAGATTCTGCTATCATTTATAATGGAGAAATTTATAACGCGCCTTCAATTCGCTCCGAATTAGGAAAATTAGGTGTTTTTTGTCGCAGTTCCACGGATACTGAAGTTCTTTTAGAAGCTTGCGAGTACTGGGGCCCCGAAGCTGCTGTCAAAAGAATGAACGGAATGTTTGCTTTTGCCTATTGGGATAGGCGCCAACAAAAAATTTATCTTGTTCGTGATCGTTTAGGAATTAAACCTTTATTTTGGGGATTAAAGAATAATATTTTTTATTTTGCCTCTCAGTTGAAAGCACTAATTGTTCATTCGGATTGGCAAGGGAGCATCGATCGTCAAGCATTAACGTCTTATTTTCGATTTAATTATATTCCGGCTCCATTATCTATTTATCAAGGGATTTATAAATTAGAACCAGGCCGTATCCTTATCATTGATGCTAACCAACATTTAAGTGAAAAACAATTTTGGTCGTTGGAAACTATCTGTCAGAATCGTGTTCTTGCATCTTTCAATGAATTTGAAGCTCTCGAAAAAATGGATTATTTATTACGCGATGCTGTCAAATGTCGGATGTATGCTGATGTTCCTTTAGGCGCTTTTTTATCCGGTGGAATTGATAGTTCTACCGTAGTATCTTTGATGCAAACACAGAGCGCAAAACCTGTAAAAACATTTTCAATTGGCTTCCATGAATCTTCATATAATGAGGCCACTTATGCAAAAGCTGTTGCTCAGCATTTAAAAACTGAGCATCACGAATTATATTTGCACGTTGATGAAGCGGAAAAATTAATTCCCCAAATTCCTGAATGGTATGATGAACCTTTTGCAGATTCCTCTCAAATTCCAACGTACTTGGTTTCTCGATTAGCAAGAGAACATGTGACTGTCAGCTTGTCGGGGGACGGAGGAGATGAGCTGTTTGCGGGCTATAATCGCTATATTTTAGCGGAAAAACTATGGTCGCGCCTAGCTAGTCTTCCTTCTCCTTTCAAGAAATCAGCAAGTAAATTAATTGGCTCTTTTCATCCTGCAACATGGGATAAAATTGCCAAAATTATTCCTAGACGTTGGCGACCGTTACGGGTAGGTGATAAAGCGCATAAACTTGTTGCTCTTTTAATGCAGTCGTCTGATGATCTTTATAAGAACCTCGTAAGCTTTTGGGAAAGGCCGGAGGAACTAGTAGTGGGTGGATCAGAAATTTTGTTGTGGCCGCGGACTATTAATCCTTTAAATTTTGTTGAACAAATGCAATATGTCGATTCGATTACCTACCTGCCAGATGATATTTTAACAAAAGTCGATCGAGCCAGTATGGCTGTTAGTTTAGAAGTAAGGGTTCCTTTGCTCGATTATCGATTAGTGGAATTTGTGTGGACATTGCCTCTGCAATTTAAATTGCGAAATGGAGAAACCAAATGGCTCTTGCGTCGAATATTAGAACAATATGTTCCTGCACCACTTTTTGAGCGTCCCAAAATGGGATTTGGTATTCCTATTAATTATTGGTTGCGAGGGCAATTGAGAGAATGGGCAGAAGATCTTCTTTCCGTTCGCAAATTACAGGAAGACAATTTATTAAATTTTCAATTAATTCGCCAGCGTTGGGAAGAGCATTTATCAGGAAAAAGGAATTGGCAATATTCACTATGGGGTGTTCTTATGTTTCAACTATGGCGAAAGCGGAATTGAAAAAAAAATTATTAAAAAAATTATTAATAGTAGTTAGCGGTGCAAAATTCTTTATTTCCCATCGCTTAAGTTTAGCTCAAGCCGCAAAAGCAGCAGGCTACGATGTCCATATCGCAACTCCAGATTATAACGAGCAAATTAGCAAGGCAGGTTTAGCGCATCACGCAATTATACTTAATCGTGGGAGTTTAAATCCTGCCAAGGACGTAGGTGCTTTTTTTTCTTTATTACGATTATACAGGAAATTAAAGCCCGACATTGTTCATCATGTCACAGTTAAACCTATTTTATATGGAGGAATTGCTGCTCGATTAGCTCGAATTCCGGCAGTGGTAAATGCTTTCACAGGACTTGGATTTATATTCATTGCTCAATCGCGGTTTATGAGATTACTTCGTAAAATGATGCAAAAAGGCTATCAGTTAGCTTTTGGTCACCAAAATATGCGAGTTATTTTTCAAAATAAAGATGACCAAGAATATTTTATCCAGGCCAACATTTTAAAAGAGAATAAAACTATTTTGATTCCAGGGTCGGGCGTATGTATGAAGACCTTTTATCCTATTGATGAGCCTGCTGGGCTGGTGCGGGTGGTGTTGGCTTCACGGTTGCTTTGTGATAAAGGAGTGGGTGAGTTTGTTGATGCTGCTCGATTACTTAAAAAACGCAAAGCAAACGCTCAATTTGTTTTAGTGGGTGCTATTGATGCAGCTAATCCTGCTGCTATTTCTGATGTCCAATTGGAACAGTGGAAAAAAGAAGGACTTATTGAATGGTGGGGCGAACGAACTGATATGCCACAGATTATGCGTGAAGCGCACATCATATGTTTGCCTTCTTATCGGGAAGGTTTGTCCCGTGTGCTTATAGAGGCGGCTGCGAGTGGACGTGCAATCGTCACTACAGATGTTCCTGGTTGTCGAGACCTCGTGCACGATGGTGAAAACGGTTTATTAGTGCCTATGAAAGATAGCGAAGAATTGGCTCTAGCCATTGAAACCTTAATTCAAAATCCATCGCTTCGAAAAGAAATGGGTTTTAAAGGGCGGGCAATGGTAGAAAAGGAACACGAATTGAAACGAATTATTGAACATACTTTGAATTTATACGAAGAACTTAGTGGACAGCAATGCCATAAAATTCTAAATACCAATCAATAAAATTTTTGATCCCTTCCAGTAAGGAGGTTTTTGGTCGGTAGCAGAAATCATTTTCGAGAAGAGAAATATCGGCATAAGTCTGGGGAACATCACCGGGCTGAATAGGTAGAAAATTTTTAATGGCTTTTTTTTAAGAACTTTTTCCAAAACTGCGATGAAATCTAATAAAGGAATCGGATTATTGCTACCAATATTATAAATTTGATAAGGAGCTTTGCTCCTTGCAGGGTTACCTGTCGTCCATGTGAGATTCGGTTTAGGCGGCTGATTTAAAGTAAAAAGAATACCTTCCACAATATCATCGATATAGGTAAAATCCCGCAGCATATTTCCTTGGTTATAAACATCGATTGGTTCATCAGCTAGTAGGCAACGGGTAAATTTGAATAAGGCCATATCCGGCCGCCCCCAAGGACCATAGACCGTAAAAAAACGAAGTCCTGTACAAGGAAGATGAAATAAATGAGCATAACTGTGGGCCATTAATTCATTGGCTTTTTTTGATGCCGCATACAAAGCAATGGGGTGATCCACACTATCACTTTCTGAAAAAGGGTATTTTTGATTTGCACCATATACGGAACTGGAAGAAGCAAAGACAAGATGTTTAACGGATTGATAACGGCATCCTTCCAAAATATGTGCAAAACCTACTAAATTAGCATCGACATAAGCATAAGGGTCTGTAATGGAGTAACGAACACCTGCTTGAGCAGCGAGATGGACCACACGATCAAAGGTTTGCTGTTGAAATAAATCGGACATGCCCGGACGGTTCGCAAGATCTAATTTAACGAAATTAAAGTGAGAGAAGTTTTTTAATTGAATTAAACGGGCTTCTTTTAATTTAACATCGTAATAGGGATTTAGATTATCCAGTCCGGTAACAGCCTCACCTTGTTCCAATAAGCGCTTGGTTAAATGAAAGCCAATGAAGCCTGCGCAACCGGTGACGAGTATTTGCACTTAAAGCCTCCACAAAGTAATGCCATTCCCTTTGCATTCTTTGAAGTTGAGCAATCCTTTAACATCAACAATAAGTGAATGATGTGCCAATTTGACATGATACGCTTCCAGGCTAAAGTGTCGAAATTGATCGTGGGCGACAGCAACGATAATAGAATCAACGTTTGAAATATCTTCCCATGGCTTTAATTCAATATCGTAAAGTCTTTTAGCTTCTTCAGGATCAGCGATGGGATCGTGAACTATACAGTTGACGCCATAATCCGATAGCTCATGGATAATATCAACTACCTTTGAATTTCGAAGGTCAGGACAGTTTTCTTTGAAAGTGAGACCCAAGATGGCGACTGTAGCGTCTTTAATAGTGTAGCCAGCGTGAATCATTTGTTTAATAGTCTGTTTCGCCACATATTTTCCCATATTATCGTTAATGCGCCGACCAGCCAAGATAACTTCAGGCTGGTAACCGTAACGTTGTGCTTGGTAGGTAAGGTAATAAGGATCGACGCCAATACAATGTCCTCCCACCAATCCTGGTCTGAAGGGTAAAAAGTTCCACTTCGTTTGAGCGGCAGCCAACACTTCTTGGGTATCTATGTTCATGCGTTGAAATATAATTGCTAGCTCGTTCATTAAAGCTATATTCAAATCGCGTTGGGTATTTTCAATTATTTTAGCAGCCTCGGCTGTTCGAATATTAGGAGCTCGATAAATACCTGCTGTTACCACACTTCCATAGACGTAGGCAACGATATCCAATGTTTGCGGATCAGAACCTGAAACTACTTTAGTAATTGTTTCAAAACGATGTGTTTTATCACTGGGATTGATTCGCTCAGGGGAATATCCGAGCGTGAAATCCGTACCGAATTTTAATCCTGAAATAGCTTCAAGTACGGGTGCACAATCGTCTTCAGTAGCGCCAGGATAAACGGTTGATTCAAAAACTACAATATCGCCCCGTTTCAAATACTGACCGATGGTTTCCGATGCATTTAAGAGCAAACTTAAATCAGGATGATTTGAGCAATTAATAGGAGTAGGTACGGCAACGATATAAAAATCCACCTCGGCGAGATCATCAGGATTATCAGTAAAATACAATTGACAGTCGCGTAATTGTTGTGAATCTATCTCGTCACATCCGTCATAACCTTGTTTAAGAGCATGAATGCGGGCAGAATTCTTGTCGTAAGCGATAACATGCTGTGTACGGCCGAAAGCTACAGCGACAGGAAGGCCCACATATCCGAGGCCAATGACGGCAATTTTCCTTATGATCTCACTCATGTTGCCGGATTGTATCGCAAGTTCTTAGGAAACAGCAATTCATTTTCAGGAGCGTCTTAATGAAAGTAAGCGTTTATGGAGCAGGCTATGTTGGTTTAGTTAGTGCTGTTTGTCTGGCAGATCTTGGGCATGAAGTTTGTTGTTGTGATGTGGATGAAAAGAAAATCACTCAACTTAAACAAGGCCTTTCTCCTTTATACGAGCAGAATCTAGATGATTTATTAATTAAAAATTTAAAGTTGCAACGAATATTTTTTACCAGCCATTCCGAAGAAGCTGTCAAGCATGGGGTTGTCCAAATTATTGCTGTTGGTACGCCCTCGATGGGAGATGGAGGAGTGGATATGCGATTTGTTAATCAAGTCGTGCAAAATTTGAGTGGTCATTTATCTGATTATGCTGCGATAGTAATGAAGTCGACGGTGTCAGCAGGTACGGCTGATCGCATCCTTCAGCAAATTGCTAAGGGCCTTCAAAAAAGAAGACTCGCTATTGAATTCGATGTTGTTTCTAATCCTGAATTTTTGAAAGAAGGAACAGCAGTTAAGGATTTTCTAGAACCCGATCGAATAGTTGTGGGGATTAGTAACGAGCGAGCAGCTAGTCAAATGAGAGAGCTTTATAGGCCCTTGATCGAAAATGGTCGGCCTTTTGTAGTGATGGATCAACGCTCTGCTGAACTTGCAAAATATGTATCGAATGCTTTTTTAGCAACGAAAATTAGTTTCATTAATGAAATCAGTTATTTTGCAGAATATTTCAATGCAAATATCGAAAAAGTAAGAACAGTCTTGGGATTGGATTCGCGAATTAACCCCGAATTTTTTAATCCTGGGTGCGGTTTTGGTGGTTCCTGTTTTCCGAAAGACTTACTAGCTTTACAAAAAATTGCGAAATCCGCTGCTATTCCGGTCTCACTTATTGATTCTGTCCTTGAAATTAACGAGCGCCAAAAATTAATTTTGTATCAAAAAATTCGTCGTTATTTTAAAGACAAATTGCAAGGTAAGGTTGTGGCACTTTGGGGATTAGCATTTAAACCGGGCACCGATGATGTTCGTTTCGCATCCAGTCGAAAATTAATGGAAAGTTTATGGTCCGCAGAGGTTCGAGTTCAAGCTTATGACCCTTTAGCTATGGAAAATATTCGGCAGATCTATGGAGAATCTACTCGTTTGAAATTATGTCAAGATCCTTATGCAGCGCTGGACAATGCCGACGTTTTAGTTATTGTAACGGAGTGGGATGAATTCAAGAATCCTAATTTTGCTCGCATCAAAGATAAATTACACTATCCTGCAATTTTTGATGGTCGCAATCTTTATCAGCTTGAGCAAGTTTCGAAGTGGGGATTTGATTATTATGCGATTGGATTTACCCACTATAACAATTTAAATCTCTCAAAAGTAAGTGATTAGGTATAATTAAGAGGGACACTGAAATATGGAAATAAAAAATCAGGTGTCAGTAATTACAGGAAGTGGCTCCCGGGCGGGGGATGGGTGCCGGGAAACGGTTCGCTTTTTGCATTAGATTTGCATCAGAAAGGAGCGAAAGTAGCCTTGCTAGATAAACAATTTAATTGTACAAAAGTACTGGTCGATGAGTTAAATGGCCGATGAGTTAAACAGATTCGCAATCGAATGTGATGTGAGTGATGCCCAAAGCGCGAAACAAGCAATTGAAGCAATGATTAACGAATTTCGAGCCATTATTACCATCTGATTATTACCATCTGCATTAACTGTGTAGGCATTGCACCTGATTTTCTTATTATTACTCGCGATCGAGCTATCCCCTTAGAGAATTTTCAGCGAGTAATCGAAGTTAATCTCATCGGCACGTTTAACATATTGCGATTATGTGCTGAACAAATGATGAAACAGGAAGTTCTCGATAAAGAGGACGAACGTAGGGTCATTTCAATACCGCTTCTATAGCCGCGTACGAAGGTCAAATCGGCGAAGGTCAAATCGGCCAGGCAGTTTTTACAGTGCTTCTAAAGGGGAAGGTGTTGTATCATTGACCTTACCTGCAGCTCGTGAATTTAGCAAATATGGAATACGAATTATGGCAGTTGCACCGGCGTTATTGCTACGTCAATGATGGAAAATATGCCTAACGAGGTACAAAAAAGCTTAACGAGGTAAAAAAGCTTAGCTGTTTTCCGTTCCATTTCCTCCTCGTTTGGGCCTTCTGGCTGAATATGCACAGCTCGTTGGGGAAATTATTCGGAATCCCTCTTCCCTATTTTGAAATATTTGAAAACGGTAGCGTTATTCGTCTCAATGGATCGCTTCGTTTTTCGCCTAAATGAAGGAATCATGACAGGTTCGGACTATGAGCGGAATTTCGTTGGCAGGTGGTTATGGAACTCAGCTCTACCCTATTGACTATGGCGATGAGTAAACATTTACTGCCTTTATTATAACAAACCGATGATCTATCATTCTCTAACGACATTGATGAGAGCGGGAATCCGGAAAATTCTGGTGAGATTACCCATCCTCGTGAAATGGGCTGTTATCAAAAAATATTAGAGGACGGCTCTCAGTGTGGACCTCGATATAAGACCCAACCTAAACCCGTAAATATTGTAAAGAATTTTGTTTTAGCAGAAGAATTTGTTGGTGAGCAATCTTTATGTTTGATATTAGGTGACAATATTTTTTTGCGGCCATGCGCTATCTCATTTATTAACTCAAGCTCAGTTGAGTTTACTAAAAGCATTTACCTGCCTTGTCAAAGAAACCGATTGAGAAACCCATTAATAGCAGTTCGAAACATGCTATAATAAGTCTTTATTTTTATAATTCTAATGTTTTTAAGCTCATTCGTTCGATTAAAATAGAAGATCGTGAAAAATTTACTGTAACTGATTGGAATCAGCTTTATTTAGAAAGTAAAAATTTAAACATTATTCCTCTGCCGTCCGAAATTCGATGGTTTAATGCTGGCGCTCATGAGGTACTTCTTGAGGTAGCTAATTTTGTAAGTATGTGTGAACGAGAAGATAACTCCCTTGTAGGTTGTCCAGAAGCAGTTGCTTGGCAATGCCATTAAATGGCATTACATTATATTAATGATCAACAATTAAAATGCCTGATAGATATAGAAAAAATGGGACTTATGAGCCTTATTCTCAGAAATTATTGATTTTAGGAGTATCTCGCGATAGGGTAATTTTATGAAGCGATTAACGGATATGCCTGAGTGGCAAATGTTAAAATTAAAATTTTCGAAATTAGCAAAAACTCATATGCGCGACATGTTTGCTAACGATCCACACCGTGGTGAAAATTTCAGTTTAGAAGCGGCAGGTCTGTATTTAGATTATTCTAAAAATAGAATTGATGCAGAAACCCTGCATTTGTTTGGTAAGCTTGTTGAAGCGTGTAACCTTCGGAATCAGATGGAATCTCTTTTTGAAGGAAAATTAAGAAAAGGTTCGATGAAAATATCAGTGGTTCACCCAGCCCTACGTAACCTCGATCTTTTCCCTATAAACCTGGAAGGTGGAAATTTCACTGCAGAAGTGAAAGCTTCTTGGGAAAAACTTAAAAAAATTTCAGAGCGAATTCGGGAAGGAGATTATAAAGGATTTACGGGGAAACCCATTATCGATATTGTTAATATTGGAATGGGAGGCTCCTTTTAGGGCAGCAGATGACTTATTATGCGCTTAAGCCTTATACAAAATCTACTTTGTGTTGTCATTTTATTTCTAATTTAGATGCAACTAATGCGGAAGAAGTTTTGCAACGCCTTGATCCGGAAACGACCCTCTTTATTATTACCTCAAAATCTTTAACAACAAAAGAAACTTTAGAAAATACCTCACGGGCTAAGCGATGGCTCATGCAAGCTGCGAAAGAGGAAAAATTAATACGTCCCCATTTTATGGCAGCAACAGCAGCTCCAGGTAAAGCATATGAGTTAAATGTCCCAACGGAAAATGTTTTTATTATGTGGCCCTGGGTTGGAGGGCGATTTTCCGTTTGGTTGTCGGCGGGACTGTGTGTGGTAATGGCAATTGGTTGGGAAAATTTTTACAAGTTTTTGTCAGGCGCTCATGCAATGGATAAACATTTTCGGAGTGCTGAATTCCTTAAAAATATGCCTGTTTTATTAGCATTACTCTCTATTTGGTACATTAATTTTTTTGGTAATCAAACTCAAGCGATTATTCCTTACAGCCAACGGTTGTATTATTTGCCGAATTATCTCAAACAGTTGCATATGGAAAGTCAAGGGAAAAGCGTTCAAATAGATGGGTCGCCTGTTAACTACGATACAGGTCCTGTAGTTTGGGGAGGAGTTGGGACAGATAGCCAGCATAGTTTTCACCAACTCTTTATGCAAGGAACCTTCCGAGTTCCTATTGATTTTATTGCGGTACTCAAGCGGAATAATGAAGCGGGTTGCCAATTTTCTTTGCTTGCTAATTGTTTGGGACAAAGTGAAACTTTGATGCGAGGATATGATAAAAAAACACTAATTGCCCATTTAATCGCTCAGGGTTTTAATATTCAAGAGGCCGAAAAACTTGCTTCTCAGCGTGAAATTAGAGGAAATAATCCTAGCAATACTATTGTTATGGAGAAGTTAACGCCCTATACATTAGGTTCTTTGTTAGCTTTGTACGAACATAAAGTGTATGTTCAAAGTGAAATTTGGAATATTAATGCTTTTGATCAATGGGGGTAGAGCGGGGGAAGCGTTTAGCGGAAGATATTTTAGCATCTTTTGAAGGAAAGATTGATTCTTTCTCTTTTGATAGCTCCACGACGCATTTAATTAATTATGCGATGAGTAAAAATAAAAACACGGAAACTGTTTCATGAAAAAGATCACTACGGCTATTTTTCCTGTAGCAGGTTTGGGGACTCGTTTTTTGCCAGTAACAAAAGCCAGTCCAAAGGAGATGCTACCGATTGTAGATAAACCTATTATCCAATATGCCGTAGAAGAAGCGATCGGAGCAGGAATTACTCATTTAGTATTTGTGACAAGCAGTAGTAAGCATGCTATTGAAGACTACTTTGATAGCAATTATGAATTGGAAATGCGCTTACAATCGAGGGGAGAATTTAACGCATTAAAATTAGTTCAAAATATTTTGCCTAAAGAAGTGAGTGTAAGTTATGTGCGCCAATCCCATCCTTTAGGGTTAGGAGATGCTGTCCTATCGGCCCGTCACGTGGTGGGAGATCAGCATTTTGCAGTATTGTTACCTGACGATATTATTGATTGTAGGGAAAAGAGCTGTCTTCAATTGATGACCAGCATTTACGAAAAATATCACGCGAATGTCATTGCTGTTGAGCATGTAGCGGCTAAAGAAGTAGACAAATACGGGATTGTTTCAGTGAGGGAGGATCAAGGAGTAAAGCGAATCACCGGAATGATTGAGAAGCCCCCTATAGGAAGCGCTTCCTCTGATTTGGCGGTCACAGGACGTTATATCTTATCCCCCGGTATTTTTAAATACTTAGATATGATAGAACATGGAATTGGAGGAGAAATTCAGCTTACAGATGCTATTGTAAAGCTTATGCAAGAAGAACTAGTTATTGCTTACCCTTTTGAAGGACGTCGTTATGATTGTGGCAGCCGCTTAGGATTCCTTCAAGCAACTATTGCTTATGCCTTGGAACGTAATGAATTTAAAGAGCCCTTGCGGACCTATCTATCAGAATTACTTACTGCAGTATGTATAGACGTTTCAATGACTAACCTTTGAACTGATCGATGCTTGGTTTAAAAAAAGCGCTAAAAATTTCTGTTTTTATTGAAGTATTCTAGAATATTTATTTGGTAAAAATATGGATATCACTCATCGTAGGACGTCGCCATAAACCATACCGCTTTTTAAATATCAATATGTTTTAATGTTTTTCTATTCTATTTGCTCTACCTTTTTCTGCAATGAAACATTCATTTTTCCCGTTTAGTGGGTTACGTGAGAGGTGAGACTGGATTCGATCTTTACTGTTTTTCTTTTTATTTTTTTATACTGATGATATACGGTGTGCGACTTTCTTTACTAATGAGTGTTCCTTTTTGTAAAGTATTTTATGTTTGTAAAGCATTTTATGTGAGCATTGGTTATGGACTTAATAATATCTTGCCATTCCGTTTAGGAGATATATTTAAAATTTATGTTAAGAAACGATTTTATGGGATTTAAAAGAGCCACACTTTAGCGGCTACGCTGATGGAACGCTATTTTGATTTAATTATGCTTCCTTATTTTAGAAGCTATTGCTTTATTCAGCGTCCAATATGGATTAGAAGTCGACTTGATCTACTTCTTGATCTACTTATTTAATAGCACTTTTTAGTTGTAGTATTTAGTTATGATTTTTTATTACTATTTTATTGTGAAGGATAGCTTTTTAAAAAAATATATTTCTCGCATGGAGCGGGGCGGATTAAACCCCTATTAATCGCTATTGAAGCAAGCTTGTATCCAAGCCGCAACAAATTATGGATTTTCCTTCTATCTGCAGCTATATGGCTAAGTTTTCTGTCAATATATGATTTCTTTTTTACTTTAAACTTACCTTTACATTATATAAAAGCGAATAGTGCCATTTTCCTTTTATTTACGATCATTTTATCTTTTGCTATCCCTTATTCATCGGCTAGTATTGGGATTTATAAGACAGCCATTTTTATTGTCTCGTTAATTATCTTTATGTATTGCTCACTAAGGCTTTGGCATTAGCTTGTAGTTTTTCATTTTACTACAGCAATCCCTAGATTACCCTCATGGCAATCTAATTGCCCGTCAATCAATTGACTCCTTTAATTTGGTCCGTTTTCAAAGAAGAACTTAAGCTGTTAAATCTTCTGGAAAAAACAGTCTTCGCAGAAGTTCTTCTCTTTAGGTAACTCTTGGCAAAAAGCTGTGATGATGTTCTTCGGAAAAATCACTAACCAAGAGCGTGGCCGGGAACTAAACTACTATTTGTGTCGGATTCTCTACCAAGGTATAATGCACTATTTTTTAAGCCTGCGATGTCTGCAAATGACAGTGTATATCCGTTTACTAATAAAAGAGGTAAATATGTCATTAACATCTACAGAGACAGCTAAAATCTTAAAGGAACATCAACGAGATAATAACGACACAGGTTCTCCTGAAGTTCAAGTAGCTATTCTAAACGCTAAAATTACCAAGCTTATTGAGCATTTTAAAACCCATAATAAAGATCATCATTCGCGCCGAGGCTTGTTGTGGATGGTGAGTCAACGGCGGAAGATCCTCAATTATTTGAAGAAAACCGACATAGAGCGATATCGAAAACTCATTGAACGATTAGGATTGCGATCATAATTAAAGGAAAAATATGACAAAAATTAGTAAGACTTTCCAGTATGGTAAACACGATGTTACATTTGAAACAGGAGAAATAGCCCGTCAAGCGACGGGTGCAGTGATGGTTCGAATGGGTGACACTGTTGTCCTGGTCACAGTAGTTGCTCAGAAAGATGTTGAAGAAGGGTGTGACTTTTTGCCCTTAACCGTCAATTATCAAGAAAAAACCTATGCTGCGGGGAAAATCCCGGGGGCTATTTTAAACGTGAAGGGCGCCCCACTGAAAAAGAAACCCTAACTTCTCGGTTAATCGACCGACCCTTACGACCTCTATTTCCTAAAGGTTTTACCAATGAGGTTCAAATTATTGCCACCGTACTTTCTGTGGATTTAGAAGTGCCCACAGATATTCCTGCTATTTTAGGTGCTTCGGCAGCTTTGGGCGTGTCAGGTATTCCTTTTAACGGTCCTTTAGGTGCCGCACGAGTAGGTTATCGAGAAGGTGAATATCTTTTAAATCTTTCTTTAGAAGAATTAAAAGGGTCTCAGCTGAATTTGGTTATCGCTGGAACACGTGATGCGGTGTTGATGGTCGAATCAGAGGCCCAAGAATTGCCAGAATCGACTATGCTGGGAGCTGTGCTTTACGGGCATAATGCCATGCAAGCCGCTATTAAGGCAATTGAAGAGTTTGTTAAAAAATCGGGTAGTACTCGATGGGAGTGGCAACCGCCTGAGTCCAATAGAGAGTTAGAAACTTTAGTAGCTCAAAAAGCTGAAGCCGCTCTTCAAGAAGCCTATCGTATTGTAGAAAAGACGGCTCGAAAAAATCGCATTCAAGCCATTCGAGACGACCTCTTAGGAGGATTTACGTCAGAAAATGAAGATGAAAATTCCCCTAATTTACATGAAATAGCCGCTATCTTCCAGGATTTGGAACGCCGGATTGTTCGTAATCAAATTTTATCCGGCCAATCCCGAATTGATGGGCGCGATACCGAAACCGTGCGTCCCATTACTATTCGAGTAGGTATTCTTCCGTGTTCTCATGGTTCCGCTTTATTCACTCGAGGCGAGACCCAAGCTTTAGTGGTTACTACATTGGGAACTGAGCGGGACGCACAGATGATAGATAACTTGGATGGTGATCGGCGGGAAGATTTTATCTTCCACTACAATTTCCTACCTTTTTGTGTCGGTGAAGTTGGTTTTATGAGTGGCCCTAAACGACGAGAAATCGGCCATGGACGTTTAGCCAAACGAGCAATCGTACCGGTGGTTCCCACTTTAGCAGAATTCCCCTATGTGATTCGGGTAGTTTCTGAGATCCTTGAATCGAATGGTTCTAGTTCTATGGCAAGCGTATGCGGGAGTAGTTTGGCACTCATGGATGCGGGAGTGCCTACAAAAGCACCTGTCGCGGGTATTGCTATGGGATTAATTAAGGAAGGCGAAAAATACGCAATCCTCTCGGATATTCTCGGTGATGAAGATCATTTGGGTGATATGGATTTTAAAGTCGCTGGTTCGGAAAAAGGCGTGACAGCGTTACAAATGGATATCAAATTCAAAGGAATCACTAAAGAAATTATGGAACGAGCTCTTGATCAAGCAAAGAAGGGTCGTCTGCATATTCTCACTATAATGAATAAAGTTATTGCCCAACCTCGTTCTCAAGTTTCTCAATTGGCTCCGCGCTACATTACGATGAAAATCAACCCAGAAAAAATTCGTGATGTCATTGGAAAGGGTGGGGTAATAATTCGAGAAATTACCGAAGCAACAAATTGTGCTATCGATATTGCTGATGACGGTACAATTAAAATTGCTGCTCATTCCATGGAAGAGGGTGAAGCTGCGAAAAGACGGATCGAAGAATTAACGGCCGAGGTAGAGCTGGGGAAAATGTATGAAGGCCCGGTTCTTAAGATCTTGGATTTCGGTGCAGTAGTTCAAATTTTTCAAAATTATCAAGGGCTTGTGCATATCTCCCAGATCGCTCAGGAGCATGTGGAAAACGTGCGAGATTATCTTCAAGAAGGTCAAATCGTTCGCGTTAAAGTCATTGAAATCGATAGAGAAGGTCGAGTTCGCCTTAGCATGAAACAGGTTGACGAGGTTAAGAGATAGGGCGGTTGCGATAACTTTTATAATTAGGAAGTTTCCGAATATTCTATTCCAACCAAGGAGTGCCCCCCAAAAAAAGAAAATTAAAATATCGACGTGCTTATTAATGATTTCAGCTCCAATTTGGAGATCTCCTTCTAAAGGACCACTTTTTAACTTGTGGATTGTCATGTCTAGGAGGGTTTCTATAAAGCGTCCAGTAGAACCTGTGACTAAAAGTGTATGTTTTTTAATTTTTTTGTGTTTTTCTACCCATGCCACTAATTCTTTTTTCATGCGATCATGAGCCACTAGCCACTAGAGTAATAATTCGTTTAATAACTATAGCAATATTCACTTTTTACAGGAAAAAGGAGCTAATATATTCCCAATCGAGGAAATGCAATACCATTGAATAAAAGTGAATAAACTAAAAATGAATTGATTTTGGCTGATATATTTTAAAGATTTTTCTTTCGGCCGAGAAAAATGGATACTATAATATTATATTAGATCCCTCATTTTAGATTTTGCGAAAAATCATGCTATCACACTAATGAATCTTCTTCAATGAATCTTCTTAAAGAGGAAAAGCAGGAGCTAGTGAGAATTTTATTGGCACTATTAGCACGGCAATAGAGAGTTCTCGTTTAAATCTTGAAAGACCGATAATTAATGAAGTCTTGAAGCCTTATTAAATTGGAAAAGGCATTTAGAATTATTATGCTATTCAACATGAGCGTCAGCAGCTTGAGGAGCTCACCAGAGCTTTAACAGAGAAGCAAATTTCAGGAAAAGTGAAACTGTTCACTCCTCTCGACGCCGCTAATCGACGCCGCTAATCATTGGCGAGTGAGTATTATAACTTTCAGGCTCGGGCCGTGGAGTAATTGCACAATTGTGGGATCCTTTGGCCACTTCCAGCGACAGCAAGGCAGGCCAGTAACCTATCAAAATATGCAACAAGCTATCGATCGCGTTAAGCCGATTAGTATTAAAGTATAATTTGAACCCGACAGTATTCAAAAGAATAGCTTTCAGTCCATGGATTTTTCTATATAACCGGTCAAATTCATGGGTTGCTTTAAGAGAATACGTTAGGAATTCAATAAATCACAAAAAAATAATCGTCTCTCATTCGCTTGAATTGGTACGGAAAGCATCCTATTCTAAGAGTAGACGACTTGTTGGTATTTGGTAGTGAAATTGAAGCTTCCCTATGGGCTTCTCCAATCCTGGAGGATTTAATTATCAGCAATGGTTGTTTATTAACGGCATTTGGGCAATCGGTTCAGTGATTAATCGGATGCCATTTAAATTATTAAAGCGATCACCGTGGGAAGAACCTATGGATTATTTGCGCCAGTCTGTTCAAACCGCCATTCAAAAAAAAGGGTTAAGAACCCTGAATTAGTGTGGGGGCCCCTTTCGGCGCTGACAGTGGGTTCTCGTCGAAGTCTTTTACAGAGTTCTCAATATTGCCGCTGTTTTATTGCCGCTGTTATTTATTTTTTAACGAGGATTATTTGGGGCGGCGCTTTCATTTTTTGTTATTACGTTGTCCTGCTGCCCAGACAGGAGTTGGTGCAGCTATAGTGGGAGCTATTTCGTACGGATTATTAGATAGATTTTCTCTTCCCACTCAGCGAGCAGTTATCATGATTGTGATATTAAGGAGTCCAAAGAACCTTTTGGTTATGATGCCGTCCATCCTAAGTATATTCTTTTTCCAACGGGCTATTACACGTTATCGTTTTTCCGAATTATCCGGTGATAGAATGATATAAAAGGAAATGAGCCAAGGATTTTTAAATACTGCCACAAATGGTGCTATTTGCATCCGGCTTTCCTCAGACGATAAAATGGTGATCTGGGCCGCTTATGAGCGGCGTTATTTTTGGCAAGGGTCCCTTCAAGCTATTGATGAAAAAAGTTAAACGAGAAGGCGTTAAAACCTATGGACGTCTTTTGCAAGCCACTAAACGATATTGGGCGATCTTTATTTTTGGGATTATCGGTACGATAGTAGTCTCGCTAATGGATGCCGGATTTGCTTGGTTAATAAAACCAATTATTAATCATGGACTTATCTCCCGTGATGCCAGTTTTATTCGGTGGCTTCCTTTAATCATCGTGTTAATTTTTCTATTTCGAGGGATGGCGGGGTTTTTGTCGACTTATTTTATTAATCGAGTGGCTCGTAACATTGTAATGGATTTTAGACGTATGATTTTCAGTCATTTATTACGCTTACCTGCTAAATTTTATGATCAACACAGTTCGGGTTATTTATTATCTATAGTGATCTACAATGTAGAGCAAGTTGCTCAAGCTAGTTCTGATGCTCTAGTAATTACACTCCAGGAATCCTCCTTAGTAATTGGCTTGTTGACGGTGATGTTTTTAGTCAATTGGGAATTAACGTTATTTTTTTTGATAATTACTCCGATTATTGCCTGGGTAATGAAAATTTGCAGCGCACGGTTACGCCGATTGAGTACCAGCGTACAACGATCTGTGGGTGAAGTTACGCATATTGCAAGTGAGGCCATAGAAGCTTATAAAGTAGTTCGTCTTTTTGGCGGACAAACTTATGAAAATGAAAAATTTCGCAGTGCCACCAAGGTAAATCAACAGCGCGAATTGAAAGTCGTAGTCACTAATAGTGTCAGTACTTCATTAGTGCAATTACTCATCGCTATCCCGATTGCTCTCATTTTATTTTTTGCTACTCAGCCTTCTTTGCATGTAACTGCCGGCAGCTTTGTTTCTGTGGTTTCTGCAATGATCATGATGCTTCGACCCGTGCGCCGACTCACTATGGTTAATAGTTACATCCAAAAAGGTATTGCCGCTGCGGAAAGTATCTTCAAACTGTTAGATGAAGACATCGAAAAGGACAAGGGAAGCCGTCATTTATTACGAGCAAAGGGTACCATAGGATATTTTCACGTCTCTTTTACCTATGATAAGAGTCAAAAACCTATCCTTTCAGATATTAATTTGACTATTGAGGCAGGACAAACAGTTGCATTAGTTGGTCGATCGGGCGCAGGGAAGTCTACGCTAATTAATTTATTACCGCGATTTTATGAAATTTCGTCAGGCATCATTAAAATTGATGGCATTAATATTAAAGAATTTCATTTGCAAGAATTGCGCAATCAATTTGCTTTAGTATCTCAGAACACCATCGTATTTAACGACACTATTTTAAATAACATTGTTTATGGTCAAGAAGTAGGACGTATTGATAAAAGAAAAATTATAGAAGCAGCTCGAGCGGCCCATGCGATGGAATTTATCGATCAATTACCTGAAGGCTTAAACACTGTTGTAGGAGAAAATGGTGTTCTTCTTTCTGGAGGTCAGCGCCAACGGATCGCTATCGCTCGTGCTTTGTTTAAAAATTCTCCGATTCTTATTCTCGATGAAGCAACGTCTGCGTTAGATACCCACGCAGAAAGACATATCCAAGCAGCGTTGGAAAACCTAATGCACCAACGGACTACGTTAATAATTGCACATCGACTGTCTACCATTGAGAAGGTGGATTGGATTATTGTGATGGAGGGGGGCGCATTGTAGAAAAAGGAACTCATCAGCAACTGTTGGCTTTAAAGGGAATTTATGGAGAATTGTATCGGATGCAATTCTCGGAAAAACCCATTGGGGTTATCGCTGAGGGTCCATAATGATAACAGCGCCGCAGTTTTGGTATCAACCACACTCTTGGATAAGTCGCCTTTTAATTCCTTTTTCTTTGTTATACCGACTGGCTGTCGCTCTCCGAAGGTCAGCCTATGCCATTGGGCTTAAAAAAATCGACAATTTTCGATACCTATCATTGTGATAGGCAACGTCACTGTGGGCGGGAGCGGAAAAACTCCTTTAGCGATTTGGTTGGTAAGTTACTTAAAAAAGCAGGGATTTCAACCAGGACTTGTTAGTCGTGGTTATGGTGGGAAAACCAAAAATCGGCCCCAAGTCGTTACGCCCAATAGCGATCCTCGCGTAGTTGGTGATGAAGCTATTTTACTGGCAAGAACCGGTTGCCCAATGGTGGTGGGTGTCAATCGACCGGCTGCTATAGAACATTTATTGAAAAATTTCAGTTGCAATATTGTTATCAGCGATGATGGTTTACAGCATTATTCACTATCACGAGATATTGAAATCGCTGTTATAGATCCGGATCGTCAATTTGGAAATGGATTGTGCTTGCCGGCAGGACCTTTGCGCGAACCTAAATCACGGCTAAATACTGTAGATTTTCTTTTTGCAAAGCAATTGTGTCCTGTGAAAATTTATCAATTAAAAAATCCAGAAAAAAAATAAATTTTGAGGAATTACAAGGGAAAACTATCCATGCCGTTGTTGGATTGGGGAATCCACACAGTTTCTTTCATCAGCTTGAATTATTAGGAGCAAAAGTAATAAAACACATATTTCCCGATCATTATTTTTACCAGGAAAAGGATTTTCAATTCGGGGATGACAAAATAATCCTCATGACAGAGAAAGATGCAGTTAAATGCAAACAATTTAACAGTGAACGATTGTTTTGTTTATCCGTTGCTTTAGAGGTTCCCGAGAAATTCTCGCGAGATTTTTCTCAACACCTCGAATCAAAAATACGCTCTAAACATCTTTTGAAAATCCAGAGGTGATCGGGTACCGCCGATCTTTTCCAAAAGCGCGTTTCGTAATGCGGATACCAATCGGCGCTTGTCGCCGCTTATATTCATTACGATTTATCATTCGGACTACTTTCTTAACAATATTAATGTCAAAACCAGCAGCCGCGATTGTGTTCGGATCTTCATCTTTTCCAATATAACATTCCAAAATTTCATCTAGCACTGGATAAGGTGGTAAGGTGTCTTGATCTTTTTGATTGGGGGCTAATTCTGCAGAAGGTGCCCGAGTTAAAACGTGTTCGGGAATGACAGGCGAAATGGTATTGCGGTATTTACACAATCGATACGCCATTGTTTTATAAACATCTTTTAAGACTCCGAAGCCTCCAGCCATATCACCATACAAAGTAGTGTAGCCGACAGCCATTTCACTTTTATTTCCGGTGGTTAATACAATAGCTCTTTTTTTATTGGAAAGAGCCATCAATAATGTGCCTCGAATACGTGCTTGTAAATTTTCTTCAGTAACATCTCGAGGAAGTCCTACAAACTCCGGTGCAAGGTTTCGAAGGAAAGCTTCGAATATGGAATTAATATCAATAACGGAAGTCGAAATTTTTAATGCTTGAGCTTCGATCTTTGCATCCTCAATGCTCATGGAAGAAGTAAAAGAGGATGGCATTAGGACCCCACTCACGCGTGATGGGCCGATGGCGTCAACAGCAATGGCTAGCGTTAAAGCAGAATCCACTCCTCCGGAAAGACCAATGATGGCGCTAGGAAAATTGTTTTTATTAATATAATCGCGAACACCTAATACGAGAACGTTATAAATTTTCTCTTCATCCAGTGGTTCGGGCGGCAAAGGATGCTTGGTACAAACTTCTAATGGGTTTTCGAGGTCAAATTCAATAGTCATCAACTCTTCTTTGAAATAAGTGCCTTGCTGAACGCGCTCTCCATTTTGATTAAATACCATTGAACCGCCATCGAAAACGAGTTCATCTTGTCCTCCAATTAAATTTAAGTAAATAATAGGGATACGATATTTCTGGGTACGTTTCGTTAACAAATCTCGTCGGTGATGGGATTTATCTTGAGCGAAAGGGGAAGCGTTAATGCAAGCGATTAATTGTGCTCCGGCCTTGATAGCACATTCTAAAGGGCTTTCCAACCATAAATCTTCACAAATTAATAGCCCAATTTTTACTCCCTTAATTTCGATGATACAAGGTTGATTTCCGGAGAAAAAATAACGTTTTTCGTCGAAAACTCGATAATTAGGCAGGGCGTGTTTTGCGTAGGTCGCCATTATTTTACCCTCAGCAATTACTGCCGCCTTGTTATAATAATGACTGTCTTGAAAATCTGGATATCCTACGACGATGGTAGTGTGTTTAACTTCTTCAGCAATCCGTTGAAGTGCTTGATGCACACGTTGATAAAGTGCAGGTCGAAAAAGCAAATCTTCGGGTGGATAGCTTGTAATGGCTAATTCTGGAAATAATACAACATCTGCTTTACTCTCGCGATAAGCACGATTGGCTGTATCGATGATGAGTTGGGTATTGCCTTCAATATCCCCAACCAGCAAATTAATTTGAGCTCCTACAATAACTAATTTTTTCATGAATTAGAATTATTATTTATGATTAATGCTGCCACTATCTTCCGCCCTTCGGACATTAGCGCTGCATAGGTTCGACAAGCGCTGCCTGTATCCATGGATTCAATCCCAATTCGTTTTTGGAGAAGCGGCATGACCTTTTCTTTAGGCAGAAAAATAAATTTTTTTCCGGTCCCAAGAATAACCACTTCGGGATTTAAAGATAACACAGTTTGAAAATGTTCTGGTTTTAAGTCCTCTAAAGATCTTGGTTCCCAGTCAGGAATAAGCTTATAGGGGGAAATAATTACGCTTGACTTATAGAGGGTTTTGTTAATTGTGACTGATTCGGCATCGTAAGCTCGAATGTGATAATTACCAATACCAGCATCTTCAGTGAGTAGCATAGTTTTCTGGCCTCATGATGATTCCTAATCATAGCATGAATTTCTAAAAGATTGGTTCCTTTACTCTAGGCTCAAAAACCTACAAAGCCAAGAGCTTTAAGTGGAATCCCGGGCGCCTTGGATTTAATTTGATATCTTATGTGGAATTGGTTAAAATACGGCATTTTTACTCCTTGCTCCACCGATTCAAACCTCGGAAGGGGGCTGTTAAACCGAGAGAAAATCGCTAATGCGACATTATGAAATCGTGATTCTAGTCCATCCCGACCAAAGCACACAGGTGCCGGCGATGGTTGAGCGCTATCAGGCAATGATTAAAGAAGGCCAGGGCAAAGTCCATCGCTTAGAAGACTGGGGACGTCAACAATTAGCTTATTCTATCAACAAAGTACATAAAGCTCATTATATTTTAATGAATATTGAGTGCGATAAAGCTGTTCTAAATGAGCTGGAAAATGCTTTTCGTTACAATGATGCGGTAATTCGCAATTTAGTTTTAAAGCGCAATCACGCTATTACTGAGCCTTCATCCATTATGCAAAGCGCTGAAAAAGGGAAGTCTCGAAAAGAGAAACCAAAAATTGTCGTTGAAGAGACTGCTAAAATACCCGAAGAAGCTTAAGAGGAAATATATGTCATTTCGTCGCAAAAAATTCTGTGCTTTTAAAGCAAAAAACATTCAAGAAATCGATTACAAAGATATTGACACATTAAAAGATTACATTATGGAATCCGGTCGGATGGTTCCGAGTCGGATTACCGGAACAAGCGCTAAATATCAGCGCCAATTATCTCGTGCTATTAAGCTGGCTCGTTATTTGGCTTTGTTGCCATATTGCGATACGCATCGATAAGAGAAATTGAGCCTCTCCTCTCTTGTGATTAGCAGGCAGGTGAGGGCAATAATTTGGGCAAGTTAATGAAGAACTTGGGGAAATATTTATTAGCCGATAACATTCACGCAGCTATGGCTGCGCTGGCTTCTTCATTATTAGCTTTTCTTCTACCTATAGGGTTCGTTGTCACTCTAATTTTAGGATTAGTTACTCTCCAAAAAGGCTATAAGGCAGGGTTGGCCGTTTTAGCTTTTGTTCTTTTACCCGCAATTGCATTAGTAGTAACCCGTCATTTTGGCTTTTTTTATCAGTTTGATTTACTACTTATCCAATGTGGTTTAGTGTTTATATTCGCTTTAATCCTATGCCGCACCGCTTCTTGGCAATGGGTTTTAGAAGCGGCTGCTATAATTGGTATATTGGCAGTTTTCGTGGTGCACCTTATTTTTCCGAATATTCGGCAAATATGGATAGGATTAATTCACAATTATTTGCAGGCTAATGGTTGGGCTTTAACTTTCCATTTAAGCGCCGATTGCTCTGCAGAATTTGCCCAGCATCTTTCTGCTATTGCCACGGGAGGCTTTGCTTTTTTTGTTTTATTTGGGATGATTGTTTTGCTGATTTTAGCCCGTTGCTGGCAAATGGCTCTCTTTTCTCCTGGACGATTACAGTTTGAATTTGCTAGAATTCGTATCAGTCAAGCGGGTGCAGGCTTGTTAATCATTGCCAGTATTGGTTTAATGTGGGAGCCAAGTTGGCTGGTGGATATCTATCCTGTGTTATTATTTCCATTTATGATCGGGGGCTTAAGTATCTTTCATCGATTGGTAATGAATCGAAGAGAAATGGCCTTACTAATAATAATAGTTTACATCGCCTTATTGTTATTAACATTCTTTACAGTGATTGCTTTAGCCATCGTGGGACTTATCGATAGTTTTTATAATTTTCGAAAGCATTATGCTTTACTACAGAATTAAAAAATGAGGATTTAAATTATGAATATGAGAGTTATTTTGCAGGAAAAAGTGGCCAATTTGGGCAACATTGGGGATCAAATACTCGTAAAGCCTGGTTATGCTCGTAATTTTTTGTTGCCGTATGGAAAGGCTGTTCCTGCCACAGCAAAACATATTGCAGAATTTGCAAAACAGCGTGCAAAATTAGAGAAGTTAGCAGAAGAACAATTAGAGAAAGCAAAGGTACGGGCGAAAAAATTGGAAGGAAAAACCTTTCATATCTCAGCAAAGACAAGTGATGAGGGTAAGCTCTTTGGGTCGGTGGGATCCCGTGAAATTGCTGAAATAATTTCCAGTGAGGGTGTCGTTGTCGAAAAACGCGAAGTAACCTTACCTGAAGGTCCTATTCGACAAATTGGTGAATATGAAATTCCGGTTCATCTTCATACCGACGTTGCTATTACGGTAAAAATTGAAGTACTTTCTGAATAATTAAAAGGAGCATCATCTCTTTTTATTTTAAGTAGTGTTACCATTTTGTGCCCTATCTCAATTAGGGTTATGAGGCTTATTATCACCTTATTTAATTGGTGGCGTATAGGATTTTCTTGGGATCGGGCCTCGCAATATACGGGAAGTCTTGGGTGATCTTGAGACTACGGTAGTAGCGCCAATGGTTACAATGTATAAGGCTAAAATATCACAACCTAATTTGCTTATACGGGGGTTGCGCAGGGATCGGATTTTGAACTACAAAATTGATGAACTTATGCTTTCAATCCCAATCCAATTGTATTTCCTAGTGGACCAGTAACTTTTGCAGGAAAGAGAGTGAGAATGCTACACTAGCGTCCATGCCCCCACGTCAGAAACCTAAAGATTTACTTCCTAAAATTCCACCTCACTCTCAAGAGGCGGAACAATCTGTACTCGGTGCCTTAATGTTGGACAATCGCGCGTGGGATCGCATTACTGACCGAATAAGTGCCAAAGATTTTTATCGATCCGATCATCAGGCAATTTTTGAAACGATGACACACTTGATCGATCAACATAATCCTTTGGATGTATTAACTATATCAGAAGCGCTAAAAGCGAAGGATCGATTAAATGCGCCTGGAGAAGCTTATCTTTATGAATTAGCTAAAAATACACCTAGCGCTGCAAATATTGTCGCTTATGCAGATATCGTCCGAGAACGGGCCATTTTACGGCAATTAATTGAAGCTGGAACGGATATTGTGCAGGATGGTTTTAACCCTGATGGCCGTGACATTAAAGAATTACTCGATAAGGCTGAACAAAGGGTTTTTAATATTGCTGAAAGTCGCTCTCGGGGAGCTGGACCTGTGCCAATCAGCACCTTGTTGGCCAAAGCCACGGATCGAATTGATATGCTCTATCATTCCGATAGAGCGCTCACAGGCCTTTCATCAGGTTTTACCGATTTAGATCGATTAACTTCGGGCTTACAACCCGCCGATTTAGTTGTGATCGCAGGCCGCCCCTCTATGGGAAAAACCATATTAGCGATGAATATTGCTGAACATGCGGCCATAAAGGGAAATGTTCCGGTTCTGGTTTTCAGTATGGAGATGCCCGCTGAAGCACTGGTTATGCGGATGATTTCGTCTCTAGGAAGTATTGATCAGCATAAAGTGCGCACGGGCCAACTCAAAGACGATGATTGGCCTCGAATTACCCATGCCATTGAAATGCTCTCAGAAACCAAATTATTTATCGATGATACCCCTGCTTTAAGTCCCGGGGAGATTCGCTCACGGGCAAGACGTTTAGCCCGTGAGCATGGGGGGGCTCCTCGGTTTAATTGCTGTGGATTATCTTCAATTGATGCATGTTCCCAACAATCGTGAAAACCGCAGCATAGAAATATCTGCAATTTCCCGCTCTTTAAAAGCGCTAGCAAAAGAATTAAATATTCCTATTATCGCTTTATCTCAGCTTAACCGTAGTTTAGAAGCTCGCACCGATAAACGTCCAGTGATGTCTGATTTACGTGAATCAGGTGCAATTGAACAAGACGCTGATCTCATTGCTTTTATTTATCGTGATGAGGTTTATCATGAAGACTCTCCCGATAAGGGAAAAGCAGAGATTATTATTGCAAAGCACCGAAATGGCCCAATTGGGAAGGTGATACTCACGTTTCGGGGGCAATATACTCGCTTTGACAATTTTTCTCATGAAAGTATGCCACAGCGATCACCTTTTGGAGCGCGAGCGTGAATCGAGCAGTTGCTACTATCGATTTACAAGCGCTCAAACATAATTTTTCTCGGATAAAAGAAATTGCTCCCCAATCTTTTGTTTTAGCTATGATTAAAAGCAATGGTTATGGCCACGGATTGGTGCGGCTTGCTAAAACACTTCCCCTGGCAAATGCATTTGGTGTGGCGTGTATTGATGAGGCGTTAATTTTACGGGAAAACGGGATCGCAACGCCAATTGTGGTTATGCGCGGCTTTATTGATGAAAAAGAGTTAAAAGAATTTATTCACTATAATTTAGTAGCAGTAATTTACCACTCTCATCAATTGAATCTTTTAGAAAAAAATAAAATTTCTTCCCCTTTACAAGTTTGGTTGAAGATCGATACGGGAATGCATCGATTAGGTTTTTCCCTACAAAAGGTAGCTTCTGCTTATGACCGTTTGTCTGCTTGTCCGTCGGTACAAAAACCAATTGGCTTAATGACCCATTTAGCTGACGCTGATAATAAAGATCGGTCGTTTACCGAATGGCAAATTAATCAATTTAGAGAAATTGTTAAAGATAGAGACGTCCCTAAAAGTGTTGTAAATTCAGCAGGCGTATTAAGCTATTCCACTGCTTTTTTAGATTGGATCCGCCCTGGCATTATGTTGTATGGCGTGTCGCCTTTTTCTTGGGAGATCGGCGTGAAACGAAATTTAAAACCAGTAATGACTTTATCTGCGAGGATAATAGCAATTAAAAATTGTCGTCCAGGAGAAGTTGTGGGTTATGGGTGTATATGGCGTTCCTCCAAAAATACATCTATTGGTATTGTTGGTATTGGCTATGGTGACGGATACCCACGCCATGCTCCCTGTGGAACACCAACATTATTGCATGGAAAAATATGTCCGTTAATTGGTCGAGTATCTATGGACATGATCGCCATTGATTTACACCGCGAGTCAGCGGTTAAAATTGGTGATGAGGTAATTTTGTGGGGGAATGGATTGCCTGTCGAACAAATAGCTGAACAGGCTGGTACTATTAGCTACGAATTATTGTGCAAAATAACTCAACGCGTTCAATTTAGAGAAAAATAAAATGGGCGAACTTTTGGAAGCGAGAAAAATTAAATGGAAATGCCGTCGTGGAATGCTGGAATTGGATATCCTTTTGGAGCGATTCTATGAAAATCAATTTCAAATTTTGACGGCCGAGGAAAAAAAATATTTAACCGTCTCCTCGATGAACCAGATCCTTTGCTTTACGATTGGTTGCTTGGTCACGAAATTCCTTCCGGTCCTCAATTTCAAAGTTTAGTCGATAAGATAATAACTTAATTATAAAGAAATGATTTTTGGATTCACTAATTTTTCATAATCTTCGCAAGCTAGCTTAACTAATTGAGAGTACGTTCCTGCATTAAAAGCGATTTTCTTCTCATCATCAAGCCAATCATTTGAATCAAGATCGTTTGCCAACTCGAGGCTGGAGCAATTTCTTCTGAGTCTACTGATTTTTTTGCTATAGCTATAATTCTTTATTTTAGCTGGAATAGTTGAGCGCTTAGAGACCCCACAGCTTTCTGGCCATTCTAAGAGCATTCTAATAGCAGGAATGTGGGAAATAAACGCAGTTTTCCCTTAATATAGACAGTTTATAGTATTAATGCTATTAAAATGCGATGTCTGGGAATACCTTTGGAAAACTATTTACCGTCACTACTGCTGGTGAAAGCCATGGTTTGGCGTTAGTGGCCATTGTGGACGGGTGCCCTCCTGGCCTTACCTTAAGCGAAGGAGATATCCAACCGGACATTAATCGACGTAAAACTGGTCAGTCACGCTTCACATCACAGCGACGAGAAACTGACCAAGTCAAAATACTATCAGGCGTTTTAGAAGGAAAAACCATAGGCACGCCGATTGCATTACTAATTGAAAATACAGATCAGCGTCCTCAGGATTATTCACAGATAAAGTCGTTGTTTCGCCCGGGGCATGGAGATTATACCTATTTTAAGAAATACGGATTTAGGGATTATCGTGGTGGGGGAAGGGCTTCAGCTCGAGAAACAGTGATGCGAGTTGCTGCTGGCGCTATCGCTAAAAAGTATTTGCGAGAAAGATTGCAAATCCACATTCAAGGATATACTGCTGCCGTAGGGCCTATTCGGGCAGAAAAAATTGATCTCTCTCTGGTAAAAAATAATCCTTTTTTCTTTCCTGATGAAGATAAAATTCCCGAACTTGAACGGTTCATCATGGAATTGCGACGCCAAGGGGACTCAATTGGAGCTCGGGTTAACGTGGTAGCTAAAGGAGTTCCTATAGGATTAGGAGAGCCTGTATTTGATAAGTTAGATGCCGAGATCGCCTCCTCCATGATGGGGATTAACGCAGTAAAGGGAGTAGAAATCGGAGACGGATTTGCGGTAATTGAACAGAAAGGGTCAACTCATCGCGATGAAATGCGAAAAAGAGGATTTTTATCTAATCACGCCGGAGGAACATTAGCAGGCATTTCATCGGGTCAGGATATCATAGTAAGCCTTGCTTTCAAACCGGCATCAAGCATCCGGATCCCCGGAAAAACTTTTGATGTGAAAGGAAAAGAAGCCGAAGTGATTACTACGGGTCGTCATGATCCTTGCGTGGGACTTCGTGCTACCCCCATTGTTGAAGCTATGTTGGCGTTAGTTTTAATGGACCACTATTTGCGACATAAGGCCCAAAATTTATGAAGCGTTGAGGAAGTAAAAAATGACTGTTTTTTATAATATTGCTGTGGTAGGAGCAACAGGGGTGGTTGGGGAAACAATCCTCCAACTTCTCTACGAACGACAATTTCCTGTGGGAGAAATATACCCAATTGCGAGTGAGAATTCAGAAGGGAAGAACGTACTTTTTGGTGGGAAGCAAAAAAAGTTCATAATCTAGCAAAATTCGATTTTTCCACGGTCCAATTTGCCTTTTTTCAGCCGGATCCGAACGTTCAGCTGAATATGCGCCTCGGGCCGCAGAAACAGGATGTATTGTGATCGATAACACCTCCCATTTTCGACATGAGGATGATATCCCCTTGGTAGTGCCAGAAGTGAATCCTTCCGCTTTAGAAAACTATCGTAATCGCAATATCATTGCTAACCCGAATTGCTCTACTGTTCAATTAGTGGTGGCTTTAAAGCCTATCTATGATGCGGTAGGAATTACCCGGGTCAATGTTGCCACCTATCAATCTGTTTCAGGAGCGGGTCGACAAGCTATTCGAGAGTTAGCAGAACAAACGACCCATTTGTTAAATGGTGAGCCTATCAAAAAATCCAGTGTTTTTCCTGCACAAATTGCATTCAACGCCCTTCCACACATCGATATTTTTTATGAAAATGGTTATACAAAGGAAGAAATGAAAATGGTCTTGGAGACCCAAAAAATAATGGGCGATGTTAATTTGTGGGTCAACCCGACAGCCGTTCGTGTTCCTGTTTTCTTTGGCCATTCTGAAGCTGTACATATCGAAACGCGCCATCCTATCAGCCTTGAAGAGGTGAAAGAATGCTTAGCCCAAGCACCAGGGGTTATTATAGTAGATGAAAATAATTCCTATCCGACTGCAATTAGCCATGCTGCTAGTGCTGATGCGGTTTTTGTCGGACGTATTCGAAAAGATATTTCCCATCCCAATGGAGTAAATTTCTGGATAGTGGTCGATAATATCCGAAAAGGCGCTGCACTTAATGCCATTCAAATAGCAGAGGTATTAATTAACGAAAACTTTTTTGCTGACGGCACATTTCATTAGTAGTGAACTTCATTTTATGCTAAAAAGACCAATTATTTATTATTTATTTATTATCCTTTCGAAAAGAATTCTTTTCTCTAATTCAATTGCCTTTTTGTTATGATAGAAAACATCCGAAATATTGCCATTATTGCCCACGTCGACCATGGAAAAACTACATTGATTGACCAGTTGCTCCAGCAATCGGGGAGCCTAAGCGGTCGAACGGCGTCCATTGAGCGGATGATGGATTCTAATGAACTGGAGCGAGAACGTGGTATCACCATTCTTGCGAAAAACACCGCTATTCAGTGGAAAAATTATCGTGTAAATATAGTCGATACGCCGGGTCACGCGGATTTTGGTGGTGAAGTAGAGCGTATTTTATCGATGGTAGATTCTGTTTTATTACTGGTAGATGCGGTTGAAGGCCCTATGCCCCAAACGCGGTTTGTAACTCGTAAGGCTTTCTCGCGGGATTTAAAACCGATTGTAGTGATTAATAAAATAGATCGCCCCGGAGCACGCCCCGATTGGGTAGTGGAACAAGTTTTCGATTTATTTGTAAGCCTGGATGCAACAGATGCTCAATTGGATTTTCCACTCGTTTATGCATCAGCTTTAAAAGGTTATGCTACATTGGATCCTTCGCTAACTTCTTCGGATATGAAGCCACTTGATATGAAACCACTTTTTGAAACGATTCTGTCCAAGGTAGAACCGCCTAAAGTTGATTTAAATGGTTCTTTTCAAATGCAAATTTTCTCGTTGGATTATTCAAGTTATGTGGGGGCTATTGGGATTGGGCGGATTCAACGCGGTACCGTACGTCGAAATACACCAGTGATTATTATTGATCGCGAAGGTAAGAAGCGTTCGGGTCAAATTTTACAGCTGTTGCGATTCTTAGGGCTACAGAGAGTCGATATTGACACGGCCACCGCCGGCGATATTGTGGCGGTTACAGGCATTGAAAATTTACGAATTTCGGACACGCTTTGCGATCCACAATACCCGGAAGCTTTGCCAGCCCTTACTGTCGACGAATCAACGATTAGCATGACTTTTCAAATTAATAATTCACCTTTCGCAGGTCGCGAAGGAAAATTTTTAACGAATCGCCACATTAAAGAACGGTTAGAGAGGGAGTTAATTGCTAATGTGGCTTTGCGAGTTACGCCAGGCTCTGATACAGATAAGTTTATTGTCTCCGGAAGAGGTGAGCTTCACTTATCGATATTGATTGAAAATATGCGCCGCGAAGGTTATGAGTTTGCGGTTTCACGTCCTGAAGTGATTAAAAAATTTATTGATGAAGTAGGGTATTATGAACCGTTTGAAAATTTAGTATTGGATATCGAAGAAGAACATCAAGGAGACATCATCCAAAATTTAGCAAAACGTAAGGGGGATTTGAAAAATATGATCCCGGATGAGAAAGGGAGAGTGCGCTTGGATTACATGATTCCAACGCGAGGTTTAATTGGATTTCATTCTCAATTTTCGACTTTAACATCTGGTTCGGGCGTTATGTATCACGTGTTCGACCATTATGGGCGATTGATCGAGGAATCTTTGCAAACACGCAATCGTGGAGTACTAATTTCTAATAGCCAAGGTGTTACCACGGCATATGCCCTCTGGAATTTGCAAGCACGAGGAGATTTGTTTATTGGACCACAGCAATTGGTTTACGAAGGTATGATTGTCGGGCAACACTCAAGGGATAATGATTTGATTGTAAATGTCTGCCGTAAAAAACAGCTTACTAATGTTCGAGCTGCGGGCAGTGATGAAAATATTATTTTAACGCCGCCTGTTAAATTCAGCTTAGAACAGGCTTTGCAATTTATTGCGGACGGCGAATTAGTAGAAGTTACGCCGCAATCTATCCGTCTTCGTAAAAAATTATTAAAAGAACACGAACGACGCCGATCGGTAAAATAGCGAGTAAAGTTCGTTTTTTATCCATCCACTGGTCCCTCGGACAGCCGTGAGACGACGAGAATAGGCACTTTTTATGAAAGCATTTTTTTGTGAAGTTTTAATATTTCTTTAATGTAGGTGTTTTATAATTCCCTCTCTCGATTGAGAGCGAAGCTTACGCGCTATAAGAGAAAGTAATAAAAAAAGATTTGTTGATAGATAGGCCCTCCTAGAGAATTTGTTCATTCTTTTGGCCCAGCACCAACTACCAGTTCCAATGCTCAACATAACTTTGATATCAAAAAATTATCGCCGACCTCGACATAGAAAAAATAGAAGTGGTGATTATGGCAGAAACCTTTTTGGATCCTGAAGTGGGCGAAGATCAAATCTGTTATAAAAAAATTAGATTTTAGCGAAATTGGAATCATATTAAGTCTTGAGCAACTAAAAGTCTTTCCTAAATTGGAGGGAACAATTCTCTATACAAGAAGAGATGATAAACCTTATTTTTCAAGCAAGCTTAAAAAATACAATAAAATATTTGCCTTATCAAGCGTGTCTTATCTATCCGATTATCTATCCGATTTTTTTAAAGAATTGGGTTAAGAAGTTTTACCCTGTTATCAAGAAACTAAGCTTCAATTTTTTGATTTATCCGGAAGAGGATCGATTCAAAATCGCTGAGAACGTGCAGCCTGAAATTCAGATTAAGACTCGGGTTTACCTCGATGTTGATTATACAGTTTTAGATCCTATAATCCACCATTCAAACCGGTATCACTACTTTAAATAAAGCCGTTATAGATAAAATTAAAGATATAAGAAACGCCACACCACTCTAATGTTCAATTTTCGATTATAACTGCTCGCCTTAAAGATAATAACGAAGATAATATTGATATTCCTTTATCTATCAAAGCAGTTCTAAACAAATTAAAAGAAGAAACTGGAATAATAATCGCTGTAGAAATCTGGAAGATTTAATTATTTTTCTAGACGATTCGTTTAAGGAAATAGGGAAACTTTAATGGCGGTTCCTAATAGAAGGATGGGAAAAGAATAGAAGGATGGGAAAAGAGGAAATTGAAAATCTATTGGAAATTGAAATTTCAGAGGAAGTACTACTGCTAAGGTGTGTCTAATTTGGCTTCACCGAGACGGGGATCCGAATTTTGAAATAGAAGAGGTTTGCTTTCTTATCAGGTTGAATTAGAACTAGAATCAGCATCCGAAACAGGAGCCGAATTAGAATTAGAATCAGAATCCGAGCACAAAGAAGAATAGGTTTTACAACTTTCATCTGTACCTACTCCTGAACCTACCTCATCTCAGCTACCTCTTAATTCACTGTTTGGGAAACGATGTTTGGAAGAAAATTTGGACCACGAAAAACTAGAATTTACGTGCGGACGGTTGAAATTAGGTTAGCCCACGAGGTAGAACTTAGCGCTGGGATGCTTCTTGATAAAGCTCAGTGAGTAAGGTTATGCTATTTTCCATCTATGTTAAGCAATCAAAAAATCCTTCTTGGTATCACAGGCGCTGTTGCTGCTTATAAAAGCATTGAATTAGTCCGTCAATTGAGGAAGCGTGGGGCGTTAGTTCGAGTCGTAATGACGTCGGCAGCCAAAGCTTTCATTGGGCCATTGGCTTTTCAGGCAGTGTCAGGGTACCCAGTGGCCAGTGAGTTATTTTCTTCAGAAAGCGCCTCCGGGATGGAGCATATTACTCTCGCTCGTTGGTGTGACCAAATCCTTGTAGCGCCCGCCAGCACAGATTTCATTGCACGTTTGGCCTATGGTCACTCGGATGATTTACTAACAACCCTCTGTTTAGCGACAAAGGCGCCTATCGCTGTGGCTCCTTCCATGAATCAACAAATGTGGCTCAATAAAATAACTCAAGCGAACATTAAACGGTTGCAAAAATATGGAATTGAAATATTTGGACCAGGAATTGGTTCTCAAGCGTGCGGAGATTATGGTCCGGGGCGATTGTTGGAGCCTGAAGAATTAATCGGTTGTTTGGAGGAGCCTCCTGTTGAAAAAATTCTGATGGGCAAGCGTGTGCTCATAACAGCAGGTCCCACGTACGAAGCCATCGATCCTGTGCGTTACCTCACCAATCGAAGTTCTGGAAAAATGGGTTATGCTTTAGCAGAGGCGGCTGCTGAGATGGGTGCCGAAGTTACTTTAATCAGTGGGCCAACTAACTTATCCCTTTCTAAAACAATTAATCGTATTGACGTCGTTACTGCGCAAGAAATGTTTAAAACGGTGATGCAGGGAATTTCAAATTATGATATATTTATCGGTGCGGCAGCCGTAAGCGATTATCGTTCCGAAACAGAATCAACTACAAAGATAAAAAAATCTAAAATTAATTTAACTCTTAATTTAGTTAGAAATCCCGACATTGTATCAGTAGCAGGCGGATTATCTAACAAACCTTTCATAGTGGGTTTTGCCTTGGAAACCGAAAATCACTTGGAAAATGCAAAAATAAAATTACAACAGAAAAATTTGGATATGATTGTACTTAATTCGGAAAAGGCATTCGAACGTGATGAAAATACCGTCATTGTGATTAATCGTTTAGGGGAAATAAAATATTTTTCTTTAAATAACAAATCTTTTTTGGCAATCGATTTGATGAAATTAATTACCGCCAACTTAATTCGACTCGATCAAAAAAATAAGCAGTGATGCTAAGGATAGGGACTAAGGGATAAATGCAAATACGTTGATACCAGCAAAAATTACAGACAGGAAAAGCCTGGGAAATACTAAAATAGAGAGAAACTGCAGTGGCAATAAGTGCCACTCACTAACCAAGCGAAATATACACTATAGATTTTCATTATCAAGTTCTATTTTGTGCAGCGGCTGCTTCTATTAATGCAGTTAGCACGTTTTGCTGTTAAAGGTTCTACAACCTTTCCATTGATGTATAGCGAGGGAATGGCTATTGGGTTTATGATTTTGCCTGCGAGGGTTAAATTCTGCTGTAAAAGCTTAGTATGTTTTCTGATAAAAATACAATTGCTGAGCTTTTGCATCTTAGCTTGCAGTATACGGAATTCGAAGCAAATTGGAGCAATCGAGGAATTGTAGCCCAGTCTTGAGCCTCATTCAGCTGATGTTGATAAAGATAGAATAAAATGGGAAAAAATAATTTTCATTTTGTTCATAGAGATATAAAGCGACGTTCCCTGCCAGAATAGAACCGAGAAGAAAGGCGAGAGTAATTAAACTGTATTTAGCAATCCCTTTGTCGATGTATTTTTTCTTAATGATGGGGAGGAGTTCATTACTAAACCAAGCACAATTAAAATATTTAAGATCTTCGAAGTTTAAGATCTTCGAAGGCGACAATCTGAAGTTGATTGGTGGTGTCAATATTCGCAGACTTCGGCGGCGTAGATTTTTCAGTTAGGCCAAATGCCAAGGCTGAGACGATGATAGTGATAATGGCTGTTGCAACGACAAAACGACAAGGGGTTTTATGAAATTTTTTTGCATGAATCTTTCCTACAACGCAAATTAGCCGGTACAGCAAAATCCATTTTTGCTGATTTCGCTAAATAAGTTGATTCATAATATTAGCATATTCTTCTAGACTGCTTACTTGCAATCGAGGATTATAGTATTTTTATTTCTGCGGATAAAATCGCGTGCGGGATAAAACAATTTCCTCAGATAACTTAAGCAGCTTAAAAAAGAGACTCTCATATTGTTGATAAGGGTGAACGTGAGCTTTTTGAAAATCCGCACGTCCTATCCCACGAATGAATAAGGTATCACCGGTAAATACTTCATCATAAATACTCCATCATTTATAATGATAACTATACAAATCATTTGTATGTCCGGGAGTGTAAGGAGAGCCTCTAATTTTATTTCGCTGATAGCAATCTTTTCGCCTTCTTTTTCAGCTTGGGTCGTTTCACCCATCGCAATTTGACTATGAAATTTATCTTGGAGCGATCCGGCTGCTGTTATGTGGTCGGTATGAGTATGCGTTTCTAATGTGAGTACTAATTTTAATTTTAATTCTTCAAAAAGTCGGATGTACAAAGGGACTTGTTCTAGTACAGGATCGATCAGCAGTGCTTCGCGGCCTGTCCCACTCGCAATTAAGTAGGTATAAGTGCGAGAGGTTGTGTCAAATAGTTGACGAAATAGCATAGGCTGATTATAACAACGTTTAAGAAAGAGAATGAGACCAGTCAGCTTCCAAGACAACAAACTATCCAAGACAACAAACTAAACAAACTATCTGATAATTGAGAAATTTGGTATAGTTTTGGTGCTTATTTAAATTAAAATCTCAGGAGACGGCGGTGAAACGCGGTATCTTGGTTTTTGTTCTATTTTATTTAGCTTTGCTTTAACTATTTTGATTACCGATGCAATTAGTTCTGAGATGGGGAGAAACTATATCCGTACAATCTTTTCAAGAGGCTGAAAGACAAACTCCCTCATCAACTGACTTGTCCCAACTGAGACCTCCTAAAAAGGCTTCGCCGGAAAAAATGTGCTATTGAATAAAGCAAGCAAAGCAGCTTCTCAGGATACCATTCTGAATAAACCTGCGGTTAAGGAGGTCGTGCCTTCGACGGCCACAATGTCTCTTTCAAATAGTGATGATGTTTTAGCTTCAGCTCCTACCTCGTTGGATCGGGCTTCTGTGAGCAGCCTGAAAGGAAAGTTGGCACAACTTAATCAGAATAATTTGCAATTTCAGCAACAAACCGATGAACAACTTATTACTCTAAGTAGTAACGTGCAACTTCTTCAACAACAATTACAGAATTTGGAAAAAGCCATGACGTTGCTTAATCAGAAGTTGATTCAGCTAAGATGAGAAAGGATAATCTCTCTGGTGAGAGCGTAGGAGATACAGGGGAGGAGTATGATTACATGAGTAGTTTGGAAAGCATTCCCGCCAAAATCAATTTGGCTCGAATGTATAATGCTATGGAGGATCAGGAGACAGCACGAAGGGTGTTAAAAGAGGTTCTTCAAAGTGGAAACAAAGAGCAGAAAAAGGAATCGAGAGAACTTTTGAAAGAGCTCTCCCTATCAGGACTTAGATCATGGCTCGTATTGCTTTAGGCATCCGTTATGATGGATCTGCCTATCACGGCTGGCAAATTCAAGAAGAGCTTAGAACGGTCCAAGGAGAAGTGGAAAAAGCGTTATCGGCAGTAGCTAATCATCCTGTTTCTTTGGTTTGTGCGGGTCGAACTGACACTGGAGTACATGCGAGTGGACAAGTGGCGCATTTTGATACCACTTCTTATCGCAGTGAACACGCTTGGGTTTTTGGTGCTAATAGTAAACTTTCTCCTGACATTAGTATCTTATGGGCTAAGGAAGTAGATGAGAATTTTCATGCTCGATTTTCTGCTCAAGCGAGACGATACCACTATGTAATTTATAATCATGAAATTCGGCCCGGCATTCTACGCAAGGCGGTAGGTTGGCATTACCGGCCTTTGGATGAAAACCGAATGAGAAAGGCTGTGCAATGTTTCATAGGTGAGCACGATTTTCGGTCTTTCCAAGGAGCTGGCTGCCAATCACAAACTTCGGTGCGCACTATCTTTCAGATTGAAATTTTTCGAATTCGGCGTATGGTAGTTATCGAGGTGCAAGGCAATGCTTTTTTGCTGCATATGGTGCGCAATATTGTAGGAGTATTGGTTGCTATTGGCAGTGGAGAGAAAACCCAAGAATGGGCGGAAGTTGTCTTAAAAGCTAAAGATCGTCGTCAAGGAGGAATAACGGTGTCGCCGAATGGATTGTATTTGGTAGAAGTGATCTATCCTCGAGAATTTAGCTTACCTCAGATCCCGCTGGGGCCGTTTTTGCCTTAATTAACTAAGGTTCAGATAAAATGAATTGGTTTATAAAATTGTTGCCCCGAATTTCTACACCTACAAAAAAGGGGTGCCGGAGGGAATTTGGGATAAATGCCCTTCCTGTATGGCGGTTCTTTATCGTGCCGAGTTAGAGCGGAATTTAGAAGTTTGTCCTAAGTGTAACTATCACATTCGCATTAATGCTCGAAAACGGCTAATGCAATTTTTAGATGAGGAGGGACAACAAGAAATAGGGGAAAACATCATACCAACTGATCGCCTTAAATTCCGTGATTCAAAGAAATACAAAGATCGGCTTAATGCTGCTCAGAAAGCAGCCAGAGAGAAAGAAGCCCTGATCGTGTATAAAGGCAATCTCTATACCATTCCCATTGTTGCTGCTGGGTTTGATTTTACTTTTATCGGGGGCTCGATGGGCGTTGCCGTGGGTGAGCGATTTGTAAAGGGCGCAGAGACAGCCATGGATGAAGAAAGGCCATTTATTTGTTTTTCAACGAGCGGAGGAGCTCGAATGCAGGAAGGGCTCTTTTCCTTATTTCAAATGGCTAAGACGGGTGCTGTATTGGTACAGTTAGCTAAACAGCAAATTCCATTTGTTTCAGTATTAGCGGACCCCACTATGGGAGGGGTTTCTGCCAGCTTAGCCATGTTAGGTGACATTATCATTGCTGAACCTAATGCATTGATTGGATTTTCTGGCCCCCGCGTAATTGAGCAAACTATTCGAGAAACCCTCCCGGAAGGATTTCAACGCAGCGAATTTTTATTAGAGCATGGGGCCATTGATATGGTAGTGGATCGTCGCGAATTGAGACCGACCGTGGCATCTCTAATTGCCAAATTAACCCACCGATCTCAGCCGGATGTGGAGTCCGTAGAAACAATTTAATCTAAATCTCTTTAGATTAATTGTCAGAACTCACCTGACGCAAGTATAGTAATTAGGGCTCCCAAACAGGAGAAGTAAAATGACAACTCCGCGAGATATGAACGATTGGCTGGATTATATTAATACACTTCATTTTCGTGAAATTGATTTAGGTTTATCGCGGGTTATCCATGTGGCAAAAAAATTAGGGTTGACTACTTTTTCATGCCCCGTCATCACTGTAGCAGGAACAAATGGCAAAGGGTCTGTAATTAAATCCATTGAAAGTATTTATCTTGCTGCTGGCTATCAAGTAGCCGCTTATACCTCACCCCATTTATTATGTTTTAATGAACGTTTGCGTTTTAATGGCGAACCAATGCTTGATAGGGATTTTATTGAAGCTTTTACGTTTATTGAAGAAAATCGTGATCAGGAACCTCTTAGCTTTTTTGAATTCACCACTTTAGCCTGCTTTTATATTTGTAAAAAATTAACCTTGGATATTCTCTTATTAGAAGTAGGATTTGGGGGACGGTTAGATGCTGTCAATATCGTTGATCCAGACATCACGGTAATTACCACAATTGATATAGATCACACAGATTGGTTAGGAAGTGATCGAGAGTCTATTGGATGGGAAAAAGCAGGAATTTTTCGGACACACCGCCCGGTGATTTGTGGTGACCCTCACCCGCCGAAGAGCCTTCTTGAAGTGGCTCAACTCTTGCAAGCCCCCGTTTTCCAGTTTATGAAAGACTTCTCAATAATCGAATATGAAAAAACGTGGAAGTGGCAAGGACCTAAAATTAATTACGATGCTTTACCCTTACCTCAATTAAAAATTCAAAATGTAGCCACCAGCTTGATGGTAATAACTCGCTTACAAAATCGCCTGCCTGTAAAGAAATTGGCTATTGTAGCTGGTATTCAAAAAGCTACTCTACCTGGTCGTTTTGAGAGAGTGGAAAAGCCCGTTTCTGTTATTTTTGATGTGGCACATAATCCGCAATCGGCCCATTATTTAGCAGAACAGCTTTGTTGTTCCCCTCATTTAGGGAGAACGTTTGCAGTGGCGGGAATGTTAAAAGATAAAAATATTTCAGGCACTTTCTCTCCCCTGCTTTCCTGTATTGATCGTTGGTATGTAGGTGACCTATCAGGAATACGCGGTGCTTTAGGTAAAAAATTGGCGGAAACTTTGAAGACAGAAGGTGTTGAAAATTGTTATAATTTTACTTCGATTAACGAAGCGTTTGAAAAAGCAATTGCGCAGTGTAAAGAGCAGGATAGCATCGTAGTTTTTGGTTCGTTTTATACAGTGGCTATAGCTAAACAATTTCTTTCCCGAGTCCAGAATCATGGAAATTAAAATTAAACAACGATTAATTGGAGCGGTAGTTATTCTTGCTGTAGGAACAATTTTTTTGCCGTTGTTATTTCATAACCCCTATCCAACCACCAGTTTATCAATGGTGACGACAGTTCCGAAAGCACCAGATAAACTTGAAATGCAATTGCAATTGTCAGAGTCTACAATGCTACAAGAGAAGGCAATTTCAAAGGCAATTCCTATTCCTTCCAAGTCAATTGCCACAGAATCAAAAGAAAAGACTATCCCCTCGACTTCACAATCAGCCAAGGTACCGTTCTCTACGGTTTCGTCAGAATCCCCTAGAAAATCTAAAGCCTTTACCATCTCAAAAACTAAAGTTTTATCTACTCAACACCATGAATTTAATGTTGCTAAAAAAGCTTCAGAAATTAAGGAAAAAGTAGCCATAAAAAAACTTCGTTCGTCGGATAATTTATTGTTATCCAGGACTCCTAAGGCTTGGGTAATTCAAGTGGCCAGTTTTGTAAATCAAGACAATGCAAAACGATTGCTTAAACAATTGCAAGCGAGCGGATTTGATGCTTATACTCGTCAGAGTAACGAAGGAAAAGAAGTCAGCCGTATTTTTGTAGGTCCTCTAATTGATTACGCTAAAATTATTGAACTCCAGAAAGAGTTAAAACAAAAATTGCATTTAAAGGGTGTTATTAAACAATATCAAATGGTTTATAGATAATTTTAATTAAATAGGCGCTGAAATGAATTTTAATATTTTTTCACATTTTAATTGGGTCGATTTCACAATTATTGGAATTATTGTTTTCTCGATTATTATTAGTTTTTTTCGTGGTTTCGTACGAGAAGCTATTTTATTGGTAATATGGATTGGAGCCATCGTTATTGTTTTTAAATTTTCAGAACCTGTTCAAATTCATTTGCGCCCGTGGATTAATTCGGATTCTCTTCGGTATGCGGCCGCTTTTGGGATTTTACTTTTAGCTGTTTTTATTTTTGGAATTTTTATTAATTTGATTGTACATGCGCTCGTAAAAAAAACAGGACTTACTATTACCGATCGCTTGTTGGGTATTTTTTTTGGAGCAGCACGTGGTTTTCTTATCGTTGCTGTTTTTCTCATGTTTGTTAGTGTGGGTAATATCAAGGACGGAACGGCGGTTGGCCAATCGCAATTAGCGTCTAAATTTGAACCGATAGTAACTTGGCTAAATCAGTTTTTACCTTGTCAGCTTAAAAATATTTTTCAATGGTTGGTAGAACCACCTCAAACCGAAATTAATAGAGGTGATATGTAATATGTGGTATTGTCGGTATTATTTCTCATAACCAAATAAATCAAAGCAATTTATAATTCGTTGACCATTTTACAACACGCGGGCAAAATGTAGCTGGCATTATGACAAGTGATGGAGAGCAGATTTTTTTACGAAAATCAAATGGATTAGTTCGTGACGTAATTCATGAATCTCATATGCTCCGCCTCTTGGGAAATATGGGAATCAGACATGTTCATTATTCTACGGCAGGAACGGAGAGCCCTGCCGAATCGCAACCTTTTTATGTAAATTCTCCTTGTAGATTGATTCTCCTTGCGGATTGAGTTTAGTTCATAATAGGAATTTAGTGAATGTTAAAGAATTGATGAATGATTTAATACGTACAGATTTGCGCCATTTAAATACTACTTCGGATTCGGAAATTTTACTCAACATAATGGCCTATGAATTATAGCGTTCTGGACGTGCACCTTTCTTCCAAGCAATTTTAAAGCGATGACTAAAGTATGTAAGTGAGTCAAAGGAGGCGTTTTTTTGCCGTCATAATTTTTTTGCCGTCATAATTATTAATGGTTAATGGTGTAGTGGTGGGTTTTCGCGATCCTCACGACATTTGGCCATTAGTGTATGGCAAAAGAGATAACGAAAATGGTTCGGAATTCATGTTAACTTCAGAAAGTATTGCTTTAGATGCATTGGGCTTTGAACTGTTGGGTGATTGTTTGGTCCTAGCAGGATTATTTATTTTGATCGAGAAGGACAAATTCACCGAGAGCAATGTGCTAAAATGGTTAGTCATTCAACTTGTATTTTTGAGTATATTTATTTAGGCGTCCCGATTGTATTATTGATAATGTACCTGTATATCATCAGGCTTGGGTCGACATATGTAAAAGCTTGGATGAAAAGATTTTATGAAAGCAGCCGGATCATCATGATATTGATGTAATAATTCCAATTCCTGACACGAGTCGTAATGCTATCCATGCTTTAGCGCAGGTTTTAAAAATTCCTTTTCAAAAGAAATCATTTGAAATTCGTTATTCTAATGTGTGTGGAATTGATATGTCTACAGTTCCAGAATTAATCGCACACGAAAAATCAGTTGATAACATTCGAAAATCAATTGATGCAGATTGGTTAATATGTCAAGATTTTCCAGATATTTATCGGGCGGTGAACGATGCAGTAATATGATGCAATAATATTGGGGAAGCTAAACATTGAACGATTCGAAGATTTTGTTTTTACTGGAGACTACATTGCTGGTAAAATTACTAAAACCCATTTGGATGAATTATTTGGATGAATCAGCTGAATTACGTAATGAGATCGTTAAAGTAAAAAACGAATTGTTAGTAAAAAAATAAGTTATGAATGAATTACTATCAGAACTATTTTTTACATTTTATTTAATATTAGTGATTCTTATTTTTTCGTTTAGTGTATTTATTAAACGTCACGATTACACTCGCAAAGAAAATTCTTGTTTGCATGTTCGAAAAACCTTAGTCCGCTGACATTTATATTCCTCAATGTACTTTTCTTCGGTGATTATATTTCGAAGCAATGTAATCAAGAGCACTGGGAAATGCTGGTGTGTTACTTTGCGAGGGAAAGAAATTCTTAATAGCCGAACGCCACTTGGGAAAACACCTGATCAGTGTCGGTTGAATTGGGTTTACGAATTGTATTGTAGAATGCAATAAAAGGATGATTTATGAAAACTTGAATTATTGTAGCTAAATGCTAGTACCGAATGCTAATATGTCAGATTTCGCATCATGTGTTCCTGTATACCGACATAGTAACTACTGCGGTTTAATTAAAGTCAAGTCCCAAAAAAGAAGCTTTTAGGATACTTGCCTGAAAAGCTCCATTTGGCCTTACAACTGGAGGAGTTCCGATCCCCAATCGGAGCAGTTTTATATTCGCGTATGGCTTATAAACAGGGTTACGGATGAAGTTAATAGGTTGTCCCAGCAAAACCGAGTAAAACAGCAGGTCGGTGTGTGGGCCGTGCTTATTAAGAGAAGCTAATTTAGTAGCAGATTGTGTATCTGCTATGCAAACAGCAAGCCCCCACAGATTTCCCGTCTCAATTAAAACTCGAATAGAGATAGATGATTGTGACGATTATTCGCACTTACATAATTTTGTAAAAACCGTGGCGAGCGCTGGTTCTCGTATTTTTATTATCCACGCATAAAACTTGGTTAAAAGGATTAAGTCCAGCCGAAAATCGAACTATCCCTCCATTATGCTACCCCATGGGTTATTGCATTAAGCCGAATTTTCCGGAGTTAGAGGTGTGGGTTATTAACGGAGGTATCAAAACTATCCTCAAAACTATCGAATCCATCAATATAGGGTGATGATTGGCTGAGAAGCCTATGCTAACCCTTTATTGTTTGTTACATTTGATCATTTGTATTTCAATGAAGAACAAAAAGAAACAACGCCAAAAATATATTATTTCGTTACTTACCCCTTGTGTAGCTTGGCAATTGGTTGTTGGAGTGCCTTTATATTTGATGGTACGCTATTTGAAAATGGTTTATTTCATAGACAAAAAACCAGGCAGCGCTAAGAATAAGAAATGGTGACGGCTTTTACATGAAAATACTCGGTTAAAGGTAATAAATGGAAAAGACATTACTGCCATTGAAGACCTTTTACAGTTTGTAAGTCAATAATCCAAAAGAATTATTTTTTTGCCTTTTCGGTATTGGCTACTTTACGTTTAGCGTATTTCTTACGGAACCGTTCGACGCGACCCGCTGTATCAATAATTTTCTGTTGTCCGGTATAAAAGGGGTGGCATTCAGAGCAGATTTCCAGATGAAGATCTCGCTCCAAAGTCGAGCCTATAGAAAAGGTATTCCCGCAACTGCAGGTAACTTTAACTTCTTGATAGTTCGGATGAATTTTTTTTTCATATTCTTTTCTCTAAAACTGAGCGTCGCACTATAACCTAATTTAAACGGGATGACAAGAGAAGCTTCCGCTTTCTTTATAGAAATTTCTCATCTTTCCATGGGACTAGCTCGTTTAGGATAAAAATGGTAATCTAGTATCATAGGAAGAAATTACCAGAAAAGGACAATAAAGGAGAAAAGGACAATAAAGGACAATTTTCGATGTCTGCCATGGATAATTTGCGCTTTGGTAGGTCTTTTCTATTTTTATGCTTATCTTCTCCAAGTTATCCACAGCGTAATAACTTCGCAACTTTTAGCTGCTTATCGATTAAACACCACCTAATTTGGTAATTTAGAAGCGGCTTATTATTATACTTAGTTATATAGGTCGGTTTTTAATAGATTTTGGATCGGCTTTAAAAATTTCTTGTATTGTGGAACTCTGCCTACTAATCAATTTGCTTTTATTACTCGGGTAATTACATCCTTTAGTGTGCATTAGGAGTAGGAGGGAGGGATGTGTGGGGGCACACACCTTGTTGGCTGGATTAGCAAATTACTAGATGGCGACTCGCCAACTATTCTGTACCTATGTATTGGAACTCTTTTAAATTTTTTGTTGTTGTTAATAGGAAACAGGAATTCTATTATTTTTCATAAAGTTCAAGAAGAAAAAGTATTAGTGTCTAGTTTGCGTAAAGGATTACAATGATTATGGGAGTTACTTGATTATGGGAGTTACTTCACGAACGTCAAGTTTGGATTAATTGTATAATTGGTTGTTTGTTATTTATTCTTCTTGCAAACTTTGCCGATTCTTAGGAGGTTTCTTATTTAATGGTTAGTTATCTTATTATTTGCCGAAACCTAGCTGTTGCCGGAACAGTTTCACCTATTTATTTAGGTTGGTTTGTGGAAGCCCCTTTTGAAGGATTAATCTCTGATAGATGATAGTAGGAGCTACATTTTAAGCGATATTATTATCCGTCATTTTATATGTGCCTATTTTATATGTGCCTAATTTAAGCTATCACCCGCTGCTTTTAGCGTTATTTTTTTGGGGTGGGGATTATTTGCCAGCATGCAACTTATTGTGTTTTCAGTAAGTCGTGAATTAAGTCCTCCACCCTTAATAGTAATAGCTATTGCCTTAATTAACATGATAGTAGCCTTTTCTGGTGTTTCTATATCTCCTTGATAGGATGGTTATTAAATTCATTCTGGTCTCTATTTATTCCTGACATTACCAATTGGGTTTTGCTATATTGGCTTTCAGCCTAATTATTACTGTATTTTTAACTTTTTATTTAGAAGATACAAATTGTTGGCGCGTTACTGGTTCTGAGCTCGTACACCAAGATGCTTTTATTTGAATTCGCAAAGCGTGAATATCCGTTTTCATTAAATCATTCAAGGCTTCATAAATCATTCGATGACATTCGACGGAATTTTTATTTTTAAAAGCTTTCGCTACGATAGAAATAGTGAAATGTCCTTTACCTTCTTTAGCACCGACATGACCCACGTGATAATGACTTTCGTCGCGTATGGTTAATTTTTCTGGATGAAAAATCTTCATAAGCCGTTCTTGAATGTGAGCAATGCGATCTTCTTGAAGAGACATAGGTTCAATAATTATGGCATAATTTTTTTAAAATGGTAGACGATTACTCGAGCATAAACATTTGCGGTAACATAAGGATCCACTGCGGCCCATTCCTTCGCTGCACTAAGGTTGGCAAATTCCGCGACAATCAAAGAACCTTTAATTCCACCCAAAACAGGATTTTCATTATCTTCATTAAGCAGATGGCCCGCCAGAACAAGACGATTTTGTTCTCGAAATTCTTATAATCGTTGTAAATGTGCAGATCGAACGCTCCACCGACGCTCGAATCTGTCTTTTTGGTCTTCAAAATAGATTGCATAATACATAATTAACTATGAGACTTGGTTTTTGGTTGCGAATGACACGCAATGTAGAATGCTTGCCCCAAAATAAAAACTAGGATAAGTCCTAAGGTCCCAAATAGTTTAAAATTTACCCAGATATTGGTGTCATAATTTTACTGGGTAATTTAATGTTTTCTTTAAGCATTCGAGGCATAAGGGTGTGTTTTCCAATAAAATCGCTACCAAGTAAAACCACCGCGAATATCAAATAAACAATGGTGGGTTTCCATTTGATAAAAATGGCTTTGTAGAAAGTGAGAGTAAAGGTTCCCAATAATAAAATGAAAATTAGAGTAATAACATGAAATTTTTAAAAGCGACGAAAGTCCAGCTAATAAGCACCAACTTGTAAAACGGAGGCAATCATAGCTATAGCGGTAGTGGTGTAAATTCTCGAGAGCTTATTATAGGAAATGAAAAAGAAAATACTTGGAAAGTAACCGAAAAGGAAATGCATTAAAAAATTATTCCTTTCTGCTTTGCTAAAAGCAATAATATATTAGTATTAATTATACTATTATTATTAATCTATGTCGACAATCCGAATACATCCTGACAATCCACAGTCTCGCTTAATTAGACAGGCGGTAGCCACTCTCGAGGAAGGTGGAGTGATTATTTATCCCACTAATTCGGGTTATGGATTGGGGTGTGGCTTGAGGAATAAATTCGGAGCGGAGCAAGTACGTCGTTTAGGACAGCTGAATAAAGCTCATCTTTTTACTTTAATTTGCCGCGATCTTTCTGAGATTGCCAATTATGCTCGCATCGATAACCCTACTTTCCGATTTTTAAAAGCTCATACGCCAGGTTCTTATACCTTTATTCTACTAGCTACGCGAGAAATACCGCGTCAGATGTTACATTCCAAACGAAAAACAATCGGTATCCGACTGCCAGGACATCCCATTGTCCAGGCTTTATTGCAGTCTTTTCAAAAACCTTTAATGAATGTCACGCTTACTTCTTCCCAAGGCTGGCCATTGCCCAACGTAGTAGAATTAGAAGAAAAATTAGTCGATCAGGTGAATTTGATCATTGACGGAGGATTAACCAGTATAGATCCTTCCACTGTAGTAGATCTTACTGGGGAGATACCGAAGGTGCTTTGCGAAGGCAAAGGAGTGACACGAGTGAAATTTAATTTCTATGACAGCTGACTTTACCTTAACTAAGCCTATCGTCGGTGCAGTTTATTCTTATTTTTCCTTGTAATCTTTATTTGGTGAGCCTCTACCTGTATCTCTAAGAAGGATTAATGAGGTATGACAGCTAAAAACCGAAGCTGATTTACATATTTTAAATATACTTTAAAAAATAATACTTTAAAAAATACTTTAAAAGTGTATCCTGTAAAAGTATTTACGGTGAAACCAAAAAGGAGGAAACCAAAAAAAATTGCTCAAAATTTTTAAAACGCGAGCTTACCTGCCATTACTGCTCATCCTAAAGGAATTTACCAATAATGCGGCCCTTATTATTTCCTAATTGTTTAACTGGATAAACAGAAAAAAATTAGCTTCTTATTATGAAATTTCGCTAGAATAAATAGAAATTATAGGAACTTCATTAGCTTATTTTCATGGAAATACTTTGCAACCTTCACAATTAAATTTGCCCGAATTAAATGATTCTTTTTATAATTCTCGTTACGACAAAAACCTTTGGATACGCACCGGAGGCTACTTTTCTCAGAATAAGGGAGCGCGACCAATTGCAATTCTTAGTGCCGTTGTTAATGAGAGCGGCCGAAACAGGAAGCGCGGCAGTACAACGATTATCTTTTCGTATTATTAGTCATCGAGATATAAACCCCAATGATGTTATTTGGAATTAGCAGGACTTATTTCACCATACCATTGAATTGATTGGTATGGCTTTTGATTGGAATATCATTCGACCAAGTCAAATTGATGATTATCATTACCAGCAGGTAATTCAGGGATACTTACATTCAGGTGGTGTTTTGAACCAAATAACTTTAGCTTTTGAAGCTTTGATGAGCGTTTGGTTGAATTAGCTTCTTTATAACTTAGAACGTTTTATAAAACGGGAAGGATTCTGAGGTAGGGGAACGCGAAGCAGTTCATAAGTTATTAACTTTTAGGAAAGTTTATAACAACCAGGAAAAATGGTTAAGTTTCTTAAAGTAGCGCTTTTGGCTCATTCCAATTCCAATACGTACCTTGTGAGTCATCTACCATCTCACCTCAACATAAGGTATTATTCTTACTAGCGTTTAAGCAATACGAATTAGTATGGAAAATCAAGAAGTTGTCATTCGGTGTCCGACTATGAAATAAAGGTGTCTGGCCAGCGGTTGGTGAAGTTGCCAGAAGACTTATATATTTCCCCCATGCACTTCAGGTATTTCTCGAAGCTTTTGAGGGCCCTCTTGATTTACTTCTTTATTTGATAAAGAAACACAATATCGATATTTTGGATATACCTATTGCAGAAATTACTCGCCAATATATGCAATTTGTAGATCTTATGCGTGAAATGAAAATTGAACTGGCAGCCGAGTATTTAGTAATGGCAGCCATGCTTGCTGAAATAAAATCACGGCTTTTACTGCCCCGTTCAACGATCGAGGAAGAGGAAAGCGATCCTCAAACAAAGCTGGTTTGTTGTTTGCAAGAGTATGAGCGTTATAAAAAGGCAGCTTACAATTTGGATGTGTTACCTCGAATGGAGCGGGACACGTTTATTGCCGACGCTGCAGCTCCTCGGATGAATATTACTGAAGTATATCCGGTGGTAGAATTAACAGAGCTTCTTCGAGCTTTAAATGGCGTATTACAGAGAGCTTCTTTATATCAATCGCATGCTATTACCCGTGAACCTTTATCTATTCGGGAAAGGATGTCGTTCGTTTTGGTGGCAATTCGTAAGGAAAGTTTTATAAGTTTTACGGAATTATTTAGTTTTGAAGAAGGCCGGATCGGTGTTGTCGTTACTTTGATCGCTATTTTAGAATTAATCCGTCAATCTGTAATTGAATTGGTCCAAACCGAACCATTCGGGCTTATTCATATTCGTGCCAGGGGATAAGTAGGATGAGTGAAGTGAAGTGAATCGTAAATACATTTTAGAAGCGGCGTTGTTTGCTTCGCCAGAGCCATTAACTTTGGAGCGACTGCAACAATTATTTGAAAAACAGGATAGACCTTTACCTGCCGAAATTAAAAATTTATTATCCGAACTCAGCGAAGATTACCAAGAGCGTGGCGTAGAGTTGTGTGAAGTGGCTAGCGGTTATCGATTCCAGGCAAAATCAAATCTTGCTCCTTGGTTGCAGCGGTTATGGGAAAAAAACCACCTCGATATTCACGAGCTTTATTAGAAACTCTTGCTTTAGTTGCCTACTGCCAACCCATTTCGCGAGGAGAAATTGAAGAAGTCCGCGGCGTAACAGTGAGTTCGGACATTATGAAAAAATTATTGGATCGTGAGTGGATTAAAGTAGAAGGTTATCGGGACGTCCCAGGGAAACCAGCTCTCTATGTAACCACAAAAGCTTTTTTAGATTATTTTAATTTAAAAAAGATAACTGACCTACCTCCTTTAGAGGAGATGGTGGATTTAGAAGAAAAAGGTACTCAATTAGCAGAACAATTAGCTTCCAAAGAAGAAGAGGATAAAGAAGAAGATAACGAAGACCTTCGCCTCCCTAAAAAAGGCGCGGGTTAATTTTTATGACGGAACGTATCCAAAAAGTTTTAGCCCGAGCGGGCTACGGTTCACGACGTAAAATCGAAAAACTTATTGAAGCAGGACGCATTCAAATTAATAATCGCACTGCAAAATTGGGCGATCGACTCTCCCCAGATGATGTTGTTTATATTGATGGTAAGCTATATCAAATAAGTTCTGCTGAGAAAGTGCGAATTTTACTTTATCACAAGCCGTTGGGGGAAGTATGTACCCGCAAAGATCCCGAGGGTCGACCCACAGTGTTTGAGGCATTACAGCGACTGTTCAGCGGATGCTGGATCAATGTTGGGCGCCTAGATATAAGTACTTCGGGACTATTGCTTTTTACCAATGATGGCGACTTCGCAAACCGTTTGATGCATCCTTCATCTAAGATTGAGCGTGAATATGCCGTACGGATTATTGGTAAGGTTGATGCTGATACAATAAAACGCTTGACCCATGGAGTGAAATTAGAAGATGGAAAAGCGCGTTTTGAAGATATTGTGGATGCAGGCGGGAATGGAAAGAACCATTGGTTCCATGTGGTTGTGGTAGAGGGACGCAACCGATTGGTACACCGATTATGGGAATCCCAAGGAGTTAAAGTCAGTCACCTTATCCGCGTTCGTTTAGGTTCGCTTGTATTACCTAAATCTTTACGCCGGGGTGAATGGAAGGAGTTAGAACCTTCTGAAATTGCAGCCTTACAAAATATCCTTAAAATCTCTATCTAATTTTTCAGTATTTAATTGATTTAAAAACAGCGAATAATCTGACCATGTACTTAATGCTGATAAATCTTTAAATAAATCTTTAAATTGATAGGGAATGTATTTAGGAAAGTTTAATAATCCTTCTTCTGCTATCTTGCTCAATAAATGAATGCTTTGTAAATCTGTTTTTCCTACAAATAAAAGCGAAAGTCGTGATGGATCGACGCTCTGAATGGAAAGACGAATGTAATTGAGAATTAAAACAAATCCTTTAGACTAAAATAAGTCTTTATCGAAAGGACCTTGATAAGGTGTGTTTCCTCGAAAAACACGAACCGTGTTATTATAATTTTCCTCTTCGTTATGGCCTTTGTTAGCGACAATATGATTGGTTATTCTCCAGACCCGTGCAGGATAAGAGGAAAAAGTAAATATCTCAATCAAAATTGCCAAATCTTTATTCAAATCCATTCAGAGTTATACCCAAATGTACCCACCATTCGTGAACCTCGTAAAGTTGCAGAACGCGTTCTCTAAATTTTAGATCCTTACGTAATTTAGTTGTATCAGCAGTGCCAGCAGAAGCATCAGCGATAATATCGTCGCTGACTTTAACATGAATTACTATCTTTGCCGCGAAATATTTTTTAACCGTTGGCTTAAAATCTTTACGGCTTCTTTAGCGGAATATTTATTTTCATCTTTTTTTTGTTAAGAGAGTTGTATCGCCGACGTTTTCTAAGGTTCTACCTACTACTGAGAGATCTTTTAAAGTGGGTGCATTAGCATAAAAAGAATCTTCTGAACTTTTAAAGATCTTGAGAAATTTTCGTAAATTGCTTTGTTCCGCGAGCTTTCAAAAGCTGAATGACATCACGATATTCTCGGCAACGGGGGTTGCATCAAGGTGCTGGACGGCATTATATTTCCCTAATTCATGTTTAATGCGAAGTTCTATGTCATAAAATTCTTGTAATTTTTGATCGGGATCAAAACCGAATTTATTTTTTTAATAATAATCCAAATCAACTGTGGGTAATTTTTTAAATTTGTGTTTAAAGAAATCTTTTTTGACAGTGTAGCTCCATTTGACTGCGTCTAGAATGCAAATAGGATTTTGGGCAACAATAACGAGGTCCGATAATTCGTGGATCTTATTTTAAGCGGGTTTCAGATTTGCCATCATTTATGTTGTTACTGTCTCTATAAATAGCTTTTTTTGCATTAATTTCAGTGTCGACTACTTCCCTGAGTAATTGATTCTTCCGATGTTCGAATCAATCGTTTTAATAGTGGAATTAACACAAAGCTAACCATAGTAAGTATGGAAGTAATTGTGCCATATACCAAAAAGGCGTGGGAGTATATCGACAACGAGCAGATCGGGGAAAGTTGAGCAGGCACCGAGGCTAAAGTGGCCAAACTTCCTGCAATGGCGAAAGCGGCTGATTGGGAGAGGAACCATATTCCCATCATCAACCCTACTAAGCGTGGGGGTGATAGAACAGTGATCATAGCAAGCCCCACAGGCGATAAAAATAATTCCCCGATAGTTTGTAAAAAATAACTTGAAATAAGCCACCAGGGAGAAGTAAGCCCATTAGTACCAAAAAATTGCGTACCAAAAGCTAGCAATAAAAACCCTAAAGCAACGAATAAAACGCCTAATGCAAACTTAGTAGGTATCGAAGGGTTAATTTTTTTCTTGTCAAGACTAATCCATAAGCGACTTAAGAGTGGACTCAAAGCAATTATAAAAAATGGATTAAAAAATTGGGTAAATTCTGCATTAATTTTAAAGCCAAACAAGTGGGTATCCATATTACGATCGGCGAATAACATTAAAGAAGAAAAGGTTTGATTGTAGAGAGCCCAAAAGCCAATAGAAATGGCAATTAAAATAAGGCTTGCCGTCATTTTATTTCGTTGTGCACGTTTCTCTTTGAGAAGGAGATAAACTACGGCAAGGAAGATTAAAAAAGTACCAATAACTACAATCGTGTTAGTTAAAGCTGGAAAATCAAAACAAAGTTGAATAAGAGCAACACTCGCTATAATCCCTAAACATAATACGGTGTTAAATTTGATTTTAGTTGAGAAGCTGTTAAGAGGGCTTTGCGTAGGAAGAGCGCCGCGATTACCTAAACGTTTATGTCCAATGAAGAAGGTAATCATGCCAATAACCATGCCCAATGCAGCGAATAGAAAACCGACATGCCAGCCGTAATAATGAACTACCGCACCGATGAAAATAGGAGGAATAAGTGAACCTACATTAATTCCCATGTAAAAGAGAGTGAAACCCCCATCTCGACGGGGATCATCCCTTCCATAAAGGGTTCCCAGAATACTGGATACATTGGGTTTAAAAAGACCATTAGCCACAACCAGTAGAGCTAATCCAATAAAAAAACCCTGCTGGCTTGGGAGTGCTGTGAGCAGATAGCCGAGTATAAATAAGCAGCTGCCCCATAAAATGGTTTTTTGGAAACCAATATAACGGTCTGCAATAAAACCCCCTAATGGGGGCGTCAAATATAAAAGAGCGCTGAAAGCACCATACAATAAGTCAGCGTGTTGATCTGTAAAATGCAAGGATTGTACTAAATAAAGAATGAGGATAGTGGTTACTGTATAGAAGCCAAATCGTTCCCATAACTCGGTAAAGAATAAAAGATAGAGGCCTTTCGGATGTTTTTCTGTCATTGGTTAACTAGAAGGAAGTCAAACTGAAATGGTGCCATAGAAGAGGCTATGGATCAATTTTAGCCTCTATTCGGGAAGAGGGATTAGCATGAGAATTTAATTCTCTTTTTCAAAATCCGCAATTTTGTTAGGTTTGAGCAGTGTACGCCATAAACCTGGCAAGCAAAATCCACGGGTAATAATTTTCCATGTCACCATCCAGGTGATTTTTACAGTATCAATCAGTGGCTTATAATGGCTCGGGCGAGAATTTTTGGGATAATGAGAATGGATTGGAATGGAGATGGGTAAATAGCCTCGACGGCTGGCTTGAATCAACATTTCGCTTTCAAAAGCAAACCGTTGAGAACGCAGCCTACGCAGGCATTGATAGAGAAAATCACAAGGATAGAGACGATAACCCGATTGGGTATCGATAATACGATGTCCGGCAGCCCAGGAAATGAAGAAATCAGCAATCAGGTTCGCACATCGCCGCGCTTTAGGAGCGCTTTCCGCATTATAGGTTCGCGCGCCGATGATAATATGGTTGGGGTATTCCTCCATTGCTTGAATAAATTTAGGAATGTCATGAGGATCATGTTGGGTATCGGCGTCCATGCAAATAGCGGCACGGACATTTAATTCCTGGAGATGACGAAAACTGCGCATTAAGCTTGCACCTTTACCTTGATTGGTGGCGTTTCTAAGAAGTGTCACAGGCAAATCTTTCAATTGCATTACCGTTTGATCTGTGCTTCCATCATCAACTACGATAACTTTATTGGTAAAAGAAAAAACAGATTCAACAATAGTGCGAATACTGGCTTGTTCATTATAAGCGGGAATAATAATAGCAATATCGGGATAAAGATGTTTCATGATTTTTGTCGAAGTTCAATTAAACAATAAAGAATGTCCAAGGCTTGTTTGGGTGTCAGATCATCGGGGTTGATTTTATTTATTTCCATTAGCAGAGAATTTTCAGATAAAAAAGTTCGTTTTGTTGTAGCATTATTTCTCCTCGGGTTGAATTTTTAAGTTCTTCTAATTTTTGATGCGCCTGATGAATGATAATTCGAGGAACTCGAGCCAATTGAGCAACATGCAACCCATAATTTTTACTGGCAGGACCCTCCTTGAGAGTATGTAAGAAAACAATTTTTTCTTGATGTTCCACGGCATCTAAATAGACATTTCTGACTGCGGGAAATATTTCAGCAGGTCTGGTTAATTCAAAATAATGTGTAGCGAATAAAATGAAAGCTTTTAATTGCGTAGCTATATAAGAAGCACATGCATAAGCAAGCGAAAGACCATCGAATGTATTCGTGCCTTGCCCCACTTCGTCTATTAACACTAAGTTTCGTTCAGTAGCATTATAAAAAAAATAGCCGCTGTTTCCGTCATTTCGACCATGAAGGTCGACGATCGTCCACTAACAGAGAGATCATCTGGAGCACCGATGCGTGTAAAAATAGGATCGATTGGGTCCACACAACAACTTTTTGTAGGTACAAAGCTGCCGATATAAGCGAGTAACACAATTAAAGCAGTTTGTCGCATACAAATAGACTTGCCACCCATATTTGGACCGGTAATTATTAACATTCGCCTTTTGTCATCAAGGCGGGTATCGTTTGGCATAAATGGATCGAGCATTACATTTTCCACCACAGAATGGCGGGGCGACCCTGCTTCAATATGAATGACGGGCTCGTCACAAAATTGTAGAGCGCAATAATTAATTAAGAGTATCCGCGCACGCTCTGCTAAATTATTTAATACATCCAATTTGGCAACGGCCGTTGCGCATTGTTGTAACTGGATTAACTTTTCAATTAACACATCCAATAATTGCTCATAAAGTTCTTTTTCTCGAGCTAAGGCTCGAGAGCGACTACTCAAAACCTTGTCTTCAAAATTTTTTAATTCAGTGGTTTGATATATCGCTCCACATTTTTTAATGTTTGACGGCGAATATATTCAGGAGGTGCTTCTTTTGCCTGTGCCCGTGAAATTTCAATGTAATATCCGTGAATTCGATTATAACCCACTTTTAGTGTATTTATTCTTTTAGTGTTATTCTTTTAGTGTATTTATTTTTGTCCGCTCGCATTCGCGTTCTTCTAAGTCTAATAAGAATTGATGAGTACTGCTGTTTAGATTGCGAAGCTCGTCTAAAGTGCTCGTTTAAAGTTGAATCAAAACATTACGCAATGACGCTCCCGTCGCGAATGACAACAGGAGGATTTTCTACTATTGAGTCTTGCAATAATTGAAATAAATCATCGAAATGACACAATCTATTTTTAATTTCTTTGTAATAATTTACTTGCCGACAAGAAAATTAATTTCTGATCTAAAGTTGGTACTAAACTTAACCCCTGCCGCAATTGCATTAAATCTTGAGGTCGTACCGAACATAAATCTGCTCGGACGATGATTCTTTCTAGGTCCCTAATTAGGACAGGACATATATTTTCCCACAGCTCAGCATAAAATTTTTTCTCAAAATAAGCGTGATCGCGCTTTGTCTTTTTGCAATAGAGCTTGATCACGCAGGGGACGATTTATCCATCGTCGCAATAATCGACGGCCTATTGGGGTTGCTATTCGGTTTAACACCCAAGCAAGGGAATGAATTTCTTCGCTCTGCAAGTTTTTGATTAATTTGAGATTACGATGCGTGCTTGCGTCCATGAGAATGGATTCTTCATTTTGTTTGGCTTGAATGGAGTGAATATGGGGGAAAAGTGAATATGGGGGAAAGTCGTTCTTTAGGTATATTTTGCATACTGCAATAAACAACCGGAGGTGCCAGTGACAACGGGCAAATGCGTAACCCCAAAACTATCCAGTCCTTGAGTTTGAATTTGAAATTGTTGACACAAGAGCGTTGTTGCGGTGTTACGATCAAATTCCCAGGGAGGACGATGTTTGACCTCTACTCTAAGTGATTCGATCTGTATTTCTTCATTGATTATTTCTTCATTGATTAATAATTAATAATTCAGCAGGAAAAATACGTTTAATTTCTGCGAGAAGTTCGGTTAGAGTATTATCTCGATGTTCCTCTAGTAAAATTTTATCACTTGCGGTACGTGGAGTAATAATTCGGGTTACTTCGCGAGTCACAGGTCCTTTACTGGTAGTCAGATCGCTAATTTGTTCGAAAATAACTACTGATTTACCGAGACCAATTAATTTAGTTAAATAATTGTCTACGGAATGATAAGGGACTCCGGCCATGGGAATAACTTGGCCCCCGGACTGATCTCGAGTGGTTAAAGTAATATTTAATAATTTAGCGGCTCTTTGAGTAGCGGCTCTTTGAGCATCCTCATAAAATAATTTGTAAAAATTACCAATACGGTAAAATAATAAAAGATCTGGATATTCCTTTTTTGATCCCAAAATTTTTTGATCCCAAAATATTGTCGCATCATTGGGGTATGTTGGCTGAAATCTTCTTGATAAGGTTGTGCTTTTATTCGAGTGCCCATATCCTTGAAAGCTTAGTAAAAGCACTGGCGATACTCAAGAGGTATTGTTATGATTTTACATTCTCCGGCCTATCTTTCACCATGGAGCTATAATGGACGTTAATAGTTATCCTTTAAGCCGTCAACTCGGATTAATTTTAAAAGAAAAGGGAATGAAATTAGCGGTAGCAGAATCTTGTACAGGTGGTGGATTTTGTCGAGCAATTACGCGTGTTCCAGGAAGTTCTGTTTGGTTTGAATGTGGATTTATTATCTACAGTAACAGTGCAAAAGAAGAACTTTTGGAAATAGACCCACAATTAATAAAATGGGAGGGCGCGGTTAGTGAAGCAGTAGCACGGGAAATGGCTGTAGGAGCTTTGAAACGAAGTCATGCTGATATCGCTTTGAGTATCACCGGTATTGCGGGGCCTAGCGGAGGAATCCCCGATAAACCTGTAGGGACCATTTGGTTTGGAATTGCAAAAAAAACGGCAAAAAAAACTGGCGAAGTAGAATGTTACAAAGCTCATTTTAAAAGCGGACGCAAACACGTTCGAGATTCGGCAATTGCTTATGGATTAAAATGTTTGCTTAAATCTGTTACTGGTTAATGGAATAATACTTTCACGATTTTTTGTGAAAAAACTCTATACTTGTGGTGTAATTGTTTTAAATCGATTATTTTTCAAATCGATTATTAAGGAGCAAGAATGGACGATCGCAATAAAGCGTTAAGCGCTGCTTTGTCCCAAATTGAGCGCCAATTTGGCAAGGGCTCAGTCATGCGGCTAGGCGATGCTGGTATTATTAAAGATATCGATGTAATTTCCACAGGCTCACTGGGTTTGGATATTGCATTGGGCGTAGGCGGCTTGCCTCGAGGACGTGTAATAGAAATATATGGTCCAGAGGCTTCCGGAAAAACGACTTTAACACTTCAAACGATCGCCTCTTGTCAACTAATGGGTGGTACAGCCGCCTTTGTGGATGCTGAACATGCTCTAGATGCAATCTACGCCCAAAAATTGGGTGTTAATGTTGACGATCTATTGATATCGCAACCAGATACTGGAGAGCAAGCCTTAGAAATCACCGATATACTAGTTCGCTCCGGTGCCGTTGACGTTGTGGTGGTCGATTCAGTGGCTGCTTTAACGCCCAAGGCCGAAATTGAAGGAGATATGGGTGATTCTCATATGGGACTCCAGGCCCGGTTAATGTCACAAGCATTGCGTAAACTTACCGCTAACATCAAGAAATCCAATACATTGGTAATATTTATTAATCAAATACGAATTAAAATTGGTGTCATGTTTGGTAGCCCCGAAACCACTACGGGTGGAAACGCACTTAAATTTTATTCTTCAGTCCGATTGGATATTCGTCGCATTGGATCGATTAAAAAGGGTGAAGAAATTATGGGTAGTGAAACGCGAGTAAAAGTCGTCAAAAACAAAGTAGCACCACCGTTTCGTCAAGTGGAATTTGATATTTTATATGGGCTGGGCATTTCGCGCGAAAGCGAATTAATCGAGCTTGGTGTTAAAAATGAACTTATCGAAAAATCAGGTGCTTGGTACAGCTATAATAGTGAACGCATTGGGCAAGGGAAAGAAAATGTTCGCCAATTTTTAATGGAAAATCAGGAAGTTGCAAAAGAAATTGAAACTCATTTAAGAGAAAAATTATTGTCGAAGCAAAAAAGTGGAGAAAAAACAGATGAAGAAACTGCCGTGACAGAATGATGGAGCTTCGTGAACGCGCTATTGCTTTATTGGCAAGACGCGAGTATTCCCAGTTAGAATTAAAGCAAAAACTTCTAAATAAGAGTTATAAACTTCCAGAAGTGAAAACTTTGATAATATCATTAGCTGTTGAGGGTCTTCAAAGTGATGAAGCGATACACTGAAGTTTATGTGCGTCAACGTATCGCTGCAGGATTTGGTCCTAATTATATCATAGCGGAACTTAAACATCGAGGAATAACACATTCATTAGTCCGCCAATATCTTCCTCATGATGCAATGCTTTGGTGGGAAGCACTGTTCTCAATTTTACAAAAAAAATATCAGGAGCAAGATTTAAATTTAACTAAGAAGAGTTCTGCTCGGTTGGTCCGCTTTTTAATGCAACGAGGTTTCGATTCAGAACGCATCTATCGTTGGATACAACAATGTCAAATTACATGAATAGCAATCAATTACGTCAAATTTTTATTGAATATTTTAAAAAACTGGATCATGAAGTTGTTCCAAGTAGTTCATTAGTTAATGAAAATGACCCAACTATTTTATTTACGAATGCCGGGATGGTCCAATTCAAAGATGTATTTTTAGGAATTGATACGCGTCCTTATCAGCGTGCCGTTTCTATACAGAAGTGCATGCGAGCCGGAGGGAAGCACAACGATTTAGAAAATGTGGGGTATACGTCCCGCCATCATACTTTTTTTGAAATGCTTGGGAATTTTAGTTTTGGAGATTATTTTAAACGGGAAGCAATTGACTATGCCTGGCGCTTTTTAACGGAAGTTCTAGAGTTACCAAAAGAGCGCTTGTGGGTTACCGTTTTTCGAAATGATCCTGAAAGTGAAGCCATTTGGCTTAAAGAAATGAAAATTGATCCTCAGCGTTTTTCTCGATGCGGCGAAAAAGAGAATTTTTGGCAGATGGGAGATAGCGGACCTTGCGGTCCTTGTACAGAAATATTTTACGATCACGGGCCCACCGTAGCCGGAGGGCCACCGGGAAGTCCCGACGCGGATGGGGATCGTTATGTGGAGATTTGGAATTTAGTATTTATGCAATATAATAGAGACTTATATGGTAAACTGTATCTTTTAGCTAAACCTTCTGTTGATACTGGGATGGGACTTGAGCGTATTGCGGCAGTGATGCAGGGCGTTCATGACAATTACGATATTGAATTATTACAATATCTTTTAAAGACCTTAGGATCGTTGATTGGTAATAAGGATTTTCGCAATACCTCCATGCGAGTAATTGTAGACCATATTCGTTCGGCTGCTTTTCTTATTGCGGATGGTGTTATTCCCTCTAACGAAGGAAGGGGATATGTTTTGCGTCGTATTATTCGTCGCGCCGTGCGCCATGGTTATAAGCTGGCACAACAGAAGGCCTTTTTTTATCAGTTAGTAACTCCGTTAACAAAAGTGATGGAGGATGTTTATCCCGAACTTTATAGAACTCAGCCCATTATTGAACAAGTTATTTGTCAGGAAGAAATTCAATTTTCCCAAACATTATCAAAAGGTCTTAAGATTTTAGATCAAGAAATGGCTGAGTTGTCTCATCGAAAAATTCCTGGCGAGGTGATTTTTCAATTATATGATACTTATGGTTTTCCTCCGGACTTAACGGCAGATATTGCTAGAGAACGTAATTTTACGATGGATTATGCTGAGTTTAATAAGGCAATGGAGCGCCAACGAGAACAATCTCAACAAGCCCAACATACTCTTGATCACACTCAAAAAGTACACATTAGCGGTGAAACTGAATTTATTGGTTATGAGACTTTAAATGCAGAAGCTTCTGTAACTGTGCTTTTAGAAGATAATAAACCGGTAACTGTCTTAAATGAAGGAAGAGAAGGAATGGTCGTGCTTAATCGCACTCCTTTTTATGCTGAATCTGGCGGGCAAGTGGGAGACAGGGGTTATTTATTTTTTGAATTCGGGAGCTTCCGTGTTAAGGACACCAAAAAACAGGGTGCCGTTTATTTGCATATCGGTGAAATGGTCAAAGGAACTTTGCATGTCAAAGACAAAGTGGAAGCAAAGGTGAGTAGTTCACGTTTCGATATTATGCGAAATCACTCAGCCACCCACTTGTTGCATGAAGCTTTGCGACGTGTATTGGGGAATCATGTCATGCAGAAGGGTTCTCTTGTAGAAGCTAAGCATTTGAGATTTGATTTTTCCCACCCGCGCCCTATAATCCGGCAAGAATTACAAGCTGTAGAAAAATTAGTGAATCAGCAAATTCAAGCTAATTTGACTTCTAATGTCAATGTCATGACACCTAAGGAGGCAAAAGAATTTGGAGCGTTAGCCCTTTTCGGTGAACGATATAGAGAAAGAGTTCGTGTTTTAAAAATAGGTGATTTTTCTACCGAAATTTGTGGTGGCACTCATACTAAACAGACTGGAGAAATTGGTTTATTCAAAATTGTTTCTGAATCGGCCTGTGCTGCGGGTATTCGTCGTATTGAAGCGGTTACTGGCCAAGCAGCGCTATCTTATATTGAAACCAAAGAAGAGCAGTTAGAAACTTTAAGTAATTTATTAAAAACAAATAGGGACAAATTGATTTTAAAGGTGAATCAAATTTTAAAAGAAAATCGTAATAGAGAAAAAGAGTTAATAAAATTAAAACGACAAATGGCCTTACAGCAACTTTCGTATTTAATAAATGAGGCAGTCGATATTCAAGGGATAAAGGTTTTAACATCAAAAGTAGAAGCCGCAGATCACGATACCTTACGTGCTATGGTTGATGAATTAAAGCAAAAACTTGGAAAAGCGGCTATCGTACTTGCTATAGTAAAAAAGGACCGAGTCCAGCTGATTTCGGGGGTTACAAAAAATTCCTTAGATTATTTTAATGCCACGGAATTATTAATGTCTGTGGCCGTACAAGTCGGAGGACGAGGCGGAGGTCGTCGTCCTGACATGGCTCAAGGAGGAGGAGATTCTCCAGAGCGATTGAATGAAGCTCTGGACTCAGTATACGAATGGGTAAAAGAGAAATTAACAGCAATAGCTGAACATTAACAAGGATTTTCCTGGAAACTGCTAAAATTAAATTGGAGTCGTCGACGTGGCTTTAATCGTTCAAAAATTTGGAGGCGGTTCTGTTGCAGACATCAACAGAATACAGAAAGCTGCTGATATTGTTTCGGAAGCGCGTCAGCGAGGGCATGCAGTGGTTGTAGTCGTTTCTGCAATGTACAGTGAAACAGACCGGTTGATTAAACTGGCCCGTTCCATTTCTGACACCAATTTGCGCGAATATGATGCATTAGTATCAACGGGTGAGCAAATGTCAGCTGCTTTGCTCAGCATGGCGTTAGAAACCCGAAATTGTCTTGCCCATTCTTATACCGCTGCGCAAATCCGTTTACGGACTACTAACGAACACCAAAAAGCTCGAATTATTGATATTGATCCTCAGATTTTATTGGCCGATTTAAAAGAAGGGCGCACGCCAGTAGTGGCTGGATTCCAAGGAATTAGTGAAATTGGTGAGATTACCACCTTAGGCCGAGGAGGGTCTGATCTTACCGCGGTTGCTTTAGCTGCCGCTTTGCAAGCGGACGAGTGTCAAATTTTTACCGATGTCGACGGAATTTATACCAGTGATCCTAAGGTCGTTCCCGCTGCGAGGCGAATTTCGAAGATCACTTTCGACGAAGTAATGGAAATGTCTAGCCTAGGTGCTAAAGTACTTCAAAATCGATCTCTCGAATTTGCGGGGAAATATCAGGTCCCTATTCGCGTATTGTCCAGCCTACGAAAAGGACGATTGGGAACCTTAATTACTTACGAACGGGATTGTATCGAACAGCCGCTTGTATCGGGCATTGCTTTTGAAAGACGTCAAGCGAAACTGACCCTCCAAGGGATTCCAGAAAGGCCTGGATTAGCTAGCTACATTCTTGGGCCTATTGGGAAGGCAGATATTGAAGTGGACATGATTGTTCAGAATGTCCCCACCGTGGATACGAAGATCGATTTTAGCTTCACTTTGCAGCGGGATGATTATGTAAAAGCTTATCCTATCATACAAACAGTAGCAGAAGAGCTCGGCGCCCGGACTGTACTTAGTAATAGCAAGGTTGCCAAGATCTCTTTAGTAGGTGTTGGGATGCGTTCCCATGCGGGTATTGCCTCACAAATGGTTAGTGCCCTAGGGCAGGAAGGAATTCATATCCACTTGATAACTGCTACTGAGATCAAAATTTCCGCTGTTATTGATGAGAAGTACCTGGAAGTGGGCGCCCGGACACTTCATTCAGCCTTTAAACTCGATTGTAAGTTAAAAATTTATTGATTTATCACGGAATTCCAATATTATCTTAAAGTCTTTCGAAGACTGGGGAGCTTTTTAAGGCTCTCGATAAAAAAGATAGGGAGGTTTTGCTCCACAGGCTTGCAGGTAAGGATTTCTCTAAAGAAGGAGAGGAAGATGTTAATACTAACGAGACGTATTAGTGAATCGGTGATTATCGGAGACGACGTCAAGGTGATTGTGCTTGGTGTGAAAGGCAACCAAGTTCGCATTGGGATTGAAGCACCGAAAGAGGTTTTTGTTCACCGCGAAGAAATTTATGAGCGGATTCAACAGGAAAAACTAGCGAAGCTACAAGGTAAAGTTGGCACTGAAAAGACTTCTGAATCTGAGTAATTTCTACCCAGCAGCTGGTGGGGGGTATATCTTGGATTTTTTCCGTTCTGTCTTTCATCCTATTATTTTATTTCACAGGCTTTTTGTTTTTTTATCCGTTGAATTCCTCATTCAAATCTTAAATTTTAAGAGTGAGAAAATAACTCATTTTATTTCTGTTGATAGGAGTGTTATTATGCTTGCCTCGCAGAGTCCTAGAGGGAGGCTCGACCGGAAAATTATTGACCTTTCGTCCACGAGGTTCCAGGTAAAAGGTAATTAATGGAGAGATGGCCGAGTTGGCTGAAGGCGCTCCCCTGCTAAGGGAGTATGGGGCGAAAGAGCTCCATCGAGGGTTCGAATCCCTCTCTCTCCGCCAATTTGAGCAATTGATTGGGATCAGTGCTTTGATTATCAGCTCGATTCAGTCCTGTTAATGTAAATGAGTACTTGTTGCAATTGCTTGCAAAGCGTAATCCTACTCATAGTGCATTTTAACGATCAGTTTATCTCTTTTACTTTTTTCAGAAATAATTTCTCTAAAGAGGGACCAGAGGAAAACATTAAAAGAACCGAAATTAGTACCCCCTCTCAAGGGGGATCTCCCTGGCATTTAGCCGAATCGTTAAGAGGACTTGTTAAGAAGACTTTCTTTAATTTAACGTAAAGAGAGCTAATCCAATTAATTTTATTTTAGATTCAATATTTAACCAAAAAGATCCAAACTACCTTTTTCTTGAGTCGAAATTTTTTGGGGGATTCAGATAGCCCCATAAAGTTCATTTTCTTGTTAAGGGTGGCTAACATAAAGTAGGGTGCTTGGGTAACTTTTTCAAGTGTGGGAAGACCGTTGAAAATGAGAAATGTGAATTTTTAAATCTTGAAGATTATAGTAGCCTAGCTGATTTTGACAATTTTTAGCAGTAATTATTATTTTTCTAGAATTTCATTTTCAAGATTGAGAGATAATTTTTTCTAAAAAATATCAAAATCAGATTTTAAGCAAGGAAATGTTAGAAATATTATAATTCTTAATTAAATTACTTTTTTCTTTAAACATTTAAAGTTAAAAGATTTTACAAATTCATTAAATTCTGCAGGAGTTAAATGTTTTTGACCTCTATCAAAAACGAGGTCAAAAACATTAGGGTACATGAGGTTAATTCTGTAAATTAAAGAATCGTCTTTCACAGAGACTTTGGCAATTCCGCCGTTACAACGATTGCCGTTATCCAAAAAAAGAGAAGCACCCGAATCATCTTCCCTCACACTTGAATTTTGGAGGGTTGGAGCCGTGATTTCCAAAGCAAGGGAGGAATTTTCTATTACTATCTGATCAAGTAACTCTATACCTTCAGGTAAGTTGGTGAGTAAATAAAAGTAAATAAAAAGGAGAAGTGGCCTTCCCATAACGGGGCGCCCGTAGCCAAGGGTCGTCCGAGTGCCATATCAGAGATTTCTGAAAGTAATTAGGGTTTAGATTTCCAGGAGCTTGTCAAACACAATTTGACGCCGTGAGTAGAAATCAACGAGCCAAAACAGCATGGAGGTGCCTTCATAAGGACCCATTAAAATAGGGCGACGAAAGTTTTCACCCCTGATGTTTTGGATTTACCCCACACGGTGGGGTATCGAGAAACCTTATAAGTAGGCCATACGCTTCTTTATCTACAGCACCAATGAGCCAATAAAATACAGAAAGCCACCTTGGTTCAAGTTCTTCGGAGCATATAGGACGGACAAAGGACTTCTGTTGTAATTCCTTGCGCTAATTGAGGATTTTTTTGGAATATTTCTAGGAGAAACGATCTTCTATCGGGATATGCAGTTAACCCATAAAATGGAGATACTCCAACCCTCGCTATTTCCATATGAGATAAAATGCTTCTGTAGAAATTTCTTGAATTAATTGTGGTTTTATTCTTAAAAGTTCTTTGAATAATTGCTGGCATGCATGGTATTGATAAGCCAATAAATCAAGCTAATATCTGTTGCACCACCCAGCTTTTTGCAAAGATCTTTTCCTGAAAAGATCCTTTCGAACAATGCAATAAAAGTGTTATTAATTATTTGCTTTTACCTCTGTTTTTATATATGAGATTTAATTACAGTGAGCCTTATCTGTGGAGTAACATTAAGAAGGAGAATAAATTTTGATCAATGTTATTTTTAATTGAAGACAATGTATTGATTCGTCGCGGTATGAGCTTGATGCTAGAACAAATCAAGGGTATCCGTATAGTCGGGGAAGCGAGCACCGGGGAAGAAGGCCTTACTCTGCGACTGGAAAAAGAACCCGATGTGGTTATCCTCGACTTTCAACTATCTGATATCAACTACCTGATACGAGTGGCCTTGAGTTTGCCCAAAAATTTTATGGAAAATGAGTTGCTTCCTATACGTTTACCTGCAAGCAGGCGTATGTGGATTCATTACTAGAAGTAGCGATTCTACTGAGTTAGAACATGCCATTCGCGCAGTGCATAGCGGTCAGCGATAACATTAGTTCAGCAGTGGCAAGCCACGTAGCTTTAAGGAAAGCTACTGCTTCGGAATCACCATTTGATGACTTGAGTGATCAACAAATGGAAGTTTTGTTTGCTAACCAAAGGGATGAAAAAAGAAAAAATTGCTAAACAATTGTGTATTAGTACTAAGACGGTGAATTCTCACGGCTATTGAATGTTTGAAAAGTTGAATGATATTGATAAAGCTTAAACGGTCTGCAACTTTCTTGCCTACAGCAATTCTAGGAAGAATCAAATGTCTGATGGCTGTCTGATGGCTTAGAAACGCATCTTCTTTGTAAAGTCCCACTCCATTATTATGGAGTCACAAGATCTTCAGAAATTGAAGCAAATCAAGCTTTGCCCTATTATTAAGAGTTTTCTGCTTTCTCGATGATTAGAACTTCCTTATGAGGATTCTAAGGACACTCAGGATAAAAATATCCTTTACGGACTTAAGCAATTGGAAAAATAATATATATTTGTATTTGCTGATTTATTGAATCAAAAAGAAATTAAAGTTTTTCCTTCTACTATTGAATTAATCCAAAAATTTAGGCAAGAAAGAGTTCCAGTAGGTGTGGTATCATCCGGTAAAAATTGCCAAACATTACTGGAAAGGGTATAGATCGCAGATTTATTTTTAGTTCAAATCGATGGTATTACCCGTCAAGAAATGAATTTAAATGGAAAACCCCAATCTGATATATTTTTAGAAGTAGCTGCCCAATTAAAAATCACTCCTTTAGATTGCGTGGTTTTCGAGGATGCCCTGTCAAGAATACAGGCTGCGGTGCGAGGTTATTTTTGGTTAATTATTAGGGTTGCTCGTAATTCAAATTTACGCAAATCTACGCAAATCGTTAAAGCGAGAAAGGAGAGATTAGGTAGTTGATGACTTGAAAATGATTCGTTTTGAAGAATTGTCGAAACATATTTCTCCGCCGCTTCTTAACACATTAAATTGTCTACCTTGTATTATCGAGAAATCGACCAATAAAAAGTGGTTGTTTTTTAGGATTACCATGGAACATTGATACCAGTAGTAGATAATCCTGAATATGCCTTTTAAATGATAAAATTCGTGAGGTATTGATAAATCTAGGGCAATATATGGCAGTTTTGATTTTAAGTAAACGACAATTAGAGAGTTTGCACCAATTGTTTGGTTTAAAAGAATTATTTTACGTAGGTAATCATGGAGATCCGCTTTCTCAAAATACTTTTACGATGGGAACAGAATATAAAGAAGCTGTATTGAATGTTTATAATTTATTGACACAATTACTTTAAAATATTCCTAGGGTCATCATTAAACATAAAATTTTATCCTTATCTTATACACTATAGTTTAGTAAAATCTGAGAATCTTCCAGTAATCGAAGAATAAATTGATAGAACTTTAGAAGTATATCCTCAATTAAAAAAAACATTTAGGTAAAAAAGTTTTCGAATTGCGACCCGCTGTTGATTGGCATAAAGGTAAAGCCTTATTACATATTATAGAACTATTAAGCTATCATTACGCTCGTATTTACCCAGTTTTTATTGGGGATGATGTTACGGACGAGGATGCCTTGTAGCAGTTAAAAACTGTGGATAAGGTATTCTCGTTTCTCAAGAATAACGTAGAACAGAAGCCGCTATAATTTTAAAAGATAAGAACGAAGTTGAAAAATTTCTACATTCATTGTTAATCAGCCTCTATCCAATCTCGCAAAATGGAAATATAGCAACTATAATATCGTGATTTTATATTGCACTTCAACAGCATTTGCGAGAAACTCTATACACTTTAAGAAACGGTTGTTTTGCGACCCGAGGTGCTTGGAAAGAAGTTCAAGATGATGTCGTTCATTACCCGGGAACTTACATTGCTGGATGCTGCAATCGTTTAACGATTGAAATTGCGAAATTGCAGGTTAGAATGTTACTAATGAGGAATTAGTTAATTGTCCAAACTGGTTACCTCAATGAAAATTGGGTTATTTTAATGAAACTACTTTAAAAGAATATAAATAGACTTTAGATCCGTTTCACGGAATTTTAAAACGACAATTTTTTATAGTCGATAAAAAAATTGTAAAATAAGAATTATTACCCGATGCATTGTCTCTATGGATAGTCCTCATTTTGCAGCTATTGAATATAAGCTGATGCCTTTAAATTGGTCTGATGAAATTGAGATACGTTCAGGTATTGATGGCAATTTATCGACAATTAGCACAGCGTCATTTAAAAGAATTCAGAGAATAACTTGCGAAATATGATTTAATTAAGTATGATGACAAGTTAATCACAAATACATATGGAATACATATGGTGCTAACAGATCGGACAGAAATATATCCAAACGGAAATATATCTGAATCAAAATCGCAAATCGACATAAAAAGAAGATACAATAAGAATTGTTTCTCCTGTTTGAAAGAGGCCTATCTTAATTCATAAGTTTTCAAAGTCCTTGCCCTTCCGAGAATAGAAGCGGTAGCACCTACAAGATAAATACACGCTAAGGCTTTTCTTCTATTCCGGAAATGTAACTCAATATTAATTTGACGCAATGAAGTTTTAATCTTTAGCCAGTTTTTAATCTTTAGCCAGTATTAATCAATTTATTAATCATTTTCCTGGATTATAACAAGTCTAGGATGAAAAATGCTAATAAAAATTGGAAAACTGTTGACGGAAGAACAGCGAAAAAGGAATTCCGAAATATTAAGAAGATATTTTGAGCACCAATATAAAAAATAAAGTTCCCGAAGAAGTATCTATTGATGCATTTATCAGGCGGTTCAATGAAAAGGAATATTATCTTGAAAAACCTAGTTATTTTATATAAATTTTAAATTAATATAAATTTAAAATTTTACACTCCTTCACTCTCAATTTTTCTATGAATTTATTTTTCAATTTGTTAAATCCATGTCGGAGCAACCATTCGAAGAGTTTCTTTTAAATATCCTGATTTTGGAAGGTTTTTTACCATGGCAAGTTACAATATGGAGCAGGCGGTCTTATTGCACAAGGACATGAGATCCTCCATAATACTCTGTTAACCACTTATACTAAATATTATTTGTGGAATAATCTTACTTAACCCTACTGATACCCTTTCATACACTAGATCATTGGGCATTTTTGGAAATTCAGATTACGTATATGAAAAAGATTATCTTTTCCGGTGTGAACTGACTCATTGGCTCTATCTGACGAACGTAAAGCGATTAATAATCGTATTTTAAGCACAGTTCTGGAAGTGGGCACTCAGTAATGAATATAGTATTAGTATGTCAACATCTTATCAAAGTTTTTATCAAAGTTTGCAATACACGCATGAACAAATCACAGGTGAAAATCCCTCTGTTTTCTTGATAATTCGAAATTGTTTGTAAGCTTATGAAGAAGAGAATCCCGTTACTCAAGCTCAAATACTAGATGAACTTCGATTGGTAATTTGCCAATTAGTCCTAACAATTATGCTTGCGAAGTGGGCAATATATTCCTTATAACATTCTCCTTTTTCCAAAGGAAATCCGTTTTCATCAAATTCCGTTTTCATCAAATTCTTAAGAATTGTCTAGAATAAATAGATTTGGTGTCTTAAACTTTAAATAATATTAAAATTTATTACATTTATTACAATGGTTGTTGTTTATTTTAAGAATAATTCTAATGATTAATATTCTTTTAACCAAAGATCACGTATGAGTGCGTGAGGTATATTCGTCTCATGTTGTCTGCTATTAAAGGGATTCGCATTGTAGGCGAGGCTAGCACGAGGGAAGAAGGTCTGGCGAATGAAACAAAAAAATCCCGATGTCTTGATTTTAAACTTTTACTTATCCGATACAGATAGTTTGGAAGTAGGAAAGAAAATATTGCGACTGAGAGCCTGATATTAAAATATTGATCATAACAGAGATGAAAAATTAATCCTACCACTTCAACTTTTAGAAGTAGACGTACATGGATTGATTACTAAATGCAGTAACTCAGCAGAATCAGAACGATCCATTCGCGCAATTCACGGTGGTCAACACTACTAAAGCCCTACTAAGCTCTAGTATCGCCACTCAATTGGCTTTAAGCAAAGTGAGTGGTAATTCACCATTCAGTCAACTCAGTAAACAAGAAATGGAAGTATTATTCTTGTTAATTAAACGAATTAGTGTAACGGTAAATGGCTATCGTTACAATATGTTTGAAACACTTGGTGTAAATAATGATATTGGGCTCATCAAATTTAATCAGTCAAAGAAATAAGTTAAGGAAACGGTCAAACCTCAATACGGGCACAGACCTGCTCTATGGCATCGATAGTAATGTCTTTTAATTCTTCGATTACGGAGAGCTCAATATTGAGTGGAGGCAACCAATAAATTGTATTTCCTAGAGGGCGTAGTAAGGCGCCCAATTTTATGGCTTCTTTATAGATCTCATAGCCCAGTTTAGGACAAGCGGGATGATAACGCAAATCGGCTGCGACTATGGCACCAATGTTTCGAATATTCATTAATTGACCTGTTTTCTCAGAAACGATATTCATATTTTTATGCAGAATTTCGCTAAAGGCGGCGGCTTTTTCGCATAGATTTTCTTTATGAATAGTTCGTAAGGTAGCGAGAGCAACGCTGGCTCCTAATACGTTTCCTGAATAAGTATGGGAGTGGAGAAAAGCTTTGCCAGTCTCATAATCGTCGTAAAAATAGTTGTACATTTCCTCATGCGTCAGAACCGCACTGAAAGGCAACCAACCTGAAGTAAGACCTTTTGAAAGACAGACGAAATCGGGGATAACTTGGGCGTGTTCACAGGCTAACATCTTTCCGGTTCGCCCTATACCTGTCATTATTTCATCTGCAATTAAATGGATATTATGTGTTTTAGCCCATTGAGAGAGTCGGGCTAAGAAATCTTGGCTGTAAATTTTCATACCGGCCGATCCCTGAACGATGGGTTCTACAATAACAGCCGTAGCGGTTTCCACATATGGTTCAAGTAAATTTTCAATCACTTTCCACTGGTTGGTGCAATCATTCCATTGGTCAACCGTAATATTGGAAACGTAGGGAATCTCACTAATAAAAAAAGGTTCAAATAACATGGCTGTATAGGGAGATCGATAGAGCCCAAGATCACTCACACTAAGAGCACCCGCAGTTTCTCCATGATAACTATTTTTTAAAGCAATAAACTTTGTTCGTTTTTGATTGCCAGTAATAGTCCTTGAATGCAGGCTCATTTTCATTGCTACCTCAACAGCACAAGAGCCATCCCCTGTATAAAATACTTTATTTAGGAAGGGTATCAGCGTAGCTAATTTCTGAGAGAGTTCGACGATAACTTCGTTAGTCGTATTTGCTAAAATAACATGTTCAAATTTTTCTAGTTGTTGTTTTAAAGCCGTTTTTAACAATGGATGGTTGTGCCCCAATGATTTACACCACCAACTAGAAATAGCGTCAATTAATTTTTTGCCATTTTGAAGTTCAATGTGACTACCTAAGGCACTTTTAATCACTAATGGCTTGAATTCTTCGTAATCTTTCATTTGCGAACAAGGATGCCAGACATGTTTAAGATCTAGCAATTCAAGAGATTCCATATCGTTAACTCATTATTTTTGTTTGGTTGACTAATTAGAAAGACTATTATAAACTTTTTCTCTTCAACAATAAAAGAGGTTTTGTATATGGAAAAGGAGACCTGGAGTCAAGAGTCTATTTCTCATTTATTTGAGTTACCATTTTTCGAACTGCTTTTCAAAGCTTATAGTGTGCATCGAGCAAATTTCGATATCAAAGAAATAGAATTTTGCACCTTATCGAGCATAAAAACTGGAACTTGTCCGGAAAATTGTGCCTATTGTACTCAAAGTGGTCATTATAAAACTGGCCTTAAGCGAGAAAAATTAATTGACATTAATTCGGTTATCGAACAAGCCAAACTGGCTAAAAAAAATGGTGCTAAACGGTTTTGCATGGGTGCAGCTTGGAGAAGCCCGCCGAAAGGAGAACTGCCAAAGGTCCTAGAAATGATTAAAGCAGTTAAAGCATTAGGTTTAGAGACCTGCGTAACCTTGGGAATGCTTGATAAAGATCAAGCCCATGATTTAAAACAAGCAGGCTTGGACTTTTATAACCATAACTTAGATACTTCTCCTAATTTTTATCAAAAAATTATTACTACCCGGACCTACCAAGATCGAATCGATACTTTAAAAAACGTAAGAGATGCGGGGATTAATGTTTGTTGTGGTGGTATTTTGGGAATGGGGGAATCGCGAGAAGATCGAATTGAATTATTATTGCAACTTAATCAACTACCCGAGCCTCCAATGAGTATTCCATTTAATCAGCTCGTTCCCATGAAGGGTACGCCTTTAGAAAATGCAGCGCCTTTAGATTCCTTTGAATTTATAAAAACCATTGCTGTAGCTCGGCTTATATTTCCCAAATCGATGATCCGATTGTCTGCAGGACGTGAAGAAATGACTGATGAGTTACAGGCCTGGTGTTTTATGGCGGGAGCAAATTCAATTTTTTGTGGAGATAAATTATTGACAGCAAAAAATCCAGGACAAGATCGCGATTTTAATTTATTAAATCGATTAGGTGTTAAGATCCCTCTTCCAGCACAAGTGTAGGTTAGGTTGCTATGCTAGTTGCTAAAGTCAAAAACAGACTAGATCGATATGCAAAAAATTCACTTTTAAGAAAGTGTTTTGTTATTACAGGACGAGAACATAATAATTTGATCAAAGTTAATGGCCAGTCTTGTATTAATTTTTGTAATAACGATTATTTAGGCTTAGCCAATCACCCAGCAGTAAAAGAAGCTTTTATTGAAGCGATTCAACTCTATGGAACTGGAAGCACCTCTTCGGCAATGGTATCAGGGTATTTTAAACCTCAACAACAATTAGAAGAGAAATTTGCTGAATTTTTAGTGCGAGATCAAGCAATTTTTTTTAATTCAGGATATATGGCAAATTTAGGAGTTATTACTTCTTTAGCGGCGCGTAAGGACGTTATTCTTTCAGATAAGTTTTGTCATGCCTCTTTACTTGATGCCATTCAATTATCAAAGGCTCAGAATTATCGTTTTAGACATAATGATTTGGAACATTTTAATTATCTATTACATTTAAAAAAACCTAACATTCTGATTACAGAAGGTATTTTCAGTATGGAAGGTGATCTTTCACCCTTACCGGCGATTAATCACTGCATTGATGGAAAAAATATTTTATTTGTTGTAGATGATGCTCATGGTATCGGAGTTTTAGGGAAAAATGGAGGCGGAAGTTGCGAAAAGTGGGGATTGACTCAATTAGAAATTCCCTGCCTTATAACCCCTTTGGGAAAAGCGTTTGGTTGTTCAGGTGCTATTGTTTCGGGCAGGAAAGATATTTTAGAGGGCGTTTTGCAATTTTCTAGAAGCTATCGTGCCACTACTGCTTTACCGCCCGCTCTTTGTATGGCTGCTTTAAAATCGTTAGACATTGTTCAAATGGAATATTGGCGACGAGAACGACTCAATGAACTTGTTCATTTTTTTATACAACAAGCAGAAAATAGAGGTCTTAAATTAATATCGGAGGATGAAACACCTATTAGGTGTTTGCTTGTTGCAGACAATGAAAAAATTCAATGGATTCAAGAAAAATGTTGGAAAAAGGGTTTTTCATTTCCTGTATTCGTCCCCCGAGTGTTCCTGAAGGTACTGCCAGAATTCGAATTTCCTTAAATTGCTTACACACTAAGGACCAAATCATTCAACTCCTTTATCACCTTGCTTTTTTCTATGTTAGTTAAGTCTTCAATGGCATTTATCGCGGGATGGGGATTTAAGTCTTCTCTTTTAAGAGAAAGTAGTTTGTATTTAAAAGGATCTTTCTTAATCGATTTGCCTAATCTTGAAGAATTGACCTTGGAGAAGGTTACTTACAATTTGTCTTGTTCAATACCGGATGACACCACGTTAATAGGATGGTCTCTAGGAGGGTTAATTGCAATCCTATTAGCTGCTCAATTTCCAAAAAAAGTAAAAAAACTTATTTTATTATCAAGTTCCCCTCGCTTTATTCAAGGAAAGGGATGGTCGGGGATTTCTTTAGCGGAAGCCAATAAATTTATTAATTTAGCGGAGAGAAATTTTGCTAGTTTATTCAATTATTTTCTCTCTATAGTCAACTATCCGAATAAGGTGCTTCATTATAAAGACTTGCTAATGAAAAATTCTCTAAATTTTGAAAAACATCACGATTTGTTATTTAACTATTTAAAAATTTTGTTCGAATCTGATATCAGAGAGTCTTACAAAAGAATTAAAATGCCACTCTTCTATCTTTTAGGAGAGCAAGATATTATTACTAAGTTAAAACCTCAAGAGCTTTACGATTTAAATCCCAGCGCTATAATTTATGTCATTCCTGAAGCCGGACATTTAGCTTTTTTAACACATGAGAAGAATTTCTATACTCAGTTATTAAAATTTATTAATCATGTTTAATGAAAAAAAATTCGTATACAACGCTCCTTCAATAGAGCATTTAAAACTTATGATGCGTATAGTTATATGCCGGCAAAAATTTGCAAAGAACTATTGAACCAGTTAAAAAAAATAGAATTTAATTATGAAGTTATTGCTGATTTTGCTTGTGGAACAGGAGTTAGCACACAAGAAATTAGTTCGGTCTTTTCATTTAATAGCATGTATGCGATTGACTTCTGTAATAGCCTTTTGGATGAAGCTCAAAAAAAATTAGAAATTCTAAAGTTATATTTATTTTGGCTGATTTTGATGATTTTTTATTTTTTGAAAATTCACTGCAGCTAGCTTTTTGTAATATGGGGTTGCAATGGTCTTTAGATTTAAAGAATACTTTTAAAACATTTTCTTATCAATTGATTCCCTCCGGTATAATGGCTTTTTCAATTCCTTTAAAAGGGACATTTAATGAGTTGGGAGAAAATTCTCGGAATCAATTTTATCCACTAGAGATTATTACAAATTTTTTGACGGTAAGTGGTTTTTCGATTCTTTCTTATCAAGAAAAAGTTTTTATCGATGAATTTAAAACTTTACAGGAAGCAGTTCGTTCCATCAAATATATTGGAGCAAATTGTCTGGTTCTGAGGAAAAAATCAGATTTATCAGCTAAGCCGATTTTAAAATTTACGGATGAAGCAACAGTCAAGTTAACTTATCGAATTGGATTTTTTGTTTGTAGAAAGGTTTAGATATGGTGATAAAATTTTTTGTTACTGGAACGGATACGAACGTGGGAAAAACTTATATAAGTATGGCCTTGCTGCGAACATTCACGAGCAGAGGATTTTCTACTTTTGGTATAAAGCCTATCGCTTCCGGATGTCGGAATATTAATGGTTTGCTTCGCAATGAAGATGCGCTTGCTCTACAAGAGGCTTCTTCGGTAAAAAAGCGTTATGAATTGATTAATCCGGTAGCTTTTGAAGCGCCGATTGCCCCACATATTGCCGCGCAATTGCAAGATTTGCGTTTAACAACCACCGTATTGGTAGAAAAAATCAATAAATCACTTTTAATTTCCAGTGATGTGTTTATTGTTGAGGGAGCAGGCGGATGGTTTGTTCCTTTGAATGATGAAGAATCAATTGCTGATCTTGTGAAATTATTAAATATTCCTGTTGTCTTGGTGGTGGGAATTAAATTAGGTTGTTTAAACCATGCTATTTTGACTGTGAATGCAATAAATCAAATGAAAATTCCGCTTATAGGATGGGTGGCAAATTGTATAGAATCGCAAACAATAGTAATTGATGAAAATATTCAAACTTTAAAAACATGGATAAAAGCGCCTTGTATGGGTATCGTCCGTTACGGAGAGAATCCACAAGATCACCTTTCCCTTCAACCGGTATTAAATTTTTCAAAAAAAGAAGATTATTTTTCTCTCACTAATGGGAAAGAGCCAGGTAAAGCCGGGAAGGATTGAGTCGGATCAGAGTTATTTCATTAAAGTAGCGTCGCCGGAAGAAAATGCTTTTTGAAATCCGTCAGTTAATTTGAGGATTAAATTTCCTTGCTCATTAATTCCAGCTCCAATACCTTGGAATTCTTTTTGGCTTGACCTAAGATTTAAGGATTTATTAAAAAGATAATCTTTTTTTTGCCAGGGATTTTGAAAGAAGCTAAAGCCATGTTTTTCAAAAGCTTCCAAATAATGCATCAAATAATTAATTAATGCCGTACAGAGCTCATTTCTGTCGTGATAGGCTTCAGTTAAATTTATTAAGGATGTCCAATCATGATTGATTTTTTGGTCAGTATCGTTTTGCATATTAACATTAAGGCCAATACCAATAATAACGGAACAGAATCCGTGAGTTTCTGCTTGAATTTCAATTAAAATACCAGCTAATTTCTTATTATCACAAATAATATCATTTGGCCATTTAATAAAAATAGGTAAAGATAAATGACAAATTGTTTCAATAGTGCGACATACCGCGAGCCCGCATACCAAGCTTAAACCGGCTAGCTCACTAATATCTTTATTAAAAGAATATTTTAAGGATAAATAAATATTTTGTCCAAAGGGCGAATGCCACTGCCGGTGAAAACAGCCTTTACCTTTTGTTTGCATCTCTGAAATGCAAATTGCCAGCTTGTTTGGATGGGATGCTATTTTTAAATAATCGTTGGTAGAATCTACTTGTTCCAACAACTCGAGTGGAATTGATTTTATTTCTAAAGTGCTAACTATTTTTTGTTTGTCTAACAAGATTAATGGTTGAGTTAAACAATAACCCTTAATTTTTAGAGATTTTATTGGAATTTGATAGCTCTTTAATTTTTTGATGGCTTTCCATACCGAAGTGCGACTGATATTAAATTGCTGTTTAATAGCGGTCCCATGATGGAATTCCCCATCGTTTAATAACGTTGTTGTTTAAATATCTCATAATCCGCATTTTACTCTGTAGTTGGTGACTATCAAGGCTATCCCAACGGTTGTTTTTTTAGTATAGTTACCCTTTATGATAAGGCCTCTTGCTCTTTATGTCGGCTTGCGTTACACACGCGCTAAGCGCCGTAATCATTTTATCTCTTTCATTTCTCTTGCCTCTATGCTGGGAATTGCCTTAGGTGTTGCTGTATTGATTGTAGTTTTATCTGTAATGAACGGATTTGATTATCAGATTCGAACTCAGTTTTTTGCGATCGCGCCTGAAGTTACGATTCTATCAGGTCAAGATATTTCTGAAACTTGGCCGACTTTACAAAAGATCATTAATGCTAACACTAATGTTATTGCTTCAGCTCCTTTTGTCACGGGGTTGGGGATGCTGAGTAATGAAGGAGTGGTTAGTGGGGTGAATGTTTTGGGAATATTACCCTCGCAGGAAATGGAGGTCTCAAAGCTTGATCAAAAAATGGTGCAAGGGTATTTAAACAGTTTAGTTGCGGGAAATTATAATATTATTCTAGGGCAAAAATTAGCAAACCAATTAGGTTTATCTCTCGGAAATAAAGTCAACTTATTCACTCCTCAAGCTACAACAACACTCCTGGGGGTATTTCCTCAATTTCACCGTTTTACTGTTAGCGGGATTTTTAGTGTGAAAGGTGGTTTTGATTTTGATACGGGAATTGGTTACATTAATATGATTGATGGAATAAAACTATTTCCCCAAGGAACAAGCGGATTACATGTTAAAATAAAAAATATTTATCAAGCGGGAGTTGTTTCTCAGGAATTGCAAAATGCTCTTCCAAACGGATTTATGGTAACGAATTGGATGGAGCAGTTTGGTTCATTTTTTAATGCCATTGCTATGGAAAAGACGATCATGTTTGTTATTTTATTATTGATCGTTGCGGTAGCCGTATTTAATTTAGTTTCAACGCTTGTGATGGTGGTCAATGACAAACGAGCTGATATTGCCATTTTGCGAACGTTAGGGGCGAGTCCCCGTACTATTATGTCAATTTTTGTTATCCAAGGAGCCATAGTTGGCTTAATTGGTACGCTGATTGGCGTAATCGGAGGAGTTATTTTGGCATGGAACGCAACAGCTATTGTTAATTTTGTTCAAAATCTTTTTCATGTTCAATTCCTTAAAAGTTCAGTCTTTTTCGTTAATTTTCTTCCTTCTCGATTGGAATGGTTGGATGTTTTAAACATTTCTATTATTGCCTTAGTGTTGAGTTTGATTGCAACTATTTATCCGGCTCTCATTGCTTTTCAAACAGAACCAGCAGAAGCACTGCGGTATGAATAAAGAAACACCGGTCATTCGTTGCGACAAATTGAGTAAGGCCTATCTCGAAGGGAAATTACACGTGCCTGTTTTGCATGAGATCGATTTTTCTGTCGCGCCAGGGGAGCGCGTGGCGATCGTGGGTGCTTCAGGAACAGGAAAATCTACTTTTTTACAATTGTTAGGTGGTTTAGATAAACCAACGGCAGGAAAAATATGGGTGGGAGATAAAGATATCAATCGTCTTACGGAGCGAGAAAAAGGGTTATTACGTAATCGATATTTAGGATTTGTTTACCAATTCCACCATTTATTGCCGGAATTTAATGTGTTGGAAAATGTTTGCATCCCTTTGCTCATTCGAGGGATCAAACCTAAGCTCGCAAAAGAAAAATCCATCGCTTACGTTGAAAAAGTTGGATTAATTCATCGACAAAAACATCGGGTTGGAGAATTATCAGGAGGAGAAAAGCAACGAATCTCTATCGCGCGAGCTTTAGTAACGGAACCTCGTTGTGTACTCGCCGATGAACCCACAGGCAATTTAGACGAAGAAACTGCCGATCAGGTGGCTGATTTGACTTTGCAACTAAATCGTTCTCTGAATACGAGTTTTGTCATCGTAACGCATAACCGCTTCTTATCCGTAAAAATGGATCGAATCTTTTTATTGGAAAAAGGCCAACTCTACATTAAAGAGAAATAATTGAAGCAGTCCAGCCGTTATTTTATTGATCGTTATGAAGGTGGTGAACGTACTCTTTTTTTAGTACATATCGATATTTCCTTATTATACAAGATCTTATACAAGAGAGGCGTGATATAAGGACTGAAAAGAGTGATCAAAAGAGGCATCTTTGTTTAATTTTGGAAATACAACACAAGGATTACCAACGGTTATTTGGGAATGTTGACAGTTAACGGAGAATGAGTTAATGAATATAGTAATTCTAGGAACCCAATGGGGGGATGAAGGTAAAGGAAAGATTATCGATATGCTTACAGATAAGGTTGCGGCAGTGGTTCGTTTTCAGGGTGGCCATAATGCAGGGCATACTTTAATTATCGATGGCGAAAGGACAGTTTTGCGTTTAATACCCTCAGGAATTTTATGGAAAGATGTTCTTTGTTTGATTGGAAATGGAGTGGTTTTGTCTCCCGCGGCATTAATGGAAGAAATCCAAGAACTAGAAGTTAAAGGGATTCCAGTAACGGATCAGCTTAGAATTAGTTCCGCTTGTAATTTATTGTTGCCTTATCATATTGCGCTCGATAAGGCACGTGAAACTGCGTTAGGAAATAAAGCTATCGGCACTACTGGTAAAGGAATTGGCCCTGCTTATGAAGATAAGGTGGCCCGCCGAGGTATTCGTGCAATGGATTTGTTACATCCTGATGTCTTGTTAGAAAAGATAAAAAAGCTACTGCTTATCATAATTTCCAGTTGGAATATTATTCGCAAAAACCTCTCGATTATATCCAGATTTATGACCAATTAATGGAAATGAGAAATAAAATAAGGCCAATGATCGGAGATGTAACTCCCTTATTATTTGAATTATGCCGAGAGAAAAAAATATTATTTTTGAAGGGGCGCAAGGTTACTTGTTGGATGTGGATCTTGGAACTTATCCGTATGTTACTTCTTCAAATACCACAGCAGGGGCAGCTGCTACAGGTAGCGGCTTTGGCCCCCTCTATTTTGATCAGATATTAGGGATTACCAAAGCTTATGTGACTCGCGTTGGTATCGGACCTTTTCCAACAGAATTAAAGGATGAGGATGGGATAAAAATGGCAAAGCGAGGAAAAGAATTTGGTTCGGTGACGGGTCGCCCTCGGCGTTGTGGTTGGTTTGATGTAATTAGTATGCGCCGATCCATTCAAGTAAACAGTTTGACGGGTATTGTATTAACCAAATTAGATGTATTAGATGAGTTTGAAACTATTCGTTTGTGCACAGGGTATCTCTGTAATGGAGAATTGCTCAACGAGTCTCCCTTCGATCAGTTCCTGTTAGAAACTTGCGAGCCCATTTATGAAGAAATGCCTGGATGGCAAACTTCCACTTATGGGCTTATTAACTATAATCAAATGCCTAAAGAAGCCCGTGATTATATTGCACGTATTGAAGCGTTGTTGGAGGTCCCTGTTACTATGATTTCTACAGGTCCAGATCGAAAACACACTATTGTGCGTAAAAAAATTTTTCAAACAGAAGAAGCCCACGCGTTTTCCCCTCTTCCTTAGCTGGATAGAGAAACCCTTAACTTTTCCTCTGCCGTAGGAGAGGGATCAAGGGGGAGAAAGAAATTTTTATAAAAATTAATTTATCAATAAATTAAAATAATGGTCGACAAGTAGGGCTGCAAATAAAAGCATCAAGTAGAAAATGCTGTATCGAAAAACTTGCATCGATATTTTGGAATCATTACTCACAAATAAGCGAATCGCCCAATAAATAAAACCTGAATTTAAAAGACAAGCACTAGAAAAATAGATCCATCCCGATATTCTGATAATGAAAGGCAGTGAGCTAATTACGGCAAGCAGCAGCGTATAAAATAAAATATTTAATTTGGTGTAGGGAATGCCGTGAGTGTTAGGTAACATAGGAATATTTGCTTTGGCATAATCATCTATACGGTGAATGGCAAGTGCCCAAAAATGTGGAGGAGTCCAAATGAAAATAATTAGCAGAAGGATTAAACTAGGTGGATTAATGTGTCCTGTGACAGCTACCCATCCTAATAAAGGAGGAGCGGCACCTGCTAATCCTCCGATAACAATATTCTGCGGAGTGGCGTGTTTTAAATAAAGTGTATAAATACCCGCATAGCCAATAAGCGTGGCAAAAGTTAAGAACGCTGTGAATAAGTTAACAAAACTGACCAAAATTACCATAGACAAAATACCTAAAATGCTGGCAAAAATAATTGCATTTCGCCGACTGATTCTGCCTTGCACGATAGGACGGCGGCTAGTTCGATGCATTAATTTATCCAGATGGTGCTCTAAAATCTGGTTCAACGCGGCTGCAGAAGAGGCAGCAAATGCGATACCCAAATTACCGAACAACAAAATACGCCAGCACACGATATCGGGACTAGCCAAACACATTCCCACTAGGGCTGTTAATATCATTAATAAAATGACACGTGGCTTACATAATTGAAGATAATCTCGCCAAGTAACGTCGTGGGTTTGAATAAGCGAAACTATTTCAGTATGTGTTTTCACTAGGAGCTCATATTTTTGGGTGATTTATAATGTCTTCGCAACTTTTCTAATCGCTTATCGATTCGGCTTCGTTTTAATGACGACAAATGGTCTAGAAAGATGATACCGTTTAAATGATCCAATTCATGTTGAATACATTTTGCCATAAATCCATCGGCTTCTAACTCTAGTGTTTTTCCATAACGATCTTGCGCACGTACTTTAATTTTAGCAGCGCGAGTGACTTTTTCGAAGATGCCTCCACCAACTGACATGCAGCCTTCTTCTTCTGCACACTTTCCTACGCGCTCAATAATTTCTGCGTTAACTAGACATAAGGGTTGATTTTTTTCCAGAGAAAAATCGATAACGGTGATGTGTTTTGGATTCTTTAAATCTAGTTGGGTAGCAGCTAGGGCTGCACAATTTTTGGTGTTGTAATGAGTCAAAAACATTTCGTCGATGATTTTCTCTAATTCATCATCAAAGGTTTCAACCCGTTTCGCTACGGTTTTTAATTGTGGATTGGGATACTGTAAAATTTTGAGCATTCTCGTAACTTACGGGTTTGCCGAGGAGAGGACTTGAACCTCCACGGAGTTGCCCCCCACAAGTACCTGAAACTTGCGTGTCTACCAATTCCACCACCTCGGCATTTGGTGTAAAACTCTATCTGTCAGCCCAGAAAATGTCAAATCAAGTAAGGAAGGAGCTTGAATCTCATCTTCTCACATAGAGGCTAGACGCGCATAGCTAATAAGAGTCGTGGGACTGGAATAGGTAGTCTAGTGTCCAGTCGATTTCCTCACGGCCCATTGCACGTAATAATGCATTAGCTTTGGAAAAATGTCGGCATCCGAAGAATCCCCGGTTCGCCGAGAAGGGCGAGGGATGGGGAGCTTTTAAGATTCGGTGTCGGATATTGGTGATCAAACTGGATTTTTGTTGTGCATAAGCTCCCCACAAAAGAAATACGATCCCTTTAGGATGATCGTTCAAACTAGCAATCACATGGTCCGTAAAACGATGCCACCCAATAGAAGCATGGGATTGGGGTTTGCCTGCTTCAACGGTCAGAGCTGCATTTAACAATAGAATACCTTGTTTGGCCCATTTTTCCAAAGTTCCTTGAGAAGGAATAGGAATGTTTAAATCCTCATGCAGTTCCTTGAAAATATTTTGGAGAGAAGGCGGAAAGGCGACGCCGGGACGTACAGAGAAAGCCAACCCATGGGCTTGATTAGGCCCGTGATAGGGATCTTGTCCCAAAATAACTATCTTAACCGTCTCGTAGGGTGTTAATTTCAATGCATTAAAAATATCTTTTTGAGGGGGATAAATAGTTTTCCCCGCTTTACGTTCTTTTTTGACGAAATCTAAAATAGCTTGAAAATAAGGTTTTTGTTTTTTTTCGTTGAGAACAGTTTGCCAGGTGATGTTTTCAGTCATAGTTAATAGTTATCATTAATTACTCTTCGCTGGTGATGGTTATAGGCTCTCCAAAAGCCCAATTTTTTAAGTTTTTTATAGAGATAATCAGACTCACTAATATTCGTTAGGGGTCCAATTTGCACTCGATAAATAGGTAATTGATTATAAATTGTTTTTAAAATAAGAATGGGTTTTCTTATGTAAGCGCTTAATTCTCTTTTTAAACTTTCAGCATATGTGGCCTGCCGAAAAGCTCCTAATTGTAAAAATAAATGAGAGGAATGAAGGGAATGTGATATAGGAATGGACGATTTTGCGAGCATTATTGATCGAATAGGAGTGTGATGATAGATATCTATCGCTTTAACTTCTACAAATGCAGTTCCCTTGTTGGCATAACCCAATTTTTTAGCTGCTGCATAGGATAAATCAATAATGCGACGAGAGGCAAAGGGACCTCGGTCGTTGATTTTAACAATGACAGAACGACCGTTACTTAAATTAGTTACTTGTACAAAACAAGGAATAGGTAAAATAGGACTTGCTCCAGTCATTGCCAGCATATTGTAAGGTTCGCGTGTTGAAGTCAATTGTCCGTGAAATTTGGTCCCATACCATGAGCCAATACCGCGTTGTATATATCCGCGTGTAGATTTTAAAACTCGGTAACGTTTTCCATTAACTACATAAGAGGATGGATTTCCGTATTTGCTACGCGAGAGGAATTTAGGTTTTGCATTAGGAATTTTACTAACGTCCACATAATATCGAGGAGGGCCATCTTTTATTTGAGAAGCGCAGCCTGAAAAAAGAATAAGCAAAATGCTGATAAAAATTGTAACACTAGAACGAAACAAAAAGCGCTTCATGGGGAGTTGCGGTCCTTCAGTTTTTAAATATAAATTGTTACACTTAATTGAGTATATCTTAACGAAGTTTAAATATTCTGCAAGAAAGATTATTGAAAATATGAACAAAATGCGAATTGTGTATGGAATCCATGTTGTGCGAGTTCTTTTAGAAACGGCGCCTCACACTGTTATCAATTTGCATGTACAAAAAAATCGGGAAGATCAACGTTTACAATCCATTATCAAAATAGCAGAAAAAGCAGGTGTAATTGTTAAATATACTTCTCGTAAGGAATTAAATATTTTTGGGGAAAAACATCAAGGAATAATTGCTAAATGTAAAAATTTCGAAAGTCTTGATGTAAATGCATTGCAAACTGTAATAAAAAATCGTGAGACCTTTGCATTATTATTAATTCTTGACGGAGTAAAAGATCCACATAATTTAGGTGCTTGTTTTCGAAGTGCTGAGGCGTTAGGCGCCCAGGCTGTGATCGTACCTAAGGATTGGGCGGTTGGAATAACGCCTGTTGTTCGTAAAGTGGCGTGCGGCGCGGTTGAGATGCTTCCCTTTATTCGCGTGACGAATTTAGCGCGTACCATTCGTTGGCTTCAAGAACAAGGGATTTGGATCATTGGGACCGCGGCCGATGCGGATTTGCACCTTCAAGAGATTGATTTAACTGGAGATTTAGCTATAGTTTTGGGAAGCGAAGGCAAAGGGATGCGTCATTTAACAAAGGAATGTTGCGATTTTTTAGCACAAATTCCTCTGCAAGGTAGCATAGAAAGCTTAAATGTTTCTGTGGCGTGTGGAATTTGTTTGTACGAAGTAGAACGGCAACGGATGCTCATTAATCAAGTCATCGGACAAGAGTAGTTATAAGCTTAAATGACTTATTTTATTTCAACCCATTGAGTTTTAATCAGTTGTGTTTCTTCCTGGTGAATCTGTTTAAATTCGGCGTCTAACTTTTTTAACAATTTGTTGAGGGTTGAATCATCGTGTGGTTGTTTTGACGACTAAAAACGCTGTGAATAGTCAAATAAACTTTTAAACGATAATAATTTTCAAAATTTATAGCAGTAATAAATAGCAGTAATAAACGGCATAGAAATATTTAAATTGACAAAACGATTGCTAAGTTCTAACAAGGGTTCTTGATCTTTTAATTCTTTTATTTCAATTTTTGAGAGGAGAATATTTTTAAAGTTTAGTGCTATGGCTAATTGTTAGCTCTACGTCTCTTGTTTTTCTTGTCATTGATTGTGATCAGAATTGGTAAGATCATTCAATTTTTGTTACACTTGGTTTGAATTTTCAGGAGAAAGTTTGGGGAGAAAGTTTGGAGAAAGTTTTTCTAATTCTTTTTTTCTAGACTATTTTCGCGAGGATTATTTTTGAAAATATCATCTCAAATCATTACTAAATTAAGAGCATTTTAAGAGTAGTGAAATAACCGAAAGATTGGCTTTTGTTAGAAACAATATTATAACAAGCTTGATTCGCAATAACAACCGCGGTTTTCGACAATTCACCTGGCCTTTAAACGGCGAGCAGATTCTGCTATGTCATTCTCCTCGATGAGAGGGCAGCCCCCCAAACAAAATGAGTCGTTAAAAATTCACGACATTGACACAGAGCCTGACGATGAGAATGAATTTCCGTAATTTGTTTTATTGAAATTCTAAGAAAAGTAATTAAATTTTGACTCACTGGAATGTGAAACATATCTACTCTACAATTTGACAACGATATTTGGTCAACGCTTTGATACTCTCAGTAACAATTGCCGTCCTGGGCATTTTCTATAGCAAAAATGCCAAAATCAATTTCTTTATTTTTAAGAGCTCGAAGTACATTTTCGGAAGACATTTTCGGAAGATATCAAATAATTAATTGAAAAATTGTTAATCTTTTGTGTCTTTTTCATTTTTTAATTCCGGATAATTATTGATTTTCAGATCTCGACATTTTTCATCTTTTCATCATAGATTTAAAAATAGCAATAACTGCTTCCGCCGGTAAAGGTCCTTTATTGTGAGTAGTGATTTTTTCTAAAATTTCTGCTCTCCCGTTCAGGACGATAAAATTTCATAAGCTTCCCATCTTGCTACCTTGACTTTCGCAATTTCTAATGCGTATTCTGACTGTTGATCAAGCAAATCAACAACTTGATAATCCTATTTCATTGATTTTTTGGCGTAGTTTAATTAAAACCTCACTATTGTTGGACACTCGTTTTCTCCTCATTCTGGCGACGCCGGGCAATAACAGCGTCAGCCAATTTACTAAATGCTATTTCTGTGTCTTCCCAGGAAATACAAGCATCAGTGATACTTTGTCCATACTTTAGCAGTTTACCGGATTCTAGAGGTTGTTTTCCTTGAATTAAGTTGCTTTCAATCATAACGCCAAAAATTGAGAAGCTTCCTTGATGAATCTGGTCGCAAATTGAATCGATAACTTGGATTTGTTTTTTATGATCTTTACCGCTATTACCATGGCTGCAATCGACCATTATCGAAGGAGATAAATGGGCTGACTTTAATCTTTTTACAGTTTCTGCAATTGTTATCGGGTCATAGTTAGTGCCTTGAGTGGAACCACGCAAAATAACGTGACTGTCTTGATTACCTGTAGTGCTGATAATAGCGGCGATGCCCTGTTCAGAGACACCCAAGAAATGATGGGAGTGATGAGCAGCAAGGACAGCGTCAATAGCTACTTGTATGCTTCCTGCTGTTCCATTTTTAAAGCCAATAGGCATCGAGAGTCCTGAAGCGAGTTCTCGGTGGATTTGACTTTCGGTGGTTCGAGCTCCGATGGCTGACCAGGTCGTTAAGTCAGAGATGTATTGGGGAATAATAGTATCTAAAAATTCACTACCGGTGGGCACTCCTAATTGATTAATATCTAAAAGCAAACGTCGGGCGATCCGTAAACCTCGATTAATTTGAAAACTGCCATCCAAGTGGGGATCGTTTATTAAACCTTTCCATCCAATAATAGTGCGAGGCTTTTCAAAATAAACTCGCATGACAATAAATAATTCACTTGAGTATTGGGCCATGCAGTCTTTAAGCCGAGAAGCGTATTCCAGAGCAGCTCCAAAATCGTGTATGGAACAAGGGCCGACAACCACCAACAGGCGATCATCTTCTCCATGGATAATGCTTTTCGCGACTGCTCGTGCTTGGTTTATCTTGTTGGCAATTGTATCTGTTAGGGGTAACTCTTCGATGAGAAGAGCGGGAAGCATCAAGGGCCGTATAGTTTTTATTCTTAAATTGTCTGTTTTTTGCATAATAGCGACCTTTAAAGTCTGTGTTTAAATTGATTATGGTGAATTTGAAAAGGTAAAAACAGATAGTTAGCGCTTTTAAGGGCTACACCAAAAAGAATAAAAAATGAGATAAACTCTATATTGTAAGATCATAATATTTTTTACCATCCTTATTGTTAAATTGTCAAGAATTCTTTCACCATACGGCAGTAAAATCACTAAGCCATAATTTATCGAAGTTTTTTCTACATATTTGATTATATGCTATTTTTGATATAAAATGACTTTTTCATTTTATTTATAGGGAGTAAAAAATGAAAATAAAAAACTTTACAGAAGATGGGCATGGTTGGGCAACCACGAAAGCAGAGGTGCTCACATGAAACGCGCTAGGTAAAAATGTACTGCTCATAGCCGATTCCCAAGTAATCGTCATATCTTCCATTACAGCATGAGATAATATCTGAGGTATTGCCATCATGATAAGATGGCAGCTCAACCAAACAAAATGGAGATACTAGATACTAAACTAGACGGTTTCGCAATTTTATTTTTTTGGTTTTTGCAGTAATTTATATGGCCCTCTTAGCAGATTACAAGCCTTCCCCAAGGGTCTCTCCTACCGGAGACCTCATTCACACAGATTAAACAATGGTATATACATGCTATATGTTAAAAACCGCGCTTGGCCACGGGGGCTTTGGATCGGTACTTCGCACAATCGGTTTTATGCTAAATTCTACTATTTTACTCATTGTGATCGGTTCAGTGGCAGGCCAGCTATGTGCTATTTTAGCTATTGCAAAAGATGGTAATCTTTTGGTTAGCTTTTAAGCTGGTTGTTAATTAGCTATAGACAAGCCTTAGTTTAATTTCAGTTTAATTTCAAAAGCTGAGCGCCTTCATCTACTAAGTCACCGGTTTTACACAGTAGGGCTTGTATCACTCCATCTTTAGTGGCTGTGAGAGTATGCTCCATTTTCATGGCTTCTAAGATAAGTAGGCGATCGCCTTTTTTTACTGATTGATTAGGTTCAACAAAAATTTCAATAACGGTTCCTGGAATGGGAGCAATAAATTGATTATCAGCAATTGCTTCGTTAGTCATTGAAGCTTTAGGATTTTGCTTTGAAAGTACAAAATGGCTCGCTTTATAAAAGATATGCCAATCTTCTTCACAAAGAATGGCCGCTGCTTCTAAAACTTGATTGTTGTAAATAATTTTAAACTGATAATTATTTTGCTTTTGCCCAGTAATCAAAAATGAACGTTCAAGAAGAATTAATTCATCAGCTTTAATTTCGAAACTATCTTCTTTATACCAAAATTGTAATATTTTTTCAGGCGGTGAAAACAAACGCCAATTGTCGTGAATAAACCACGGGGAGTAAGGATCTACTGATTGGAAAGCTAATTTTTCAATTGCCGTTTTTTGTTGCTGCAACTCGGCGAAACAAGTAATTAATAAAACCTCATCGGGTAACAATTCTTTTTTAAGAATTCTAGAGATTTCAACTTCAACTAATGTTGTATGAATTTTAGCCTCTTTAAAGGCTTGAGTTCCACATATTTGGTGAAGAAAGGATATGTTTGTATCGATTCCGATAATAAAAATTTTTTCTAAGGTGTTTTGTAATAATTGTAAAGCAGTTGCTCGATCTTTTTCGTGAACAATTAATTTGGCGATTAGGGGGTCGTAATAGGGAGTAATAATGTCATTTTGAGTGACTCCCGTATCGAATCGTATTCGTTTCTCTTCGGGAGGTAAATTAAAGTAAGTTATTTTTCCCATAGAGGGAGCGAAATTATTTTCGCGATTTTCCGCATAAATCCGCGCTTCAAAAGCATGTCCTGTTACTTTGATTTGCTCTTGAGAGCAAGGAAGAGATTCGCCGCTAGCGATTCTGAATTGCCATTCTACCAAATCTAATCCAGTTATCATTTCCGTTACCGGATGCTCAACCTGTAAACGAGTATTCATTTCCATGAAGTAAAAATTTTCTGACTGATCTACCAGAAATTCGACCGTTCCGGCGCCTTCATAATTAACGGTTTTGGCGGCTTTTATAGCAGTTTCCCCCATTTTTTGTCGGGTAGTTTCTTTTAAATTGGGGGCAATAGCTTCCTCGATAATTTTTTGGTAGCGACGTTGAATAGAACAATCTCGATCGAATAGATAAATGCCATCGCCTTGCTGGTCCAAAAAGATTTGCACTTCCACATGGCGCGCCGGTTTTATATATTTTTCCAGAAAAACAGTATCATCATCGAAACTAGATTTTGCTTCGCGTTGCGCGGATCGCAGTGCGTTTTCTAAGTCATTACTATTGGTCACTAAACGCATTCCTTTCCCTCCGCCGCCAGCAGCTGCTTTAATTAAAAGAGGAAATCCTATGGTTATAGCTTGTTCCTGCAATATGTTTAAATCTTGGAAGGCACCTTGATAACCTGGCACCACCGGAACACCGGCTTTTTCCATTAATTTCTTAGCTTCGCGTTTGTCTCCCATAACACTAATAGCTTGAAGAGGGGGACCAATAAAAATAATTTCTTTTTGTTGACATAGACTGGCAAATTTTGCATTCTCAGATAGAAATCCATAACCGGGATGAATAGCTTGCACTTTTGCTTCCAGCGCAACGTTGATAATTTTTTCACCATTTAAATAACTTTTTGCAGGAGGGGGCGGACCGATCAAAAAAGACTCATCAGCTAATTTGACATGATGCGCCTCTTTATCAATCGAAGAATAAACTGCAACAGTCTTAATGCCATATTTTTTAGCCGTTTTAATTATTCGACAAGCAATTTCGCCGCGATTAGCAATTAATAATTTGCGAAACATATAGAGATTCTGAACTCCTTAACTACCGATTAGACTTTATTTTTTAAAAATATTTGAATTCTATCTTGAGCTTCCTTGGAAGAACGAACGGTAGCTAAAAGCGCTGCAGTTTGCGAAACAACAGTTCCGTTGATTGGATACAAATTATTGAGCAATTGTTTGACGTGAGATAAAGCTTGTGGACTATTTTGGGTAATTAATTTAGCAAGATTTTTTCCAGTTGTTAGCAATTCATTCTGATTAACAACGTGGTGGAGAAGTCCTAATTTTTGTGCTTCTAAAGCATTGAAAAATTCCGCCGTTAGAAAATAGCGGCGAGTAGCGCTATATCCAATAGCGCGAATGATGTAAGGTGCAATAGTTGCAGGGGTTAGTCCTAATCTAACTTCTGAAAAAGAAAATTTCGTATCGGTAGAAGCAATTACAACGTCGCAGCAAGCAATTAAACCAATACCTCCCCCAATAATATTTCCTTGAACTAAGGCAATATTAGGTTTCGACAAGTGATTAATCAATTGCAAAAGGTCGGCAAAAGCAATTGCATCAGCTTCGTTTTCTTCACGAGTGAATCCTGACATACGTTTCATCCAATTTAAATCGGCACCCGCGCAAAAATTAGTCCCCTCCGCATTGATAATAATGACTTGACATGTTTCTTCGTGATTTGCTTGTTGTAAAGCTTGTTTTAATTCAGCAATAAATTGCTCATCAAACGCATTATGTTTTTCAGGACGGTTAAAAGTAATTAAACCTATATTTCCTTCATAACGTTGGCGGATATAAGTAAATTTATTCATAATTGTCCTTCCTTTTTACATTCGCAAAATTCCAAAACGGGTTTCCCGAATAGGTGCATTTAGGCTTGCAGAAATGCAAAGACCTAATATTCGACGAGTGTCGAGAGGGTTAATAACACCATCGTCCCATAGTCGAGAACTGGAATAGTAAGGGTTAGCTTGTGCTTCATAATTAGTCCGGATATTGGCTTTAAATTGAGCTTCTTCTTTTCCATCCCATATTTCGCTGTGCCGTTCCATTTGGTTGCGCTTCACTTGTGCCAAGACGTTTGCAGCTTGTTCGCCTCCCATAACTCCAATACGTGCATTAGGCCACATAAATAAAAATCGTGGATCGTAACCACGACCACACATGGCATAATTTCCTGCACCGTAACTATTTCCAATAATAATAGTGAATTTTGGAACCTCTGTACATGCGACAGCATGAACCATTTTGGCACCATGTTTAGCAATGCCTGCATTTTCATATTTTTTACCGACCATAAAACCGGTGATATTTTGCAAAAAAACCAGAGGAATTTTGCGTTGACTACATAATTCGATAAAATGGACACCTTTAAGTGCAGATTCGGAAAAGAGAATGCCATTATTGGCAATAATCCCTATAGGATAACCATAAATATGTGCAAAGCCACAAACTAACGTGGTTCCATACAATGCTTTAAATTTTTCAAATGAAGAACCATCAACCAATCGAGCAATAATTTCATGAACATCGTAAGGTTTCCGGGGATCTGTATTAATGATTCCTAAAAGTTCTTCAATAGGGTAAGCAGGTTCTTGAGGAGTGCGGATATAAAGGGGGATATTTTTTTTACGATTCAGGTTATTTACAATATTTCGAGTTAATTTGAGTGCTTGCCAGTCATTTTCAGCTAAATAGTCGGCTACACCAGAAAGTCGACAATGAACGTTGGCGCCTCCCAATTCTTCAGTAGTAACCACTTCACCTATCGCTGCTTTTACGAGAGGAGGGCCACCCAGAAAAATAGTCGCTTGATTTTTTACCATAACTACTTCATCCGCCATTGCAGGGACATAGGCTCCTCCTGCAGTACAGGATCCCATAACGACAGCAATTTGTGGAATATTTTTGGCAGACAAACGCGCTTGATTATAAAAAATATGACCAAAATGATCCCGATCAGGAAAAACTTCATCTTGCTTGGGTAAGTAAGCTCCGCCAGAATCGACGAGATAGATACATGGGAGGTTATTTTCTTCTGCAATAGTTTGAGCACGTAAATGTTTTTTTACACTAATAGGGTAATATGTTCCGCCTTTAACGGTAGCATCATTAGCTACGACTGCGCATTCTTGTCCCGCAATTTGACCAATTCCACTGATGACACCTCCTGCAGGAACGGTGTCATCATAAAGTTGATAACCAGCGAGAGTAGAGAATTCTAGGAAAGGGGAACCCGGATCCAATAAATGATCTATACGTTCTCGTACTAATAATTTTCCTTGTTCCCGTTGACGGTTGCGAGCTTTTTCCGGACCTCCTCGCTTAATTTCAGACAGCACTCTTTCCAGTTCTTGAATCTGTGCGTCCATGACGTTTTTGTTATTCTTAAATTCATCGCTGTTAATTTTTATTTTTGAAATAATTTTTGGCATAGGTGATCTTTTTCCTTTTAACACCTCATACTAATTAACACCTAAATACTAACTCTAACTCTCCTCCGAAATTGCAATGGCTGTTGCTTCTGCCGCGCTGCAAATTATTTTTTTGTAATGCATAGGAGTAAAGTTGACCACAATGCGCCGCGCACCAGAAACCCCGTTAGGATGGCCTAACCGCACAAGCCCCTCCGTAGAGATTAACTTTCTTTATGCAGTAAACTAATTTCTTTCATAGCTGCCATTGTAACACAGCGGCAAAGACTTCGTTAATTTCAAATAAATCGACCTCTTCTTTTTTTAATTTTTCCATAAACCTTGGGTAGCGTTAATTGGTGCTATTGTAAACCAGAACAGGCTCTTGGGTATGAGTGAAATGGCTGATAATTTTTGCCATTTGTTCGGATACTCAATTTTTTTGCTTCTAAGAGCCGCATCAAAATTAGTGCCGCTTGCATCATCTGAAATAGAGCTGGAGTTTGCTGCTGTTACTGATCTATCTAGTTTAAAAGCAGGCTTTAAATGGGAGATTTTTCTGGGTTAGCTTTGAGAGCATTTTTATCATGATGAATAACTTCAATAGTTTTTTCCCATGTTTTACTGTAATCAAAACAATTCCTTGCGAAAAAGGTCCCATCTTCGCTTGCTTTTTTTGCTCGAGTTAATGATGTAAGAGAAAAATCATCCAGTTCTTTTGACGAAAATTGATATTTATCCACACATTTTTCCCCAAATACACCCATGGCTTTCCTAGTATCATATGCATCCTCTAAGGCATTCAGCATCATGTGGCCATAAATTTGGTCGTATCCCAGAGTCGATGATAAACCAAAACGAGCTTTTATCCTTAATATAAGGAGATATGGGGGGCCGTAGACATATTTTAGGTATATTTTCCATACCGACGGCAACAACATGGCTTATAAGAACTGGCGAGAATCCCATTGTGGGTTAAAATGGTTTTATAGCTTTCATCCCACAGAGCCATATCATTAGTGGTGCAGGGAATATTCGGCGGAAGCCCTGCTTTTATAGCGGCTTGCCGAACGGGGCTCCCGCGGCGGCCCACCGCTTGTCCCTGATCGGTGGAGAGTATATACAACCCATAATGACTTCGTCGATATTTTCGAGATCAAGTCCGGCGCGTTCAATGGTCCGCTTTGATTGCTGTAGTGCCTAATTCACTCGCTAATTCACTCGAATGTATTTCTTTAAAATATCCGCCATAACATAATAGGCCCATTGGCGTACGCGTGGCGCTTAAGACAACAATTGGATCTTTTATCATTATTCACCTTCTCGAAAGAGCTCACGGCCAATTACAATTCGTCTAATTTCTGATGTACCTGCACCGATTTCGTATAATTTAGCATCACGCAGAAATCGTTCTACCGGAAATTCCGTAATATATCCATTACCACCTAAACATTGAATAGCTTGCAAAGCCACTTGGGTAGCATTTTCGGCAGCAAACATCAACGCACTCGCGGCATCTTTGGGGCAAATCTTCCCAAGATCGGCCGATTGGGCTACCGCATATACGTAAGATCGGCTGGCGTTTAATGCGGTATACATATCGGCTATTTTAGCTTGAATCAATTGAAATTCACCTATAGATTTTTTAAATTGTTTGCGTTCATGAATATAAGGTAACACAAAATCCAAACAGGCTTGCATTATTCCTAAGGGTCCACCGGCTAGAACAAGCCGTTCGTAATCAAGCCCACTCATTAATATGGGAACACCCCGATTAATTTCCCCTAATACATTTCCTTTGGGCACTTTGCAATTATCAAAAACTAATTCACAGGTATCTGACCCACGCATCCCTAATTTATCGAGCTTTTGAGCAGTTCGATAACCTTGGAAATTTTTTTCAATTAAAAACGCACTGATGCCACGTGAACCGACAGTGGGATCAGTTTTGCCATACACAATTAGCACGTCTGCTTCAAAACCATTCGTAATCCACATTTTAGTGCCATTCAAAATAAATCCATCCGCTTCTTCTTTGGCGGAGAGACGCATACTAATGATGTCGGAGCCCGATTCGGTTTCGCTCATAGCCAATGCACCAACATACTCTCCGCTAATTAACTTAGGTAAATAACGTTTTTTTTGTGCTTCCGTACCAAAACGACTCAGTTGATTAACGCATAAATTAGAATGGGCACCATAACTTAATCCAACGGAAGCGGAAGTACGACTAATTTCCTCCATAGTAACTACATGGGCAAGATAGCCCATATGGGCACCCCCGTATTTTTCATCGACCGTAATTCCAAAAAACCTAATTCACCCAACTTGGGCCAAAGATCGCGTGGGAATTGATTCGTCAGATCTATTTCTCTTGCTCGAGGAGCAATTTCTTGTTCAGCAAACTGTTGTACTGCTTGGCGTAGCATTTGAACGGTATCATCGAGCTGAAAATTGAGTCCGTGAATCATGTTATGATTACCTTAGTAATGGAACTCAGTTACTCTTACTCTCGTAGGCAACACAGGTGACTATTTTCGTTTTTAAATAGATAGCTGAGTCACTTATACCGGGAAGTTCCTGATAAGTTTTCGTTATTTTAACATTCAACATGGAAGATAACATGATAATGGCTTCAAGAGATACCTCATTAATTCCCAGTTGGGTTTATTGCTATGTTTACTTTTAACCCACGATGATTGGGAGCAAAAAATTTTAGATTATCCTAGCAGAGTTTTCGAATTTTAATGCTGAAATGTATCAAGCTTGTGGGCACATACCAGCGTGATGAGTGCTGACTCTCATTGTGATCTTGAATCCTTAGATATGTCCACGCATGTTAATAAGGTTATTCAAGACTTAGTGACCCAACTCTACCATTGCGAAGATCAAATTCAAGAACAAGGCGAGAATATACCCTGGAAAATATCCTCAGCGTTTGGAATAATCATTATGCGCGACTTTTCGTAAATGATTATTCTCAAGGGGCCGAATAGAAGACCGCTATCAAGTTGCTCATTTATCTCGCTTTCCTTTCGAAGATTTTCAATTTGAGTTAGCGTTATATACCGATCTCCTATTCCAAAATAAACAAGCTTCACCATAGCTCGTTATTATCGAACTTTGCCAAGTGGGCCCCAGAAGTACGCGTATTTCCACTTTTGGATGAAGCAGGGAGAAGTTTCTGGTTCGCTCGGGTCAGTTATAGTTTTTTTACAGGAACGAGATTACGGAATTGAAGTGTGGGAAGTTTTCCTTTATAAACTGCAGAAAGGAAGTAACGCGATGTTGCAGATATGGACAAAAGAGTTGACTTTATGATTTACGAATATTTGCGTCCTTTATTATTTCAGTTAAAACCTGAACAAGCGCATTATTTGACCTTATCTGCTTTGAAATCATCTTTCCGTCCTTGGATGATCAAACGATATTTGCAGCATTTTCCACAAAAACCCATCTCAGCGTTTGGTTTGCAATTTCCAAATCCGGTTGGACTTGCAGCAGGCTTAGACAAAAATGGTGATTACATAGATCTGTTACTTGGACTTGGTTTTGGTTTTGTGGAAATAGGTTCGGTGACTCCAAAATCTCAACCCGGTAATCCAAAGCCCCGCTTATTTCATCTATCAAAAGCACAAGCGTTAATTAACCGTTTTGGTTTCAATAATGCGGGTGTTGATTATTTCGTGGAACAACTCAAAAAGCGAAAAGTAAAGGGTATTGTCGGGGTAAATATCGGTAAAAATTTAACAACTTCTTTGGAAAATGCTTATGAGAATTATCGATATTGTTTTGAAAAAACCTATCCTTACGTAGATTATGCGACAATAAATATCTCTTCTCCCAACACCCCCGGCTTACGAGAATTGCAATCTGAACAATATCTTTCAAAATTACTGAGTCAGCTTAAAGAAGAACAGCGTCGGTTAGAGGACCGTCATCAACGACATGTGCCATTACTTTTTAAAATATCGCCGGATTTAACGCTGGAACAATTAAAAGTCATCGCATTGTTATCTTTGGAACATCGTCTAGAAGGCTTGATTGCTACGAATACGACTAATAGTCGTCAAGGAGTGGAAGGGTTGATGTACGCAAATGAAAAGGGTGGGCTCAGCGGTAAGCCACTTTTTCCTAAAACCCTTACCATTATTAAACAACTTCATAAGTTGGTGCAGGATGCTGTTCCGATTGTTGGGGTGGGAGGGATTTTTTTCCTGAAGATGCCGAAGCCTTTTTTAAGGCAGGAGCTTCTTTAGTTCAAATTTATACGGGCTTGATCTATCAAGGGCCTGGAATTGTTAAATCAATTGTTAGTTCGTTAAGCGAATAACAAGAGATTAGCCGCTCCAAAATCACTAAAAAAGAGTGCTAGTCGCGTAATACTGAAGAATTCAGTTTTGCATGTTGTCGATGTCCTAATATAAATGAACTTTCCAATGAATCCTCCAAGTTGGAAGCGGCAGACTTATATACCTCACAATTATTTCACAAGCGTAAAATAGTTTATCAAGATTGCCGTCAGAGAGAGCCAAGTGGTTGTTCTTTAACTTTTCTAAAATTTCAAAATCAATATTACCCCTATCACGTCTTTCAATGTTTCAGCTGTTACCTACTATCAGCTCCTACTATTTGGAGAGGGTATATCCTCCTCAATGGAATAAACCTCTTAATATTATAGGAAATTATAGGAAAAACCAGAGAATTATAATTTTCTTTTTTATTTTTTAGCGTAGCTAAATATTTCCCTAATAATTTTTTGGTAATACAGCTTAAATTGGTAGGTTTAAAAATTTCTGGTGAAAAATATTTCAATATTAATCGTGAATGAGTGGCTATAATTCGGTCAATCTCGGCTATATGATTAGAAGAATTCAGGCGTGCTAGTTTGTGATGAATAATAGTTATCAATTTCATTTGAGTCTTATATTTTATAAATTTTAAGTCTTGATGATAATAGTTTATGAAAAAAAGCAATAATTTACTAAATAATCGTATCTAGAAAAGCAAAGCTTTTAAAGTTGTTTTAGAAAATATTTTTTTAGTTAATTCCGAATGAAAAGAGGTGCTAATAACAACTTTAGAATTTCAGGATCAAACTCGACAAATGATAAAATTGGAGTAACAAGTCCTGGACGAGATTAAATTATTGAGTTAACACTTTTCGAATCATTAGGGGACCTAACATTTCTTTATATTGTTGCATAAATTCTATGATGACTCTGGATACCTTCGAGTGGTAGCGGGGGCGCTTTTATACGTCGTCACAGAAAACGTAAATGATGCGGATTGTCAATTAATTGGTAAAACTGCCACCGAATCATACTTGGAAGATGAACGATATGGGGACGGCTATTTTAACTGCATAAAGTAAAGTATAGTGAGGGCCAAGGGTTTTCAACCCTTAGATCGGATTTGTTGAAAAATACACGGCGGGTGATGATGGTGCGCACCGCGTTAACTATTACACACCCTTTAATAAGGGATCAAAAAGGGATCAAAACGGTCAAGGAGATATACTCGATTTTATCTCTCAGCTTCCTAAAACTGACGACCTTCGATTATCAAGCCGATTAGCATTGCAACAGTATTGCGGCACTGAGATGGATGCCCATCGCTAATCAGACGATAGGAAGTCCACTATCAAAGGAAAAATGCTATTTTACCTAAAAAACACACCTACTGCGGTAAAGCTTGCGGATTCCTTAGAAAAGTACACAAGGGTCAGTTTCTTGAATTAAGTGGCGAGAGGGATCCGGTGCGCATTTTTTCTGTTATCGGATTTTTCACATCATCCGCCGGGATCCTTTGTAGGGTCTGAGGAGCATGCGTTAATCATACCCGAACTTGCGCCGGTATACCATTCACAGTTTATGTGGGGTGGACAACCACGGGCTCAGATGAGCATTTTGCGCGATCGAAAACTGCTTTTTCCCCTATCTTCCTTTTTTAATGACTTAGCAAGGTCTGGCTACTTTGTGGTCAGATACAACAATTGTGGTAAAAATGATTAATGAAATAATGTTGGTGAATTTTTAAAAAAACTACAAGAAAGTCTTGTTACGATCAGTTTTTTCTTCCTAACTCTTTGTCTTTTTGCTCGCGAAAAAACGGGCTGAACGATTTTTCCAAACGACGGTGAGGGTTTTTGAAAAGCCAAAAAAATCGTTAGTAGTACCGACACTATGGAGTTGTTAGTTTGGTGTGGTTTCCGATTTCGGCCGGGGGAGTATGATAGACGCGGGTATTTGGTCTTGCAGCATGGGTTTTTGGCGATATGATTGGTCCTTATTGATCTTTATATGACCTAACTGAACGAGATGTGTTGTGGGGGACCTAAATGATTAAGCTTTTTAGCTTTTGGTTTCATTTTTAGCAACACTATTTCGCTGGTACAAAGAACGCAGTGAAAAAACGCATGACCTTAAGATTTCTGAGATATAAGCGCGAAAGGAAATGGTGTTGTTTAAGCAAATAACGATTGCGCAGTGGAAATTAGTGCAACTCATCGATAAGATACCGATTACCCTATTAGTTCTTTTTAGTTTTTTCCTCACCCTTATGGTCGGGTTTCATGGGTTGCTCACGTACGTCACTATGTACTATCACTGTGGCAGAGGTTTGACGCCCTTTTTCAAGAAAACATGTTGGCGATGATGTGTTGTGTAACGCGTCTTTGGTCGACGAACAATACCCAGTTTATTGCAGACCCATGTTTGGTGCACACACGGTATGAATTATTGGTTGAGTCAGATATCAGAGTAAGCTAACATTAAGAACTTAATAGGGCTGGGTGGCAGAGTGGTTTATGCAGCGGCCTGCAAAGCCGTATACGCCGGTTCGATTCCGGCCTCAGCCTTACTCAAAAATTAGACAGATTTCTCTGTCTATCTTTATTGCCCAGGTGGCGGAATTGGTAGACGCAAGGGACTTAAAATCCCTCGGGCGAATAACCCGTGCCGGTTCGAGTCCGGCCCCGGGCACCAGATTATATTGAAATTCCTATGGCTCTAGATCTAAGTGAATTAGGAGGTAATTTGCTCATTTAAAGAAGAGATTGATTATTTTAACAACCTTTCTAAAAATATTGCTGCCGACATTATTCGTGATTCGGTTATCCAGCGTTTTGAATAAACTTATGAGTTGGGTTGGAAATTATTACAGCGTTGGATAAAGCTTAAATGTTGGGGCCCGAAGAAGCAGGAGCCTAGAACTAAGAAAAATTTATTTCGATTAGGGGCAGGGGGGCAGGGGCTAAAAAATTTGATTAACAATCTCCTGCTCTTTGGTTTGAATTTAATGAGACCCGGGGCAGCTCCACTCATTAACAATTAAAAAATGCAAAATATGTTTATGACATTGCCATCCAATTTTTACCAGCGGTGAAAGCTTTGCTCAAAGAATTAGAGCAAAACAATGATTGAGTTAGATTTAAATTCACTAGCATTAATAAAAAAGATTTTAAAGAAACACTTTCCCATTGAAAATATAAATGGGTTAAAATTTGAATTTTCAAACTCTGATTTGCTAACTTTAGTTGATATCATAGACTGGAATTCTATTTTGAAGAATTTCATGAAAAAATTGCAGGAGGTTGTATAACTTTGACTACAAAGTAAAATGCCCTCGTAACGATGACCGTTCGGTTACATGGACTGTGTAGAATAACTACCGCTTAAGAGATGGAACACTGTCAATACTATCTAGTTCCTTGCGTAATTTTTTATGGCCTATCTTTATTAAATTTTCTCAAACAGAGTGACCATTTTTTTCTTCAGTGATTCTAATTAATTCTGGATCAGCTTTTTTAGGAGAACCAGCGTAAAATGGCGGTTCAGGATTATATCCTATATCCAGTTGTAATGTTTTAGTGATTTGTTCGCCTGAAATTTTGGCAGCCAATGTTAATGCCATATCAATATCGGCAGATACACCCCGCTGCGGTAACAATTTTTCCAGATTCTAAAATTCGTTCTTATATTTTGCAGAGACAGAGACTTCCAGAGTCATTGCTCAAATTTCATATAAATTTCATATATTTATGATATGGAAAAATGTATATATTTTGCAACCTTAGAACTAGTATTAAACAAACAGTATACTTTGAGTGTGAAAAATTCTTACGTGACTTTTGAGTGACTAGTGCACACTCGTATTCATTTATACACATATTTTAGGGAGGATCCTGGAGATATAAAAGTAAATTGGTGAAAAACGTTTATAACGTATCTCTCATTATGATATTTTCAAGAATTATTATCTTATCAGGTGCAATTAGCACAGAGTTAATCTGTAATTCAATCTGCAGTGGGATAAAAAATAGATAAAAAAAGAATGGATGACTTAGTCATGAGATTAAATTCCATGGAAGCTATTTGAAATATCAAAAAAATCATTGATGCTTTCACTGAATTGTCTGGGTAGTTAGTTAACGTTAATTAGTTTTGTTTAAAATTCTCTTTCATTTACAAAAGGGCTATGATGATATAACACTAGCTGTCATTATAGTTAGCTTACTTATTTTTTTAATAAAAAATTTCGAGAGTAGGGAATTTTGGCTAACAACTGTTTACTCCTTTAGCTTCGAGTATTGGGAGCGGCTTTTTAATTTCTGCTCTTTTACTAAAAATCGGCGGTATAGCGGCGATATTTGGAAATCTTAATTATTGCTGGAACATATTAATCATTTACGATTTGGGTGGGAGCATTCGATATAGATATAATATTAAGCATGTTGAATCCAAGATAAAAAATAATTTAAAAAAACTACTTAGGATCACTAAAATTGATTATTTATCAGATCCTATACTTGGAATATCCTATATTATTAGTATCGCGTTTTCTTCAAAATTACTGATCGCGTTTTTAACGCGTTTTTAAGGAATTAATCTTAAAGGTATCGCTTGGGAAAATGGTCTCATAACATTTATTCTTTTATTCATATGCGTATATGGCTTTATAACAGGAAGGTTTTTGGATAGGTATGCTCATTATTATCTAAGGCTTTGACATGAAATATACTCAATTGATTTCAGGAATAGTTTATATTCTTTTGATGAGGTTTTCAGCTGTTCTTTTCAAAAATATTAGTAATGTAAGTAAAACAACATCATCGATTTAAGTAAAAAATATTTTACATTTTACCTTATGAATTGATAATTGAGTCAATAATGAGCCAATTTAGTGTCGCTATTGCTGATACTGTATAGGAGGAAGCGGATTATTTACCGAGACAACAAAAAAATATCCAGTAATTTGAGCTATCTCATTATGGTTCTGATTGATATTGGTTTAATTCAATATTGCTTCAAAAGGTTTTGATGCATATTATAGTCTTCAGTTAATTTTAACTTTAACTTTGCTCTGTTTAAAAAATAAAAAAATTTAATTTTTTATACGATTTTTTAATATTTGTGCTTCTTTTTTATTTTTAGGAATACCTTTTGATCCTATATAATTGATTTTTAAGTGATCGATTTATCATATACTAAAACTTGAATTTCTTTTTTCTATTTGAATTGTTTTTGATATTAAGTATTATAGAAGATGTAGTTGAAGTTAGGAAGTAAACAAGTCATTTTGGATCATCTTAAATCGAACTCTAAAAGAGCTAAATTGGAAAATCAAGATAAGCTCGTATCTTGAGGCTAAAAATAATTGAGTTATTGTATCGTTAGCGGAATTATCTTTTATCCTGCGATCAATATTCTTAATAATTTTAATAATTATTATAAAATCCTGACATAGGTTTTGAAAAAACAACGATCAGATAAAGTCGAAGGTTAGTATTCAAATAACTGGAAAAAAAATAGAAAAGAGTTACTCAAATTAAAATGCCATCAAAATTTTAGGTACTAAATTTTTGTTGGATTTTTAATATTAAATAAGCTAATAGAGTTAGAAAAGTTCGCCCAATGGGCGGATAACCAATATTCGACATATGGGGAGTATAAGTATATACTTTTCGTTCAATAATTTTGTCTTTTGCAAGTTCTTTAATTTACGATGTGAGCATTCTTTGGGTAATTTTTGGGATTTCGCGATGCAGTTCATTAAATCATTTTATATCTTTCGAAAGAAAGAATAAAATAAAAAGTTTCCATTTCCCATTTATTACCTTTAATATTGCTCCAATAAGGAAATTTATATATTTTTTAAATATTTCAGACTTTAGTATATAATAAAATAAATGAAATAATCAAAATAAAGGATAAATAAGATGAAAAAATTAACTGGACAATGCTTTTGTAAAAAAATTTCCTATGAGGTGAATGGTGAGTTTGGGCTGATTATAAATTTCCATTGTTCGATCTGACATTGGTGGCATGGTACTGCTTTTCGAACAGCTTCACCCATTAGAAAAGGATTTTAAGTCGTTAAGAGTATTTATCAAAATATCGTTCCATCAGAACGGATTATAAAAACTTTTTGTTCTATATATGGTTTTAATTTAATGATTACATGGGGAGAATAAGCAGGATTACATGGGATTATCTTTATCTATTGGTGTACTTGAACAAGAACTCGATAGTGGATCATTAATGAATATATTTGTCGGTTCTAAAGCGTATTAGTATGAAATTACCGACAGATTACCTCAATGTAATGAATGGAAAACAGATTGGCCCAGATCGACACATTTCGCTGGTGCTATCCAGATTTTAGAAATCGTTTCCGCTTGTTTCTCTTCGTCAGATATTTCTCGATACTTAATTTCTAAAAAGTGCAATTGGTGTTTGTAAAGAGTTTCAGATCCTATCTTAGACCTACTAGAGAGATAGAGAAAATCTATATGTTCTTTTAATATTTTCTCCATTATTTTTATTTCATTAAAAGGTTTGAAAAAACTAACGATTAATCTAGAAGTGATAGATTGTTTAATTTGAGAATGAATATACATTTTAGTGAATGAATTTTATTAAAAATCTCATAATTGGTTTTATTTTTAGGTATTATTTTTTTACAAATTATAAAATATGCTCCAATAGTTGAATACATTTCTGATAAATTAAAGGTGGGATCAATGTGGTAAAATATAAAATTCAATTCATATTCATGTTTTTGAGCTCAATGTAAAATTTGAAAATTTCGCGTAATAATTTTGTATAAAGACCATAATTGGTAGATTCATTCATAGAAACTAGAAATATCATTTTTACCTTATTTTTTCTTGTAGGGAATTCTCATGTTGGATAATAAGTCTGTATGTTATGTAAAGACTACCGTTTAAAAAAGTGACTGACTGGTTTTTATCAAACCCAAGAGCTTCTAATCCAAAATAATAATCTATCTTTCGGTGACAAAATAATCTTGTAAATCCTTTTATTTAAACTCTTCTGAAGAAAAAGTGGGATAAGCATTGGCACGTTTTTGATGAGAAATTTTTCTAAATCATGTTTATAACTTTCGTCAAGTTGTTATCAATAATCAGAAACTATTTTTTATATGAAAAGGTTCGTTCTTAGATAAATTAAGAAGATTTTTTGATACAGTTATCCAAGAAAAAGTGGTTAGGAATTCATAACTTGACATGCATCTTTTTTATTCCATTTCCTATATTGGGATAGCATAATACCGTTTTCAAAAAATAATCGACTATAAAATAGAGATTTATTAAATAAAGATATTTTTCAAGGAGATCTCTTCTTCGTTTTAATTAAAATTTACTATTATTGTTAGTAACATTTAAAATTTTTTTTATTTTTTAAGCTCTGTTCCAGATGAGGTGGAGCCTTTCTTTTTTTATCTTTTTCCTTAGCTTCTGGATATTAGTTATCGATATTATAAAATCGATCAGAAGATTCTAAATAAGTATAAGCGTTTTTCAATAAATTTTTATTTTTTTCATTTTTAATTTCTTATTTTTCTCACTCCTCTATTAAATCTTTTATAAAATTAAAAATTATAGCAATAATTGTCTTTAATTTTATTATCTTCTTTTTATCAAGAGTGATAAAAATTTTTAATTTTCTTTTAAAAAAAATTAAAAAATTCTTTCGATTTTTTGGATTTTATAGCGGTAATTTTGTAGAGATATAAAAATTATTAGATTTTATATAGAGATCTTTTAACGACGTTATTATTTATTGTAATTTTTTATCATTTTTTTAGAATTCAGCTTCATTAATTGGATTTTTGGTAAGATATTTTTTTCAGTTTGAAATTATCCCTAGCCAATCTTCAAGAAAATTAGGGTTAAAAATATCTCTAGTTATTTCCTTTTGCCACTTTGTTTGAATGAGTTTATAAATATCTTTATATCTTTAATATCTTTATATCTTTCCCGAACGTTTTTGAATCCTTTACATCCCCTTGGCTGTGTTTGAACTGAATTATAATTCATCATTTGTAGTTTCTTAGAGTCTGATGCAGGTTAATTTCAAGTTGTGCAGCCAATCTTTTTGTTAATTTCATTTTTTTATTTTCCTCAGAATGTATTTATTCCAGTGCATTGTAATAATGCTAACTTAAATAATTATTAAGAAAAAAGAAAATTTTACTCCGGATAATATTTAGAAAAATTGAAAAGATTAAAAAACGGGTTTAAAGGCGAATTACATTTACTTTGTTAGAAAACTTAACTGGGGCTGTAATAACTGAGGCGTAATAATTATTATTAATAGTTATTGAGGGTGGTATAAGCTATAATGGGAGTAAAAAATCCAATGTAAATTAAAAGATATCCCAACATCAGACCGAAGAGACTAAACAAAAAAGGAACTTTGTTCAGATGTTCTTCTATTAAGCTTTTCTAATCATTCACGAAGATTACCTGAAAAAAGCTGATAGCTAACATGAAAAGGCCGATAATAGTAACTGCAATTTGCCAGCTTGATTCAAAGCTGTTATTTTGTATGAACGCTAGAGAGTCAAAAATGATGGGGAGAACACCACCCATAATATAACCTGACTTATTGTGTATCATATTTCTTGCCATATTTTTGGTATCGTCCATGTTGAATAAGATTCCCAGGGACAAAATAATAGAAACTAAATCAAAACAGAGAGCCTAAATGAGGTATGAGAATTTTTTATCTCCATTTGTCTTTAAGGTATTGTCTCCAGACGATATTAACAATATATTATGGCAGAAAAAAGTACTCTACTAGATAAAGAACTAGATAAAGAACTGGTTAAATAATGACCTATAGAAGTTGCGATGATTGATAAGAAAAACGCGAAACTTTATAACTCTTTGAAAAAATTTTTGAAATTTTCATTATTTGGTGTGAGTATCTTAAGTGCTTCTACTTTAGTAAGCTGTCGTACGATGATGATTGGCATTCTGAATCCTACAGGGGTAATAACCTACGAAGAAAAGCAGTTATTTTTCGATTCGCTTGCCTTGATGTTAATCGTAGTCATACCCGTTTTCATCATGAGCTTTACCTTTATTGTTCGTTACCGCGCAAGTCGTAAAACCTCAGATTACCAGCCAAATTGGGGCCATAGCGTTTTGTTAGAGGCGATATGGTGGGGCATTCCAATGGTTATTATTTTCGTTCTAGGCATTATAACGTGGACGATGAGCAACAAATTGGACCCTTATCGCCCTATAAAAGGGGTGGGAAAACCGATGGTGATACAGGCGGTAGCTTTGCCTTGGAAATGGCTCTTCATTTATCCAGAACAAAATATTGCTACAGTCAACTATTTAGAGATTGCTAGGAGTGAGCAGGTCGAATTTATGTTCACTAATGATAACGTTCCAATGAGCGCTTTTTTATTCCGCAGTTAGGAAGCCAAATTTATACCATGGCCGGAATGCGGACACGCTTGCATTTAATTGCTTCAAAAGATGGAACTTATCAAGGGCTTGATAGCCAATATAATGGAGATGGATTTTCGGATATGTGTTTTGATGTGAAAGTGGTAGAACCGAATGAATTGCAACGTTGGTTTGCTAAAGTTAAGCGGTCGGGTGAAAAATTAACCCCCCCGTGTACCAAAAGCTTATTCAACCTTCTATCAAAGAACCTGTGCATTATTATTCGTCAGTAGTATCTAATTTATTTTCACAGATAATGATGAAGTATATGCAAACAACTGGAATGCCCACTCAGTGGGAACATAAAGAGTCTCATTATTAATTTTTAATAAAAGGATCAGCGATGTTAAGAGAACTTTTTTAGGTAAATTGACACTTGATGCTATCCCTCTTCATACTCCAATTATTATGGGTGCTGGTATTTTCATGGCTGTGGTTTTTTTGGAGTTTTAGCGTTTATCACGACTACTAAAAAATGGTCTTATATCTGGCATGAATGGGTAACTTCCGTAGATCACAAAAAAATTGGCATCATGTATGTTCTTTTGGCCGGTATTATGCTGCTGCGTGGGTTTTCTGATGTGATATTGATGCGTTCGCAACAAGCTATAGCAGCAGGTGCGAATATGGGTTTCTTACCTCCCGAACATTACAATCAAATTTTTACGGCCCACGGCGTTATTATGATTTTCTTTGTGGCCATGCCATTAGTATTTGGTCTTGCCAATATTGCTTTACCACTACAAATCGGTGCCAGGGACGTCGCTTTTCCTTATCTTAATTCCTTCAGCTTCTGGATGACTTTTGTCGGAGCGATGTTATGTAACATTTCTCTCGTTGTAGGCGATTTTGCAGGAACGGGTTGGTTGGCTTACCCTCCACTTTCTGAATTATATTATAGCCCTACAGTGGGCGTGGATTATTTTATTTGGTCGTTACAGATTGCGGGCGTAGGAAGCCTTCTGGGGGGTATTAATTTCATTGCGACCGTGATTAAGATGCGCGCTCCAGGCATGACTTTTATGAAGATGCCTATTTTCGTTTGGACGACATTTAGTTCAATGATTTTAATTGCTCTTGCATTTCCCATTTTAACCGTTAGTTTAGCCTTGTTAACACTCGATCGGATTTTAGGAATGCACTTCTTCAGCCAGTACGCTGGTGGCAATATGATGATGTATATCAATTTAATTTGGGCCTGGGGGCATCCTGAAGTTTACATCTTAATTTTGCCTGCTTTCGGTGTGTTTTCCGAAGTTGTGGCTACGTTTAGTCAAAAGAAGTTATTTGGTTATGTGACGATGGTGTATGCCACTCTTGTTATTACTTTTTTTCGTTTATCGTTTGGGTTCATCACTTCTTTACCATGGGCAATGGGGGAAATGTGAATGCCGTTTTCGGTATTGCAACAATGATTATCGCTGTACCTACTGGGGTCAAAATTTTCAATTGGCTCTTTACCATATATAGAGGCAAAATTATTATTCGTACTCCCATGCTTTGGGTATTTGCTTTTTTTATTACTTTTTCCATTGGAGGAATTACAGGGGTATTGATGGCTGTACCGCCTATCGATTTTCAGGTGCATAATAGTCTATTTTTAGTTGGGCATTTCCATAATGTAATTATCGGTGGTGTTCTGTTTGGATTTTTCTCCGGATTAATTTATTGGTTCCCGAAAGCTTTTGGTTTTCGACTTGATGAACGCTTGGGGAAATGGTCTTTTGTTTTTTGGGTATCAGGTTTTTATGCCGCATTTATGCCCCTTTATCTTCTCGGACTAATGGGAGTAATGCGCCGACTTAATCATTATGCGGATGTCACCTTGCAACCGTATTTCGTTGTTGCGGCTGGTGGTGCAGCTCTGATTATGATCGGCATCTTATTGCAAATCGCTCAGATTATCGTGAGCATCAAGAATCGTCATAAGTTGCGTGATAATACTGGGGATCCCTGGAATGGTCGAACTTTGGAATGGTCGGTGGCTTCACCTGCGCCATTGTATAATTTTGCTTTTATTCCGAAAGTGGAGGAAAGGGATCAATTCTGGATTGAAAAAAAGAAGCGAAAAAGCAAGGCCGTCCCTGGCGTGTCAATCCACAAGATATTCAATACAAAGATATCCATATGCCAAAAAATACTTCAGTCGGTTTCTTTATCGCTATGTTTTCTGGGGTTTTTGGATTTGCCATTGTTTGGCATATGTGGATCCCTGGCATTCTTGGATTAATTGGAGTGATCGCTATCGTAATTGCCCGAACTTTTAGTCGAGATATTAATTATTATGTTAAAGCCAAAACAGTAAAACAAACTGAGTTACGTCATTACGAGGAGGCATTATCATGAGTACACACGCGTCAGCTACTGGACACGGTCACTATCAGGATTCAGACGCAACAGATATTTTTGGTTTTTGGCTTTACATTATGACCGACTGCATTTTATTTGCTTCGTTATTTGCTACCTTTTTGGTATTACATCATCCTGGAGCGTTTGGTCCTTCGTTAAAGCCATTCATTGATTTGCCTTATGTTTTGATTGAAACCTTCTTTTTATTAGCGAGTAATTTTATTTATTGCTTAGCCATATTCGGAATTAATAAAAATAAATTGCCCGCTGTCATATTCTGGTTGGTATTAACTTTTATATTAGGTGCCGGATTTGTCATTATGGAAGTGAGAGAATTTATTCATTTAAGCACTGAGGGCTATGTCTGGAACGTGAGTGGTGCTGCCTCTGCCTTTTTTACCCTTGTAGGAACGCATGGTTTTCACGTTACGATGGGCTTGTTGTGGATATTGATTATGATCATTCAATTACCGATTTTGAAAATTAATCGAAACACAGCAAGACGAATGGTTTATTTGGGTTTGTTCTGGAATTTCTTGGATATCGTTTGGATTTTCCTTTTCACAATCGTTTATTTAATGGGGGTCATATTATGAGTGAGATACTCTCTGAAGAAACGTACGGCACCGGAAAGAAAAAGTTAAGTATATATATCACTGGAATGATCTTATGCGTGATCCTTACCTTAATCTCTTTTATGACTGTAATGTACACGACGCTCTCTAAAACGGCGCTGTTGGCCATTATCTTTATCTCTAACTTTGTCCAATTTATAGTTCAGGTTATTTTCTTTTTACGATTAAACACGAAAAATGAACAAAGCCAAATGAATTTAATGTCTTTCGTATTCACCATAGTCGTATTAGCCGTATTGATGGGTGGTTCTTTGTGGATTTTGTTGAGCTTGCATTATCGAATGATGCATTGATCGAAAGTAAGAACTAAACAACCTAATTTCATGAGCCACAAACTCTAACTTGATATATCAAGATAGAATTGTTCATTTTAACAATGGTGTAGGGTGGATTGGCGCCGCAGATGCATAATTCACCAAATTTCTTGGTTTCTAGTTCTAAACAGGATAGAATGGCTGTTGTGAGGATCTTTTTCACTGACCAGGCTTGTTTTTCAATCCTGCTTTGATCATTCCTGTTTTAAGACGTAAAGGTCGTAAAAAAGTAAAAATTAGCTCTCCGTTACTGGTTTTATATATGTGACAGAATAAACCCATAAAAATGAAATCATCTAAATCTCTAATGTCTTTTTTTAGTAAATCTTTGTGGTACGGAATGCATATCTTTATTGCTAAAGTCTTTATTGCTAAAGAGAAAAAATAGCTGTTTTTTTTTGAATGCTTCGTCAAAAGAAGTTATTTGTTCTTGGGTCAATACCTGATGTATTTTTGCAATATTGAGAGAAAAAGAATGTTAGATTTGTCGGGAGCTAACAGAGTAAAATAAGCTGCAATATCGTCCAATCTGTCTGATGCGTGTAGCCATTTTAAAAAATTAGGGGAAAGCAGAAAACCTTTTTCAATAAAAAGCTTCACCTATTTTTGTTTCCTTGCTAAAAAAGCATAATCAAACAGTGCTTTCTCTATATGGGGAGAGGCGTACTTCTTGCTTCCTGATGCAGACATTGTGTCGTATTTGGCAAGCCGTTTCTTTTCGATCTCTAACGTAATCCTATTCCAATTTGTATTCTATTCATGGAATACAAACAGGTCGTTACGAGTTACTGATCTAATATAGGCTTTATACCAATTCTTTGTAGAGCAGGATCCCATACATCACAACGTTCAGAGAAGGTTGGAGGTTTAATCTACTTTGGAAGGGATCATTTTTCTCAAAAATACGATTCCCGTTCTAAATGAAGTCGAATAGGTTGTGGAAACTAACCATTGATCCACAAAATGGTCGTCACATTGTTTGATTAAATCAAAAAAATAGACAAAATCGATATCCAATTCCAAAATGGTAGTTTTGTATTTAATTTGTATTTAAATAGAATGAATATCAACCGCCAATTTTTTTCGTCAATAGCTCTTTGTAAGAATTTCCTTGTTTGTTCTCAAAGAGAGGGAAGATCATTAATATAAGCAGAGAGCTGTGACCATCGACTTATCTATAATCGCTTTTTTATTTCATCAAGATTCTTCAAGTTAGCATCTCGTTTTGTTAATTCAGCCAAGATGCTGGATTTTTTCAAAGGCAAATTTAAATGCGGCAACAGAGACCTTAAAGGGAAATAGGCACTCGGCGCATCACTACGTGAAGTTGTATCGTATTGAGAAAGCTCTGACTGCCTTGGGTTTCTATATCAATCCATTCATCCCAGCGCGCCCACACTCTACCCAAAAATAATGTACAATCGGTAGCTATTATCATCCACTTGCAAAATTACATTAAGCCATTTTCGTTCCGTGTCCAAGGCATCACATTGTTCTCCCATATCAAGCATAATTAGTTTATGCCAGGTATTTGAATTGATGACTATTTCTAGCAAAATTTTTACAACCTCAACTGTATTTGATTGAATCCCAAAGTATAATAGGCTTTCACATTCTCATTATTGGGATCCACATTGCTCCTCTATCCATTCCACTATCATTTCTAAATTAGGCAAAAAATAGCATTTTCTTAAGTTTTCATAATCCATTGCTGCAGGTAAAGAATCGATTTTTGCAAGTACCGCTAACTCTCCAATAGAAATAGACTGTTTTTTCTGATTTTGTTTTCCTCGTAATAGGAGATAAAAAATAGCGAGCTCATTAATGTCTTCTATTTTGAGAATACTCGAAACGAGGCTTTCTTGGTTTTGTTTTAATAAAGGACTGAGTTTACTATTACTGCGATGTCTTTAAAGACAGTGTATTATTTCTCAATCAATTTGTGGATATTGATTATGATCATTGATTTAAATGCTCTCGGAAAGGGGATATTTCAGAAAGAAAGCGTCAAAAACATCAAAAACAGTAGGGGGTTTTTCTTTATTTCTTTCTATTTCACGGAGAAATATTTTTTTGAATTTCATCAAATTCTGAATGGCTCAAAGGCTGGAAAGACAGCCAATCGTCCATTTCACGAAGTTTCCGCTGCACTGTTTTAGAAGCTAGCACTCTTGGTCAAAATCTAATCATTAATTTCGACGCAGTATTCCGCATCGATACGATCGACTACACTGGAAAGATCAAGAATAATATCAAAGACACTTCCGATCGTTTGTTCGTTGTACTTCAGGTTTTGAATTTTTGTTTCGAATATCTGTATATCCAGTGATACCCCACCATTCAGAAAATAGCGCAGTAGCAGCAGTATAGGCGGGGGTAGCTCTGCTTTCAGTTTAGAACCACTATAGTTTTTCTATCTCCATGTGAAGCAAACCATTACGTAATTCCGTAAGTGCGCTTAAACAAGAAACTCGCCGTTGTTTCTCTCGTGCTCGGTGCGAAGCTTCAACATAGGCAAAACTAACCGAGTAATTGAAGGTGCTCGAGCTTTAAGGGAGCGTAATATTTTCTCTAAAAACTTTTTCTCAAAAAGGCTAGAGAGAGTCGCTGGATTTCCATATAAGATCTTGAATGGACTTATCATCTGATATTCTAAAAAAATCATTGGAATTGCTATTGAGTGTTTTCTCACCGGTATAGGGATTAATCCAGCAACTAGTAGCCACTTCGTATGCTTCTACTTCTCGAACTGTATAGATAAAACTTCTCTCTGTTTTCTGATAAGGCTTCCTGCTAATAATATATTGAGAAGGTTTTGATCTGAAAAAAAATCGTGAGCAGATTTCAAATCAGAATTGATTGATTGAGTAGTTAATGGTAATTCGGCGAATTTAGATCATCAAAACTCGTTGCATATATAAATCGATCTCTGAATGCTAGAGCGTTGAGAAAGTTTTTTTGAGTGCTTATGCTTGCTTGATTAATGGCTCAATTGAGTTCGCTGAAGAAGAGATATCTCTTATCGATACAAATAAAAAGAAAGTAATCCAGCGCCTGTATTTTTTAGTATGCGGCATTTAGCGAATTAAAGTAATTCCGATACACCGCTGATATTTATCTTTGAAAATAGAAGTTTATCGATTGGAGCTGATAGCAAACGAAAATCGAGTGATAGTGTGTTTTTTAATGGCTTACAGATTTATTTGTGATCTGACAGGCTGACGAGATCAAAGTCATTCTGTCCTCTATATACCCAATACATTTCTTATTTTCATACATTATCTAAGATGGCTGGTTTTCAGCCCGCCGTAGAGTATAAGAAGTTCCACTAATCCTATAATCCTAGGTAACTAATTTTGCTCGCTAGCATCAGGGCGGTATATCATTAGTATTGAAAGAAGTGTTTATAAGTTTAGGATTTTCTTTTATAAGTAGGATTTTCTTTTATACGGTCGATAACAACTTTTCTGTTATTGTGTATAATAACATCTTGGCGCAGCGCAATTCCAAGAGATTGTTTATACGCTTTAATTTAGCTGACTTGTCTCAGACGGATGAATTTCGTCTATTATGAGCTTATCTTTCAATTCTTTCTCACGCATTTGATTTGCTCTGATTTAGCGAAATAGGACGCTTAGATTATCCATTAATACATAAAAAAAACAGGGGTTACTTACAGAATTGATCAGTTGCGAGAAGAAAAGTTCACCAACCATCGCAATTTCTAAGAAACTCCTCACCTACCCCCTCTCGCGCCGAGCCCAAGCGCGATAGGAATCGTAGCTACCAAATCCAACCAATGTAGTTTCATTATGATGGGTCTAAAATGAATTAAACAGACTTGAATAATGGCTTCTTTACGAAGATAAATTTTGTTTCCCTTAGCTTCCAAAGCAAAATCAAATATCATGATTTCATTTTTCTTTGTTAAACTAACAAACATAATCAAGCCGATAAAACTAAAAAATTTAATTCATGGTAAAGCACGAAAAGCGAAAGTAATGAGCCAAAAATAGCAGAGGGTAGAGTGGTTAAGATGGTGATGAGATGAATAAAATATTCGTAGAGAATAGCGAACACCATCTAGATCAAGCGATTGTTGGAATTTTTGACCGATTCCAACAAAAGATTCTGAGATATTGGAAGGCAATATTTGTTTGGTTAAAGTATTAATCTGTTGTGTGATGTTGCCTAGTGAATAGCCCGGAGCGATGTCAAATGAACGGGAAAGCGTAAATTTAATAAATTGATATCGCTGGGACCCCGTTGATAACACGGATCGATATCCATGATGACATTATAAGCACCGTTGCCGTCATGATACTACTTATTTCTCTTCCTCTATAAGCAAAATAGAGCACTGTTTTGATTTGTGTTGGTGTGAATTCCTAAAACTGCTGTTCTGCCCCATAATATATGCAATTTCATTTCAGAATTTTTTAATTGCAAATCCGAATCTATACTATGAACACCTTTGAATTAAGCTATTTGCGATTGCAATTTTTGAGCAGCAGTTTCTAATAAATCCCAATCAGTACTCTGAAGCACGTATTGATAATTTTTGTTAATTATTTTACTTCCAATGCTGACAGCAGGAGGATTAGTTAGAAAGACTTTCAATCTAGAAATTGATTTTAATTGCTGACGTAGTTGTTGAATAATTTGGTTCACATTTAATTTTCTTTGATCCGTTAGTTTAAGACGAATAATAAGTCACCCAATATTACTACTATTTATAGCTATTTTTCCTTGTCCTACGGAAGATACTAATGACTGGATGTTAGGATTGCGCTGTATAATTATAGAAACTTTTTATCGTTGGGCAATAAAATTAAGAAAGGTAATACCTTCCAAAACTTGAACGTTTCCAAATATCATATCAGTATCTTCTGAAGGAATAAAATCTTTAGGCACAAAGTGAAATAAGAAATTCGTTAAAATAATTATAATTAAAGAGCCAAAAAGTGTTAGTTTTATATTTGAAATTGTCTAATATAGACTATTTTCATAACAGATTTTAATGTGATCAAAATAAATTTCAAATTTCGCCTATTTAGAGGGAACTCTGGGGTGAGATATAAAATAGACAAAAACATAGAAACTAATCATAATGCCATTGCTATAACCGTGAAACTAATTTCTTTAGAGCCTTTTAAACTCGCCGACAAACTCCAGTTCTTGTTCTAGGTGGCGTATAATATTTTCTAAGACTAGAAGCATCATCAATTAAAAACCCTACAGCCAACACTAATTCCATTAAGAAGAGATTATCTAAACTAAATCCGCATAAATACATAAATCCAAAGGTGGCAATAACAGAAGAGGGCAGTAAAAATACAGCTATTATGGTTGACAATAAGTTATTAAGAAAGAGAAAAATTACCCCGATAACCAATAACGCAGAAAAAAATAAATTGAAAAGAACCACGATTATAAAGGATTTTAATCTCTGCGCCTCCTAGTAAATTTTTTGTAGGGGCAAGAAGCATGGAGTTCTTTTAGAATATTTTATACCACAGATACAGTATTGGAATTGGGTTGGCGCTGGACAACGAGAGCGATGGAATGTTTTTCCATTATACCACGTGATGGCTTTATCATTAAAAACACTGTTTTCTAGGGTTGCAATATCCTCTAATCCGAACAGGTACATTAATCTGAAGTAATAATGGCGCGTTGGGAAATGCTTTGATATTTTTTAATTGGTAATCCATTTTAATCAAACGGTAATAACCGTCTGTTTGCAAAGTTTCCGAAGATTGATTGTGGTATTTAAACTTTGGATTGCGCTTGCTATATCATTAATAATTAAATTACGGTTAGCCATAGCTTGTGGGATTAAGGTAAATTCGAACAGCAAATTATTCCCAAAAACATTAACCTGATACACTATTGTGATTAATAAGCTTGGAGCAATGTAATTTATGTAATTTTTTTGCATAGTCATCAACTTCATCATTAGTAAATTATCTTGCTGTTAAAGCCCGATAAAGTACGGGAAGAGCCCGCCGGATTCACTTTTCGCACGGTAGGGGAGTTGCGCATTTGTGAAGGTAAAGTCCGAGTTATTTGTAAAAGTGCGGATTAGACATCAGGGGCAGTTGCATCTATCTTCCGATTTAACGAAAATTGCAGAGTTATTTGCGTGGAGCCTGTAGTATTTTACATGGAACTCATTAAATCTAGTTCTAAAATTGTGCTTAGCTCTTTTTCAATCGGTGTCGCCGCTGACGTAGCCATGGTTTTGGGATCGACGCCGAATAAACTTGCGGAAACCATAATTGTTAGGAAATCGATATGTTATAAATAACCTAACTCTCCAAAGATAAATAGCGATAAAATAAAATAAAAATGACGATGGCTACTGGTTCGATTAATAAAGATTTCACAAATATTCATGATAGGCTTTTATTTTTGACCTTTGAGGAAGCGATTTTAACTTCTGCACTATTTTGAATTTCTGGTAGTGAAATCGTGATGATTATATCGCCAGGTTTTAACCCTTCTTCGATAACAGTAAATCGGGGAGACCTATTTGCCTGTCGATTTTAATTCTTTTAACCACCGTCTTTCGATTGATGATTACCATATAAATAAAAGGTCCTTTATCATCGATCTTAATAGCTTGACTGGGAGTAACGAGGACATTTTTTCTATTGCTAGAATTAATTTTACCTTGACCTTTAAAAGCCATAGGAGTTGTTGTTGAGTATTATCAATGGTGCCTTTAAGCAACACAGTTCCCGTTTTCGAATTTACAGTGTTATCTATGAAGGTTGATTTACCTTTTCCTAAAATTTTATCTCCACTTTTGTTAATGACTTCGAAGATAATTGAGTTTAGACGTTGATAACTGAGCAGCTTAGAAAATTTCTCCTGCGGTAAATTAAAATTAACTAAACCAGGATTTAATTAATTAATTAATCATGACAAGAGGCTAGACGTTTTCTGATGTAATTAAATCTCACAAGCTTTGAAGGAGACATTTTCCGTTTTACCCGTTATTTTACCCGTTAAAGGAGCTTTTATCTTTGTATAATTAAGCTGAGCTTTGATTTCTTAAAAATTTTGTTTAGCTTGAACTAATTTAGCTTTGAAAGGCTCAGGGTTAATCTAAAATAAAAGCTATCTTATTCTTACCGTTTCGCCTGGAGAGTAAGATCAATTTTTTTAAAATACCAGAGCCTGCGACATGATCGATATGGATTGAGCAGGCTCAATATTTCCTGGGATTTTCTATTCAAGTGGATGGTCGGTTTTATCCGCGGGCGAATACATTAAAAAGAAGTAAGTAGCAACGACGATGCCATACTTTTGATAAGTTTTGACATTTTATTGATGCATGCCTTTGAAGTAGAGCAGCATTCGGATTCTCAAGATCGGCGCAGCAAAACCGTCCATCTGACTTCAAAGGCACAGAGAATATTAAAGAGAATTAACCGTATTTCAGAAGAGTTAAAAACAGAAGCGCTTTCGCCCATTCCCCGAAAAAGAATTGTATAGCTGCATTCATGTCTTAGGTCTTATAAAGTTAAAACTTCTTCAGGAATTAACGCATGATGGGTCTGAATCCTAATCAACAGGTTGCGGATCATAAAGTCGTAACCTTTGACAGTGCAGCCACTTATAGTAAAATCGGTCGTTCTCTCTGAAGCAGGGAAGCCTCGCTAGCTCTAAACGCGCGCCCGTAGCTCAGTTGGATAGAGTACCTGGCTACGAACCAGGCGGTCGGCGGTTCGAATCCGTCCGGGCGCGCCATGTTAATCAATAGTTATCTGAGTTACTTGATTCGCCCTTTATGGTTCCCAAAACTTTTCCCAAAATTAACTCATCGCTTGTGTCTTTGTTGGACGATAATTATTTATAATTAAATTTAATATTTTTAAGCAGAGATCCAAATAAGAAATTATGATTTTTATATGATTTTTAGGATCCCCAATAGAACCCTCCAGCCATGAAATCATTTTGAACGTCGACGATGATTAGAGTTTTCCATTTTTTTATAAGCTTCTATTAAATGGTTACGTCGCTCATTAAGCTCACTACTTAATCCTACTTTGTAAATATGAGGGTTATCAAAACGCTTATATTCTTCCGGCAACAAACTTAAGCGATGTTGGTTATATTTTGCTATTTCATTGACCGTTTTAACAGGAGATAACCGTTTACCATTTTCCATTATCTTATGGAGAAGCGCTTCTTTTTTATAATTTTTAATACGAAAGGATTTTAGTGATTCAAAAGGATGATACATGATGTCTGTATCTTTTTCATCAATTAAAGTAACAACATCGGCTCCTAGGAAACCGCCCTGGTCATCCAATAGTCGATACACCTGCTTTTTGTAAGGTAGTGTTGTTTTAGTAGGTGTTTCGGAAAGTTTGAGACGAGGTTTATTGTGACTAAAAGCGAGTTTATACACTCCATCTAGAACACCATCTGGTTTACCAATAACAAGTTTGGTTCCGACACCAAAAATATCAATAGGTGATTTTTGTTCTAATAAGCTTTTAATTACGTACTCATCAAGCTGATTAGAAGCTACAATTTTCACATAAGAAAGACCGGATTCATCTAGCATTTTACGTGTTTTTTTTGACAGATAACTAAGGCCACCGCTATCCAGCCGTACACCTTTTAATTGCTGGCCGCGTGACTCCATTTCTTTGCCTACTTGGATAGCATTTGGCACGCCGCTTTTTAGCGTATCATAGGTATCGACCAATAAAACACAATCCTGGGGTCGACTTTCAGCAAAATCACGAAAGGCTGATAGTTCATTGTCATAACTTTGTACGAAAGAATGGGCCATTGTTCCTGCAACTGGAATAGCGTAGTCACGTCCGGCGATTACGTTGCTGGTAGCATCAAAACCGCCTACCATCGCAGCGCGACTGGCATAATAGCCTGCTAATCCGGCTGTTCGGCGCAATCCAAAATCAATAAGCCTTTTGTCTCTCGCCACATATCGCATTCGGCTAGCTTTCGTAGCGATAAGCGTTTGGAAATTTAGAATATTTAAAATCAACGTTTCTACAATCTGAGCTTCAATGAGTGGAGCTTCAATAGTTAATACTGGGCGAGTGGGGAATATAAGATCCCCCTCCTGTGAAGCGTAAACGTTTCCATTAAATCGGAAGTTTTTTAAATAATGAAGAAATTCGGAATGAAAACCTTGGTGAAATAAAAAATTAATATCTCTTTCACTAAATTTAAACTGCTGAAGGATAGTGAGCAGATCTTCCAATCCTGAAAAGATAGCGTATCCGCCCTTAAACGGCAATTTACGGAAAAAATAATCAAAAACAGCCATCTGGTTTTTTTTCCTTCCAGGAAATAAACCTGTCCCATAGTAAGTTGATACAAGTCCGTATAGGTGGCTGTAAGCTGAATCATCGAATAAAGAAATGACTCCTATTATTTTTTTATTGAAATGATTTTTTAAGTTTGCAGGTTTTTCCATTGTAGTTCAATTCAACTAAGCTGTCATTCATCAATTTAGTTGATCTACAATAGACATCTTTGCCAGCCGTCGTTCGCAAACCAAAACTATAGGTAGCATTAGCAGGGCCAGTTTTCGTCGTTACATGTTTTAGGGAATCTCTGCTTTGTTTTCCAACACTTAAAACTACTGCTCTAACGCCAACGTGCGAGGAAGTCTGTTACTCGAACTTGGACTTTAATGCTTTCGGAAGAATTTTGCGCAACTAACATTTCAGAAAAAGCCATTTTCCTACTATGGCTATACACAATCCTTGGCTCCTTTTTTCATAAAGCTTCCTTTGAAATAATTTTATAGAAATCCATTTTAATTATAAGTTAAAAAATTAAAATTTCCAGAATAGGTGCAGAGGCTTACCCTGCGCCGCTAGCGCTTGTAATTTCTGGATGAGCCAAGTGGTTCGGCATCTAGTTTTAATACTTTATAATACTATTATAATACTATTCCAATAGATAGAAAGTTGATTAATGCCTATTTAAGAGGTAACATTTATCGGCTAGCTAGACTTTAAAGAATTAATTATCTAGTATTAAAAACTATAGGATAGATATTAAGTCACAGTAAGTGAGTTTACGTTTCCAACGAGTCTTTTTCCTTTCTTTGTTTTCCGACACTTTATTTGATCTTCACTTTCTATATCCGATGTATTCGTCTGTATTCGTCACTAATATGTATTCGTCACTATAAAAAAATAAACGTGAAGTGCGGCGACAATTTCGTCAATTTTAAAAAAAGATAAGAGTCCAATTCTTATCCGTGCTAATCATTTAACTTTTTGGTGCTTTTGGCATCCTTTGGGGATTGAGTTCTCTCTGACATTATTGGGTGTGCTTTTTCCGATTTCCTTAGAATACCCATTTGGCAAAACTTGCTAAGTCAAATTTGTTTAGTCATTTCATTAGTTATTTAGGTAAAATAATAATTTCTATCGAGCTTTAACGAGCTTTAAGGCAAAAGAGCAAAGGAGACATCTGTTATGATGTTTCCAGAGGATACGCGCAGCCTTACTGCAAGATTAAATTTAAATTATTATGGTTATGGCACAGGTCAATTCTTGCAAGCCATCCTTCAAGCAAAGATGCTATTAATTTATTTCCGGTGGGATACACTGTAAATCTTCCTAAAAAGGATTGTTAATTCTACATGAAATTAAAGTGGTTAACCCTTAAAATTCATTCATCACGGCGACAAGGTGTGAAAAAACTTTCTGCAGAGATCATAAATGATCTGTAGCAGACGGAACAAAAATATTTTGAAACTTATCCCGAAAAAATTAATGCTTCCAGTCTTTTAATGCTTCCAGTCTTATAATTAAGTTTATTTTAATAAAACAAGATATTTTAATAAAAAAATATTAGAATAAAATAGCGTTTTTGTTTCTAAATTTCATGTAAGGAAATATTGTATGCTCTAATTTGAGGAATCCTAAAACAGTAATGCTAAATGAGAGTGAGGGACAAGTATCTTCGTTTCACAAAGAAGTGATTCCACACGTAAGCAATTTCGACTACTAATTCTCCGAGCCTAAATGCTTTTCTTAGGCTGTTACAAACTGCTTTTAATAAAGAATTTAGACGATTCCCAATCAAAGAAATCGTAGCTAAAATCGTGGCTAATCCAAAACGATGGAGAACTTATTAAAGCACTTTTTGTAGAACAATTGGCAGAAGAAGTATTTAGTCAGAGTGAAAATAAAACTTCAACTCGCAAAGAAGAACTAGAAGAAATTTTAGTATTGGGAGAAGCTTCTAATTCCACTTTTATGGGGCATCTTCCTCTTTGACGAAGATACTAAAACTATCTGCCAGAGCCTATATTGGGTGAAGACTTGATAGCTGCACGTAGAAGAAACCTTTCTATGTTAAAATAAACTCATGTGTATTCAGGTAATTTCACATGTGCCTTATGAAGATTTAGGGGTGATTGACAATTGGATTGCAGTGAAAAACTATGCACTTTCACGTACTCGAAGTTACGCGGGTGAATGTTTGCGGCCTACCCTAGAAACTTTTGACTTTCTTATTCTCATGAGCGGACTGCAAATTGCCTGCGTATATCATCTCTATGATTACCTACTCTATGATTACCTACAAAGAGATGAGCTGATCCAAGCGGGCAAACCAAGCAGGGAAGTCTATTTTAGGAATTTGTTTAGGTAACCAAGTTAATCAGCGTAGCTTTGGGATCTAAACCTCTGCTTAGCCCAGAAAAAGAAATAGGCTGTTTTCCAGTAGAACTTACGCCGGAAGGGAAATCCGTAGTCATTTTTAAATATGCATTGTCATATTTTAATTGAAAAATATCCGGAAGATTTACAGGAAAGCATTTATAAACAAGCACCAGAAACTATTTTAACCAGTGACTTTCAAGTATTAATAACTTGCTATTGAAATTTTTGGAAATGTTTAATGTTTGTGGTTTTTGAGCAAAGCGAGGAATTACCTCGCTTCGTTCGTAGTGATATTTAGAATCGACTTCGTCGGTCTCCACTATCACGTCCGCCACCTTCACGTCGGCGACCGCTACCATTGCTGTTATTATCTCGTGCAATGTTGACTCGGATTTTACGGCCTTGTAGCTCAACGCCGTTGGCAACCAAGGCAGCTTGCGCTCCATTTTGGTTCGCATAGGTGATAAAAGCAAAGCCCTTAGATTGGCCCGTTTCGCGGTCCGTAATTAATCTGGTTTCTTCGATATCGCCATATTGCCCGAAAAAAGATTGAAGATCATCAGCTGTCACATGATATGACAAGCTCCCCACATAGACTTTATTTTGACTCATCGTCATTTTCCTTTAGTTATAAAAATAAAAATGCTTTCGCAAGAATGTCAGGAACTGTCACACAAAAAGAAACCCAAACGAATCTATGCTCGGCTTTAATATTGTACGACATAATCTTGAAAAAAGATATGAATATCGGGTGCTTGCAAGGTTCTTCCGTAGAACCCACTCCAAATTTTTTAAGTAAAATTAGGGGGAAAGGTTTTCTAGTATAATCCCCCCCTTATGTTTGAAGTGTATCTGGATAATAATGCAATAACACCAGTAGCTCCATAAGTTTCTGAAAAATTTTTTCATTTTTTAAAGAATTACGGAAATCCCTCTAGTCTTCATCGCATAGGGGTCGACACAGAGAGGACTATAAATGAGGCAACACCGCTGCTTGAGTGCATTGTTGCACGCCAAAGAGCAGAAATTATTTTTATCTTCTTCTCCGGTGGCACGGAAAGTGTCAATTTAGCAGTTAAAGGAGTGATTGAGGCTACGGGGTGACGCCGGGGCTCACATTGTCACAACACCGATAGAGTAATTCTGTTTTAACCACTTTGAAACAACTTGAATCAAGAGGGGTGACTGTTGTTGATTTCACACGGATCGACTCTAACGGCAAAGTTTCGCCGGAAAGGGAATAGCGCTCTTTACGTGAAAGAAAAAATACCGATTCAATCCTTGATCACCAGGGGGAGAACAAGAGTTTCGTTTACGCTTGGGAACTGAAAAATGTTCTCGCTATCGTTGGATTAGCTGAAGCAGCCTAAACTTGCTTACGCAAGGTTGCAAACGACTTAAAAGCATTTACGAGATTTAAGAGGCTATTTCTTAGAAGAATTAAAAAATTCCACAAGTAATGATTAATTTTCTTGGGGAGACGCTTGAAAATACTGTGAACGTTTCCTTTCAAAGGCAATGATGCATTCTGTCAAAAAAAAGGCAAAAAAAAGGAATTTATGTGTCAGCCGGTTCAGCATGTAGAGGGACAAAACGTAAGCCGAATCACATCTTAAAAAACAATTGGTTTACTGCCTAAGCGAATACAATCAGCAATTAGATTTATTTTTTCTAGTTATACTACTCAGGATGAAATTCGCTATACCGTAGAAAGTATTAAATCGATAATTGATAAAATTGATAATGTTCGCTAATTGATAATTTTTGCTTGCTTGATTTGAATTTAGCAGAAGATAAAATGCTCTCGCATTTCGAGAAGCATTGAAGCGGATTTTTGTAATGGTAACGTTTTCTAAAGCGTTTCGCTTACCATTTAATAGAAATTTAAATGAAATTGCAGAGATAATGATTTCGTATATTGGAAAAATTATCCTTCAAATTCTATGAAAGTTAATAGAGAAATAGGCACAAAGGTTCTGCAACGTTTTTCCAGATTGAAGGTTGATCTTAACTGAACTCAATTAACTATTTTTATTGAAGTACGTAAAGAAGGAGTATTTGGATACACCAATTTTGATTATGTGAAAGGGGTCAGGATGCCTTTCGGTTGATGTTGGCAGCCGTGATTTGCTTCTTTTATCTTTGGGAATTGATAGCCATGTTGTAGGCTGGACTTTATTAAAACGCGAAATGATGATTAACACTGTCTACTTTCATAGTTTTTTACATGGGCGAAAAAGTAAAAAAAATTTGTCGATCTTGCTCGTGTACTAACGCAATAAAAATTACGATCAATAAATTTATATATTCCTCATTTTATTCAAGTTCAGAAGTCAGGTAACAAAAGCTGCCCAGAATCCATATAGGCGATTATTCGTTGTTGGTTTATGATGAATATAGTGGAAAAACTTGCAACGCCTTCTTATCAAGTGCTTAGTTTTAGCTTGGCTGGAGATTTTATCAATTTCATGAGAAATGACAACAAATGAAGAAATTAAATAGGATAGCTTAGTTGATATTGAAATTTATTGTCGTTTGTTTTGACGGTATGAGAAGTGATAGGAATAATTTCACTGGATATTTTACCTTTAATCACTTCCTGAAAAGGATAGGACGATAAGTGCAGTTGTATTTCAGAAGGCATGTTATTCCCTTTTCTGCAGTGCTAGAAAATTCGCATAACAAGCATGCACATCAGTACATGGAGATAAGCTTCAACTTTTCTAGATCTTCTTTCTCAGATATCGTTGCTATTGATTGATCACTTAAGATCTCAACTATTTGAATAACTTGTTGAATAATTTTATAATAATAAAAATTAATCTAATTTATATTTTTCTGAGATTTTTGTGAATGGCTGGCATTAGCTCGGTTAAAAATTTCGATGATATCTTTTCGATGATATCTTTAGGAAATAGATAATAATCAGTTAACACTTTTGATACTTGAGCTTGAGTTTCTTTATCAAAAGCGAATATAAGAAGTATTTTCTAATTCACGCGTGAGAATAATACAATAGGTTCGAAAAATTTTGCGTTAAGTTAGCAAATATGCCGGAACTGTTGGAGGCACCTCTTCTCATAAATGGTTATTGCCGCTGCGATCTCTTCTTTTTGCTTTAAAAATATTCTTCAATTCAAAGTTATTTTCTTTCCATAACAAGCTCTTTATCCAAGTATATTTTTCATAACCAATATCAATGGCAAATTGGATAGACTAAGCCAAGTTGTGCGTGAAGTGTTTTAGAACCTTTTCTGATAAAAGAAACGTGACCAGCAGTTTTTTATAGTTGCTTCTCAAAATGCGTCATTGATGTTTAAGGTTGCAAATCATCTGACTGACTATAATATTCAGTGATGCATATCACCCAACGATATCACTATCACCCAACTTGAAAAAATCAATGATTACTACTGGACCTGGACCTTGCGCGAGCAAAGGGACTTTTGCCTGCGCCTATTCGGATTTAGTGTGCTCGAACAAATCACCAACGTGGCTCAATTGCCGCTTGCCTGCCCGGGTCAGTTAACTTCTTGGGGGCCCCCGCGGGGGGTGGGGGTTGATCTCTTCCGATCATGGGCCCATGCCAGACCCTACCCAATCGCTGCTTTTGACCCTCAGCAGGGAAAAATTATTTCCTCGGGCAGCACGTGGGATTATTCGATATTTCTTGAAGATTTACTTTTCGTAGAAGAACAAAGCCAAATAGGCCAAATAAAGAGGGATCCATTCTCAAGAATGTTTCTGAGATAACAAAAAAATGCCAATACAATGAAATGGGCGAGACATTGGGTTCCGGGAAACCATTATATTAGAACAGCTCGTCCATATGTTATAGGGATAAAAATGGGGTCAGAAAATTCTGACCCACTTATTCTTGCCACATTTATTCTTGCACAAGCAAGAAGCTTACTACTGCATTTGTTACTTTCGTGCGAAATGGAAAGTGAATCATATAGCAACAGCAGCTAATATAATAAGCTGTTCCTGAAATTAAATAAATCCCTACTTCCTTACACTATTATAGTAAATGAATTATAGTAAATGAATATCGTTAAATAACCATTTAATTTTAATTATTATTTTCGTCTTCAATTTGTATTTTCCGCATTCCAGAGCGTTTCATTTTTGGGATGGAGATTTCCAATACACCATGTTTGCTTTTTGCTTTAATCTTTTCGGAGTTGACAGATTCTGGAAGGCTAAAACGACGAATAAAAGCCCCTTTAGTGCGCTCGACTCTTAAAAAATCCTCTTTCTTTTCTTCAGTTTCAGTTTCTTTTTCTCCTTTAATTGCTAAAACGTTATTTTCCATTGAAACTTCAATGTCTTTAGGGTCGACGCCGGGGATATCGGCACGGATGATATAATTATCACTCATATCTTTGATATCAATACGAGGGGACCATTCTGTCGAAAAAGCATCCCATAGCTGACTTTCTGTGGACCATCCAAAAGGTTCAAATAAACTATTAATATCTTGTTGCAAATGACTTAAAAGACTTCGTGGATGTTTTTGAATATTTGTCATAATCGATCTCCTTTTCTTTAAGGGTTAACTACTTTAACGGTTATCTATTTAACGGTTAACTATAACCAATTTTAACCAATTTTAACTATAACCAATTAATTTTAACTATAACCAATTATATAATAGTTGTTATATTTAGGTATATAGGGTTTAAAGACTAAATTTCAAGGGGAGTGGGTGGCTCCCTATGTAAGCCTAGCGTCTAAACAGGAGTCTTGATTCAAGATGATGTTCTCGCGCTCTGCTGGGCAGCTGTGATAAGATGCGTTTCCCTTTAGGCGCTCGTAGCTCAGTTGGATAGAGTAACCGGCTTCGAACCGGTTGGTCGGGGGTTCGAATCCCTCCGGGCGCGCCATAAATTAATCAATTAGATTTTCTCATTTTCCATTCTCGTCCGTTTGAATCCGATTTATATCAGACAATGTATTAGCGGCTACTTGGGTATTCGCAATTTAATTTTCCGATGGAAACCTTTTGGCGATGCCATTATTTTTTTACTTCACACGTCATTGATGAAATTTTTTTAATTGAGATTTAAGTTAATAAAAAAATTAATTTTTATTTTTTAGAATAAAATTCTGTCAGAGCGTTAAATTTTCCAATTGGTTAAAAAAATCGTAAACATCTGTCTAAATTAGACTAAATTAAAAAAACAAAACAATTCTTATTTTTTTAACCTAGGGAATAGAATGATCGTATTCGATTTTTAATATTGCATTACACAGCAGAAAATTTCCTAAATCCTTAAAAAAATTTATGAATCCTAAAAGTGGGATAAGCGCACATTATTTGGTACCGGAGGAGCCTGTTGAAGGACAGCGTGAAGTTTTTGGATTAGTTCCAAAAAGGAAAAAAGAGCTTAGTACGCTGTGGCGTCAGTGGGTGGCAGGGTAGAACGAATTTAAATGATATATCGATAGGGGTTAAGATCTTCAATTTAGGTTACACTTCTTTAATTGGGATAGGTGTAATTTTGATTTCTTTCATTAAATCTAACAAAAAATCTAACAAAGTTTCGTGGCGACCTGACCTGCTGTCTCGGCACAAAATAATACTCGTCCTTTTTTTCTGTGAAATCTTGAAGAAAGTTTTGAAAGACTTTAGAAAGTGAAAAGATTTTAGAAAGTGAGCAGCTTTGTAATCAATCAATCAAGAAGAAGGAAGAGTCTTAGTAGTAAAATTAATATGACCCGGTTTTGCAGTAAGGCGTCCGCTATGAATCTTAATTTTAGTAAAGATTTTTATATCTGCTCTTGCTTGATTTAATGACCAAAATATTTCGTCAGGAGTACATTAACGGCCGGGTAACATCGTAGCATAATTGTTCATAACGATGTTTTACCTCATGACAAAATTGTTTAGCAGATGTCTCTAAATTTCCCATTAAAATAATGACCGTATTTTACGGTAGATAAGAAAAAAACTTTTGGCACTCTCAAAAAATAAAGATAAATAATATTCTATGCCCGTTGTCGCTTTTCCTGCACTGACTTTTCCTGCACTGACTTGTTGATAAAGAGGAGCATCTTGTGGGTTGCCTGAAAATTTAGCTCACCAGCTCTGGCGGAAGCGGGTAATCGCTTTGTCGGTTAGCGGGTATTCACGTGTTGGAAATAAGCAAATCGATTCTGTTTTTTCAAGCGAGTGTTGGGTTTCTGGATCAAAATTACGAATACTAACAACTTCATCGTCGAACAATTCAATACGATAAGGTAAAGGACTTCCCATTGGAAAAATATCAATAATAGATCCTCGTTGAGCGTATTCTCCATGTTCCATAACTTCCTGAACAGGATGGTAAAATGAAAATTTTTGCTTTTTGCTTAATGAAAAATACAAAGGTATTTTTTTCTAAATGATCAGAGGGACACAAAGACGTTGCATAAGGGTAGGAAAGGCACAGACTACAGTTCTGTAAGAAAGATGAGGTAACTGGTAAAGAGTTAGCAGCCTTTCAGAAACAATATCTTGATTGGGAGAGAAGTGGTCGTAAGATAAAGTTTCCCATGCAGGAAAATGTAAAATGGGTGTTTCATTTTCAGCTGTAAAAAAGGACAACGCGTGGCGAAAACGATTGTCGGAATGAGAACGTCCGTCCGAAATGATTAACAATAGAGGTCCAGAATTTTTAGCGGTGAGAACGCTAACAGCGAGACTAATACCATCACTTTTCAAATTACTCCAGTGAAGAAAGGTATCTGCAGCGCGAAAGGCCGGTGGTTGTTATAGAGGGACTTATCAACATTAATCGATTAACTGATCAATTTTAGCTGCGCATATAACAGCGTGAGTAGTGAATTTTACAAGGCAGCGATTATAGATAATTTCAAGATCCGGATGGATAGTTTTCTTGGTTGGTAATCCATGCAATTGCATTAACGAAGTTGATTATCTGATAACAATTTTTAAAACAAAATGTTTTGCCGAAATGTTTTGCTGATTTGGGTGGCACTTTCATTTAAGTCCTACACATTTAATTCTTTCTATAGGCTAGTAACTTCTTCTTTGCTTACATTTTTTTCAGAAAGTTTGTAAGCGATCATTTTTCAATAATGCCTCCACCCAAACATTGATTCCCTAAATAAAAAACTACAGATTGGCCGGCTGTTACGGCTCGTTGCGGTTTTTCGAACACTGCTCGACAGCGGTCCGAAGCAAGCGATAAAACAATGCACGATTGATCTACTTGACGGTAGCGCGTTTTAGCCTTGCAGGTCAAGGGTGATAAAGGCGGACTGCCTTGAATCCAATGCACGTTGGAACAAGAAAGCTCTTTGGTATAGAGTAAAGGATGATCATGCCCTTGACCAACGATTAATACATTACGCTTAACGTCTTTATCAATGACGTACCAAGGCTTTTCATTACTATCAGGACGACCGCCGATACGAAGGCCTTTGCGTTGTCCGCGAGTATAGAACATGATGCCGTCATGCTCACCTACAACCTTGCCTTCGGGTGTTTCCATATTTCCCGGTTGCGCTAATAAAAATTCGTTAAGAAATTCCTTAAATTTGCGCTCACCAATAAAACAAATACTTGTGCTATCTTTTTTATCGTGAGTGATTAAACCCGCATCTTTCGCTATTGCTCGAACATTAAATTTTCGATAATTACTTAGTGGAAAAAAGCTATGAGCCAATTGGTATTGATTGAGAAGATATAAAAAATAGCTTTGATCTTTGTTCTCGTCACGGGCTTTTAACAACTTAAAATAGCCGTTTTCCTCTTGCAAGCCGGCATAATGGCCTGTAGCAAGATAATCTGCGCCTAGTCTTTTAGCATGTTCAAGTAGGGATTTAAATTTAATTTCTCGATTACATAATACATCGGGATTAGGTGTGCGACCATTAGCAAATTCATCCAAGCAATACTGAAAAACATTGGTCCAGTATTCCTTACTAAAATTGATCGTGTATAAAGGGATGCTAATATGATCCGCAATGGCCTTGGCATCGCTTAGATCCTGTTCGGCTGTACACATAGGGTCATTCTTGTCGCCTTCCCAGTTTTGCATGAAAAGCCCAAAGATTTTGTATCCCGCTTTTTTTAAGGTGAGCGCGGCCACAGAGGAGTCCACACCTCCTGAAAGGCTTACGGCAATCACTTGATTTTGTTTAAAATTTAACATGATAGTAGTGTAGAAGATGGAGAATGAAAGTCAAGAAAAGTCAAGAAGGGTAAGAGAGCGAAAGATAAGGGAATGTTGCATACAGTAAATTTGCGTCTTGGCTTTGAAAACGGTACATTAAAGCATTTTTTCTGGCGATCTCAAGCGCCTAAACTACGAGGAGCAACTATGAGTCTTTTGAATCTTTTAGGTATTGGTATGGCTTATGGTGCGCCAGTTGCCGCCCAACAACCTCCTCATCCCGGAAGCTTTTGGTCGATGCTGTGGTTACCACTCTTATTAATTCTGGTTTTTTATTTTCTGTTAATCAGACCCCAAGCTAAGCGAGCGAAGGAACAAAGGCAGTTACTGGAAAATATTGCCCTTGGAGATGAAGTTATGACGACTGGAGGCATTGCAGGAAAAGTAACGCGATTAAAAGATAACTTCGTTGTGCTTGAAATAGCCAAAGACACAGAAATCACTGTGCAAAAGGGATCGATTGCTTCGATATTGCCTAAAGGCACCATCGATTCAATTTAAATTTTTTTGCTTAAGGTAAAGCATGAATCGATATCCGCTCTGGCGTTATGTTTTGCTCACCTTTCTCATCCTAGTGGGTGCGATTTATGCGTTCCCTAATTTATATGGTGAAGATCCAGCTATTCAAATTTCGGCAAAAAAGGAGTGCCTATTAGGGCAGAGTTAGAAAAACGGATTGCATCGAATCTGAGTGCTCAGAGTATTCCTTACCAATATTTTCAACACACTGCGCATGCAATCTTAGTCCGCTTTCCCAATACGGAAGCTCAACTCAAAGCACAAGATGTGATCCAAGGGAGTGTGGGTACAGATTACTCAGTCGCATTAAATTTAGCGCCCCGTACTCCGAAATGGCTCCAAGCGATTGGCGCCAAACCCATGCGATTGGGATTGGATTTGCGGGGAGGGATTCACTTTTATTAGAAGTTGATGTCGATGCTATGCTGAAGGCTCAGGAAAGCGGAGATGTTCATAATATCGCTGCTGCTCTTCGCAAAGCACGAGTTCGATATACTAATACGACCCGTAATTTACAGGGAATTATCATCCATTTCCGCGATATGCAAGCGCGTGAGCGAGGCATGGATCTATTACAAAAACAATTCAGGGATTATCAATTTCAAGGCCAAGGGCTAACCATTCGAGGGACCATTTCTAAGGAGGCTTTGCATCAAATCCAACAAAATGCAGTCGACCAGATTACTACCATTCTTCGAACACGAGTAAATGAGCTAGGTGTGGCTGAACCAGTAATTCAACAGCAAGGGGAAAGTCACATTAGTGTCGATCTCCCAGGTATCCAAGATACTGCCCGGGCAAAAGATATTATTGGTAAAGTGGCTACTATCCGTTTGCAATTGGTTGATGTGGGGCACGATGCTCAAACGGCTGCTAAAACAGGGGCCGTGCCTTTCGGTTCAAAATTATATACCTATGAAAATGAACCTATCTTATTGAAGCAGCAGGTAGTTTTAAAGGGAACTTCAATTATTAATGCCTCAAGTATTATTGGAGAAACCGGCCGCCCCGCGGTACAAATTCGGGTAAGTGGTAGTGAAGTGTCTTCTTTCAATCGAATTACTGAGGAAAATGTGGGTAAACCATTAGCGGTGGTATATGTGGAAACCCAAACCACTCGTCATTTGAAAAACGGCAAAGTAGTTATGTGGCACCGTCAACTGGAACGGGTAATTAACATCGCGACCATCCAGACGGCTTTAGGAAATGATTTTCAAATCACTAATCTTTCTACTATGGAATACGCTAAGAATTTATCGTTATTGCTACGTTCTGGTGCTTATCCGGTTCCGGTGGATTTTGTTCAGGAGCAGGTAGTGGGTCCTAGCCTTGGCCAAGAAAATATCCATATTGGTGTGCTTTCTACTGAGATTGGTTCCTTGTTAGTGATTTTATTTATGGCATTTTATTATTGCTTATTTGGAATTATTGCGGATATCGCATTGATATTAAATATTATTTTTATTGTTGCCGTACTGTCAATTTTGGGCGCAATACTAACATTGCCCGGTATTGCCGGAATTGTTTTAACCGTGGGTATGTCCGTAGATGCCAATATATTAATTAACGAGAGAATCCGTGAAGAGCTTCGAAACGGGATGTCATTTCATGCAAGCATTAAAGCGGGATATGATCGTGCTTTTGCTACCATCGTTGACGCTAATGTGACGACATTGATTGCAATGATCGTTTTATTTGCTTTAGGCTCTGGGCCTGTCCAAGGATTTGCGGTGTCCACTACAATTGGACTTCTTTCCTCTATGTTAACGGCGATTTTCTTTACTCGTGCCGTCGTCAATTTGATTTATGGACGGCGAGGCGTTTTCCGATTATCTATTGGAATTAAACCTAAACTTGTTGAAGGTAAATAGTAATGGAATTTTTTAAAGCTAATACCAAAATTCCATTCATGCGCCAACGTAAATGGGCCAGTATTTTTTCAGCCATTATTTTTCTTGCTTCTATAATCTCTCTTTCTATTTATGGATTAAATTTAGGATTGGATTTTACGGGAGGAACTCAGGTTGAGGTGAGTTTTGCGCAACCGGTTGATACGTCTGCGATTCGAAAAAATTTAGCGGATCAAGGTTTTCCTCAAGCAGTGGTCCGGGTTTATAATATTCGTCATATTTCGGTTCGTGTAACACCGCACAAAGAGTTAACCCAAGAGCAGCTCAAAAAAATTAATGGCAACGATGCCCGGTGGCACTATTGGATCGTTGGATTATATCGGTCCGCAGGTAGGGCAGCAATTAATGATGAATGGAATTTTAGCTGTCATTGTAGCTTTAATTGCTACTATGATTTACATATCTTTACGTTTCGAATTTCGCTTTGCTTTAAGCGCTGCTATTGCTTTGATTCATGATCCCGTATTAATTTTGGGAATTTTTTCTTTTTTCCATTTAGAATTTAATTTAATTGTATTGGCAGCAGTCTTAACGGTCATAGGTTATTCCCTTAATGATACTATTGTAGTTTATGATCGAATTCGCCACAATTTCCGCAAAGTGCGTCGTGGCACTCCAACGGAAATTGTAGATTTATCTATTAATCAAACCTTATCCCGAACCATTATGACTTCAAGTTTAACATTAATTGTTGTGGTGGCTTTATTTATTTTTGGTAGCACCACCTTGCGACCTTTTGCTTTGGCTTTAATCATCGGAATTATCATCGGGACTTACTCTTCCATCTACATAGCCGGTTCTTTGGTCGTTAAGTTCGGTCTTAACGGCCAACATCTCGTTCGCTCCCCTAAAAAAATTGAAGATAATTTACCTTAGTTGTTAGTTTTTCATTCTCACCTGCTCTTAAAATCATCTTCCCACGGCTAGTCCTCGTGTCAAGAAAACTCTTATAAAACAATTGATTTTTAATACACAATCAGTTTTTAGTACAAGCTGTGGGACGACAAAAGCACATTTTTTATGACAACAAAACTTCCTGCGTGCTTCTTGGAACTTGGAAAAATTTAGTACTTTTGGCTATATCTTTAATCGAGAATAAAAAATTAGTGAAGGCCATGGGAAAGGCAATAATCACATTCTTCATATCACTTTTGGGTTTATCAACTGGTTTTGCGAACGATACTCCTAATGCGACTTATTCCTCAGGATTATGTGACAGACTGGTTTTAAGTGCGTTAAGGTTTAAAAAGGGTAAACCTAGCAAAAATTTGTTTCCGAATGAAAATCAATGCGATCTAGTCCAAAGGTTGAACCGCACGGATATTTTTTTATATCCGGGTAAAACAGATAGTACCGAAGGATTTAAAATACGAACCTTTTAAAAACTCCGATGTTAAAAAACCCCGATGAAAAATTAATCATTTGTAAATCAAGATCAATTGGCCTAGGGAGCTTAAGATTAGCAAAGTCAATTAGTTTTAAATGGAATCCCTGTTTCTTCAGGAAAAACTTTTATCACGACGTTATAATCGTTCCTGTAAAACCATTACGAGTATATTTTATCTTTTTTATAAAAAGGAGAAGGATGAAAATCCAATGTATTCCTGGTAGAGACGAGTGGGGATCAATCATGTCCCATTATATATTCTTTTATAAAGGATTTGTTCTTCATAGCTCTAATGAAGTTAGAGGGTACAGAAGACAGTAATAAATGAAAATTTTGTTGATATTGCAACAAAAGACGGTCATTTAGGAAAAAAGTTGTGATTAAAACTAACTATTGGGGAATAAGTTAAATGAGCACGATCGATCCATCGAAAATTAATAATAACCCTAATCTTAAGTGGACTGATGATCAGCCCAGGTAAAAATACTTTGCTATCCCTATGATGGTTTATTATCCTGTAAGATATAAATTTGATTATTATAATTTAGTACTGCCAACCTGCTGGTCAATATCAGCCATAAACGGTACCAGTATTGCTACTCAAGTGGTCTGTTCTATCGACCGATCAGAAGAGATTGAAATACATTTGTACCAATGAGGAAAGTGATTTCTTGAAACTCAAAGTAATTGACTAAACTCAAAGTAATTGATTGTAGAGAAGTATTGGATATATGTGAATTTCCAGGAACTCGATTTAACGAAACTGGGACTTACTTTATCGGATATGGAAGTAAAGCGACTTGAAGAATTTTTAACGTCTTATGATACACAGTAAGTTAAATTTAACCAGCGACTTTTTTGATCAAGATGCACTTGAAGTCGCTCAAGATTTACTGGGCAAAGTCATTCGAGTGCGCTACCAAACTTTTTGGCTATGTGCCAAAATTATTGAAACAGAAGCATACTATATTCATGAGAAAGCAAGTCATGCCTCGCTAGGTTTTACTGAAAAGCGCAAAGCTTTATTTATGCCTGCAGGAACTATCTATATGTATTATGCCCGAGGAGGTGATTCTTTAAATATTAGTTGCCGCGGCGAAGGGAATGCTGTTTTGATTAAATCCGCTGTGCCTTATGAGGGTGTTGAAAATTTTGAGGCGATGGTGACTATTATGCAGCAATTAAACCCTTTTAAAAATAAACCTGAATACCGAAAACCCGAACAACTTTGTTCCGGCCAGACTTTATTATGTAAATCCCTTAATTTGCGCGTGAAAGATTGGGATCAAAAAAAATTTTCCCCGCAACGATTTATTATTAGCCATCAAGGTTATCGTCCTATCAAAATTATAAAGACTCGGCGATTAGGAATTCCTAAAGGACGAGATGAACACTTACTGTATCGATTTGTGGATCATGATTATTCTCATTGTTGTACTAACAATCCACTTAGTAAAAGAAAGTGGCAAGTCGGAAAAGATTATTTCATAATAATATAATTTCATAATAATAGATCGCGCCCTTAATGGGCCAGGAGTATTAAATGTTCCGACGACTGGATCTCCTAGAAGACCCTCTAGAGCAATTTAAGTTATGGTATGACGAGGCTATTCGAAAGAAAGTCCATGACCCATCAGCGATGACTTTCGCCACTGCTAACTCGAAGGCAAGACCCACTGCGCGTACGGTATTATACAAAGGAATTACTAAAGCTGGTTTTCTTATTTTTACTAATTATCATAGTCGAAAGTCTATCGATTTATTCGAAAACCCTTATGCGGCCTGGGTATTCTATTGGCCAGAAATTTATAAGCAAGTACGTGGGGAAGGGCATGTTGAAAAACTGACGTGTGAAGAATCAGAGACTTATTTTGAAACGCGTCCCTATGAAAACCAAATTAGCGCATGGGTCTCAGAGCAAAGCCAAGAAATTCCTAACCGAGAGTATTTACTTAATCGATATAAAAAATATCGGGAAAAATTTCCTGAGGAAGTACCGTGTCCCGAGTTTTGGGGCGGTTTTCGGTTAGTTCCGACTCGGATGGAATTTTGGACCGGCCAGGAACATCGTCTTCATGATCGATTTTGTTATTTAAAAGAAGATCATAAATGGAGAATCATTCGATTAGCTCCCTAAGGAGTTGAATGTGGTGGCTGTCATTTCCTTATAGGAAATCGGCTCCCACCGAAATTAATCCAACTCATATTAATCCAATTCATTATGCAAATGTAGCTTTGTCAAGTCGCATTTATTGGTGATTACTCCTATAATCACCATAATGCTTTTTTCTTGGAGATAAAGCCAATACTGCTACAACACCTCTAAGCCACGCATGCCATCAATTTAATTTGCCATCAATTTAATTGTTTGCAACAATCGGCCAACAATTAGAGTTAAAATTTCAGTGAATACTGCGAGATATTCGTAATTCTTTCTTGATAATTTTAATATTTTATAATCAACAGCAGCTTTTACTATCAAACTATCAGCTTCAACTATCAGCTTCAACGGACAAAACACCGAGCTCCCCTACAGTTTCTATGGGATTTACCGTGTCTACTGATAACCAATAACAGCATGCAGCAAGCTGCGACTAGCAAGTTGAGTCAATGACACATTAATATTTTCCACCATTTTAAAAGAAAATGTACTAAGTACCGCATCGGCAATTTTTAACCGTGATTCACGTTATTAGTATTCAAGGACTTACAGTGCTTCACGAACATTTGGCAGCACAAAATGACGATTGCGAACGCTAAACCCCTTATGATCGATTTTCAGACTTTCCATTGAATTCATATTGTAATATAATAGATTATTAATAATAGATTATTATAGATTATTAGATAGTTACCATTTATCTACCATTTATAATAGATTATATAATTTATAATAGATTATATAATAGATTACTGTAGAAGTTATGGCTGCAAATAGTCCACTATTACCCTTGTTTGATTCACTAGAGTATATCAAAAAGCAAACACTTTCCTCATCTCTTTATCCCGAATATAACCAAAACGATATAGAAAAAGCCTTGAATTTTTTGAAATGTTACACAGGTAGCCAAGGAACTTTTAATTCTTATAGACGCGAAATTGAGCGCCTGCTGCATTGGTGTACGCTAGCTGTTAAAAAAAGCTTAAGTGAAATAAAACGGGAGGATATAGAAACCTTTGTGGTCTTTTGTCAAAATCCTCCTAAAAATTGGATTGGGATCAGCAAACTTCCTCGCTTTATTATCAAAGAAAGTAAACGTATTCCTAATGCAAAATGGAGGCCTTTTGTAGTTACTCTTTCTAAAGTGCAGCATCGAAAAGGTCAGCAGCCCGAAATAAAAAATTTCGAACTCTCTCAAGGAGCTTTAAGAGAACTCTTTGCAATTTTAAGCAGTTTTTTTAATTATCTTTTACAAGAAGAATATATAAAAGCTAACCCTATCGCGCTGATCCGCCAAAAAAGCAAGTTCATCCGAAAAATGCAAGGCCAACCTAAAATAAGACGACTTTCAGAACTACAATGGTATTATGTCATAAACACTGCTGCAATCTTAGCCGACAAGAATCCAGAAATCCATGAACGGACTCTTTTTATCTCGTCAATCCTTTATTCTATGTATTTACGGATATCCGAATTGACAGCAAGCCCCCGTTGGATACCTAAAATGAATGATTTTTTTCGTGATAGCGATGGTGATTGGTGGTTTATGACCGTGGGTAAAGGTAATAAACAGCGGCAAATTGCTGTAAGTGAAGCCATGTTAGAAGCCCTCAAACGATGGCGCAAACATCTTAATTTATCGCCGTTGCCTTCTCCCGCTGATAATTCACCTCTGCTGCCACGAATAAAGGGCAAAGGGCCTATTCAGAGTACTAACTCTATTCGAAAAATTGTCCAATACTGCTTTGATCAGGCTGTTTATCAGTTAAAAGAAAACAGCTTTGAAGAAGAGGCTGAAGCGCTCCTTGAGGCCACTGTTCATTGGCTTAGACACACAGGCATCTCCGAAGATGTAAAAATTCGTCCGCGTGAACATGTGCGTGATGACGCGGGTCACAGTTCGGGCGCTATTACGGATAAATATGTCGACATTGAATTACGTGAGCGCCATCAATCTGCTAAAAAGAAGTTAATTTATTAACGAATCGGCGAAGCGATTATCACGACCATATACATGTGTGGTAATGCTGAAGCTTTAAAAGCTATAATCATAAATAGCCGGCTTGATAAATAACATTTACGAGATGGGAAGGTAAATAATGCGCTATTGCTTGCTTTGCTGAGAGGAAGTTCCCCTAGAAGTGAGCAAGTAAGGAAGATAGATGAGCTCTGTTCAAATTAGAAGTCCTAGAGAACTTCCGAAGTTGCCGTGAATCCCCGAAATATTTCACCACCAACTCCTCTTTGAGGATCTTTGTGAAGTAGGAAAATGCTTCTTTTGAGTAGGTCGCTTATTTATTAATTTATGGAAAATTATCCAATGAAAAAAAATTAAACCATTATCAATATATGCTCATAAAATTACGCTCTCTTCCGAAAGACTTAAAGTTAGTATTGGAGCAAATTCCAAAACATACTCACCTAATGGATGTTTTGCGCAGTGGTTATAGTTTCTTAGGCTGCCTAGAAACTGAAACAGGCTCTCATACTGCAAGTGGATATTGCCAATCACCCAATTGCAATTTTCCCAGCAATACTTTTTATTGGTATCATTTTTATAAAAATAACAAGCGAACTGATTTTTACTCCGCTGTTTGTGGCGCCATTGGCGCTTTACGAGGTCCGCTCCATGGTGGTACGAATGAAGAAGGATTATAAATTAATTCATCGTTTTAAAGATCCCGATGAGGCGGAGACTAAACTCAGAGAAATGTTAGAACGTAAAGAATTAATTATGGAGTTTGGCCATCGCGTTTATAAAACCTCTGATCCTCGCTCTGCCATCATAAAGGATTGGTCAAAAAAGCTAAGCATTCAAAATAATGATACGCATTTATTTCCTAAATAGATTGTTTAATGATTTTGAAAAACCTCAAGCTGACAATATTCAAGCAATTTGCAACGAATTTCTAGATTTATTAATTAAATAAGGAAGGATCGAGAAAAATTGCAAAATTTGGCTGTAAAAGAAATTCATCAAAAAATAATAACCAATCTAATATAGTTAAATATATAGTTAAATAAAAATACGTATACAAGAAGAACTTATCTCTCTAATGCACTTCACCCAAGAAAACGTTACCTCTTCATCTTCCGAAATTAGGAATTTTAAATGGAGTTGATATTGTCAACGACCTCTGGAAGAAAAACATCTGGCTATAAAATTATTTTCGTGGCTTCCAAGTAAATTGGTTGGCCTCAGAGCAACAAAGTGGTCACCGTACAATAAGAAGCTCAGGAGCTTATTGATTTTTTTGAATCGGCACTAAAAGAAAAAACGAAATAAATATCACCCTAGCTATCTAGAACAGTGGTAGTCCGCAATTAAAACTATTATTTATAGTTTAATTTGCTCTTGTAGTCGGATTTCCACCATTTTTTCTCTCTCGTTTTCCCAATAAATTACCTTATCGATGATCTGAAACTAAATTCGGCAAAGCTCAAAAATTTTAAGTTCGTATTAGCCAGGTGTCAATTAGCTCAAATAAAGGAATTGGTCTTCAAGTAATTTCGGTTTCTTCGCCGCAAAATTTATCGATACGCTGGATCTAAATACCATTAAGGACGCTTAGAGTCATGAAATGAAGCAATTCTGTCTCTTCTCCAAAAACGATTGTGGCAATTAAATGATTCAGCAGCTCGTAGTTCTTCGAAACAAAGCAGATTAAGTCCTATCTTGTTTTTTTGCGTCTTACCCCATGATGAAAGAAATTACACCGAGCAGTTCAAATTTAATAATAAAGTTAGGCTAATAAGAAAATTATTTAGATTCTTCCATCCATTTAGTTAGCGCATCTACGATTTTTTGTGCCTGCTCATTGCTAGAAATAGTAAACTTAGAGCGCTGTTTAAATTCACCAGCATGTTTTTGATAGCGACGAATGGTATAACTCACCGGATTATAGGCTTGTTTCGATCGGTTCCAGGTTTGGATCTTATAAAGAATAGTGCACCAGACACCTTTTGTTAAGATGATTTTATCAAGCTGTCTAAGCGTGACAATGCCGTCTTCAACATATTCGACTGTTAAATCATCAATTATTTCCGACACGATTCTTCCTCCTACTTTAAATAAGTGATATACGTTTGCTTTGGAAGGTTGTCAAGTATTGTGACTCTCTCAGTGATCATTATTGAAAAAAGTATAGAGGCGCGTATAGTGACTCTCTTCGTTAGTAGGATGGCTTTCAAGAAAAATTGTTCACTTGACGCCTAAATCCTCTATTAAAACTCAAAAAAAACAGTGCCGATATTATATTATATATGGCATTTGATGAATGTACCCCCGAAAATGGCGGCCGAGAAGCCGCCTTAGCTGCTTTGGAATAAACACATCGCTGTGGGATTACCAAATCCAAAGAAGTTCATGACCGAGAGCACCGATTCTACTCTTCCTACAGCCCCAATCGGCAAGCCCTCTTTGATATCATTCAAGGCGGCAGCTTCCGAGATTTGTTTGAGAGAAAAAAGTACTCAACAGATTTTGGATGGGATTGTTATCGGTAGTGAGAGGTCATTGGCTTTGTGACATGGTTAAAACAATGGAAGTTATTAAAAACTGGATAAATCCACTTTTAGCAGAAAGCAAATAGCAGAAAGCAAAATTTGCTATAATACTACATGGGTGGTGGACAGGAGCGGGGTGGTAAGCCTCCACCAGAAACGCACCGTAAGGCTGCGATTGTTATACGTGTCAAAATTTTTCCCGATCTTATCTGCTACCTTTTCAAACAAAAATCAAAACCCTATGCTCAGTTGGCTTGTATTCACAATATTTATGCTATGCAAGAAACTTGCCATTTTTTACGTCGGTTGATTTGAGGTAGAATTTCTTTATGAAATGGTTCTTAATCTTATTATTCATTACTTTGAGTCCTATCCTTACCGCCGAGGCAAAAGTTTATCAAATTGAAATGATTGTTTTTTTACAACCGACTTCCCAAAATAACGGAATGGAAGAATGGTCGACTTCCTCCCCTTCTGATCTTAACTTTCTTCGTGCGAAACAAATTAGGACGCTTCCTGTCTCGCAATTCCTTTTAAAAAATGAGCAAACTAAATTGAATGAAAATCTGAGGTATCACACCTTATTGCATTTAGCATGGCAACAATCGATAACTCATTTACCTACTCGTCCTATGCGTATTGAAGGCAATGGGATTCAAGGTTTATTTCGCGTTAATGTTCAACGTTATTTTAATATTTCTTTAGCTTTGCTTTTTAACCAACCAAATGGATCGAATTGGTATGCAATCCAGGAACGACGTATGCGAAGCAATCAGTTGAATTACCTGGACTTTGTCTATTACGGGATACTAATTAAAATTAGTTCTCTTACTTGAAAAGTTAGTCAAGGTTATTTTTTTTCACCAAACTTATTCATGTTCGGGAGCTACTCGATAAATACCGGTGGCATTGCGAAGATATCCTTTATAATCCATCCCATATCCGAATACATAATGATTTCCTACTTTTAAGCCGCTAAAATCGGCAGATATAGGACCACTAGGTAACCGAGCATCGAATTTATCTACTAAAACAGCAGAATAAACCGATTGTGCTCCTTGTTCTTTACAAAAATTAATAATAGCGCCCAAAGTGACCCCTCCATCTAAAATATCATCGACGACTACCACCGTGCGACCTTTCATTTTACAAGTAGGTTTGACTTTCCATTCTAAATTTTTACCTTTCGTATCACCGCGATAACGTGTAGCATGAATATAATCTACTTCTAAGGTAAAATCTAACCGGGGCAATAAATTTCCAAGCGGAACAATCCCTCCAACTACTACACATAAAAAAATAGGATTACAAGAAGACAGAGCTGAGCTAATTTCTATAGCCATCGTATCCAAAGCAGCCTCCACTTCTGTCTTAGAATAAAGACAGGTAGCTTTTGAAAATACTTCACGAATATGCTCAGGCAGAATCATCGGGGCATCCCCCTTTATCAGTGCTCCCTCTACCGTCGTGTTCATTATCAATTTCTCCTTTCTCTGTTTTTAAAAGTACCCCTTCCGGAAAATAAACCGATTGAGTAGGAAAAGCACATTCTGCTTCATATTGAGAAATAACATTTATAATTTCCAAAATCACTTTCTGCTGGATAACCTGAAACTTCACCCATTCCGTCGTTTTGGTGAAAGCATAGACCAACATATTCAGCGAGGAAGAGCCAAACTCAAAGAGATTCACAAACAAAGTGTGGGTAGTATCAATAGCGGGATTTTTTCGTAATCTATCTTCAATAGATTTCACTAAATCGGGGATTTTTGCCACGTCGGAATAACGCACACCCACCGTAATTTTAAGGCGTCGGTTTGTCATTTGGGAAGGATTTTCAATAGCAATATTGGATAATATGCCGTTAGGCACATAAAGCGGACGCTTATCAAACGTTCGGATGCGTGTTAAACGCCAACCGATATACTCTACTGTCCCTTCAATTTGACGATCCGGAGAGCGAATCCAATCACCCACGGAAAAAGGGCGGTCCCAATAAATCATCATCCCACCGAAAAAATTGCCCACAGTGTCCTTTGCAGCAAAACCAATTACGGCCACTCCCACCCCACCAAATGCTAATAAAGCAGATATTTTCACACCGATGGTTTGGAGAAGCATTAATAAAATGAATACAATAATGACAACGCGCATCAATTGCGCCACAGCATGTATACTGGTTTCATCGCTCACCTTACCAAGGCCATGGCGTGCTCGAGTGGTTAGGCCATCTTCCAATTGGCGAAGAAAACGCATCATAAACCAAAAAATAACGACTAGAGCGAAAATAAGGCGTGCTGAGGATGAAGCGTTTGAAAAATCACCATTGAAGACAAATACTTGAGCGATAGTAGAAGCAATGAAACTTAAGGTAATCATCCAAATGTAAATTTGGAGGGGTTGATGGAGTGCCTGTAGAAAGGAATACCGCCAAATACGGTTTTTTTGTTTAAAGCGAGGTAAAAGACGGTGAAAAATTACCCATTCCAATAAGCTTGCTCCACTTCCTAAGGCAACCAGTAAAGCAATTTTAATGATTAAATTCTGCATATGAAATTGGATAGCTCACCCCCTCATTCGTGAGCTAAGATAGTACAACAAAAAAAAGTATTTTTCGAATGGTTCTAAAAATTTCCTTCCAGTTCTCATTTCTCTAACGGAAGAGAATGTGGGAGAAAGTGAGGTGTGTGAAGGAAGAAAATTGGGTTTAGATGCTTAGGTTTAGATGCTTAATTTTGACTTAAATACGCGTAACCGTTGCTCCGATTCCTGGTTACGGTAATGGGAAAAGTCATCTAAAATCGTGATAATCCCCTGAGCGGTCATTACAAATGGTTATTAAATCGCATCCTGCCTCTAGTGCTTCACTGGCTTGGTCGGAATACCAACCCATAATAAATAGCAGCCCTCCTCCATAGTGAGATTATCGCTGATAATAATTCCGATAAATGTAAACTGTTCACGTAAGACAATTTGAAGCCAGTATGGAGAAAATCCTGTGAGTTTATCATCACAAGTATCTTTAAAAGTATCTTCAAAAGTATGATACACAACATGTGCTGGCATAATCGCATCTAATTTGTGGGTGAGAAACCTCGAAAAAGGATGTAGATCTACTTTCCATAGCATTTCACGATCACGGGAATCAACGGGTAGGCAATGGTGAGAGTCGCTCACTACCCCCCGGGGGCCGCCCCCGGCCCCGTGACCAGGGAAATGCTTACCTATACCTGATAGCTTGCATCTCGATAGCTGTATGAAGCGTCTCAATAATGAGACTGGCTAATTCCGTTACTACGGCAGGATCAGGACTGAAGCTTTGCGCTTGGCAATCACTTCTCCTTTCTTCTGATCCATATCTAAAAATAAGGATCAGATTAACCCTAATTCCTACATCTTTAATAGTAATGGTTAATTGTCATCTTTATAGTGCTGTTTTACTTGCTCAGGATCACTTACTGTGTAGATTTGGCCGAAATGGCGCATACTTCGGCAAATCTGTAAAACCTTCACGGAAGCGTTGAACACACCCGCCTTCTTGGTCCACGGCAATAAACAATGAAGCTTTCGCAGAAAGCCCTATATTTTCACAATCAACAATCGCAAATGCTAAATTGTTTATTCCTTATCTTTCGCTGGCTTATTAAAAGCACCTGGGAAATGATGTACATTCCCTTTCGTTGTGGGACTTTTAATCTTAGCAGAGCCTTGTTTTTCCATTTCGTCAATTCGCAAGATCATGTGCATGGGTATATAAGTTCGTTTTACTCCTTGAAATTCGGCTTTTAGCTTTTCCTCTGAAGGATCAACAACCACTGAGGAATTATCATTAAAAACTAACTCTTCCATTTCAATAAAGCCCATTAAGCTTTCTTCAGAAATATATCTAGCGTAAATTTCGTAAACTTTTTTGTCTTGACTAAAGATAACTTTATAAATTCGTTTTTTTCTTCCATCGTAACCTTAAAATCTTTTCATCTCATTTAAATATTGAATTTCTTCAAAGGTAGACTCTCGCTCCAAAACAGTGTTATCTTGGGAAAATCTCCCAAAACGACGAATGATATTGTAATGATGGTTGTCGAATTTAAAAAATCTTTCGTAAATGACTGGGGTTTCTGGTAGTGCCAATTCGTATAACATTTGGTATCCGCGCACGGAGATCTCCTGGTAATATAAATTTTCCGCATGTCATGTAATAAAAGTTAACCTTATTTAAAATAAGGCGGGTAAATAATATGCATGGATTTTAAAAAACGCGCAAGAGGCTGTAGTTTTCAGTTCTTATCTTGAAAAGCTTTATTACAAACTGCTATTTTCAAATAATCTACAATGCCTTCGATCAAATTTTTCCTATTGCTATCAAACCATTTTGCATGAGGCCACCGTCGAAGCCAAGTTAACTGTCGTTTAGCTAACTGACGCGTAGCAACAATTGCCTTGTACCGCATGGTTTCATAATCAGAGTCACCTTCTAAATACTGCCAGGCTTGGCGATAACCTACAGTGCGAAGCGCGGGCAAAGTAGGATTTAAATTTCGTTGATACAATTCTTTAACTTCTTCTAAAAAGCCTTCCTGCAACATTTGATCAAAACGTTTTTCAATGCGTTGGTGTAAATCTTCCCGATCAGTGGGGCTTACAATGATGTTGATAAACTGATAAGGCAAAGCCCCTAAGCGTTTTAAGTTTTGATAATCCGATAAAGGTTGTCCTGTTGTTTCATACACTTCTAACGCTCGTTGAATACGCTGGGCATCATTTTGATTAATTTGCAGAGCAAATTTTGGATCGATTTTTTTAACTTCTCATACAAAGCTAGCCAACCTTTCTCTTCTGCTTCTTTCTTAATTTTTTTCTGATCATGGGTTGGGCGATGGGCAAATCGGAAAACCCATGTTGCAATGCGTGAAAATACAACATTGTTCCCCCCACTAATAAAGGGATTCGATTTTTTGCATTAATAAGTTCGATTGCTTTTAAGGCATCTTTATAAAATTGACCAGCAGAATACGGGATTTCAGGCTCACAGATATCAATCAAATGATGAGTCGTGCTTTTTAATTCTTGAAGAGTCGGTTTTGCGGTACCAATATCAAGACCACGATACGTCATCGCTGAATCCACGCTGATAATTTCAAAGGATAAAAGTTGCGTTAAGGTAATGGCGAGTTGAGTTTTGCCGCTAGCCGTGGGACCCATTAAACAAACAACGTACTTTTCCACCTTATTGTCCACGTAAAAATAATCGATCCAATTAAATAATCGAACTAATTCTTTAACCTCAAATTACTTCCAAGTAGGCCGACTATGATTATATAACCCATCATGCATAGTTTTTTCTATATCCCGCATAAAGCTTCCATTTCTTCTAGAGTTAAACGGATAAGGGGCGCGCGAATTGCTGCATGATAAGCTAACGAGACCAGTGTAGTGTTAATTTTTCCATGCGCAAAGTAGCCCCACGTGAACAATAAGGCCCGCAAGCACATCACGAATTAATTTTTCAATATCATCTGCTTTGATTAAAGAAGGATGAGAAACAAGCAATGATTGAGTTACTATTTCCTCCTTTTCTTTTTCCTGTTTTATTTTTTCATACAAGATGCATTCATACGCTGCGCGCATGTCTACGATAACTAATCCCTCTTTATTTTGAGCGAGAATATAAATTTCATGTAATTGTGCTAACGCATAACCTAAAGGATATTCGAAATGGGGTTCTATGTATATAATTCACGATTATGTGCTATTTTCTTTTTTTCATACAAAATGATCTCTTCTTTAAGTGAAAGTGGTAAATGTGGGACATGAGCTAGAAGGATCCACTGTGAGATAAAGGATATAAACAGGGTATTGCCCACTCGATCGGAAGTCGTAAGGGCTGCTCGAAAATTCATTATTTCTTTTTCATATATATGATAAAGAGTGAATCCGATTTATTCTACTCGAATCCGAATGCTGAAATTCGGTGGTGGGCGGGCGTTCGCAAAAATTTCCTCCGTGCCGGTATGTTATAGAAAAGATCTTGAATTTCCACTGTGGTCCCTGGCGGATGGGCCGCTGGCATGGGTGAAATAACATTTTCCTCTAAGTTACTGATAAAATATGAAAAATTCGCTTCGCGTTGCCTTGAGGTTAATTGCAATCGAGCTACAGCTACAATACTAGCTAATGCCTCACCTCGGAAGCCTAAAGTAATCACGCGCTGTAAATCTTCGGCATTTTCAATTTTACTTGTCGCGTTATAACCGCTCAAGGGCTAAGGGTAAATCTTCATAATGAATTCCCCTGCCATTATCCTGGACGCGAATTTGTTTTAGGCCACCTTGGAGAATATCAATTCGAATCTGGGTTGTCTTAGCATCAATACTGTTTTCAATCAATTCTTTAACCACAGAAGCAGGCCGTTCAATCACTTCTCCAGCAGCAATTTGATTGGCGGTTTAATGGACTTAGTCGATGAATGCGCATAGCTAAATTAATTTAATGTGCTATTTGAGAGAAGAGTCTAACGAATTTTTGGAAAATCTACTAGAAAGAATTGCTATTGCGACAGCTAACTTCACTTACGCAGCTCATCGTGTCTGAGAACCTTGATGAGATCATCCTGCATGATAGGTTTTGCCATTACATCGTTCATTCCAACATCGAAGCACCGCTTGCGATCATGAGTAAAAATATGAGCGGTCATTACCACAATGGGAACATGTTTCCCTGGATCCTTTTCCCAACAAACACACTGAACGGCTTCAAATCCATCCGTGTCGAGCAAATTGATATTCATAAAAACCATCATAAAAATCATATCATAATTTTTTTTTATTTTTTCGATAAAAACATCCTGAGCACAAGAAGCAATATCGACGTGGCAGCCAATCTCCTCCAACATAATTTTAGAAATTTTTTGATTATTTTTTGATTAATTAAATTGTCTTCGACGGGGAGAACATTCATTTTAAAATCATGATCTAGTTTAGGATATAATACAAAGTTATTAACGGATTTTTTTATTAACGGCTTTTTTATCTAGCATTTTATCTAGCAAATATGAAGTTTTTTGAGTAATTACCTCTAAACTTGGAACCTATCCCAATTTCATTACTTACGTTAATAGTACTCCTTAATAGTACTTCCCCCATTTTCTCAATAAGTTCCATTTCAATAGAAAAGCCTAATCCGACACTCTCGTATTTTCGATGATATACCAAATTTACTTTTTGGAAACGATTGAAAATGGAAGAAAGATTAGATTTTTCAATGCCGATTCCTGTATCTTCTTTTCCAGGGTTTCTTACGGAGACAACGAACGTACGGTCAATTGCACATATCCCTTCTCTGTAAATTTTAGCGATCATAGCATATTAAGCTGTCCATCCTGCTCCTCCGACAAATTTCCAGACTTTAAAATCTGCGTCATACCTAAAACGGCATTTGACGAAGTTCGCAATTTATGACTCATCATGGCTAAAAAATCAGATTTACCTTGATTGGCCTCCTGTCCTGACAGCTGTTTTGTCTCACGTAATTCTTTATTCAATTCACGCAGCTGTAATTTTTCTCCGCTGATATCTTTTGAAACTCCTGCATATGTATGACACCCCTATATATACCCAATACATTTCTTATTTTCATAATGGGATAGCAGGCGGGTATATCTCTGAGCCAATAAATTTCTCCATGCGTATTAAGTATTCGATAATCAGCTCCTACAGACCTTTTTATTTTAAAATGGGTTTGCCACTCTCACTTTACCATTCGTTGTCATAACGAATTACAATCTTCTACTTTAAACCCAGATTTAAACCTAGATTTATCTATTTTTTTGTTGTTTAATTTTGGGAATTAACAAAATCTGACCTATTCGGATTCGAGTAGAATAAAGATGGTTGATTCGCTTTAAAGCGGCTAAACTTACACTAAAACGCTCAGCAATATCAGTCAAACGATTTCCTCGCGAAACCCTATAGCGTTCTTGCTGAACCCGTTGATTAAATTTGCATTCTGTAAGCCAAGTTCCTCGTGGCGGGCTATGGACGAAATAGGCTCGAATTCCTTGCATTAAAGCAGAGGCAATACGCTGCTGATAAATCGGATTTAAAAGTTTGTGCTCTTCATAAAAATTAGAAACAAAACCCGTTTCCACTAAAAGTGAGGGAATGTCTGGAGATTTCAATACCACGAAAGCGGCTTGTTCCACATGGCCATGATGCAAGCCCCCACTTGATATAAAGCATGAATGATCTCCTGTCCAATAAGCAAGCTAGCATGAATCGTAGCCGTCTGAGATAAATTGATTAAAACGGATTTGAGCAAATTATTTTTATCGCTGAGATCTACCCCGCCCATCAATTCTGATTCATTTTCATACTTAGCTAACCATCGTGCAGCTTCACTAGTTGCTCCCCGTTGAGATAACGCAAACACAGTTGCCCCATGAGCATCAGAATTTTTATAAGCATCAGCATGAATAGCAATAAACATATCGGCTCGATATTGTCGAGCAATACCTAGTCGTTGGCGAAACGTTAAATAATAATCTCCTTTCCGGGTTAAATAAGCTTTAAATCCCAGCTGCCGGTTAATGTCTTGTTGTAAATACCTTGAAATTTTTAATACAATATCTTTTTCATGAGCACCTCCCAATCCTGTTGCACCTGGATCACGTCCTCCGTGCCCTGGATCAATTACTAAAATCACATCGCGTGATCGATTAGTCGATGAGGAAAATTGGATCGGCGAAGGGGCTGTCTTTTGGGAGTGTGCATTTTTGAAAGAAGAAGGCGCCTTGGCAGAAAAATTCAAATCAATTATCCACTGAGTATCTTTTCCATGATATTCAGGTTTCAACACAAACGTTTTTATTTTCACAGAACGTTTTAAATCAAAAACAATCCGCAACTCATTTTTTTTACGGACTGCATCGCGAATTCTTTCAATAGGTATATTTTTTAACGAAGATTGATCAAAAAGCTTAACCGCATGAACGTTTGGAAAATCAAAAACCAGGCGGTCCGGATGAGATAATTGAAAATAGTGATAATAAAGCCTTGGGCTAATTCGAAATATTAAACGACAACCCAGTTTTTGAGAATAAATATGTAAGGATATGATTTCATTGTTTTTAGTAACCCCACTTAAAGGTATAAGAAAAACAATTAAAAATAGCCAATATTTTCGCATAAGCTACCTTAACAATGCTTATACGTATTTGGCAAGGGAAGGGAGGGGTCTTCAGAGTAAAAACCATAAGCTAAAATAGCCTCTAATTAAGAAAAGAATCAAACACTAAATTTGACAATACGCTTTTTACCTTGAATATCAATTTCAATCCATAAGGTAGGAGAAGGAAGAAATTTTTTAGACTTTTCAGGCCATTCTATCAATAGAATAGGATTATTTTTTAAATAATCACTTAAACCTAAATTCAAATAGTCTTCAGGTTCCTCCAGCCGATACAAATCTACGTGGATGACCTCTAAGGTCGATAATCTATAAATTTCTACTAAAGAATAGCTAGGGCTTTTAACGAAGCCTATATACCCGAGTCTCCGTAAAAATCCGCGCACTAAAGTTGTTTTCCCAGCACCCAAATCTCCTGATAAATAAATAACAGTCCCTTTTGGGTAATAATTTGCTATTTCTTCACCCAGTAAAAGCATGGCTTTCTCACTCGAAATAATTTTAGGAGTAAAAGAAATAATCAAAAGTATTTACTTCCGCTAGGATTCACATTCACTAAAGCACGCAAATGAGGGAACAAATCTGTAGCCAATAATCCTCTCTCCCCACCTTCCTCGGCAGCACGATCTGCCGCCAGCGAGTGAATAAAGACTCCCGCTTGAGCAGCCATCATGAAGCTTAATCGTTGAGCTAACAAGCCCCCAATGACACCACTTAAAATATCTCCCATACCACCGGTAGCCATGCCAGGATTTCCTGCAGAACAAACAGAAATCTCCTTTTCTTTTCCTTTAATTAAAGTGCCGGCTCCTTTTAAAACCACTACACCCCGATAACGCTGGGCCAGTTGTCGAATCGCTTCGAATCGATCGCTTTGAATTTCTTGACAAGAGACATTCAATAATCGCGAAGCCTCACCAGGATGAGGAGTTAATATCCAATCTTCTCGGTAGATAGGGTTTTCTGCCAATAAATTCAAGCCATCAGCATCAAGCACCTTAGGAATTCTCGTAAGTAATACTTTGTTTAATAACGCTTTTGCCCAGTCTGATTTTCCTAATCCTGGCCCAATTACTACTACAGTGGCTGATTCAAGGAGACTCTCTAAGTCATTCGCCTCAGCTACTTGATAACACATTAATTCGGGTCGCGATCCACTTACAATCGGTACATGCTCAGAACGAGTCGCAACAGTCACTAATCCGGCTCCCACCCGAGCAGCAGCTTCAGCCGCCATACGGACTGCTCCCCCATTCCATAATCGCCGCCAACTACTAATACATGGCCATAATTACCTTTATGAGCATCACGTTCTCGTTGGAGAGGGAGCAAAGGTTGTACGTAGGACCAATCCAATAATTGGGTATGCGTTTTTACCTGCGCAAATAAAGGATCAGGAAGACCCAATGAGGCTAATACAAGTTCACCACAATAAGCTGGTGCTCGAACGGTATATAATCCTTGTTTCAATCCTATAAAGGTGATGGTTAAATTGGCTTTTACAGCCGTTGCTTGTACTTCTCCCGTATCGGCATTAACACCCGAGGGGACATCAACTGCTAGCACAGGTTCTGCGGCTTCATTAATCGCTGTGATAATTTCAGTATAGGGTGACTGGATTTCTCCTTTTAGACCACTTCCTAAAAGGGCATCTATGATCACCCCCCTTCGAAACAAAGTGGAGAAGGAAAAGGTTGAATCGAAATGCCTTGTGTTTCACAAACCTGGGCTGCTTGAGCAGCAGGACCGCGATAGTCGGTAGGTTTGACTAGAGAATAAACCGTAACCTTAAAACCTTGCTGATGCGCCAAACGGGCGATAACCAATCCGTCGCCACCATTGTTTCCCTTTCCGCAACAAACTGTGATTTCTTTAAGGGTGGGCCAACGCTTGATCAGGCTTTTAAAAGCAGCCTCCCCGGCACGAACCATGAGCTCGTAAGCATCGATGCCAGATTCGGTTGCCAATTGCTCTAGTTCACGGATTTGGTGATTCTGATAGAGTTTGACCATTCATACCCCAGTAATGCGTATTCTATAACTAATTTTCCTCTTCAACCACAAAGTCGATTTTGCGCTCATCCAGGTCTACACGAACTACAATGACCCGAAGCGGATCACCCAGACGGTAAGTTCGGCCGCTACGCTTTCCTCGCAAGAGATGATGGATGGGGTCATAATGATAGTAATCATTCTTCAATGCCGTTACATGAACCAAACCTTCAACATAGATTTTGTCTAATTCCACAAATACACCGAATCCAGTAACATCCAAGATGCGGCCATCAAACGCTTGACCCACTTTATTCAGCATATACTCACATTTCAGCCAATCTACCGCATCTCGGGTGGCTCGATCCGCTCGCCGCTCCGACATGGAGCAATGTTCACCCAAAACTGTCAACTTTAGTTCATCATAAGGGAACTTCTTCACTGATTTTTTTGCAACCGGTGACAAACTCCCCGGTGAACAATTAAGTCAGGATAACGTCGAATAGGAGAAGTAAAATGACAGTACCCTTCATAGGATAAACTGAAATGACCTACGTTCTCGGGAGTGTAAATAGCTTGACGCAAGGAGCGTAACATAACGGTTTGTATCAAGTGTGCATCAGGACGTTTTTCAATTCGAAGTAATAATTTTGCATAATCCATAGACGTTGGCTTATCCCCTCCAGTTAATCGAAGTCCAAATGCCCGAAGAAATTGCTTAAGATCGTGCAATTTTTGTTCGTCCGGTCCTTCATGAACTCGATATAAAGTGGGGATATTTCCTTCCTGCAAGAAATGCGAAGCTGACACATTGGTAATTAACATGCACTCTTCAATGATCCGATGCGCTTCATTACGAACCACTGGAACGATCCGTTTAATTTTACCTCTCTGATCAAATTCAATTCGAGTCTCAGTCGTATTGAATTCAATGGTTCCCCGTTTTACCCGTTGTTTTAATAATTTTTGATACAACCTATATAAATTTTTAATGTGGGGTATCATTTCTGAATTTTTGGTTTTTTCACCTCGCAACATGGCTGCCACTTGGTTATAAGTTAATCGAGCGTGAGAATGAATAACTGCCCGATAAAACTGATAGGTTTTTATTTGCCCTTCCGAGGAAATATGCATTTCGCAAACGACGGCTAATCGATCTTGGTGGGGGCGAAGCGAACAGAGATTATTTGACAGCGCTTCTGGCAACATAGGTATAACTTTTTCCGGAAAATATACCGAATTACCCCGTACTTCGGCTTCTTGATCTAAGGTGCTGCCTAATTTTACATAATGTGCAACATCAGCAATAGCTACATAAAGCACGAATCCGTTTTTTGTCGGTTTACAATAAACAGCGTCATCAAAATCCTTAGCGTCTTCCCCGTCGATGGTTACTAATGCCAGATGGCGTAAATCATTTCGTTCCGCTTTATCGTGCTCCAGTACCTCAACAGATAACTGTTTTGCTTCTCGGAGTACTTCCGCAGACCATTGATAAGGAAGTTCATAGGAACGAATAGCAAGTTCTACCTCCATGCCCGGAGTTAGGTGATCACCAAGAATTTCTATTATTCGTCCTAATGCTTGTCGTCGTTTGCTTGGTTGTGCTGTTATTTCAGCAACGACGAATTGGCCAGGTTGAGCTTTACCCTGCTGTCCGAAAGGAATTAAAATTTCCTGAGTGATTAGCTTATTATCCGGATCAACAAAAGCAATACCACTTTCTTCAAAATAGCGCCCTACAACTTGGTGAGTATTTCGCTCCAATACCTCAACAATGGCCCCCTCACGTCTTCGCTCTCCTCGATTGGTAAGGCGAACTAAAACCACGTCATCCGTAAATACTATACGAATTTCTCGGGCTGGCAAAAAAATATCTCCCGAGCCATTGTCGGGAATTAAAAATCCAAAACCATCTCGATGAGCTTGAACACGCCCTCGAATTAATTCCATTTCTTGAACTAAAGCATAACTACCACATCGATTTGTGATAAGCTGACCATCCCGAGTCATTGCCACTAAGCGTCGATGCAATCCTTCTTTTTCTTCTGATTTTTTCAACTCAAAAGCTGTTAGTAAATGTTTGAAACTAACCGGGCGATTGATTTCTTTCAAATATTGGATAATAAGTTCTCTGCTGGGAACGGGATGCTTATATAAAGACGCTTCCCGCTCATGGTAGGGATCCTTTTTTCGATAGGGTTTAACCACTGACTCCCCCTTTTGATTGACTTTTCGCGAGTTAGATAATAACTCATCTATACTATTTATTATAATTACAAATCAAAGGAGATGAATCAAAGGAGAAAAGAAATAGATAAAATCCTTATGGTTAGTTGCTTCTTTGCTGCCATGTCGGGATGTGCGGAATACAATCACCTTTCCCACCCGAAATCCACTTATTGAGTGCGGGTTGCAAAAACTGTTGTGCTTCTTTCTGAGTTTATACTCGTTAGTCCCATGGCTTCATAATCATTCCAGCTAATATTGTATTTATAGTTCCAAAGCCATTAATTACGAAATAATTCTTAAGTGAAGGAAGTTAAAATTTGAGCGTAATCATCCGAATAAGTCTCAATATCATCAATATTGGCGTATTGGGGGGCATTGGGGTTTGAATAAATAAAACTCCTTGATTCTTCTTCAGGGGCTACTAGTTCTGAAGTGGTATTAGTATAAAAAAGAAAACAACTCGCTAAAACCGCAATAGCTAAAACAACAATTAATGGATGATGATCCAAAACAGCTGATAATCACCGAGAACAAAATTGCTTCATGCGATCGAATGTCCGATCAACCCATTGAACATAAGGTTGCTTTTTAATATTGGGAATTAATAATCGAGAACACATCCTTGGTGACAAGGTTAGTGCAATAATTCCGTATACAATCACAGTTCTTGTTAAAGTAAATGCGAATTCAGTAAAGAGAGCTCTTGTTAACCCTGTCATAAATCCAATCGAAACATAAACTGCTGCCAGTGTTAACGTCATAGAAATGATAGGTAAAACAATTTCTCGGGCTCCTTTAATAGCCTGCATGAAAACCATTCATCCTTTCTTCAACATGTTGAAACACATTTTTAACAACAATAATCGTATCATCAACAACTAAGCCAATCGCTAACACCATCGCTAATAATGTCAATAAATTAATTGAATAACCTAAGAACCACACAAAAAAAACAAACACTGATTAAAAAAGTAGAATAGTAACTACAGGAATGGTCATGGGCCGGATGGAATCTAGCAAAATAAAAATAACAACAATTATATATAGTTTCTAGAATAGTTTTTAAAACTTCAAAAATTGAATCTCTAATGTATAAGGTCGGATAATATTTTTTTAACGCGCGCCCGATGTCATGTATTCAAATTAGAGTATTTTTTTCTTGTTTGATTACTAAGTTCCAAACGACTGGATGTTTTGAACGTCGGTCTTTGCTTGAATGTAAAGCGTAATAAAATCATTTTTTTATTTGTTTCTCCGCTCCACTGATTGAAAATTATTAGCTAACAAAGCATCAACTACATCTTCAGGAGTCACATTAAGAGCAGCCATGCGTCGAGTATCTAACCAAATTCGCATAGCAAAAAAGGTTCACCACTAAAATCCACACTTGGGAGACCAAAAAAACCGTTTCAATTTTAGGTTGAACGACTCGAGTCAAATAATCATTAATTTGCACCGTAGTCATTTGATCACTTGTAAAACCAATATACATTAATGCTGTTTGCGTTTCCGTTAGTTTTTGAATAACGGGCAATTAAGATTCTTTAGGCAGATCATTTTGCACTTGAGCAACATCACTCATAATATCAGTAAAAGCAACGTTAGAGTGAAAATTAAGTTTAATAAACATTAATTTTGCTGGTACCTTGAGTGCTCGTGGAGGTCATCTAATTGATACCTTTAGAGCCAGCAATTGATTTTTCAATTTGAGTTGTAATAAAACCTTCTACTAATGAAGCTGATTCCCCCAGATAAGAGGTGCTGATTGTAATGAGTGTATTATCCATTTTTGGGTATTGGCGTACCTCCATTTTCGTAATGGCATGCAACCCAAAAATGAAAATAATCACACTCACCACAACGGCGAGAATGGGTCGCGCAATAAATATGTTAGTAAATCTGGTTATTAGCTTCCTGTCAAAGTTGCAGATTTCGATGCTTGTTTATAATACCACACTATTATGAATTTTAACGGGGTGGTACCGTCCTGCAGTTTATTTTGACCTGAAGTCATTACTTATTCGCCAGCCTTTATACCTTTTTATAATTACTTTATTATTTTCTATATCACCAATCGCTGCTGCTCGTTACCGAGAAATCAAAACAGAATTGTCTTTTGCATCTGTGCCCAATTCCACAAAAAATACTGTATCACCATATAAAGAATAACTAACGGCCGTTTGCGGGACAGTAATTACTTGTTTTTCTTCTGGCAAGTAAACCGTTACTTCGACAAATACTCGGGGATAAAGACAATAATTCTCATTGGGAAGCGTCCCTTGAAGATTAATATTACGAGTTTCTTCAGTGATTTCTTCAGTGACAAGCACATTAATAGCCGTAATTTTTTAATTCAACAACGAATCTTTCAAATATTGTTAGAGTAAAGAAAAATTCACGTATAAAGAATTCAGTGATTGCAAGCTAACTAGATTTTCTCCTACATTAACATATTGGGCCCAAATTAATCTGTCAAATATCAATTTTTCTGGGAAAAGAAGCACGAACATTTTTTTGACTGATAGCAACTAATATAGATTGTTAATTTGAGCTTCGGATCGCTGTAAATTTTCCAACGCTTGATCATAATCGCTTTGCGAAATTGCAACTACCTTAAATAAAGCTGCTCTTTGCCCATAAACAATTCGATTTAAGTTGAGTGTTGTGCTTGTTTTTTAAATTTTGGATATCCGTAGAATTATCGAGCTAAATTAAGAATTTCCCTCTTTCAACTAATTTACCGGATTCAAAATTAATTCCTATAATTGTTCCGATCACTTCTGAGCTGACATTGACGCCGTTTATTCCTGCTAAACTACTACCTACCGACGTTAATACTAGCTGCCAATTTTCACGGATTGCTTTCGTCACTGAGACGGTATAACAAGTGGAGGAACATATCCTCTCTTCAGTAACTCTTTTAATAAGATAACCCCCGCAGGGCGGCATGGAAAAGTAAAACTAAGAGTAATATCAGGATTAAAACAGAAACAACAATAACACAAACCAAATCAGGCCCTTGCGTTTTGTCATTTTAAGATACACCCCTGTAAGATGCTTCCTGCCAATAAAATAATCCTATGATATCATTATATATCAAAGTTTCTTAGTTTCTTAATAAGCCCCGGTGGCACAGTTGGATAGCGCAGTCTCCTCCTAAGAGACAGGTCGCAGGTTCAAATCCTGTCCGGGGCACCATTATAAAAATTGAGGTAATTAATTATGGTCACACGAATTGAAAAGGATAGTATGGGGGAAATTGAAGTTCCCGCTGATAAGTATTATGGAGCACAATCCCAGCGTTCATTAATTAATTTCGCCATCGGCCGAGAAACTATGCCGCCTGAGCTTATTCGAGCTTTTGGAATTTTAAAAAAGGCGGCTGCCCTCACTAACAATGAATTGGGTAAACTCTCTTCAGAAATTTTAACTTATATTATTCAAGCGGCTGACGAAGTTATCGAAGGTAAATTAAACGACCATTTTCCACTGAAAGTATGGCAAACCGGCAGTGGCACCCAAACTAATATGAATATTAATGAGGTTATTAGCAACCGAGCTATTGAATTAGCAGGTGGAAAACTCGGAAGCAAAAATCCTATTCATCCCAATGATGATGTTAATAAATCCCAATCATCAAATGATACCTTTCCAACCGTCATGCATATTGCTTGTGCTGAAATGATCGCTCATCAACTTATACCAGCTGTAAAAACCTTACGGAATACCTTGCAAGAAAAATCCAATGCTTTCGCTCATATTATTAAAGTAGGGCGAACTCATTTACAAGATGCTGTCCCTCTTACTTTAGGCCAAGAATTTTCAGGTTATGTGGCGCAATTGGATCATAGTTTAGAAGCAATTACTAATGTTTTACTTGTTCTTTATCGATTAGCATTAGGGGGAACTGCCGTTGGTACAGGGCTAAATGCGCCACCCCAATTTGCTGAAAAAGTAACGGAACATATTGCAAAATTGACAAAATTATCTTTTTACTCTGCTCCCAATAAATTTGGAGCATTAGCAGCACACGATGAAATTGTGTTGGTGAGCGGGGTTTTAAAAACACTCGCTTGCTCATTAATGAAAATTGCTAATGATATTAGGTGGTTAGCCTCGGGACCTCGTTGTGGAATTGGAGAAATTTTTATTCCGGAAAATGAACCAGGCTCCTCGAGCATGCCAGGAAAAGTAAATCCAACCCAATCTGAAGCTCTAACAATGGTATGCGTACAAGTAATGGGAAACGACGCGACAATTACGATTGCAGGATCTCAGGGTAATTTTGAATTAAATGTTTTCAAACCAGTAATGGCATACAATTTAATTCAATCCATCTATTTATTGACAGATAGTTGCCGCTCTTTCAATGATCATTGCGCCATTGGTATTGAACCGCATAAAGAAAAAATTGATGCCTATCTTAGAAATTCTTTAATGCTCGTGACTGCCTTAAACCAAATTATTGGTTACGATAAAGCATCTGAAATCGCCAAGAAAGCTTATAAAGAGGGACTCACACTTAAAGAAGCCGCGTTGAAATTAAAATATTTGACGGCCGAAGAGTTTGAGAAAGCTATTAATTCTCAAAAAATGGTGGGACTTTAAAATTTCTATAATCGATTACCGATACGGTGCCAACGGACACGGCGGTTGTGAGAATCCCAACTCATCCACACAAATAAAGTACGTCCAATAAAGGCATTGGCTGAGACAAATCCCCATGACCGGCTATCATCGCTGTCATCTCGATTATCGCCCATTACGAAATATTTACCTTTAGGTACTAAAAGGTCTTTAAAATTTTGAGCGAAGCGATCGGGGCGACAGAGAATTAAATGCTTAATCCCATCTAGATTTTCTTCATACTCTTTAGCTTTCCAGGTTTTACCATCATCACCAATTTCAAGTGTATCCTTGATAAATCTCTGAGAAATCTTTTTGCCGTTAATAGAGAGAACTTTGTTTTGATAACTAATATGATCGCCGGGAAGTCCAATAACACGTTTGACAAAAGTAACAGCTGGATTAACCATCCATCGGAGCAAAGCGATTTGTCCTCTCTTAGGCTCGCCGATAGTAACAAATTTTTTATTCCATAAGGGAAAATATAATCCATAATTATATTGATTAACTAAAATTAAATCCCCCGGCATAATCGTGGGCTCTAAAGATCCCGTCGGAACTCGGTAAGGTTGGAATAATAATGAGCGAATAATTAATACAATTAATAAAATAGGGAAAAAAGAACGTGCATAATCGATAATCAGTGGATGTTTACCATTTTTCTCGATAGGTATTTTTTTTACGCGACGCCATATAATATCAACTAAGCAAATTATCCCAGAAAAAATAGTCAATAACGATAAAATATTAAGAAAATCAAAAACCATTTTAATTAAGTTCTCTTATTAAATGTTAGGGACAGCATAAATAGCAATGCCTCGGAAAATATAGGAGGATAACTCTCCTTTTACGGCCCCAGGGATAGTATGGCCAAACAGAGTCACGATAATTCCATTAGCCCCACCTTGTGCCGCCATTTTTTTGACATATTGTTGAATTTGCGCCTCTCCCTCCGGAGTAGCTTCTTTCGAAGAATATTCAACATTCATATAACCGAGCTGTTTATATGCATACAGGACTGTTACGGGATTATAAAAATTCACTTGGTCCAGAGAAGTAGGCACGGCTAGCGGAGCCGTTGGCAAAAAAATACCTTGAGGGGCAAGCTTAAGTGGTGGAACCGATAAATAAACAGCAATTACTACAATTAAAGCAATCACTACAGCAACGATACTGCGCTTGGTAGCATCTAAATCCAATGCTATTTCTCCGCTTTTCAAACTTTAACGATCCACACTTTATCACGCAGTCTAAAGAAATCCAAGAATTTAGGAGTTATGTTTAGTGGTAAATATGAGCAATGCTTTGTAAAATTTCTCCTATTCGTATATTCGTACCTCATGATACTACCAAGTTACCTGCTCTTTCCCAACTAAAGCCTCTAAATTATTCTTAATAAAGATTTCATTTATCATTAAGGAATCAACAAGGTATAAACGCCGGCTGGGTTTGTGGTCCAACGGAGTATCTCAGGATTTAATTAATGAATTACCTTTGGTGAAACTCCAGCTAACCGCGCAGCTACACCGCGATCAATTTGAGAATTCGTATTAAAAGAGGAAAAATAAGGGCAATCGGGGGGTATAGGGCTGAGGGCTGCATTTCTAATAATAAACGCCTAATAAACGCCAGAGCTAATAAAACGCCAGAGCTAATAATTTTGGTACATACTCCCAAGAGTCTCATTAGGGAGAGTGGTGGGGCAAGTCCCAGAAATTGGTGCTACAGCCCATACGTGCGTTGTATTGTTGAGAGCTACTTGGTGCACGTCAACTCCTGCATCATAAGGCGGCCATAGTGGCCATCCAATCATGAAAAGTACTCTGTAAATAGAGATAAATAATTTAAAGCAGCCTGAGAGTAGCTACTACAGTGCCTCTCCTGGCGTCATACCACCAATTGATCTCGAGCTATAAACTGGATGCCGTACCCGGCATCATCTGCGATAAATCTGTAGAGCTCCCACTGCTGAATAAGCAAAATGGATCATAACCCCTTTCGAGCATCGGCAACAGTGCAAATTCGGCAGGCATATTATGCCTTTGTTAAGTTTGCTCATATACATAGTAAATATAGGGAACAGTATTGATAGGGAACAGCATTGGAGAGCATTTGGTTTAAAATTTGCTTGTGACTCGAAAACCATATAAGAATACGCAGGACATCGGTAACACTGCACTAGCAATTCTCAACAGCAATAAAAGGTTATGCTACGGTTATGCTAATAATCTTCCTCATTCCCCCCCTTTTTTTAATCTCTTATTAAATGTACCCTAGGAAGCTTAAAGTAGTATTAACACTCTCCCCTTAAAGGACGAAAATGAGCTTTTTATTTTGTCGTGTACAGAGTAGAGTACACTCAGGACTAGAAGAAAAAGTTTCCGCGAAATCAGATTCGGTGGGATACTCAGAAGGCCCACTGGTAGAATTAAAAAGCCGATTACAATTCTCTGTTTGAGAAACTACACTGCCCTTAGCCTCCAGGAGTCCTAACTCTTGCATCTTTTAATTCAGCCAATTTTCCAAACACTCGTGGTTATTTTTCCTCGCTACATCAAGATCAGTAGAAACCTGACGATTCTTACCAAATTGATTAATTTCTATGGTGATTAACAATTTTCGTTGTATTGATTAAAAACTAACAATACTTGTTTATAGTTCTCCGAGATATATTGAAAGATTTTCTTGGCAAGTTCAAAGTGGCGCTAATTACATTTACATGCTGTAAAAAATGCCATATTACAGAAATTAATATCTTAAAATTTTTTGGGTTTAATAGCTCTGTACCAAGCTATAGTTTTTCGCGCATTATTTTCAATCGCTTTATAAAAAGGTTTTGGATTTTCAACCCACTGATCGAATACCTCTTAGGGGATTATCTCCTGAAGCCATTCAACAATAGTGATATGATTGTGTTTACGTGATTTTTTAAATAGTTTTTTATAATTCGCTAATTCATTTGAATCAATCCGATTATCAGTAATCATATCAGCATGATAAGATTTTACAGCTTCTAACCGTCTTTTTTTACAATCTCGCATTAAATCTTCTATAGAAGATTTCGAGAGTACCCATTCCTCACAAGGAAGAAAGGAAGACTTGTGGAAAAGAACCATTCTTCCTATGGAAGAATAGATGATCTTTCTTTTATACTCTTTATTTCTGGAAGCACCTCTTGATAAAACCAAGTCAAAATTTCCCTACTATCGGAGTTACTAACTCCTCTCATAGCATCTCTATAATTATTTACAAATTATAGAAGTATGAGTCTATATATATATTATATTCAGATATTCTTCGCTCAAAGTATCCTGAACAGCATTAATAATAACTTCCAGAGATACATTCTTCTTTTGACCCAATTTCAACAGGAACATTTTCCACAAATTTAACAACTTCAAATTCTTCTGTAATTTCTTCATCATCAACCTGTTCATTAAATTCTGGATTATCCCCTCCATTTCTAATTAATTCCATAGCTTCAACCACTTGATCAACGCTTATTTTTCACTTCAGGTAACATTGAAGATAAGTCAAGCATTCTCTTAATTCCTTCATGATCAATGAAGGAATATATCTAGCTATCTGTGTTCTTTTTGACAAGCAATATATAAAGAATCCCCATAACTAAGTGATCTATCTTCCTTGATAAATAATTTTTATAATTGTTAATCATTAAACACGAGTTCTTCTTTAATTATTTTTTTCTAAATCCGAAAAAACTTCAGCAGCGATTTCTCTTGTAAATTCCTTAAGGGTAGATAAAAAATCTTCTAAATTTCTGGGATATTTTAGGGATATCATCAAAGACATTTTTTCTATATCCATACCTGTAAAGATATTCTCATTTAATTAACTCGCTTATATCTATTTTAAGTTAGAAAAACCTTCCGATTTTCGGGACCCCCATTCTCTCTTAACCCCCAACGGGGATATTCATTCGGAAGTATTTATTGAAATATACTTATAGTTTTGATACGGTATACCTTATGGAGAAACAAAACGATACATCACTCGTTTAATTGAGATCGATCTCGGCCATCGAGAAATGGACGAGCATTTTAAATACTATTCTATTCACGGAAATTGGGTTAAAATCGAACTAAATTTTAGTTTACGGCCCAGACTCATTGGTTATTGCATTTCCCAGGAAATCTTTCTAGCTATGCAGATTTCGTTTAGTGATTTCCCTCATCTTAAAATCTTTTATATCCGACTTTATGAAACGCCCAATTTCTGAGTTGATATTTACGAAAAAAGTATTTCTGAAGAAGAAAGAAAATTTTTTTGATTGTCGTTATAAAAAATCATTAATTTATATAAAATTGAAGAGCAATTAAACTTTTTACAAGAAAAAAATAATTTTGACCGAGCAAATAAAAATATCTCTGATCACGTAGATGAGGAATATTTAGAAATAGCGGAAGCGTCACTTAAAAAAATTGTTTTCGATTATGCTTAAAATTTTGCTTATTGACACCAAAAACGGTTACAACCTCGAAATACTGTATGGACGCTATAAATAACAACCCAAAGCCTATCGTTTTCCCAATATCAATCCTAAAAATGATATCTATATGATTGGACTAAGTAAAAGTTCGCAGTTTATGTGCCCAGCATCTTTTTCCGATCGAAGGAGATTTATGGTGCAGTGTTATGTATGAGAGTAAACTATTAGGCTCATCTAAATTCAAGTGTATCATTCAAGCGTATCGTAGATTGAGTAATGGCAAAACCTCAAATTCAAAAAGAAGCCATTGAGGAAGTAACTGATGTTTTGGAGCAATTAATTTAACCAAAAGGTGTAAGAATTTATATGATGGCAAGGTATTCCTTGTATGCTATGGAGTGGTGTGAAGGGTGATACTATGACATTCTCAAATTATTCCAAACGTATCATTTTCACCAAGGATGATTCTGTTTTTGCTTCTTTCATATAAATGCTCTCTTATACACTACCCAAAATTTAAACTTTCAATACTCAATCATCAACTTACTATCAAAGCATCTCGTAAAAAACCTATATAATATATCTAAAAAAGCCTATAATATATCTAAAGAAGCAGGAGATAATAATGCCAAACATTCTACGCCAATTATGGGAAAACATCGTGCCTATCGTTGGTATGATTGTTTTTGTCATTTTATTTATTTTAGGAATCTTTCTTTTTTTATCTTTTAATTATTGGTGCTCTTATTGGCTTAATCATACTTTTCATCATTGCTTTTATTCAATTAAAAATAACCCAATGGAGGCGACAAAAGAAAAAGAAATCATCTCCATCGGGCTATACTATTGAACACGATGAAAATCTTTAATTTAAAAGAGTTAAAGGTGGGGTGAAATCTTTTTTCAAATCATGAGCGACTCCTTCGTGTGTTAAATGGCCATAATAAACATTTAGTCCATTTAAAAGATGAGGATCCTCTAAAACCGCTTTGCGATAACCCTTATCAGCCAATGCCATGACAAAAGGTAAAGTGGCATTATTCAAGGCTAATGTGGAAGTACGCGGCACAGCACCAGGCATGTTGGTCACACAATAATGAACAATATCATCGACAACGTAAATGGGTTCTTTATGAGTCGTAGGCCGGCTTGTTTCAAAACAACCCCCTTGGTCAATAGCTACGTCAACTATAACCGACCCTGGGCGCATTTGCTTTAGAATCTCGCGTGAGACTAATTTAGGCGCCGACTGACCGGGCACTAAAATAGCCCCCACCACAAGATCAGCATCTATTACGTGTTGCTCTATGCTGCCCCCGGTTGCATAAGCAGTATTTAAACGACCTCCAAATTGGAAGTCTAACTCTTCTAAACAACGTAATGATTTATCAAGCACGGTTACTTGCGCTTTTTTACCCATCGCCATACGGACCGCGTTTGAACCCACTACCCCACCGCCAATAATTGTCACTTTTCCGGGATAAACGCCCGGAACACCACCCAACAAAATTCCACTCCCGCCAGCCGGTTTTTCCAAACAATGAGCACCGGCCTGAATAGCTAGACGCCCTGCCACTTGGCTCATAGGTGATAAGAGCGGCAATCCTCCTTTACTGGAAGTAACTGTCTCATAAGCAATAGCAATACAACCCGATTTCACCAATGCATCTGCTTGTTTAGGATCAGGAGCTAAGTGTAAGTAAGTAAATAAAATTTGCCCTTCTTGTAACAAACTATATTCACTCGGTTGTGGTTCTTTTACTTTAACGAGCATTTCTGCTTGTTGATAAAGAGATTCAGCCGTATCGACAATAGTAGCTCCCGCTGCCATGTAGGCTTCATCAGTAAAATTGATAGCACTGGCTGCATTGTGTTCAACAATAACTTTATGACTTCGATTTATAAGTTCACGAACACTATAAGGAGTTAATCCCACACGGTATTCTTCGGTTTTTACTTCTCTTGGAACGCCTATTAACATCAATTTATCTCCGATTAATAACCAATTTCAGAAAGAGCCTGTTTTCCATTGCGATAAAACTTTTCGTTCAAATCTGCGACTAAGCCGTAATCTGCAACTTGAAATATGGGCGTGTCGGGGTCTTTTTATTAATGGCCACAATAATTTTGCTGTTCCTCTCATACTCACCAAATGCTGAATGACTCCCCGAGATACCTACAGCCAAATAAAGCATGGGCGACCACCACCACGACTTGTCCCGTTTGACCGACTTGAAAATCATTAGGTGTGCACAAGACTCTGCATCAACCGCAGTCCAAGAAGCCCCCACTGCGGCTCCTAATCGATCTGCAATTTTTACTAAACGTTCAAAATTTTCTTTATGTTTTAAACCGCGTTCCCCAGAAATTAGAATTTTTGCCAAAGTTAACTCTGGTCGATCTTTTGCATAGTCTTCTTCATTAATAAAAATAGAGAGATCGTTTTTTAACGCAAATCCAACTTGCTCAATCGGCGCTGATTTTTCACCCAGCTCCATAGGTGGGGGAAACGCCGTAGCTCTTACAGTAAGCACTTGAATAGAATCCTGAGAAGAAAGAGTAGCAATTGCATTCCCGGCATAAATAGGCCGTTGATAAGTTTTTCTATCGAGGATAGCTATAACATCACTAATTTGCTCGACATTCAGCTTTCCTGCTAACCGAGGCAAGATATTTTTTCCAAAGGTTGTAGCTGGTGGTGCAAAGACAAGGAAATAATTAAATTTATTAGCATAATGTGCCAATAAGGGAGCAATGCTTTCCGCTAAAAAATGCTGGTAACACTTATGATCCGCTAACAAAATATTATCTACCCCTTTTATTCAAGTAAGCTCTTGCGCAACGGCTTGGCAGCTATAACCTGCCACCAAAATCGAAATGGGTAGCCTTTAATCCATGTACTACAGTCACAACAGACCGAGTGGATAAAGCGCACCTTAACATTATCATGCTCAACTAAAATAAGAATACTCATGGCAAAACCTGTGCTTCTTTTTTAGAATCTTTTTTAGAATCTTTTTTAGAATATTTAATAATTTATTGATAGTATTTACTTTAATTCCGTCGCTTTTCTCAGCGGGATGCTCAACTTTTAAAATTTTTAAATGGGGAGATAGAGTCACGTTAAGTTCTTAGGGAGTTAATATTTTTAAAGGTTTATTTCTTACTTTCATAATATCAAGTAATGTCGTATATTGAGGCGTGTTTAAGTCCAAATTAGTGGTAATTAACGCCCAGCCGAAGCGAAATATTAGAGTCCTCCATCCACTTATCGAGCAACTTGCATCCGACGCCCCTCTTCAATTACACATTTTGAAACAAACATCCCCTGATGCCAATCTAATAAGGCCGGCTAACATTTGACCAGTTTGGTTGCAATCATCATCAATCACTTGCTTACCCAAAATAACGAGTGAGGAGGGATTTTCTCTTGCTACGACAGATTTAAGCAAGTGCGCTACTTGGATCGGTTCTAGAGGTTGACCCGTAGTTATTAAAATGCCCCGGATCCGCCCCCCATAGCAAATGCGCTGTGCAAGGTTTCTTGGCAGCTCGCTGAGTGAATAGAAATTATAATAACTTCCTGTACTAATCTTTTATCTTTTAAACGAATAGCTTCTTCTACAGCAATTTCATCAAACGGATTCATGACCATTTTTACTTGATTGGTTTCAATTCCAGAGCCATCAGCCTTTACTCGGATTTTTACAGCCGAGTCGATGACTCGTTTAACGGTAACCAAATAACGGTAACCAAAACCTCCACTCAAAAATCTCCTCAAAAAATTGAATAACCTCAAAGCCAGGAACGCTTATTTCACTTGCGGATTGTAAACGGTACCCATCTTAAAATCATTAACCTCGGGACTAGTAAATGCATGCATAGTTCCACCAAAAATGTGCAATTGTTAGCCCCCCACCTTCGCTTCCGTCATTTCTCTTTCAAATTTGAGACAGCATCTGTGGGGTCATAGGGTTATCATGTCCGTGTTTCGTGCTAAATCCAGTACACAAAAAAGCTCTCCAAAACAATATCCCATGGCAGTAATTTTTGTTTTATCTACTTACGTCAACTTGCTTATCCGTCTCTAACCCCATCACTAGTTGACGAAGCAACATCTTGTGATCTTCCATAAAAGGCTGCATTATTTTCGATTGGTTTCTAGCCCATCACCTAATACACCCTTATCAATAAACATCCATTGCAAAACCGACATAACCTAATTCAGCTAAATAACGTGCTTTTTCTTCAACAAAATCATCTCGACCCGCGCCCAAGCATGAGCAACTAAGAACAATATGTCGTTTTTGCTTCGTTGAATCTTCATAAGCCACATAAGCTTGTAATAGGGTGTGTTCATCTCGATAATCGATCGTTTGAGTATGCATCTTATGATCTTCCTTTCAATAACCGAATCTGAACCTAATCTAGAGTGAAATCAGGTCTGTTTGCTAAAAATAATAATTGCGTAGATAGTACACTGCTTTTCTTAGCCCCACAAATGCCATATTCTGTAACATCTATGAAAGAAAATTTTCACCGCAAATCAATTTCGATGTATCAATCGTGGGTGCAGGGCGCAAGTCCCGCTGGGTTAAGCGTTGCAATTCGTCTTACTCAATCGAAAAACTCTTCACTTTCGACCACGATTTTAGAAAAATACGCAACTGTCTCGGAGCCCACATTCTATCGGGCGCTGTATTAAAACTAGAACCTCGCGCTTTAAATGAGTTATTTCCCTATTGGAAAGAACAAGAGACGTCACTTCGGGTTCCAATTACTCACAATGCTTTCTATTTTTTAATAGAAAAAAAGCCTAGTCACTTCCCAAACTAAAAATTATGAAAAATAAAAATAATTATAAAATAAAAATAATTATATCATAAGCTTGGAAAATTTTTGTAAATGGTTAAGTGAGCAAGCAGAGAATTTAGGCGTTAATATTTTTCTAGGCTTCATCGCCAGTAGTCGACCACTTTTCAATAAAGAAGATGCCATGGTGGGTGTTCAAACAGAGGGGTATAAGGGATTAAACAAAGTTGGGCAATCTGCAGAACACTATCAACCTTGGCTTAATTTATACGCAAAACAAACTTTACTTGCCAAAGGGTGACGAGGATCATTGACGGAAGAATTAATCCGACATTTTAATGTATGTCTTAACTCTGATTCTCAAAGTTATGGGATTGGAATTAAAGAATTATGGAAGATTTCTCCTGAGAAACATAAAAAAGGTGCTATCATCCACACAGTGGGTTGACCTCTAGATTGTAACACTTATGGAGGATCTTTTATTTATCATTATGAAAATAACCTACTTGCTCTGGGTCTTACTGTGGGATTTGATTATCAAAACCTTACTTAGATCCTTTTTAAAGAATTACAACGACTTAAAACACGTCCCTTTATCTGAAACCCCGCGTTATTAGAAAATAGCGAATGCGTGGGTTTATGGTTATGGAGCTCGCAACTTAAATGAAGGAGGATTACAAATCCATTCCAAAAATTATTTTTCTGGGAGGAATGCTAGTTGAGCAGCTGCATTTTTAAATTTAGGGAAAAAGTACTCACACCACCATGAAATCAGGAATTTTAAAGGCCCTCTTTTAACAGAGGATTATGGCTAGGCCTTATTATTTTGCCCTAGATCAGTTTATTTTACGCGGCAAAGCGGGGGTGGTGTGGCCCCCTCCACTTGGACATTTCGTTATCAACCCGATCACCAAAAGCATTAAAACCCATCAAAGAATTCCATAAAATCCTTTATCCTAAACCAGATGGAAAATTAACCTTCGACAAATTAACTCAGGTGTATTTAACAACAACTACTCGCCACCACGAAGATGAACCTTGTCATTTAATCGTTAAAAATCCTCAAATCGAAACTAAGATAATGATTGCTATAAGATAACGATTGCTAAATATGCAGCTCCTAAACAACGTTATTGCCCGCCCAGGTTTACGAAATTATCGAAAACAAGCACAGTTCCCCCGTTTACAAATCAACGCCTCGAATTGCATGCATTGCAAAACCTGCAATATAAGCGTTAATATAAGATTTATGGAATACCAAGATTATTATAAAATTTTAGGCATTTCACGTAATGCAACGGCCAATGAAATTAAAAAGCGATATCGGCAATTAGCCCGAAAATATCATCCCGATGTCAATAAGGAACCAAATGCAGAAGAGAAATTCAAGCAAGCAAAAGAAGCTTACGAAGTTCTCAAAGATCCTGAAAAACGAAAGGCTTACGATGCCATGGGTGCGGAGTGGAAACAAGGACAAGACTTTACCCCTCCTCATAGTTGGGAATTTCATCCTCGCAGTGAAGCTTCTTATCAAGAATTTCGTCAGGGCAATTTCAGTAATTTTTTTGAAACCCTTTTTGGAGTATTGGGCGAAGGCAGAAGATGGACTCGAGCGAAGTTTAGTCGGCGAGGCCAAGATCAACATAGTCGTGTAACTATTAATTTGGAAGAAGCTTTTCGGGGCACAACCCGAACACTCACTTTTCAAGAGCCAACGCTTAATCCAAAAACCGGCCAAATAAATTACACAACGCGAATCCTACGAGTAAAAATTCCCGCAGGGGTTACACAGGGCCAACAAATTAGATTACAAGGGCAAGGTTTGCCCGGAATAGGGGTGCACCCAACGGCAATTTGTATTTGGAAATCCATTTACAGCCCCATCAACTCTACACGATGGAAGGCAAAAATATCTATTTAAATTTACCCGTAATGCCCTGGGAGGCAGCACTTGGTTCTAAAATTACGGTTCCTACCTTGGGCGGTCCTGTTGACCTCACTTTGCCTGTAGGCTCTCAAACAGGGCAAAAACTTCGTTTAAAAGGACGAGGGCTCCCTGGGAAGCCACCCGGAGACCAATATGTGCTTCTAAATATTTATATCCCAGAGCCTAAGACGGATCAGCAAAAACAGTTATACCAAAAAATGTCGGAACTCATGCATTTTAATCCACGTAAAGAATTATTGAGGCAATCATGACAAAACAAATTTTACAAGGTATTATCGTGGAACAATCTGCATCGCTTAATCTGGAAGAATTAAGCCAAGCAGTGCATTTACAGACGCAAGTAGTTATCAAAATGGTTGAACATCAATTAATCGAACCTGAAGGTAGTGCTCCCAATTCCTGGCGATTTGATAATGCTTGCCTAAAACGCGCAAAGATCGCAGCAAGTTTTTATTGCGATCTCGAAGTTAATATGCCTGGAATTGGTATTGCATTGGACCTCTTAGAGAGAATCGAATATTTAGAACAGCGCTTACAAACTCTGGAGTGTTTTGAAAAAAAATAAAGAGAAAAAATATGTTACGATCATTATGGATGATGAATTATGGATGCTGATTTTAGTAATTTCTCTTTTTATTTCACTATCGAGTTTCTCCTAAGCACGACTATGCGGCTTGCTTTGGTACCTAGCATAGAAATTAACATAGAAATTATTTACTGACGTCCTTTTAATCATCTAGAAACGTTGCTTAGAGCCATTAAGCTAATGTGCTTGCGCCAGTCCCATCTGCCCAAATGATTTTTGCATGAGCAATCCTACCTACCCCAACCCCCGTGCCGCCATCCCCCATAAAAATTATGGGCACACCCAGGCACTGAATAAGCACATGAGTCCAATAAAAGCTTCCTCTTTTATCTTAATCATTGATTTTCTTCCAGAGTTTTTTTACATAACCGCTCAATTAGCAATGCAGAATGAGTTTCGAATGCTGATAAATTCAGAGCGTTTTGTATTTGAATTGCAGTTAATTGTTTGGCTTCTTCAAAAGTTTTGTTTTCAAACCAGCCACAGACATATTCACAAGCCGCAATGGCGGAAACAGATCCATAAGCCTGAAATTTGGCTTCTTTTATTTTAGTGTGATCATAACGGACATAAAGCTTAAATAAGTAACCTTGCTCGCGAGTCCCTATTTCTCCCTGCTTTACTGGAGGATGATCTGCCTCTTGCAATATTCCTGCATGTTGCGTATCCAAAAAATAATCTAAAACTTCATTAGAATAACGCATGACTTGATCTAATCGATTAACTTTTTCTTAACGTTCTCCCAAAGAGGAGACATTTCGCGCAAGCGATTCACTTGCTCCGCAATATGGACAATCGCTGCATCGACTTCCTCTTTAGTAGTAAATCGTCCCAAGCTAATGCGAATAGAATTATAAGCTTCTTCTCGGTTTAATCCCATTGCCAATAATACGTGAGAGGGATTAGGATTTGCGGAATTGCACGCTGAGCCACTCGAAATTGCTACTTTTTGTAATCTTACCATTAACGATTCACCTTCCACTCCATCAAATCGAACATTCAGACATCCGGGAATTCGTGGAGCTGTTTCAGCATTCAGGTGAACACCACCCAACTGGGATAGCCCTAACCATAACCGATCACGCAGTTGGGTAATATTTTTTACATCATCTATCATGCGTTCTTGAGCTAAGACAAAAGCTTTACCCATACCCACAACCTGATGCGTGGCCAACGTCCCAGAACGTAAACCTTTTTCATGGCCGCCCCCATGAATTAAAGGTTCTAAGCGGACACGAGGAGTGCCACGCACATATAAAGCTCCAATACCTTTTGGCCCGTAAAGTTTATGGCCCGAAAAAGACATTAAATCAACTTGCATATAATTTAAATCAATAGGAACTTTACCTGCACTCTGTGCAGCATCTACATGAAAAAGGACACCGTGTCGGCGCGTAACTTCACCAATAGAAGCAATATCTTGAATAACACCAGTTTCATTATTAACATGCATAAAGGACGCTAAAATTGTATCCGAACGAATAGTGGCTTCAAATTCGGCCAAATTTAATAAGCCATCACCTTGAGGATTTAAATAAGTGACTTTAAAACCTTGGGAAGAGAGATAAGCACATGTGTCCAGTACAGCCTTATGCTCCGTGCTTGTAGTAATGATATGCTTACCTTTACGATGGTAAAAAGAGGCCGCTCCTTTGAGAGCCAAATTATCTGATTCCGTTGCGCCGGAAGTCCAAACAATTTCTTGAGGATCGGCATTTACTAACTTCGCAACAGACTCACGTGCTTTATTGATTAATTCTCGCGCCCTCCATCCATAAATATGACTTTCGGAAGTGGGATTTCCAAAAATTCCTTCTTTAGTTAAACAGGCTATCATTTCCTGCGCTACAATAGGATCGACAAGCGTAGTTGCCATATAATCCAAATAAATAGGTAATGCCATCATTTCTGCCTAGTGCCAATACGATAAAACCACGTACACAATGCTAAGAATACAAGGATTCCCAACACGCTCGCTATTGGAGCAAATCCTCGTTCTACTAACGCTAATGCATTAGCACTTCCCATTATAACAAACGGAATCGCTAAAATTACTCCCATTAAGGCGCTCCCTGCCACCATTCCGCAAGCCATTAATACTCCGTTTTGATGGCCAACCATTCCGTCCTCTTTCTCTGAACGTTTTTTTATCTGCCATCGCTTTTTAACTAAAAAACTTACCAATCCACCGATGACTACAGGGGTAATCACCTCGGGAGGTAAATAAATACCTAAACCAACTGCCAAAGCAGGCAACCTAGAGTTACGGCGCTTTAGAAATTCATCGATTGTGATAATAATGACAGCCACTACCCCACCAACAATGATCATTCCCCAATTAAGATGACGGGTTAATACCCCATGAGAAACAGCCGCCATTAAGCCCGCCTGAGGTGCTGACAACATCTGGGAAAGATCCATTCCCGGACGTGGGTAAACACCACCCATGCCATAAGCATCGAATAGAAGTTGAAGCACGGGACCGATAAAAAAAGCTGAAACACCGACACCGATTGCCATCATTAATTGTTGCCGCCAGGGCGTGGCTCCTACCATTTTACCCGCCTTAAGGTCTTGGATATTTTCTCCTGCAATCGAACCAATACCCGCAAGAATAGTAGCAATTACAATAACCGCGGATGCAATATAATGTGCCTGCTCCGATTCGCGAACACGAAATATTAGTAAGAATAAAAATGAAAGCAACAAAATAGCAGTAATCAAAAGACCTGATAAAGGATTATTGCTTGATCCTACTAATCCACAAAAATAACTCGATATAGTTGCTAAAAGAAAGCCAATAATTATTACATAAATAACCGAAATAAAAGCTACAACCCATAAATAATTGACAGTTGCTACAATATGTGCTCGATGTAAATAATAGAAAGTATAAAAAAATAATGAAGCGACAATGACTAAAACACCAACAACAATCCACATCGGTGGCATATCCATTTCAGTTCGTAAACGGCGCTTGCCAAAACTCCCTTCTAAACCTTCTCGAAAACCAATAAAAGAAAGGTGTATTCCTTTTCCAATAGGCTTCAATAATCGAAATAATGTCCATATTCCGCCGATAAGCATTGTTCCTACGCCGACAAAACGCAAATGCGCATCCCACAACTGCGTAGCTGCATCATAAGCTGAGGTTACATTGTCAGGTAATCCATAATAAAGTCCGATAAAAGGCAATAGGATTAACCAACCTACAAAAGCTCCGGTAAACAAACTCACGGCTACTTCAAAACCCACAATAAACCCTGCCGCTAAGGTAGCAGGAGTAAAACCTACCGAAAAACCAAAAATGGTTCTCCCCACAAATGTCCACATTTGCAAACTATCAGCGACCACTTTTAAACCAATTTGTGCAAAAGCTACTAGCCCACCGACTAAGCCGCCCTGAGTCAATAATTTCAGTCCGGCTTTTCCTTGTGCACTTACTCTGAGAACATTTCCGATAGCCGTTCCTTCAGGAAAATGTAAGGCAGGGAGATTAAGCATGATTCGGCGCAAAGGAACCGCAAATAAAACCCCTAAAAGTCCCCCTAGTAAAGTAATAATAGCCGTCTCCCAATAAGAAAAACCTTTCCAAATATGGAGAAAAATCATAGCCGGTAAAACGAAGGCTATAGCAGCTGCAACGCCTTCCCCCGCAGAAGCTGCCGTTTGAATTAAATTGCTTTCTAAAACATTATGTTTTTTAAACAGCCGTAAAATTCCTAATGCAAATACTGATGCGGGTATGGAAGCAGAAATGGTGGTCCCAATTTTTAAAGCAAGATAAGCGTTGGCTGCCGATAAAATAACAGCAAGAAGAATAGATAATATAATGGCTTTAAAAGTGAATTCGGGCAGTTGAATAGAAGCTGGGATTAATGGTTCATTTTCTCTATTAGTATCATTCACTGATATTTCCTTAACTAAAAATAGGAATAAGATTTTAACAGTAATCGTCTCGTTTATAAATAGCACCCAAGATGCCTCGTAAAAGATGCCTCGTAAAATATTCGTAAAATATTCAACTCAGTTTCATCAATCTCAGCGCGGTTGAAGAGACGCTTTAACCTTTTCATAAACATTTTGGGTTGCTTAGGATCTATAGATTTATGGCTATTAGCGTTTTTTCCAAATGATCATAAAAACCCAAATATTTATTCAGCGGTTGCTTTTTCGGTTAAATTTTTCTGATGGTTTTTTTGCTTTCCTTCTAATGAAGCCATATGCATTTCATACGTAATAATTTACATAAATTGTGCTAAATTAAAGAGCTGAATTCTTTTTCGGCTGGTATTGTCACATGATAATGACAATAAGCAAGCTCTTCATTTGTAAGACCTGATCGTTCCTAGCCCAAATACGATCGCTATTTCACTCACCTGTGTAACAACTTGTTTACCACATACCACACTGCCGTGCGGTTTTCAGAGGCCATGTCAATGTACGAACTCGGGTATTGGTAAGTTATTCCATACACGGAATTACAACCCTTGAGTCCTGTATTTAAATTATCAACCACAATGGTTTAAGCCAAGATATAATTTGCCCCTGCCGCGGCCCCCGCAGGCTATATGAGGAAAAAATTCCGGTTGGACCAAGTACAATCTTGAGAAGCCCATGCTTTTCATAGCTCAAGCAGTGGCACAGATTTTTCCAAGATAGCTAAGGTTAACCAAAACTATTCGAAATAAAAATCCAGGTTACTTTTACAGGCATAACTCACATGCTATCATTCTGAACCCTATGACCCAAAAGAAGTACACTTATGCACCCAATGCTTAACATCGCTATTCAAGCTGCTCGCAACGCCGCACGTATCATTGTTCGTTTTGTGGACAGACTCGATACGGTCGATGTTAAAGAAAAACATCAAAATGATTTCGTCACCCAGGTAGATCAACTTTCCGAACAAGAAATTATTCAGACTATTCAGAAGGCATATCCGGATCACACTATCTTAGCTGAAGAATCGGGTCTTCATAAATCTAAAAATGATTTCACCTGGATTATTGACCCTTTAGATGGCACTACTAACTTCATTCACGGTTTTCCTCAAATAGGAATATCTATTGCTTTAAAGTATCGAGATAAATTGAGTGTAGCGGTCGTATATGATCCTCTCCGTCAAGAATTATTTACCGCTACCCAAGGGGGCGGTGCTCAATTAAACAATCGTAAAATCCGGGTTAGCACTCGCACAAAAATAAACGAAGCGCTTACCGGTACGGGTACGGGTTTTCCTTTTAAAGAAAAGACACTTTTTCAAGCATATCTTAAACTTTTTCAAACTATTTTTCCTCAAACTGCAAGTGTTCGCCGTTCAGGTACAGCGGCTTTAGATTTAGCTTATGTAGCAGCTGGACGTTTAGATGGTTTTTGGGAAATGGGCTTAAAACCATGGGACATGGCCGCGGGCATTTTACTCATTACCGAAGCAGGCGGTTTTATAGGTGATTTTCAAGGAAAAAATGATTATATGGAAAATGGTAATTTAATCGCCGGTAATCCTAAAATTTACAAAATCCTAAACGAATTAATTTCAAAAAAAGACAATTACCGAAATGATAGAAATAGTTAAAAATAGTCTCTCAGGTAGGCTCAAAATTCGATCTATTTTTAATTCTTATGCAAAGAAGCTCTGGCACAATTAATTTCTCCACCATTTAACTCATCAATTGCTTGCATGTAATCAATATTAGGCACAGGAGCAATCCAATCAGCGGCTTTCTTCCATACGGAATGTTCCACCTTGTTTAAAACGACTTTGTTAGCACATTGATAAGGATACTCTCCGAAATATTTGTCGATTGGCTCGTGAGATAACCTTCAATTGCTTTCTGGCAAATTCATTACCAGCATCTGCAACAGACTCATAAAAATAATAGCCCTAGCTCTATCTATTGGAACGCCCACTCCAAATTGATAAATACGATTTAAAGGGACATTAGCTTTTGTTCTTCCTGCTTTTGCTGATTTTTCGTAATAAATAGGAGATTGACCTAAATCAATTTTCTGAGCCACCCCAGTTTCACTCATTAAACCCAATTGATATCATGCGTTAGGATCATTTTGCTTTGTTACGCATTTGAAAGCTTTTAAAGCCATCATCGGTTTGAATCGAAAACCGCCGGAAACCCTTTCAGATACATTTTTGATATTTAAAAGGGTGTCAGGGATAGACCCATACCGAGAGGCTTGTGCGTAGAGTTGAAAAGCTCTTTGGTAATTTACTGGAATTCCTTTGCCATACTCATATATCAAACCTAAATTGCACAATGCTTGAGGATTATCTGATTCAGAAGCCATTGCATACCATTGTATTGCTTTAGCATAGTTGTATTTACTCATTTCATAAATAAAAATAAAATCAAGATTAACTTCAACAGAAATATAACGTTGAGCCGCTAATATCATCAACCATTCAATAGCTTTATCCACACTACAATCTATCCCAATGCCCTAAGTAATACATATTTTCCAATAAAAATTGGGCAATGGGATGATTCCCTTGATCTACAGATTTTTGGTACCATTCTAAAGTCTTTTGATAATTTTCTTTAAAAATGATTCCATGTTCGTTCATAAATCCTAACTTTAATTCGGCAGCAGAATCTTATTTTCTGCTAATTATTGGTAAGATATCCACCGATTTTTTGAATCTTCGGAATCAGATCAAATAATAATTAGCCAATAATTCTTTCAATAATTCTTTTCTTTCAATAATTCTTTAACTTTATCGTAATGTTCTGCAGTCTTAATAAGGAGAGACAAAAAGTTCTCTCCAGATTTAACATAGAGATTTTTACTTTGCTAAGATCACTAAATTATACTGAGCAAAATCATTACTGAGCAAAATCATTTCCTTGCTCTGCGGCCTTTTCTAATAAGTGGATACTTTCTTGCTGTTTCCGTTTCTCAGTAAGGTAATTAAGTATCCAACATAAATTCAGCAATCGCATTGTTCGCATTGTTTTCTTCAGAAAGTTTTTTAAAAACTCCATGGCTCTTCTTCGTATGACTATTAATGCCAATACCACGATCATATAAAATAGCCAATAACATATTTGGATCGTTTGAACTAGCCGTTTTTTAACACTTTCGATGAGTTTTTCAGATTCGGGAATTAATTTCTTTTGCTGCGCATAAAAATAAACCAATTTTAATAAAGTTCTTCCAAACGAAAAGCAGCCACTACTAAACCACTATTAACAGCTAGATTATACATTGCCTTTTCGTTATTATTAAAATTATTAAAAATAGTTTTCCCTTTCACCTTAATACCATATTCATAAAATAGTGCTTAAAACAAACTGTGCCTGGAAACTTCTCTTTAGAGCTGATTGGGTGAGCGAATTAATCGCTTTCTTATAGTCTTGGGAAACGACTTTCCCTTGTAAATAGAACAAACCTAGCTTATATTGAGCTTTAAAGTCTTCTTACTTAGAAGACTTTAGATAAGTACTGAAAAGCAGTATGCAGATCTTTTTGCAATCCCAAGGCATTCCCAAGCCATTATCATACATCTGTCCTAATTTAAATAGCTTTTGAGGATTTCCAACATAAGCCAAGCCTGGCTTGATAGTAACTTAAAAGCTTACTGATAATTAGCTACGCCAACCAGTATTTCAAAAGTATAATGAGAGGGACCCACCAATTCAAAATTTCTTTTTGATAATTAAATCATATCATATGACTTAAGATTTCTTCCGGCGATATATTTTGAGGTTCTGCTAAATTAAAATTTAATTTAACAATAGAAGCTTTATGAGGGTTATAGGGCACGGCGTCATGGTTAAGGAATTTGAGGTTCCCGCAATTATAGTAGAATTTTTAAGCTGAATGTTTGCTTTTTTCATCATAGATTTCATAAACTGCCAATGATTAGTTTTACCAATATATCGTCGTTCTTCGTTGGAATCTAAATCATTTTGAGAATCTTCTGTTTTCGCTTCGTTGATTTTCTCTAGTTGCTGATCAGCTCGTTTGTTACCGTTTGAAGCAGCTTTTCTAATCACTCAATTCCTTGTGCATTATCTTTTCCGTCTTTGCTTTCATAAAGAATATTACCTAGCAAATAGCAAATATTGAGTTTCAGGATAATTATGATTTTCAGCTGCTTTGATGAGCCAAATCCTTCCAATTCGTTTATCACTCAGATGTTTTTTATTGGATAAAAAAATCTTTGCTAATTCGTAATTTTTTTAACTCCACATCCATATAGGATAACTAATTCCGGTAAATAATTGAGTATTGGCATCTGCTGCTTCTTTAAACTAAAGAAGAGAATTTTCTAAATTTTTTTGTTCGCTAATTTTTGTTCGCTAAAATAATAATTCCCTATCCCAACAATTTCCTCGATTATTATCATCATAAAGGCCTAGGTCTTCAAAACTAATCACATTTTCTAACAGTACGTCAACTAACGCTCCATAACCATTGCTCCATAACCATTTGCGTAACGGAAGAAAATTGCTTGGAGAAGCCAAGAGTATTTTTTTCCTATCTTTAACAAAAATTCTTCAAAATTGGCAAGCTTTTAACTCACCTCCCAGCAGAACAAAATTTACAGTCCAAGGACCGCAAGAGGATACACTGGCTAAGGATCGATAAGTGGTAAGTTTACCTCCAAAAATGGAAATTAAGAGGAATCGTTCTGTTCCATTATAATCATTTAATTCTAAGTGATAATCTCCAATTAATAAAGCGAGTTTCCACTCAAACCGATAGCAGCCAGTGTTGGGGATACGGCTGGCGTTTATTTAGTCCCATCATTTACTTACTGGTCTCGGAAGTTCCTTATTGGGATCCAAGCGCTCGCGGTGCTTTATTCGGATTGACACGAGAACACCCAAAAAGAACGTATTGTCCAAGCTGCCTTAGAAGCTGTTTGTTATCAGACGCGAGATTTTAATGCAAGCGATGCTAAACGGATGGGGCGAGTTTGACTACTCTGAGTGTGGATGCGGGTGTCAGTAAGTGATTGATTATTATATTTTTTAGCGGATATTTTAGGTGTTAATGTGAACCGTGCCCACTGTTTTACTGCTTTCTTAGCAGGGTGGCTTAATGCAGTCTCCCTACTACTGAGTGAAATGATGAATCTATCTTATAGTTCTGGAGGAAATTAGTTCTGGAGGAAATATCCAAGCTTTGGCGAGAGCAGATCGTCACTTCATTTCTAAAATGATCCCCAGAAACCTGAAGAGCTCTATCAGATCTGGCAAAAAGTCATAGAAAAGATTGTTAATCCCGCAAACCCACCCCTTTTTTCATAAGTAAATAAGTGATGCCAAATAAAATAACAACAAAAACCAGCATCAAAAAATAAGAAAGAATAAGTTGGCTGTCTGCAATACCCAAAAACCCATATCGAAAATTATCAACGATGTAGCTAATAGGATTTAGATAAGAAACATATTGCCATACCAGAGGTAATAAATTAATCGAATAAAAAACACCACCCAAGTAAGTTAATGGAGTTAAGACAAAAGTAGGTATGATTGAAATATCATCAAAACTTTTTGCATAAATAGCATTGATCAATCCGGCCAGTGAAAAAATACTGGATGCTAAAAGCGCTGTTAGTATAATTGTCATTAGGAAATGGATATGTAAATGTGTAAAAAAAGCGCAATGATGGACACAATAATTCCGACAATAATTCCCCGCAAAAGACTGCTACTCATGAAACCTAAAAGTATCGTTATGTTAGAAGCTGGAGAAACTAATATTTCTTCAATATGCCGTTGAAATTTGGCTCCAAAAAAGGCGGATACCGCACTAGCATACGAGCTAGTAATTATATTCATCATAATAAGACCAGGAGCAATAAATTGAACGTATTTATATCCTCCCATAAATCCTACTCGAGTCCCGATAACTCGCCCAAAAATAATAAAATAGAGAATGCTTGTTATTGCAGGAGGCAATAAAGTTTGGGACCAAATTCTCAGAATGCGTTTTAATTCCGCAACGACTATCGTTTGATAGGCTATTCGATCTTGTTTAAAACCCATTATTTTTCTGCCGTCAATTTGAGAAATAATTCTTCCAACAGATTGGCTTTATTTCGCATACTATTTACTTTAATTTTGTGTCGTTTTAAGTCCTCAAACAAACTACTTAAGCTTTGTTCTTTAAGGACTTCAACTTCCAGAGTTCGTGAATCTTTTATCCAAAATTGATAACCTTCTATCATTGGTAATTTTTCTAGGGGTTGATCAAGGTAAAGAATAAATCGTTCAGCATCAAATTTAGTTAGAATATCTGCCATAGTGGTATTTTCGATAATTTCCCCGTGGTCAATGATGGCAATATTGCGGCATAAATATTCGGCTTCTTCAAGATAATGAGTTGTTAAAATAATTGTTATTCCTTTTTGATTTAATTCTTGCAAGAATTGCCACATAGAACGTCGAATTTCAATATCTACGCCCGCTGTTGGCTCATCTAAAATTAACATGCGCGCCCTGGTAATAAGGGCTCGTACAATCATCAACCGACGCTTGAATCCTCCTGAGAGTTGCTGGGCCATACTATTACGCTTTTCCCATAACCCCAATTGTTTTAAATATTTTTCCGCTTGGGGCATCGCGTCTTTTCGGGAAATGCCATAATAACCTGCTTGTTGAAGTACGATATCGAGTACCGATTGAAAAATATTGAAATTAAATTCTTGAGGAACAACTCCTATACAGGCCTTAGCCGCTGCAAAATCTTTATCAATATCGTGCCCATAAACAACTACTTTCCCACTGGTTTTATTTGCTAGGGAGGTAATAATCCCAATTGTAGTCGATTTTCCAGCCCCATTAGGACCAAGTAGCGCAAAAAAATCGCCTTCACTTACTGAAAAGTTAATACCTTTCAAAGCTTGAAGGCGGTTTGCGTATGTCTTTTTTAAATTTTCTATGATAAGTGCTTTCACGTATAAGCGTGCTGTTCTCTTGACTTAGCAATTCGGACCACTAACGATCGTCCTTGTAAATCTTTGCCATGTGCACTTAGTGCTTTAACAGCTTGTTTTGCACTAGTATAAGTCACAAATGCATAACCTTTAGAGCGGCCTGTACGCAAGTTTCTTACTATTTTAATGGTTTCAATAGCTCCGAAACGAGAAAAATGATTATGTAAATCATTCTCGCGGACATGGTAAGGTAAATTACCTACATAAATTTGATCATTAGAAAAATCTTCGGAGGATTGATCTAACTCCATTCGATCTCTTCCTCGAAATACCGAAACAGCAATGATAAAAAGTAGCAATGTGAAACATGATAATGCTGTAAAAATAATTGAATTTGTTGACATGGCATTCCCATTGTTATTTAAAAAATTAAAACGTTATGTAATTGTAAAGAAGGTGAAAGGGCTTGTAAAGATCAAAAAAAATGAACCCCCTTTATTTAAGGGGGGTAACGGTTCCCTTTACCTTTAATGCCAGAAAAAAATTAAAATTTGTAAGTAAAACCGCCTATCAGCATATATTATCATAGACAGAAAGTTATCGATTTGTAGAGTTCTTGCCACTTTTGTAAATTAAGCCCCACTCGATATGATATAGAATACCCTACTCCGATTCCCCATAAGGTAAAACTTTATTATATTTATTTTATTACATTTTATTTATACATTTTATTATGGTTATAGGCACTGGATGAACCGATATCATTGAAGTAAGGTCGGGAATATAGGTAGTTGAAACACGTACCGCCACGCGCCGGCGCCCCCACCTTTGAAAAAACTTTGTAGCCATTTGGAAGCGGCGCTATACCTTTCCTCCCAGCCGCATAAATTTCAGTATCACCCCCTTCGACAGTAGGGCCATTATACTTTTTATATTTAGAAAGTGGTTATTATTTGGAAAGTGGATATAAACCCCCACTGCCCTTTAAAGCGAAAAAATTATCAAATTGATAACCATACCCCGCCGGTACTATAAAAAATTCCATTGTCATCAATAGAATTGAGATTGTCAATCGAGGTATGGGTATTTCCGTCACCTAACGTTCCATCCAAACGTTCCATCCATATAAAGCATAAAACCCCCTGACCCTTAAGAATTGGCTAATGGCGCTTTCCGACAAACCAAAACTGGCTGTACTAAAAGCAAAAATAGTATAACCGCAAAAATTGTTAAAAAATTGTTAAAAGAGAACTTTTTTTAATCATTCTAGCTTGTTGGTCTTAAATTAATCAAAAAAATGATTTGACACTATGGCACAACTTAACCTTTTTAACCTTAAAGCCAAAGATGGCTACTACTAATGGATAAATTATGAAAAACAAAAAAATATAATCTATTTCTAATTTTTTAGATTAGTGTTAAAATTAGAATCTTACCTTGAATTTTACCTTGTAAGAGCCCGTTGTGTTATACACCTCACTCATAATTTGCGCAATCTATGAAAGGAATATCTAAATTATTTATAAGAATTATCTATAAGAATGGGGGTGACTTGTAACAAGGCTGTTACTCCACCTTCCCTTGAATTGCAAGAGAGGAAAAAGCCCATGTCATCTAAATTCTTAGTTTCAATAGTAAGTTTGTGTGTTGTTAGTGCTTTAACTCCTTCGTTAGCAGCGACAAAGCAACAAATTAACAAGCGAATTGACTATCTTCAGGAACAAATCAATCAACTTCGAGCACACCAAAAACAAGCTCAAAACAAACCCACTCATACACACCATTATCAAGAGTACACCTGCCAAAATGGCAAATGTGTCTATCATACCTCTCGTTTAGGGATAGGCCCCTATCTAAATACCCAAGAGGCTTTTGATGGGTCGGAACTTATCATCAATACTCCCACCATCCGAGAAGATGCTCGAATGCTTATTAACCAGTATCAATTGGAACAGGAATGTAGCGAGATGGGAATTCCCACTCCTTTCCTCCCACGCGTAACCTTTAGTGGAAAATTGGAAGGCCAGGTAGCTTATGGAAGCACCTATGCGGGATTAAGAACAACAAATATCAACTTTAGTGGCGCAGAATTGGATACCTATATTCAAGGAAATTTGTGGGTATCTGGTTGTATGGACTTAGATTATGATCCCGATGAGTTGGTAAACAGGTCACGTGTGTTTATGAATCGCGCTTTTGTTACTATCGGAAATCTAAGTCGATTTCCTTTTTATATAAGTATTGGTCAAGTATATGTACCGTTTGGGCGGTATAACAGTTTAATGATCAGCTCCCCGGTGACCTTGGGACTCGGACGAACCCGTGCTCGCGCTTTGACAGTAGGCTACCAAACTGGTAAGAACGCTGCTTTGCATGCTGAAGTATATGGTTATCAAGAACTAACCAATAATCTGTCTCATAGTAATCAAAACAATCGATGGGGGACGGATATTGGTTATGAATTTAATAATGGGGGTCGCGTAAGTGGTGAAGTGGGAGCAAGCTTGATTTCTAACCTTGCGGATTCACAAGGAATGCAAGCCACGGTGTTCTTGCATGATGAAACTTTGCATCGTACCGTCGAAGCAATTGATTTTTATGGAAATATTTTCATTGACCCTGCGGTTTTTATTGCAGAATATGTAGGGGCTTTAAGGAGTTTTGACGTTGCTGATGTCAGCTTTGCCAACCAAGGCGCTCGCCCTACTGCTTTCCACGCCGAAGCAAACTACACCTTCCATACGGGTTCAAAGCCTAGCTCTCTTGGTATTGGGTATGGGCACACCACCCAAGCTTTAGCTCTAGGACTACCTCAAGTCCGTTATAGCATTTTCTATAACGTTAATGTTTGGAGGGATACGAATTTTGCTTTGGAATATCGACACAATATTAATTACTCGCGAAACGCAATCAGTACCGAAATCAATCTTATCCCCTCAGGTATGGCTGCTTATTTAGGAAAAAGCGATAACGTTTTAACGGCGCAATTTGACCTTTTTTTCTAAAAAACAATCCGTTGGATTAAAAATCAATCCCTCTCTTTTCAGAAGAGGGGTTTTCTTTTTTCAGTTTAATAAAATCCAAACCCCAAATTTTATGACCTAAAATCGTCTTCCGCGTTTTTCAAATTTGGTAATTCTAGGGTGATCTCTTGAGGTTAAAAATTCCCCCTCCCCCAGATAGGTTTTCTAAATATTTAAAATCGCTTATAAAATCGCTTACAACAGCCCATCCATTTTCATCGCATAAGTCCTTCCCTTCGTCGCCAACCGTAATCGACTACCCTTCTTAAGTTTTTGAGCAGCCAAAGTTATAATGAAGGCGTCTTTTATGATGGTGCTTTTTGAACTAAGGATTACGAACATTCTGAATGCGCTCTGCTTTTAGAAGCTGACATCAACGTGGAGCGATACCCGCCCCCCGGTACTAGCTTCTCTCCTATCCCACAAGAAAATTAAGGTCGGGATTTGTTTTGGCCATGGTCAATAAAGCTTACCCATTATAAAACCAATTTCCACTATTACCTCACCACCTCTTGAAAAAATTTTTTGAATCAATCAGTTTTCAGAAAAAAATTGATCCCATACGACGTTGGCCATAGAGATTCTAAAACAAATTTTTGTCCTAGAGTAAGACGACATTCGGGATAAACAAAGATGCGAATAGTTCGCTTGATAGCTTTATTATTCATTAAACTGGATCCTCAATTTTGAATTCGGTAGCATTTCACTTAGTAGGTAGCCTGCATTTTATGCAAAGTCTCCCTAGCTAAGACAAGAATCTTAGCTGAGAACTCTATAATTTTATACAATTTTTCGGGTGTAGTTAAATGGTAGAACATAAGCTTCCCAAGCTTAAAACGTGGGTTCGATTCCCATCACCCGCTCATTATTAAATGGGCGGAAGGTTATACACAATTCCTTTAAGATTCTAGCCGGCATTTTGACTGTCATCATTGCAGTATTTGTTATTTCAATCATTATTTTAATAAAGGTGGTCAATCCAAATAATTACAAAAATTGCATTGACCAATTCGTCCACAATGAAACAAGCCGTCATTTAATCTTAAAAGGCAACATGGGCTGGTCCTTTATCCCCTCTCGCTAGAGGAGCGAATCTTAAGCATGGTTATAGAAATTGGGCTAATTAGAATGAAAATAAAAAAGTATTGCATTAAACAATAGTAGTAATAAAACTATCCAAAATAAATCTATCGAAGCCCCTAACTGAGTTAAAAATTGTTGGTGCAGACACATTAATACCGCAGTCAATTTGATTAATCTCAAAACTCATTCAAAAAACATTTTACAAAACCTTAACTTAATAGCGGTTCTCCTGAATGTTTAAACTCTTCAATATAAACTTTATCAAAGGATACTCTCGCTTTCTACAGCATCGATTTAATCGCATTCTCGTACGATTTAGGACCACAGATAAAAATATCAGCCGTTGGGATGTTGTGTAATTAGTCTTTGAACATTTGATTCGCTAAAATATGCCCTTGTTGTCTGGTAATTCTTACAGCGACTAAGATTTGGTCGTAATGTTTTGGCCATTTCTTTAATTCTTCCCAAAGAATTAAATTAATAAGCTGCAATACAGAGTAATCAATATGTAATCTTCGTTCACTTTGACTTGTAATTAATTTACGAGTAAAGGCAATGGCGGGCGTAACACCAACGCCAGCCATAAAACAAAGAGCCGGATCCTTTTTTCGGCCTGAAAGATGAAAGAATCTTGAGATTCGAAAATTCGTAAAACTGTTCCAATTTCGGCGTGCGAGAAAAGCCAAGGAGAAAAAATTCCGAATTTTTCATTTTTCACTGTAATCTCATAAAAATCTTTATTTTTTGAGACAGAAATTGTATATAAGGACGTGTAATCATAAACCCATTAATATTGACTTCTACAACTCAATAGATTATAATTAAAAAATTTTAATCTCTTCATTATGTTTTATGACATTGACAATTTTAATATACATCTACCTCCTCTCCTCACCTAATTATCTTTAATTTATCTTTAATTCTAGGACGACAATTGCTGCATAATAGTCCCTGCTGCAGTTTTTTTGAAATCGCATCTAAAGCAATTACTTTCTGTGTGATCATCATCTTGAATAACTGGATATTTCAATTGCATACATTCGCACAACATCTCTTTGCACGAGAGACACATTAGTTGCATTCAACTGACCCGTTTTAAAAAATGCTGTAGTTCATCTGAAGTAAACGAAGACATTTCATATACCAATCGAAAAACTTCTTCGAGATCATCCAACTGGCCCACACTCACTAACTTATTATCGGCTAATTCAATCTCACGCCATTGGCTTTCTATCCTTGGAACGATTCTTTTCGGGATTCCTTAATTTCCGAATAATAAATCGCAAAAATATCCGCACCAATCACTCAAGAGAGGCTATAATGATCTTATCGTTTGATTTTCGAATGGTTGTGGTGATTGTGAGGTGCTCTAAAAAAACTACTTTGATATTCAGCTACCAAACCAACAACTAGCACCAACAGCTAGCACTTCATACAAATCAGTCTGAGAATTAATGAGATTTTTTAAATTTTTGAATGTCTTTTGATAAAATTTAGAAAATGTTTTTGCATCAATAACTGCCACTGTTACATCTATTACAGCAATAGCTGTTCCTAAACTTGAGGTTTTTTCAATCACACCTAGCTCACCAAAAAATTGTCCAGGATTAATTAATCGTCTTGATATTGGCTCGGTCTTCACACTCAAGAAATTGTATTTCTACTGTGCCGTTTAACAAATAATAAACTCTGTCGGATTTATCTCCCCCTTTAAAAAAGATTTTTCTCTTTGAAAAATCCTGGATGCGCTTAAAAATCGACATTGCTATTTTTTTTGCCTTTCCTCATCTGTGTTGTTGTCAATAAAACCTGCTCTTCAAAATAATCATTCACTTTCATACAAGCCAGCACTATTTTATTTCCTTTCTTATCGTAGGAAAATCTGCAATGTCCTAGAAATGATTATATAGAGTTGATCTCCCAATTCATCTTCCTTTAGAATCGATTGGAAAGGTTGATAGGTTTTTAAATATAGCTTTTTTAGAAAGTACCTCGATCTCTATAAAAAAGATGTTTAAATAAGCTTATTTTCCTAAGCTTATTTTTGGTAATAGCGGTTTAAGATCCTCAGCTATAACAATTCCTGTCAACAATGATGATTATAAATTCAAAACGAACACTATTCGAATTTTAACGGTTCCCATTTTTTATAAAAATCAATAGCCGCTTCATTAGTAACTCGCATTTCTAACAAAATACAAGTAGTTAAACGTGCTCTGGTAAAATCCATCGCATGAATCAAAAAATATTCAGCAAATTTTCTTCTTTGGTATTGGAGTTTTATAGCAATATTCATCAATTAGTATTCGGCATGTTGTAATAATATTACAATAAAACCAGCAACTTGATGATCATATCCCAAAAATCCACCCGAAATACTGATTTTTCAAACAATCACGAGAAATGTTTTCAGACTAAAGATACGGCATACTTATTTTTGCAATTTCAACGAGATTCGTAATAGTAATATATTAATATATTACTCCTACTCCGTGAAAAATGGATTTTCATTCTCTCATCAATTTTATGGCTGTTTTTAAGTCGTTCCATGCTTGAACTTTTAACGCTATATTTTGCAACAAATCTGCTGGAGAATGGCTTCTAATTATTTGCGATTGCTTCGAGGAATTAATTAAATAGGTGACGGCGACACGAGAACCTAATAAAATAACACATTTAACACATTCCACGAATTCACTGGACTCCCAAGGACCCATTTGAAGACCACCTTTAACTCGCTTTTTCGTAGCTTTTGCAATTTTTTCTACTAATTGAGCCTCTGCTTCATTTAGCAATACTGCATCAGCCAGTAAAACACCCACCCGGTGATTCTGAGAGTCCAATAAATCATACCTGTAGTATTTAAATGAAACCGACGTTCGAAAACGCCAGACATCAATACCCATCAACCGCAAATAATGTCTCACGACTTAACTTTACTTATCCAATTAATATCAATTCCTTATCTCAATGCCTTATCCTACCATAAGAGGATTAAATTTGCCTCCTCTTAGCGAAATTCTTAGAGCAACACTAAGATACGAAGATTCTGACCGCGTGAGCTTCATTTATCAAAGTCGCCTCTTATGTTAAGATAGCCCCGCATTATGATAAAGAAGATCATTAAAGTTGTTTTGCCTCTTTTGCTCATTGCCATTCTGCTTATCAGCGGTTATTTTTACTGGTGCCATGAAAAGCGTTATCCCAGTACGGACGATGCCTACATTCAGGCAAATGTAATTAATATCGCTCCCCAAATCAGTGGCACTATTGTTAAGGTGTACGTTCGTGACTACCAGCACGTCCAGAAAAATCAGCCTCTCTTTGATATCGATCCGGCTCCATTCACCATCGAGCTCATCAAAGCTAGCGCACAGCTCGATGAGACCAAACAGAAAATTCAAGCTGCTGACATGGCTGTACAATCAGCCAAAGCAGTAGTAATCGAAAGGAAAGCGAAACTTATTCATGCTCGTCTTGTTACCCATCGCATATTGGCTTTAATGAAAAAACAATTTGTTTCCCGCGCAGACGGCGACCTTGCCATTAAAAATTTAGATGTAGCCAAAGCCGCATTAACCGCAGCTAAAAACCAACTGCAAGAATTAATTGAGAAACGAGGACAAATTGATGATAAAAATGCTCAATTGCGATTAGCTAAGGCAGCCATAAAAAAATCGCGCCTCGATTTAGAATACACCCATGTTGTTGCTCCAGCCGATGGCTTCATAGCTAATTTTAACTTGCGGCGAGGCGATAATGTTAACTCTTATCAAATTTTATTTGCCTTAATCGAAGATAAGGTTTGGTGGGCTACGGCTAATTTTAAAGAAACTCAACTTGAAAATATTCGATCCGGTCAATCAGCCACCATTAAAATTGATATGTATCCTGATCAAGTTTTTCGTGGGCACGTTACGAGCATTAGCGAAGATAGTGGAACGAGCTTTTCCTTACTGCCCCCGGAAAATGCTAGCGGCAATTGGGTTAAGGTGACTCAACGGTTTCCTGTAAAAATTATTATTACCGATCGAAAACCCAATTATCCGCTCCGCTTAGGAGCAAGCACCACTGTTACTATTGACACAACTGCTGTTCACTAATTTATGAAGACTGCCGTACTACTAATAAATAACGACAATCTCTATTCCCGAAGATGGCTTGTTATCACAACTATTATGATGGTTGCTATATTAGAAGTGCTAGATTCCACCATCGTTAATGTCGCTTTACCCCATATAATGCCTTTACTCGGAGCTAATCAAAATCAAATTACGTGGGTATTGACTTCCTATGTCATCTCTTCAGCCATTATGTTGCCTCTGACTGGATTTTTTAGCAGTCGCATCGGTCAAAAACAATTACTTTTAACGAATATCACTGGTTTTATGGTAGCGTCCGTTTTGTGTGGAATTGCACAATCCTTACCAGAAATCGTCATTTTTCGAGTTTTCCAAGGACTTTTTGGTGCTTCCCTTATCCCCTTATCTCAATCTATTTTACGAGAAACTTTTCCCCTGGAAGAACAAGGTAAAGCGATGGCTATTTGGGGAATTGGAATTATGGCTGCGCCGGTATGCGGACCCACTTTAGGTGGTTTTATTACAGAACATATGAGTTGGCGGTGGATTTTCTATATTAATCCTCCAATATGCCTATTAGGGTTAGCATTGACGTTAATGGTAATTCCTGAAACAGAACGTCGTTATCAACGTATCGACTGGTTGGGGCTAATTTTAATGATCATTGGCGTTGGCGCTTTACAAATTTTTCTCGACAAGGGCAATGAAAATGACTGGCTAAATTCCAATCTAATTTTAATACTTTTGGTAATGGCAATTTTTTGTACGATATATTTCATCATTCGAAGTTTAACCCATTCTTCTCCAGTCGTTAAATTAAAAATTTTTAAAGATCATAACTTTAAAATTTCCTGCCTGGTGCTTGCTTTATTTTCCGGCTCGTTATTTAGCTTAATTACCTTAGAACCTATCTTATTAGAACGTTTATTTAATTATCCTGCTCTAACCGCAGGATGGACCATGGCGCCTTTGGGAATTGCTAGCTCGGTTTCTATGATATTTTTGCCACAATTAATGAAACATATTAACATTAAAATTATTTTAATCACCGGTATGGTGTTTTGCATTTGCGGTGCCATTCGATTTACACACATCAATCTAAACTCATCGATTCAGGAATTTTTAGCGAATAATGCCTTCTTAGGTTTTGGTATGGGATTTCTAATGGTGCCACTTACTACTTATTCCTTAGCTACTTTACCTAAAAAAGACATTACGGAAGGTGCTGGTTTATATAGCTATTCGCGAATGCTCGGAACATCAATAGGAATTTCTCTCTTAAGCACACTCGTCAGCCGTACCACACAAATTAATTGGAATGCTTTATCAAGTCACATCACCATTTACAATCCTAATCTTCATCAATGGGTTGCCTCCCAACAATTGACTTTTCTGCATCCTATAGGAATCAACCGCCTCGGTTTGATTGCGCAACAACAAGCAAGTATGCTCGGTTTTTTGGATGGATTCAGAGTCATTGCTATTATCTTTATCTTATTGATACCATTGCTACTCACTTTGAAAACCATTGAATTACGCAGCGATACTAGCGTTACTTCACATTAGAAAGGTGAAAAAATGGAATGTACTTTCTGCAAAATTGCTAAAAGTGAACTTGGACAATTAATTTATGAAGATGATCAGGTAGTAGCTTTTAACGATATTACACCTCAAGCTCCTACCCATATTCTCATTATTCCGCGTCGTCATATTTCTACAATTAATGATATATCCCGAGCAGATGAGCAACTTTTAGGACATGTGATAATCACAGCGACTCAACTCGCTCGGGATAATAACATGGCGGATTCAGGCTATCGTCTCGTACTCAATTGTAACCAGGGCGGAGGACAAGCCGTATACCATATCCATCTTCATCTACTCGGGGGCGCCAAATGAATTGGCCGCCAGGCTAACTCTATAATCAAATTGCGGTTTCGGCATGCCCTAAAACTCTACAAGACAATCGGAAATTTAGAAAATGACCAATACTACAGAAAAACATGTTGAATCTATTTTAACCAACTTGGGGGAAGATATTCGCCGTGAAGGCTTAAGGGAAACCCCTCGCCGCTTTCAGAAAGCCCTAGAATATCTTACCTCCGGCTACCAAGACAAATTGCATGAGATTGTTAACAAAGCTATTTTCCAATCCGATATGGACGAGATAGTTATCGTTAAAAATATTGAGCTTTATTCTCTATGCGAACATCACCTTCTGCCTTTTATTGGGAAATGCCACGTAGCTTATTTGCCTAATGGTAAGATCATTGGTCTTTCAAAAATTGCACGTATTGTGGATATGTACGCCAAACGCTTACAAGTCCAAGAAAATCTCACCAAGCAAATTGCAGAATCTATCGCTAAAGTCACGGATGCCAAGGGAGTCGGTGTCATTATTGAGGCAAAACACCTTTGTATGATGATGAGAGGGGTAGAAAAACAAAATTCTGACATGACAACCTCCATGATGCTTGGTACCTTCCGCAAAGATGATCGAACTCGGGCCGAGTTCTTGAGTTTGATTAGGAATTAGCTGATGGTGTATACTAACCTCTCCCTTAAGCCGAGGTGGCGGAATTGGCAGACGCGCCGGACTCAAAATCCGGTGGTGGCGACACTGTGAGGGTTCGAGTCCCTTTCTCGGTAGTTAAATCAAAGTGTTACAACACTTCCCCATTAACCACTTTATCGTTGTATTTTTTGCGTGACTTTTTCGGAAGTGAGTCTCGTTCTTTTTTATCGTAAAGAGTAATGACCTGAGCCAAATATAAATGTGGCATTAATATAATTTGGCGTTAAGGATAGGATAGTCCATTAAAAATGACGTGAATAGCTACTTATTTAAATTAAATGCGTTTTAGGATTTTGTTAACAGAAACTTGTTATTGTTATACAGCTATGTAGAATCAATCGTTATATTACATCTTCATTGATATCGTTGGATAATGTTAATGTGTAATTTGCTTTAATATTATAAAAATTGCCGGCGTATACTATTACAATATTGGGTGCATATTATGTCGCGTCAGCTTAAGCGAGGTGTTATTATCCTGAGAAGAACTACTCTACCAATCCAATTGCATAGAAACTTATCATTTTGGTCTAAAGTTATCTTATGGTGCAGGCGCAGATGTTAGAGATGTTAGAGATGTTAGAAAGATCGGTGCATCTATCTATAACCTATGATGAAAAAACCGTTGCATAAATACATTTAAAAGACCACCACCCCCGGAAGCGCCTATAAAAATAAATCTAAATATCCATAACCCATAAAAAAATATCAATACGTTAGAGGTTTTAGCGCGATAAGATAGTAGGTAAAGTTCCAGATCAAATAACAGAATGCGCTGAAATGCTCAAAAATTTCGAAGCTTACGAGAAGCTTACGAAAAGATGGGGTCAGAATGCCTTCAGATCTATTGATGTTCGTGGTGGGGGGCCTCCCCGGCCCCCACAGGCACTGGGAAAACAAGCCTTGTTAGGGGCCAGCAACTAAAGAAAAAGAAGCTAATATATGATGGTTATCAACAAGTACAACGCAATTTAATAATTGCATACTTTGGTAACTCCAAAAAGAATGTACGTGATGCATTTGAAAGAATGCAAAAAAAGCGAAAAGAGAATAACAACCAACTATTCTAATTATAGACGAAATTGATGCTATGGGCTTACGTCTTAACTCTAATAATGATAGTGGTGTAAATCGTAGAGTATTGTTAAGTGAGTTTCTAGTTCAGATGGATGAAAGATCTAGTAAGAATGAGAATATTTTTGTAATTGGCGCAACTAATGCTCCTGATATATTAGATAGATCCTACATTAAAGCGCCCAACTTGTAAAGTTTTATCTATCATTAAAGCAACGATTTTTGCAGTAAGAAATCATGCAACAGCAATAAATAGAAATCACATGCTAGAAGCTATCAGAAAATTTAAAGAGCACGATACCAATGCCACTCAAAGCCTACAAGATATCTATGTTCTGAGACGATGAATGGTGATAATGGCTTAACGAAATGACATCGACGATACAATCACAACATTTAGCGTATAACAAACACCTGGTGAAACTAAAACGGTAATAAAAGAGCCGTATATAAAACATCTAAGAAAATGACCTTAGAACATAAATCACCCATCTAATCTGCTACAAAATGCAACTTTCTAATATTAGAAAGTTTAATCATTTTATTATTTTTCTTTTTTTAATCGATCTCTTAAGAATTTAGTAGCCATATTGCGTCCACACGGACGTCCTAAATAAAAATGATTAATTTAGATCAAATTAAAAAGATTTTAACTAAATTTCTCTTCGGGCAACAAATTGGTGTTACACTTTAGTCAAAAAATAGTTCTTTTATTTTTAAAAATGCGTTCTTTATATGGGGAGATCCATGCTATACGATTTATCTTGATTAGATAAACCAAATAATTGTGTATATTATCTAAAATCCAATGATAAGGATTTAATTAAAATATTGGAAATTTTAAAAAAGACACTCACGGCCACATGCTGTAGTTTAATAAATCTAACTAACATACATGAACATGATTATTATGGTTGTTTGATTTCAAATATTCAATACCCCCAATCAAAAACAAATTATTTATTTAATGTATATACTTTATGTACTTCATATTCAGTTAACAGTATAAATTCACTTCAATTTTCTTACAAATAAAATTCTCAATAAAATAGAAAACGAAAACATTAGCTTTAAAAATCTTTAATTTAAATTTAGAAAAGCAGCCGACTCTCACAACGCTAAGATATACTGATTATTATCGATCCGCATCTAAATGTACTTATTTAAAAAATTTGAAAAATCGCTGGAGTAAGTGAGGAGTTTAAACTGCTTCAAAGTGAAAATAATCTATCGAATGAAAAACTTATTTTTAAATACGAATTTATACTTACCTGCCATCCGCTTTTAATCGTATTTGTTTATTAAAATGAAAACGTTTTCCTCGGAGGCTTTATCTGCCTTAATCAAGTTCGAGGAGAGTGCTTACATATTTTTCCATTCGTCTATGGTTACGTGTAAACTTGCTAAAACTCTTGTCTTTTTAGTTCCCAATAGTAAAAAATCCATAAGTACGAAGCCTTTTACTAAAAAATTCTCGTCTTTTTAAATCGAAATTCTCGATCGTCTGCATGAAACATTACTAATTCCGAAAGAATATATAAAAATTCCTCAGTATCTTTATGATAATAAGGTTCGATTACTGACAGATAAAACTTCACTTAGTCTTTTCTAGAAAATAATAATGAATTTTTATATCCTCAAATTTTTAATAATAAAATTATTTATTATTTAGAAAATAACTTTATTGACCATGATTAATGACAAAATAAAAATAATAAAACGTAAACTTCTATTTCAACAGGACAGTATTTTGAATCATATTTATTTTCTACTTGAATGGTATGGTTTGTTACTTATCACCTCTTATGAAAGGAAAGAGATAACTAAGTCATTGCAAATAGGTCCAATATTTACCGGTTCGACGTATAACATAACTAAGTTAAAAATACCATCTTTTAAGAAAAAATCGCTTGATAACTTGATTTTCTATGTAATCGACATTAAGGCATAGTACCAATTTATTCAAAAAAATCCTACATTCGAAAAATTCTATAGCGCTCTTTTAAAAGATTTATTAATTGAAAAAGAACAGCATGAATTGAGTCTTCTTTAGGACTCACCTCAAAAAAGATATCAAAATTTTTATCGAAATATTCAGATTATCTTAAAAGAATTCCTCAATGGATGGTCACCACTTATCTGGGTATTACGACAGAAGCCTTAAGTCACTTTAAAAAAATAGTTAAATAATAGTCTCTATTATTTAGAATATAATTTTACACCTTCCATAAAAATTAAATTAGGATTTGTTAATCTATTTATTATTGTAACATGGTGTAGTATCTCATTTTTACAATGAGGACATTTTATATTTTCTTATAGAAGAAAATTTTTCTTTATAATTAAAATTAGAAAAAGATTTGACTACATCTCATAATAAATCCTAATATATATTATTCTAAATAACTTTTTTAAAATCAAATTTCCTTAAAATTAAATTTTGGAAGATATTACAATAAAAATGTGGAAAATACCAAGAAATCTAGCTATATCTCATAAAATGAAAGTTATAATTACAAAAAGAGTGACCAAAATTTCTCAGCAAAAGAATCTGGATAATGATATTATTTATCTACGTTTCGGTACGACGAAAATCGTTAAAAAATTATAAAATGAACACCTATAAATGTGAGTACTATAGAGCCAGATTATTTTTATCTATTAAAAATATATGCCGCATTAAAAGTAGAAATATTTTATAAAAAATTATTAATTTTTTTATCCTATCGATTCTAAATTCTTATCAGAAAATGATCCGAATTTTATTAATCTATTTCTAATATCACTTAAATCTTTATTGAAATATTTTTCAAAAAATAATTACTCTCAATGTATTACATAGATCAAAAAATAAAACTTCTTTTCCTCCATTTTTCTTTCTATTATTAACAACTTATCTTTCACATACAGGATTAGTCCCTTTATATCATTTATACCAATCGAAAATACATGCTTACAGGCATTCCCATATGAACTACTTTTTATTGAATTTCGATATCTTTCCTTTAACTTAGAAAGATTAGTAAAATGATATAATTTATGTTGTTCTATTTCAAAAATTATTAATATAAAATTTTTTAAAATATTATCATACATATTTTTAAAAATATCGATTTCTTTTATAATTTAAATAAAAATCGATTTTTTTAAATTATTTCTTAAATTGAATGATTCCTTTCCTCTCTGTTTATTTTAAAGCCTTCTATTATTTGAAATTCCTGATAAAAGATTTTTTAATTTTTTAATATTTTTTCAGAAAAATTATTCCTATTAATTTAGAAAATCTTTTATCTATTTTTTCTCCAAAATAAAATGACATAGTTAGATAAAAATTAATTTTACAAATTTTTATCAATAAAAAATGAAATAATATAATTTTTTTCAACGATTTTCAAGTCAACTAATTCTTGATAAGAATCAATAAAAAAATTAATTTCCGATATTATTTCTAGAAGGTGTTTATAGATAAGATTAGAAACACTATTAATGTATGATTCAAGTTAACTATCCGATATATAAATATCTAATTTATATTTATTTTTTTAGATAAACTATCCTATTCAAAGCAGTGGTAGTCGATTCAAAATTAGTACAAGACAAATTGACATCATTATCTAAAAATTTTAGTTTATAAGTTTCTAAATTATCCTGAATATAATTAATTAAATAATAAAAAACAGAAACACTTAATTTTTCTTCGTTTGAATTATTGATAAACTCAATACTAGAATTTCGAATATCTTGAAATAAATTTTTAATTCCTTTATTTCGATTTATTCTATTTTCTTCAATTAAATTTTTATCTAAATTTTCTTTTAGAGAATTAATCTGATTTTATAAAATAATTCCTTTATGATTTTATATAATAATTAATAAATTCCTTTAAAGATTAAGCATTTTTAACTAGATGATAAGGAAATTTTCCTACCCTATTGATATTTCTCTGTTTTTAGTTTTTAGTTTTTAATTTTTTTAACTAATAGAAAAGTCAATATTAGATACAGATATGAAATTCTATAACAAAAAATTATATATTCCGGAAGAAATATAAAACTTATCAAAAGGCATACTTTCGAATTTCATAATAAGTAGAAATATTTTATAATTTCTATCTGTATCTAAAGAGAGACATTTTTTTCTGTTCAGGATTCCATAAAAAATCTAAATCAGTATAATTCCAATAAATATTAATAATTAACTGAAAACTCTCCTCTTTTAAAAGATTTTCTAAAAAATAATTTTCTATAAATTTTTTTAAATCAGTGTACCATTTAACATGACAACGAAGTTGAAGTTGATTTATAATAATAATATTTATAAATAAATAAAAATATTTAATAGAAATCTTTTTTCTATATTCTTCGAACGAATAATTTTTTAATAAATTTTTTTAACATAAGACTTAATATCACCTTTTATTGCCATAAAGATAAATTATTGATTAATTAAAAAACCTATTTATGAAGAAATCCAAACGACAATTCTGAAGAAAATATTAAATTTAAAAATTAATTTTGGTTTTCGATTTCTTTAATAAAAAAGTCTTTGAGTTTCTAGATCAACGGAATTAGTCAGGATTTTAATTAAAAAATATTAATAGGATTCATCTATCCTAATAATAGATAAGAAATTTTATATAATCTATTTTTAGTTATTAACTAAACTATATTTAATGTTTTAGAATTTTTATTCATTGTGATTCTCAGAATTAATTATAAGTTAATTTAAAATATTAATTAGTGATTGTTAGTCAGATTTTTTGATAGTTCCAAAAAATTCTTTATCAATATCTTCGAAAATTAAAACTAATTTTTTATCAAAATCTTTCCTTTTGTGATGATGGTAACTGACTTAGCTTAAGTATCTTTATAATACTCATTCTATTTAAAGAGATTTAGTAATACTAATTTTTTTAATGAATTTAATAATGTTATTTTATACAGTCTCGTTTGTAACGAAGAAATATTTTATGGATGTTGGTTCCTTTCTTCATACCATAATAAAATCTATAAAATAAAAAACTGAGAATATAATATTCTATAAGGATCAATCACATTTTTAATAAAACTTTAGTAAAAATAATGAATTTTCTTTAGTTATGTTGAAGAGAAATGATATACTAGGCATTCTTTAACCTTTCATATTTAACTAAATTATCTATTTTCTTTCGTATTAGATAAATTTTTAGCTACTAACTTTATCTATAAAAAAGCAAGCGGGTCCTTGATAGTTTATTGTATTGATAATATTAACTCCCTCAGGAATTTATTTAAACTCATTCGAATTATATACAACTGCATCAAAAAATTTAAAATAATCTGTGAATTTAGTATTGGGAATAACTTAAAATAACTACAAACGCACTTTGAACCGTATTTTAGCTTTAAAACAAATTAATTTCCTGAATCAAAACTACACTTTATATCGCAATATTCCAGATTAGTATCTTATTGATGCAACTATTTAAATCAACCCATTTTTTCCAAATGACTTCTTTGTTGATATTTTGAATATTCCTTGGTAAATGTTTTCTTCCACTATATATTCGTGCTTACATGAAATAGATTCTCTCTATTGACATAATTTTCTGGAACGTTAATTTTTTTCACAATAGTTTCAATTAGATTATCCGGTATGATTGATAATTTCGAAGCAGCTTCCTCAAACGCTTCAATAATTGATTGGCAGACTGTCTATAATTCATCATTTAATTTTCCGATAAAAGCGATCTCTTCTTTTCAGAGAATTATAACTTTAGCCTATAAAAATAAAATTTCCGTTATAGTGACAAAATTTTCTAAATATAAAATCTTCTAAATAATCGTCAATATTTTGATACCAACCAGTAATCCATTTTCTTTGGAATCAAAGGGCACCACAGTTGACGGGAATCCAAAAAGAGAGATGTTACATTGGAATATTAGCACCAATGAAAGCAGCAAATAATCTAAGATAAATTCGGATAATTTCTGCAAGATCAGGCATGTCTGTTTTATCAGAAATTTTCACACCTAATTTAAAAAATATTCTACAAAATTATCAATTAATTTATTGATAATGATTTATTAATAACTGTAGCTTTTGGACAAAACGGATAATTATTGATGACAAGTATACAAAAATCTTGAATACAGTTATGTCGAGAAGACGGCAAATTCATTTGGTAGCCTTTGCTATCCCATCATTTATCCAGTCCAACTAAAACCTTTAATCCTAAAATGAAGTCGATTGCACTTCACTCCAGATTGTTATTCGTTCAATAAATGAAGTTATAGGTTTTCCAGTCTTGTAACATGAAAGGCACATTCATTTTACCAAACACAATAGTTCTTGCTTTTTTAGGACGACTAATAACCAAAGCATCTTCGGGAGAAGAACAACTTTTAAAAACCGGATTATCCTACGTAGTAGGCAACCCAACAACATTAAAAGATTCTTTAACTATTATTAGAAGACCTAATAAAGATAATCGTTCATTGTTTTCAATTGCTTTATCTATTGCTTTATATGCTATACGCGCCCGTTCGAAATCACCAACGGCAACGGCATTAATTTTTTTATCGAGCAATCCTATGTAATTAATTTTTTTAAGAAATTTCTCTGAAGAGATTTTTTTGTTTTCCAAGTTAATAACAAGCTCTATGGAACTTCAATATTGTAATTCGCTATCAGTCTTCATATATTCCTTTATTTAATTAGATTTTTAAAACTAATAGCTAAATAGTTCCATCTACTTATCGTAATAATTGCCATCGTTAACTCAATAATTTCATGTTCATTAAAAGAATAAAAATTTTATTATAAACATTATCTGAAGCATGGGATTCAGATAAAAGATTAACCTTTCCAATTCAATCAAGGGTAGCACGTTCTCTATCTGTAAATAGTGGAAATTCCTTAAAAGATAAAATTTCATATAATAAAGTCTCTAATTCTCTTTTTTATAAGATTTTTTGTGCATACCAAAAGTAAGAACAACGATTAATTTTTTAAGCTCTAATTTTTATAAATTCTATCAAAGATTTTTCTAAATATACTTTTTAAAAATATCTCTCAAGGACCAACATAATATCAACGGCGTCTGGTAAAAATTTTTATAATTGATTCTTTTCTACATAATTTCTCTCTAGGTTTAAATAGACCTGACCAAAAAAATTCTCGATTTTTGCTTTAATCTACGGTAAAATTGATAATTGAAATACAACGCCGATAATAATTATTTCCATAAGAAAAACAGTTTTAAAAAAATTAGTATATAAAAAATCTTAATTTTTATCTATTTTATACATGAAAAATTTATATCACACTAACTTAGTGCAAAAAGTTACTAGATTACTATTTCATAACTATAACATTACACGAGACTTAATGATTAGTCCTTTTGAGAATTGAAACAACCCATATATTTTAAAAATGGAAACGAGATTGATAATGAGGAAAAATTGATCTCGATATTTCATATAAAAAACCTAATCGCTCATCTAGATCCTGCATATAATTCAAAGAAATGGTTATGATAATCGTAAAAAATATTTTTCTTCAGATTTTATACTCTTACGACTTAGTAAAATAGATAGTCCAGTTTTTTATTTTTTTCAAATTTCTTTAGATCAAATACATCTACTGAAAAATATAAATGATTATAGTTCTTTTAAATAGGATCTCCTTCCATCATTTCTATCCAAATTCTAGAAATATAAAAAATTTTCTCTAAATATTTAAAAGGTTTTATCTCCAATAGAATAAATTTGTTTGGAGTTGAAAATTTAAAAAATTAACTATTTTATTTATATCTTTACAAATAAATGTGATGTGACTAAGACTTTTTATTTTAAGATTTGATACAATATTGCAACAGAAATTTTCTGATCGTATTTGAATTATTGAATCTACATTTTTATAATATACATATTTTTAGATATGTATATAATTTTATTGTATTGTATCGGAAAATATATTTTTTTAAAGAGAAAATATAAATCTTAACGTACTACCTTCTGAATAAATAAAATGTGGAGTTATTCGAAGTTTTTGGAGAAGAAAAAATATTTGATTCTAAATAGATGGTAGATCCTCTAAATAAAATATTTTTAAAAAAATACTTGAAATTATTGGTGAAATAATTTTCTGAACATTTTGAGCCTATTCTTTATATGATTGCATTTATTTTTTAATATTCCCATATGTCTCCATGCAGTAAAAAATGGTAGAATTATATTTTAATGTTTCTTATATAGAGCTCACCAATGATATTACTTTTTTTAAATAGTTCTCCAATGATATCAGGCATAAATTTTTTCCTAAAGTTTTTTTATTTTATTTCGTTCAGCACTAGATTTTTTGATCTTATTAGAAATAATTTCTGATACTAACATAATTTGATTATAGTCTGTGGATTATTTATTTACTGTAGATGGTGTATAAGTGACTAGATGATTAAAAATCATCAACCGAATTCGCTATGCAAAAATTGAGGACGAAAGTGGATCCAATCACTTCGTCCAATCGATTTTCTAATCGATCTTTAACATTAATCTGTAAATCGAAATAATTAAATTAATTTAGTGTTTAAAATTTTAATGAAAATAACTTTATAAAAATTAAATTCGTTAATCAGTGTATACAGTGTGGTTGGAATTCCAAAATCTATTGTATGAAATCATGATTTTTGAGAATCTTTATAAATTTTCTCTTATTAAAAAAATTCTAAAGAAATAAATAGAATTTAAAAATTCCTGTTTTTATTATAAATTTTTATTTCTTAAATCGATCAGATCTAGACCTTAAATAATTTTCTCTTCTTGAAAAAATCGGATATCGTGACAAGAATAATCTCATGTTTTTTCAGATTTATTTCAATTAACAATAAATACATTTTATATGTTTTTAAATAGCAGAAAATATATGTAATTGATTATTGACATTATGAGAAACATCTTATTTTTTGATCTATTTCTAAAATTTTTTATTCATCAGCCCTAATATCTTTATATTATTATTTAATAAAATTTAGAAGATCATTCAAATATTATAAAAAATTGTTATTTTATTTGATAAATAAATTGTCATACTTTATTGGCACATATCTGGTAGAATTTTAAATTTTAATCAAATCGTTATGACGATTTAATATTCTGTCGATCAAAATTATCTTCTCTAAACTGCCATATATCAACCCGTTAGAAAAATATTCGGTCGCTATATAAATTTTTTTGTAAACCGATTTTCTTGTCTAATATAAGGAATATCATCAGCAGGTTGATAATTTTGCGCAGACCATCTATATGTAATTTCACTAATTCCAAAATGTTTTCTTAAAAATCTTTCTATTTTAGTATAATTTTCTATTATATCAGGTCCTTTCCTGATTTTATGCTGGATTCTAAAAACTAATAAAAGTTATACATCTAAATGTTTAACGATATGAGTTGAAGAAATTTAATGATGGTCATCAATTCTCTAACAATATCTCTCGGGAAGTTTTATATCTTTTAACCGAACTGCTATAACATAGCTACGATAAGAAGAAATCTTTATTCAAAAATTTTGAAATATAGTACAATTTTTTTATGCAAAAAATTATCGATTTCTATTAAAATTGTAAGATGTTAAAACGAGATTGATTTTATAAGATTTTCGAATTTTAAAACTAAATTATTGAAGAGTCAATGAATTTATAAAGTAAATAGATACTTTAATTTTTGTAAAATTTCGACTTCATCTTCCAGAAATTTAATTTTATCTTTATCAGATCTGTATAAATAAGATGACCGACGATTAAAATGATAATCTATTTTTTTATTTATCAAACTTTTTATTAATAGCTTGAAAATAATGTTTCGGTAGAATATAGAGATTTTCTATGGAGAAAGCAGTAGTTCCATTTATAATTTGACCTATCTCAATAAAATCTAATTTATTTCTTGCCTCCATTAACTGAAGAGCGGCTGTAAGCCCCAAATACTAACTCCAATAATAGTACATCGACTTTTAAATTTTTATTAAATGGGATAGTCATTTTTTCTCAGAAATAGGCTTTTATGAGGATAGATTTTCCATAACACATCTCTAAATCCTTAGAATTACTATTCTATCAAGAAATTTAATAATGCCTAGATTTTTTAAACTTTTTCAAAATCCTAAACAATAATCTCAAAAGTTATTGCCGAAGCATTCTTAAATTATAGGTTGGTGTGATTTCCTCAGTACTTCGGATAGGATTGATATCTAATCCTCCTCTTCGTGTATATTGCCCCTGAACCGTTAATTTTTTTGATGGCAATTGGTTAAAATATCGATAAATAGCCGTTCCACACATCGCTCATGAAATTCATTATGATTTCTAAAAAATACGATATATTTTAATAATACAGTTTTATCAATCTTTGGGCCTTTATAAATTATTTCTACAGAACTACAGTCAGGTTGTCCAATTATCAATCAATTGGACTTTAACAAATCCGAATAAAGGGATTCTTTCACTGTCGTTTTTAGATCGCCTGGCAAATAGTTAGGCATAACATGATAAGTGTCGCATTCTATATCGAGTGCATTTAAACTTTCTCAACAAAATCCTTCTATTTCAATACCACAAATTGATTTTGGCTCTGAAAGAGTAACAACCACTAGTCCCTAAACAGTTTTCGTAATTCCCTGTTTAATGAATTTAAATAAAGTTTAAAAGATTTAGATTCAATAATATTGCTCGATCAACAAGCAATATCAAATCGTGCAATTGCTCTACTACGGGCTTCCCTTTAAGGTTTAACCACAAAACTTCGTAAGGATTCCAAATGTCAAAACCTTTAAAAGGTATTAGCTTCGAAACCCTTATTTTGTCTCTTTTAATTTTCCTCGCAATAAGGAAAAAGCAAAAAGCAAATCGGTAGATAGACTTTTTGCCTAAAAGTGCTTTTGATTTAAGGTAGGACAGGTTTCCTTCTCTCGGGACGATTCCGCAGTTCTCGATTTAGTCATTTTTGAATTCTATTAAAACTTGCTAAATAATAGCATTTTTTCTTTTAGTCCCCAATAATAAGAGTTGAACAATCCGAAAATCAGTTTGATCCTCTCTGATCTTAGCAGGAAATCGGAACAACCACCTTCAATCTCTAATTAATGCTACATAGTATTTTGGAACTGCGTATCTCTAACTTCGCTATTCTCAAAAGGGAAAGGATCGAGAGGGCTCCGATTTCCTTTGGTATGGACAAGAAGTTCGCAGGATATTCAATTCCGAAGCAGAACTCTACTCAAAAATAACTCCAGTCTTTGGAATTTTTTTATGTTACACAATTTACTAACATACTTTTTCCCAATCATCTCCAGCAAGAATATGATTTGGCTCAAATCTAGCTTTTTTGAGATCTAATAAAGAAAGGAACCACGGGATTAGTATGGATAATCCTTTTAACCTCTTCAGTTAAAAGATTATTATTGTCTAAGAGTGTTAGCGCTTCACTGACTTCGAGGGGATTGATTTGATATTCCGTTGATGATTTTTCTAATCGATGGAATCACTTCCCCGTCAGCATAGATTCCATCTATAATCGCTTCAATAATTTTCTCTTGAAGCTGTTTATAAATGGGTTGTTTGTCTTTCCAGCGCATCATCTCTGGTCTTATTCCTTATTTTTAGTCTCGCTTTTATCTTCAGCCTCATTTTCAATTATTTTTCTGCTTTGCTCTGTTGGGTGCCCTCTGACACGATGATCCACATCAAAATATAAGCAATAATCGCAAAGCCTACCAAAAATAAAATCACTAAAATAAAGAGCAGCCGCAGATTATTGGATCAACGTTGAAATTCCCCCACCATTCCAGCAATCTTACGGTTGGTACGGGAACGATATAAGCGTTTAATTGTATTAGGCATTATTAATTCTCCGATGTGCTGTACTGAATAATTACAACACCATATATTACCCAGTTAGACAACCGTTTTTTTCCACATAACATCATAAACTCTAGCGTAGGATGGATTACGCGCCTACGGGCGCTAATCCATCTTACCTAATCGCAAAAGGTCTCTAACTGCATAGTCGAGGGTTCTTTTTTTAGACTCTTAGTATATTATCTAACGCGGCGGAGGATGGGTTGTATATTAAGCTTAAAGTATTTACAAGCTATAAATAAAAACGCTTTTCGAATAAATTTGCAAATATTCCCTGATGACCCCCGCATCAATAAATCCTAAAGATGAAATCATATTCTTTACCACCGTGCACTTGACGGATAATATTCATAACATGCTCGGATCGTTTGGGAAATGTTCTGCTCTTTAATCCATAAATAAATCTTTAACTTCATATGGCAGACGAACCAGAGTATAGTTCGCATGCTTTACTCCCGCTTCACTTGCTGCTTTTAAGATATTCTCTAATTCCTTATTATTAATCATAGGTATCATCGGCACTGCTATCACGCGAACTGGAATACCTGCTGTTGTTAAATTCGAAACGGCTCGTAATCGCGCTTTAGCTGTGGAGGCTCTGAGGTTCTAATATTTCTTTTAATTCATTAGAAAATGAAGTAACACTTATCGCTACTGTTGTTAATCGCCATTTTGCCATGTCCGTTAAAAGATCGATATTCCGCTCAATCATTGAATTTTTGGTAATAATATATATTTACTGGGTGATTATGGGTATTCAAGACTTCTAAAATACTACGAGTTACTTTTAAGTTTTTCTCTACTAGCTGATAAGGATCGGTATTAGCGCCTAATATAAGAAGAGATTTACAGATATAACTGGTCTTATTAATTTTTTTCCAAGTAATTGTACCACGTTAACTCTATAAAAGATTTTCGTTTCGAAATCGAGTCCTGCCGACATGTTCATATAAGCATGACTCGGTCTCACGTAACAATAAATACAGCCATGCTCACAACCCCGATACAGATTAATCGATTGTTCAAAACCAATATCCAGAGAATCGTTACAGGTAATAACAGGTAATAACCGTTTTGGCGTTATCTTTAAAGAGCGTCGTTTCTAATGGGGGCAGCGATTTGTCTTCTGCGTTACTATCCCAACCATCATCAAACTTCTCATATTTTTCTTTCTCAAACCGCCTTTCCGGATTGATAATAGCACTTCTGTTTTTGGTAATTATGATATTCCTCAATATAAGTACAGCCTTTCAGCCTTTACTTAAAAAAAACGTAGACTGATGATTTCACAAATGAATATTAACTTTCTTGCAAGAGATAAGAGAGATTTTATGCCTCATGCAGAAACTGTTGGAATTTTTTTAAAATGGTCCGACACTGCTTTCTGCTGTTGTAAAAGTCGTTTACTAAAACCTTCCATCCAGAATTCGACAATCATTAATCATTATATTTGTATTTGTATTTATATTTTCTATAAACGAGCCTCACCGGGATTTTCAAGACAGTTAAGTATTTGAACCAAAAAGCCCACTCCACGCTTCCATCCAGGATCTCGATAAAAAAATTTATTCCATATTTACAATGATCAATCTTTATTGATACATGCTCATAACGTTCCTGACCTGTGTTCGTAGATAGAACAGTGGTTTTTCGAAAAAAATGTGTTGTAAGAATGGCCTTGTAATTCTTCAACCAAAGCTTTTTTCGTAGCATGGACTCTTTTTTTCCTATTCTTGTGCGTTTTACAGGACCAAGAGGCTTCATTAAGTCTGTTTCTAATTTTTTAATTTCCTGATTCAAAATTTTTATATATTCTTTATTTTCTTGATCTAATTTTTTATCAGGACAAATAAGGGATCTGAATCTTTAATAACTTGTTGAGCTTTCTAGGTTTGTTGATACTTTTCCGAATCCTTTTACTTCTAAAGTAGTATGGCTTCTTTTTTTAGGACCGTCAGTCACGTCTCCATGCAAGAAGAAGTACCATCAAATCTCCAGATCTCTTCATTACAAGCATGAATCATTCTATAAATTTCTTCATTGCTTTTTTGATCTTCACGAACGGCCTTGACCACTATCATCCAAAAGGCAAACCCAATCATGGAGTTCATTCCGCTCTGGATGTCAAAGAGTTTCCAAACTAAAGTATTTCAAGAATTATCCTTGCTTGCTTTTGATGCATTTAAACGACTATTCAAAAATTTCTCTTCTTCTACAGGCATCATAATGTCTGCTTTGTTTCCAATAAAGGACAATGAAATTTAAGAAGCCATCTAGGGGTATGACTGTATTCTGCATAGATATCCACTAACTGCCGTAGCCCGTTATGCTAAACCAATGCAAAAATTTATCTTCAAACACCTGAAACACTAATATTGCACCAATGATAATACTCAATAAATCGAGCCAGGGAAAATCTAAGAGCCGTGCTTAAAAAGGATGATTACGACGAAAAACGATTCCAGAACTTCGCTCTTGATGAGCAAAGCGCCGATTATCGAGAAATAAACTAGCCAAGGTGAGAATAATAAACCCAACCGCGGTTTCCAAACCCACAAAATTGGAAAACTAATCAGGTTGTTAGATAAGTAATTAACATACCAAAGTAAAATGCCCGATAAAAAAATAAGAAAAAGATTCGCACAAAGTTGATCATTTTGAAATACCTTATATCCCAAAAATCCTGAATGTTTTTTTCGATTGAATAAAGCATGATCAAGTAACGTCGCTAATAAAATACACACCTTATAGAGAAAAGGAAAAAGATATTCAAATAACCATGTGCCAAGAACACCCCATGCGCTAAAAAATAATAAAAAAGAAATATTATCATGGTGCTAACTAAAAAAAATCATAAAATTAATGATATGGCAGTAACAAAAAAGAGAAGAGCTATTAAGGGGGCCAATATCCATGCGTAAAGATTTACAAATAATAAAAGTTCTTGAAAACAAGCTAATATGTTATGACTAACCAAAAGCAGCCTTTGATGCATCCCGCTTGCAGAAAAAACTCGCTGTTAATAATTCAAAAAATTTATTTAACAAAACAGCACCAATTACTAAAGATCAATTACTAAAGTAAGAATATCTATTAGCTAATTGTGCTAAGATAATTTCCGATACAAGGCCCTAATGGCTTTTTCCAAAATTTTGCTTTCGTAAATATCATTACACCCACTCCCTTCTATCCAGAAAATCAAAAAAATTAAGCCTTGTCAATAGAAACTAAGCTATACTGAGCAGCTAAACGAATAAGACCAATGTCATTTTTGTATCCGGCAATTAAAAATCCAAGATCACAATATCTGGCTCGTTTTCGCGTATTAGCTTTAGCCCTTCTTCACCGGTGCTAACTTCACCAACAACGGATATACCTTTAATACCATCCAATATCAAAGGAATATTCTGACGAACCATCACGTGATCTTCAATTAAAAGTACATTAATCATGACTGGCTTCTTAATTTTAGCGGATACCCACTTGGGTAATTTATCCAATAGTATCCAGATTAATTTTGAAACAAACAAGGGATCGTTCTTATAATTATAAATATTTAATTACATTTAAAATTTACCTGGTTAGGTATGCTATATTTTGATTTTGATTAATGAGTAACATTTACTAGCAGGAAAACTATAGTAAGTTAAGGAAGTTATGTCTAAGAAACCAGCTTATCTATCCCCTACCAGTAGCATAAAGGAAGCGGCTAAAAAAATGGCGGAATTAGATTGCAACTTTATTCCGGTAGGAGAAAATGATCATTTAATTGGCACCATCGCTGATAGAGAGATATTGTTGTACATTCCATTGCAAAAGGAATGCAAAAGGAAAAAATCCCGATCAGACCTCTATGCGCGATGTGATGAGTCAAGGCATCGAATATTGCTTTGAAAGCGATGATTTGGATGAAGCTATAAAGCATATGGAAGAAAAACAAATCCATCGCTAGTATAATGACCAAAAAAGACTGACAGGAATCCTTTCCTTAGGCGACATTATACAAGACAGTCAAAAGATACAGGACTAAATGGAGAAGCTATCGAGAGAATCTTAGAAGACCAAAATCGTATCCACTAATCCACTAAGCCTCTTTTTAGTTCTCGAATCTACGCCGCTTTCCTCGTTGAAAAATACCTAAAGCGGCTTTATTCTATTGGCTTCTTTTAAAGTTGGCTCTCCACTATAAGTTGCAAAATCCTAGGTAACTTTAAGTTACCTAGAGAGGCTGTTATTTTGGATTTTAATTAAGCGTAGATCATTTAGCTAATCAATATCACTTTATTGACAATTTTTTGTATTATAGTAGGTCTAGGAGCAGGTCTCACATATGATCTTTTTGGTGGTGAGTCCAGCTTAATTCTGATGCCAGGCTTCTATTATGTGTTAGATCATTTTGTGTTCTTGCTCACAATTATAAAATGCAAATAGCTATCGCAACCACCGCTGCCGTAAGCGGCTCTGTCTGGAATACCCACTACTCGAGTCCAATGGCGAAATCAATACATTGACTTTTTTGCTTTTAAAAAAATCGCACCCGGTTTATTAATAGACATTCTTTTAGCAGTTGTTTTGTTAAAGATAATCCCCAGTACTTTATTAAAGCGCTTATTTGTGGCAGTGGTAATGCTTGTTGCTTTTTGGCTAGGGCTCCTACCATCAAGAATGGGACAAACACGTTTGGTCACTATCCTCTTTTAAAAATCGAATTCTATCTACTATTATAGGTTTATTATAGTTTTTGCTCGAAATTGCGGTATTTACAGTTCCTTACCTACATAAATGCGGATTAGATCTTAAAAGAGCTATTGGATGTACCACTTTAACAAGCAGTATATTTTCGGCAGTATCTGCTATTTTGTTAATGATAATAGGATTATTCAAGGTTGGTCTTTCAGGAGACCTCGTTGGATTTGTCAATTTATCCTTGCTTGGAATCGCTGTAATTCCAAGCGCTTTAGCGGGATATTTTGGTTCAAAATTAAGTATAAAATTGCCAAGATCACAATTAAAATACGTATATGTCGTCTTACTTAGCGTTGTGGAATTTTTAATGCTCTGGTAAATGCTCCTTAGAGTCGAGCTTACGCAGCCATTTTTCCAGTTCATATAGTACTCCGATTAAATGCTCTAAACAAAATTCAAAAGCATGAACATTAATAATTCGATAAGCCACCCCTGTAGATTGAAAGAGAAGCCGTATTACTTTATCAATTACCGCATAAATTTCTTCTTTAGGAAGCAAAGTAATTTTGGGTGTTTGTTTCGACGAGAGGGCACTTAAAAAATCAAATAAATCTAATATTCGGCGATGAAGCTCAGAAAGCTCCTTATTCTGAAAGAAACTTCGGATTTGTGCCGACTCCGCTAGAATAGTTTGGAGAAGCATATAGATGCTTCTCAATAATTTTCTTTCGATCAAAAAAATAGCTTGGTAAATAAAGCGTTTCTTTTTTACTCGAGGATCTTCATTTATTGCCTCTTGCAATAACGTGCTCTGCTTTAAAATCTCACTAATCATATTGTTTTCCATTTTTTCTTGCTCTTTTAAAAAATCGAAGGTCAATTCTTTAGTAACAAAGAATTCAAAAAGTGCCTGGAATTGCTGTAAGGTATTGGTAATGCTTACACGAAGGAGCTTTTTGGCGTGCCGAGGAAAAACAAAGCGGCTAACAACGATAGCAATCAAAATTCCAAGGAAAATTTCTAAGGTCCGGTCAACAGCTGTTTTTAATGTAGGCGCTCGGGTATCCAATATCATCACCATCGTCGTGGCACCCAGTAAACCAAATTGAGCTATGTCTGTCGAACTGGAAGCCAAATAAGCAAAAACTCCTATCAATAAAATTAATAGAAAATGAATGATGTTAGGGTGATCTCCTATGAAAAATAAAGCTACACCTGCTAAAAACGCGCCTATAATTGTTCCTAATAGTCGAAAATAAGATTTTCTTATTGCTCCGCCAATACGAATATTCGTGGCCATGACTACCACGATGGTAATCAAAATCCATTGCGGCATTGCCAAATGGAATATTTCTCCGATAAGTACACCGATCAAACAAGCTAACGCGGTCTTAAAACTCCCAACAATGCGCTCTCCGGATAAACGGTTAACCGAATCAGTTAACTTATTGAAAAAAGCGTTCATAATGACTTAATTACTAAATTAATCATCAATATTGCTACTGGTTTGCGGTTTTTTAAAGGAGATTAATTCAAACAATAGAAAGCTGATTAAAATCAAAAGGCTTCTAATATTATTCAAATAAATTTTTTCTCTATTGGGAAGATAGCTGAAAACCCTATCAAAAACAGGTTCAAAATTATAAATTAATGCTGCTTTGCCCACAGACACATATCGCTGATACCGCAATTGCAAATAAAATACAAGACAGGTAGCAAAAATTGAGCAAAATAGAATGGATATAACAACAGACCATGAAAAAATTGCCCCTGTATTTTTATACGAAGAAGTCAGAAGAGGCAAAAACAACGAAAAGGCAATTTGATAATTTAAATCTAAAGTGGTATCTTCTGGCTTTAATTTTTTAGAGAAAGCTTGTAATGCCACAATATGACAGGCGTAATAAACAGGCCCAATAATAGGCACAAGCGAGCGTCTAAAAATCTCCACTAACCGATGTAAATACATCGGCACCTGTTAGAATAAAAATTCTTACCAGCAGGCATAATAATGCAATAATGCAGACGAAAAGTCAAACCATTGTAGTTTGTTTCTAAGGAACAATAATGTGAGAAAAGGTACCACAACTACACCAAAGGCTATCAAAAATGTATAATTTGCTGAACTGACTGTTTCTAATCCTATGGATTGGAAAACACAAGTGACGCTTTGAAAAAAGCCAAGTACTACTTGTCCACTTTATCATTGTGAATAACATCTTTTTTGATAAGTAAGGATAAAAAGGTAACAAAATTAAGCAATGGTTAATCGCAAGACGACAAAAAGAGAAGGTGGTATTACACTCACAGCCTCTTTGATGAAGAGAAAGCTCAACCCCCATAACACAAGGTTAGGAAAAAAGGGGCGCTATCTGCCCGTGCGAATTGATTCATAGCTAGATTTTATCATACAAAACCACCTCTTATCCTCATCTTTAATACTTCAACCACGATTTAATTAGACGGAGTAATCTAATATTCAAGTTCCACTTTTTCTTTGCCACACAATTGGCTGAGTTGACTCAAAAGCTCTTCGCTAGGCTTAACCTTCCAGGTTTCACCCAACATTAATTCAGCTGATGCAGTTTCGCCTTGGTAAGCAATGGCGATAGGGCATTGTCCTTTCAGATTGCCATTAACCAACAGAGGCAGCTCCGTGAGCAATCGATCGACTTCTTCCTTTGCTGTAACTCGAATTAACAGTCGTTTGGCCTGTTTTCGCATTTTATCCAGCGTGTAAATAAGGTCAGCCACAATTTTCAATCCGCCTGTAAAGTCATCTTTTCCTACCGTCCCACGAACAATCAAAATGGTGTTTTTATCTAAATCCCATGCTACCTGCTGATAAAGCTCGCTAAACAAAGTGACTTCTATGACTCCGGTACAATCTTCAAGCTTAAGAATGGCCATCCGCTTGCCGCTGCGGGTTATTAAATTGCGTATCGCCAATACCATACCAGCAATCACCACCGAGTTTTTTTCCGAAGCAACTAACTGGCTAATGGGAACGGCCCCTATGGTTTTAATTTCCTTCTCACAAGCTTGTAAGGGATGACCAGTTACGTAGAGACCCAAGGTTTCCTTTTCCCCCGCAACCGCTCGTTATCATTCCATTCGGACGTATTCTCATAATTTTTTTCCTGTTTTGCATCCGGCTCATTACCAAATAAATCATTTTGGCCCACTTGGGCATTACGATTTTTTTGCTCAGCTGATTGAAGCGCCTTATTTAAGGATTTCATCAAAGAGGCACGCGGAACCCCAAAAACATCCATTGCACCTGACTTAATTAAAGGTTCCAATACACGCCGATTAACTTTTCGCAAATCCACTCGATGACAAAAGTCAAAAAGCCCTTTGAATTCGCCTTCTTCTTCGCGGCAAGCCACAATGTGCAAAACAGCAGCTTCACCAACCCCTTTAATAGCCCCTAAACCGTATTCAATTTGGCCATTGACGTTGACTGTAAAAGAATATTGTCCGCGATTAATAGATGGCGGTAATAATTCTAACCCTATATCGCGACATTCATTAATAAAACCAACAACTTTATCGGTATTATCCATATCCGAAGACAAAACTGCTGCCATAAACTCAGCAGGGTAGAGAGCTTTCAACCAAGCTGTTTGATACGCAATCAGAGCATAAGCCGCTGAATGAGATTTATTAAATCCGTAACTCGAAAATTTCTCTATTAAATCGAAAATTTGGTTCGCTAAATCAGCCTTTAATCCACGGGAGGTGGAACCCTTTATGAAAACTTCGCGTTGTTTAGCCATTTCTTCAGATTTTTTCTTACCCATCGCATGACGCAAAACATCAGCAGCTCCCAACGAGTAACCTGCCAACACTTGAGCAATTTGCATGACTTGCTCTTGATAAAGAATAACCCCGTAAGTCGATCTTAAAACAGGCTCTAAATCAGGATGAAGATAATGGACACTTTGTTCACCATGTTTACAAGCGATAAACTTATCTACCATTCCCGATTGCAAAGGCCCTGGACGAAATAAGGCTACTAATGCCATGATATCAGCAAAATTATCAGGTTGTAGACGACGAATTAAATCCTTCATGCCTCGTGATTCTAATTGAAATACCGCGGTAGTCGCACAACTTTTTAAAAGTTCATAAGTCTTTTTATCGTCTAGTGGAATAGTACTAATGTCCAGCAAAGGTTCATTTTGCGTTTTTCGTTTCGCATTCACACTTTGCACTGCCCATTTGATAATAGTCAACGTACGCAATCCCAGAAAATCGAATTTGATAAGACCGGCTGCTTCTACATCATCTTTATCAAATTGGGTAATTACATGATCATTATTAGGTTCTGAATTAGGTTCTGAATAAAGAGGTACAAAATCTGTTAATTTAGTGGGTGCAATTACTACACCTCCTGCATGTTTCCCCGCATTACGCGCGAGTCCTTCTAATTTCATCGCAAGATCAATAAGATTTTTGATTTCGTCGTCTTCTGCGTAACGTTTTGCTAATATTTCCTCTTGATCTATGGCTTTTTTTAATGTCATTCCCAGTTCAAAAGGAACAAGTTTCGCAATTTTATCGACATATCCATAGGGTAATCCAAGTACGCGCCCTACATCGCGTAAAACTGCACGCGCAGCCATGGTGCCATAAGTAATAATTTGTGCTACAGCGTCATGACCATAACATTCTGCTACATAATCAATAACGCGATCTCGCCCTTCCATACAAAAATCAATATCGAAATCGGGCATAGAAACGCGCTCTAAATTTAAAAACCGTTCGAATAACAATTCATGTTCTAAAGGATCCAATTCCGTGATACCTAACGAATAGGCTACTAAAGATCCCGCTCCTGAACCACGACCGGGACCAACTGGAATATCACTTTTTTTAGCCCAGGTAACAAAATCGGCGACGATTAAAAAATAGCCTGCAAATCCCATTTTTGTAATAACATCGATTTCTCTTTCTAATCGTTCTTCATAAATGTTGTTTATTTTTGATTTACCCAGGCGCTCTTCTAAACCGCGTTTTGCTTGTTCATGGAAAAAATCTTCTTCAGTTCGATTATCTGGAACAGGAAATTTAGGTAAAAAAACTTCACCTAAAGAAACTTGAACATTGCAGCGTTTAGCAATTTCCAAGGTATTTTCTAACGCTTCAGGGATGTCAAAAAATAGTATTTTCATTTCCTCCGTACTTTTCAAATATTGTTGATTACTATAACGGCGAGGACGACTGGGATCATCTAATAAATATCCCTTGTGGATACAAACCCGAGCTTCATGTGCTTCAAAATCTTTTTGATGTAAAAAGCGGACATCATTGGTCGCTACCACGGGAACGTCGTAAGCCAAAGCTAATGTAACAGCGGAATGGATATATTCCTCTTCTTGATCACGTTGGGTTCGCTGTAATTCCAGATAAAATCGATCGGGAAAATACTTTAACCATCGTGCTAAACGTTCTTCTGCTAGAACATTTCGATTCTGCAACAATGCTTGGCCTACGTCTCCTTGCTGTCCTCCTGATAAAATAATTAAACCTTTTTTTGCTTCCATTAACCATTCCCATCGAATGAGGGCATGCTCACGTTGACGTCCTTCAACATAAGCTCGAGATAATAATTGAATAAGATGACGAAAACCAATTTGGTTTTTACAGAGGACCGAAAAACGGAATAATTCTTCACCTTCAGCTAATATTAATTCGGCTCCAATAATGGGCTTTACCCCTTTGTTTAGTGCCTCACGATAAAATTTAATGAGTGCAAAAAGATTAACTTCATCGGTTAAAGCAACCGCTGGCATTTTTAAATCCACAATGCGTTGCAAAAGTTGATCCACGCGTATCACACTATCAACGATTGAATATTCGCTATGAACTTTTAAGTGGACAAACGAACTCATCAATTAATACTCTGTTTTGGGATTCCCTCTGGATTAGAGTTTCTAAACTATCCAGGCCGAACAAACATTGGATTCTAATTGTTTCTGTCACTGTTTGTTAATTGGATAACGACGAATTAATTTTTGCTGATTTTGATGGCGCTCCAGCGCCAATTCAATTAACAGATCTAATAATGCTGAATAGGATAAACCTGTCGCTTCCCACATTTTTGGATACATACTAATATTGGTAAATCCTGGAATCGTATTTATTTCATTTACCATTATCTGATTTTGGGGAGTCACAAAAAAATCTATCCGCGCCATTCCGGAACAACGAACAGTCTTGAAAGCATCAATAGCTATCTGTTGGATTTTTTCAATTATTTCTTCTGAAAGATTCACACTGGTCGTGGTAGTCGCACCATTAGGATCAAGATATTTTGCCTCGTAAGAATAAAAATCATGGTTGGATATGATTTCGGCTGGCAACGAAGCTTTTGGGTGTTCATTTCCCAATACAGCACATTCGATTTCCCTTCCGCGAATTCTAGGTTCAACAATAAGCCGATCATCATAACAAAAAATATTCTCAGCTCTTTTTTGAAATTCTATTGCACTTTTGACAGGAAAAATAGCTACGGAAGAACCCAAGCTCACAGCTTTCACGAAAAGCTCAGTGGTTTCCCATTGATCAATCAGACGTTCATAAACTCCTTTCAGCCGGTCAAAAGGCCACAAAGTGTGCCAGTCGACTACTGGTACCTTCGCCGCTCTTAGTAAGCTCTTAGTAATATCTTTTTCAATACAAATGGCAGAACATTGAACATCAGCACCCACGTAGGGCAGGTTCGAAAGTTCCAGTAACCCCTGGAGGGCCCCGTCTTCACCTTGAGTTCCATGAATCACAGGGAAGACACAGTCCAGTTCATAAAGATGCTTTTCACCATTAAGCGCTCGCCAAGGTCTTATTTGTTCTCCCAACGCAATAGTAATAGGGACAGCCTTCTCAGCAGAAACTAAATCCTGAGGCCCTTGAGTTAAAAAATTTTCTTTATTGTCAATAAGATACCATTTTCCATTTTGATCAATATATACCACCGAAATCTTATATTTATCAGGGCTTAATGCTGCCACAATGTTTCGAGCCGACTGAATAGAAATTTCGTGCTCCGTGGAATGTCCCCCACAAAGTACTGAAACAGATAGTTTTTTTCCATAGAGCCCTTAAACCTCGAGAATTAACTTTAAAGATAATAAGGAATTGATCGGCAATTTGCAAAACTGGATTCAATGTTGTTGAGCACTGTTAAATTGAAATAAGTTGATTATCATTAACGCACATGAATGAATGATCCTATTAAAATTGCCTCACAAGCTGCTGTAACAGCGGGAAATTACATACACGAACAAAGTCACTATCTTAATAAAATTGAAGCCTTAGAGAAAACATCAAATGATTTCGTTTGTGAAGTATATAATAATATTACTGCTGAAAAAATTATTAATAACATTATCTAAGAATTCCTCCCCCGACCACGATTCCCTCTCTGAAGAAAATAGTCAAAGATACTCCAACGCAAACTATTGAACCCAAACTATTGTTGGATAACTGATCCCTTGGATGAAACTAATAATTTTTTACATGGTCTGACATTCTATACATTTCTATCATTCTACAAATGAAAGGAGAAATCACAGAAGGGGTTATTTATAACCTTTATATTAGATTAATCATTTTATGCCTCAAAAAACAAAGGCAGAACTACTCTAAATGAAAAAAATATCAGTCATATCCAAACCAGATTTTCACGGTTTTTTATTCGCTGCCACATTTCTCCCTCCCATGCTTCGATTCTAGAAAAAACTTATTTGCTCACCCTCCCAAAATTGCGCGATAAAATTACGGGTTTCGCTACAGCGAATCATTTGCATTAGATATAGCTTTTATGTAGCCTCCGGTTACTCTACGACGCAGCCTGGACAGGTCATAGTAACTGCTGGGACAGCGTTGCTAACTCTTTAGTTAGTAAAATAAGCAGGTAGTGTACTTATGAAATTAATGTAACAGAAAAATACCTTGCTAACGGCAGTATAATTGCAGGAAATCCTATAATTGTCTCCAAAATTATAAAAATGCTCTCTTCTGATATAAACAAAAACGATTGATCCATTAATATATTTTAAAGCTACAAATACTAAGATTCAATCAATACAGGTGGATAAATTCAATCCTAACACATTTTTCCATTCCACAGCCATGTTACTTCGTAATTGAGATGTTTATCTTATCAAATAAATTTGATAAAAAAGAATAATTAAAGAATAATTAATGGATTTAACGTTTGTACTAAATGATTTGTAAAAACAATAGCTAGTGCAATCAGAAGACTGGATAAAAAAATAAATATTTGACTAATTTTTCTTTGAGATACTCTCATAATTCTTAAAAATAAAAAAATCTTAAAAATATTCCAGGATATATCCACATTCAACAGCTTAAATCTTTCTTATAAAATCATATCTTCTATTCTTCTTTTTTACTAATATTTCACTACTGTATGAAATGAAGGCGTTGCTAAATGATGTCCACCAAAAATATAATCTACGACAAGTAATTTGAAAATTCGGATTCCTTATAAAGTTAAAAAATTCTAATATAGACTTAATTTTCGAAATACTTTTTCACTAAGTTTCCAAATCCAAGATAAAATTTCACATGACTGATTGCATTTTGTTTCGCTTCAGATTTCTTGTTTTTTAAAATTGTACAATACATTTTCTTAAAGGCCACATACAGTTTTTTAATTTTCTCTTGAGTTTCAATCTTCTTTCGGAATTCTTTGTCCGTAGTTGCATGATTTTCAGAAAAAGCTTTCCAACAACTTTCATAAGTATCTTGTTCTGAAAAAAATTTTTAATCGTCATATTTCTTTATATGTCATATTCTTTATATATGGATACTCCTTATAACATCGGACTGGCAACAATCGCCTTTAGCTTCATATTCAATAAGCGAATCCAAAATTTCAGACTCAGAAAATATTTTATTCATACCTAATCCTAATCTTCAGAGCGAGGAAAAAGCATCATTTGCCTCACTGGTTCAAAACTTTTTCGATGAATAGGCGAAAAAGCCCAATCGATAAATTGCTTTCAAGTGAGGCGAAGTTGCGTACCCTTTATGTTCAGCAAAATCATAAACCGGATATTGTTTCTCATATTTAACTATCTCCTGATCACGAGCAACTTTCGCTAAGATAGATACCACGCTAATGGCAGGAATACGGCTATCCTCTTTAACAACTGCTTCTACAGGGAAGGATAATTTCAGACAAACGCCACCCATTTACTAGAACTTTGTTAGGAGGGAAATTTAATTGATTCACCGCATGCTGCATAGCTAATAAACTTGCCCCAAAAATATTGAAGCAATCAATTTCATTGACATTAGCACTTGTAACTGATGATTATTGGGGAAGGTGATATCTCCTTATTTGGAAATTCTATCGTTGAAAACGATGAATTTGTTTGCACAAATCTTCAAAAGTCCCTTTATCAAAAGTCCCTTTAAATAAGTCCAAAATCATAAAACATAAGGGAATCCAAAAAGCTTATTTAGGTATCAGGAGATAAATTAAATTCAGGAAAAAACTGCTGATCATTAAAAAAATTGACCATAGCCGTAAAATTAATAGTCATCTGTAAAAATACAGAAGTAGCCAACATAAGTATTGTGAAGACAAAACAAAGATTAACGCCTTCCCTTCTAAAAATCAAAAAATCGAATCCTGTCACCTTTTCCGAGGTGCCTCTGAATTTTCTTGTGCCTAGGTTTTCCTGTTCTTTTTTCATTCTTTACTCCCACTCAATCGTTGCTGGCGGCTTATTGGTAATGTCATAAACCACACGCGAAATTTCTTTAATTTCATTTAAAATTCGCTGACCAACGCTTGTTAAAAATTCATAAGGTAATTCTACCCAGCGTGCTGTCATAAAATCCATTGTTTTCACAGCCCGCAAAGCTACTACATAACCATAATGACGTGCATCTCCTTTAACACCCACCGATTTTATCGGCATAAAAACAACAAACGCTTGACTCACCTTGCGGTAATAATCATATTTTTTTAATTCTTCAATAAAAATTGCATCGGCACGCTGTAATATATCAATGTATTCAGCCTTAATTTCCCCCAAAATACGAATAGCCAAACCCGGCCCTGGGAAAGGATGGCGATAAACTAAATCGTAAGGCAAGCCTAACTCTAAACCCAATTTCCGAACTTCGTCTTTAAATAATTCCCGCAATGGCTCAATAAGTTGCAAATCCATTTTAAGCGGTAATCCTCCTACATTATGATGTGTTTTGATGACATGGCCTTTTCCGGTTTTTGTTTTTGCGGATTCAATTATATCAGGATAAATTGTTCCCTGACCCAACCAATTGACGTCTAACTTTTTAGCCTCTGTCTCAAAAACTCGAATAAATTGTTCACCTGAAATTTTACGCTTTTCTTCTGGATCCAAAACCCTTTCCAAGGCTTTCAGAAAACGCTCTTTCGCACCAACACAAATAACCGTTACACCCATATGTTTTTTGAATACATGCAATACTTCGTCCGCTTCATTTAATCGAAGTAACCCGGTATCCACTAATACACACACCAATTGATCACCAATCGCTTCGTGTACAATAGCTGCTGTCACAGCAGAATCTACTCCGCCTGACAAACCCACAATGACCTTCCCACTCCCCACTTTATTGCGAATCTCATGAACACTTTCTTCAATAATATTCTTCGTTATCCACGTTGCTCGACATTGACAAATGTCTTTAACGAATTGAATTAAGATTCGACGTCCCTGAGGCGTGTGCGTAACTTCAGGATGAAATTGCAAACCAAAAAACTGTCGTTTAAAGTCAGCCATTGCTGCATAAGGAGAATTATCGGTACTGGCAGTTGCTTCAAATTCCGGGGGCAATTCTGTAACAATATCACCGTGACTCATCCAAACATCTAACAAGGGAATACCTTCAGCAGAAATGCGATCATCAATGTTTTCAAATAATAAGTCAGACTTTAATATTCGCACTTCCACATGACCAAATTCAGCCTTAGCGGTCATATCCACTTTGCCGCCTAATTGATAGGCCATCGTTTGCATCCCGTAACAAATTCCTAATACCGGACAACCAATTTCAAAAACAATGGAAGGGGCACGCAAAGTGTAGCTTAACGTGACCGTTTCAGGACCTCCTGAAAGAATGATACCGTGAGGATTATAATTGCGAATGGCTTTCTCATCCGCTTCGCAGGGCATTAACTCGCAATATACGCCAATTTCACGCACCTGCCGAGCAATTAATTGCGTATATTGCGAACCAAAATCAAGGATCAAAATTCGATGGTAATGGATATCTTTCGGCATATTTTATTTTTAATTGTTATTATCCTTTCTATGATATGAAAGGAACATAAAAAATAGAAAATAATTTATTCTTACTCTTTTACTGAATAATTCGGCGATTCCTTTGTTACGGTTACATCGTGGGCATGGCTCTCTCGAATCCCTGCACTTGTTACGCGAACAAACTGAGCTTTCGTTCGCATTTCCTTGATCGTCTTACAACCCGTGTAACCCATCCCCGAGCGCAAACCACCAGTCAACTGATGAATCACTCCTCGTAAAGGACCTTTATAAGGAACACGACCCTCGATGCCTTCAGGAACGTATTTTTCTTGTTTCTCTTGAGCTTCTTGAAAATATCGATCGAATGAACCATAGGTTCCAAACATAGCTCGCGCAGAACCCATTCCCCGATAAGATTTATAGGAACGACCTTGATATAAAACCTCTTCCCCTGGCGCTTCTTCAGTTCCAGCAAACAACCCACCAATCATGACAGCGTGTGCCCCTGCTCCAATGGCTTTACAGAGATCACCAGAAAATCGAATTCCTCCATCAGCAATGATGAAAACATCATCATTTTTTAATTCAGAAGCTACCTGCGCAATGGCCGTAATTTGTGGAACTCCTACGCCCGCCACGATGCGTGTAATACAAATGGACCCAGGCCCCATTCCGACCTTAACCGCGTCAACCCCTGCATCGGTTAATGCTCTTGCTGCCGAAGCCGTAACTATGTTACCAGCAATCATGGGCACATCGGGATAACACTTCTTAACCCATTTCACTCGATCAATAACTCCTTTCGAATGGCCATGTGCGGTATCCACCACCAAAATATCAACGCCTTCGGCTACCAAAGCAGATATCCGATCCGGAGTTTCGTTTCCTGTACCGATGGCTGCACCCACTCGCAATTGTCCCGAAGCAGTTTTACAAGCATTAGGATTTTTTGTGAGCGCAGAATATCTTTCACAGTAATTAATCCACGTAATTCAAAGTATTCGTTGATTACTAGCAATTTTTCTACACGATGTGGGCGGAAAAGATTAATAATTTCTTCGCGTGTGGCGCCTTCTTTGATGGTAATAAGACGTTCTTTTGGAGTCATCAAATTAACGACTTTTTGCTCCATATTCGATTCAAAACGAATATCGCGATTAGTAATAATTCCAACAAGCTGCTTACCTTCTACAACAGGAAGCCCCGAAATATTGTATTCGCTCGTGATTTTTTTGAGTTCACCAATAGTACTAGCTGGCGAAACAGTGATAGGATGAAATACAACACCGCTTTCAAATTTTTTTACTTTTCGGACTTCACTCGCTTGGCGTTCGGGGCTCATATTTTTATGTAAGATTCCGATACCACCTGCTTCAGCCAATGCAATGGCTAAGCGCGCTTCGGTCACAGTATCCATAGCAGAGGATAATAGAGGAATATTAAGAATTATGTCGCGAGTCAGACGCGTGGTGAGCGAAACATCTTTGGGTAAGACTTCGGAGTAGCCAGGTAGTAACAAAACGTCATCAAAAGTCAGAGCTTCCTCGTTAATCCTCATCATCATAATCGCGCCCCTTCAATAAGTCTGGAAGTGTAGCCACTTCTTAGCGATTTGTCGAGTTCTTAGCGATTTGTCGAGCAGAATGGAGTATGAAGCCAGCCCATGAAGCGGATTTTTAGCCCCCCTATAGGGGCCCCCGCCAGTGTTCCTCCGGCCTTAATATTAGGGGTCCGTATGAGAAAGGAGACGAGATCCCTCTCGGGGGAGAGGAGGGACTTGAATCTACGAAGTGCTCAGTGCCACTTTCGCAAGCCTATCGCAAACCTGATTCGTGATTTTTATAATGACATTCCAGCCCGACAAACACAGCACGACACCCAAGGAGGCAAATTATTCCAGTTAAGGAAAGAATAAAACCCTCCACTCCCAACCCAAGAGAGCAATGAGTGACAGAAATTCAATGGCATTTCTTCTTCTCTCTTGGCTCACGTAAACCGGCAGTCCCGGAATCACCCCTAAGCCTGCTCTGGAAGGTAGTGATTGAGCGGTTGAATCACAGTGGGTTTTTTTGCCTCTTACCTCACTCGAAACGGTCGTTTAAGAAACCTCTGTGAGGGGAAGGCTAATTTTCCCTCGGCAATTGCCCTAAAATCCCTCGGACGTGTTCCGAATGGCCGAGTCTTGTTCATAGTAGTTGGCCATTTTCTCAGCCGTTCGTTTTAGATCGCTAAAAGAAACTCTCTACTTACAATAATCCGGCCCACCCCGATTCCATTCGGCACTTGATTTCAATCAAATCCTCTTCATCAATCCTTTGATTGCCGATGCAATGAGTGAATTACAGCATCTAATTCTTCATGAAGAAATCGAGCGGGTCCGTAACCGGGCAATAATATAAATTCATCACATCGGAAATAATTAATTCTAATTGATGGCGGTGCTCTTTAGCACTTAATCGTAAATTCCGTAGCTCTAGCTCTGGGTGAGCTGTGGGATATCCAGAGGTTTAATCATTTCTAACAAAAGCTTATATGTTTCAGCATCGATATATCGATACGCGCGCTCTCCCTTCCCTAATCGTGTAGATTTCTCCACTATAGCGACAAGGGATATCCGATTTCTCTTTAATCGTGTAATCTCCGGGAGAAATAAAATGACCCCCTCTTGATCTGTTTTTTTGAAGCATTTGAAGCAACTGAATAAAATAGTGTCATATTTTTAATTTTTAAAAGCGCCAAAGCCCAAACTTCTTATAAGTTATTTCTTTTAAGCTGTTGTAATGAGTTTCATAGTCTTGCTAGCACCCAAACCTGAATAGATTCGGAGGGTTCCTTGGTGTGTTAAATGTGTTAAAACGTGTGTTAAAAATAATTGGACCCATTCTTCATCTTTGCCTTGCACAATCATGCAGTACCTAATAGGTAATTAACAACATAAATTAATGAGAGTTGCAACCTCAGAAGGAACATAAAAAAATTGTGCTAATTAATTAAAAAAATTTTGTTTATTGCTAAAGATTGCTAAAGTAGGAGAAATTAAATAGCCAATCGTCCCTGCAATAAAGGATAATATAGCAGGATACCAAATAACATTTTCTATCTACTGGAACCAGATCGCAAACAAGCCAACACCAAAAGCACTTTTTACCCATGAGCAAGAGTAAATCCCACCCAAATCTTTACTCGTCGATCGAAGCTCCTCTGCTACCTACTACGTACTTGGTAGTAAGAAAAAGATCGCACCTAGAATAAAAAAGAAAACTGAATAAAAAAAAGAAAATTAATAAGCTACCAAACAGAGCCGTCGCTGGTAAATTCCGTATACTATCGGGGGAGGATCCCCCACGGTAATCATTGCTAAACTAAATACACCCAGTATGCGCTTTATTTACTACATAACTCATTAATTTATAAACCTTTGAGAACCCGTCTTACCAATCCTACGTTTCGCTTGCCGAGTAAAAATTTTTATTTCATCCGATTTTATGTGAGGCAACTGATTGACTACCATCACTAACATTTCGGCCGTCTTTCTTATAGTTTCTTCGTCGTGTCCTTCCACCATTACTCGAACTACGGGTTCCGTCCCCGAAGGACGTAATAATACACGCCCCTTACCACTTAATCGTTTCTCCGCTTCTGCTACCGCCTTTTCAATAGTCGGATGTTGCATATTAAGCATCCCATTAACAGGAACGTTAATTAAGACTTGTGGGTGCTTAACCATTACTTTTTTAAGTTCTACCAGAGAATTATTGGTTTGTTGCATGATTCTTAATATCTGTAAAGCAGTAATAATACCATCTCCTGTAGTAGTAAAACCAAGATCGACAATATGACCAGAAGATTCGCCTCCCAATAACCAGCCTTTCTGTTGCATCAATTCTAAAACGTAACGGTCACCCACTGGCGAACGCTCAAACGCAATATGATGGCACTTTAATGTTTGCTCTAATCCTAAATTACTCATTATGGTGCCTACTACTCCCAAGGGGCAATTCTCTTTTAAATGTAAGCGATCGATAGCCATAATGCATAATAATTCGTCTCCATCTACTCTAATACCGTGATGATCTATCATAATCAGACGATCGCCATCGCCATCAAAAGCTATACCGACATCGGCTTTGTGCTTAAGAACACTCTTTCGGAGTTTCTGAGTATCAGTGGCTCCATATTCATGATTAATATTAAATCCATCGGGCTTATCACCAATCGCGATCACATCCGCACCCAGTTCATGAAAAATACTGGGTGCAACAGAATAAGCAGCACCATTGGCACAATCGACGATAATTTTTAATTTTTTCAAAGATAAATTTGAAGGAAAAGTGCTTTTACAAAATTCAATATAACGGCCATGGGCTTCGCTCATTCGCGCTGCTTTTCCTAAACGGTCAGCTGACACCGTACGCATAGGTTTATCAATATGATCCTCAATAGCCAGCTCCAACTTATCAGATAGTTTAAAGCCATCCTTATTAAAAAATTTCACTCCATTATCAGGATAGCTGTTATGCGAAGCACTAATTACAATTCCCGCATCAGCGCGAACAGAATGTGTCAAATACGCAATGGCAGGAGTAGGCATAGGTCCTGTCAATTTAATGTTAACTCCAGCAGCAGATAATCCTGCTTGCAAAGCCGATTCAATCATATAACCTGAAATACGTGTATCCTTCCCAATTAAAACCGTCGCCGAATGTCTATTTGCTAAGACTTTTCCTACCGCCCAACCGAGCTTAAGCATGAACTCACCGTTAATCAACGATTTTCCAACTTGTCCCCGAATTCCATCGGTTCCAAAATATTTTTTTTGCATTTCCTTTCCCTCTATTTTTTTATCCTATCCAATGAGATTAACCTTGCGGGCATAGGCAGCAATACGAACTGCTTCCCGACTAGCTTTAACATCATGAGTGCGAATGATAGAAGCGCCCTGATATACGGCTAGCACATCAGCAGCGATGCTGCCAAATAGCCGGTGTTCTGGCAATTGGCTTAAGATATCACCGATCATTGATTTTCGCGACCATCCTGATAACACCAGTAACCCTAAAGATAAAAATTTAGATAAGTGATTTAATAGATAAAAATTTTCCTTCAGATTTTTTCCGTAGTGACCTTGACCAAAGCCAGGATCAATAATTATTCGATTCCGAGAAATCCCTTGGCTTTCACAACGGTCTACAGCAGCGTTCAAGTCCCGCTTCACAGTTTCTAAAAGATGGACGCACGAAGTTGAACCCGGTTTTCGCTTCGAAGTAGGAAAATGCATTAGGCACACAGGACTTTTTAATTCTCTTGCGGCTATTAATGCGCCTTCTACCTGCAAGGCCCGTTGGTCATTAATAATATCCGCTCCTGCATTTATCGCTTCACGCATAACTTGAGGTCGACTGGTATCGACGGAAATTAAAATATTAAAACGTTTTTTTATTTCTTCAATGGTAGGTATCAATCGATCAAGTTCCATCTGAAGAGAGGGGAAGTCCGTATCAATATTTACAAATGGGTTCGTAGCCTCACCGCCAATATCCAATATATCAGCCCCCTCACGGGCCATTTTCTCTGCTGTCTGGAAAGCAGAATTTAAATCTAGATGCGGATTGTAAAAAGAATTAGGAGAAACATTAATGACTCCCATAATGGCAGGCTCGTAAAAGGTGATCTTTCGGTTTCCCCTTAATTGCAAATGAAACTTTGCTTCTGACATCAAGGACCCTCCTTACATTAACCTTCCCCCGCGGGCGGGAGAAGGAATGTGAAGACGACATTATAACGGCTGGCCATCTCTTCGGCAGGAAAAATTTTTCCTGAATGTAAGGGTTTGGATTCACTATCTCGGGAAGATGAATCTTTTTTCACAGCTTCTGAAGCAGCCCCATCATCCTCTTTCCACCCAGGAGGTGGAGAAGGCTCTTTTCCCGCTAAAATTTCCTTAATTTGAACCTCATCAATAGTTTCATATTTAATTAATGCATTAGCCATAATGTAAAGCTGATCCATATGTTCTTCAAGCGTTTTCTTCGCCGTGTCATAAGCCGTATCAATAATACGACGCACTTCAGAATCAATTTCTTTACTGGTTGCATCGGAAATGTCTTTACGCTGTGTCACGGAACGTCCGAGAAAAACTTCGCCTTCTTCTTCCCGATAAGTTAAGGGACCTAGTTTTACCGACAATCCCCACTTTGTTACCATATTGCGGGCAATCTCAGTAGCTTTTTCAATGTCGTTGGATGCACCTGTGGTCACCCGTTCTTCACCAAAAATAAGTTCTTCAGCAATTCGTCCACCAAACAATCCCGCTAATTGGCATTCTAAACGACGTTTGGTAATACTATAGCGATCTTGTTCCGGCAAGAACATTGTCACGCCTAAAGCCCGACCTCGCGGAATAATCGTGACTTTATAAACGGGATCGTGCTCAGGCATATGCAATCCCACAATTGCGTGGCCTGCTTCGTGATAAGCCGTCAATTTCTTTTCTTCATCGCTCATTACCATTGAACGTCGTTCGGCTCCCATCATAATTTTATCTTTCGCACGCTCAAATTCAGCCATTCCAACGTCTTTCTTGTTTTCACGCGCCGCAAATAAAGCAGCTTCGTTGACAGTATTGGCTAGATCGGCCCCAGAAAACCCTGGGGTCCCTCGAGCAATGACAGAAGCTTTAACGTCAGACGCCAATGGCAATTTACTCATGTGAACTTGGAGGATACGTTCACGTCCCTTAATGTCTGGCAAGGAAACCACTACTTGGCGGTCAAAACGCCCCGGCCGTAATAAGGCGGGATCAAGCACATCAGGCCGATTAGTAGCGGCCATTACAATAATGCCCTCTTTGCCTTCAAAACCGTCCATTTCTACTAAGAGTTGATTGAGGGTTTGCTCTCGTTCATCGTGACCACCGCCTAAACCAGCACCACGGTGACGACCTACGGCATCGATTTCGTCGATAAAAATGATACAGGGCGCTTGCTTCTTGGCTTGATCGAACATGTCACGAACCCGGGAAGCACCTACACCCACGAACATTTCGACAAAATCGGAACCCGAGATAGTAAAGAACGATACTTTGGCTTCCCCAGCTACCGCTTTAGCCAGAAGGGTTTTACCGGTTCCCGGAGGACCAACTAGCAATACACCGCAGGGCATTTTCCCTCCTAAGCGCTGAAATTTACCGGGATCGCGCAAGAAGTCCACTAACTCTTTGACTTCTTCTTTTGCCTCTTCTACGCCAGCAACATCATCAAAGGTTACCTTGACTTGATCTTGGTTGAGTAAACGAGCTTTACTACGACCAAATGACATGGGACCACCGCCACGGCCTCCACCTTGCATCTGCCGCATAAATAAAATCCAGACAAAAATCAAAATGAGGAAAGGTAGCCAACTAATAAGAATATGTAAAAACATACTTTGTTGTTTTGGAGGCTCACCTTTTACACTCACGCCCTTATCTATTAATTGATTAAGCAGAGCTTGATCTTCTATAGGCAAATAGGTCGTAAAATGCTTGTTGTCTTTGGTTATCCCTTTAATCTCATGATCCTGGATAACCACACTGCTGACTTTGTCAACATTAACTGCTTGGATAAATTGCGAATAGCTATAGGGCTGAATATCGGGTTGTCGTGCACCAAAATTACTGAAGACCGTAATAAGGACTACTGCAATAACCAACCAAAGCAGTAAATTTTTAATAATACTATTCAAGGTGTTACCTCGTTTTTACTCATACCTGCTGATTATAGCCCAGAAATTCGGTGGCGAGTATATAAATTTCACTCGACCGAGCTCGTGAAGCACTCGGTTTGAGGAGTTTGACATGCTTAAAATAAGGACGTAAATCAGTTAAAAAAACATCAACACCAGGCCCTTGGAAAACTTTAGGCAAGAAAATCCTCCACCTATTATCAAAAATTTTTGAGCACAATCCCACGCTAACTCAACCAAATGCAACGATTTCGGCTGATTAATACTCTTCATACCTGAAATATTGGGGGCCATATCCGAAATAACAAGGTCTATTCGTCTTTCTTTAGTTTTTTTATGAATCACCTCATTCAACTGATGAAACGTTTCCGCTTCATTGAAATCTCCTCGGATAAATGCAACGCCTGAAATTGGGTGCATGGGCAAGAGATCGAAGGCCACGACCACAAGCCCTTGGGTCTACGAGCTCTTTAGCCACCTGCGACCTGCGACCACCCTCCCGGAGCCGCTCCTAAATCGACTACAGCCATTCCCGGCCTAAAAAGCTTAAATTTTTTATGCATCTCTAAGAGCTTAAAAGATGCTCGTGAAGTATAGCTTTTTTCTTTGCACGGTTTACATAAAGATCTCTCTTGTGTTCTTGGAGCCAACGTTTACTTTGGGTCATTCTTAATTTAAGTCGCTTACCGTCTAAATTACTAATAAAAAATTCCTAATTGCAATTTAGCAGCATCAGACATCATCTCTCGGTCCCACGGAGGGTCAAAGACAATTTCTACTTCCACATCGCTTACCTCAGGAATAGTGAAAATTTTGCGTTTAACATCTTCCACTAATACCGGTCCCATCCCACACCCAGGTGCTGTTAACGTCATTTCGATAACCACACGAAAAATATCTTCTTCCAATCGCTCAATATCGCAAGCGTATACCAATCCCAATTCTACAATATTGACAGGAATTTCCGGATCAAACACCGTACTGAGTTGAGCCCATACTTTATCTTTGATAGTGGTGTCAGGTGGCAAATCTTTCATAGGGTTTTTAATTGCTTTTCCTAAAGCATCGGAGTCCCTCCCTTCAATTCGGACTAAATTTCCAAAAACATTTACCGTAAATGTGTCACCCGAACTCTGTACTACAGTCACCTCGGTTCCTTGAGGGACTCTAATAGGCGTCCCCGACGGCACCAACATTGCCGTCGTATCGCGACTTAGTACAATAATTTCTTTTTCGTGTTCATTATTCATTATCATCAACGTTTTTTTCTTCTCTTAAATGAAAACTTTCTCCACAACCACAAGCACCAATCGCATTAGGATTATTAAAATATAATTGATATTGCCCAAAATCTTTTTTTACATAGTCGACTATTGTGCCATTGAGAAGAGGCACACAATGAGCATCAATTAAAACAGTTAATCCCAACGCAGTTTTGAGAGAGATATCGCCCTCTTGTGGTCTTTCTACAATCTCCGACTGGTACATGTAGCCTGAGCAGCCCGTTTTTTTCACCGATAAGCGGAATTGTGCTTCTTTTCCACGTTTTTTTATTAATGATTGAAGGTGTTTATAAGCGGCCTCTGTCAGTTCGATAATTTTTACATCATTCATTATTCTGTCCTCACGGGTATCTCAATCTGACCACACAGAGCGGCAAGCATAGTGTGCCAACATAAAGTAGCGCATTTCACCCGCGTAGGAAATTCAGCAACACCAGCTAAAGCAGCTAATTTCCCTAATTCCTCTACGTTAGAGCTTTTCCCAGTCACCAAATCATGAAATTGAGAAAATAAAATTTCACTTTGCTCAAGGGTTTTTCCTTTTAAAGCCTCCATCATTAGCGAAGCCGAAGCAATAGATATGGCACAACCACTCCCTTCAAAAGTTGTTTCTTTTATCACACCTTCTTCTTCACGAAAATATACCGTTAATCGATCACCACACAGCGGATTATAGCCATCATGCACGTGTGTAGGATATGCTAAACGCCCAAAATGTCGTGGCTTTCGACCGTGATCGATAATTATTTCTTGATATAAATCCTGTAAATCATTCATTCTTTCTTTTAATCTGCCAAACAGCTTTCATTAAATATTTGATTAACCCAAACTAAACCATCAATCAACCGATCAATATCGTTGAACGTATTATAGAGACCGAACGTAATTCGTGCCGTTGCAGGCAACTTAAACCGCTCCATTAAAGGCATCGCACAATGATGACCAGCCCGGATAGCAATCCCTTTATGATCTAAAATCGTCGCAATATCATGCGGATGAACCTGTTCCATAGTAAAAGAAATTACACCGGCTTTATTCGGGGCGTTACCTATAATTTTTAACCCAGAAATTTGGTGTAATTTTTGCGTCACATAATTCAATAAAGCTTTTTCATGAGCATTAATTTTTTCAAAACCAATCGCCATAAGGTAATCAATGGCTGTCCCAAGCCCAATAACACCAGCTATATGAGGCGTACCTGCTTCAAATTTATGAGGTAACACGTTGTATTCCGTTTTTTCAAAGGTGACTAGGCGAATCATATCCCCTCCCCTTGATAGGGAGGCATCTTTTCTAACAAGTTAGTCTTCCCGTAAAGAACACCAATCCCTGTAGGGCCATACAATTTATGTCCGGAAAATGTATAAAAATCGCAATCTAAATCTTGAACATCGACAACCATATGAGGAATCGCTTGTGCACCATCTAATAAGACGGGAATATTTTTCTCATGGGCTAAACAAATCATTTCCTTAACAGGATTAACTGTGCCTAATACATTAGAAACATGAATTAGTCCTACAATTTTTGTACGTTCTGTTAAGAGTTTTCGATATTCGTCTAAATTTAAAATTCCATTATCATTAACGGGAATTATTTTTAACTTTGCCTCCACTCGCTCACATAACAGTTGCCAAGGTACAATATTGGAATGATGTTCCATTGCTGAAATTACAACTTCATCGCCTTGTTGGACTTGCAGAGTGCCAAAACTAGAAGCAACTAAATTAATCGACTCTGTCGTCCCTCGGGTAAAAATAATTTCGTGTGTATGGGCAGCATTGATAAATGCTTTAATTTTTTTACGCGTATTTTCATAAGCGGTCGTTGCCCGCTCGCTGATAGTATATATCCCCCGGTGCACATTGGCATTGTCATTACAATAATAATGACTCATAGCATCAATCACTATCTGGGGTTTTTGCGCCGTCGCTCCAGAATCTAAATATACCAGTGATTTCCCCCGAATCCGCTCTTTTAAAAGAGGGAAATCATCGCGTAAAGAATCAAGTGAATTAATCATGACAATCTTCCGGGCAATTCAATAGCGCTAAACATTTAATAATTCTTTGATGGATTCGCTCGGCAATAAACTTATGAGGTAATTTTTCTATAATTTCACTAGCAAATGCACAAGAGAGTAAATGCTCGGCTGTAGAAAGATCAATACCGCGACTACGCAAATAAAATAGAGCTTCATCATTTAACTGGCCCACTGTAGCGCCGTGGGTGCAATTTACATCGTCATTATAAATCTCAAGCTCCGGTTTTGTATTAACCTCAGCTTCATTTGAAAATACTAAATTTTTATTGATTTGATGCGCGATCGTTTTTTTGGCCTCTGGATGGACAAAAATTTTTCCATTAAACACAGCTCGAGATTTATCATTAATAATACCCTTATAAATTTGTTGGCTCACACATCCAGAAACACCATGATCAATACAAGTGTGATTATCAATATGCCTCCCGCCTTTCAAGTGATAAAATCCTAGCAACTGACACGAAGCATTATGGCCTTCTAATACGTAATTCAAATCTTCACGCGCCAGCGCTCCCCTAATGAAACATGACAGGAAATCACTTGACTGTTTCGCGCTTGACAAATTTGGGTATTTGCAATATGAAAAGAATTGTCATTTTCTCCCTGCAATTTATAAAACACCAAATTAGCAGAGGCTCCAACATTTATTTGAGTCACGATGTTATTAAAATAAGTTGTGGGATAGACCCCCTGATATTCTTCCAAAAGAGTGACATTAGCATTTTCTTCAATAAAAATTAAATGACGCGTTTGGGTCATAGCAAATGGAAAATTGGGCTTCATCAAGTAAAGGAGATGAATCGGTTTTTTAAGCTCACAATTTTTCAGTACACGAAGAAACATGCCATCTTGAAAAAGACTATCATTTAGCAATGAAAAAGGAGTTTGACAACTCCTCATCTCACCTATAATCTCCTTTGGATTTTCTTTTAGCACTGCCTTTAACGATGTTAATTGAATCTCAGCTGGCAGTTGCATCAAATTTGATAAAGTGGGTGAAAAATGTCCGTTAATAAATACTATGCGATGGGTATCCTCCATAACAAAACGGGTTATATCACAATCAGCTATTTCTCCAAATGAGAAAGTTTGACAGGCAATTGAGGTAATGTCCGTATATTTCCAATTTTCTATTTTGCAATTGGGGAAGCCCGTCAACAAAAACGTTTTTAATTGTTCGCGTTGCCATGTCTGTAAAGAATTACAGTTTTGATTTTGCAATCTCTTTAAACGAGCTTCTGACCAGCCTTCACTAAGCATTCTCATAACCAACCATACCCTTTCTTTTCAAGCTCATAAGCTAACGAGGGACCACCCGATACTGCGATGCGACCGTCAACCAAGACATGCACAAAATCTGGATTAATATAATCTAAAAGACGCTGATAATGAGTAATCAATAAAATAGCTCGTTTAGAGTTACGTAAACTGTTAACCCCTTTTGAAACCATTTGTAGGGCATCTATATCGAGACCCGAATCGGTTTCATCTAAAACGGCAAGAGAAGGTTCGAGCATTAACATTTGCAAAATTTCATTGCGCTTTTTCTCCCCCCGGAAAATCCTTCATTAACGGATCTTTTTAAAAATTTATCCTCCATATCAACCAAGGCTGATTTCTCCTTGACTAAAGTCATTATATCCAGCGCATCTAATTCTGGTTCACCATGTTTTTTTCGGATGCTATTAACAGCCGTTTTCAAAAAATAAAGGTTATTCACACCAGGGATTTCGACAGGATATTGAAATGCCAAAAATAAACCCTCCACAGCACGATCCTCAGGTGATAGTTCTAGTAAATTCTGATTGAAATAGGTCACTTCACCTGCTGTAACAGCATAATTATCCCGACCAGCCAATACAGACGCTAAGGTACTTTTACCAGAACCATTAGGCCCCATAATAGCGTGAACTTCACCAGCATTAACAGCTAAATCCACTCCGCGGAGAATCTCATTATTATTTACGTTCACATGTAAGTTTTTTATTATTAACATGGATATCTCTTTTTTAATTATTAATCCGCCAATCCGCCATCATCCCACAGCTCCTTCTAAACTGACCTCCATCAATTTTTGTGCTTCGACAGCAAATTCCATTGGCAATTTTTGAAAAACTTGTTTACAAAAACCATTTACAATCATTGATACAGCGTCTTCTTCAGTAAGACCGCGTTGACGACAATAAAATAATTGATCCTCTCCAATTTTGGAGGTCGTAGCTTCATGCTCAATACGTGACGTGGAATTTTTTGCTTCAATATAAGGAAAAGTGTGAGCGCCGCAATGACTTCCCAACAATAAAGAATCGCATTGGCTATAATTACGAGCATTTTCAGCAATTAGTCCAACACGCACTAAACCGCGGTAACTATTTTGCCCATGGCCGGCAGCAATTCCTTTAGAAATGATTGTACTCCGGGTATTTTTACCGATGTGGACCATTTTCGTACCTGTGTCAGCTTGCTGAAAATTATTCGTCAGAGCTACTGAATAGAATTCTCCAACGGAATTATTGCCTCTTAAAATAACACTAGGATACTTCCAAGTAATTGCAGATCCCGTTTCAATTTGTGTCCAAGAAATTTTAGAATTATTTCCGCGACACATACCCCGTTTTGTCACAAAGTTATAAACCCCCCTTGTCCATTTTCATCTCCTGGGTACCAGTTTTGTACCGTGGAATACCTTATTTCCGCATCGGCTAAAGCTATTAATTCGACCACGGCAGCATGTAATTGGTTTTTATCCCGCTGTGGAGCAGTGCAACCCTCCAAATAACTCACATAGCTTCCTTCATCAGCGATAATTAACGTTCGCTCGAATTGCCCCGTATTAGCTGCATTAATTCGAAAATAAGTCGATAATTCCATAGGGCAACGAACCCCTTTCGGCACATACACAAATGAACCATCGCTAAAAACAGCAGAATTTAACGTCGCGAAAAAATTATCACGATAAGGAACAACACTGCCTAAATATTTTTCCACTAAATTTCGATGTTTTTGTACTGCTTCAGAAAACGAACAAAAGATTACTCCTGACGCAGCCAATTTTTCTTTAAATGTTGTTGCTACCGAGATACTGTCGAAAACCGCATCCACGGCAACACCAACCAGTCGCTGCTGCTCATGTAAAGGGATGCCCAATTTATTGTAAGTCTCGAGTAATTTAGGATCGATTTTCTCTAAGCTTTTAGGTTTCTTTTTCGATTTTGGTGCCGCATAATAACTAATAGCTTGATAATCAATCGGCTCGATACGCAAATGAGCCCATTGTGGTGATTCCAGAGTCAACCAATGACGATAGGCACGGAGCCGCCATTCTAACAGGAAATTGGGTTCGTTCTTCTTGGCTGAAATAAGCCTGATTACCTCTTCATTTAACCCAGGCGCGATAACATCCGTTTCAATGTCCGTAATAAAACCATGTTCATAGGTTTTATTAACAACTTTCTGTAAATAACTTTCATTCGTCATTATTTTCCCCAAATTCAAATCATTAGCGGAGGAGTTTTCTGCCCACGCTCACGGAGAGTCACTGCACTGGCAATAATCACATTGAAAAGTGGTTGTTCGTCTTTTAGTTAATGGTTTTTTCATATCTGCAAGATTCAAACTATCCAACACTTCAAATACCAACCCATTAATGAACTGCCAATTGTTACGTAATCCGCAAACAGTGTCATGTTTGCATCGATTCTCAGTTCGGCTGCATTCGGTCATCGCCGGCTTGCCATCAATGGCAGTGATAATTTCGGCTATACTAATCGCTTCCGGTGATCGTGCCAATTGATAGCCCCCATTAACACCGCGTTCAGAATTAACCAACTTGCTTTCATTCAAAAGCTTCAACACTTTACTTACGGTAGTCATTGAAAGAGGTGTCGCCCGTGTAATTTGTGCCGCACTAAAGCGCTCTTGTCGGGAAGCTAAGATGGTCATTACCATCGTGGCATAATCAGCTAATCGACTGATTTTCAACATTTTATCTTTACCTATCCTCTTCTATCCCGAAAACTTTCTTTACTTTCCTGCAGGACGAGGGAAACCCCCTGGTTTTTCTATTTTTGTCCTGTAGAGAGCATATTACTCTTGCCTTTGCTTAAATATTGATAATATAGTACCATAATTGTCCTGTTTCGCAATGAACAATACAAACACTGCTATGATTTTTTCAAAAAGCAAAAATCGCCACCTTTCCACGCTCTTGAGCGTTTCGCTTATAAGTGCTTTCGTAAATACCTTACTCGCTTTATTTAAAATTGGTGTGGGAATTATTTGCTATTCTCAAGCTTTAATTGCTGATGGAATTCATTCTTTATCAGACCTCCTTACTGACGGGCTTGTAGTCATAGCGGGTCATCTTGGGGCCCAATCACCAGACAAGGAACATCCCTACGGTCATGGGCGCATCGAAACGATTGGAGCAATTATTATTTCGCTTATTCTTATTTTTGTTGCTCTGGGGATCATCACTTTTGATACCCTCCACCATATCATTCATCGGGTTCACTCCACAACACCCACTTTTTCCGTCATTGTTGTGGGCATCGTTTCTGTGATTGCAAATGAAAGCTTATTTCGCTACACCCTAATAAAAGGTAACAAAATTAATTCTGACCTATTGCGTACTAACGCGTGGCATAACCGAAGTGACGCCCTCGTTTCATTGATCGTTTTAGCCAGCGTGATTGGTACTCGATTAGGCATCACTTATCTTGATTCCATCGGTGCCTTAATTATTGCACTTTTAATCTTGCGTATGGGCCTCAAAATGATATGGAAAAATATTCAAGAACTCATTGATGCAGCTGTCGACGACGAAACTCTTGAAAAAATTACTAACATTATTTCCACTGTCCCTGGTGTTCTTTCCATCCACCAATTACGAACGCGTTCACACGGAGGTAATATTTTCATAGATGTTCATATTCAAGTCACCTCTAACATTAGTGTATCAGAGGGACATTACATTAGCGAGCAGGTACATGTAAATCTTATGAAAAATATTTCCCATGTCGCTGATGTTACCATGCATATTGATCCGGAAAATGATGCTACTTCAACACCTTTAGTAAATTTACCCAATCGTGAAGATATTCATCGTTTATTAAAAGTCCATTGTCAAAATTTACCAAGTTTTAAAGAAATCCGGCGGACGATCTTACATTATTTGGATAGTAAAGTTTATATTGAAATTTATCTGCCATTAACAGCCGTTAAAGATCAGAAAGAACAGTTAGAATTGCAGTATCAAGATATTATCTCTCGAGTAAAATATATTGCCAAAGTATCTCTTTATTTTGAATAGAGGGGCGCTTTATGCCATGAAAAAAAACTTATTTATTCTATGATATCGAAACTACGGGTTTAAATAAGTGCTTCGATCAAATTTTACAATTCGCTGCTATTCGAACTGATGAATCATTAAATGAACTAGAGCAGCATGAAATTCGCATTCGCCTTAATCCCGACATTATCCCTTCTCCTATGGCAATGATCACCAATCGAATATCAGTTGCCAAAATACTTTCCGGAAAACATGAAATTGAAGCCATTCGAGAAATCCACCAATTAATGAACAACCCTGGTACTATTAGCATTGGGTATAATACGATCGGTTTTGATGACGAATTTTTACGCTTTTCCTTTTATCGAAATTTACTACCACCTTATACCCATCAATTCAATAATCAATGCAGACGATTAGATCTTTTTCCAATTACCATTTTATATTACTTATATAAATCGGATATTTTAAATTGGCCAAACCCATTAAATATGAAATTAGAAAATTTATCCAGAATGAATCAACTAGCACACGGGCAGGCTCATGATGCCATGGTAGACGTCAATGCATGTATCAGCTTAGCTAAAAAATTAATGGCTCACGAGGAAATGTGGCAATACGTCATCGGATATTTTGATAAGAAAATAGAAACTCATCGATTAACCCAATTACCAGCGACAATTAAGAGCGAATTTTATCATCATCGGGAAGGGCTTTTAATCCAAGGAAACTTTGGCTCAACGCTTGCTTACCAAGCCCCGGTAATTGGATTAGGACCTCACAATCATTATAAAAATCAATATATATGGTTGCGCCTCGATCTCGAGGAACTATCAACTACCACTGAAAAAACCATTCCAGAAACCACTTACACCATCCGCAAAGTTTCAGGTGTTCAACCCATTGTACTACCTGCTCTCGGGCGCTATCTCCATCATTTGTCACCGAAGCGATTCCAGCTAGCAAATGAAAATAAACAATGGCTAGCCACCCATCTCAATATTTTCCAGAGCATTTGCGATTACCACCAAAACTTTATTTATCCTAACGTTCCAAATCTAGATCCTGATGCAGCTTTATATGAAATTGGTTTTTCTACGCCTTACGAAGAATTTTTATTTCAACACTTTCATCTTGCCGTACCAGAAGAGAAAGAAAAATTTCCTTTGAATTTCCCAACCTAATTCGCAGAGAACAAGCTTTACGGTTAATCGGCAGACATTATTGGAATCTCTTATCTAAGGAAAACCAACAAAAATTTTCTGCTTATTTAAAGCACACGCATGATGGTAAAGAAAATTTATCTTTCGATTATCGGGGAAGAATCCGACTCACTCGAAAAAATGCTCTAAAAGAGATTGCTTTTTTAAGAAAAGAAAAAAATTTAGATTCAGAACAGTCTATTTTATTAGATGATTTAACTAATTATTTATTAAAATAATATTTTAATATAATTCCAATTGGAAATTTTAAAATAAGAAGTGGCCAATGTTAGCACTTTATAAATACTCTCACTCTCTAGCAGTTTCTAAGGGCTGCTATTATGAGGATTTTTCAATTAAAGAATTAAAAAACATGGCAATATTGAATTAGGGACATTTGACTCATTAGATGGAAAGTTGGTTATAAATTGATAATGTTTTCTATTACTGCGAAATAGGACGTGTACGAATTGCACAAGATCATGAACCACTTCCTTAGGCTGCTATTATTAAATTACAGTAAATTACAGATGGAAAAAAATTTTTTACTATAATCCATATTCCATCTTTAGAGGAATTAAAGACATCGCTATTGACTCATCTATCTTCTAAGAACCATCCCGTTACATTTTACATTAAATTTAATGTAGAGAATATAGTTTTGGAAAGTATACCAAAATAAAAAAACCTTATAGACTAAACCAATTTCAAAAATTATCGACAGTGTTATGCTTATAAATACCGAAAAAATTAATGTCAACGTAGTTGGATTTTACGCATCTTGATTTATGTATCCAATGAAATTCGACGGCCTTCATCTACATTTTTTAGATGAAGATATTAAGTATTGGAGGCCATGTTTTAGACATTAATTTAACTTCAGGGAAAATCTATTTCCAACAAATAATTTCTATAAATATCATATTTCTTCAAATGGAATTTTATAAAAATACGGATTGAATCTTGCCGACTAGACCCTTATTTACCAAAATTTGAAGATAAGCTTAAATAAATAAAAAGATCGAATAAGTAAATAAAAATCAATGATTCAATTACTTAATCATTCCCATTTCATGGATTTCTTTTTTTAATTGCTTTATTCCGGTACTCAACTGAGCTTCTACTTGTTGAATTTGATTTTGAAAAATATTGATTTTCTTTTGCATCACCTGTTGTAATTGGGTTATCTCTTTCTGATTTACTGCGGCTTGTGTTTTAATTTGCTAGGGAACACTGTATTGCACTTACTAAACTTGGTTTTGCAAAGTTGAAATGACAGTTTGTATATTGCCTGATGGCGCTACCACTGAATTAGCAGCGAAACTGTTTGATAATCTAAAAAATGAGAAAAAACATATTTTAATTGTCAATAATTTTAGCATAAGACACCTCGCTTTACATAGGCACACCATACCATAAAAACATTAAAAAAAGATTAAGAATAGGGAAATTCATTTTTGAAACTCCTTTTCACATGGAAAAATAGATAATTTTATGAAATAAAAAGAAAAACTACTAGATATTCAGTAGAATTTCTGATCTTACTGAAGAATAATAATGGTACGTAGAAGCGATGAAAAATTAGAAATGACTAAATCCAGTGGTAATGTATTTGCTGATATTAACTTACACGATACAGAAAATTACTCAGCCAAAGCAGAGTTAGCACGCCATATTAATCATATAATACTGAAAACAAAGAAAAACCGACTCTTGTGGAGAGCAGCATTACTGGTTTCATTCCATTTAACAAAAAACCTGAATAAAAAAATTTAGTTAAATAGTTTAGTTAAATAGTAAGGAATCATTATTTTGGATTGACCAAATAAACCGTATCAATTTCTAATAACCCTTCTAGGATATAAAGTATTTTCATCATGTTGTAAAGTTTAAGTTGTGTTGCTTAGTCATCTCCCTTTCGTGCACCATACGCCCAGTCATAAGCAATTCAGTCTGTTATCGACATATTACCACGTATCATCATACGACTTACCATTCGTAGAATTTCAATATTTCGACTATCAATGTATCCAAAATTTTCATTTGAAAAAATCTATAGACTTTTCTGGAGATAATCTGATGAATTTCGCTAATTTCAGGACCCGCCGCCAACCAAAGCATGAGAACAGCTAGGAAGTAAGTAAATGGGCAACAATAAGGTTATCATTTGGATAATAATAAAAATGAAGTAATTGGCTGAAAAAAGTGATCTGATCGATAATATTAATTGGGCGGTTACAAAACCCTTCTAAAGATACTGATTTGAACTTAAAAGGAATTAAACAATTTTCTCCTTTAATATTTAGCGTTGTTATACACTGATCCGGATGCGTTGTCGTTTCGATGTCCAAAGATTGGCATTGGGTATACTGAGGAAAGCTCAACCAGAGGGATATTGTATCTGTAGGGGTAAAATCAGTAATTCGAATGTGATTACTTCTCGCCGTCACATATACGGTTTCATAACCAGAACCAGTCGTAATTATGGTGTTTCCTGCGTATATTTGATCGTTTCTGGGTCCCGTTGTAACATTTTCGATTGAAGGAAGTGCCTGGAGCAAATTGAAAAAAATTATCACCAACATTGCTGAATTGATCGCTACCCTCCTATAAAAAGACACATATCACCTGCGTAATCGGTACAATCAAGTGTATCAATCATTACCAGCCGGGGGATCCCAAGAAGAAAATAGTATCGCCGGAATTAATTGCTCTATTGGCACCATAAACTTTTTGTAGTGTGCTAATATCTAATGCTATCGGTATATCAGACCTACAAAAATAATTTCTGCCAAACTGATAAAAACAATAGGCTCCGTTTGCCAAAAAGATAACTCTGAAGGATAAGCCGCCATCATGCTATCATTATAATTAGCTTTCTTTATAGATAAATATGAAGGGTAAACATCCACATTCCGAAATATCCACAAAAATCGTTGTATCGACGCAGGATGATCTAGCCCAAGAAAATGTCCTAATTCATGTAAGACAGTCCTATAACTTCCAGATTTAAAAAAATTCTTTGATTTAATATAATCAAATTCCCATCGGCTCCACCTGTTTTATCTCCTAAATCCGCAAAAAAGCAAAAAATAAATCGATCTGGGATGAAGTAATAAATTTGATATCGATAAAATGCTCTAATTCCTACAATGCTTTTTATATCGCTAAAACTATTTCTTTATTCTCCGCTTTTATGACTTCAGCACAAATGAAATATTTTATGTCCTTTGTAAAGCCCATTTGCAGAAACATAAATCCGCTGCTGAAATGGGCAATTAATGCGTTATTGGGCGGAGAGGATATAGATTTAGCCCTAACCAAACAACTCTAACCAACAAAGAGCTTGTGATCTGTCAAATAGCAATTTCGGTCGTTGTTTAAAATAAAGCGGATCGGACATGATATCTTGTGATATAAGACACATCATTTCCTTAGGGATTTTTTCTCACCTGAAAAATTAATTTTTTCTAATGCTAGCGCTTGAGGTCCAGTTTCTGGAGACGATACTGGCGGTGCTTCCCGTACATCAACCAAATGGGATTATAAGCTTGTCAACCATCATCATTGCCAATATCTAAGTGGATGAAGCTAAAAAAGGAAAACCCCCTCTGTTGTTGGTGGTGAATGACCCGGCGATGGGGGCAGAACTCCCCAAGTGTCGCCTCTCCTGTTTTGCATATCATCTCTGAATTGCGTGAAGAATCGACTGTTAATGATAATACTGGCTCTTCAAGTTCAACGTCTATCAACAACTCTTCTGCTTGGAAGCATCTATTTACTCGAAGTGCTAAAAGCACCCCTGCAATTGAGCTCTGAAACCTTCATTAATTTAGACACCAAATTGAGGAGCCAGAAAACCCCTCCCAAAAGGATAAGAGTAGCGATTGACCCAATTTGAACTAATGGCTGATTAGGACGAGCCGCTAATGCTCCTTGTCCCACTTGTTCTAATTATTCATCGTTTAAGTTTCTTTGGCCACTTCCCATTGAACCTCTCTTAATTTCTGATTGTTTAGAATATACAGTATAAATCTTAATCAAATCTTAAAGACATCCCTCAAAACGCAAGGGTCCTCTGTACACTGACAAAAACGAAAATAGATAATTTGATGAAATAAATCGTCTCATGATTTTTATCGTATACAGAGTTAAAACTCTTTCCCAGAGGAACGGGCCACTTTTTCGCGAATATATGTAGGTTCTGCTTTTTCAGGTGGTAACACATCACCTTGCTTAAATTTCTGATGAGCAATCATGGCTACTGAAGCGGCGTCAGGATAGATTTCCTTCTCTATGAAGGGGAAATCCGGCGACAAAGAGGCTCGATATACGGTCCACGCATTTCCTACGCCTATTCCATTTTCCGTTGGAAATTGGATATCTTCCGGATGGTCTACATGATCACCCGTAATCGCTTGCATGATTTTTCTATCATCTACTTGGTAAACACCCCAGTAAATAGAATCCATTCGTGCGTCCCAACCTGCAATCACCCGCTCACTATTTATTTTTTGATAAGCTGACTGAGCTAACGCCTGTAACGTTGATATGGGGATAACCGGGAGATCGATTCCATAGGCGATTCCTTGCGCAACGCCCGTAGCAATACGAACACCCATAAAACTTCCCGGCCCCGATCCGAAAGCAATTGCATCAAGGTTTTTCAAATTTATTCCTGCATTGCTCAGCAACTCATCAACACAATCCAAAAGAATATCCGAATGTCTCTGCGGAGCAATTTCGAATTGTTCAATAATCTCTCCATTTAGCCACAGCGCAACCGAGCAAGCATCCGTGGCAGTCTCAAGGGCTAGCAGTTTGGACATCTTCAACCAGCGTCTCATTAGAAATTGTTTTTATTGTCACATTCGTATTTTGTAAGCGCACATAACCCAAACTCGACAGATCATTATAGGTAAAACCGTGCTTCCACAGTGGATTATAAGTCAAAAGTAAAGTCCCCTTGGCTTTTGCAAAGTCGTAACGACTTGGATCCATACTTAACGTTAATCCATCATAACAAACCGTAAGCTTAGCGGAATGAGCTTGGTCCCAGCTCGTTAATTGAACGTGCTGGCATTTTCCAGGAGCAGTTTTAAATCTTGCCGACTTAAAATAATAAGCTTGAAAAAGCGGCGGCATCAGAGCTATCCCTCCAAAGAGGGCGACTTGAATTCTAGGACCCTGGTAAACAGTTTTCAATTCAAGGGCATTGTGAATTTGGTAATAGTTCGCTCGTAACTGTTTACGTTCTGTGGGATTCATCATTTGCCATTGTTGAGGTGTAAATCCCAATTCTCTGGGCCAGACTGTACAACCTGTCAACCAAAATGCACTAAGAATAAGAAGAATTCGACCTACCATATTTACTCCCATTGAAGGCGCCCATCATAGGTCCATCATAGGGCTGTTATAAGATGAGAGGCAGTGTCCACAACCCGATATAAAACCGTCTAATATTCAACTCCAACATTCTTTGGATGCTATTATAAGCACATCATGAATCTGTAAGTTTGATATGTTCTTAGAAAACAGCGTCATTTCGTTTCTATAAAGAATTCAATAATTTCCTACCCCCCAATATCGTAAAAACCCGTTTTTCCTACATCATTTTACCGAACATCCATCCGTTAAAGACGTTATTGAATCTCTAGGCGTGCCTCATACGGAAATTGATCTCATTCTTGTGAATGGTCAATCTGTAAATTTTAATTTTCTGCTTCAAGAAAATGAAGAAGTTTTTGAAGCTATTGATATTACACCCTTTGTCCGCCTTCTTCAGCCCAAACCACTGCGAGAAATAAAATTTTTCTTAGATATCCATTTAGGAAAATTAGCTCGTTATTTACGACTTCTAGGACTCGATACGCTATATCACACCATGCTTGAGGAAAATCAGATTATTCTAACATAGAATAATGGGATCCTAAAAAATAAAAAGTAAACTATTATGGCTATTGGATGCAAGAAACAGATCCTGAACGACAAATCCGCGAAGTTATTATTAGACTTATTATTATTAGACTTAATAAACGGATAATGGCTTTTGTAGATCGATTAATTAAAAGTATTCAAAATTAAAAGTATTCAATTATAATGATTAAATCGACTCTAAATGAAGGAATAACCATGTTGAAAAATATGGAGGATAAAAAATTTATGACCTTAGTTTTCGATTTGGTTAAGAAAGCGATGTTAGAAAATCATGGTGGGCCTTTCGGATCTATCATCGTAAAAAATTCTTAAATTATTTCCGAGGGAACTAATCAAGTTACCGTCATTAATGACCCAACCGCACACGGAGAATTAGATGTCATCTGTACACTAATTGCGAACTGTGCCCTATGTGCCTGTGCGCTTGTTATTGAGCAAGAATCGATAAAATCTTTTTCTCGTTAGAAAAAACCGATGCGGACAGGATTGGATTCGATGACGCTTATTTCTATGAGAAAATTTCTAAATCTGTTCTTAAGCGCGACCTACCGATAGTACAATTTATGAGAAAAGAGGATAAAATGCTGGGATAAAATGCTGTATTAGTAGGTTACGAGGTGTTGGATCTAATTCATACCATCTCGTTGCACCAACCGTAGTCAGTGACAAATGTCTTGGTTGTTTGCATAATAACCAGATGAATCTATTCATTAAAAATCAGACCCTTATTAATCCATCGCTTGCAAATGCAAAAACGGTCTATACCGTCTCGCAAATTAATTCTGAAACTCGTGTCTTTTTAGAAGAGCGTTTTCAACGCCTATGGATTACTGGAGAAATTTCCAACCTGTCGCGGCCAAATTCCGGCCATTTTTATTTCTCTTTAAAGGATGAGCGTGCCCAAGTTCGATGTGCATTTTTTCGTAATTACCACTGTCAATTGAATTTTATACCCGAAAATGGCCACCATGTATTATTACAGGCCCAAGTTAGCCTCTATGAACCACGGGGTGATTTTCAATTGATTGTAACGAAAATGATTATGATAGGCAGCGGAGCTTTGCAAATCGCCTTCGAACGATTAAAACAACGACTTGAAAAGGAAGGCTTATTTGCTTCCGAAAATAAAAAGCCTATTCCTACTTTCCCCAAGACCATCGGAGTGATCACCTCTCCTTCCAGTGCGGCAATCCGGGATATTTTAAAGGTGCTAAAAAGACGATTTCCCAACGCTCCAATAATCGTTTATCCCACATTGGTTCAGGGTAAAAAGGCTGCCGCTCAAATCATAGAGGCGATAAATAAAGCTAATAAACGCAAAGAATGCGACGTGCTCATACTAGCTCGAGGGGGCGGATCTTTAGAGGATTTATGGCCGTTTAATGAAGAAAAAGTTACTCGAGCAATCTTCGCTTGCCAAATTCCTATTGTTTCAGGAATTGGTCATGAAATCAATTTTACAATTTCTGACTTCACAGCTGATCAACACGCGGCTACCCCTTCCGCTGCTGCGGAAAAGGTGAGTCCTAATCGAATCGAATGGTTACAACATATTCAAACTTTCCAACGACGCTTAAGTCATTTAATAACTACTCAATTGCGTCACTGTCGGCTTCAATTGCAACCAATCATGGCGCGCTTGCAGCGCCCAAATCAGCGTTTAGAAGCTCATTGCCGTCGGATTGAATCACTTCATCACCGACTAATCATGGCGATGGATTACGATCTTAATCGGCGACAACAAGGGCTCGCGGCTAAAGCCCAAGCATTACAAACGATGAGCCCGTTAACAACGCTAGACCGTGGCTATGCCCTTGTCACTCACCAAAATCAAATCGTTCGAAAAGCAATAGCTCTTAAAGTTGGAGATCGAATTTCAGTACAACTATCCGAGGGACAAATAGACTCTTGCGTCAAGAGAATTTATGCAGCAACATCATCCAGCCAAGATAAAATAACCGTTCCAGATAAATATTCTAAGCTTAAAGACTTTAGGAAATAAAGCCAGATAATCTAAAACACGAATAAAAAAATAAGAAAATTTTTTGAGTGTTAAAAATTTATTATCTAGAAGGCAAACCCTCTATGCAAATGGTTAGTTCTTGGCGCCGTTTATCTCGCTGTTTTCACTACGACTGACTAAATACACGGCAGTAATGAATGCTCTCCTGACGATGAGTAATGAATTGCATTTAACTTCCCATTTTGTTGCAATGGATTGTAAATTCTTATCTTCTCGCCTGTGCTTCATTTATCGTGATCGGAGGGTCAACTCGATGATCTTTTCGATCGTCGAAATATGTTTTTAACAGGAGACTTACTATTTATTGTCGCTTCCTTAATTATCACAACTGGCCACACGGAACTTACTATTATAATCATCAGTCGGTCATCAGTCGGGCTTTACAAGAGCTTAGCCGCCGCTCTCATTACTCCAATGATCCTATAGCCATAGCCAAGATAGCCTTTTCCGGTAGTCAAGAAGATTTAGCTGTCATTTTCTGGACGAAGATAGTCGGTCTTAGCTTTGCTTTTGATCCAGTTATCAGTGGAATTTTCACTAGTTATGACACATGGCGCGATATCTTCTGGACTAACATTCCACTTATGGTTATCGCCATGATTATTGCTCGTTTATTCGCAAAGAAAACGAGGGATGGAAGAGAAAATATCTGGAATATCAGTGGCCTTATTTTATTAGCTTTTGCACTAATCATTTTGACTTTAGAGTTAGTCGAAGGCAATGTATGTGGATAGACTTCTCTAAAAAATTAATTTTATTAATTGTGGGAGTGGGAGTTTCATTGCTGATAATTTTTTGGTTTGTGGAACATAAAGTCAAAAGCCCCCTGGTTCATTTTTATCATTTTTATAAACGCTTATTTATTGCAGGTAATGTAGGGTATTGCGACGAGCATATTCACAATTATGGGCGTGCTTTATTTTTTAACAACTTCATTCAAAGCCCTTATTTAATAAACTATTCATCAATTCATGCAGGAACCGATATTTTACCGATTAGAGTTAGTATTTTTTTTATTTTCACTTATTACTTCGAGAATTACTCGGCATTTTGGTTATCGACTTCCTATGATGGTGGGAGCTTAACATTAATTGCTCTTGATGCCTTTTTATTTTATTGGACACCTCTACATGCCACCTATCATTTTTTCTGGTTACCACTACTTTTAACAGGACTCGGTCTTGGTTTAACGTTTCCTTAACAGCCCTGCGCTTGGAGGAATGCAAGCGCTACCTAAAAAAGCTGGGCGAAGAAGCTGGCATTATTAATACCATTAACTATTTTCAGGCATTCTTTGTATTCCTATCAACACGTTGCTTTCAATCCTTTTAGGCCGCAATTACTTCAATCAAGGCCCTTGCCGACAATAATTTTTTTCTGCTGAGTTAGATCAAATCGATCGAGTTGTCTTCAGCTATCATCAAAGCATGCAACAAGTTTTTAATCAGCTAAAACCCGATACTCAAAAGTTTTAATCTACTCCTTACAAACAAGTAACCCTTAAAAGTTTCATGGCGGTTATAGCTATGTGTTTCATTGTTACATTAGGAGAGCACTCGTGGGAATTTTCTTTTTTTGTAAAAAATGAGAAAATCAGTTATTAGTTAGGCCTCTTCATAAGGATTAGGATCGGTTTTTAATTTGATGTGAACGGGAACTCCAATAAAATTAAATGTTTTTCGGAAATAATTAGCGAGGTAGCGAGAGTACGATTGAGGAAGGGATTGAGTTTGTTTTCCGTGGATAACAATAGTCAAAGGATGACGACTGCCAAGATGCGCAAACCGTAATCGAATTCGTCGACCTTTCACTAACGGGAGCTCATGCTCTAAAACTGCTTTTTCCAAAGTTTTTGTCAGTTGGCTCGTAGTTAATTCTTGCTGAGTCGATTGGTAGGATTCCTCAATTGCTCGAAATAATTTTTTTAGCCCCGTTCCTTCTAACGCAGAAATAAAATAAAGGCGAGCAAAATCTGTAAAAGACATTCGTCGATAGATGTCTTGTTTTACTCGTTGGCGTTCATCATTTTCTAAACTATCCCATTTATTAACAGCTATTACTAGGGGGACACTTGCTTCAATGATTAAATTTAACAATCGTAAATCCTGCTCGCTTACACTTTCATGAGCATTTAAAACAAAAATAATCACATCAACGACATGCATAGCTTGCATTGATTTAATAATTGAAAATTTTTCTACTTGATTATGAATTCTTGCTCGCCTACGAATACCCGCCGTATCAATTAAGGTGTAGTTTTTATCCTTTCGGACAAAAGGGATATAAATACTATCTCGCGTTGTGCCAGGTTGGTCATAGACGATAACGCGTTCTTCATTTAACAATCGATTAATAAGTGTAGATTTTCCAACATTCGGTCGGCCAATTACCGCAATTTTAATTCTTGGCTCCTTTTCAAGGATTTCTTTTCCAACGACTTCTTTTTCTAACGTCAATTCACTAAGAACATTAGTCATCAAGTGTTTAATGCCATGACCTTTTTTTGCTGAAATTACGTAAAGTTCATTAAAGCCTAATCGATAAAATTCGCTTCGAACCGTTTCCGCTTCAGTTCCATCTGCTTTATTAACCACAAAAAAGATTTTCTTATTTTTCTTCCGCAATCGTTCCGCTACTATTTCATCGGCGGAAGTAAGGCCTGTTTTCGCATCCACCAAAAATAAAATACAGTCCGATTCTTCAATTGCCTGATCTACTTGAGTTTCTGCAAGTGCTGCTATGGCAGGTTCTTCTGAATTTACTAATCCCCCCGTATCCACCACCAAGATAGATTGGGATCCAATTGTCGCTTCTCCATATTGACGATCCCGTGTAACTCCAGGAACATCAGCCACTAATGCTGCTCGACTTCTCGTTAAACAATTAAATAATGTCGATTTACCAACGTTAGGTCGGCCAACGATGGTGATGACTGGAAGCATTTCTATACCCCTTATCCGTGCTTTCCCTGAAAAGAGGGACTTAGTTTTTAGCTGAATATTTTCATTTTTAAATACGGATCGTCAATCCCAATAACTTTAATTTCATTTTGTACTACTTCATAGGATTTTTCAGCAGCCGGCTTATTATTACCTATCGCGGCATAAATATCACCTTTAATATTTTCAATAAAGAGATTAAAAGTAAAATCATTAATTGTTCGCAATAAATCTAAACGCTTGATTAGGCTGGTTTTGAGCAAGATATATTGGAGCGGCCCGCAAACGGGCGATCCCTTTTAAAGGGGAGCGGTGTTATCCATAACCCAATGCAATTGTTTTAGCGCCTCTGCATAATTTTCTTGTATTACAGCATTCTTAGCATTTAGTTTAGTAATGAAGCCATCGCTCTATAATGGGTTTTCGCGTACTTTTTAATAAGCTAATTCGTTAATTGATTTGTTTTTCCCGATTCAGGATGACTGGTTAGTGCTTGCAATTGTGTACAAAGTTGCGAAGCTCATTCTGTTTTCTCAATATGGAAGCGATGCCAATACCACCAACCAAAACCGATTAAAAGTCCGATCATGATAGCAATAGCAATATACCGACCGTAATCGCGCCATCACTGTTTAATCATTTCAATTTGTTCTTTATCGGAAAGATATTCTGTCATTTTATCATTCCCTCACTGCTCTCTAATCAATGGAAAAGAAGGATAGTTAAGTTGTTTTTTCATGTAAATTTTTTCACGCAAATAAGCTATTACCTCATTATCTTTGAGGTGTTGTTGTGGTAATGCCTCACATAAAGGTTTAAGGGTTACCGTATTCGTTTTCATTTCTTCTTCACCAATAACCAGTGCCCATTTTGCACCGCTTTTATCCGCAAGTCTAAATTGACGTTTAAAACCACCTCCGCTGAGATGCATCTCAATAACCAAGCTGGGTAATGCATCGCGGAGATGTTCTGCTACCATCAATCCCCGTTTCACTGCCAGCTCTCCATTAGCCATGAGATAAATATCTGAATGAATAACGCATTCCCGCGTCGCCTGCAACAGTAAGACGACCCGTTCCAAACCGGCAGCAAATCCAGCCGCTGGTGTTGAGCGATCACCCATTTGTTCAATGAGATCATCATAGCGTCCTCCTGCACAGACAGTCGCCTGAGCACCTAACTGACCTGTTACCCATTCAAAAATAGTGTGAGTGTAGTAGTCAAGCCCTCTAACTAAGTTGGGATTAACAATATAAGACAAGCCCTCTTGCTCTAAGAGGGCTTGTAATTGATCCCAATGACGACGAGATTCATCATCCAAATAATCCAGAAGTTTTGGCGCTTCCATGATAATAGGTTGTAGGACAGGATTTTTACTATCCAAAATCCGTAAGGGATTGATCATTAGACGTCGTTGACTATCTTCATCCAATTCTGTTTTTCGCGACTCTAAATAATTAACCAGTCTTTCCCGATAATGGAGTCGGCAATTCAGTGTGCCCAAGGTGTTCAATTCTAAAGTAATGTATTTCTCTAAACCAAGCATTTTCCAGAAGCGACGGCCTATTAAAATTAATTCGGCATCAATAGCAGGATTCTCTATCCCATATGTTTCCACGCCAACTTGGTAAAATTGACGATAGCGTCCTTTTTGAGGCCGCTCATAACGAAACATGGGGCCTATATACCATAATCGTTGGATTTGATTGTAAAAAAGACTATTCTGAATACCTGCTCGAACGCAACTAGTCGTTCCTTCGGGGCGCAACGTGAGGCTTTCTCCATTGCGATCTAAAAAGGTATACATTTCTTTTTCCACAATATCTGTAGCTTCGCCGATCGTGCGTTTAAATAAAGCAGTTTTCTCTACCACAGGAAAGCGGATTTCCCGATAGCCGTAAGAAGTGATAATGGTTCGAAATATTTCCTCAAGGAAAGACCAATAAGGTGTCTCATCGGGGAGGACATCTCTCATTCCCCGAATCGCTTTGATGGTTTCTGTCAATGATCCGTTCCTGAAAAAATAATCTTATTTTTCGTTGTTAGTGTTGCAGGTAGAGTTGATTCCTTCGTCGTTTCTTTCAATGGTAATTCTTGGCTCGGTGCCATAACCGATTGAATTTGAACCATAAAGTGTTTCTTCCCCTGCCACCAAACACCGACCAATATAATCAAAATAGCCAAAGCAAGAAAAGTGATCCAACGAATCGTCTTGCGACTAATCATTCGAGTCGAACGCGAGATTACGGGAACGGCTTGATGTTTCACTGGTTTTTCTTCTCGCGCTTTAATTCGCTCAAACTCCTCGTTTAAAGCTAAGGCGTCGAATGCAGCTATAACTTCTTCTGGGATAAGTCCAACACAACGAGCATATGCACGCAAATAACCCCGCACATAAATTAAAGCAGGCGCTTGGGAATAGTTATCCTTTTCCAGGTTTTTTACCCACTGAACGCTCAAATGCATTTGTTTCGCTACGTCCTCATACTTGAGGTTTTTAGCTTGACGAGCCTCACGCAATAAGATTCCGGGCGTTTTAATAACGCTGTTAGATAATTCAGTATGAACTTCCATATCTTCAATTACACTTTCCGTCATTGGGCAGCATTCCTGGTGGTAATAGTTAATTTGCATTATAACTGAGTTGATGACTTTCTAGAAGCACATCATTCTTGTTCGTATTGAAATTTCCAATGGATTACGTACCGGATGCTTCTTTTTTGTAGGAACAATATGCCCCCGTTCTCAGCTAGCGTTGATGACGCCCTGTGCGATCTTGAAATTGTCTAGCTAATTGACCACAAGCGCCTGCAATGTTATTCCCACGCATTTGTCGAACACGAATTAAATCCAGATTCCATCAACCTTTTGTGAAAAAAGTCGTAATAGCTGCTTCCGTTGAGCAGCGATAAACAGTTTCTCCAAAAGAATTAAAGGGAATTAAATTTACTTTATACAGGTCACACATCTACCAAGAACCGCATCAGCTACTGCGCTTCGACAAGGCTGTCATTAACTGCATCAATCATTACATATTCGAATATGACGCAACGCTTGCTCACTCGTGGATAATAATCCTGATAGAGGGGAATTGATTCCTCCAAGGGAAAATTAAAACTTTTTATAAACTTTTTATTAAGTGGAAAGAAAATATCTCGCAATTCGTTGTTGGGAGCATGGAGAGAAAACAATCAAAGCTACAGGTCTTTCTCGACAAAGACACTGCATTACATGGACAATCTCGATGTACTAAGGGTTATTCGATACCTTAAGATAAGCCATAGGCGTGATCATGCATCATCAAATATATGGCTGCCACAACGGGATCGTAATTTAATAAGTGCTCTCCCATCCTCATCATGACCACATTAGTAATCTTGTAAGAAGATTTTTTTAAGAGCTGAGTAGCTCCTCTTACTCAAACTTGCCCAATAATTTCAGCCAATATGAGGTTACAATTAAATCCTTCTTTTTCCGTGACGCAAAAGCTACAATTCAACACGCATCCTATCTGGGAAGACACACATAAAGTCCCTCAATTACGGTCAGTAATAAACACAGTTTCTATTTTTTATTATCCGATAAGAAAAATAACCATTTATGGGTTCCATCCTGGAATACATGATCCAACCCCAATTCTAGCATCTTAACTACACAGCCTTTTAACTACAGCCTTCTTAGTTAATTAGTGTCGGAACGATTTACTAAGGTCTGTCATCAAAGAAAATCCACTACCGCCCACTGATGGATCCATTGCAAAAGCTGGGTCGTACAATAAGGTGGCTGACCACAAGAGATTACAAACTTCCTAAGCACTTTCTCGTTTAAATCCAAAAGATTTATCTTTTCTTTCATAAATTTTAATAGAAATTAAATAGGCAAATTTATCTAATTCTCTTTGTTAAGGCTACTTCCGATCTCTCAATCGAGGACCGGCTAATAATCGCTTCTAGCCCGCTAAAAAGTAGGGCCCAATCCCAAAATATTTGTAAAATATTTGAATGAAAAACTTCGATTATTGCAGATTTTTCAAGCAAGAAAAACTAAAAAAAATTAAATTAAGGTTAAATTTCAATTCGATATTTTTTATATTTTTAGCTAATGTATTTTATAGTTAGGACTATAATATAGTCTATAGAGAACATCTAAATTCATCTACCAAGTCTACATTTTAAACCGCACAACTACCAAGCACAAATTACATTTAACATAAAGATATTTTTATGTCTTTTATGCGCCCAACACTCGATAAAATTACTAATGTTCCCAAATTGCTCGTTCTCTAATCCGTAAATATTTAGAAACATTCAAATTACTGTTAATTCCAGAGTTAGGTCCCATCTGATATAGATATGACGCGCGAAATTACCCACCTTAATTATCAGCTAAGAATTTCAATGGCCCATACAGAATTTTTTAATTTCGTTATTCTCTTTCTTAATTCTCAAACTCAAGCAAAGTTTGATGAACAAACTCAAAAGAAAAATCTAAACGAAGCTATTCAAGTTATTCGAAATACTATTGAAGCAGACATACTTCCTTTAAGAAATGATGAAAAATGCTATATTCCTTAAATTCAGGCTATTCGGAACGCCTTTGGGTTACATCCTTCTTTCCAACCCAATTTACCCAAAATTGAAATGAAAGATATGCACCGTTTTTATTGGAGAAAGTTTCTTGACAACTTTAACAGGGATTGTAACAACAATCTAAACAACGAAGGTAATTTCATTCAACAAATTCAAGTATTTTGCCAAACTCGCCAAAGAGAGTTCGATAGGGAACAAAGTATTCTCAACCCAATCGACAGGCTTCTTGCTCAGGCTGCTATTCGATTAAGAAATCGAACACTAAATCGAGTAAAATCGGTAAGCGGCGTATTAAGAATACAGCCTTCTCCTGACGATATACATGCCCTCTACGCTACTGGACACTGATGGTAATGGCAACGGAAGTTAGCCAATCACCAAATAACACAGAAGGTGACAGTTCAGAGATTTTATTAACATCCACAGAGTCACCATCTTCTCCACCAGAAGAAGCCATCCCTTCAGAAGAAGGGAAAAAGTTATCTAAAAGAAAACTACCTTTTTAATTCCCGAAGAAGAAAGTGTCTCGCTTCTTATCAAATCGATGTAAATACAACCGACTGGCACCTCGATCGGTTTAGTCAGGGAAACACACCGTTACATTATGCGCTTGAAGCAGGAAACCAGCAGGCAATTTATTTGTTTTTGATTAATGGTGCTCGACTGGATATTAAAAATAAGAAAAATGAATCTCCTCTTGACCATCTAAAAGCAAATGAATTTCTACTGAATTTACTGATCCAGACATGGGTAATAGTCCTTTCATTTATCAGTAATTAATGGACAAATAGAATCTTTCCAAGCTTTTTTTCGTTTGCAAAACGAACATTAAAAGAACTATTAACCCGAAAAAACAATCAAGGCCTAACCCACCCTTAGAAATAAATAGACAGAGAAAAAAATACGGTTTTATCTCATTGCAAGTAAAATAGCGGGCGATGAAGAAGCCCATCTCGAGATGATTTATGAATTAATGCTTTTTACAGAAAAATTATTGTAAAATTAAATCGCAAGCCTCTTATAATGATGAACGTAAAGAAGCTGACGAAGGTAAAGAAGGTGAATATGATACGCATAAAATTAAATCTTTACTATTCTTTACTATTACGAAAAAATAAAGCAGCATAAAAATGCTTCGAAGCTTCTACTCTTAATAGCAAGACAAAAATGGGAAGATCTAAACAAAATACTGCCTCAAGAGCAATAGGCAGAAATAGAAAAAACATCTACAGTACTCCTGCATATGCATTTGAAAAATCCTGCAAAATGAATAACAAACGATATCGAACTTTAAAAGCGAAATTAGATGACGTACATATGGCTATACATCGAATGGCTATGCATCGAATTCGAAAAGGAGAAAATCAGGAAATTATATTAAATGATTTGCAAGCCCAGCTTACTGATACAGCATGGTGTTGCCCTTCCACAAAGATGGTCTAATCTAGTTAACGAAATTAAAATTTCCAAGGCACAACAAACAACAACTCCATATTCGAAGAAACTCTTGCGAGATTTTAGACGATTACATAAACAAATATGGCAACACAATTACCTTGATGCAAAACTCACTTGTAATGAAATTCTCGACGGAGCGTGGTCCAATTCCTTGGGTGGTTTTATTGATCTTTAAAAAAGATCATCCTGAAATTAAAAATAAAGTGATTAAAGATTATTTCTACCCTCACTGTCCTCACGTACCGTTGGAACTCGCTTTTTGGCAAGCAGCTACTCATCAATGAGAGCGTAAAAAAACTCTTAACATTATTGCGGACAGTATTACTTCGGCAGTTTTCCTTAATCAAAGGCTATCCTCATTACAGAAAAAAGAGGCATAAAACTAGTTTTGAAAAAAGTAAAATATCAGAAAAATTAGCAATTGTTCGCGAGCAACGACAAATGCTAATGTGCGAAAAAAGAAGTAAAATAGCGGTTATATTGGAAGAATTAATAAAAAAGAAACAATTAAAACACAAAGACATTGGTCCTTTTGGAAAAAGTCCACACGCACCTAAAAAAACTGGCTGAGAAAGAGCTTCGCCAAGTATCATCCACTCATACCGCTTAAGCACCTTTTTGTCGATGATTTTGAGATAAAGAATTAATTATCAAATTAATAAAAGTTGTATTGCCACTTAAAGTTCCTACTAATTGCTCTGTTTTGTTAAATAATAAATCAATACGTTCGCCAATAAAATTTTGCGTTTTTGTATCCATTTCAATTTGATCATCCAAATCATCTTGCCATTGAAAAATTAATCCAATAGTTGTACCCAGTTCACGCAATTTTGGAAGTACGATTTCATTCGTGCAGTTGGCGCAAAGCGCACCTAGTTCAATAGCCGCACCAAATAAGGCACCTGTTTTTAATTGATAAACAAACTCATTACCTTTACCACCTAAATCGAGTTGTTGGCCGCCAGCCATACCTAAAGAACCTGAAGCACGCGCTAAAATGGCTACTAAACGAGTACTGTCTTCTCGAGCTAATATTTCAAAGGCCAACGACTGCAAAGCATCGCCTACTAATATAGCCGTTGCCTCATCAAAAGCTCTATGACAAGTGGGCTTTCCTCGCCGGTAATCATCGTTGTCCATTGCCGGCAAATCGTCATGAACCAATGAATAACAATGAATAAGTTCAATAGCACAAGCTGCGCTATCCATTCGCTTTGGCTCAGCTTCAAAAGAAAGACCTGTTGCATAAACCAATAAGGGACGTAAACGCTTCCCTCCTGACATAACGGCATAATGCATCGCCTGATGGAGACGTTCAGGCGATTGCGCGCGATCCGGTAATAAATTTTCCAGTTGATGATTAATACGATCTTGATAGGTTGATATAAAATTAATCATTTAACTACTCGAAAAAATTTCTTCCGGCTCGAAAAAAAGGAAATCTCTTCTTTCGCTGTCTTTGGGCCGTCGGAACCATGCACGGCATTGGCATCAATAGAATCTGCAAAGTCAGCTCGGATCGTTCCAGGTACCGCTTCTTTAGGATTAGTGGCTCCCATGAGCTCGCGGTTCTTAGCAATCGCATTTTCGCCTTCAAGCACTTGGATCATGACGGGGCCCTGGGTCATGAATTTGACTAAATCCTTATAAAAGGGACGTTCTTTATGAACAGCGTAGAACGCTTTTGCCTGTTCCTCACTCAGATGTTGCATTTTCGCTGCAATAATTTTAAGGTTGACCTTCTTAAAACGCATATAAATTTCACCAATAACATTCTTTGCAACCGCATCCGGCTTAATAATTGACAAAGTTCGTTCAATACCCATGATTAATTCTCTACTGTAAAAAGAAGTTGGTAATTATATGATTTTAGCTAAGAAAGTTCCACCGGATCTTAAATCACGTTAAAATTGACCAGGACTTTAGACAAAACCTGAGGGATAATTAGGTGGCTGCATTTGAGATAATGCCTTTCATTCTCTTTCTCATCGTTATTGGTACGGCCATTGCGGAACTAATTAATGGTTCCCTACCCGCTCTCGTATTAGTGATCATTAGTGATCATTAGTTTGTTAGTGGGCTTAATTCTGGGAATTCCTAATTGGCACCCTCCTAGTCCTATTGTATTCCCTCTTTATCCTACTTGTATTCCCTTTATTTTTATCGCTTATTTTATATCACCTATTTTATTCGCCGCAGCCAGGTTGATTTCTTAGAAAGTTATACAAAATAATAAAAGCGAAATTATCTCTCTTGCCTCCACTTCGATTCTCAATTAGATGAAAATACAAAAACATATTATCCACAGTTTAGAGGTAGAGAGCTTATTCAATAACGTGGGTAAGTATTGTGCTCTATCAAATCAGCTCTTTTATTCGTGTTTATAAATTCAATTGATTTATTACAAACTGGCGAAAATATGCTAGTGGTTGTTGATCTGGGTAGGGGGGCGGCATTCTTGTTGGATTTTTGTTTTCTTATTTCATAAGATTAATTGTAAAGGAATTTTTAACAGAATCTGAAAATGAATTGCCCATTATTATGAGTATCATCTTCGCTTACATTTCTTTCTTATTTGCAGAATGAATTGGTATTTCGGGAGTTTTAGCCACAGTTGCTGCCGGACTTTTTCATAAGCGAACAGAGAGCAAACTAAACTATTAAAGCGCCAGAACACGCTTGTCAGAAAAATCCGTATGGGATACGCTGATTTTTTCTCAATGGTTTGATATTCATCGTTATTGGAATGCAATTTCTTAATTAATTTAGGTAAAGTTAATTATATTCCTCCCCAACTAGTTAATATTTTTTCAACAATTACTATATTTACTCTAATTTCTTGCGATTTTTTTGGGTGATAACTACCGTACTTCTAGTTAATTTATTTTCTCGTTTAAAATAAAGAGAAAAATATCATTATTTTTTTATGGACGAAAGTCCTTATTTCTTCTTCGTCGGGTATGCGCAGACTCGTATTGTTAGCATTAGCCATTGCATTGCTCATCATGCTGCCTGAAGCCGTACCGTTTCCTAATCGCAGTTTGATATCGCAGTTTGATTGTTTTTAACTATAATTACTATTTTATTTACGTTGTTAGTACCAACAAGGTTTATCTTTACCTTATCTTGTTAGTATCTTATTAGTTATAGTTATTAAAAGCAGAAAAAAGCGATGTGGCTTTCATCAAAAAAAGTACAAAAATTTATCAAAAATTAACTAGGGAAGCCATTAAATATATCGATATAATATATATCGATATAATATCGATATATCGATTACTTATATCGATTATTTGGAAGCAAGGAAACAACGTTTGCTCTGAAAATGCGAAAAAATTAGTAAATAGTTATTACGGTTACTCCAATTTAAAGTAACTTATCAAATTGAATGCGACACGCATGAAGTGGGTCATGAAGCGGGGAAGCACTATTAGACAAAGAAGCACCTATTAGCCAAAATATTAAACTATGAGCACAGTCGATCACATGATATGCACTCTAAAGGAAAAATTTTCGAAGAAGTTTACATATGCATTCTTTCTAAAATCGATCGCAACGAAATGGGATTTGCTTCTTACAAATATCCTAAGCTATTAATTTTTATTAAAAATTTTTGGACGTCCTTTTCTATTAATTAACAGAAGTGAAAAATTCCAACGTGTATTTGACACGTCGGTAGCTTATTTATTAAGATTACACTCTTAATCGGACCTCACTAAGGAAATGTTAATCATTTCCTTTCTCTTAGTGTTTCATCTGATGGATCTTCATTTAATCCAGCACTGGTTCTGGATGAATAATCACATTACGACAGTAAAAAAGAGGAATAATCATTATGTTGAAAAAATTTGCAATCGGCGCAACAGCTGTTGCCACTTTTGGTCTTTGCGCCGATGCTTTAGCTGATTCGATGGATTCATCGGGTTCCGATGGTACTGGTTTTTACGTTCGCGGCGAAGGAAGTTACGGATGGGCTGACTCCAAAGCTAACAAAGTTATTGGTTTTCCAGCCGGAATTGTAGCTCCACTGGGTATACAACCTACATTAAGAACCAATAATAAAAAAAGTCGTGGATTTACGGGTCGTATTGGTGCCAGTTATAGCATCAACCAATATTTTGGTATTGAAACCAGTTTTAGCGTATACCATCCAGCTTACCGATCTCTGACTTTCAAAGGTAATCTTCCTTTACCTCAAGGAACCGGTACGGGAGCTGTAAAAACTTCCTTGTATGCTTTTGACTTAATGGGAAAAGCAACCATCCCCTTCAATAATTTTTACGCTTTTGTAGAAGGCGGTGGTGCTTACGTTCACGCAAAAAATAGTGCTTTAACAGCAAACTTTGGTAACAATCCAATAACCTTCTTAAAAGCAAGTTCTAAAGGTTTTGTTCGACCCAAAGTTGGTGCGGGTATTGGTTACAACCTTATTTCCAATTTAGCTGTTGATGTTTCCTATTCTCGTATTTTTGGAAAAGGCTCCATTAGCAGTCCTAATTATTTATCTAACTTAAACACCACCATGGTCGGTTTAACTTATAAGTTTTAGGTGAAGCACGTTCACTTAAAAAAAGGGGGCTTTACTCCCCTTTTTTTATAACGATAGATACGATAGGATTCATCAAAATTCTAATAAAATTTATTTCAGGAAATTGAACATGAAGTTTTTATCTTCCCGCGTAAGAGTAATTTTTTTTCATGTAGTCAGCTTGTCTCTTTCTTTTGGGATAGTCACTGCTTGGGCAAGCAACCCAAACAGCATAACCCAACAAAATCTAACTTTAGCAAAAACTGATAGGAATCAAGTACCCGAAACACCTCGCTCTTTGTTCCCTCCGCCCCCGAATTTAAATGTAAAAGGGTATGTGTTGATGGACGCCAATTCTGGTGTAATTATTGCCCAAAAAAATATGAATCAGCGCCTCCAGCCTGCGAGCTTAACCAAGTTAATGACGCTTTATTTAGCTTTCCAAGCGCTTAAGAGTGGGCAAATACATTTAGACGATAAAGCGACTGTCAGTGTTAGTGCATGGCGAACAGGCGGTTCTCGCATGTTCTTAAAAGAGGGCTCAAGTGTACCTGTAGATTCTCTGATTCAAGGAATAATTGTTGCTTCCGGTAATGATGCGTGTGTGACCGTAGCCCAGTATATTGCTGGCACAGAACAGACCTTTGCCCAAATGATGAATCAAACGGCACAGCGTCTCGGAATGAAAAGTTCGCATTATGTAGATTCCCCAGGATTACCCAATCCCGATCATTACTCTACCGCTTATGATATGGCTCTTTTAACCCGTGCTATTATTAAAGACTTTCCTGAATATTATCATTTCTTTTCTCAGAAATGGCTAACCTACAATAATATTAAACAACCTAATCGCAACCGCTTGCTCTGGCGTGATAATTCCGTAGACGGTTTAAAAACGGGACATACCGAAGAGGCTGGTTATTGTTTAATCGCATCCACCCAACGGGAAGGAATGCGCTTAATTTCTGTGGTGTTGGGAGCACCTACTGATAGCGACCGTGCGGACGATTCCGAAGCATTGCTAAATTACGGATTTCGTTTTTATAAAACTCAACGGCTATTTGATGTCAATACTCCCGTTACTCAGAAACGGATTTGGTTCGGTAAGCAAAAATACGCCTCTTTTGGTTTAGCAAATTCTTTATATGTTACCTTTCCTGTAGGAAATAGCAAAAATTTAAAAGCCACTATACAATTTTCAGAATCGCATTTGCGAGCACCGTTAAATAAAGGTCAATCCTACGGCGTCATTAATATCTCATTCAATGGAAAATTAATGGCTACAGCCCCTTTAATTGCGCTGCAAAAATATTCTACGGCGGGTTTATTATCTCGAATGTGGGATCATATAACTTTATTCTTTGAAGGGATTTTTAGCAAAGCATCATGAAGGACGATTTAGCATCTTCTATTATAAAATTTTCTTGCGATTTTACTATCAAAATGGTATAATTAGTTAATGAAGAGTTTGAAAAACTGTATTTTCTTTAGTGAGAAAGTATTTTCCTGAAATAACCGATGGAAAAGTTATAAAAAACGATTAAGCCGTGATGTTCATTTTTAGCCTTGATCATCACGGTTCACGCCGAAAATAAAGCAACGCTAGACGCTTTATACCAAAAGCTAAGTAATTCGCCACTTGTTCTTATAGTTCTCCGAGGTATAACCCCACATATACCAGCTGGCCGTCTTCACTGATAAATACGAACTTGACATTATTGGTAGGCAAGTTAGCGTTTGCTACGGTTTGATTTGTGAAAGTTTGTCCTCCATCTGTTCTGATAGAAAGACCACCAGTGCTTTCTTCCCTCAAGAGACTCCTGCATACATACATAGACTCGCTGACCATTAGGAGTGCTGCTAAGCCAGCAACAACATTCCTCCCTAACCCATTGGCAATAGTTCCATTTACAAAAGTTTGGCACCCACCGTGCGTACTAATCACCGTTCATACTAATTGAAAGTCCTTCATAATTGAAAGTCCTTCAAAAGTTCCCACATAAATACGTTTTCCATAGGGGGTGACAGCAAGTCCTCTTGTGCTGTTATTACCTAAACCCGTCTCCACGTGGTTCGTTTAATAAAGCTCTTGCCTCCATTAAGTACTAATGGAAAGATCTCCGTCAGGTTCATCAGGATTGGGAAGGGGCAAGTAGCCGCAATATAAGTGTTGGCTGTTTTGGCTGGCGTATAACGCTAAAAACCATATTACTGCCTAATATCCATCCGCCATTATTTTGTTAGTAAACGTCTCGACTTGATTTGCACTTTCTCAGCCAATAGAGAGACCACCATTAGTTCCTCCGAAAACAATAGTGGGACCAAGGAAGGAGGTGGAGGGTAGTTGCGGAGGACCGATTAAAGCCAAAAACCTGAACTTAGAAGATCAATGCCTTCTTTACTTCCATGCCTGTATTTTTACTTCCAGCGCACAAGGTCCCACACCATTTGGTAAAGTTTGATTTTAGTTACATGTAATTGTCCCAGAGTCCAATGAAGTTGTTATTAAATGTAAGAGGAAGATAATTAGCTTCATAACCAACATTGGGGATGGGGAAGCCCCCGCTTATGACTAGTCACCGCAAAGAGAGAGAGCTATACAGGACTGTTATTTTTAGGTAAAGTAACTGAACTGATGCTTCTGTTGGAAGCATGTTAAAAACAGGCTTGCGAACTCCCAACAAGGGAATAATTATTAAATTGGATAAAAGAAAAAATAACGTCCTGATTTTTTTCATAGTCCCTCTTCTTACAAAGAGGGTAAACTCATTGTTAGAAAATGAGCACTTAAACACACCCGATTGCAGGGCTTGGTTGGTATTTTGAATGTCACTAGGTTTAAAACCTCACACGCTATAGTTTGATACGTACTCGTAACTAAACCACTGCTAAATGTCGTCGAATGGGCAAGAGACACCGATTTCCCAATGCATAGGCAAATGCACTTTGAGTATTTAGGTTAGAAAAAGGATCATTGGAGCAGCCCGTGTACTTCCTAGCGAAGGTACTTCTGTATATTCCTATAGATGATTCTAGGCCATGCCCAAACCCACAGAAAAATAGGGTTGCACACCATTCCGTGCCCATTTAAATTGACTTTGTGCTAGCAATAAGTAGCTTTTCGTTTCGTAAGAATAATGAAGTGTATCGAAATCAGGGGCGATATTTACAAAAGGATGAACTGTGCCTTCAAAATCAGGATAATCCAAATAAGACACTCGCAGGGCTAATCCAAAACAAAATTGATGCACTAACCATACCCCAAATAAACCTGCCACATCCATGTCACGATCCGATTCATAGCGCGGTTCACTAAAGTTGGTGGGGCGTAGTATCAAGTAAATCATTTTGTGTTTTCCAGCAATAGCAATAGAAAGGCCAATGCCTGTTGTTTTGGGTGCACTAAACCAACCAGCGCCAGCGTAGGCGGGAAGAGCTTGTAAATAGAAAAGATAAAAACGAAAAAATGATAAGAAATTTATCAATAGAGAAAATTTTATTTAAATTGTCCATTTTAATCGGATAATCCTTTCATTAATTAGAATCCAACTATAAAATTTTAAAGATCCATTGTCTACTAAAAATTAAGCTAAAAAATTAAGGGAAAAAGCGGAATGGATAATTGCTTTTTGCTTACCAAAATTCTCCTTACAGTTTTCATTGTTATTTTAATCCCCGTTTATTGGGGATATTATGGACTTCAAAATTTTCTTTGGCTGTCAGATATCGCTTTTTATTACGCTCTTGGGCGGGGGCCCTTTTTTTGTGGCTAAATTCCTCTCTGCTCATCAGTACGGCTATCATTGGCATTCTTATACCGGAATTAGACTGGAATATTGATTTTTTTCAATTAATCACCCGTCGCCGTTTGTTTCAAATTACCAATTACATGTTTAATCCAGCCCATTCACTTTTCCTTCGCGGGTTTTCTCTTTTTCATATTGTCTTACCAATTATTTGGATTTGATGCGTTTTTCTTTGGGGTTACAATCAAAAAGTACTTTTTTTACACTGTGGTTCTGATTTGGGTGGTATTGTTAATTACTTATTTTTTCACTGATCCTCAAAAAAATATTAACTGGGTATTTTTACCTAGATATTTCAAATGGGAAGAGAAGCCTTCGTTCGCTTAGCTTATCTTTCTTTTGTGGGAGCACTTCCCCTCTTTATGATCTGGCCTTTGCACCTTATCCTGAGTAAAATACTATCATCATGGATGTTATCATTCGCCAGTTCAATCAAGTAATATCTTATCAACCCGTTTGGCAAGCCATGCGGACGTTTACTTCTCAACGAGAGCCTACCACCCTGGATGAAATTTGGATGTTGGAACATCTGCCTGTTTTTACGCAAGGATTGGCGGGCAAGTCAGAACATATACTTAATACTCATGAGATTCCACTTATTCAATGCGACCGAGGCGGGCAAGTCACTTACCATGGACCAGGACAGCTCATGGTGTATCTGTTGCTTGATCTTAATCGTCTCAATCTTAAAACTCGATCCTTTGTGCGCGCTATTGAAAATAGCATTATTGACTATTTAAAACAATTAGGAATCAACGCCCAAGGAAAGGAAGAAGCACCTGGCGTCTATGTCGGAGAAGCAAAAATAGGGTCCATAGGTCTTCGCATGCGCAAAGGATGGAGCTACCATGGATTAGCATTTAATGTAGCAATGGATTTAACCCCTTTTACTTATATTAATCCTTGTGGATTCAAAGGATTAATGATGACACAAATACGTGATTATGTGAGCAATATTAATTTGCCTACGGTTCGCAAAGCAATCATTCCACTTCTCCTAAAGAATTTCGGATATAATCATCCTCTCATCAAAACAGAAACAACGCTGGAGTTTTTCACCGATGTCTAAGTATGACCCAACTCAGAAAACTCTCGGAAAAGAAAAATTGTCACGCATTCCCATTAAAATCGAAGCTACCGATACGCCGCTGCGCAAACCCGATTGGATTCGTATTCGTTTATCTACCGACAACAAAATCACCCAACTGAAAAAATTACTTCGAAAAAATCGGCTGGTGACAGTCTGTGAAGAGGCTTCTTGTCCCAATTTAAATGAATGTTTTGGTCACGGTACCGCAACGTTCATGATTATGGGTGACAAATGTACCCGTCGTTGTAGTTTTTGTGATGTGGGCCATGGGCGTCCCGATCCTCTCGATCCTGAAGAACCTATCAATTTGGCTAACACCGTAAATCTCATGGCTTTAAAATATGTGGTTATCACGTCAGTGGACCGGGATGATCTACGAGATGGGGGAGCTTTGCATTATGTCCAATGCATTAAGGCCGTACGCGAAAAAAACCCAACGATTAAAATTGAAATTTTAGTTCCTGATTTTCGTGGACGAATGGAAAAAGCTTTGGACATTCTTGCACAAGGACTGCCGGATGTTTTTAATCACAATATTGAAACAGCTCCTCGATTATATAAGCAAGCTCGACCTGGCGCGGACTATCAATGGTCCTTAACCTTATTACAGCAATTTAAAAAGCGCTTTTCTGGAATTCCTACTAAATCAGGCATGATGTTGGGGCTTGGGGAAACGCGTGAAGAAGTAGAAGTAGTGATGCAAGATTTACGAAAACACGATGTGGACATGTTAACACTCGGCCAATATTTACAGCCTACCCGTTATCACATGCGTGTCGATCGCTACGTTACTCCTCAAGAATTTTGTGAATTAGGCAAACTTGCAAAAAGTTTAGGATTTATGAATGTCGCCAGTGGCCCATTAGTTCGCTCTTCGTACCATGCCGATTTACAGGCGAAAGGGGATATATTTCTCATTTCTTAAATAGCAAAAAAAATAATCGGATGATTGAACATTACCTGACGCAAATTAATCATTACCTCCAGGCTCACGCCTGTATTGGGGTGTTATTTGCTTTTCTCGTATCACTCGCTGAATCCTTACCTTTGGTTGGAACTGTTATACCCGGTTCTATCACCATGTCGATCGTTGGTATTTTAGTGGGTCGAGGGATGATTTCGTTAGATGCCACTTTATTTTGGGCGTCGATGGGTGCGTTAGCGGGGGATACTGTGGGTTTTTTTGTAGGAAAACATTATAATGAACATCTTCGTCTGATCTGGCCTTTCAAACGATATCCTCAATGGTTATCGGTGGGAGAAGCCTTTTTCAGAAAACACGGTGGTAAAAGTATTTTAATTGGCCGTTTTGTGGGTCCGGTAAGAAGTTCCGTTCCATTAATTGCAGGCCTTTTGAAAATGAGCTGGCCACGTTTTTTCTTGCAGCTATTCCTTCAGCAATACTTTGGGCAATCGCTTATTTATTACCTGGAGTGCTTATCGGCACAGTCTCCTTGCAATTGTCCCGGCATGTAACCACTACGTTTATATTAACGGGATTAGCTATTATCGTTTTAGTTTGGTTGGTTTTTTGGGCTATCCAACGTTCTTTCAGTTACTTAACTTCCATGGTTAATGACGCCATCGACCGTTTATGGCAATGGTTATATCTTCACCATTCTTCACACTTTTTATTACGACTTATTACTAACCGTAGAATTCCTACTGATCATCATCAATTAACTATGCTACTGTTAGCATTTATAAGTCTTTGTTGTTTTTTCGTATTGGCTATTGTTGTCGCCACACTAGGGCCTGCAACTAACTTTAATGAACCTTTGTTTTATTTCTTAGAAAGTTTGCGATTGCCCAACGCTGATAAATTTTTCACAATCATAACAATTCTAGGCGATCCTAAAGTAATAGTTAGTATCGTTTTACTCTTCATAGCTGCCCTTCTTATTAAAAAACTTTGGCGCCCTGCCTTACATTTAACAGCCCTTACCCTAATAGCAGGTTGTCTTACTTTTATTTTAAAAAATTTAATTTATTCTCCACGGCCCGCCGGCTTTTTAGTTTTTGATCACTCCTCTTCTTTTCCCAGTGGACACATGGGTCTTAGCCTTCCTGTCCTGGGTTTTATTGCCTTCTTAACTTCTCAGCAGATGCCTAAAAAATGGCACTGGATTCCTTACACCCTTGCAACCATTTTAATTATTTTGATAGGCTATTCCCGTTTATATCTAGGCGCACACTGGCTAGAAGACGCTTTAGCGAGTCTTTTTCTAGGATTTTCAATTTTGTTGAGTGTTATCATTTCATATCGACGCTATCCTCTCAAAGCCTTTGGTAATTTAAAATGGTTAATTTTTTTAATTCTTGCTATCACCTTTCCTTGGGCTGGCTTTAACAAAGCAAAATACCACACCCTTATGCACTGTTATGCACCTATATTGGCTATCCAAGAAACAACTATTGAGGATTGGTGGCAAGATCCTTCACAATACATTCCTATTTTCCGGCTTAACCGATTCGGACGTCCCACCCAACCTTTCAACGTTCAATGGGTGGACAGATTAAGTACTATCGAACAAACATTAGAGCAGCATGGGTGGCAAATTATTCATATTAAAACCGATGTCCAAACTACATTAGGACGATTCGCAAGTTATAAACCCGAGCACCATTTACCATTATTTCCTTGGCTTTATCGAAGCAAACCGCCAGTTTTATTTATGATTAAACACCTTTCCCACGCAACTACTATTGTCGAAATTCGATTATGGAAATCGGGCGTGCGGTTTGAAGATACTCCTTTGTCTCTCTGGGTAGGTTCAATCAATTATCATCTAGCACCTAAGCATTTAATCACTTTGCATCGACCTCATGAGATTACGTGGTTGAATGGTGGAGGAATCAATCAACTTATTCCAGCCCTATCTGGCTATCAATGGAGAAAACTACAGATTCATCATCTACCTGGAAAATCCAAAAAAATCCACAGTCTCCCAGACTGGGATGGAACTTTGCTCCTTATTCGATCTTAGGAAGTAGAAATATATCTTATCTTATTGAAAATTAATCAAAAATTGTTTTGTAGGCCAAGTTACATATTTTGTGCTATAGTCTTATTACTTAAAAAATAGGAGACGTTCCCATAAAAAGACAAAGTCAATCTCAACAACAACGTGGACGAGGACAATAACTCCCTTTTTTTAATCCGGTGTTTGTTATACAAAATCCAATCATTCAGTCGAACAGCAAAACGAATAGAAAGTAAATATAGAAAGTAAATAAAAAATTAATAATCTTTTTCTACACCTATTTTTACTAATTCACGAATAATAATCATCGAAGAATGAGAGAAGCCAAAAACAGCAATTGTATCGTCAAATTCACAAATTGCCGCTAATTTTTTTGAGGTTAATAGCATCATAAATATTATTAATTGAGGTCACATTTTTGTAACGATTTTTATATTGAGGTAATGTTTTGGGAGTGGCTCCCGTAGCCCATATTACTTTTTTTGCTTTCCAGACAATACGATGAGATGAACCCCCTAAGGCCAAAAGCTCTCCTAATGCTTGCTTAGGCCTGTTGGGCCTGCACCACAAACCCCACCGCGTATTCGAAATCGGTTGCTGAGCCCATTTAATTACAGTTACCCTACCCCACGCCGTTTTCGCCGTTCATCGGCTTCTGAACGCCGATGTTGTCGACGATAATCCGCTTCTTCATAACGACGCTTTTCAATATCTGTCTCAGGTATTACACCAGGAACTTCGATAGGACTGCGATTTTCGTCTACCGCCACAAAAGTAAAATAGGCTGATAAAATATGATGGACTTCTCTCGTTCTTGAGTTTTCGGCTAACACTTTGACCCCAACTTCCATAGAAGTACGCCAAGCACGATTGAGTGAGGCTCGAATTGACAAAACATCACCTCGTGTGGCCGGAGCCAAAAAATGCAAAGCATCTACTGAAGCCGTTACACACGTACAACCACTATGTCGCTCAGCGACCACCAATGCAGTTCGATCTAAAATGGCCATTACCAATCCCCCGAATACCGTATCCGTAGCATTTAAGTCATTAGGGAAAATTTTATAAGTTTGATCATGTATAGCGGATTCTGATACCGTTTTTTCTTTTTTAAGTTCCATTAATGCCTCTTGTGTAGAACAAAATGATACCAAAATGGACCGCCATAGCCTATAGATATAAAGTAGACATAATTAATGGCGATGGTTTTTTAACTGAGTTAGGAGAAACTTCGATAAAACGGAGGATTTTTATAAACATCATTATTGCCGGAAGGACCGGATTTATTGGCAGTTTCATGATGGAGCGCTATTTAAAGGGAAGATCAACGGAATTACGGTTACTCTAGTCGTTCAGAAGCTTATTGTTAACCTTGAGGGACTGGCATTGCTCTAATAAGCACTGGAGCAAAGCTCGCAAAAAAGAAATTATTGAAAGTCGAATTAAGCCAACAAAAACTCTCACCTCACTTTGCAAGGAGCTAGGAAAAGCAGACACACCCCTTTTCAATGCCAACGCGCTGTTGGGTATTTATGGATTGCAGAAGCTACTACCTCATAATTTGCCCACAGCCTTGTTAGATGAGTCATAATCTATGTTACGAATGAAGCGATTTACCTCTCGAGAAAAGTAGTGCGAGCATGGGAAAAGCTGCCTCATCTGCCAAAAATGAAGGCGTTAGAGTTCTTCATTTGCGCTTCGGTAGTGTGGGGTTTATAGGCAAAGAGGGAGGCGCGGCCCTTTCACGATTTACGCCTGCCTGTAAATTGGGTTTATGAAGATAAATTGGTCAAGGTCGATAACCTTTTTTCTGGATCAGCATCGTTGATCTTTGTCTCGCAATAGATTTTCTCTTGGAAGAACCAGAAATTAGGGGACCTGTTATTGTAGTGGCTCCTGAATGTGTTACCCAGGCTGAGTTTGATGCTACTATGGGGAAGAGGTATTACACCGACTGTTTTTTCTCATTACTTGCGCTTTTGTTGTAAAACTGCTTTTTGGGCAAATAGGTGAAAAGCTTCTTCTGAATGGACAACATGCGATGCTTTGCATGCTTCTGAAGCATGGATTTCATTTTCGATATCCCGATATCGAATTTGCCTTAGGTTACGCTTTGACAACTTAACTATTCCATGTCATAAACTTCCCGTTATTCAGTCTACGGAACTGAAGGAAATAAAAAACGTCATGAGTAAAAAGAATGTCTTTTACGCCCAGTCTGGTGGCGCAACAGCAGTCATTAACACTACAGCCTGTGGTGTCATTCAAACTGCCGCAAAATATCCTTCACAAATCAATAAAGTACTGGCTGGACGAAACGGAATTATCGGTGCACTTAAGGAAGAACTCATTGATACGAGCTTAGAATCTTCCGAAGATATTGCTGCTCTCCTCCACACACCTTCAAGTGCTTTTGGTTCCTGCCGTTACAAGCTCGCAGATATCAACAAAGACCGACGCCAATATAAACGGCTAATTGAAGTTTTTAAAGCTCACGATATTGGTTACGTGTTTTACAATGGTGGCGGGGATTCGCAAGATACTACCTATAAAATTTCGCAAATGAGTCAACTCATGGATTACCCCTTGATCTGCATTGGCTTACCGAAAACGATCGATAATGATTTACCTTTCACGGATAATTGTCCCGGCTTTGGATCGGTAGCTAAATATGTGGCAGTTTCCACGCAAGAGGCTGCTTTAGATGTGAGAGGTATGGCAGCAACTTCCACCAAGGTTTTTATTTTAGAAGTTATGGGACGAAATGCCGGTTGGATCGCCGCTACTGCTGCATTGAGCCAACAATACCCTAATGACGCTCCGCATATAATTTTATTTCCCGAAATTCCTTTGCAAACCGAAGCATTTCTCACAAAAGTCAAAGAAGTGGTCCATAATTATGGCTATTGTGTGATTGTAGCTTCAGAAGGAATTCGTCATCCAGATGGTCGATTTATTACAGAATCAGGATCCCAGGATGCTTTTGGTCATGAACAATTAGGTGGTGTTGCACCTATTTTAGCTCGACTCATTAAAAGACACCTTGGATTTAAATCCCATTGGGCGGTGGCTGATTATCTGCAACGTGCAGCTCGGCATATTGCTTCACAAACAGACCTGGATCAAGCTTATGCGCTCGGACAATCCGCTGTTGAATATGCCTTCGCAGGACAATCCGATGTAATGCTTACTATTCAGCGTGAAGAAAGCCTTGATTATCAATGGCATGTGGGCACAGCTCCTCTCTCTCAAGTCGCCAATGTAGAACACAAATTGCCTCGGAATTTCATTGCTAATGACGGTTTTGGAATAACCGAACCTTGCCGTCGCTATCTGGAGCCGCTCATTCAAGGGGAGAGCTATCCCCCTTATAAAAATGGGGTTCCTGTTTACGTGAAATTAAAAAACCAACTGGTTGAGAAAAAATTAAAAGAAGCTTTCGTATTATAAATTTTTTCCAACTATTGGGTAAAAGCCTCCTGGTCTTTTCTGAATTGATAACTACCAGAAATTTAAGTTCGTGTCCGTTAACCAGAATTTCCCAAGGCCCGGGCCCCATATTAATAAGAAGCCACCACGAGTTTACGACCATTTAACGTCCTATCCCCAATCCATAAATAGCTTCATCCGTATAGATTTTTAAGGTAACGAAATTACGCCCCCGGGAAACATGCAAAAACTTTTGCGTCGGTGATTTTCATTTATTTTTTTCTTCTCTTTTAAAGCTTTTTCTCTCGCACATACAAAGAGGATAGTTTTTTATTTAAATATTTCTAAAGGAATTTCGTTAATTAAATTACGCCCTACCACGGGTATTATTGTTCTAATTTATAAACTACCCCATTTGTTGGGGCTGATACATCGAAAGCCCAGAATATCGCATGTCGCCGCGCAATATCTGCAGGACAGAGCAAAGATCCTGACGGGTGCGTATGGCGCAAAAGCCAAGAATTTTTATTCCCAATGGTGTGGGGGAAGCTTTCACTTCTTTAATCTTGCTTTCGTTCTCAGTTAGCGTCCAATCTACATTTAGCTGATTTACCCGAATACCTTCTTTTCCTAGAGCATTTTCTAGGTTCCGAGCCATAGTCATTAAACCACCCTTCCTAAGAGAATAGACTAACAAATCTGCCTGGACCGCAATAGGCATTTAGAACTAATATTCACAATTATACCACACTCACTGCTTCTTAAATTTCTTAACAACCGCTTGTGTCAAAAATAGAGAGGCTCTGAGGTTTAAACGGACAATCCAATCAAAATCATCCACAGTGAAACTTGAAAGATCATTGCGTGGCAACTTACCAAGCATTATTAATTAAAACTATCAATACGACCAAAATGGTCCATGGTCACCTCTGCAAGTTCGGTAGTGCTTTTGATATCGGAATCTGAAAGTTTCTATAAATTTCTATAAAAAATAGGGGGCCGTTTTATCTTCCCCTGATTTCTTGTACCAGAGCTTTAGCTCGCGCTTCATCTCGGCCATTTATCATCACCTTAACATCCCTTTTGCTATACACACTCTTGTGCGATATCAGCTCCAATACAGCAGCTCCAATACCGGTTATGGATCCAGTCAGGATCCAGTCATTATGACCACTTTATCTTTTAGCAACGTGCAACTTAGCAACACGCAACCTTTCTTTTGGAGAGAAATATGTGTTATGAGTATACGCGAGCTTTACTCTTGTACCAATGAGGGATAGGGTATTACAATCTGATAAAAATCAGGACTGGATATTAAGTGATTGATGACATAAATAATATTCTCGCACCTTTTCTTATCATTCCCGTGATCGTGTTGAATGATGTTGAACACTCTGTGCCCTTGGCCCACGCTTTAGTCGAAGGAGGTATAAAAATAATAGAAATTACCCTGCGAACACCTATCGCCCTAGCTGCAATTAAAGCAATAAAAAAGAACTTACCGAAATATATGGTAGGTGCTGGAACTATTGTAAAACCATGTCAATTAGCGGAAATTAAAGAAGCAAATGCGGATTTTTCAGTAAGTCCTCGTATTTTGAGCAAATTAATTCGAGCCGTTCAGAAAGAAGATACTTCCTACCTGCCGGATGTTGCTACTCCATCCGACCTGTTTCTCGCTATTCAACATAATTTTTCTTTCGTAAAATTCTTTCCTGCTGCTTTAAATGGAGGCCTACTTTAAATGGAGGCGCGAAAGCATTAAGAAATTTTATGAGTATTTTTCTGACTATGCGGTTTTGCCTTACGGGAGAGATTAATCCAAATAATATAATTATGATAATATAATTATGATGAAGTATTTTTTACTCAAAAATGTTGTATGTATTGGCAGCTCATGGTTAGTTCCCCAAAATCTCATTGAAGGTCAGCAATTTGAAGGTCAGCAATGGAAAGCGATCTCTGAATTAGCGGATAAAGCAATAAAAGAAATAAAAAATAAGGAGAAAAAATAATGGCCTTAACTTCATCAAAGATGATCCCATTAGGAACGAAAGCCGCAAGCTTTAACCTGCCTGATGCTGTAAGTGGTGAAAAAAAGTCATTAGCCCAACTGAAATCCGATATTGCCACAGTCATTATGTTTATCTGTAATCACTGCCCTTTTGTTCAGCACATCCAAAAAAAATTGGTTGAAATAACAAAAAAATATCAAGCCAAAGGTATTCAATTTGTGGCTATCAGTTCTAACGACATCAAAAATTATCCGGAAGATTCTCCTGAAAAAATGAAAGTCGTAGCTGAAGAGTTTGATTATCCCTTTCCCTATCTCTATGACGAAACTCAAGAAGTTGCTCAAGCTTATCAGGCAGAATGCACCCCTGATTTCTATGTATTTGACCGCAATCTTGTTTGTATTTACCGCGGTCGTTTCGATGGTTCGAGCCCGGGCAGAGATGTTCCTGTAACGGGTGAAGACCTTAGCAAGGCACTGGACAATATACTTGCGGGTAAACCCATTGACGCCAATCAAAAACCTAGTCAAGGATGTAACATTAAATGGAAACCATAACCAACTGCCGTACATTTAGATTCCATCTTGACGCCTGTCCGTAGAAAGGAGATATTGTCACCACTACAGTTGATATGAAAGCTCGCCATAAATCCTCTTCGGAAGTCATTGAGGAAATTACTCAAGATATAATAAATTTATCTTCAAAATATTACCTTATAATATTATTAACTTTATCTTAATATTAAAAAATTAGAACACTTACTTCATCCTCGTTTAACATTCATGACTTCAGGAGTAATGGAAATAATTAACAGAATCGTTATTTTTGTTTCGCTTTTCTGTTACTTCTACCAATTTCTTTTAGTAACTTCATATTCGCGATACTAATTATCCCATTTAGTCTGAGCCTCATAGAAAGAGATGGAGGGGAGTTCTTATTATTGTTTGGTTATAATTGGAGCTATAGCTATTTATATAAATTTTGTTAAATTTTGTCTATTTGCCTATAGCAACAACAATGAAAACACTCTTTTCTTAAAGATATTCGACGTCAACAATCTCATATTCAGTTATCCCTTCCGGCGTTTCTACTTCTACAACATCCTCAATGTATTTTCCAATCAAAGCCCTCGCCAAAGGCGAGGATATCGAAATTTTATTTTCTTTCAAATTAGATTCATCTACACCTACAATCTGATAGGTGACTTCAGTTTGAGTTTTTAAATTTAACAAAGTAACTGTAGCTCCGAAAATCACTTTCCCTTCATTAGGGATATGCGAAATATCGATTATTTGGCAATTGGACAGCTTTGTCTCGATTTCTAAAATACGTCCCTCTACAAACGACTGACGTTCCCTTGCAGCATGATATTCGGCATTTTCTTTCAAATCACCGTGGGCGCGTGCTTCTGCAATAGCTGCAATGATATTATGGCGTTCGACAGTTTTTAAAAATTCTAACTCCGAGCGTAATTTAGCTATCCCATTTATAGTGATAGGAACAATCGTTTGCATCATTACCACCTCAAGAAAATGTAAAAGTATACAGTATAACAAAACTGCTGTGGCACTGCACATCTTAAGGAGCCGACCGAATTCAGAATAAAAACCTTTTACAAGAAATGCTATGATGCTATAATTATCAGATTAGTATTATCAATGGAAAAATATATTTTTAGGATAAATCCAGGAGCAAACAAACATGAAGTTTAAAAAAATTTAAATGATTCGAATATAGTTGGCCTCAGTGACTTAAATAGGTATTATCAACAGCCGGCATAACTACCCCCCCCCGCGGCTTCACGCTCTCGGTAACCCCGCTTCCTCGCCAGATGCTTTTATGGACCCCGATTATAAAGTCCGTGGAGCCCCACTATACCTCTCTGCTTATCACCTAAAATGGCAGTCCCTCACAAACACTCCCCACAAAGCCAAGAAATCACCACTCTTTGGATACCCGAAAGCTTACTTCGAGTTCCTGTAGGTATCACCATACGATTAACGGATACCGAAAGAAAAACAAATACTTATTATAAAGTTCTCAGCGTTACGCAGCGGGAGTGGTCTTACAACAAGTTCCTTAAATAAGGAAGTGCCCCCTCCTTGTAAAAGAGGGATGGGAGTGTGTTTCACGCGTAGATCTGCTCATCTTTGACGATGAAGATCTTGCAAAGACTGAATACGATTGGAATTCCTCGCCTGTAAGGCTAAAACAGTGGCCTCCCCCCAGCTAATGTCGTCGTGTAACACACTTTGTGTTGGACGGCGCTAATTCGAATAACGTTTGAATCTTCAATGGATTGCTCGCCTTCCGTAGTATTAATAATAAAACTAATTTGGTCATTTTTAATCATATCGAGAATGTGAGGTCGGCCCTCGGTGACCTTATTAACCACGGTACACAAAATTCCCGAATTTTGTAACACCTTAGCGGTCCCTCGAGTAGAAACAATCTCAAATCCTAAATCGGCTAAGGCGCTGGCCACTTTCACCACGCGCTCTTTATCGGCATCCCGAACGCTCACAAAAGCACACCCTCCTCGGGGAATAATATCCCCACCCCCTAATTGACCTTTTGCAAAAGCCTGACCAAAATTTTCCCCTATCCCCATAGCTTCTCCCGTAGAACGCATTTCCGGCCCCAAAATGGGATCGACACCTGAAAATTTATTGAAAGGAAAAACGGGTTTTTTAACAGAGAAATAGTTAGGAATGTACTCTCGCACAGCCTGTTTTTTCAAAGATACATTAACCATACAACGAGCTGCAATTTTAGTAAGAGGAATCCCTGTAGCCTTTGCAAGAAAAGGGACTGTCCGCGAAGCACGAGGATTGACTTCAAGCACATAGATTTCATCCCCCTGAATTGCAAATTGGGTATTAATTAGACCTACTACATTGAGTTCTTTTGCTATTAGCCGGACTTGCTCTCGCAACTGATCTTGAATTTTTGTGCTTAAACTATGAGGCGGAAAGGTGCAAGAGGAATCCCCGGAATGAACGCCGGCCTGCTCGATATGCTCCAAAATTCCTCCAATTAAAACGTTCTCACCATCACATACTGCATCAATGTCCACCTCAATGGCATCATCCAAAAACCGATCTAAAAGTAAAGGTTCATCTTCGGAAACGATAACATCTTTAGTCATATAACGAGTCAATTCTTTCTCACTATAAATAACTTTCATAGCTCGCCCACCCAATACATAAGAAGGACGAATGATTAATGGATAAGCAAATACTTTTGCTAAACGCAACCCTTCTTCAATGCTGCGCACAGTTCCATTGGGCGGCTGTTGTAAATTCAATTCTTGAATCAACATTTGAAATCGCTCGCGATCTTCGGCTCGATCGATAGCATCCGGTTGTGTTCCTAAAATAGGCACTTTTGCCTTTGCTAAGGCTCTAGCTAATTTTAAAGGTGTTTGCCCCCCAAACTGGACAATGACGCCTTTTGGTTTTTCAGCGGCTACAATTTCTAAAACATCCTCTAATGTAAGTGGTTCGAAATAAAGACGATCGGAAATATCAAAATCTGTCGAAACGGTTTCGGGATTACAATTAACCATAATACTTTCATAACCCATTTCACGCATAGCTAATGCCGCATGTACACAGCAATAGTCAAATTCGATGCCTTGACCAATTCGATTGGGTCCACTTCCCAACACCATTATTTTATTTCGCTTCGTTGGGAAGCACTCATTTTCTTCTTCATAGGTCGAGTAAAGATAAGCCGTATCTGTAGCAAATTCGGCGGCACACGTATCGACCCGCTTATAAACGGGACGAATCTTTAATTTATGACGATAATTCCGCACTTGCTCTTCGGTAGTTTTTAATAACTGAGCTAAGCGTTTATCAGAAAATCCTTTACGTTTTAAATAAAAGAAATGTTCGCGAGATAATTTTTTTAAAGATTTATTCTTTATTGTTTTTTCCAAACGAATCAATTCTTTTATTTGCACCAAAAACCAGGGGTCAATTTGACTATCCCAATGAACTTCTTCAACGCTAAAGCCCATTCGAAAAGCATCCGCGAGGTACCATAACCGCTCAGGTCCGGCAAAGCGCAATTCTTTTCTAATCTCTTCACGAAACGCTTCATCGATAGTTTTGGAATCTTCAATCCCCATTTTAGGTTCTAACCCACAAACGCCTACTTCTAAACCACGAATGGCTTTTTGTAAAGACTCTTGAAAAGTGCGACCAATAGCCATCACCTCACCTACTGATTTCATCTGTGTCGTTAGGCGAGGCAGCGTTTGGGGAAATTTTTCAAAATTAAATCGAGGAATTTTAGTCACAACGTAATCAATTGTCGGTTCAAAGGAGGCGGGAATCCTGCCACCAGTAATTTCATTCTGTAATTCATCCAACGAATAACCAATAGCTAATTTGGCTGCGACTTTTGCGATAGGAAAACCCGTGGCCTTTGAAGCAAGAGCTGAAGAACGTGACACGCGGGGATTCATCTCAATTACTATCATTCGTCCGTCCTTAGGATTAATTGCAAATTGCACATTAGACCCGCCAGTCTCTACTCCGATTTCTTGCAAAATCGCAATAGCGGCATCTCGCATTCGTTGATATTCTTTATCTGTTAACGTTTGTGCCGGTGCGACAGTGATGGAATCTCCTGTGTGAATACCTACAGGATCAAGGTTTTCGATACTACAAATAATAATACAGTTATCTTTTTTATCGCGTACAACTTCTAATTCAAATTCTTTCCATCCGACAATAGATTCATCGATTAATATTTTATTAGTAGGAGATAATTCGAGGCCGCGGGTGCAAATTTCTAAAAATTCGTCTCTGTTATAGGCAATGCCACCCCCACTTCCACCCAAGGTAAAAAAGGGTCTAATAATTGCGGGAAATCCAACTTTATCAAGGATTTCCCAAGCTTCTTTCATCGAGTGGGCAAGGCCAGAACAGGTTGTCTGTAAACCAATTTTAGCCATAGCTTTTTGAAAGAGAGCCCGATCTTCTGCTTTATCGATAGCTTCTCTGGAAGCACCAATTAACTGCACCTTATATTTTTCTAAAACACCTTCTCGCACTAAATCCAATGCGCAATTTAAACCCGTTTGCCCCCCCATGGTTGGTAGAAGCGCATCTGGCTTTTCTTTTTCGATAATTTTGGCAATTGTTTCCCAATTGATAGGCTCAATATATGTAGCATCTGCTACATCTGGATCGGTCATTATGGTGGCAGGATTCGAATTAACTAAAATTATGCTACAACCTTCTTCCCGAAGAGCTCGACAAGCTTGCGTCCCAGAATAGTCAAATTCGCAGGCCTGCCCAATGATAATAGGTCCTGCACCGATAATTAATACGCTTTTTATATCTGTTCGCTTTGGCATGTTATTTTATGTCCACGCTCACTTACTAACTTAACAAACTCTTTAAATATCCCCCGCATATCCTGAGGCCCGGGACTTGCTTCCGGATGGCCTTGAAAAGCAATCGCTGGTTTTGTCTTATGTGCAATCCCTTGCAAGGTCCCATCGAATAAAGAACGGTGAGTCACGCGCAAAGTGTCAGGTAAATTTTTTCATTCACCGCAAAACTGTGATTTTGGCTGGTGATATAAACTCGCCCAGTTATACTATTTTGAACGGAATGATTGGAGCCGTGATGCCCAAATTTCATTTTTTCTGTTTGACCACCGCAAGCTAAAGCTAAGAGCTGAAAACCAAAGCAAATCCCTAATAAAGGAATACCGTTTTCTAAAATTTCTTGAATCGCAGCAATGGCATAATCACAAGCCGATGGATCACCCGGACCATTTGACAATACGATCCCACTGGGATTTAAATTCAAAACCTCTTTTATGGGTGTTTGAGCAGGAACTACAGTTACCGAGCAACCATGGTCTACTAATAAACGCAAAATTTGCCGCTTCAAACCATAATCGTAAACAACAATATGATGGTTATCTTTCTGTATAATTTTTTGGCTGCCTTCAAGAGCTAAGGTTCTCTCAATCCAGGTTTGCATTCTTATTGTTGAAGCTGTTTGGGCTAAATCTTTACCTTTTAGGCCAGGATAAGCACGGGCAGATGCAAGAGCTCGATCAGCATCTACGTCTTCACCCGCTATAATACATCCATTCAATGCACCTTGTTCACGGATCAGCCGCACCAACCGTCGAGTATCGATTCCTGCGATGGCAACAATTCCCTCAGATTTTAAATAATTCTCAAGAGATTGCTCGGCGCGCCAATTACTGACTATAGGAGATAATTCACGAATAATTAATCCAGCAGCCCAAATTCGATGTGATTCTTGATCGTCGGTATTTACTCCCACGTTGCCAATGTGAGGGTAAGTCAGAGTAATAATTTGTTCTGCATAGGAAGGGTCTGTCAAAATTTCCTGGTAGCTTGTCAGCGTCGTGTTGAAAATAACTTCCCCGACAGTTTGACCTTCTGCTCCGATAGCGTATCCAAAAAATAAGCTGCCGTCGGCTAATGATAAAATTGCTGGCTTTCGCCCGTTAAGCGGATTTAAGTCGCTCATCGTGGCAGCAGGGACCTCTTTTTTGAGTCTGAAACAAAACTTGTTCAAGGATAAGCGATTCTAGAGCGAATGGGAAGGAAGTTAAAAACCTTGCATTCACGAGATCCCTCGCCGCACTCGGGATGACAAGGTTTTTAAAAGTGGCGGGGGTGACTTCTCGTTTTTATTTAGCGGAAAAAAACTCTTTTACGCTATCAAACCAACTCCGTCTACGTGGACTATGATTCTTATCATCTTTTTCCAATAATTCGGCAAAATATTTTAAGGATTCTTTCTGTTCTGCATTTAATTTTATTGGAGTTTCGACTGTAACATGACAAATTAAATCTCCCACTGTAACACTTCTCAATGCTTTCACTCCTTTCCCTCGCAAACGAAATTGTTTTCCACTTTGTGTTTCCGGAGGAATCGCTAATCGTACAGCCCCATCTAACGTAGGAATTTCAATTTCTCCTCCTAAGGAGGCTGTGACGAAATCAATGGGCGCCTCTGAGTGAAGATCATTACCTTCCCTTTGGAAGATAGGGTGAGGTTTTACTCGAATTTGCACATAAAGATCTCCCGGCGGCGCCCCAAAAAGGCCAGCTTCTCCTTCACCAGAGAGGCGAATACGGTCTCCAGTATCAATGCCGGGAGGAATTTTAACGGATAATGTCTTGATTTGTTGACGACGACCTTGACCTTGACAATCCGAGCAAGGGTCTTTAATAATTCGTCCCGTTCCGTGGCATCCAGAGCAGGTTTGCTGCACTTGCAAAAAACCATGTTGTATCCGCATTTGCCCGCTCCCACCACAGCGTTGGCAAGCAACTGGAGTGGTGCCTTTCTTAGGACCGTTCCCATTACAAGTTCCGCAGGTTACCCAAGTTGGGACTTTAATTGTTTGAGTGATTCCGTGAACTACTTCTTCTAACGAAAGAATAAGATCATAACCTAGATCAGCTCCTCGTTGTGCTCGAGGTTTAGATCGTCCCGCTCCAAAGATATCTCCAAAAATATCACCAAAGATATCTCCGAGATCGCTAAAACCAAAACCTCCTGAGTTCCCTCCAAAAGGTTGCTCTACACCAGCATGACCAAACTGATCATAAGAAGCCCGTTTACGGGAATCAGAAAGCACTTCGTAAGCTTCTCTTGCTTCCTTGAACTTCATCTCCGCTTCTTTATCTCGCGGATTTCGATCAGGATGGTATTTCATTGCCAAGCGACGAAAAGCTTTTTTGATTTCAGCTTCAGTCGCCATACGGCTGACGCCAAGGAGTTCATAATAATCGCGTTTTGATGCCATGGGAGTCTTTTTATTTATCCTGTTTTTTTAACGTCATCCCGAGCATGACCGTCAATCCCGGTTAATCCCGAGTATAGCGCGAGGAATTTAACCGGGATTGACGGTCATGCTCGGGATGAGGCCACTCAGGGTGGCAACTAGCCAGGATGATGGCGAATTTTTATTCGCTATTATTTTTCGTCTTCTTTTTTCCTCTCGTCTTCGACTTCTTCGAACTCAGCATCCACGACATCTTCTTTCTTGTCAGTTTCGGTTTGAGTTTCCGTGGGACCTGTTTCGCTGACTGGAGGAGCTCCAGCAGATCCCTTCTTAGCATAGGCACCTTCTGCCAATTTAGAAGAGTACTTGGTTAATTCCTTCGTTTTCATCTCAATCGCATCTTTATCATTTCCCTTTATTGCTTCTTTGAGTTCTTTAATCGCTTTTTCAATGGCATCTTTTTCATGAGTCGCAACTTCTGCTCCTAAGTCTCTCATGGATCTCTCAACAGCATGAATCATCGCATCCGCTTGATTTCGCGTATCTACTAATTCGTGAAATTTACGATCCATCTCTCGATGCGTTTCCGCGTCTTTGACCATCTTCTCAACTTCGTCATCAGATAAACCGCTCGAAGCTTTAATCACGATTGATTGTTCTTTACCCGTCGCTTTATTTTTCGCCGAGACATGAAGAATACCATTAGCATCAATATCAAAAGTAACTTCAATTTGCGGCACACCACGTGGCGCTGGTGGAATATCTGTTAAGTCAAAACGTCCCAGCGATTTATTCGCTGAAGCCATCTCGCGCTCTCCTTGCAAGACATGAACCGTAACAGCAGTTTGATTATCCTCAGCTGTCGAAAATACTTGATTAGCCTTTGTCGGGATCGTGGTATTTTTATCAATCAACTTGGTCATGACTCCACCTAAAGTTTCAATTCCTAAGGAGAGTGGCGTAACGTCAAGTAACAACACATCTTTTACTTCACCAGACAATACAGCACCTTGAATAGCCGCACCAATAGCCACCGCTTCGTCTGGATTAACGTCCTTGCGCGCCTCTTTACCGAAAAATTCTTTAACGGCTTCTTGGACCTTCGGCATTCGAGTTTGACCACCCACCAAAATCACATCGTCGATTTCGGAAACTTTAAGTCCTGCATCTTTAATCGCTATTTTGCAAGGTTCGATAGTTTTTTCGATTAAATCTTCTACTAAAGATTCTAACTTCGCACGAGTGAGGCGAATATTTAAATGCTTAGGACCGGAAGCATCCGCTGTGATATAGGGTAAGTTAACATCCGTTTGTTGGCTGGACGAAAGCTCAATTTTCGCTTTTTCAGCCGCTTCTTTTAGCCGTTGTAATGCCAAAGGATCGTTATGCAAATCCACCCCTACATCTTTCTTAAATTCGTTAGCTAAATAATCAATCAACCGCAGATCGAAGTCTTCACCTCCTAGGAAGGTATCACCATTCGTGGTCAGGACTTCAAATTGGTGTTCACCATCTACGTCAGCAATTTCAATAATAGAAACATCAAACGTTCCACCACCTAAGTCATAAACAGCGATCTTACGATCACTTTTTTCTTGTCCATTCCATAGGCCAAGGCAGCAGCAGTAGGTTCATTAATAATACGCTTAACATTAAGACCCGCAATTTTACCCGCATCTTTGGTCGCTTGACGTTGGGAATCGTTAAAGTAAGCTGGTACAGTGATTACTGCATCGGTTAACGGATGACCTAAATAATCTTCTGCCGTCTTTTTCATCTTCATTAAGACTTGAGCTGAAATTTGCGGTGGCGCCAACTTTTCAGGACGACCGTCTTTACCAGTCACTTCCAACCAAGCATCTCCGTTATCCGCCTTAGTAACTTTGTAGGGCACCATCTTAATATCTTTTTGAACAACATTATCATCAAAGCGCCGCCCAATTAAACGCTTGATTGCAAAGAGAGTCCGGTCGGGGTTCGTGACAGCTTGCCGCTTTGCGGAGGCACCCACTAAGATTTCAGCGTCTTTAGTATATGCCACAATCGATGGCGTGGTGCGCGAACCTTCGGCATTTTCAATTACTCGTACCTTTCCACCCTCCATCACTGCAACACAGGAGTTAGTGGTGCCCAAATCAATACCAATAGTTTCAGCCATTCTCTTTCCTCTCAAAAACAGAAATTTAGGATGCTTTACTCTCTAAGTGGGGACAGGGTTTAGGATTTCAAGGGATAAAATTCGTTAACATTTTAAAGTCGGTGTAGACCAGAAAACACGACCCTCTAATATGGCCACAATCGTATTCTCCATTCCTCTTCTCTATTCCTCGAAGAAGAGTCAGAGGAAGCAGCAAAGGAAGCATTTCCTTAAGGGTGGAAGTTACTTTGGATCTCATTCAGAATGTTCGTTAAGGCCGTACGATCTACCACCCAATTTCCCTCCAAATAGGCAGCGTCACTTACGGAGATCCTGCAGACTTCCCTCCAAAACACTGCTAAAAATTCCTCAAGTTGGACAAATAATTGATTTTTCGAAGTACTCATGACTTTCCCCATTCATTTAAAAACTTCAGGAAATTTCTCCTGAATAATCGTAACTTCACTTAAAAAAACATAAAATCCCGATAATGTTAACTCACTATAATGCAATATTTACTTAATAAGCTTATTAAGCAGATGAATGACATGGCAGTTATTATTATTCTTTTGTTTCGGATGTTTTTTTCGATTAATTTGGAACGAAATCATATTGGAACTGGAACGTTCATTAAAGACTTTAAATTGCTACACTACGTGGTCAAATTTTCCAATAAATAATTGCTAATATTTTTCCATATCATTTATACGCCGATAGGCATCTATCTCCCAAAACAAATCTATCCATTGGCCTATAAAATCATGGAAGACATGCCATCTCCTCTAGTTTTAGCGTCATCCCACAAAAATAGAGATGATTTTCATAGGCTATTTTAATCCTTAAATATTAAGGCTAATCCTAAACTTAGGCTACCACGAGCACTCGTGCGGCTCGTAATACCCGGCCATTGAGTTGATAGCCTTTTTGCATCACCTGAGCAATTGTATCAGGTTCGGCATTCAGTACTTTTTGAATGGCCATAGCTTCATGAAAAGCAGGATTAAAGGGATCCCCAGGCTTAGGATCAATAATCTCAACACCGTGCTTTTCGAGTGTTTTGTGTAATAAATCCAATGTTAAACTCATCCCTTCTCGCAGACTTTGGGCATGTAGATCACTCGATTCGCGACTTTCAAGACCATGGATTAAACTGTCAACAACCGGTAAAAGATCCGTAATCAATCGCTCTCCACCATATTTTATAGCGTTTACAATATCCCGTTCCGACCGCTTGCGTAAATTATCCATTTCAGCCTGTGAGCGAATGTATTGATTTTTATATTCATCTAATTTTCGCTCCAGACTAGTGAGATGGCTCTCTAACTTTTCGCGGCTGGGAAATTCGAGCTCCTCTCGATTCGGCTCTATCTCTTGAGAAGCATTTTCTTCTACTTTTATTTTTTCTTCCTCACTTTCTAATACTTTTTCCCATTTGTTTTGGAATTCAAGCCCAGATTCGGTCTTCTCTTTTTTGCTCATTCGGATCTCCTCAGTCATATGAGATCAAATACTAAATAAAATATGAGATGCTGTAAAATCCCTCTAGAGTTCTCTGGCTGTAAAAACATAATCTGTAGCTTTCTCATTTTAAAAAAGCTATCCTCAATTCTTATGAAAAAGCCACCATTCCATCGGATCGTTCTAATGGGACGCAAAGGAGTCGATAGGGCCCCCGAAACCCTGCAGGCCCTAAAAGAATATCTTTTATCTCTAAATCGGACTGTTCTCCTTGAAGAACACGCTGCACATATGATGAATGGCCATAATTTAACCGTCCTCTCAGCCAATCAATTGAAAAAAAAAGCAGATTTATTAATCGCAGTAGGCGGAGATGGAAGTTTACTCAATGCCGCACATATTGCTGTTCCTCAAAAGATTCCTGTCCTAGGAATTAATCGGGGACGTCTTGGCTTTCTCACAGATATCCCCCCCATGAGTTCCTAAAAATAAATGCTATTTTGGAGGGAGATTATAGGGAAGAAACCCGATTTCTTTTAAAAATGACTGCAAAATACGAAGGCGAGATCATTACTCAAGGTATTGCACTTAATGATGTCGTACTGCTCCCAGGAGATATAGCAAAAATGATTGAATTCGATATTTCAATTAACGAAGACTTCGTGTGTAGTCAACGCGCGGATGGATTAATCGTTACTACTCCCACAGGCTCGACCGCTTATGCCTTGTCCGGTGGTGGACCTATTTTACATCCGCAATTAGATGCCATTGCTTTAGTACCCATGTTTCCCCACACTTTAAGTAGCCGTCCTATAGTTGTCCAAGCCCATAGCCAAATAAAAATAAATATTTCTTCCCAAAATGATATATCACCCTCTGTAAGTAACGACGGACAACAGCCCGTAGCATTAGCAGCAGGTGGAAGCATCTATATTCATAGATATAAGCATCCATTGCACCTCATTCATCCAACCGATTACAATTATTACGACACATTACGTCGTAAATTGGACTGGGAAAGACACGCCTCGAAGGTGTATCATGTTAACGCATACTCATATTAAAAATTTCACGATCGTTGAATCCATTACCTTTGACTTTGAAAAAGGCTTAACCGTATTAACGGGTGAAACAGGCACAGGAAAGTCTATTATTGTGGATGCTGTTGGTTTATTGTTGGGTGGTCGAAGATCGGATACTGCCCTAATCCGTTCCTCTACAGAACAGTGTGTATATTAGTCTGTGTTTTGATCTTATCCATAATTTGAAAGCTCAAACCTGGCTTAAAATACATAATTTTTTCTCGACAGTGAATGCATAATAGTACGGCGAGTTATTTATCTGGATGGTCGTCGCACTCGAAGCACAATTAATAACGACCACCCTTGTACATAACAATTAATGCGGGAATTTGCTTCTTTTGTTTTACAGATTCATGGTCAACATCAGCATCAAAATTTATTAAAGTGCGATATCCAGAGTGCGATATCCAGCTACAATGATTGGACAATTTCGCACAACATAAAGATTTACTTGAAAAGATTAATGAACATTATCGTCAGTGGCAATCGATCCATACAGAATTAAATCAACTCAACGGACAAGCGAAAAGTCGCGACCACGAGCGTTCCTTATTGCATTATCAATATGAATAATTAGAACGCGCTAAATTATAAGAAAATGAATCAGAAATTTTGAGTCAGCAGCTATGAATCTCACAGTTCTGAATGAAGAAATTTCTGCTTCGATGCTTTTACAGAAAGCTATTGATCATGTAAACAAAATTAAAACCCGAGACCACTCAGCTTATCGCTATCCTTATCGCTATCAGAGAAATGTTAAATACCGCCGCTGTTTATTCACAAGAAGCCGGAACAGAATTAAATCATTATCGCGAAAAACTCGATTCAAGTTCTGAGAACCTATATGAGCACCTATAAACTATGGAATTTCGATTATCTCTTTTACACGACCTTGCTCGAAAACATTATGTTGGTTTTGAGGAATTAATTGATATAAAAAAGTTGCTTTATCATCGTATAGAAAAATTTGAAACTCTTGAAGTACGCATTCAGGATTTAAAAAATCAGAAAATCCGTATTAAATCTGAATATGAAAAAATCGCTCAAAAACTTACCCGAAATAGAAAAGAAAAAGCAAATTACCGAAAAAATGCAACAGCTAGGAATGATGGGTCGATGCTTTGTTATTCGCTTTGAAGAAAGCAAAAAAGAAATTTCGTCCCTGGGGAGAGAAAGAATTGTTTTTTTATATCAATACCAATCCTGGACAGGAACTGCTTCCTTTACAAAAAGTAGCCTCAAGAGGAGAATTATCCCGAATTAGCTTGGCTCTTCAAGTTATCACAGCTCAAAAAAAGGGACGCACACATTAATTTTTGATGAAGCCGACACAGGAGTCGTCCGGGGGTAAAAGGGCGGAAATAGTAAGTCGATTGCTTCACAAATTAGGCGAAAAAACTCAAGTGTTATACATTACTCATTTATCCAAGTGGCTGCTTAGGGCTGTCCCACCACCATCTTTACGTAAATAAAATTACCACAAAAACCGATGTCTTAACAACCATCAACGGCTTTAAAGCCCAAAGAACACATTGAAGAATTAGCGTTAATGTTGAGTGGTGTCAAAATAACTCAACAGACATCAAAATAACTCAACAGACAATTGCTCACGCAAAAATCTTGCTTAAATGCAAATAATGATTCTTTAGCTATCAATAAAGGAATGTCCTTCGCAAGGCTGACAAATACCGTAAATTGTTAGATCATGGTCGGTCATTTTAAATTTGGATTTTTTAGCAATTGCTTTTTGGCGGCTTTCGATAATTTCGTCGATGAATTCTTCCACTTTACCGCAATTGATACAAACCAAATGATCGTGATGGCCTCCTTGGTCCATTTCAAAAACAGAATGCCCACCCTCAAAGTTATGCCGTTTTACCAGTCCAGCTGCTTCGAATTGCGTGAGCACGCGATACACCGTAGCAAGTCCCACATCTTCACCGATATCTACTAGTTTGCGATAAATATTTTCAGCGCTCATGTGATGGGGATCGAAGCTTTCTAAAATTTTTAATATCTTAAGACGCGGGAGCGTTACCTTAAGCCCAACCTTACGCAATTCTCGATCTTCCAACGTAAACATCCTCTGATATTTAAAGTTATTCTAACATAGCAGTTTTTGGAGGTTAGCTCTAGATATTTACCTTAAGAGCAGTGTGTTACCGCTCAAAATCACTAAAGTAACATGGCCCAAAATCCTCTCTTATTTGAGAGCATGGTGGGGGGACAATCTGCATAAGGGAACATTATTACAGATAAAGATCTAAGTAACTTAGATACAGGAATGGCAAAGATACAGAAATGACAAAAGATCAGGTTCGGACAGCAATGGATAATCCAGCGCTTGTCAATATTTTTACTGATAACCGAATGGTGTATATTTATACTCTCCAACCGGTCGTCCATCGGCGAATGCAATCGACCTGTTTAATTTAATTGTTTAATTTAATTATTTATTTATGCAATAATCACGTCACCAACTTTTGGACAGACAAAAACAAACCTATTGGCCGAGTGGATCTACCCAATCCTTAAATTATTTTGCTCTTGCAATCTTACAAGAGAAACGCTGAACTCGTAATAAACGCGCTTGTTTTGGATCAATAAGGAGAGAACGGTAGATTTCAATTCGGTCGCCATCCCGCACGTTACCATCCAAAGTGGTACGTTTACTGTAAATTCCTACGCAGACTTGGGACAAATTAATTTCCGAAAATTGCTGCAAAATACCTGAGCGCTTGATTGCTATAGCTATAGTACAGTTTTCTTCAACTTCCAGAGGAATCTCCACTTGTTTTTTTGGCGTAGCGTAACAAACACTAATCTTAATCATGAATTTTTCCATAAATAATATCAGCACGTTTACAAAAGGCACCAACTAGCATAGTAGCAACTTGGTTGAATAAAGCACCAAACGTCAAGGCAAGCCATCGTGAGGAAAACTCAAATTCCAAATCTAACAACACTCGACAACCCCCTTTCTCCAAAGCTTTAAACTGCCAAAAACCCTCGAGTTGTCGGAAGGGTCCGTTCACTAAACGTATTTCCACCATTTTGTGAGGTTGTAGGCGGTTTAAGGTAGTGAACGATTTATTGAGCCCACCTTTTGAAAATGACAACCTTGCTCGTATTTCATCGTCCGTACGACTATTGATTTGACTATCGCTACAAAAGGGAACAAACTGGGGGTAGGATTCAATATCATTTATTAGGTTGTACATTTCTTTTTGCCCATAGGGCACTATTTTACTTTTATTGATATCAGGCATACCGTTCCGATAATATAACCAACGCCATGAACAAGCAAATCACAAAAAAACCTGCGCCCCGCATTATTGCTTTAAATAAAAAGGCGCTCCATGATTATCATATTGAGCAGCGATTAGAAGCGGGATTAGTCCTGGAGGGTTGGGAAGTCAAAAGTATTCGGGCTGTACAGGTTCAGTTACGGGATAGTTATGTCATTTTTAAAGCTGGAGAAGCTTGGTTAATTGGAGCTCACTTCTCTCCTCTTCCTAATGTAGCTGACTACATGAAACCCGATCCTCAACGATCTCGTAAATTACTTTTAAGTAAGCGCGAAATTGGCAAGCTATTTGGCACAGTTCAAAAAGAGGGGCTTACCGTTGTGCCTTTGGATCTTCATTGGCATAAAAATCATGTTAAGGCCGAAATTGCTTTGGCTAAAGGTAAAAAAATACACGATAAACGGGAAACGATTAAACGTCGGGAATGGGAACGCGAAAAGCATCGGGTGTTGAAGTCTCATGGATAAGCGTCCTTCTTTTTCCACCTCTCGTCCGTGAGATTACGTGTGACCAGATGACAGAACCCGATTTTCAGGGCGAATATACCGCGGCCCTGGCAGATAGGGGAACTTACCTTTGCCGTCAATGTGGTTTGACACTCTCTTTCGTTCAAAGAATAAATTTCACTCTGGCTGCGGCTGACCGAGCTTCGAAGAACCCATTGTAGAAACTGTGAAACGACTTCCCGACTCCGATGGGAAGAGCACAGAAATTCGATGTCAAGAATGCGATTCGCATTTGGTCCATGTCTTTAAAGAAGAAGAAGCGTTCACACCAAAAAATACCCGTCATTGCGTTAACTCGTTGAGTTTGGATTTTGTTATTGATAATCAAGTTCGCGATACAGAAGAAGGGATTTTAGCAGGCGGTTGTTTTTGAGGCGTTTATTATTATTATTTCAAACAACTTCCGGGGGTTTAAAAACAGAGGTAGGCTATACAGGCGAGGAGATGAAGAAACCGACTTATGAGGCCGTTTGCAAAGGAAAGACAGGACATGTGACATGTGGAAGCTATTCTGGAAGCTATTCGTGTTTTATATGATCTCCAACGAATTAATTACGATAAAGTTATCCGGTATTTCTCTAAAATTCATGACCTGACGCAAACGAACGGACAAGGCCATGTATTGGAAAGCAATACGAGAGTATTATTTTGATTATGATAATCGACAAAAACAAATTGCCGAAACAGCCATAAACCAGTTGACAGTAAAAGATTACCCCTGTTGCCATTCGCGTCGTTTCTGTTAGCACTTTTTAGCGAGCTGAAGAGTACTATCAAGACTATTACGGCAAGAACGAGAAAGAAGCTTACTGTCATCACTATGTGAAACGATTTTAGCTATCTTTACGATACCCTCCTGTCTAATCTATAATTATATGGGGGGCGATCAGGCTTCGACGCGAATCCTGAAACCTGAGACGCATGCCGAGCCGGCAACGAAGGCTCGTAAATCCATCAGTTGCAATTGTATATCTGCAAATGATACACAATACGCTGTAGCTGCCTAATAACGCAGCTTCCCATTGTCAGGATTGACTTGTAGATTCTGTCTAATGGTCATATTTTACAAGCTCGCTTTCAAAGCATGGCCCATGACTTGGAAGTTAAACTTCAGGGCTCGCTGTCAATCTCCCCTGTACGTCTGGTGGTTGTCAGCTAAATAATAGACGATGCTAAGCATGTAGGGTCAAAGGCGGATGCATTTACGGACGCGGGTTCAATTCCCGCCGCCTCCACTATGTAATGCAATGTCTCACATTAAAAATCACCGATTCCTTCATTTAGAATGTCTAAATAACGTTGGTAGGTATAAATTTTATGACGTTCTTTTCCTGTAATTTCTTTAGCAATACCTAATGTTTCTAAATGTTTAATGGATTTTGTCGCGATAGGAATCATGATATTGCAATGCACTCCAATTTTTTCCAATATCCGTTACAGAATGCTTTTCTTTCTAAATAATGATGCACTAATAATGCAGAAGCGGATGGGTCTACCTAGATCTTCAATTTTTCGGCGATCTTCCGTACAAAGTTCAATGATATCTTTTGTATTTTTTACAGCTTGATTGAGGGGAACAAACGTAGTATTATCCAGCCATGTGCCGCCAAATCCAGTTTTGAAAGCGACGAAATTCACCAGATTCCTTGACACTGTCCCCTACCTTTACTTAATAAAATTTCATGAATTTCTTTTATCAAACACAAACTCAGTGGAAAGGCTTCACTTAAACGTTTAAAGCCGTACTCCATAGAGGCCACATAATTTGAAACCTCAATGACATCGTATTCCAGCACACCAGATACACTTCTTCATTTTCATACATCAGAAAATTCGACAATGAAGATTGAGTTCTTTCAATTTGAGAAGAAAGCACGGCTTCCTTTCGAATATACATGTAAAGAAATAATTCTTGATTCGGTAAAATGTTCCCAATGCCATCCAACACCGGCCAATGGCGAGATTGGCTCGATCCAAAAAGGGGCAGATCGGCTTCAGTTGCAGCTCAGGTTTCGGTGGTAACAGCTTTGGAATATAAGCAAAGTAGCCCCCGTAGATGATTTCACTTTTTGTCCAATTCGTTCTTTTGTGTTCATGAATCGCGCTTATTAAACTTTAAATCAAAATCTTTTAACTAATCACATCTTAACTAAAAAGCTTAATTAGTAAGATCTAATTAAAGGAAAATGTGCTCTCATACTCCAAACAAAAATTGCAGTCCATCCTCGATGGGCTCATTTTCTTTCTGTATTTTCCACATATTTTCATGAATATTTTCTTGTTCCTTAATCCAGAAAAGAAAGAGGAAACGTTGTCCAATCAGACAGCAGATTGATCTTCCAGGGATTGATTTTCTCTAAAAAAATATAAAAATATGAGAAAAACAACAAACAAGTGCTATTCAACAATTTAGAATAAACGGTCTTAGAAAGCAGTCTTTCTTCGTAATAAACCATTCAACTCATCTTAGTCCAGGAAAGGAACCTCAGTAATTGCCTTTCACTCTCTCCGGATCACCCGTTAAAATAAAATCTCTAGATTGACATCTTGGGTAATTCATCTTTGCTTTCTGAAATTTTATTTGCTAGTTGCAATATGACATCTCGATTAGCGAATTGTTTTTCTACCAGTATTTCTGCTAATTTCTTACTCGTCAATAATTCTAACATTTTAAGTAAACACATTGCTTTCCTTCCTTCAATTGGAATAATATCCGTGTCAGACAAATAATGTGTACCATCTTCCAGAAGATAGATTGCCTTGTCTTTTTCTAGCACGACGTCTTACAATTCTGAATACATAAATTCTAAACGTTCTATTTCATCTGTTATAAGATTAGAAAATCGAATATCAAAAATCTGGATGAAGATCTCATTTTCTACGTGTAGTTCTAAAAAAATTCTCTCAGCTCCTCTAGCAATTTCGTATCTTCACTCTTAAAGATTAACAAGAACTGATTTGAAAAAGACTCGGTTGCTAAAGATATTGATCGAAGATTCTCAAAAAATTTTTCCATCTCCTACACTATATAATGTTGCCCCAATTCTTCACCACTATACCGAAATTCTTCTATATGTTGGCATCGAGCTTTTATCCAAGAAAAGATTTTCCTCCACAAGCCGTTGTCGTAATATCCCAGGATTTGACAGGGCCGACCCTTCCTCATAAAATCGATATACCAAACGATGCGGCACACTTGAGATAGTTCCTTGAGACATAATTTTATCCGATAAATAAACAGTAGCGCCCCTATCAGTCTGTCGACAGCGGAATTGCGTCGAATAGAAGCTCCCTATTCTTTCTGGGCAACATCGACATCTAAATTATCTATTCCAATAAGAGGGAGGGCGTAGTAAGAGGGAGGGTATAGGATGTCATGAATCATCGTGCGATGTTTTTGAAAGGGCTGTCCCTTACCTTATTAAGTGGGATCACCAAAATGGTCATCGCCCAAATAACGCGCCTCAAAAGTTTTAATTTTAGAATCGAATAAACAATTTTTCTGCAATATCAGCGAAGCTACGTCGGCCAAACTGGATATGAATACGCCAGAGATTGACTTCAAGTTTTTTTAGCTGCCTGAACTAAAAATTTATTAAAAATTCTTCTAAAAGTAAGACTAGAAACTATATACCGTCTGGTAAAATTCTCCTATATCGAGTCCTATACTTCTGAATCCTCTGTTACTTTCGTCCCTTCCATTACTGCTAGTATTTCTTTAATAGTATACCGTTGCTTCAATTCAGCTTCGGATAAAAGTTCAACAAAGGTATCATACCGTCCAGCTCCTTTTAGGGCTGAAGCAACGTACTGTCCAGTCTAACTATCCCATATAAATCAATAGCTTGGTATAATCCACACGACCTGTCTTGAGATTTAACCACCGCATATCATCTATCCTTCGAAAGGTAAACAATTGTGTATTGTACTTATGTAACAGGAATCTCATTCGCATTTTCTGCTACTAATTATTTTCTGCTGCTAATTTAAGTAAGGTTAAAAATGGATTTTGAGCAACAGGAATAGAACTTTCAGAGAACAACTCGGCAAAAGGAAAATGAAGTTCTTCCAGTAGGGCATTCAGTGAATTTACCGTCATTCTTTCTCTTGCCTAGAGCTAGCTGGCGGCGAGCAACCTTCCTTCACTAACGCAGAACCCGCTACTTCTTCAGCTCCTTTGGATGCTAATAGATGCTAACAGTCCAGCGTCAAACCACACATCCAAGGAAAGAAAAGCACCTTCCAATAGAACTTCTTTCCAATGTTTATCTTTAACACCATCAACCATCGTTTCGACAGAACTGATTACCAGTAACTAGATTACCAGCAACTAATAGAACCACTCCTTTAAAATTGGCTACAACTACGTTTGATGGCCTTGCGTTTTGTTTTTATATTTTCAAAAACCGCTTTATTTCTTGCTCCAGATTGGCATAGGTGACTTTCATACCCTGCGATTCTAAGGACTGCGTTCGATTTTCCCAAATCTAAAGATCGCTGCTTAAACGATCAACAAGATCATCTATAAAATCCTTTTCTTTTTTCTGTAATTAAGATTTAAGCTTTAAAATTCGGCTATTACAAAAATCCAATTCTCGATGGGTAGCTAATCATTCTCATTAGCATCCATCAAAAATTTATTAATCATATTCCCGATGTTCGAAGGTAACCAGGACCGAGCTGCCCTGGTAGGCTGTATTTGAGTCTTATCAAATTTCCTGAAACTACTTTACAAGTTTGATCCTAGAAAATTTCCTCATCCCACAAACCGTATTCTCTTAGAATTTCCAAGACATCTGTTCAAAAATTAAAATCAATTTTTAACTCATTAGCGTGCTAAGGATCTAAAACCCTTTCAAATTAGTTAGCTAAATAATTCAATAAAAATTTTATCTTTTGCTTCCAGTTTTCACTTTCAATAAAGATTTTTCACTTTTAATAAGGATACTTCTGGAACAAGTCAAATGCAGCGCTAAAAATATTTTCGGCTGAAAAGGACAGTTGTTGCCATTTTTTTCACACACTTTTTCTTCTTCCATAAAAAATTGAATTAATTATTGCTTATTCTTAAACTATAGTAATATTTTAGGATAGCGATAATGAAAAATACGGATTAGAGAGAAATCCATCGAATACCATAATCTGTCAAATTCATACTACGTGCTTTCTCCTATTTTTTCAAACGCTTCTTGAAGAAAATCGTATTTCTGCACTGGCGTCAATTTTTGATAATCCGATATTTTTTCTAATTCTATCCGTATTAACAATATCCAGAACGATTTATTTTTAGCGTTCTTAAAAGAAAATCTATCAAAATAAATATTCTTGCTTTTATCCACATCGCCATTGATTTGAAATAATTGATCAAATATTTTTTGTTTTTGATACCCCGAATTTAATGTTTCTAAATAAACAGAACGAAATTTATTTACTGAAAGTTTATCGCTCATCCGAATATCGTTAAATACATTTTTTTCCAATCGATTCTAAATCAAATCAGGCTCAACCAAAGATCGAAGATGAGGAAACTTTTAATTTTAATATTGAATTGAAGGGTTATCTCCTAGAAATCTGGATCTGGAAAAGTCTGATTATTATGTATTAAAACTGTCTTTAATACTTTTAACGGATGACCTTTTAACGCATCAACTTTCTCAAAATCAACCGATTGCAAATTCTCTTTTAATTTATAAAGACACCTTTCTTCCAAAAAAGTGAAAGCGTCAAAAGTTCCTTATCTTCAAATAAGGAAATCGCGTAATTGTAGATTATATTGTATCCTGATTCAGGATGAAGATCGATATAAGCCCAAATCACCAAGTTTATCAAACCCACTTTTATCACACGTCGGTAGGCGTCCTTATCTAAAAATTACCATTCATTTATTAATCGATCACATAAATATAGATCCACGTTAAAAAATAATTGAAATTGAAGTCGATTATTTAATTCTTTATATACAATTTTTGGAGTACCGTGGGATTCTGATTTTCTAAAAGCTTTCTTGTATTACACTCTTTACTTTTTTATAGAGATGACGCCTACCAATTTTCAAAGAAAGAAGCTAATGAAATACTGAGGAGATATTGTTTCTAAAGGCAAAACAAGAAGAGAGTTATTTTTTGTTTTTGAGGTAGTACTGAAAGAAGAAATCCTCTTGTAAAATTAAAAAATTTATAGGTGATAAAATCGAATGGAAGCATAATTTATATTTTTTTTAAATCAGAAATTTGATTTTACATGATTTATTTTTATTTTCAGTTTTTCAATAAAAAAATAAAAAGAATTTTATTATTACTTGACTTTATAAAAAACCTAAAAAATTATCAGAAAAAATAATTTAATTTTAAACCTGATTTGAACAACGAATAGTTAATTAAAATAAAGATGACTAAATATAAATTATATTATGAATAATAAATATTTTAGATGCCAGATCGTATACTATTGTATATAATCACACAATCTGTTTATATCAACATTATCGTCTTTAAGATTATCCCGATCCACGCATCTTTTACATCCGCTATTTTATTGAAAATAGCGGCGTGATACCCAAACAACTGTCGGTTCTACGATAATTTTCATCCTTTCAACAAAAAAGAGTATTTGTTTACATAATTGATCATTGCTTACCTTTATAATATCTGTTACAGTTTTAATTAAAATAGGTAAAATGAGTTAGCCAATAAATTGAGTTTGTGCGCTATCTGTGACAGTTTTAGGCGTTGCGATACTAAAAATATTTTTTATTTGAAAAGATTGTTGTACATCATTACCTGACTCGGATTCTACACCAATTACAGTGCAATTAGGTGATAAATGATCTGCACCAATAGAAGATCCTAAAATAAGCCAATATCCCTCTCCCCCACCTACAGGAACGAACAAATAATCCAATTGTCCTCTTTCTTTAAAGAGTTCTTTTATTACAGTACTACTTTGAACAGCAATAATATCTTTATGATTATAGGATAGAATCAATATTAAGCTGTGTTATTAATCTGTGTTTTTTCATTAAAACTTCTGAAATTTTTTTGTCTAGCATTAGTTTTGTCATAAAGAACAATCTCAGCCCTATAAATCAAGGGTTTCAAGTAATTTTACAGATGGTGCGTCATTTGGTATCAAAATCGTCGATGGAACTTTTAAAAGATTTGTAGCTAATGCTAAACTTTGTGCATAATTACCTGATGAAAATGCAACAATGCCCTTTTTCTTTTGTGCACTGTTTAATTGAGCAATTGAATTATGTACCCCACGAAACTTAAACGCACCTGTTCTTTGAAAATTTTCACATTTAAAAAATAACTTAACATTTATTTTCTAAGTTATTTAACGAGATGTGAATACAGGTGTGCGATAAGCAATGCTCTCTAATTTTAAACCTGTGTAATAGATATTATCATAAGTTACCTCCAAGTTTGTTGCTTGCATTATTTATTCTCTATAGTCAAGCAATAAGTCAATACAGTTATTCTATTTTAGAATACCATGATTCTTTACCGATCGCTTGCCAAAGTCAGGGAGATCTTTGAGACTCCTCGGCGGAAGTTAAATGGAAAGGCTTATATTGTTTCAATATTTCAAAGTCTTCACATAAAATGGAATATCCATCATTGAAAATAAGAAAAAGAGATCGAAGAACGAGCATGGGTTCCATTCTTTTTTAAAAACCATTGCATCTCATAGCAGCTTTTCAAATTAGGCTCATATAATTTTTTAATAATACCATGTTGTATTAGCCACATTGGTTCTAATAACGTGCGTTGAAATGTGGGGATATTTCATTTCATTTGAAAATACATACTATTTATTTATACCTCTCATTGGGAATCACAGAGATACCTCAAAAAATATAATTTTTTCTTCAGAAGTGATAAAAAATTTTTCTACTCAGGGTAATCCCAATGACGAGAATGAATCCATTGAAAAAATGGAATATATTTTTTCCATTCTGATAAAACTGATCGACATGATAAAGCGTTCCTTCGATAAATTCTTCTGTTTTAAAAGGAATATCCAAAAGTGAATTGCTAACAATAAATTTTTTAAATTCAAAATAATTATTTATTTTTTGACTTAAAACACTTCTTGTTCCTGTTTAGAATTTTATCACCAATATTGGAAATACTTTTTCAATAAGGTTCTGGTAATAAGCTTTAATATCAGAAAGATAATCAGAAAAATTAATAGCTTCATATTTAGAAATAGAAATATTATCTGACTTAAGACGATCTTTCATTAAAAATTTATTACAATAAGGAGAAAGCGATCATAACTTGGACCAAGAATACCATAAGCATCAAGTATTTTTCTCGATAAGGAAAAATTAAAATCATCGTAAAAATAATACGAATATTTTTTTGCGTGAATAAATAATTTGATTTCTTCCTCTACAATTTTTTTAACTTTATTTTTGTCCAATGACAAAAATAAACTTAGTTTATTTTAAATAATTCCTTTAAAATACAGTATCTTAGAAAGATATTTCTTAATAGATTCAGGAAATTTCTGATAGTAATAATCCAATAATAGGGCAACGAATCGATTAGATTCCTGATCTTGAAACTCTTACCAAAAAATTCATCATAATTCCAATGATTTAAAAAAATAATTTTTTTCATGTTTTTATCTTTTTTTACATTTATTTAAGATAAAATTAAAATAAAAAAATATTCAATATTTACTTAAAAGAAGAATAAATCTTTTTTCAAATTATATTATTTCCTTATTTCCTGAATAAAAATAAAAATTTGAAACCAGATATAAATGCAGTAAAAATAAGTAAAGATGAAAAGAAGATAAGCAAATAAAAACGTACAGTCAGTCATCTTACTATGCCAAAAAATCGATTAATTTTATCACTAATGGTTTAGAAAAATTACTCAATAAAGCATCGGTGATATTAATAATAGCTATAATTTAAGACACAAGCCATACGAAATTTAAGGATTTTCCTACCCTAAATCCCTGCATAAATACACCAGTGCTAAATCCAAATAAAAATAAAGAAATACTTTCAAACTAAATTCAAAAACTAAATAAGTAAAGAGCCGTAAGCAATTAGACTAAGGAAAGAACGAGTCCACTCCACATAATGGTGAAATAGCGATTTAATCGGCCAGAAAGCCAACCCAAAAAAATCGGCACTTACAGCTGATAATCCTAAAAACATACATAAAGTTACTAAAGCTACTTCAGGTCTATCTAAATGAAATAGTGTTTGCTTAAACGTTTTCCGCTACAAACCGCCTAATACCGATAATGCCGAAAAAGTCAATCCACTATACAGAATTTAAAAATCAATTGTGTTTTTATTTTAAAAGCGAAACGAAATCGCTCATTTTACAGCGATCATTGCTTTTGAAAATTGTTTCGACTTAAGTCACAAGGCTGTCATTTTTAAATAACTCAGTGTCTCAAAAAATGTCTATCCTAATTAACCTACGTTCCAGCAAGGCACAATTCAATGTCGACATGTGCGAAAAGAAGGGCTGCTCTTCCGAACGATGTATTAGTTTCTGCGATAAATAATCGTGGATTATAGCGATTTAACAAAGGTCTTACTAAAAGTTGCTCCTATAAATAGTGGTAAAAAAGAAGCAGCTAGATTTCCAAATCCAAAACCATTTAAGTGGAACTGGCGCATAAGCTTTTCGACCATCACACTAGAGGAAACTTGCAATACTTATTTATAAAATAAAAATAACGCATATAATCCTAAGACAAGTTAGATATAACAAGATTAAAACTTCGTGTTTTCTCCATTTTTAATTTATTATTGGCTACTATGCTGTCATAATTGTTCAATAATTTCATGATAATTTAAACTATTTTTTATTAAAGAAATTCATTTTTAAAAGTTGTGTTTTGCTTGAATAGGAGCTTTTGCCTAGAGTAACAAAACGCACCACGCTCTACGACATGTGACTCATGAGAATAGATACAAGAAATAGGCTGGGTGGAAGGAGCAACGTAAAGAACGGCAGAAGTTGAAGAGTACGCCTGGATTGTCAAATTCTGAAGCTCATTTAAATTACACATGTATAAAAATTTATCATTTTTTTCGTTAATGTGAATAAACATTTTTTTAAAATATTCTCACTTACTCCAACCTCAATCAATTTCAAGGCAAGACGGATAAGGATTCCTAATCTTTGATCCAGTATTTACAAAGCCTAAGAAAAAGTTCTAAATGCTTTAATTTAACCTGTCAATTTTTTCGAAATGGTAAGAATTTCTTAAAAACTAAAGGATACTTTCCAGAAATTAAATATATAAATAAATAAAAGAGAAAAGAGACTTAAAATTTCATAATGCAAAATATTATGAACAACAATCGGAGAAATAAAGCCTATCACTAAATTTAGTATAGAAGCGATCAACCTACTTCTGGCTACGATAATCACTCCCAAATGACCCGACAGGAATAAAGAAACCATCACGTCTTTCAATCATACGAAAGCGAAGTCCAATGATTGAAGAAAACATGAAATATATATTAACATGTAAATCTAAGAAGTTAAGGCAGTTAATAACAAATAGGATGCATTTACTCCAGGAATAATAAAAAAGTTAGTGCAAAAAATTCATGATAACAGTTTGAAGAATTAATAAAATACTCAGAACATTTTTATGATTGATACTTTCTAATAAAAAATTTATTTCCTTATCTTTAAAAGTATAAAACAATCTATTTATGGGCGAAATAAAACAATTATTAATGTCACCCATATTCCCTCCAGTGACTAACATCAAAGAAAAAATAGGTAAAATCTAATTCAAATTTTAAACGACGAAAAATGTAAAAAATACTTAAATAATACATGAGGTTAAATTTAAATTTCTTAAAAGAACCAAAATAAAAATTGATAAAGAAGTAAAAAAAATCAACAATATTAGAATAACAATGATTAATAACGCCATCAGATAAGTTTTATTTATTTTATGGGTTTCATTAAAATGTACAGTGGAAACTTCCTGGCTACTAAAAGCAGAAATAATTCCAGTTAATAACGGTAAAATACTCTCTTTAGTATGTGGAAAAGTGTCCGGGGTAGGAAATGAGAGACACCCATTACCTATAGAAAGTTAGATAATACTTGCAAATAATAAAATTATAAGGTAATAACAAGTCTGTAAAAACACAAAAATTACTGAATCTGGTAAATAATTTAATTCTGAATAAATTAAAAAAAGTTATTTCCAAAAATACAAAAAGAATGACACCAATTAGAAAAAATTTATTCGTAATTGATGTTTGAGAAAAAGATCTCCTATAATAAAATATAGAATTAAAGAACTAAAAAAACCTATAACAGATAGGTTACAAACATTTTTAACTTAGTCTGCAATTAGCATAATAAGATTAAAAGTTCCTAATACCAGTGTCGCACTTACATTACTCTCTCTCAAAATATATTTTTAAAACACACCAACCACTTAACTGGCTTTAATATCCTAATTTAGAGGGTAGAAATTTTAATGAATCATAAGATATTATCAATTTTTTGTCCTAAAAATGAAAAAAATTTATTTTTCAATTCCTAATTCTTGATTTTATACGCTCATTAAGAAAGGATATTTCTAATATATTGAACCATTAATTGAGATATTTTAGTATACTCTATTTTGTTTATGAGAGTGTTATCAGTAGGAAAGCATATTAAGATTTTATTTAGGTTTTTTCATTCCCTTAATAAGAATTCTCTCTAGTGGATTTTATTTTCTCCATCATATTAATCAAATAAAACAGTTTATGAAAAATATTTTTCTTATTATTAGTCTTCTTATATGTTCTAACTCTTTTATGAATTTTTCTGTTATACCCATCTAAGAAATTTTGCTTCTAAACCAATCATATTTTTCATTATCATCAGTTTAATTTATTGCCTTTTTTGAATATATGTTTCAGGTTCCAGCAAATCGGATCGGTTTTGATAAGGGCGTTTAACTCTAGCGCAATTAAAAATCGTCCAAGAAATTATTACTTTTTCCGTTTTCGTTCATTTTTCTATTTATTATATGGGACAAAAGTTATATCTAAATTTTTTGTTGGCTGGATTATTTCTACTGGGAGCCATATTTTTTATATTTAAAACATACTAATTAATAGTTCGATTATCTGGTAATCGAATGAATTGAATTAAATTTTTCCTTGATAAAATTAAACTAATTTATAGAATATTCTCATAGCCAAAAGAGTTCCATTTTTAATTAGCCTTCTTTTGATTTTTTCTTTAAAATCCACTTTCGGATTCGGTTAAGCGTTCACTTTTTTAGATTTTTTAAACTACCATCCTCTCATGCTGTTTTAGAATGTACCAACCAAATATTATTTATTCGTCCTATTGCAATGGAAAGAAATAGGAAATATCAGAACTTCGAATTATACAGAATATAAATATCTTTTTACCTATCTTTCATGACCGAATCTAAAAACCAAAGACATAATTTCTCCTAATGTTTGGATACATGAATTAAATATCTATATTCTAAAGTAAAGAAAACTTTCCTCCAATTATGAAGGAACAAATTCCTCACATATATAAAACTTATGATCACCACTGACCTTAAGTGATTATTTTAATTGATTATTATAAAGAAAATATTCCGAAATTCTCCAATCCTACGAATCCCTTTTACTCAAATTATTTAAAATTAATACAAATTGAGGATTTTTTCTTATTTGTCTGACCAATTTTATGGTGAAAAATTATTCACTCTACCTAAATATATCGTTAACTAAAGCGGAGAAGATTTTTTTCTGCCAGATGCTTCTCATTTTTATTTTAAAGAATTACCTGGCCAGAAATTGTTATTTTATATTGCTAATTCAAACCATTTTATTAATAAATTATCACAGGCACTGTTAATATCCTTTTCCTTTCTTGCCTTTTTATGAACGAATTATTAGTCATCGCCCTCTTCGGCTCTTAGAAAAGAGCCAGACAAAAAAGTAGAAATTTTTTATAGAGAAAAATTAAAAAAACTAACACTTCGGATCGCTTATAATTCAATAACTAGAAATTTTCGTTACACATATGGAATAAAATATAAACCCATAAATTTGGCTATTGGAGTTTCAGAAACCGATCTTCAACTCCTACTTCCTAAAGGAACGGAATAGAACGCAGTATTTATAGAAGCTGATTGCAGCGGACTCCATGTAACTACTCCTATCTTCATTTCTCCCCAGACATACCCCACTAAAGAAAATCAAATTATGTCACAACATGATATGTTCAGACTTATTAAGGTACCGAATTTTAATAAATCTAGCAAATAGATACCTCTTCTAGAACAGAAAATTATTCTATAATTTAGATTGAAAATAATTCTTCGGGAGATTATATGAATGGTCGAGAAAAAACAGAAGCTCCTTCATACCAATACGCTACCTATAACCGAGAGGTTTCCAAATCGGCAGCCTTATCCGTAAAAGGTGTCGATTATATTCGCCATTTCTACAGCCCCAAGTCTCTTGAATCTTGGAAAAAAGAAACTCAACAGATAGAGTAATAATTAAAAAAACTTGTCTCTCAACAGATGAACAAAACCTTGGATTATTTATAAATCTAACTGAAATAAATCACTTTATTAATTACAGCAATTTAAGGATGATATTTCTTTAAGATGCCGCCAAGTAAAATAGATGTAGCATTAAGTAAAACCTAGTTTGGCTAAATAATACATTATCTTAGGATGTGTAAAAACCTCTGCTAGAAAGATAACATCGGGATATTCTAATGAGATATTCTAATTTAATTTTGAAAATCAACTACTCCTAAAAAAGAAGGGTTTAGTGTGGGGATTATCTACTCGAAAAATTTTGATTCCTTCCTTGATCCAAAATAATAAAATTTTTTTGCATTCTTTCCATAAAGATTTCTAATCCTCGGTATCAAAATGAAAAGGATAAATGTCTTCATATTTTTAGGATGATTTTCGACATATTGAAAGCTTCCATCCGGACAGATTTTGAACCTTTGAACCATTGAGGGTGATCTTTTAAATGGGTAGGTGGACGCAGCCCTTAGAGCATTATTTTTGCCTTTGCGATTTGAATGACCAATTGGATGGATAGGCGGGAAATAAATTATATCAAATCCCATAAGCTTTGATTCGAGGCAACTACCTCAACATTTTTAAATGAACCATCCTTAGGTTCACTATTTTTTAAATCACAGGACCAAGGAAACAATTCATACTATATGAAGTAACGATAGCTTGGACAGCTTCCGGATTTGCTAACGTTGAAATATTTCCCAGACTATCAAGTTCCCTATTTACTGTTTTACGTAAAATACGTCTCATGATTTTTTCCTGATCAAATCTTAGTGCAAGTCTTTGGCCCATTGAATGCGATCTGGTGTTGCGATGGGATTAATTTTTTTTGTGAACTAAATTATAAATTAATTAATTCTGTCGATAAACGATCATCGATCATCAGGGACTATTCCAAATTTAGGCATCACAAAGGCAAAAAATACCCTGGCCTTTATCATGAGGAAAATCAACTACCGCAGCTTCTGCAATATCAGAATGCGCCACTAAAGCGCCTTCTATCTCATCTGTATCCAATCGATTCCGGATACGTTGATCACATCATCGATACACCCAAATCCAATAAAAATCGTTCTAATCTCGGTGAACTCCATCTCCCGCATAATATACATGCTAGGATATTGAGAAAAATACGTGGTTTTGTAGCTTTGTACCGTTCTGGATCTCCATAAATAGTTTGCATTTGCCCTAGCCACAGTGCTGAGTTTATGAGATTGCCTGATCTTCTCCTTTTAATTTTTGCCCTTTCTCACTCCAAAAAAAAGCAAATGTCGCAGATCCAAGTTTTAAAGGCGTGACTCACTCCCTCCCCGGAAAATCGGCAATCATAATACCGCCGGTTTCTGTTTACCACCATATGTCGACAATAGGACAACGTTTTTCTCCAACGATATTGTAATAACCAAACCCAAACTTCTGGATCAATGGGCTCGCCTACCGTGCCTAAAAACTTTAAGGTCTGAACGGCTTGTGGTTCGTTTAACAACCTCCTCCGATTCTTCGCATTAATGCTCGAAATCGCTATTGGAGCTGTATAAAAAATATTTATCTCATGATTATCAATCTCTTTCTTCTAATAACGAAGAGGACCCCCAGGGTAAGTCAGAATACTTGAAAATATTAGCGTTGTTGCTCCGCTGGCTAAAGGACCATAGACCAAATACGAATGTCCCGTAATCCATCTAATCTGCCGTACACCAGAAAATATCATTTTTTGATAATTAAAAACTAATTGAAAAGTCATAGTTACATATAACAAATATCCTGCATGAATATGCAATATTCCCTTCAGGTTTCCTGTCGAACCATTTCCTGTCGAACCAGACGTATATAAAATAAAAAATGGATCTGTAGCTTCCATAAGTTCCGCAGGATATTCAGGGATTTCGGTAGAAATCAAAATCTTATATTCAATATCCCGAATATTACTTTTTATCCGCTGATTCGTCCGACTTAACGATCACATGCTTGACAGAATCACATGCTTGATAGAAAAGCATTCATCAATAATTTTATCAACGTTGGCCTTAAGGGTATAATTTTTCCTCCTCGCTGATTAACGCACACGGTTACAATGACAGAACATTCAGTATCGTTAATCCTCTTCTTTAAACTCTCCGGAGAAAATCCCACAAACACGACCGAATGCACCGCTCCGATACGCGCGCAAGGCCAACATTACCACACCGCTACTTCCAGTATCATGGGCATGTAAATACAAACACACGGTGGCCTTTCGAAACACCTAATCTCTTTAGACCGTTGGCAAAACGACAAATTTCTTCATACAACTCATGATAAGTTACATTTCTCGACTGCGAGGGATCGTCGTCCCCTTCCCATATAATAGCAGTTTGATTAGTACGCTCGGGGAGATAGGGGATCAATGCAATTCGTACAAGCATTCAATAATGCTCCCGGAAAATGCTCCCGGAAACCAACGGACATTATTTTCGAAAAAATCACCCGTTAAGACTCGACCCCCGATGCCCGCCGTATTCAACTAATGTATTTCTCCGATTGTTCTGCCCAAAAATTTTCTGAGTCTTAGATCGATTTTTGATAGAGAGTTTAATATTCATCGAAAGAAATTGGCACAGTGCTCGAATGGAAACAGTTATGAAATATCTGAGACATTCATTTTCTCTAATTGAATCTATCTAATCATCAAGCTTATTTTAAAATTTCATTTAGAACTTCTGAAGCATGGCTTTCTACTTTAACCTTGGACCAAATAGCGGAAATGTTACCCTTTTCATCAATAAGAAAGGTGGTACGTTCAATTCCTCTATATTTTTTTCCAAAACGATTTTTATCAAACATAACACCGTATCGTTCACATACAGCACCTTCTTTATCGGACAATAAAGGGAAAGGCAAACTATATTTTTTCTTAAAAGATTGATGGGTTTTAATGCTATCTTTTGAAATGCCAAGAATGGTTGCTCCTGCCTTAATTAAATCAGACCATACATCACGAAATCCGCAGGCTTCTTTTGTGCATCCTGGAGTATTATCCTTAGGATAAAAGTACAAAATAATTTTTTCCCCTTCAGGTTTTTAAGCGACAAAAATTCTCTTTCATCAGTTTGTAAAGTAAAATTAGGGGCCGGTTGTCCAATCTCAATAAGCATTTTAGTCTCACCTCACGAAATAAACTCAAAGTCAATTTACAATAGACGGTTCCATATCGAAAGTTATTAATTTGAATTTGTCAATTCGAAAGTAATCAATTATTGCTTCAGCCAAAATTTGATTTTTCCTACTGATTTCTTTATACTTGGGGATTAAATTCCGAAGTGAATCTGTTTCAATATATTCAAAGATATAAATTTACCTTGATTTAGAATCGTATAAATATTCCTCTAAGGAGATCTTCAGAGAAAGTGCTCACCTTACCCTCACAAAAGCTTGATAAATAATATTCCTTTCCATCTTTATAGTACTTCTTGTATTTTGAAGCTGAATTTCCACAAGAACGTGTTGTTGCGTATTATTGTCGTTACAAATATCGATGCCCCACCCTTTGCCTATACAAGATAGGCCGTACTAAAATCCTTTTGGATCTTTCAAAGAGGAAGGATAGCTTACCTGAAATTGATACTCCGGATTAGAAATAGGTTCTCCATTGGGCACTTAAGCAAAAAGGAGCATACAGAAAAAAGTATACAGCTATCATCCAAATTTTCATTATTGTTCTCCTCTTTTAACTTTATCATCCTACTAAAACAAGCTCAAAGAACCAGAAAAAATAGCTAACAGAATTGCTGAGATACTACTCCAGTTGGTAAATCTTTAATTATTTCATATAATTATATAAAAACATAGCCAAGCCAAGTCTTTAAATTACGTTCACCACCCAAGCTCAAGGAGCTGTATGTTATTCGGTAATAAGATTTATATCTGCCTTAGAAAAAGAAAATTTGAAGTTCGTCTATGGAATTAAATAATAACTTTTCGATTATGTCATACTGGTTTGAAGAAGAGCCTTAGGAATCCAATATATAGAGCTAGAAGAAGATCTGCATATTAAACACATTCATGATCAATCTGAAAGGCGTTTTATTACTAAAGACAAAGCAGATCTTAAAGTTGGACTGGTGGAGCTAATGGAAATTAATTTCATTCATCGACGTCGCCAATTCACCATAATTATTTCACCAAATCAGGAAGGGAGGGGCTATGCAATCGAAGCTACGTAACTTGCGATAAAATATTCATTCAATGTCCTTAATTTACTAAACTTTATCTTTTAGCCAAGTCTATTCCGACCTGGTATGGGGTTTATCAATTGATAATAAGAAGACGAGAGCGCAGGCGCCGGATTTTCATTTAAGTGGCGATAAATAAAGAAAATAAATAAAGAAAAAAGTCAGGAAACCGATCGAAAAAATTTTCGTGACAATAGCGAATACATAATGGCGATAGCGAATACATAATAAGGATATTAAAAAAACGCCGATTAAGTTCAGAGCTGACTCGAACTCAATCGGCGTTGAATGAAGAACCGCTACCAATGAAATTAAATAGAGCTTTTCTTATGCGAACGCCCGATTTTTTTTCCAGCTTTAACCGACTTCGTAATGTTTTTTTTGCGTTTTGTTCCGGTTTTCATTGGTGTTCTTTTATTCAGTATCGTATCTCGTCTTTTTTCTACTTTTTTACTTGATTTTCTTATCTTTTCTAATTCCTTTTTAACTTTTGCCTCAGCTTTTTTCAATCGCACCTTTAATTTTTTTACTGCCATTTCAGCTTTTTGAAGAGCAGTTGATTTTGTGGATTTTCTCATCTTACCTCCTTACTCTACCATTTCTTTTAATCGCTTGAGCGGGCGGATTTTAATAACATTTCGTGCTGGTTTAGCCTTAAAAGTCATCGGTTCACCCGTAAATGGATTAATTCCTTTACGGGCTTTTGTCGCTGCTTTCCGCTTAACGACACATTTAGCTAGACCTGGAATAACAAATTCTCCTACGCCACCTTTTTTAAGATGAGCCTGTGCCAAATCAGCTAATGCCTCAAATACTCGGGTCACTTGTCTTTTAGTAAGATCCGTTATTTCAGCTACGTGAGCAAATACTTGAGTTTTCGTCATCCGATTTTTGACGGTTGATATTCTTGTTGTTCTGGATTTTCCAGATTTAGATTTTCGAGAAGTTTGTTTTTTTGTTATCATGATTTTTTTCCTTTTAATAAAGTAGGAACAACAAATTGTAAGTAAATTTAAAAAAAAAAGGAAGTATATTTTTATTAATTCTGATTCGAATAATGAATTATAATCATAACAATAATCCTAAAATGAGCATTTCCATCAAATGAGAGAGCATCATAGTTAAAAAATCAAAAAATATAATTTTTTTAATATAATATAATTTTTTTTAATATAAAATATCAATCGGTAATACATAAATTTTAAAAATGAAAAAAAGAATTAAATAGCTTACTCTATCAGTCCACCTGAATCCCTCAAAAATTTTACAAAAACCAGACACTTTTAAACCACGAAGATCAATGAGAAGTCTTTATTTTATTGAATCCCACGCAGTATAGTTAAGTTAACTTCTCACAATTGACGTTATTGACGTTAAGCTTCTCAAATAAGCTGCCGTATCACACTATGATCTATTGCTATAATCAAAACAAAGAATTCTGGAGACCTAATATGATTTTTCGCGATCCGAAAGATGCTGGAAAACGGCTCCCAAGGCGCTAGGAAACTATTCGAGGCGCCCCAATACCTTTATTCTCGCTTTACTTCCCCGAGGCGAGCCGTGTGCCGGTAGTATTCGAAGTCGCCCAAGCTCTCCTGGGTTACCTTTGGATGGATATTTCCTAGTTCTGAAATTAAGTGTACCAGGACAGGAAGAACTTGCTATAGACGCTATCGCATCAAATGATATTATGGTTTTAAATAAAGACATCGTCCAACAACTCCTAATTTCACGAGAAACAATCCAACATGTAAAAGCCGAGCAGGAGAAAATTCTAAAAGAGCGAGATTTACGTTATTGTGGTCACCGCCCTGCTCCCAATATCAAAGATAAAATAATAATTTTAATCGACGACGGTATCGCAACAGGCGCTACTATGCGGGTTATGCAATTAAGGATCTCTCAAAGCACTTGGATATTATCAGTGTCTAATTATCGCGACCCCGGTTGCTCCGGGATCGACTATTCAGGAATTAGACGCGAAAGTGTATGAGGTGTATTTTGCCTAGAACTTCCCCGAACCCTTTTTCGCTATTGGCAATTGGTATAAAGTATTTCTTCAGACTTTCGACGAAGAAATCCAAAACCTTACTGGCAGAAGCAAACGTAAAATAGACAAATTGGAGGATTTAGCCATTACACCTGGAGAAAATTGAAATGCAAAGGCTCTATTAGAAAACCACGGTATTTGTTGCCAACTAAGGGATGATTTACTCTCCGGAAGCTACCCACTAGGCAAAATTGAGCAGTTTATGGATGAAAAAGATGCTACACTAGCTCGTAACGTGCTTGCAAATAGCATTGGGTGAGAATCATCCGTATTAATTAAGGAAGGTATTTCATGCCTCGGAAAAAAGAGAAAGAGTTTAATTTTGAAAAAGCACTTAATCAATTAACCGAACTCGTCGCAATTATGGAACAGGGAAGTCTACCTCTCGAGGAGTCTCTCAAAAAATTTGAAATTGGAGTCAATCTCATCCGCAACTGCCAACGCGCGTTGGCGGAAGCTGAACAAAAAGTCAAACTCCTAACTTCTCAGCAAGGAAAGGACGTATTAGTCCCATTTGAAACCGATTCTGATACCTAACCTCATGACCCCTCGATTTTTGCGTCAACAAATACACTCATAAATGCCCTCTTCATTGAATTCAGAATTCATCATATTTACCACTAAATGTTCTCTCATACCTTTTTCATAGGTAACAAAATAAGCTTCATCACTTAAAAGTTCCGGCCATTGTGCTTTGGTTTTTTTAATTTTTTCCATTGTTTGGTCTCCGTTTAATATGGCTCACTGGGATTAAGACTTCTTGCTCTTGATCGCTTTGGAAGGAAGTAACCTCGGACCCGAAAGCATGACCATAAATGACTTCAATCGTTGCGGGAATGGTGTGATTTTCGTCTCGCCATTTTTCATAAGCCTTCAGCATTTGATGCCACTGGTTTCTTCCCATTAATCCTCGAGATCGATCCTGAGCAGTATTATGTGCGCCTATAGCTTTTAGATCCGCTATCAGCTGAAGAACTGAAGAATAACGTACGCTCAAGTATTCCATATCCATAACTGGATCAACAAAATGAAAATGGGTAAGCATATCGCCAATATCATGCATGTCGTAGAAAGTATGGACATGCCGCTTCTTATCGGAAAAGCTTGCTCGTAATTCCTTCAATGTATCGGGTCCCACAGTACTAAACAACAAAAGCCCTCCTGGTCGCAAAATTCGTTGACATTCTTTCAAAGTTTGTTGAAGGTCAAAAGACCACTGGAATGTTAAATTAGAAAAAATCAAATCGACGGACTGATCTACAAACGGTGGAAGAGTATATTCCCCCACTACCATTTTCGGATGGCGCCTCCAAAAACTACCCTTAGCTCGATTTAACAAAGATATAGAAAAATGAAAGCTAATAATGTCAGCCTTCTTATAGCGATTTAACAACGCTCTTGTGGTATATCCCGTTCGAGAACCGAAATCTACTACCCGAAAAGGGTTGAGACGAATGAAATCCAGCCGTTCTAAAAGCCGATCAGCGATGGCGCGAGGGATTATTTCTGCTCCTTCTCCGTAAGTCTTAGCAACAGACTCCAGAGATTTTGCTACCGCTCGGGAATCAATACTAAAGGGATCTTGTTTCACAATCCCTATTTTAGGGTTTTTGTTCTAGATTAAAACCCTGTTAGAGACAGATTTGACTCATTTAGCAAGCTGATTCGAAGGAAGATTCTGAAAAATATCTCCTTGAAATTTACTGTATTGAAGGAGCTTTTAACTAAGAGTCTAATATCCCAACCAACTTTTTCCAGTGTAAAACTTATGAGGTATTCTATGCACCAGCTTATCGATTGGCTATTTCCACAAAAATGTCTTTTTTGTTATGACTACCTCGATAAGTCTCCCATGGTCTGTGAACTTTGTAATAGAGAGCTTGCCTTGGAATTTAATTTCATTTGACTGCCAATCCTTAACTTTATTTCTCTACGCTAATCCTATCGATTCGATCGTTTAATTTCTCAGTTGAAATTTAACCAAAAAATTTTGTATGCCTAAATTGTGTTAATTCCTGTGCCTTTACAAAAAAACTTCTGAAAAGAACGAGGTTTCAATCAAGCCTTAGAAAATCGCCAGACAAATCGCCAAACAATTAAAAATACGATTGCAAATCCGGCTCAATTTCCGAAGTATTAATCGAATCGAGAATACTAAACCACAAAGTGAATTGCCTGCATCACAGCACATTAAAAACGTCAAAAACGCTTTTGTGTTGAAAAAAATCATTTTTCAGATAAGCCATATTGCTGTCTTAGATGATGTGATGACAACAGAAAGTACGATTAATGAAATTGTTCGGGTTTTAAGAAATTAAGAAATAACGACGGAAACGTAGAAAAAATTGAAATTTAGTGTTGTGCCAAGAGATAATAATATATCTTATTGTCATTGAGTCACCTTTTTAGTTGGACTACACGTCTGCGGTGCTAATCCCCCATTTCCCCAGATTGGGGGAGAAGATAGAGTGAAAACAAATTTTTTGGGAATGAGTGCTTATTTCCTTTTAGGAGGAATTAAATCCGTAATAGTCCCTTCAAACATTTCACAAGCCATCATTATTGTTTCCGATAAAGTCGGATGAGGATGAATGGTAAGCGCCACATCTTCCGCATCACAACCCATTTCAATAGCTAAGGCTATTTCAGAAATTAAATCACCTGCATTTACACCAACGATGCCCCCCCAATCACTGTGCCATTTTCATCGAAAAGCAATTTAGTAAAACCCTCAGTGCGACCTAAGGATAAAGCACGGCCACTAGCCACCCAAGGAAATACGTCCTTTTCGTACTTAATCCCTCCCTTTTTTGCCTCGTTTTCCGTCAACCCAACCCAGGCTACTTCTGGATCTGTATAGGCTACGGCTGGAATGCAATGAGCATCATTGTAATGTTTCTTACCGGCTATTACTTCAGCTGCTAATCGACCTTCATAGGTTGCCTTATGGGCTAACATGGGTTGGCCAACGACATCGCCAATAGCATAAATATGTGAAACATTCGTTCGCATCTGGTTATCCACCGCAATAAATCCTCTATCGTCAACTTTAACCCCCGCTTTTTCTGCATCAATCAATTTACCATTGGGACTACGACCCACCACCACCAAAATGCGATCGTATTTTTGCGGTTGTTTAGGAGCGTTTTCACCTTCAAAAGACACATATAATCCATCTTCTTTAGCTTCTACTTTTTTTACACTGGTTTTCAATAAAATTTCGTTATAGCAGTTCTGAACGCGTTGGTAGAGGGGCTTCACTATATCTGCGTCTGCTCCAGGAATAATCTGATTCATTCGCTCTACTACGCTGATCTTACCGCCCAATGCGTGGTAAACCGTGGCCATTTCTAAGCCGATAATGCCACCCCCTATTATCAATAAATGACTTTCCACCGCTTCTAGTTCTAGCGCATCTGTGGAATCCATTACTCGCGGGTCGTCAGGAATAAAGGGGAGTTTTACGGGTTGTGAGCCTACGGCAATAATTGCTTGTTCAAAGCGAATAACTGTTTTTTCTTTATTATCGATAAATAATTCATTGGAAGAAGTGAATTTTCCATAACCCGTAACAATTTCGACCTTGCGCTGCTTCGCCATCATTTTTAGGCCGCTTGTTAACTTTTTAACAACACTTTCTTTCCATTCGCGGATTTTACTTATGTCTAATTTTGGTTTTCCAAAATCCACACCAAAAGACGCCATATCGTAAGTATCATCAACGACTTTAGCTACATGCAATAAAGCTTTTGAGGGAATGCACCCCATATTTAAGCAAACACCACCGATTGGTTCATATTGTTCTACTAGAACGACCGTTTTTCCCAAATCAGCGACCCGAAATCCTGCTGCGTACCCTCCAGGTCCGCTCCCTAAAACTACAACATCAGTTTTAATTTCTTTTGCCATCTTTCCTCTCGTTTTTATCAGTTATTAAAGCATATCTACCCCTTTTCTCATCTTTCCCCTAATTTATGAGAAAAGCCAGAAGCTACAATAATAGCGTTCTAATATCCGATAAACGTTCAGCCAAATAAACAATAAACCGCGCTCCATCAGCACCGTCAATGACACGGTGATCGTAAGATAAACTCAAGGGCAACATTAGTCGGGTCTTACAATTACGGCTTTTAGAACAGACAGATTTCCATTGCATTTGCGAAACTCCTAAAATCGCTACTTCGGGCGTATTGATGATTGGCGTAAAAGCTGTGCCTCCGATTCCTCCCAAACTGGAAATACTAAAACAACCGCCTTGCATGTCATTCAAACTTAGACCCTTGGTACGGGCTTTTTCACTAATTTCGCCCAGTTCTTTAGCCAATTCGAATAATCCCTTTTTATCCGCGTCCCGAATAACGGGAACTACTAACCCTTCAGGTGTATCGACCGCCACACCGATATGAAAATATTTTTTTAAAATCAAATATTCCCACGAGGGGTCTAACGACGCATTAAAATGGGGAAATCTTTTAAGCGCATTAACTACTGCTTTGATAATGAACACTAAGGGAGTCAATCGAACATTATTTTTCTCTGCATAAGCTTTTTGACTTTGACGGAATGCTTCAAGCTCAGAGATATCTGCTTCTCCAAATTGAGTCACATGAGGAACACTCATCCAATTACGAGTGAGATTAACGCCTGTAGCTTCTTTAATTTTAGATAAGGCTTTTTGTTCAATAGCACCAAATTTGGAAAAATCAATTTTAGGTGCAGGAGGGAATGGTAACCCTTCATCCCCTTTTCTTTTCGCAATTTTTAATTGCTGTTTTACGTATTGCTGAACATCCTCTTTGAGAATACGATGATCCTTCTGACTAGTTCCTTTAATTTTATTCAAATTGATACCAAATTCACGCGCGACTCGACGAACACCGGGTCCCGCATGAACAGTAGTGCCAAAACCTTCGCCTTCGGAAACCTCTATTTTAGTTTTTTCTTCTGGTTTTGCTTTCTTTTCTTTAGGAGATTCTTTTACTTCTTTTTCCTCGGATCTTTCTTTCTCAGCTTCTTTTTCGTCCTCTTTTTCTTCTTTTTTCCCTTTGTCATCTTTTTCGCTCTTCTTCACCTCAATAGTTAAAATTTCATCTCCTTCTTTAATTTTGTCCCCAACCTTTACTTTAATGTCTTTAATCGTACCAGCTAAGGGTGAGGGAACATCCATCGAAGCTTTATCGCCTTCCAAAGTGATTAAACCGTCTTCTTTTGCTATTCGATCACCAGGTTTTACTAATAATTCGATGACGTCAACTTCGGACGCTCCACCCAAATCTGGTACAGAAATTTTTTCTATCGAATTTGCCACTATCTTCCCCTTTTTATCTTGTCCACGGATCAGGTCGATTCGGATCAATTCCTAGTTTCTGTATGGCATTTATGAGTTGACCCATTTCAAATTCACCTTGGTCTGTTAGCGCCTTCAATGCTGTATACGCAATCATCTTGGCATCTACTTCAAAGAAATCCCGCAAGATAGATCGAGTATCACTACGACCGAAGCCATCAGTTCCTAACACATAATAAGGCTTTTTAATTGCCTGGCGAATTTGATTCGCCTGTAATTTCATATAATCGGTAGCAGCAATCACTGGACCCTTTCGATCATTAAAACACTCTTCTACATAACTTCTTTTGGAAATTTCTTGAGGATGCAAACGATTATAACGATCTACAGATTCGATATCATGACGCAATAAATTAAAACCAGGAACGCTCCAAACATCGGCAGCTACATTAAATTGCCGCTCTAAAATTTTGGCAGCTGCAATAACTTCAAGTAAAATAGCTCCCGCTCCCAATAATTGAACGCACTGGGGCAATTTTCTATTGCCTTCTTTAAACAAATACATCCCTTTGATAATTCCTTTTTCAACTCCTTCGGGCATCGGCGGATGTTGATAACTTTCATTCATGAGTGTGATGTAATAAAACACGTTTTCTTTGTCTTGATACATCCGGCACAAGCCATCTTGAATAATTACAGCCAGCTCATAACCAAAAGCAGGATCATACGCCCTGCAGGTGGGTACCATACTGAACATCAATAAATTATGGGAATCTTGATGCTGCAATCCTTCACCCGCCAAGGTGGTTCTGCCTGCCAATCCTCCTAAAATAAAACCTCGTGATTGCATATCCGCAGCCGCCCACACTAAATCACCCACACGTTGATAACCGAACATCGCGTAATACACGTAAAAAGGGATTAGAGGACAATTATTATTAGCGAATGAGGTAGCAGCAGCGATCCAACTGGACATAGCACCTGCTTCCGAAACGCCCTGCTGCAACATTTGTCCGGATTGATGTTCACGATAATAAACTAATTTCTTTTCATCTTCCGGAGTGTATTTTTGCCCTTCTACTGCATAGATACCCGTCTGTCGAAACAACCCTTCTAATCCCAACGTTCGAGCTTCATCGGCTACGATTGGAACAAGGCGCTCTTTGATATTTTCATCCCTTAACAACAATCCCATAATTCGAGAAAACGCCGCCCCTGTTGAAATTGAGCGATCACCAGTACCTTTTAAGATGGGCTCAAATAAGCTTAAATTCGGAATTTTCAAAGCTTCATAAGAACCATCGCGCACTGGCAATGGCCCTCCTAACTTCTCACGCTGTTTATGTAAATACTGTATCTCGGGAGTTTTTTCAGCCGGTTTATAAAATTCTAGATCTTTTAATTGTTTATCTGAGAGGGATAATTCAAATCGATCACGAAAGGTCTTTAACCCTTCGTCGCTAATTTCTTCTAAATTATGAGCAATATTTTGAGACTCTCCTTCTTGGCCGTAACCGTAACCTTTAACAGTTTTCATTAACAGGACGGTCGGCTTTCCCGTTTCCTTTAGTGCTTCCGTATAAGCCGCGTAAACCTTTTGAGGATCATGACCTCCATCCGTTAATTGTTCCAATTCACGATCACTCATATCAGAGACAAGCTCCTTCAATTCCGGGAACTTGCCAAATAAATGTTCTCGTAGATAAGCACCGCCTTTGGCACAACACGCTTGGTATTCTCCATCTACCATCTCACCCAGGAGTTTTAGTAATAAACCGGATTTATCTTTTTGAAACAATCGTTCCCAATTATGGCCCCAAATAACTTTAATCACCCGCCATCCCGCTCCGCGGAAAATACCTTCCAATTCTTGAATAATTTTTCCATTGCCTGAAACAGGTCCATCGAGACGTTGTAAATTGCAATTAATAATAAAGATGAGGTTATCGAGATGCTCACGAATTGCCACCAATAATCCACCTAAATTTTCAGGCTCGCCCGTTTCACCATCACCACAGAAAGCCCATACTTTGCGCTTCGCCGTATCGGCCAACCCTCGATAGTGTAAATATTTCAACAATTGGGCTTGGTAAATAGCCATTAATGGTCCTAGACCCATGGAAACGGTGGGAAATTGCCAGAAATGGGGCATTAAATGGGGGTGGGGATAGGAAGAAATTCCCTTAGTTAAAGCTTCTTGACGAAAATGAACTAATTCATCTTCTGTTAGCCGCCCTTCAAGAAAAGCACGTGCGTAAATTCCTTCCGAGGAATGGCCTTGAAAAAAAACTAGATCGTCCGCGTGAAAAAAATAATTTAATCCTACTTCGACTAAAGTTGCTATCGAAGCATAACTGGAAAGATGTCCTCCTAGTCCAGCTTTTTTACGACCCACACGCATTACCATAGCGAGGGCGTTCCATCGCATATAATTCGTTAAACACTGTAAAATATTTATTTCATTCTCGGGCAATTTAGCTTCTGCGTTAGCAGGAATTGTATTGATGTAGGAAGTATGAATACCAGCGGGAACAAGCACACCAATTTTTCTGGCATGCAACCATAATTGTCGTAAAATAAATTCAGCACGCTCGATGCTTTCATATTCAACAACCGAATCGAGCGCTTCTTTCCACTCCTGGGATTCTATGGGGTCAACATCCTGAGAATCTATATTTTTCTCAGTCATAATCTCACTCTTTAAACTATTTTTTATTTAAACGATTCCTGCTTAATGGGTGATTATCGCTTCGTAAGCTAACCAATCCAGCGCCCAATTGTAAACAAGGCTATCACCACAAGCCACACCCATAACGCTCGATTAATTAATCCATCAATAGCCACCAATTTTTCCACTAATAACGGATGACTTTCTTCAATTCCTAAAGCGGTTAGCCCATATTCGATGATCTGCTGTCGCGCAGAAGCAATTCCAGTGTACACATAGGAATACCATCGTTTAAATGTTGCTGAGAAGTAACCAACGAGAGCGAATGTAATACCAGTCAACCTTACAGGAACCCAATCTAATACGCCTTCTATTCTCCTTGCTGCCAAGTACAAATTGTTATCTTCCTCCAAAGAATGATTTCCTAAATGGCGATTCAAGTTTGCTACTAATGTGTAAAGGACCACGCCTGTTGATCCAAGAATTAATAACCAAAAAATCAATGCGAAGATGCGTCGATAGGCATTAATCAAAACCTCTTCAACTGTTACATGAGCTATATTTTCTGGAGCATGGGAACGTGTATCCATACAATACCATAAAACCACCACCGTTAGAAAATAATAACCAACTATCGTTAAGAGATGGCAGACAAAAAGAGCAATCAAAATGTAAATAAGAAGCAGGGGCAGGACAACAATACCAACACCGCCAATTCCACGCCAAAAAGACAAATGTTCAAACCTTTCCTTCATCCAATGAAAATAAGCGTCAAACCAATGATATTGCCTGCTATAGCTATCAAAATGAAGCCACCACTGTATCACCAAACACAACAAAATGGCGGTCAAAGCCATAATAACTATCCACTCTCTACTGACTTTCAAATGGGTCTCATTCTCGCTTATCTTTTTGGCTATAGCAATCCATTCTTCAACCATCCCATATAGCTAGCTCTCAATCTCGTCGCAGACGGTCGGACATTGCCAAAGGCGTAGGGTATTTAATAACAACCCAATATGAGGAAATGATGAAAGATAATATAGTAACACTCTCAATTAAATAGCCTGATTTATCTGAAATAATATGACTGCTAAGAGCCATGTAAGCAATAATCAAAGAAAATTCGCTGATTTGACCTAAGCGTACTCCTACTTCCCAAGCTACTTGATTGGATTCTCCCATCCAACGTAGCAACAATCTATAGGTTAAAGGCTTTATCCCCATCAATAAAATAAGCAAAATTAATGCAGGGATGATAACAAGAGGTAAAAAATTAAGATCGAAAGTAGCCCCCACAGAGAAGAAAAATAAAACTAAGAAAAAATCCCGTACTGGCTTTAAACTTTCAGAAATATAAACGGATACCGGTCTTGAAGCCAAGCTAACCCCAGCAATGAAAGCACCTACCTCACCCGACAAACCCAATAATGAAGCTAACTGAGCCATACTGAGGCACCAGCCAATTGCCAATAAAAAGAGATATTCCTTAATCCGATTAAATTTAGAAAATAAAGGAAATAAAACCAAACGATCAAATAAATAAGCGAAAATTAAAATAGCAGGGAATCCTAATACTACTAAGCTAATATCAACCAGCACCTTCCCCTCACGTGAAGTTCCGTGTAATAAAAACAGAACGGCAATAGCGATTAAGTCCTGCAGCAGAAGAACACTGATCATTACCTCTCCGGTATGTTGATGATGCAGAATCGTGGTTGGCAATAACTTAATGCCGATAATCGTACTGGAAAACATCATCGCACCACCAATAACTAAGCACTCCACTATCGAGTAACTAAAAAAGTAAGCAACGAGATATCCTATAATCGCGAAGACGATCGAACTGATTAAAGCTACCCAGGTGATTTCTTTGAACATAGTTATCAATTTTTGCGGAGGCAAATTAAGGCCTAAAAGGAATAATAAGAAGATAATTCCCACGTCGCTGACCGTTCGAAGCATGTCGGTATTAGCAATTAATTTTAATCCCCACGGCCCAAACAAAATCCCTAATAGCATGTAAGCAACCAACATCGATTGGCGGGTCATTAAAGCAAAAGTTGATAGGACTGCCGCACCAGCGAAAATGAGAAAAATTGAAAAGATTATATTGTGCTCCACATTCAGGTCCTATCGTCTATTTTCCTCTCAGCCAGAGGATTTCCTCTCCCCTTCCTTCTTTTAAGAGCTCTAAAACACCAAAATTCTACCACTTCCGCCCGATTTTTCTATTAAAATGATAAAATGATAAAATGATAAAAAAGCCACTTATTTCTTTACACTTATTGATTTTTTATGTAAAACTTAATTGTCGTTTTTATTATCTAATCAGAAAAAAAGATGCCAGCAAAAAAAACGAAAAACTTCTCGCAAGCGAGGACATCTTAACAGGTAGAGCTTCCATAAATTTTGCGCGTTTGAAAAGTGTCACGAAGCAGCGTAACGACGTGCGCAAGAAGTTACGTGGTCGCACAAAAGAAATTAGCGAAAGTAAAGAAAAGATGCTGCACGTAAACTCGCTAAACTTCGAAAAGATACAGCTCGAAAAGTAGCTGCGGCTAAAAAATCACGAACCACAATTAGAGCTGGTAAAACCGCTGGAAGAAAACGAGCGGGGTCGTCCCCGTAAAATAGCTCGCAAAGTTAGCACGACAAAAACGAAACGTGGTCGCGATTACCCAAGAAAAACAGCTTCGATGGCGTCAACTGCTGCCATCGTCGCCGTGGACGTCCTCGTAAAACAGCGGAGTAGCTTCTTTGAAAAAACTCCGCGAAGCGGGGTTTTTTCTTTATTCTCATTAAAGAAAGAAACCGGCTTTTAGAGAATTGCTCAAGTTAATTATATTGTTCACGTTATATCTTTAATTAATTAATACCATTGCGATTAGCGAATTTGTAGCTCGAATTTGTAGCTATTTAATAGCTTTAAAATACGATCCCGCACTTCATCCATAGTACCAAGGCCTGATATACGATAATAATGGGGTGCCTGAGAATCTCCTGATTTTTCCCACACTGAATAATAGTGGTTAAGAGGACTAGTTTGTTGTTTATAAATCGCTAAACGTTTTCGAACCGTTTCTTCATGATCATCAGCTCGCTGAACTAAAGGTTCACCCGTTAGATCATCTTTACCGGGTATTTTTGGAGGATTGTATCGTCGATGATAAGTGCGACCCGAAGCAGGATGGACCAATCGACCTGTCATACGTTCAATAATTTCTTCTTCTGGCAGATCGATATCAATCACCAAATCGATTTTAATTTTCTTACTATGTAATGCTTCTGCTTGTGCCGTGGTACGTGGAAAACCGTCTAATAAATAGCCCTTTCGACAATCATGTGAATTCACGCGTTCTTTCACCAATACAATCATAATGTCATCTGAAACGAGCCCCCTTCTTCCATTACCTTTTTTACTTCTAACCCTAAAGGAGTTCTTGCTTTGACAGCAGCACGTAACATATCTCCTGTCGAAATTTTGGGTATATCCAATCGATTGGCAATAAATTCTGCTTGAGTTCCTTTACCGGCTCCGGGAAGCCCTAATAAAATAATTCGCATTATGAATTAACCCTATTAATTAATTGAAAAGAATCATACACCTTAGCACGGTTTAGACGTAATCGACCACTTTGCGTGATTATTAAACTCACGGTAGTTTGTTTATGCTTAGAGGGGGCAAAAAAATACCAAAAAAATACCTTTGTTGGCCTCTGGTAAAGCCACTGACAGTAAAATCCAAATGACAGTAAAATCCAAATAAGTATTATGATTTAAACTACTTCACTATATTTAACCGATATCCGGAGAAATATTTGGCATAATATTGACGGAGCTTTTTGGTATTCAATTCTTGAATGATTTATCCCTGGCTCCATTGATGATCGCAATGTTGTCCATCACGACACTACATAAATGCATCACTTGGCCTTGCTCAACGGCAGTATTTTGCGCCAAATGAATAGCTCCAATTAAACGATTAACAAATAAAGTAATTTGCTTCTTAACAACAACAACTAAACCTTTAAAACTTCCTAAGTAAGGAGTGTTCAAAGAGATAAAAATTAATAAAAGCAAGGGGATGCAGTTATTAATTGCAATAAAGTCATTCCTTGACTCAGCTATTTGTACATACCCTAACCAAACGAACGGCATTACGACTTACTTTAATTACTTCCATACAGTATCCGGCTAAACGCAAAGCAACTCTCGACAGAGGGATGCTTTCTAAATATTCAACCATGAGAAGCCCACTTAATGTCTTAGGCCTCGTTATTGGCAAATTCCATTGCATAAAACCGATTTAAATCGCACACACTAATTCGCTCATCTATATAAAAAACTGCCTTCTTTTTGTTTATGAATCAATTGCGAGGAATCACCAACACCAATCGAAAATTCTCCTACAATTTCTTCCAAAATACCTCGTAAAGTTACAAGCCATTGAATGTCTCCATACTCATCTAACACCAACTCCATTGTTTTATTTTTTTGTCGAAAATAAGGCGCCTCTTTTTTCCATAAACACTTTGGGCTTTTTCTGCTTCATTAATACCTGCAATAAAGGCAAGTTCCATACCAGGGGTTCTACCAATCTGCCAATCGATTCCTAATCCCATAGCACCTACCCCAATAAGGCTAACTCAATAAGTAACTGATGATTCAACGATGATTCAACAAAGTAACATAAAGAGGGAAAAATCATATTTTGACACCAAAAGATCCACTAGTATCTTATCCCACTTATCAGTGAGATTAATACCGTATATTCGATTGCACGGTATCATTACATCTTCTATTGTCATTTTCCCTAAATCTAAAATTCATAATAGCATTTGTTGATAACCCGAAAGATTTTTTCCTATTATTTTTCCTATTACTTTACGAACAATACTTCGCAACTCTTCGGGGCTTAAAGTCTTTGGTAAATGTGCAGCTACCTTGACGATAAAAATATGTAAGAAACCATTAGCAATAGTGTTGATCAACAAAACCAATGGGTAGAGCACACGTAATAAAATTTTAATCGGTAAGGCAGTTGGAAAAGCAACCTGCTGAGAATGTAAAGCGCCTAATGTTTTAGGCGTAGTTTCTGCAAGTATCAAAATCAATAAAGTTAAAATTACTGTCGCAACAATAACTCCCAAATATCCTAAAAAATGAATAGCAATAACGATAACAATCACCGAAAACGGTGGTAATCGCCGAAGCCAAAATATTGGCGAAAGTGTTACCAATCAAAATAACACTAATTAATCGATCCGGCCGTTGTAAAAGCTGCATTACTCGTTACGCCTTGACATTACCTTACCTTTACGGGCCAAATGACGCAAACGATAGCGGTTAATGGCCATCATTCCTGTTTCTGAGCCAGAAAAATCAGATATTAAAATAAATAAGAAGAGCAATACACCAAGGTATTGAACATCAACATGGGTCAATGGAGTCCTACCATAGTCAAAGGTTTCCAAGTAAAGGTCTTAATTAGAATTAATACTCCCGAATTAGAAGACAATAGAGCTCAAGAAAATTACTGAATCACAATTGATTGACTGCTAAAGTATAAAACTATTAATAGTAATCACCTAATAAAGTGCCGTAAATAGCCTTTTGTCCTCTCCAACACCATCTGTGTCGACCAATTAAAAGAACCACAAAAACCAAAACCAGGCTGACAATACTAAAATGGTTTTTCGCCATAAAAAAGTTACGCCCTAACTCTTGGTGAAAAAGTAAATGCTGGAACCTAATAAAATGCTTAAAAATAAAAATCCCAATACAATAGTATGAAAAACTGTTTTTTCCATGGTAATTGAAGGGGGGTAATTTTTAAATAAGTGAAGTGTGCCCGATGGGCGAAGTCGCAACAATCGTTCTTGGAGAGCTAACAATACAGTTTGAAGGCCAGCGACTACCAATATACCCGAAGTGACAATTAAAAGAACTATATGAGCCAAATCATAAATGTTTTCTGCTGTTTCAAGCACCGAACAACGAACGACCTGGAAATATAAAAGCCAAGGCCACCGATAATAAAATAATTGTGGTTGTCAATAATGAAACAACACTTCTATTCATAGAACTAATAAGCATACCAACTAATAAGCATACCATATGATATACTCATCTTCATGTTTAGTACTCTGACTGACCATTTAAACACGACTATTAATAAACTAAGGGGGTTAGGCCGTCTCACCGAAAAAAATATCCAATCTACCCTTGAAGACATTAGCACTACCTTACTAGCAGCGGACGTTGCCCAATCTGTCGTTAAGGAATTTATTGATCAAGTACGCGAAAAAGCGCTCGGCCAAGAAGTAATTGGCAACGTACGACCTGGCGAGGCATTGGTCAAAGTTGTCCAGGATGAATTAATTCATATACTCGGCGATGAACAGGCAGAAATTAATCTGAATGCCAAACCCCCTGTCGTTATTGTGATGGCCGGCCTCCAAGGTTCTGGGAAAACCACTACTGTCATCAAATTGGCACGATGGCTTCAAGAAATAAAGAAAAAATCCGTAATGGTGGTTTCAGCCGACGTTTACCGCCCTGCAGCAATAAAACAACTAGAAACCTTAGCAGGACAGATTAACGCACATTTTTTCCCTCGGAAACTAATAAAAAACCCACTGACATTGCCAAAAGAGCTTTAACTCAAGCTACTAAACAATTTATAGATATCTTGCTCATCGATACTGCGGGTCGTCTCCATGTGGATAAGGAATTAATGGAAGAGATGCAAGCCATTAGCGACACTCTCAATCCCACGGAACTTTTGCTCGTGGTCGACAGCATGATGGGTCAAGATGCAGCGAATGTGGCAAAGTCATTCAATGAAGCACTGCCGCTAACGGGGGTAATTTTAACAAAAGCTGACGGTGATGCTCGAGGGGGTGCCGCACTCTCTATGCGAATGATCACTCAAAAACCCATTAAATTTGTGGGCGTTGGTGAAAAAATTGAGGCCTTAGAACCTTTTGATCCTGATCGGATGGTCTCTCGTATTTTAGGCATGGGAGATATCATCAGCCTAGTGGATGAAGCAAAACGTAAAGTTGACCAAAAGCATGCTGAAAAAATTGCTCAAAATCTCAAAAAAGGCAAGCCTTTCGATTTTGACGATTTCTTAATGCAACTTCATCAAATGAAAAAAATGGGTGGAATGCAATCTCTTCTAGGGAAATTACCGAAGATGAGGCAATTACCTAAAGGAGTGTCCGCTTTCATGGATGATACATTATTAGTTAAAATGCAAGCCATTATTCAGTCGATGACACCTAAGGAACGACGCTTTCCCACTTTGATCAATGGCTCACGCAAACAGCGTATTTCAGGAGGTTCAGGAACTACCTTGCAAGATGTTAACAAACTTCTCAAACAATTCACTCAAATGCAAAAAATGATGAAGCATATGAAAGGTGATAAAATGATGAAGCACTTTAAACAAATGAAAGGCCAACAACTACCTGGTGACTTATTCAATCAACTTCCTCCTGATTGGCGTAATAAATAAGAGTTTCCGGGACTAATACTTGGGCTGGTGATTTTAAATGATTAGCAAAAGTAGAGCGAGGGAGTGGCAGGGCAAGTCTCTAAGTTGTCCTTTGCTCTTGCATATTGTTAGCAATTTCGCATAAAATGTTTGCCTTTCAACGAATACAGGTGCTTACATGGTAGTTATTCGTCTTGCTCGCGGGGGCAGCAAAAAGAACCCGTTCTACCACATCGTAGTAGCTAACAAGCGTATGCCGCGTGATGGTCGGTTTATCGAACGAGTGGGCTATTATAACCCTATCGCCCGAGGACATGATGTGCGATTGCGGGTCGAAAAAGACCGTGTTAACTACTGGCTGAGTCAAGGTGCTGCAGCATCTTTACGAGTAAAACACCTCTTCAAACAGCTTGAAAAATCGCCGGAAAAAGCCCAAAAAGCTGGCCCACGTAAAGGCGAGCTCAAACGGGCCCAAGCAGAGCAATCCGCAAAAACTCAAAAAGCTAAAATAGCGGAAGAAGCGAAGACCGAAGTGAAGACCGAAGCGAAGACCAAAGAAGAAGAAGCATAAGCCTTCTCCATCTTATGCAAAACAAAAAAGTTATTATGGGTCGTTTAGCACGCCCTTACGCCGTCCAGGGCTGGATAAAAGTCGTTTCTTTCACTGATCCTATCGAAAACTTATTAACTTATAAAAACTGGTTCATTCAACATCACGATGAATGGAAACTCTTTTCCCTCCGTACTGGGCAAATCCACGGTCCATTTTTAGTTATAAAGTTAGAAGGGCTCGATGATACCGAAACTGCTAAACAATACACGAATGATTTAATCGCTGTGGAACGAAATACACTTTCTCCTTTGGAAGAAAATGAGTATTACTGGACTGATTTAATAGGAATGCGAATAGTTACTACAAAAGGAGTCGCATTAGGAACCGTGAAATCCCTGTTTGAAACGGGGTCTAATGATGTGCTGATAACATCTAATCAAGGAGATGAACGATTGATTCCATATCTTTCACATGTCGTTAAATCTGTGGATATAGAAAACAAAATTATAGTGGTAAATTGGGATGCTGACTTTTGACACATCACTAAACATTGGCGTTATTACTCTTTTCCAAAAGATGTTCGAAGCACTTAAGTACGGTGTAATCGGACGCGCCCTTAAACACAATCTTTTAACCCTTCACTTTTGGAATCCACGCGACTATGCCACAGATATTCACTGTACCATTGATAATAGACCTTACGGCGGAGGTCCGGGCATGGTCATGAAATTTAAACCTTTAGCTGCCGCTATAAAGGCAGCCAAAGCAAAATTAGGCGAAAGTACCAAAGTCATTTACCTTTCTCCACAAGGCCAATTACTCAATCAGGAAGTAATAAAGAAAAAAGTACAAGATTCAACATCCATCATTCTTCTCGCGGGTCGTTACGAGGGGATAGACGAACGTTTAATCGAAGCTGAAGTAGATGAGGAATGGTCAATTGGGGATTATATTATTAGCGGAGGAGAGTTGCCAGCTATGATCTTGATTGATTCCCTAACTCGACTTTTGCCAGGAGCCCTAGGGCACGAAGATTCTGCCTCTCAAGACTCATTTACCTCCGGACTATTAGATTATCCCCAATATACGCGCCCAGAAAAAATTGACAACCGGCCTGTCCCTGAAGTGCTGCTCAGCGGTGATCATGCCGCAATAGCTCGTTGGCGACTCAAGCAAGCACTTGGTAGAACTTGGCAAAGACGTCAAGATCTGATAAAAAGACGTACCTTAAGCGAAAACGAGCGGCGGTTACTCGACGAATTTATTGAGGAGTCATCATGAATAAGATTATCCAAACCCTTGAGCAAGAACAAATTCAAGATAAAAAAATTCCCGCTTTTCGTGCCGGGGACAGTGTCGTGGTGCAAGTGAAAGTAAAAGAAGGTAATCGTGAACGACTGCAAGCTTTTGAAGGTGTGGTAATCGCTCGTCGCAACCGTGGGTTAAACTCATCTTTCACCGTTCGCAAAGTTTCTCATGGTGAAGGTGTTGAACGCGTTTTCCAACTTTATAGTCCCCTGATCGCTTTAATCAATGTAAAACGTCGAGGCGATGTGCGCCGCGCAAAACTTTATTATTTGCGCAATTTACAAGGCCGCAAAGCAAGAATTAAAGAAAAAATATAATTTTTTATGGTGGACCCCGCCTTAATTTATCAAGCCACCATCTCAACGCCGATCGGAAAAATTGGTATCCGCACCTCGGACAATTATTTATTAGGCATCAACTACCTGGGCGACAGTGAGCTGATTATTAAACCAAAAACCATCATCGCTAAAGAGACAGTCGAACAAGTTCTGTGTTATTTTGCCGATCCTGAATTTTCTTTTAAAATTCCTTTTAGTTTGAATGTAACACCCTTTCAAGAAACAGTATTACAGGCATTGCGAAAAATCCCCGTGGGAGCAGCCCGAAGTTATGCGGAATTAGCTCAACTATTAGAAACAAAACCACGTCCGGTGGGTAATGCCTGTCGTAAAAATCCAGTCCCTATTGTTATTCCTTGCCATCGCATTATCGCTAGCACTGGCATCGGTGGTTACGGCGGCGCTATTAAAGGTCCTCTTCTAGAAATTAAACGTTGGCTCTTGCAGCATGAGGACACACCACCTATTCCTTCTTCCTGAAAGGAATAATATTTATCGCCTTTTTTATTCTAAAGAAATTCACCTTTTCCTCTAACCGGCATCCATTTTGTTAAAATTCCTGCAATTAAAATTAAAATTGGAATTAAGGTTAATGCTTCTTGATAATTATGGATCGAGTAATATTCACCAGCATTTGTTGTAGAACGTGCTGTAAGATGCAAAACAAGACCAATAATCGGTTGCAATAAAGGAGCAGCGCCTACAGATAATGCATTCACTAAACCTAAACTTGTCCCGCGCATGTGGCGAGGGACAATTTCATTAGCAATACCAAACGTGAGTACATAGCCGCTGGCAAAAATGCCTAATAACATCATAACACCCATTGCCATTGGCAAGGGTAATTGCGGCACGTAAATAATAATCCCTATTAATCCTGCTGACACCAAAGAACAAGTCAAGAGAAGCCATCGACGATCCGCAATACGACCATCCAGCCAGCCCACCAGAGGACCCGCCAGCACTACTCCAATGAAAACCAGATTGCATACAACGCTAGCCATAACCAGGCTCAAATGATGCGCTAATTGCATGTAAGGAATAGCCCAAAGAGCGACAAATACCGTAATGATGGAAAACATCAACCCAGAATAAAGACCATTTAACCATATTTTTGGTTTTTTAATGAGTAAATAAAAATCTTGCCTCATGCTCTGAGGACTCTTTTCAGAAGAAGCTGAGATTGGGCTAGGAGACGCGTCACGGACAATCATCCAGACGAGCCCACCAATGACAGCCACAATGGCTGCAGCTCCAATCATCGAGTAACGCCAACCCATGCATTGAACAAAATCCGCCAGAAAAAAACCGCCCACAAGCGTTCCACTCATACCGATGGTTTCAGCTACCGCTGCCATTAGCGCGAATCGTTTAGGAGGAAACCATTTTGCAATAACATTCAAAGATCCAACGAAAGCAAAAGCGGCGCCAAAACCCATTAAAAGACGACCGATTATAGCCCAAATTAAAAGATGAGCAGAACCAAACAATAAACAGCCAAATGCACAAGTCAATGCCCCCAATGAAAGTAACCGTCGCGGCCCGAAACGATCGATTAACAATCCTGCAGGTGTTTGTAACACCACGTAAATATAATAGTAAGTGCTGGCCAACACGCCTCCGCCGAAGGCGCTCAAGGAAAAACTCTTCATCAAGCCATCAATAATCTCCCCTGAAGATAACTGTAAAAAGAACTGAAATAATACAAATAAGGCTGTCGCACCCCACATAAGCCATGCGAGAGCGATACGAGGAGCGCCTTGAACGGGTGGCCAACAGGTAGATGGATGATTGGCTCTGCCTGGAGTTTTCATGGTGGTTAACCTTTGCCCAACGATGAGCTGGCATGATAATGATTTCGGGTTAAAATGCAAGAGATGTTATAATCTTTTAGCATTATGCCAATTTACACTATTCCGCTTAATCATTTCGCAGCTATAGCCATCAACGGTGCAAATGCCACCACCTTTTTACAAGGTCAACTCACCTGTGACGTGCATAAGATTACTGAAACCCATGGATCACTTAGTGCCTGTTGCGATCCCAAAGGTCGAATGATTGCAAATTTTTATATTTTCCGCCAAGGAGAAAATTATTATTTTTTGCTACCAAAATCGATGGTTCCTTTTACCCTCGATCATTTAAAAAAATATGCCGTTTTTTCCAATGTTGAATTAGTAGCTGTCGATGATTTTTTCACAACGACAATTAGACCTCCCGTCGACATCGAAATAACCGAAATTAAGGAAAACGCCTGGCGCGCCCTAAATATCAACGTCGGATTGGCGTGGATTTATCCCCGAACCACAGCGACCTTAATTCCGCAAATGATAAATTTACAAAGGTGGGGAGCTCTTAGTTTTACGAAAGGATGCTATATCGGTCAAGAAATCATTGGGCGCACCCACTACCTGGGAAAGTTAAAACGTCATCTTTATCGCGCCGATGTTATTTGTCAAACTTTACCGGCACCGGGAGATGAATTAAAAAACCAAAACAATCAAAACGTGGGGATTATTATTGAAGCAGCCTCAAAAGGAAATAAAGAACACGAATTGTTAGCCGTCATTCTGGATACTGTTATTAGCAGCAACATTTTTTTTAATCAAGTTGCATTGAAAAAGGTTACTGCTATCCCAGCAAAAGCAGAAAGTTAAAAACTAAAAGGAGCTTCACTCTTAAACTATACACGAAGCGTTTAGAAAATTAAGTCATCGTAATTTTTGGATGTGGTTTCGGCACAGTGTAGCACGTCATCCCGAGCCCGGCGAGGGATCTCCTAAAAATAGCACATATTTGACGTAAAATTACAATAACCTATATTTAAACGCTTTGATTATAGTACGCAATCAATTTTTACTTTCATTTTTAATCCGCAACAGCGGAAATAAAATCACGTCTCGGATGGAAGGTCTATCGGTGAAGAGCATTACCAAGCGATCAATACCAATACCCTCGCCTCCTGTAGGCGGAAGGCCATATTCCAGCGCCGTAATGTAATCTTCGTCAAAGTTCATCGCTTCCAAATCACCTATATCACGAGCTTTTAATTGTTCACGAAAACGAGCTGCTTGATCTTCGGGATCATTTAATTCAGAAAATCCATTCGCAATTTCTCGACCTCCGACATAAAATTCAAAACGATCCGTAACAAAATCGTTAATTTCATTGCTTCGCGATAATGGCGATACTTCCTTAGGAAAATGAGTAATAAAAATAGGTTGTTGAAATTTTTCTTCAACGAGTTTTTCAAATAATTCTGTTTGAATTTTTCCTAAACCATAATGTATCGGGGTGGCAATCTCGTACTGATTAGCTAAGGCGCGTGCTTTATTAAGATCATCAATCTGGCCACTCTTTATTTCAGGATTAAATTTTAAGATTGCTTCACGTAAAGAAAGGCGTAGGAAAGACTTGCTAAGATCAATCTCTACACCTTGATAAGTCATTTGCAATCGACCAAAAATTTTTTCAGCTAAATACCGAATCATCTCTTCAGTAAGTAGCATCATTTCTTGATAAGTCGCATAAGCCTGATAAAATTCCAGCATGGTAAATTCCGGATTATGCCGGGTCGAAATGCCTTCATTACGGAAATTACGATTAATTTCATAAACCTTTTCAAAACCACCAACTACCAATCGCTTCAAATACAATTCGGGAGCAATACGCAAATATAAATCCATATTCATCCCATTATGGTGGGTTTCAAAAGGGCGCGCAGCTGCACCCCTCCTGCTAAGGGATGCATCATAGGGGTTTCGACTTCCATAAAACCACGATTATCTAAAAAATGACGAATTTGCGTCATAATCCGTGAGCGTGTTTGAAATAAATGACGCGATGTTTCATTAACAATTAAATCGAGATAGCGCTGACGAAAACGTTGTTCTTGATCATGTAGCCCATGAAATTTATTCGGTATAGGGCGTAGTGCTTTGGTTAATAATCGGATCTCTTTGGCTTTAACAGATAATTCCCCAGTTTTTGTTTTAAAAAGTTCACCTTCAACGCCAATAATGTCTCCAAGATCCCAATTTTTAAATTTTGAATAAACGCCTTCTGTCAAATTATCTTGGGTAACATAAATTTGCATTTGCCCCGTCATATCCTGAATATGAGCAAAACTGGCCTTTCCCATAAGTCGACGAGTCATCATGCGTCCGGCCATTTTGACAGAAATAGCTTCATACGCTAAAAGTTCCTCTGTATATTGATCATAAGCGGCATGTAAATCAGATGCTAAATGGTCACGTTTAAAATTATTGGGATAGGCCTGACCCATTTCGCGCAATTTCGCAAGCTTTAACTTGCGTTGTACAATTTGCTCATTTTCTTCTTTGATTTGTTCTTTTAATTCCATCTCATCACACTCATTAAAAGGGATTATCATAACGTACTTGAGAAGGGTTAGGAATCTAATGGCAGGATTATTCTGCTTGTTTCAAACACACTTCGATAAAGAAATCGATATCTCCATCTAAAACAGCCTGAGTGTTACTCGTTTCAACTCCAGTTCGCAAATCTTTTACCCGCGAAGCATCTAAAATATAAGAACGAATTTGGCTCCCCCAACTAATGTCTGACTTAGAAGCCTCAAGAGCAGCTTGTTTCTCACGCTGCTTTAGCATTTCCAACTCATAGAGCTTAGCTCGGAGCTGTTTCATTGCTTGATCTTTATTCTTGTGTTGTGATCGATCACTCTGGCATTGGACAACAATACCACTGGGCATATGAGTAATACGCACCGCTGAGTCTGTTCGATTTACGTGCTGACCACCAGCACCGCTAGCACGGTAGGTATCAATTCGCAATTCAGCGGGGTTAATTTCAATATCGATATCTTCTTCTACTTGCGGAGAAACAAATACAGAAGCGAAGGATGTATGCCGACGGTTGCCAGAATCAAAAGGCGATTTCCGAACCAAACGATGGACTCCGGTTTCCGTGCGTAACCATCCGTAAGCATACTCCCCCTGGAACTCAACAGTGGCACTTTTAATGCCAGCTACTTCCGCCGGAGAAACTTCCATTAACATGGTAGTAAATCTGTGTTTATCCCCCCAACGCAAATACATGCGCAAAAGCATTTCTGCCCAATCCTGCGCTTCCGTTCCGCCTGAGCCCGCTTGAATATCTAAATAGGCATTTCGGGAGTCCATTTCTCCAGAAAACATCCGTTGAAATTCCATCTCTCCAATTTTATTTTGCAGACGTTCGACTTCATTATTTAATTCTTTACGCAAATCAACGTCTGGTTCTTCTTTAAGAAGATTGATTAATTCAATAGCATCATTGATTCCTTGTTCAACTTCATCACATCGCCAAATAAGAGTTTCCAATTCAGATCGTTCACGGTTTAAGGATTGAGCTTTTTCAGGATTTCTCCAAAGAGCTGGATTTTCCAATTCACACTGAATTTCTAATAATCGCGTTTTCTTGACGTCAAGGTCAAAGATACTCCGCAAGGCTTGCGCACGAGCTTTGAGGTTATTAAGTTTTTCTACTAAGTAATTAATTTCTAAAATTTTTTTCTCTTAAAAAGAATGTAGCCCTTCCCTATCTTGAGCTAATCGAAGATTAATCGCAATTTTTTCCTCGTCAGATAAAGAATTCCACCGACAAACTTCTTCAAAAGTGCGCCCACAGCCAATACAAATTTCGTCACCCAAGGCCGTCGCACTACAAATACCAATGCAAGGGGAATCCGTAAAGTCGCGATCACCCAATATATTCACATTATTCTCCTTCTCATTTTTTTCACCGGCCACTCCGAACAAGTATATAATTTCTATAGTTGTCCTTCAAAAGGGATGTACAATGAAATTGAAATAAACTTTTAGTCCACTACTTACTACTACTACTACATTACTATTACACTACTACTATTCATATTTCTTATTTCAATTAATGAATGATTAGATCCGCTTGGTTGTTCGGGCCTTATTATGCAGCACAAACCGCAGGACCTGCAGCACTTATTTCATGGTTGATAGGCGGGGGCCCCCGGGGGGCCATGGTGTTAATCATCACTTTTACGTTTGCAGAATTCTCTACCATGTTTCCCGTAGCGGGAGGGAGTAGCACAAATTCCTCAGTACAGCCATGGAATGACTACGAGTTTTGTTAATTAGTTGGATTGCCTGGTAGTTGGATTGCCTGGCTTTCGTGAGTCACAATGCCACCAATTGAAGTTCAAGCCATTTTGCAATATAGCAGTATTTTTTCCTGAGCCTCACCGATCATCCCTAAGGCAACCAACATGGCCTTACGCACATAGGGCTATTTGGGCCACCCTAGATTAATGGTTTTCTTATGTTAGTTGAATATCGCACAAGTGTTTGTCATTTAGTCCGTTCGAATATGTTAATGACTGCTTTTAAAATTAGGATCATAATTAATTAGGATCATAATTCTCATTGCTATCAAACTATTATCAGTGAATTTTCATACCCAAAATTTTTACCTCTATGAAGGATTTGCTCCGCTGATATGGCATGGCATTGTTAATGCGGTTGCGATGGGTGGGATTGCCTTTGCTTTTACTGGGTTCCATCATGACGTCGAACTAGCAGCAGAAACTGAAAATTCTAATGACGCTATTACTCTCTCGTTCAAGTGGTGTTCATTGGGGTCTTCATAGTTTTCTTCCTTAATTTACTGGGTGGGCAAAATTGACTTACCATGGGGACAATGTTGGTCCTTTTTCGGGGTATATGGCTGCTCTATTGGGTTTGGGTTGGCTCGCATGTCTGATTTATGCTAACACTGTGGTTTCATCTTTGGAAAGTGGCTGGTTTATGTAACGTCGTTTATGTAACGTCTATGGAACGAGTAAACACCAATATTTCCCCTTCAATAAAAAATCAATTCCTATTTAGTGTATTGCATTAAATTTTTAGTAGGACTTTTTTTATTTTTGCCCCTTTCTGGGTGGCAGTAAAGCATGATTAATTTTGTGGATAGCAAGCAAAGCATAAAAAAATTATTTATTGCCATTCTAATTGGGATTGTCTTTTTTATATTTTTTCAAAAACTTAAATGGCGATCGCTTCGAGAAATTTAGTTTAAATCCAGTCTATGGTTAATTATCTATATTAAATGGCATAATTTTAAGTGGCATAATTTAATATCTTATAATTTAATATCTTAATTTAGAATCTATCGGAGGAGGTAATCGCTTTCGGTTAACGTTTTTGAATCATTGCATTTTTCAGCGCTATGACCTTACTTCTTGCTGTCAAATTCTTGAACCATCGTCCTTCGTTGGTTAAAGCGCAGATCACTAAAAGCTTACGACATTTGCTAATTCCCTTGCGTTTTTTTCCCTTAAGTTTATTCTCTTTAAAACCTTAATACGGACTTGATCCAATGCAACAGGTACCTCTAAAAAAATCACTCTATTTTCTGAACTTATTTCCCTATTCCTTTCATTTTCGGTGAAGGCCAATGAATACCTATGATTTTCAATTCATGAAAGAAAATAATAAAAAAATTAGTATGGTAACTTGCTACGATCATTGGTCCGCTTATATTATTTCACAGAGCCAAGTCGACTGTATTTTAGTAGGGGACAGTCTCGCTATGGTCATGTATGGTCATTCAACCACTCTCCCAGCAACTGTAGGCATAATGGTGCAACACATCCAAGCTGTGACGAAAGGCGCCTCTAATAAATTTCTCATTGGGGATATGCCTTTTTGCTCCTATCGTAAAGATTTAACTACTAGTATGACAGCCATCGAAAAGCTCATGCAAGCAGGAGCCAACGCTATTAAACTAGAAGGCGCCGACGGCAATTTAAAATTAATCCGCCACGTCGTAAAATCAGGCATCCCCGTTATGGGGCATCTCGGGCTGACCCCTCAATCCATCCATGCTATCAGTGGTTTTAAAGTTCAAGGTAAAAATCAATCGGCGGCTGATAAATTAAAAAAGGATGCTGAAGCACTAGCAAATTCTGGCTGTTTTGCTCTCGTATTGGAATGTATACCTACCAATTTAGCCAAAGACATAACAAATTCTATTGCCATTCCAACAATCGGTATTGGGGCGGGCCCTTATACTTCAGGGCAAGTTCTCGTATTACAAGATCTATTAGGCATGAATAATCAATTCAAACCTAAATATTTGAAAAAATTCTTAGATGGCTTTGAGCTCATTAAAGATGCATTAAATGATTTCAATCAAGAAGTGAAAACCTCTACTTTTCCTAATATTGAAGAACACTGCTATTAAGAAAAAATAACTTATGCTTGAAATAATTAATAGAATGGCTGAGTGGGTATCAATCCGAAAAACTTTACCAAAAGATACTATCGGCTTTATACCAACTATGGGAAACCTGCACGCCGGACATGCAAGCTTATTACAACGATCAAAACAGGAAAATGAGTTAACCATTTTAAGTTTGTTTGTTAACCCTACCCAATTCAATGACCGTAATGATTTTAAAAGTTATCCTCACTCGGTAGACCAAGACATTTCGTTAGCCAAAAACTGTGGCGTCGATTACATTTTAATACCCTCTTATAAGGACCTGTATCCTGACAATTTCGCTTATAAAATAATTAACACTACTCCACCATATCAAGAAGCGATGTTTCGTCCGGGTCATTTCGATGGAGTTTTAACGATTGTGATGAAATTGTTACTTCTGGTAAGACCAACTCGCAGTTATTTTGGCGAAAAAGATTATCAGCAATTGCAGCTCATAAAAGGGTTGGCTGCGGCCTTCTTCCTAGAGACTGAAGTTGTGGGATGTGAGACTGTTCGCACCGAATTTGGTTTGCCTTTAAGCTCACGGAATAACCGTTTGACAAAAGAACAATTTCAATTAGCAACATACTTTTCTAAAATTTTCCACTCGTCCCTTTCCTGTGATCAAATTAAAAATGCATTAATTCAAAAAGGAATAACTGTCGATTACATTGAAGACTATGAAGGACGGCGGTTTATAGCAATTCACATTGGCGATATCCGATTGATTGATAATATTCCTCTTTCAGAAGGAAAATAACCTTATGCTAATTACAATTTTAAAATCTAAAATATCCTACGCCACCCACTATCACTCAAAAAGAACTTTTTTATGTAAGGATTTTTATGTAAGGAATATATTAACTAATCTATTATGGAACAGGCTCATTTCATCGTTAATGAACAGGTGCATGTGGTAAACCTCAATGATGGTGAACGCTTTAAAACATATGTTATTCCTAACGAACGCCATAGCGGTATCATCGCTTTAAACGGGCCCACTGCTCGAAAAAGCGAAATCGGGAATCAAGTGTTTATATTTTATCTCCTGTATTAATCGACCCCCACCAAATTAGTAGATATGAAAAAAAGAGGATAATCCAAATGATCCTGTGCCTGGATGTAGGGAATAATCATCTTTATGGCGGAGTATTCCAAAAAGAACCTGATCCTTCATTTTCGTTATCCGAGCACAGCCACTTGCAATTCAGACTAATTAGGCGTTTTTTTTAAAATCGGTGTTGAGAGAATCAGTAGTCCCCCTCTTTTTTTAAAGCCCAGAGTTAAAACTGGATTAAAATTAAACTATTAAAATTAAACTATAAAAATCCTCAGGAAATTGGAGTGAATCGCATTACGAATTCCGTAACTGCTAGTCATCAATTTCCTCACAATGATATTCATAATGATATTATTATTATTATTATTTTATTGATTTGGGACAACAGCTACCACTTTTGACATTCTTTCTTGCGAAGGAATTATTTAGCTGGAATTATACCCGCAAGCATCGGCTTGGCCATAAAAGCACTCAATGAAAATACCGCAAAGTTACCTCCAGTCCCTATTGTTCAACCAGAAAATATTTTGGGTCAAACGACCATAGCAAATATCCAAGATGGCTTATTCTATGGGAACTTGGGAGCTATCAGAGAGATCATCCAACGAATACAAAACCGATGTGTTTTAAAAACAAAGATCTGATGCTGATCTGCACAGGAGGATTTGCCCACCTCTTTGAAAATGAAAATATATTTACACTTACTATTCCTGATTTAGTGTTACAAGGACTATTATTAGTATTAAGGAAAAGTTTATAAGAGGGTTCTTTTATGTCACCTTGCGATAACATCTAAACGACTTCGGCAAGATCTGTGTCAACATTTCAATAATCCTCGTTATCTCGTTATATTTCTTTGGAAGAAATGCAAATATATCTGGTTAAAGCCACTAATAAAAATCAGAATAGGTTACTAGTTCTCTGTTGAAAAGAAAAATATTGTCAAAAGACATTGCTCGAGAATCTTATTTAAATCCTAAGCATTTCCTTAAAACTATTTTCCCTTTAATGATTAAAGAATTAAATATTACTCCTTCAGATTGGAATTTATTTTGCACCAAATTCCTAGATAGTATCGATAATACTGCTTTACACCTCGCTTATCGAGAGAAATGCCGTCTAAAATTGATCGGGAGAGGAGGCTATTAAAGTGTCTAATCACAAGAGTTTCTGGGGAATTGCTGGAAGCTAACACATCTAACTTTGATCATTTTATTTTTCTAGAACAATTAGGTGCCATCGGTCACTCGGACCACCCAGCACCTAAAAATAAATCATGGCTCTTTTATGAAGAGAGTCTCAAATATTGGCCTGAATTTAATGGCTGTTATGACATTTTTTTATTGCATTACATAAGTCATGTGCTCATCACGAAAGTTTAAATAATGATGAAATAATCAATACACATTTACTCAAAAATATTATTGGCTATTACCCCATCTACCCTTGGCAATATAGAAATGAATTGAATAAATTTAAGCGTTTAATATTAAAAAATAAAATTTTAACTCTTCACTTTCCATCGCTAACCGTTACTCCTACTCTATCCTTTCGCACAGTCATTCCTATCGGAAAATCACCAAAATCACACATTAAACTTCCTATTGGCATTCGCATCACCAGCGCAATGCGCATCGTTTCACCTGGAACCAGTCGGATGAGCCCTCGCGTAGAAAAATTACTAAGTCAGATGATTTTAAAAAGAGAAAATTATTTTTCACAAAGCCTTTATCTTTGCAAAGATATTCTCGGTGTTTATCTGCAAGCACCCGAGTATGATTACAATAACCAACACCATTTCAGAATTTTAATTCACAAAAATCCACTTACTCTAATCAAAAACTCAGAAATAATTACTCTTGTTGCTACACTCTTTAGCCCGTCGCCTCGCCTTATTTAGAGAAAGAAGCTAACCCCCTCCTGGTTTGGGGGGAATGGCTTTAAAGAAGTGTTTAGTTGACGCTGAGCTAGCATGAAAACCACCTATAAGCTGTTCGCAGATTCCTTCATCCGTAAAGGGTTTTTAGAGAAGCATCATATTCTAAATAAATTATATAACTTACACAGAAAGGTGGATAAACAAAGTGCAACTTTTATTTTACGTAGGATCAAGGGAACTTGAAAAGAAGCTCTTCCCCCATTGCCCCGTATAGTTTGTGCTGGGATACCACCACAAGAAGAATCCATATACATAGTCTGCGGAGAATTGTTTTGAATGTCTATTTTAGATCTAATCAACCAATACAGGAGTAAACACAACAAAAAGTCCTGCTAATAACACCATTAGCCAATAAGATTGTAAATAAGATTGTAAATTTTTCATAAATATATAACTCAAAAAATACTTTCTTAAGTATAGAAGTACTTTTAAAACTTTATTATTTATAATTAATAGATTATTTTGATATTTTTTATACTACTAAGAGGATAAAATAACGGGGGTTTGAGGGATAATAATTTGTTAAGATTGGGAGTGTATTAACCCCTATTTTAATAAAAATATGGGGCCACGATTGGTAAACCAGAAATAAGTCGCGAAGAAAGGGATATTAGGAGAAATTTTTTCAGAACAACTTACCGATTCGAACCTAAGGTAGTGTTCAAGGTTCTAAGGCAGTGTTTAGTGATATCAGCCTCGCTATTTTTTGCTTTGAATTAGCTCGATAATTAGAACATCCCACCGCCAGTGTTTTTTTGTCTTCGAATATTCAACGACAGACTCAGACGTGATCGTGAAACAGCAAGGCAATTATTGGATATGGAGCCGATGAGAGATCACCTGGTTAACGGATCAATATGTTTCTAATGAAACCAAAACACGAGCTGCTCTCTCAACATCCTGACTTGCTTGTTGAAAGCTTAGAGAGACATGTAACTCCTAATCAGTTTCAAGAAATAATGAGCAATGAGCGATGAAACGTATTATTCCGATTTTACTAGAAGTCCAAGAAGAACTACTGCAAAGAATAAGAAACTTTGCCGCTGGTATCCCAAAGTCATAAGAGCTAAAAGGCCAACTTATCGACATTCCAGCAGCTCAGTCTCCTAAGCTTGGATTAAGATTTCTATCCAGTGGGTTGGCAAGCTTACCCAGTCATGTAAACTCAACCCCTGGAGATGAAGATGATGAGGAAAAGATGTCATCTCGAATTCAAAAATAGTTTTTAATCGGCTGGAAACATTTTTTTTTGAGCATTGGTTCACCTAAAATCTCAGAAATTCAGGAAATCAAAAGAAAAACCGAGAAAGCACGAATAGGTCATTGTAATTTTTTGAAGTATGTCCGCGGTGCGGTGTAAACACGTCATCCCGAGTCCTACGAGGGATATCCCAAAATTAAACACCGAATAAAATAACTTTTTCATACGCGCTCGGAGGATGACGTGCTTTATAGGGTGTTACTCATCACAACAGTCTTTATTGACGACGTTAGGTATTGCTGGACCGGGATAGAGATTAAATAAATTCCTTCATAAAGCGTTCCACTCTTTCAAGTGCTTCGGGTAAATTAAGTCAACCAAAGCACAATCGAAAGTGGTTATTTGAATTATCGAAAAGTATTCCTGGGAGGAAGATGACTCCTTCTTCATTACGATTAATGGTGGCTTCCTTATTTCTTAAGGCAATCCAACGCCAAAATTTCGCTCGGGGCGCTGCTAGAGATAGTTGTATAATTTTTATAAGAAGCAAGTTCACTGATTAATGATTTGTTTGATGAAGCCAGCCAACCAATGCGTCACCCAGGCAGTCCGTCCAAAAGTCTTAGACATAACGCCCCAAGCTTAAAGCATTCTCATACTCGTAACAATCAATGACGGCTGGCAAACGATCGGCTAAATCGTATTCAGAAAGTCGATAAAACTCATCACTAAATAGAAGAGCCTTATGTCGTTTTATTATAATACTGATAATTTCATTGAAGATCGATTGGGTTAGTTAAATAGCAGTCAGATTATGCGGGAAGTTAATAATGACTAATTTAATATGATCCGTCATCATCTATTCAAATTTTTCTAAATTGAAGGACCAAAACCATTGTTTTTCCAATCTAATTTAAATTCAATTACTTGGCCCCAATCAATTTGAGAATTTTCTTAAGAGATTGATAACAAGGCGTCATTAAAATAACTTGGTTTTCGGCTTTAAAGAGCGCACGTATTGCTACATAAATCGCTTCTTCTGTCACAGAAAAAACTAAAATATGATTCTTAGTTTTATATAATTTTCTAATTTTTTCTCGCAATAAAGGCAGATCGTAGATTTCGGTGTAACCTAAATTCAATTTATCTCATAAGTTTGAACACTCCTTGTCTGCCATTGCTAAAAGATTAGTAAGCCTATGAGATTCTGAATCTGATGATCACATCATATAATGAGCAACAAACTCATATTTTGAAAAGTATTCTTCTAATTTAAACTTAGGTAATGACATGATTTTTATTCTTGAATATTTGATAGACGAATATTTGATAGACGATTATAAAGAGTGCACCAACTTGGCCGAGCTAAATTTTTAGCCTGTAAGAAATTTTTCAAGAGTGCTATTCTTCACTACTTACTGACGCTGACATAAACCCAGGCAGGAGTTCCTGAACGAAAATTAACGCAAATTCGTTTATAATCCCGCAACTTCATATCGATCAGCAGCCTCAAATTCTTTGAAGGAGATTTGAAAAACCATACCTTGCACGAACGTCTGATAGATTCTCCATGTACATCAATACCGAATGAATCACTTTCTCGCTGAGGGTAATAACATTAGCGTCTTTTATAACTAATCTTATAATTGATAGCCTACCAACTCATCCATAATCTCGTTTAATTTCGGCCCAAATGTACAAAGCTGAATATCCTCTTGTTATAAGGTACCGTAAGAAAATAATTTTTCTAAGAAATATTAACTATTTTTTAATGTTAACTGTTAGTGTCTTGCATTGTGAATTGATTTTATATGTTTTTATTGTCATCGCAAGTTTTAGTTGAATACCCATGAGTCTACGATCACGTTGATAGGAATGGTTCAGCCTTTGGTGAAAACCAGGTGCTATGCTAATTGTTTAGGCATTATTTTCAGCATATATAATATAATAAAAGATAAGGAAGTTTTTATACCCTATACTTTTGAAGAAGAAGAACGCATCACCGCCCTCATTAATCCCCCATTTTAAATTGCTTGATATCTCTGATTGCTTCAGAAAAAGAAATAGAACTTGCTGTTATGGTCTTAGAAAGTGCGTTAAAATCTCAAAAACATTTAGATAGTCTAGAAAAAGTCAAAGGTGTAGCGATAGATCTAAATGAATTATTTAATACTAGATTTACTACTTATTTACATTTTCCAAAATTAAGTCGCAAGAAACAGTAAAGCGACGTCAAAGAAGAATTTAAAGCGATTATCGAGGGACGCAATTGAAGAAAAGCGAATAACCCTTAAAAATATTTCTTCTGGAGAATGGCATGAACTTATTGAAGGTAACACGTCGCCAATATAACCAATTGGTCATTTCAGGCAAATTAAGTTATTTTAAAATTAATAAAAGACCCCGTCCGGAAAATTTTTTATCCCTAAAAATATCCTTCTTCGCTTCCCTTTCTCATTATTTCTTTTGGTCAGAATTTCTGTCGGCGATAGCAAATCATTCTAGAACTTTCACTTTTCGGGAATGCTTTTTTACTAAGCATGGGGTTGGGCTTTTGAAGGGATTTTTACAATCTCGATTCCCTCATTTTTTCTCTACCTACGATGAATCGGAAGAGGATGAAATTTTTTACGACGAATTCTAAGAAAACTTCCTCAGAAGAATAGCCTCATACACAAACTAGCTCGTCAATAAAGTTAAAATATTATTTTTTCTGAGGCTAATTCAATTATTTCTTCTCAGAATGAATCTTCCAATAATCAGGACAAGCCCACTTTTATTATTGGGCCGTATAGGATTTGAACCTATGACCAACGGATTAAAAGTCCGCTGCTCTACCAGCTGAGCTAACGGCCCACAAAGGTCTTTAAGACTAGAAATAATAACGATTTTTGATAAAATAACAAGTCATCAAGGGCCTTAGAAGGTTTCTTTCTAAACTCTACTATAGCACACACCCCCGGGGTCCCCCTCCTCTTGGATAGTTCAAGGAAATGTGAGCGCCACACGCGGCCACGGTAGTGGATTTTACCCCCATTCATTCACAATGAAGCATGGATATGTAAGGATATGGATATGTAAGGATTTAGTTTATTGGAACTTATAGTAGCTATGGGCCATCCTAATGATTTTAGACGTTATCGCCTACCCTTCCTACTATTATCACGTTTTCACTTCTCACCCCTATGCGACTGAAATTGAGCTAATGGAAATGACGAGTCGACCTCGAAGCCTTTTATAATCAGCATACTTCCTACCGAGGTGCTAAGCTCCCTGAACTAGAAATCGGACATGAGTCCAAAAGTTATCATTTCTAACTCACTCATCTCACTGACGAAAGTTATTCAATTAAAGCCATTCCGCAAGGACATCAAAAATAAAGACCTTTGCGGCAATCTCTCTGGTTAGATGAGACAGGACATCGAGGCGCGAGGAAAGCGGCTTTTTGGTAAGCTGTTATGATGACCGCCGCTCGAAAATCGTTGCTATTATCAATAAAAAGACTCCTACGCAAATAGCACTGTCAGCGATATTGAAGGTGGCATAGTGCCAGTCCTTAATATGGAAATCGATAAAATCAATCACATACCCTAAGCGAACTCGATCAATAAAATTACCCAATGCACCGCCAACAACCAATGAAAGACCAACAGCCTTCCACTTATCAGAACGCTGTATGCGGCTTAGCCATATGATAAGAAATACGCTAACTATCAACGAAATTAGGGCGAAAAGATAAATCTGCCATCCACCCTCCTCAGTACCCAAAAAACTAAAGGCAGCGCCGATATTGTAATTCAATGCTAAATTCAACCAAAGAAAAATTTTAATGGGCCGGCCAAATGCCAAATGATGAACTATTAAGTATTTCGTCCATTGATCTACCGCAATAATAAAAACACTCAACCTTAACCAAGGTAATGCTTTTTTTTTCGAAGTCATTTTCACTTTTTTAAACTCACTATTTTTCCAATGAAATTCTTGGATCGGCAAAGTTAACGTTTTTTTATCAGGCGAATCGCCGTTCTTCCCCATCTCCAAAGGCATTGCTCACACAGCGCTCACACAAATCGGGATGTTCCTCAATTTGACCCACACTGGACTGACGTTGCCAACAACGAACACATTTTTCGAATTCAGAAATGCGAATTTCTAAAACTAACTCGGGAAGATTCGTACTGAAGGCTTCTTTGGTTTTTTCTTTGATCGGGAAAACTTTTGCTTCGGAGGTAATTAATACAAAACGTAATTCATTACCCAACTTGGCAAGAATCGGATACAAATTTTCATCGGCATACAATAAAATTTCCGCTGCCAACGCAGATCCAATCTTGCCCTCATTACGGTAGCTTTCTAAAGCTTTATTAACCTCATCGCGAACTTGCAACAGCATCTGCCACTCCTGATCCTCTTCTTCACGCAGTTTAATTGCCGGAAAATCCGAAAACCATTGCGTTAAGAAGACAGATGCTTCGCGATCACTCGGCATAAATTGCCAAATTTCATCCGCAGTGAAGCTGGTAATAGGAGCAATCCAGCATACAAAAGCCTCTGCAATATAATATAACGCCGTTTGTGCCGAGCGTCTAGCTAAGCCTGTTTTTTTACTGGTATATAGACGATCTTTCAGAATATCCAAATAAAAACTGCCCATCTCAACAGTACAAAAATTATGAATTGCTTGATAAATTGCAGGAAACCGATAGTGATCGTAAGCGGTTATGATTTTTTCCTGTAAACGCTCGGTCACAACGATAGCCCATCGATCCAATGCAACTAATTGTTCTGTCGCGACAGAGTCTTTTCTCGGATTAAAATCATATAAATTTGATAATAAAAATCGTGCGGTATTGCGAATTCGTCGATAAGCATCTGAAGCGCGTTTTAAAATTTCATCGGATACATTCACTTCAGCAGTATAATCCATAGAAGCAGCCCATAATCGCAGCACATCAGCGCCTAAATTTTTTACTACATCAGCAGGTAAAATAACATTGCCCAGAGATTTGGACATCTTTCTGCCTTGACTGTCAACCACAAAACCATATGTCAATACGACTTTGTAAGGTGCTTTATTTCGAATGGCCAAAGCAGTCAATAAAGATGATTGAAACCAGCCTCGATGCTGATCTGAACCTTCTAAATAAAGTTCAGCAGGTACATGTAGTTCCGGTCGCTCTTCCAAAACACCAAAATGAGTTACGCCGGAGTCAAACCATACATCCAACACATCCGTTACTTTCTCGTAGAGTTCAGCTTCATCACCTAATAATGTTTTTGGCTCTAAATCAAACCAAGCATCGACACTATTTTTTTCAATTAATTGTGCCACCTTTTCCATTAAAGCAGGCGTGTTGCGATGCAAATCTCCTGATTGTTTTTCTATAAACAAAGGAATTGGAATTCCCCATAACCGTTGCCGCGAAATACACCAATCGGGGCGATCGGCAATCATCTTTCCAATACGCGCTTGACCCCAAATAGGAACCCATTTTACTTTTTCAATCTCTACTAATGCGAGATTACGCAATCCTTTTTTGTCCATACCAATAAACCATTGCGGGGTTGTCCGAAAAATTAAGGGGGTTTTATGGCGCCAACAATGCGGATAACTATGTTGAATAGTTTCGGTATGCAATAAATGTCCACTATCCGCTAACAAAACAATGATAGGCTCATTCGCTTTAAAGACGGATTGTCCACCAACCAAAAACGTTCCTTCAACGAAACGACCGCGCGCATCGACGGGATTATCGATTGGCAAATTATATTTTTCTGCAACAAAATAATCCTCCAATCCATGTGCAGGCGCAGTGTGGACATTTCCAGTTCCCATCTCGGTAGTAACGTGTTCGCCCAGAATAATCGGCACAATTCGATCAAGAAACGGATGTTGTAACTGGATGCCTTCTAACTTTTCACCTTTTAAATTGCCATGCACTTCATAATCGTCAATACGATAACGTTGCATCGTCTTGTCGACTAAATCTTTAGCTACCACCAGATAAGTGGGTTGGCCACGCAATTCACTTTTTACCAGGGCGTAATACAAATCAGAATGAACACTGATCGCTTCATTAGCCGACAATGTCCAAGGTGTCGTGGTCCAGATGGGTATTATTACCAGGGTCTTTTGATTTTTAACTCCAAAACGCCGACGCACCTCTTCATAATCAACCGCTTCAAAAGCCACATCAATGGAAGGCGACGCTTTATCGCGATATTCCACTTCCGCTTCAGCCAATGCAGAACTACAAGCTATACACCAATGGACTGGTTTTTGTCCCCGAAGCAAATGGTCGTTCGCCACGATTTTAGACAATGCGCGAACTGTATCTGCTTCATAATGAAAATCCATAGTCAAATATGGATTTTGCCAATCTCCAATTACTCCCAACCGTTTAAAATCTTCTCGCTGTAACTCTATTTGCGAGGCTGCATAATCACGACAAGCCTGGCGAAACTCATTTGCAGATAAGTTTTCTTTACCCATATTTTTTTCAACGTTCAGTTCAATTGGCAAACCATGACAATCCCAACCGGGTACAAAAGGAGAGTCGAATCCGCTCAATGTTTTTGATTTCACAACAATATCTTTGAGAATTTTATTAAAAGCAGTTCCTAAATGAGCACGACCGTTGGCGTAGGGGGGCCGTCATGCAAAATAAATTTCGGCCGACCGTTACAGGTTTCACGAATTTTTTGGTAAAGATCCAATTCTTGCCAGCGCGCTAATATTTCTGGCTCCCGATGAGGTAAATTAGCTCGCATGGGAAAGTCAGTTTGTAGAAGATTTAAGGTGTCTTTGTAATCAGTCATTCTCAGAGATGCCTTTTTCCACTTTACCTTTGCCAAAGATATATTGATTTAAGAGCGCAAGATTACCAAAATAAACGACTTCACCGTTGCCCGCAACACGAACATTCAATTTCCGATTAACATGAACTGCAAACCAAGCTGATCCTTCCAAATATAAATCCATCGTTTCCGTAATCAAACGACGCGCATCAACACACACTCGCTTGTCTCACAATGTTAATTGATGCTTTATCTACCTCCCCTTCTAAAAATAATTGGCTGCTGCCACTAACATGAACACCCAAACTATCGCTATCAATAGACGTAGCATTTACTTGTATGGTACTAGCAGTACCCAAATTTTCCATTTTCTTCATGCTAATTTCTACTATAATTGGATGGGTGGGAATCAATTGATAACCATTTTTAGGTGAAATTTCTAAAGTATCGTCTTTTATACTCGTAATAATATAAGGTTGAATATTATTAAGGTCGAATATTATCTCGTTGGTTTTTACTACCACTTGTTACAATTCCCACGTGGCGCGAATATATTCAAACGAAGGCACATTTCACAAGCCTGAGCAATATAATCGTGCCGCTTCCCTTTATAGTATTCCGATCGCAAGCCGCCAATACCATTGCCACAACAATCATAATCAATAACCTAAGAAAAGATTTCATCCGTTTCACTCCTGTCAGTTTTTAATGGAAAATATCATACTGGATCATTTCACTTTCGTCATTCATCAAAATGAGCAGGCCTCCAGGCGAAGTCATAACTGGCAGATAGAATCATTCATTTGAAAAATAATTTTTTGCCTCTGATACGTCTTGATGCATTTGCTTCACTAAAGCATCCACCGACGGAAAACGCTCTTCAGATCGCAATTTATGTAAAAACTCGATTCGCAAATAGTTACCATAGATATCGCGAGAGAAATTAAACAGATACAATTCTAATAACATCCGGGTTCCTCCAAAAGTAGGACGTACTCCTAAACTGGCGACCCCTTGAAAGACTTTCTCCTCTAAATAAGCCCGGATTACAAAAATACCTGTCAATGGCACTTTGACTCTATGCAAATCAATATTAGCTGTCGGAAACCCTAATACACGTCCGCGTTTTTCCCCAGCAATGACTTTACCACAAAGCCAATAAGGATGACCCAACAAATTCCGTGCCAAATCCATATTTCCCTTTTCCAACGCATGACGTATTCGAGTGCTGCTAATTCGTTGTTCTTCATAAAGAACGGACGCCATTTCTATGGCTTCAAAACCATAATGTTTCCCTAATTTTTTAAGTAGCTGATAATCGCCCGCGCGTTTAACACCAAATCGACAGTCGTCTCCCACAACAAGGGCTTCCACTTCTAGTTGATCCACCAAAATTTCTTTAACAAAGTTTTCAGGGGGTAGATTTGCTAAGACTTGATTAAAGCGAAAGCATACAAGGAAATTGATTTCCCATTCTTGAAATGCCATCCATTTTTCCCGAAATCGCATCAATCGCGAATCCGATTGGATTTTCGCAAAAAATTCTTTAGGTTGAGGTTCAAAAATAATAACTGCCGTGGGTAAATTTAATTTCTGTCCTAAGGATTTTAATTTTGTAAGAAGTGATTGATGACCCAAATGCATCCCATCAAAATTTCCTAGTGTGACAACGCAACCACCTATTTTTTTTTAAAAGCGTATTTACCACGTATTAATTCCATGATGTTAATCAATCACAACCGGAGATCGTAGATCAGAAAGTTTTAGTCCTAAAATCCACAACGTCACTAAATAAGTAAAAAATCCTAACAAAATAACAATTAGCAAATGCCAAATCCGTTCTTCCACAGACCAAACCAACCATCGCCCAATATTCCCAGAAAACCAAACAATGACAAAACCCATTACAAAATTAGCCACTACTAATCGGAAAATTAATTTTGACCAGTTTGGAGCGGGTCTATAAATCGAACGCCGCAATAAAAAATATAAAAGAAGGCCTGCATTAAAAGCAGAGGCTAACGAGGTGGCTAAAGCCAGCCCCGCATGGGCAAGAGGATGGATAAGTAATACGTTTAAAATAAGATTAGCACCCATCGCAGTTGCCGCAATTTTTACAGGAGTTTTTATATTCTGGCGGGAATAAAAAGCAGATGCCAAAATTTTAACGAGCATGAATCCCGGCAAACCTATCGAAAATACCCACAGACTTTTTCGAGTCATAAGAACATCGTGTGCCGTAAAAGCACCGTGGTAAATCAATGTCGCTAACAAAGGGCCAGCTAAAATAAATAAAGCTACAGCAGCAGGAATACCAATTAATATTGCCATTCTCAAAGCCCAATCGAGCGTAGCGGAATAAGCGTTTGCAGACTGTGAACTATGATGGCGTGACAAATTGGGCAGCACTACAGTCGCTAAGGCAACGCCAATAACCCCCAGGGGCAAATACGTTAATCGATCGGAATAATACAACCACGAAATACTCCCAGCGGCTAAAAAGGAGGCGAAAAAATTATCGATTAATAAACTAATTTGAGCGACAGAAACACCAAACAATGCCGGTACCATCAATTTTAGAACCCGAATTACTCCGGGATCACACCACCGCCATTTAGGGATAGGAAGAAATCCTAAACGATATAAAAAAGGGAGTTGGGTAGCTAATTGTAAAAGACCCCCGATTAGTACCCCCAAGCTAAAACGTAAATGGGGGTTGAGACATGAGGCGCCCACAACCATGCTACCGCAATCATGGCAATGTTTAATAACACAGGAGTAAATGCCGGTACGGCAAATCGGTTGAACGTATTTAATGTAGCTCCGGAAAAGGCAGTTAAAGCAATTAATAATAAATAGGGAGAGGTAATTCGCAACATGTGGGTAGCGTAAGTCAGGCGAACAGGATCGCGCACGAATCCCGGCACGAATACCATAATCACCAAGGGAGCAATAATTTCAGCAAGTACCACAATGACCAGCAAAGCCATACCTAAACTTCCAGCAATTGCATTGATAAATTGATGGACTTCTTTCTGCGAGCGATAGGTTCGATATTCCGCCAATACCGGCACAAAAGCCTGAGCAAAAGCCCCTTCACCAAATAATCGGCGCATGAAATTAGGGATTTTGAATGCAACTACAAAGGCATCAAACGCAGGTCCAGCGCCAAAAATCACAGCAAGCACCACATCTCGCGCAAATCCCACCAAACGGGAAATGAGTGTCATATTAGAAACAATCAATGTGGATTTGAATAACTTACGGCTCATAGAGCACTTCTGTTATTGAGAGCAAGGTGGTAAGGATATCGCAGGCTTATTCTATTGACAAACGCCGCGCAAAACGGCATATTGTTGTGCTCAGATAAAAGATTTTGGAAAGATATTCCCGTGGCTAACACTCCCCAAGCAAAAAAGCGTACGCGACAAAATCAGAAGCGACAACTACACAATGCAAGTCAACGTTCGGCCGTTCGAACGGTCGTGAAAAAAACATTAAAAAGCCTCCAAGCCAATGATCATTCTGCTGCACAAAGTGCTTTCCAACAGGCTGTCCAATTACTTGATAAGGCCGCGGGCAAACGCATTATCCATCCAAATAAAGCAGCTCGCTTGAAAAGCCGATTAAACCAAAAATTAAAAGCGTTAAAATACTAAATTAGAATGATCTAAAATAAGAAAGATTAGGTTTAAGCCTCCACCTCGCCCCGATTTTTCTTTTCAATAAATTCCATCAAATCGTAGCATAGCTTCTGAGTCCCTTCGTGTTTGAGTGCTGAAATTTTATAGACTGGTCCATCCCAATTAAGTTCCTTAATAACTGCGTTGCAACACGGCTCAATCTCCTCTGGAGGCAATAAATCCGTTTTGTTAAATATTAACCACCTTGGTTTTTCTAAAAGCTGTCTGCTAAATCCTTTAAGTTCATCTGCAATTGCTTTCACAGCTTGAACCACGGAATCCAGTCCCTTTACCGGATCTGTATCGACGATATGTAATAGAATTTGAGTTCGTTCGAGATGCCTTAAAAATTGGATACCCAGTCCTGCTCCCGCGGTGGCCCCTTCAATAATACCGGGTATGTCCGCAATGACAAAGCTTTGATATTCTCCAATCCACACTACCCCGAGATGAGGGTAAAGAGTGGTGAACGGATAGTCGGCAATTTTGGGGGTAGCCTTTGAAACCGCGCGGATGAAGCTGGATTTTCCTGCGTTAGGCAAGCCTAATAAACCCACGTCAGCTAATAATTTCAATTCTAATTTTAATTGGCGTTTTTCACCCTCTTCGCCGGAAGTTGTTTTCCGCGAGGTTCGATTCGTGCTGCTCTTAAAATGAGCATTCCCTAAACCATACCGTCCTCCTTGAGCCACACAGAGCTTCTGGCCTTCCTGCATTAAATCGCCAATCAGTTCTTCCGTTTCTTTGTCATAAACCCTAGTCCCTAAGGGGACAAACACTACCAAGTCTTCCCCCTTTTTTCCACTACGAAGCTTGCCCATGCCCGGTTGGCCATTTTGTGCTCGTAATAATGGTTGATACCAAAATTCTACTAAGGTATTAACAGATTTATCGGCAATAAAATAAACGCTCCCACCCTGTCCACCATCACCACCATCAGGCCCCCCTCGGGGAATAAACTTCTCTCGACGAAAACTTAAGCAGCCGTATCCACCATTTCCGCCTTTTACCTGCACGAATACTTCATCTACAAATTTTATGATTGCAATTACCCTCATCACCAATTCTCGTGGAGTAGAGAATAAAAATGTAATGCTAGCAATAGAAGCGCTATTTAGTAAATTAAATAAAGAATACTATTGCTTCCATCTTGAAGAGACATCTTAAAGACTGGCAAGTGAGGTATCTTGAAAAGACTAAACCTCTTCCATAGTTTCGATAGAAACGTAATTACGTTGCTTGATTCCTTTACGCGTAAATTGAACCTTTCCATCAACTAAGGCATACAAAGTATGATCTCGACCCATACCCACATTTTCTCCCGGGTGATAATGGGTGCCCCGCTGCCGAATAACGATATTGCCAGCCACTACTCGTTCGCCTCCAAAACGTTTTACACCCAACATCTTTGGATTAGAGTCACGACCGTTTCGTGTGCTACCACCCGCTTTCTTATGAGCCATTCTCTAATTCCTCTTTTTTCTTTTCTCCAAGACTGATATAATACTTGATACCAGTAAATTTTACTGTAGTAAAATCTTGTCGATGTCCCATACGTTTCATATGATGCTTACGCCGTTTAAATTTGATGATATTAATTTTAGAAACTCGGCCCTGATGGACAATTTCCGATGTTACTTGGGCGCCTTTTACTTGAGGAGATCCAATGTGTAGCTCATTGCCTTCCCCGATTAGCAATATATCGTCAAACTTCACAGAAGTACCAATATCTTGAGCTAATTTCTCTATTTTTAATGTTTGACCTTCGGTAACCCAATATTGTTTACCACCGGTTTTAATGATTGCATACATTGCAAATCCCCATCGAACAATGAAGAGAATGCATTTTACGGAATCTTTCAGTCCCTGACAAGCCATAAATACAATGCCAATGCCCCAATAGTTCTGGATAAGATTCTGGGCTTGACACAACTGCCACCACCCTCCTAACATAGAATGACATGAAAGCCATTGAAATCATTTCAGATATATCTCCTTCTCTGGAATCTCTTCGATTTCCCATAAAAAAGGATCTGGAGGCTGTCGACGCTCTTATTCTTAACAAGCTTTCCTCTCATATACCCCTGATACAAACGATTACCCATCATATTATTCGAAGTGGAGGGAAACGTTTGCGACCGTTGGTCGTGCTCCTATCTGCTCGAGCCTGTGATTACGATCAAAACACCGAGCATCACGAATTAGCAACCGTCATTGAATTCATTCATACTGCTACTCTGCTGCATGATGATGTCATCGATAAATCTAATCAACGTCACGGCCAACAAACCGCTAATGCAAGGTGGGGAAATTCCGCGAGTGTATTGGTAGGGGACTTTCTCTATTCCCGTGCTTTCCAGATTTTGGCCAAACGCAACAATATTCCCGTCATGAAAGTATTGGCTAATACGGCCAACGAAATTGCGGAAGGAGAAGTCTGGCAGCTTATGAATCAAAACGACCCTAACATTGAAGAGTCTACTTATTATGAAGTGATTCGCTGCAAAACAGCCCAATTGTTTTCCGCCGCCGCCGAAATTGGCGCAATTATTGGAACGAAAAATGAGCCCCTACGAAAGGCCATGGCTTCCTTCGGCTTACATGTGGGAATGGCCTATCAAATTATTGATGACCTTCTCGACTACAGCGAGGATTCTTCTAAGTTAGATAAAAATATCGGCGATGATTTAGCAGAAGGAAAAGCGACACTACCATTAATTTATGCCAAACAAAAAGCTAATCTTCGAGAAGTCGAGCTTATTCGTGAAGCTATTAAAATAGGAGGCTTGAAGAATCTATCCTCCATTATGCAAATTATCTCTGATACTAAAGCTCGAGAATATACCCGACAATGCGCTGTCCAAGAGATTGAAAAAGCACAAATCCAATTACAAAAATTACCCCCTTCTCCTTTTCGCTACAGTTTGGAAGAGTTAGCAAAATTCGTCGTAAGCCGCCAATATTAACAATTTGCGATACGGCTACTCACCCAGTAAACTCTCTGCGAAAGACAAGTTTTCTTACACTTCATCCCTAAAATTTCTAAAAGATAAAATTAGGCGAGCTTAGTTTAGGTGAAACGGAAAAGGGTGTCCAACGAATTGCGGGGTGTAGCTCAGCTTGGTAGAGCACTGCCTTCGGGAGGCAGACGCCGGAGGTTCGAATCCTCTCACCCCGATTAAATCGGGTCTTTGGGTAGGATTCAAAACGTCTCTAGCGAGAATTGTTTTGCGATAAAAGAGCAATCTCGCCGATTACTTTTATTTCAACCTCAAAAAAATGACTTTTTAACATAATTTCTAATCCTACTCTATCATCTTGCCAATTATGAAAAATATCTTTTTGTTATAAACGGTAAGTAATTTAGCCAACCAATTGGATTTCTGATCTTGGCTATTCTTGTTTAAGTCTTCAAGTTGAGTAATTAGGTTTGCAACTTGGCAATCGATAAATTTCTATGAAATAACTGGCGCCCCAATCCAAGCGCCACCTAGATAATGGTCGTTATAGCTGCAGAACAAAAAATTTACTAAATTTAAAAAAATTGAGAAATTTAACTTACACTCAACTGTATATGAAGGATATTCTACAAATAGTCAGATGTTTTGTATCTTTGAAGTGCTGCGAACTTTTCTTTTGCTGATAATTCAGTAACCATACAAATCAACAAGTCTGTGTGCTTATTCAAGACTAAACGGGCATAAAACACCATTTAGGGGGGTTGTAATTGCATAGAGGGGGTCCATATGCCACTTGCAAATCTACAGACAGACACTAAGGTTGTCAAATTTTCTATGAAATTAGCAAGATATGAAATTAGCAAGAATTGTTACGTGGTTTGTCAAACGAAAAGCTCTCTTCCTTTACAAAGAGAGATTGTTATATCTTCGGATTCCCCCTAAAATATTGTACTTTTAATGGCACACCTGTATCCAGCGGCGGAGAATGCAAACACTAAAATCGACAAAAAAGAAAATCTACAGCCACAACCTTAGAATTCTAAGGTATTAGTTTTTATATTTTTTTTGATGATTCCTCAGAAGATTCACCCTTTAAATTTTCTAAAAATTTCCCCAAAGGTCTATCAGGAATAATCTTATTATCGAAACTCATCCATTTTAAATTTTTCAATGCCTGTTTCGTGCGATAACCTCGAGAAAAATAACCATTAAATATCTTTAAAGATTCATAACAAGGTTTTCCATTGGATTCATTTCCAATACCACTCTTCCGTTAACTATGAAAAGCCTTACCAGGATCAGATTGTTGATTGAATATTTTATTATATTCGCTCAAAAATTGACTGATCAAATTAGCTTCTTGTAGATCCGAGACAATAACACGTTTAGCATCGTCATCAACCTTAATAGTAAATTTTATTTAATTTACTCATAACCTCTAAGGCTAAGTAATGATGTAATAAAGATATCGAGTATACCCCATTCCAGAACATATAACCATCAGCACGATAAATACCCCTTCATTTTTAAAAAGTTCAATAGAACAATCGTTATTTTCCTGACTAAATCTATTAACCCCTTCTTTTGATAGGAAATTGAAATATTCAACTACTTCTATTCCCTTTTTTCGTTGTTACTCAGTTCGTTCTTTTTGGTAACGAGTTGTTTTAGCCAAATCAGCGATATTAAACAATATAAAATTCTTATATCCCAATTTTGTTAATTTTTTCAGGCTTTTTATTCTAGATTTTACAGCATTTTCTGTTGCCATCATCGTAGGTTCTTTATTAACAATAAGAAGATCGTTAGACTCCGACCATTTAAAAATCAAAGTCTCACTTTTAATTTCCTCCGTAACACCTTTTTCCTCTGCTAAGAATGTATTTCGTTGTGCTTTAAGCTTGGTAACAGTACCTTGGACTGCTAAGGCTTCAATTTCTGCTTTCGCGTCCTTCCAAGAAACTTTTTTGATAGATCGAATAGGATTTTTAACAATGTAATATAACCCCAGCTTCGTAAACTTCGCATTAGCGAATAGTGCGCAGCTGTTGTTCCACCAGTAGTATAATTTACAGACCTGCCCCTTCCTGAAAAGTGAATATTGATTTCTTGGTGAGCTATTCGATAATGATTGAATTGCTCAAATTCTCTTTTAGCCACATTATCGAGGCCGAACGAATCATAATAGTCAGCTATTGCTAAGTAAGTCTGTGCCAAAAACAGAAAAAATAAAAAAGATGCTTGTGATCCATTCTTCCTTAATCTGTCATACTATCGTCCAATCCTATCAATCGGGATATTTTAATTTACATTTTTTCGATTTATCCTAAAAAAGGAAACACTCATATTTTTCTTTCTATAAATAAAAAATTTCTATCAAATTAATAATGCGATAAAAATGTTTTTATAAAAAATTAAAGTTAAATTAATTAAAATTTATTTTTTAGAATTGGATAATTTTTTCAAATCTAATCCGGGTAAAGAAAAACAAAATTATTCTAAAGAATTCTTAAAAATCGCTTCTAATTTGCATTTAGTTTTTTCGAGGTTTAATAAAACATTGCTATAAACTATTAAAGGATTAACTCTATGAAAATGACTTTCATAAAATTAATTGTTGTTGGTGGCTTGTTGAGCTTCTTAATTCTGGGCTTGTCGGTTTTTGATCGTCGTACGGTAGACGCAACCGGTGCTACGCTAGGTGGCACAACGGGCGCTCTGTTGTGGGTGGAGTTGCGAGGAGCCACCGTAGGTAGCACAACCGTTACTCAATAGTAAGCATCTATTACTCAATAGTAAGCATCTATTAGTCAGCCTTAAAAATAATCAGCCTTAAAAAGTTTGATAGTTTAGCTACCAACCGCTTTTTTGACCTTTTCCACAAACACCAGGACTTTTAATTTGTTTTTGTAATTCCCCTAGGCAGTTCCGCTTTACAACGTAACCCAGGCGGGATATTACTGGCACTACCCACAAAAACAACGCGTTGTCCACGTCGATTCACACAAGTAAATCTTCTACTCCCAGCTCTTCCTGGCGAAATTGTTTTTATCTTTTTGCTTAATCACTTGGTCAGGCCTATTTTTTATTCGCGGGCCGGGTCCTTTTGGTCCATTGCCAGGCAGTTGAGCAAATACCACACTAGTTGCAAAAATCACCAAAATAACAAATTTATTGAAAAGAGATCCCATAATGCCTCCTAACAGATAAAGAGACTTTTACGCTAAACCTCTTAAAAGACGAAGGCCAAGTCATGATTTCAGTCCGCCCTCAGTCGGCCAACAAATTGATCTGGAAAATAATGACTTAATTTTTTAGTTTTTAAATTGAATTCATACAAGCTTTTGTCACGTAAGCCGCTAAAATAAAGCCTGTCATTTATTATCGCTGCGCCGGCTGGCGCCCATGTGATAGAGAATTAAGATCCTGGACTAATTTTTCTTCTTAGGCATATCCCCCCAGGTACTGATATACAAATTCCCACATCATCATAGTTTTTAGCTCCTGGCATTTTCTCCAATAAGATTTATGGCTTTATTAACTGATCATTTATTAATTCATAACGGACTAGCTTATTATAAAAATTATTTTTATGGCGATAGGTATAGTATAAATAGATAAACTCAATAGTTTTCTTTAAAATTGGGACGAATAGCAATCCTCAGTACTCCCCACCGCTACCTCATTAATTCGGGCGATGATTTTTGCTTCCGTTCTTTTTTGATTTAAGCCGATTAGGCGGACGGTACCCTTCCTTTCTGTAACTAAAAGCCACCCATCCGGCAAGAACCCCATGCCCCAGGGTACTTCGAGGCCGGTAGCTAGACTAGTATCGATACTTGAGTTTGATTGGGTGGATTCTCCCTGTTTAAGGGACACCACCAACCGAACACCATAGCAATACCCGCAAAGACAACTAAAATAATTATTAGAATTTTTGACCTTTTTATAATTCCATTATAGAAGTATTCTCCAAAATCGTAAGCCCAGAACTTCGTCAAAACTCCTGAGATCTTAATTTTATCCGGGAACGCCTGCTAAAAATTCGTTATACTAAGTATCCTAAAAATAAATGTATCCTAAAAATAAATAGAAGATCTCACTTAGAAATGAAAAAAACAACCTTACTTATTATTGAAGACGAAGGGGCCATTCGGGACATGATTCGCTTTTCTCTTCCTACGGAATTCCGGTTAATCGATGCCGAAGATGTAACAAAAGCCAAAAAACAGCTCACAAATCAACTGCCTGATCTTATTCTACTCGATTGGATGTTACCCGGAAAAAATGGTATCGAATTTATCGAATGGATTAAAAAACAAGCTGATTTTCAAGATATTCCTATAATTATGCTCACTGCTAAAGCTGAAGAAGAAAACAAAGTTAAAGGATTGATGACGGGCGCTGATGATTATATTACAAAACCCTTTTCTCCTGATGAATTAACAGCAAGAATAAAAACAGTTCTACGTCGAGGACCTTTACTTTCTCTATCCCACGAAATCAAACATCAAAATATCGTCATCAATACCGCTAAGCACCAAATTACCAGCAATAAAGAGCTTCTGGTCCTTTCACCTATCGAATATAAAATGCTTTATTTTTTTATGAAGCATCCCAATAAAACATATACTCGGGACCAGCTTATCACTTATATTTGGGGTGGAAATGTTTATTTAGATGATCGCACAGTCGATGTTCATATTCGTCGTCTTCGAAATAAACTAAAAAAACATGATTGCCATCATCTGATTAAAACAATTAGAGGAACTGGATATCAGTTTACAACTAATGACGCAGAAAAGTAATAAATTAAATTTAAAAACTTTACCTAAGGCAGTAAGAGAACACATCAATCAATTAGAACGAATCCGGCGTGATTTTGTCGCCAATGTCTCCCATGAACTCCGAACACCCTTAACCGTTATTCGGGGTTATTTGGAAACTTTACTTAAGAAAAAAAACCTAGAAATTAAACGCTATCAAAAAATTCTCAGTCAAATGTATCAATATAGCGCCCGGATGGAGGCGATCATTGATGATCTCTTGTTACTCTCCCGTCTCGAAAGCGATGACCATCCCCCCGAAGAAAAGGTTAACGTCTCCGTCTCTGAAATTCTAAAAATACTTTGCGCCGATGCCAAAAGAATCAGCGGAGAAAAGCAACATAGAATTAAACTCAAAACAGATACCAATTTATACATCAGTGGATCAGAAGAAGAACTAAAAAGTCTGTTTTCAAATATCATCATTAACGCAGTGAAATATACGTCGGCAAAAGGCAGTATACACGTAAAATGGTATTCAGACGATGGTCATGCTGTATTTAGCGTGTCTGATACTGGCATCGGAATTGCTACAGAACATATTCCACGCATCACCGAACGATTTTATCGCGTAGACAAAGCGCGCTCCCGCGAGAGCGGCGGAACGGGTCTCGGGTTAGCCATTGTCAAACATGTGCTCATGCGCCATCAAGGTGATTTGCATATTGAAAGTGAGCTAGGCAAAGGAAGTACGTTCACTTGCCGCTTTCCTCACCAGAAAAGAACGATTCCCTCGGCAGAAAAAAGTGGATCCCAATCCCCTCTGAACACGAAGTTGTCATCAAATCGTCATAATCAACTGCTATGGTTCTTGTTAGAATCACAACATGAGGGCAACATGAGGGCATGAATGAATATTGACAAGGCTAAGAGCCTAGCACTGGAATTAGATGAACAAAAATTTAACCGTCTTCATTGGCGGATGGTCGTCACTGCAGGGATGGGATTTTTTACAGATGCTTACGATTTGTTTGTCATCGGAGTCGCTACTGCTTTACTAATGCCTTTATGGCACCTCACCGCTAATCAAATTGCTTTACTTAATGGTGCTTCCTTAGCTTCAGCAGCTTTCGGCGCTGTAATTTTTGGCTGGTTCGCTGACAAATGGGGACGTAAGAAAATGTATGGCGTCGAAGTATTTATTTTATTTGTCGGCGCATTACTTTCTGCTTTCTCGTCTTCTTTTACCTGGCTTTTAATCTCACGAATTTTAGTCGGTATTGGAATCGGTGGAGATTATCCCACTAGTGCTGTAGTAGCAAGCGAATATGCTAATCGAAAAAACCGGGGCTTTTTAGTGCTGCTCGTTTTTGCCATGCAAGCTATCGGGTTAATTGTAGGGCCACTTTTCGCCTCTCTACTAATGATTTACCATATTCCTCATCCCTACATCTGGCGTATCTTACTGGCTTTTGGTGCACTCCCGGCGGCCTCTGTATTTTATTTACGAAGAAAAATAGCAGAAACTCCCCGATTTTTGCTTAGCAAGCAAATTCCTCTAGAAGTAAGTCGAATTGTTAGTGATTTAGCAGGCCATACAAACGAAATTAGGGTTACCGCTGCTGTTCCTATACCCGAAAAATTATTTTCCTCCAAATGGCTCAAATGCCTACTTGGAACAGCTGGCGCCTGGTTTCTATTGGACATAGCCCTCTATGGAAATGGCGTATCCTCTGTTCTCATCATGAATGCCATTAGTCCACATGCATCGCTTTTAAAGCACACTTTGTTATCAGCACTCATTTTTTTGTGTTTCGCCGTTCCGGGATATTTTTTCGCAGCCACCTACGTGGATAAAATTGGGCGAAAATCCTTACAAATAATGGGTTTTGCGATCATGGCCTTGTGTTATTTGCTAATCGCAGGTATTCCCAATATCCGACAAATTTTGCCTCTATTTATTGGACTATTTGGCATCAGCTTCTTTTTCATTAACTTCGGTCCTAATGCGACTACATTTTTAATTCCTTCAGAAATATACCCCATCCATATACGTGCCAGAGCTCATGGTCTCTCTGCTGCTATTGGCAAGACTGGTGCTTTTATTGGCGCTTTCTTTTTACCCCTAATTTTAAAAAGCATAGGATTACCCTTCACCATGATTTTTGTGGCTATTGCTTCTTTGCTTGGTATTTTTGCTAGCTTTTTAGTACCTGAAATGAAAGGGATTTCCCTAGAAGCAAGATTTGCCCAAAATGCTTCTCGTGATCAATAAAGATTCTTTGCTTGGATCAATTCCAGAGTTTCTGCAGGCAATTCACCCAAGTCACACCATAAAGCCAAACTAAAAATTATTGCACTGAAAAATGCAATTACTCCAAAATCTCACCCGAATGTAAACTATTTTTACTACCAAACGAGCCATAATAGGAAATAAAAGAGTAATTCCGATAAATATATAAAAAACCCCACCAAAATTGGCGATACTGCCAATTAAATTGCGTTTAAAAATTGCGTTTAAAAAGTAAATATAAGTCAAGCCAGATATAGCCTATTAAAATAGTAACCACCATTTTCGAAACAACTTCCCAGTCTGACCAATAAAAAATTAAATTACAAACATAAAAAGCGAAAAAACTGGGTGTTTTAGGCATTAGAAGGCGAAATGGGCGAGCCTGGCTGAGGCAGAGTTTTTCGCAAAACGATTAATGATAAGGATCATACTGCATAAGTAAATACTAGTAGATACTAATAGAGATACTAAAAAAACCCATCATATTTTGCCATGTAGGAAACGGCAAAAATAAAAAGAGTCCAATGATAAAATTGACTATAATCATTCGATGATGAACACTAAAAGCGATTTAATTTCATTAAAAATTAGAGTAAATAGTCATTTTGACCTAAAGTATAACTCATTCGTCCTATGGACGCTGTGTAAATTAACGCTGTTTTAAATGGAGAAACAGTAGCATCCAAATAAAGCAATTTGGGGAAGCCACACCATACCTAAAGCACCATACCTAAAGCAACGGCAATTCTGGCAAAAGGACCCGCGTCACCTTGAAAAGGTAAAGCAGATTATCCTTCTTGGTGGAAAGAATTAGGATTTAAAGGCCCAATAAAAGCAATTTGCAATAGCGTATATAAAATAATACAAATAATTAGAGCACCAATAATAGCTCATGGAATTGTAATAGCTTATGGAATTGAGCGCTGCGGATTTTTTGCTTCTCCAGCGAGTTGGATAACAGGACTGTAGCCAATGAATGAAAAAATAACACCGGCCATTGGCAAATCGGTTAAAATTCCTTTTATCCCCCCGGAGCAAAACCGGTAGCCACAAAATTCTGAATATAAAAAATCGGAGAGCAATAAAATTAGCGCAGTAAGAATTGGAACAGCTAATTTAGCGGCTACAATAAATGCATTCGCTCGGGTTAAGTAACTCACGCTAGTAGTTTATGACACTTAATATCAACAATAAGACGGTTGCCGCCACATCCCTAATCCCGGCAAGGTCAAAACTGCTTTCCCTTCCCCCGAGCGCATCAACCAAAGTAAATAATTACTGGCATAATGCAATAATGCGAGCGCTTCAATTGGAAGCTACCGCGATTGAAGAAACCCAAGCTACTCAAGCCATTCCAAAGCTGACAAGCGGTCCGTGACTAAGTTGCAAATAACGCACTGTTCTACCAGTAATCCCCAAATGTTAGCGCAATGAGCATCATCAAACCGGCCCCCCAATTACCCATTCGAGAATTGCAGAAGAGCCGGACAAACGTGCCACGAAATAAGGACCAAATAACCAACCTGAGCCCACCATCCCACCTACATCCGTAAATAGTAAGGCACCTACAGTACGTTTCATTATCACTATTCTCTAACTCGAAAATTTTTTGAATTAGGTATTAAGTTATGTGAATGAAGATAACCTTACTGCCGAAGGCAGTAAGGTTACGGGGTCATCATAAGATAAAAATAGAGTGAGATAATTATTAACTATGACTTTAATTGACTCAAATTAGAGGAAATTTGTCAAGAAAAATCAACCATTTCCATATATCATTTCCATATATTTCGATATAAAGCAACGTGGCGCCCATCACTGCCGCTAGCATTACAAAGAAATTAACAACAGAAATCATCGTGGCCAACATAACAGTAGTACCAAAACTTAAATTTATCGAGCATTTTTGATTGCATTGATAATACATTTCTCGAAACAATACGTGATGACTATCCCATTGGGTAGTCCATATATTGCATGGTCATCATTCAAAAATTTAATAAAAACCATAATAGCGCTACAATAACTTACATTAACGGAATAAAAAATAAAATTAATACCAAAATATGGCTCGAGGAAAAATATAGCTCGAGGAAGATAATAAAAGATAAACTGAACTTGTCGTTTAAAGGTTATCGGAATGTCTTTTAAAATGGACTCACCACTGCTTGGCGGATCTTTTCCCGTTTCTATTTTTTCTGTTAGAAAACCATTAAAAGAAGCGCTAATAATATTCGTAACCAGGGTAAAAGTATAAACCACAACAATAAAAAATGAGATAGCAAATAAAATCCAGAGCAGCCAATTTAACCATCGTAGCCATTGCGATAATAAATTTTCAATCCAATGCGTGAATACAGAAAAAATGAATTCCTAAACATAAAAAAGCAAATAAGAAGCAAATAAGAGAAGGTTAATTAAAAGAGATAAGAATAAATCGTCGAACTCCTCGGCGATTCAACATTAAGGAGCATCGCGAGGTCGTGGACATTGAACAGGTAGCCACCCGGCGAGCATTGATGTGTTTTCCAAGCCATCAATTTACGACTAGTCGATGAACTAAAAATAAGCGACGATTACCTGTTAACAGCGAACTAAATGTGCGATCTCTACGAAAAATTTGCTATAGAATAAAAATCCTCTACTAGGCAAGCGACTTGCGCACACTCTTAGCCCAGAGGCTTATTACCAGTTCTTCCTTAAGATCTCCCCCCTAATGTCCCCCAAACACCATTAACACGTCTTTTCCCCTCCCACGTAGGGAAGAGAGCCGATTAGACGTCAACAAATGTGGGGAGTGTGAGCGATTAGCAAAATTGGTGTAGAATAGCAAAATGGTGTAAAATATAGAATCATGCATTATAACCATCATCACTCTCACAGTTCACCTGCCACTCACCAGATCTTAATCCTGGTGATCTTTCTTACAGTGAGTTTTGCTCTAGTTGAAGCAGTTAGCGGTTATTTTGCTAATTCTTTAGCTCTCTTAGGTGATGCTGCCCATATGGCTTCTGATGCTGTTGCATTAGGAATTGCGGCCTTTGCTTCCTGGGTTGGCTTGCGGCCTCCTTCTCCCCGTCATAGCTATGGTTTCGGTCGAGCAGAAGTAATCACGGCTTGGGTTTCCAGCATACTAATGTTTATTATTTCCCTAGCAGTTATTATTGAAGCTATCAAACGTATTCACCATCCTTTATCGGTCCAAAGTTTTCCTGTAATGATTATTGCCACGACCGGAATTCTCCTCAATCTTTTAGTTGTTAAGCTTTTGTTGGGCAGCGAAAAATCGTTAAATATTCGAGCTGCTTTATTGCATGTGATCAGTGATCTTATTGGCACAGGAGCTGCACTCATTTCAGGTATCGTTATTTTCTTTGCTCATTGGACCTTAATCGATCCCGCCCTCTCTATTTTCATTGGTGTTTTAATAATGATTTCCAGCGCTCGGCTATTGCGCGAATCTATGACGGTTCTTATGGAAGGCGTTCCTCACCATTTAAACATTCGTCAAGTGTCGCAAACTATTGGTCGATTTGATGGCGTAAAATCGGTACACGACATTCACATTTGGACACTTTCCTCTGGAATGACAGCGCTTTCCGCTCACGTTAATATTAAAAACTTGACAGCTTGGGATGATCTTTTGCTAGGTTTAAAGGCCGTTTTAAAACAAAAATATCACATTAATCATGTTACCCTACAACCGGAAGTAGATATCGAAGATTGTAACCCTTGTTACAAACTCTAGATTTCTCTTAAAAAAGAGAATAGTTAAAATGACAAACAAACCTATTATTAACTGACAAGCTCTGTTAAAATTAACTAACAATAGGGTCTCAACTTGCTAGAGAACTGCTTAAAATGTTTGCCATGGAATTGCCACAATTTCGTCATGCTATCGATGAAGTACATAATAAAAGTGATTGGAAAGAAATGAAAAAAGTCCAGGTACATAAATTTCACGGTTCTTGCTGTTTATACGGCCTTGCCTGATTTAAAAAATTTGTCCCAGCAACTGGAAGATGGAAGAATCTTTAAAGTTAGACAATCGTAATTCTCTGCAAGTAACTTTGAATCAGTTAAATTCTGAAATTGATCGGGTTCTCCATGCCATTCAAGAAGACATTTATGACAACAACTACTAGTGAAAAAAAGAATATCAATCCTCAAGAAGTCGTCAAATTCTCTGAAATGGCTGAGGAATGGTGGAATCCAGAAGGCCACATGAAGCCTCTGCATTTAATTAACCCTATACGAGTACAATATATTCAACAGCATGTAGTTTTAAATGATAAACAAATCCTTGATGTAGGCTGCGGAGGAGGACTGTTAAGCGAAGCTTTGGCCAAACACGGTTCCCAAGTTACCGCCATTGATATGAGTGATGCTTTAATAAGCATCGCTAAGGATCATGCCCAGCAACAGAAATTAAATATCGATTACCAATGTCAAGACGTAGAAATTTTAGCAAACACCACCGAACGTTTTGATATTGTAACCTGCATGGAATTACTGGAGCATATTCCTGATCCTGCGCGGATGGTAAAAACCTGTACGCTGCTTACGAAGCCCGGCGGTAAACTTTTCTTCTCAACCATTAACCGCAATCTTAAAGCTTATCTTTTTACCATTGTTGGCGCAGAATATCTTTTAAATTGGTTACCCAAAGGCACCCACGACTATGCTCAATTCATTCGCCCTTCGGAATTAATTCGATGGACGGAGAGTGTTCAATTGCATTTAGTGGACATGAGCGGCTTCAATTACCATCCTTTTAAAAAGGAATTTGATTTAAGCGCGGATGTGTCAGTCAATTATCTCACCTGCTTTTCAAAATATGTTTAGAAAATCACTATCGGCTATTTTTTTTGATCTGGATGGAACTCTGTTAGATACAGCACCTGATTTGGCGGATGCTTTAAACCAATTGCTAATTAAATATGGTGAGGAGTCCCCTCTTGCTTTAGAAATCATTCGTCCCACCATAGCGCTAGGAACGACAGGTATTTTAAGTAATGGGTTTCATATCGATGCCACTCATCCTCGTTTTTCAGAACTACGAAAAGAATTTTTAACGACTTATCATCATTGCATGATGAACAAAACCACTTACTTTGATGGGATATCAGAAGTATTGGATTATTTAGACCATCATCACATTACGTGGGGCATTGTCACAAATAAACCCGGCTGGTTAGCGAAACCTTTACTAGATCATTTCCAGCTGGCTCATCGATACTGCTGTCTCGTATCAGGCGATCAATTAACAAAACGCAAACCCGATCCTGAACCTTTACTCTATGCTTGTAAAACTGCAAATGTTCTTCCCCAGAAAGCTTTGTACGTTGGTGATGCTCAAGGAGATGTTCAGGCCGCCAAAGCAGCCGGTATGATGGCGATGGTTGCTCTTTATGGCTACCTTACTGCAGATAGTCAACCCCTATGTTGGGAAGCGGATGCTTTAATTAATTCTCCGCGTCAATTGATTGATTGGATTAAAACGTTATAATTGTCGTTAATGAAATTAACTGAACCATCTCTTCCTCTAAAGAAGAGTCGCTTCTATTGGAGCATTGATTTTATTGATTGCTGCGTTCCGCTGGCATTCTCTGCGGTTATGTATAATACATAAGTGTTTGTTTTAACTGGAGCATTCAAGTTCTCTTGTTAGTGGTCGGTTTAGCTGACTACATCGGTCGAAAACGTTTAATTGACCCTTTAATTTTTATTATTGGTACGACTTTTCCAATATGGCTACTTCAGTTGGCTGGCTGGTAATTAGTCGTATTATTGGGTGTCGGTATAGGAATTTCCTCGTATATTGCGCCATTTATATATTTTGGAAATCTCTCCACCTCATCGTCGAAGAGCTTTAGTTTCACTCAACCAATTAGCCATTACGATCGGTATTTTTCTTTCCTATGTGATGGATTGCTACTTTGTGCTCCTCATTCCGCTTGGCGCTACATGTTCGTAGCCGGAATTATTTCCACTGAATCGCCACCTTTGGAAGTTTATTAATCTATGTAGCAGGATTTGCCATCAGCCTTAGCCCCATTATGTGGTTAATATTATCCGAAATTTTTCTGCTTAGAGTCTGTGGGTTAGGTTCCAGTATTGTACAGGCATCAATTGAGCCTCTAATTAGCTGGGTTATACCCAATTACGTTTTTAATTTTAATTCAATATTTGTCCCCCACAGTGGTATACTTTTTAATCTTTTTTATTATCAGTATCATCGCTTTATTGTCGTTGCTGAAGCAGACGGCTGAATCAGACGGACGCACCTAGTCATAGTTTTAAGCTCGCTGAACAAATTAAGGAAAAACTAATATCGATTATCGAGTTTGTATTTTAGGCCATACCCAAAATGGCGAAACTCCTACTTCCTACTGTCAAGAATCGCCCTTGTTGCTTCCCTCAATTGAGGCTTTAGTAAGGGTAAAGGAAAGACTTACCGAAAAAATGAAACTTACAAAAATGGCGAAGTAATCCCTGTGCCCACACCCAAGCCTAAAGCATTGCTGCATGTGAATGATAGACATTATCTGTGAAGTGTAGCTCTACTTCATGAAATTACGTCAAACTCTTTGTAACAATTTCATAAACATCTGTTGATAATCGTCGAGCTTCTGCAATCCGATTGAGTTCTGCTTTCATTAATCCTTGACGTTTTTCATCCATGATCTGCCAATGGGACAGTGGTTGTAATACTCGTGCAGCCACTTGTGGATTCATTGGATCAATTTTAAGTACGTGATTGGCAATTAAACGATAACCCTCTCCACTCTTATCGTGAAAACAAACGACATTCATACCAAAGGTCACTAATAACGCACACACATTATTAGGGTTTTTGATATCAAAAGCAGGGTGCTGAATTAATTTTTTCACAGTTTCCACAGTTGACGATAATTGCGACGATGCTTGTAATGCCATCCATTTATTAATTATTAGAGGCTGATTCTTCCATTGTTGATAGAATTCATCTAATGCGCGTTGGCGTTCTTCACATTCATGATTGATTAAGGCAAATAAAGCACCTACAATATCTGTCATATTATCGCTATTTTTAAACTGTTTGTAAGCCAATACGTATTGATCTCCTCCATTTTCAGTTAAATAGCCTAAACAACCATTTTTCAAGGCACGTTTACCAACATCTGCCCAACTATATTCGTAGACAGGTAGTTGATGATTTTCATAGGTTGTTGTTAACTCTGATATCAAGGCTGCTGACAATTCTTTTTTTACAAATTGACGAATGGCGTGAAATGCTTCGATATCCATATTTTTCATAAACTGCATTAAATAAGCTTCCGTAGGCAAAAGCAGGAGGGTAGCCTCGTATCCATGATCTTTATGCGGTCCTTGAATAATTTTTCGGAAGCTTTCTATAAATCGATTATCGAGTTTTAGTGGTTTTTGTTGTTGATAATCTGCAACTAAATTGAACATCAACCGCTTCGCAAACACTTGGCCTGCTTCCCAGCGAGCAAAAAGATCACTGTCATATTGAAACAGCCACAAGAGTTCCTCATCACCATAGGGATAATTTAAGTGCACTGGAGCCGAAAAATCCCGTAGAAGCGACAGTACCGGTTTGTGTTTCACATTGATAAATCTAAATATTTCCTCTGGTTTTTTAATCTCTAAAATACGCGTGCCTTGAATAACTTCATCTTCTCCCATTAATTGGGTCGGTATATCTTGGCATTCCGGACCTACAAAACCCAGTGCTAAGGGAATGTGCAACGGTAATTTTTCAGATTGTCCCGGAGTGGGAGGACAGGATTGCTTCACTTTCAAGGTCAGCGTCTCTTCATTTTCGTTATATTCACTCTCTAGATCGAGTACCGGCGTCCCAGCTTGATCGTACCACCGTTTAAATTGATCGAAATTGTTGTCCGAAGCATCTGCCATCGCTTGAATAAAATCTTCAGTGGTTACCGCTTCCCCATCATAACGCCAAAAATAAAGATCCATTGCTTCACGAAAAACTTCAGGCCCTAATAAGGTTTGCACCATACGGATAACTTCTGCGCCCTTATTGTAAACTGTGCTCGTATAAAAATTATTAACTTCAATGTACGAACGAGGGCGAATAGGATGGGCCATTGGACCCGCATCCTCGGCAAACTGCACGTTACGCAAATAATTAACACTTCCGATACGAGCTACACCTTTTGAAGTCACATCCTCAATAAATAATTGATCCCTCAAAACAGTTAATCCCTCTTTTAAAGTAATTTGAAACCAATCACGGCAAGTTACACGATTACCAGACCAATTATGGAAATATTCATGTCCGATCACATTTTCGATACGGATGTAATCTTCGTCAGTAGCCGTTTTTGAGTTAGCTAAAATATTTTTGGTATTAAAAATATTAAGCCCTTTATTTTCCATCGCTCCCATATTGAAATCACTTACTGCAACAATCATATAAATATCAAGATCGTATTCGCGGCCAAACTTTTTTCATCCCACTTCATTGCTTTCTTTAAAGCTTGCAAAGCAAAAGGCCCTTGATCTTTGAATCCTTTTTCTAAATAAAGACGTAATGCTACTTCTCTACCCGATTGAGTGACAAAAGTATCTTCCAATAAATCGAAATTTCCTGCTACTAAGGCAAATAAATAAGAAGGCTTTTTCGAAGGATCTTCCCAATGTACCCACTGTCGATTACCCTCCAACATTTTTGTTTCAATCAAATTTCCATTTGATAATAAAAAAGGATATTTATCTTTATCGGCTGTAATCGTCGTGGTATAACGCGCTAACACGTCTGGACGATCTAGAAAATAAGTAATTCGACGAAATCCATGCGGCTCACATTGAGTGCAAAAATTACCCCGCGATTTATAGAGGCCGCTTAATTGTGTATTTTCTTGCGGTTTAATTATTACTTTGGTCTCTAGAATAAATTCTTCCGGAACATCGGGAATTGTTAAGGAAAAATCATTCATTTCATAATCAATAGACGACAATTCCTGCCCATTAAGTGCTATTCGTTTCAATGTCATCGCTTCGCCATTGAGTATTAATGGCGGTGATATTTTTATTTTTGGATTACGTTGTAAATTTAAAACAGTCTTGATGCTGGTTTCTTCTTCATAAAGATCTATGTGCATATGTACAGTATCAATCAAGAATGAAGGAGAACGATAATATTTAAGATATATAGTTTGTGGTTTTTTATCACTCATTATTAACCTCACATTAACCAGATTGGAATTTTATCTCTGAATAAGCACAGCATATCAATAGTTGAATATTTTAAAATGAATCTCTAGCACTAACCCATTGATTAAACACTACTCACTAAAAGACTGCTAAAAAATGTGATAATCTACTACATTCTAGTTAAATTTCCTAGTTAAATTTCCCTCTTGAGCTTATAAATTTCGATGTTATAATGAGCAGCTTGTGGTTTAATGGAAAATATTTTTCCATTTTGGTTTTAATCTATAAACAACTAAATCTATAAACAACTAGGAGTAAGACTTTGGAAGGAATTCCAACTATGGAAGCCGATATTTTAGTTCAAAAACCCGAAGCGAAACCCGTCACAACCGGTCAATCGTTTGCGTCGAGTGTCCAACAATCATTGCAAAATTATTTTGCGCACCTTGATGGTCACGATCCTGCCAATCTCTACAACATGGTTTTAGCTGAAATGGAAGTGCCCTTGCTAAAAGTGGTAATGCGCTATACCAACGGTAATCAAAGCAAAGCAGCTAAAATTTTAGGAATTAGCCGAGGAACTTTGCGTAAAAAACTCGCTATTTATCAGATTGATAAGCCACGTCGTTGATCCCCAACAAGCAATTAAACGTGCTATTGAGATAATAGCAAGCGGCGGAACTGTACACATCTATTAAGAGAACACAAATTTCGGTTATCGATGTCCCTGGCCTAAAATTTTGGACGTTCGTTTAAAAAAATTGTATCCTAAAATTCACGGTAGCCTTCTAGTCAGGTGGGGGCTCGATGATGATGTTTTTAAGCAACATACCATTCTCACAAACCATAGCGTCTCCGAACTGTACGCTTGAGAAAGCCACAGAACAGATCGATGTCGGGGGGCCTACCCATGCTTCGAGCAGAGGTAAAGAATTTCAGTCCGGTTACCGTGGTGATCAACCCCAACGATTATTCATTGGTTTTACATGAATTAGATGGCCATCAAAATTCAACCACATTATCTACATAATTATCTACGCGTAGATTTTTAGCTCACAAAACCTTTGAACACCTCTCCCATTACGATGAGAACATTGCAACCTATTTAGCGCACGACGAGATCCCTTCTCCTTTTACACCAGTATTGCCACCGATAACTTTACCGAATCTCAGCAACTACAAGGAAAACAATTTCGTTTAATAATTTACTTGACAGCGATTGTGCTTATCCTTCCGTATCGGAAGACTTACAAATAATCCACCACGTGCGTTATTGTCAAACACGGCTACCCCTTGCGGGGCTGCTCAAGTAGAAGATCAGTTAGGAGCCTATGAAAAAGCTTTACGCTACCGATCCTCTTTTCTACCTTTGGCAGGATCATCGCTTTTAATTCAACACTAGAAGCGGAAACCACACTAAAAGTACTGTAATAAAAGCACAAGGGTTGGCCTCTCTCCCCCTAAAAAATACCGTAATGGCTTCCGATGCGTTTTTTCCCTTTAGTGACGTATGGAAGTAGCAGCAAAATCTGGAATTAGTGTCGTAGAAAAAGCTCCGTTAAGAGCTATGAAGCTTAAGGAATAAAATACATACAATTGGGGCAAAATTTATAATAAATCAAATCACTACACCCCCCAGCAAGATCACTCTATTTAAAACAATATCGTGCCTTCTATTGCTTTTTATTGCGTTTTTTATGCGTTTTTTTATAGGAAATGACTGATGTTAAGTGATAGTTATTAGGTTTCATATAAAGATGCGCCTACTTTGTATATCCAGCATCTTTCAAATTCTTTATGGTGGGGTGTACTCGATGATTCTCATAGCGCCCCGTCAAAAAAAACAGCAACATTATTTTTAGCAACATTATGTTTAATGACCTAATTATAGAGTTCAAACGTGAGTACAATTACTGAATTATTAATAGGATAAAAACTCAATTCACCACAACTTAAAAAAGAAGCTAAAGAAAAATTTCCTTGTCGTACCACCGCGACGGTAAGTTAAGCGAAAGTTGAGGAAAACTCCGCCGCCCTGATAAGATATTGTTGTTAATTTCAAAATTCTCACGAATTGCTTGTTGGATATACATTTTTCCTAAAATAGGAGAATCTTTTAATTGAATATCTTCAAGCCAAAGCAAAACTAACCGCTGAGCTTAAACTACAACCCTTTCCGTGAGCACAGACCTTTCCTTAATTCTGGAATTAATTAACCAGAATTCCCGCTCGCCATTTGTAAAAAAATCACAGGTCTTTTCAGAATTTAAATGTCCGCCCTTTAATAATACTAACTTCACTCCTAATTCTAAAAATCCTACGCTGCCATTGCCATATCCTCTAGCAAGTGCATTTTTTTCTGAAGTAAAATTTCAGCTTCAGGAATATTATGAGTTAACAAATACATAGTAAAAAACAAGATCTTTTAAAGCACTGTGTTCGGTAAACGAGAAACCAGATGTTGATTTTAAGATTGGATCACAAATGACAAAACCTTTATAATTTTGTAAATAAGAATTGATCGTAGCCAAAATTGATTTACCTAAAAGTCCAAGCTTAATGACGGACGGCACAAATGCTTTTTCTAAACTCGTAATTTGCATTTGGATAAAATGAGAATCGCAATAAAGAATTTCCACGAACAACTAGTGCGTATTCTATGCTGTGAGAGCAGTGATAATAGAATAGTATCAATAGTATCTGCATGAACATCAAAATCATGGCACCTGAGCAAATTAGCTTGGTAACCTGCGCCGCTTGAGCAAGCCTGAGCAATCAGAACTACCTATTATACCCAAACAACGGCTTTTTTCATTTTGGAAAGTCCAAAAAAAGCGTTTATCGATTAAAAATATTGTATCTTTAGCGATATTACGTTTTTCAATCATGCGGCTTCATACATTCCGACTTCATAGCCCAATCGGCCAATTTTAATCGCATGGACAAACGCCTGAGCCATGGAAATAGGATCATTAGATAATAGCTCGCCAAATTTATAAGACAGCATCAAACCCATTTCCATAACTCACACCGCATGTAAGGGCCTTCCAATGCCGCGTCGATAATCAATGTGATATCGGGAAATCTTTCTTGTAAGAAGCCTAACACATAGGGGTTCATTAATCCTCCTCCGTTCCCGAAGTAGCAAAACCCAAGACATTAAAATACGACAGCCAACATCGATTAAACACTGGCATAAAATCAAGTCTTCCATACAATAAGACCACAGCTCAAACTCTTTTTTAATTAACGTTTCAGAGGCTTTCACCAGGACGAAAGGATTGGGCTGTAGGGTGGGGTTCTCATCCACAGTGATTTCCAATTTACCAATGCGTATTAAATTTCTCGATCTAGTTACGATGTTATTACAGCTTCTTTAACGGTACAGCATCCCGTTGTGTTCGGTAAGATGTGACAACCCAGTGGTGATTATATTAACTCCCAAAAATAATTCTTTTTTTGCGTTGGTAATTATTGCCGTAATGACATGGTAATGATTTCGACTTCGGACGAGTTAATTGCTTCGCAAAGAATTTATGGAGAAGGGTATTGCACCGTTCCTAATAATAATCGTGAATTAATTTGCGTATCAGAGACAGTCCACATTCACTTGGTTGAAGAATGATTTTTGCATAATTGAGATGATTTAATTACTACTTCGTTAATCACCGCGGCAAAAACTTCTGAAAAGCATTTATTAACTAGTAACTTTTTCAATGTGGTTTGAGGTGAAATTATCAGAGGTTCGCCATTTAAATAGATTTTGAGCATTTAATTACCCTTCCCATCCTTTCCATCTTTTCTCCAAGCAGGAGAGGAAAAACAATTTTTCCAAGATTTCATTAATCAAGGCCAGTGCTAACAAAAAACCATGTTGATAAAGACCATTGATAGCGATTAAACCGCGTTTCCAATTAATGCAAGATAGATTATCGAATAAAGCAGATCGTAAGGCTATCACTGTTTCTATAATTCGGACCTCGGCAAATCCTCGATGAACGGCTATAAGCTACTGATAATAATTCCAAACAAGTGCACATAGAAATGGACGAAGTATCTTCTAATTCAATTTCGCTTGAACCAACCAGGTAAATCTGGTTAGGCCTGCGGAACGATGCAAACTCTATAACGAGGATGTAGCAATCGAATAAGACGACTTAAATATACATCAGGGGCGTGCAAGTAAATTAATTCCCTTTGAACAGTACGTAAATCATTAAATTGATCGCTTCCACCCATTCCTCGACAATCAAATACACAATCAGGTTCACGCAATCGAGGCAATTCTTACGAGGCTTGGAGGGCAATACCCTTATCCGAGTAGGAGGTACCCTGAGGTATCATAAAGAATTAAGGCATCCCCATTCGTCAATTGAATTTCTCCGCATCCCTACGTGAAGATTTCGAAGCAGGATAAGAAATCATAGTTCTCCTTCAGGCATATGCAGAGAAGGAAAAGCATGGAAAACAATCATTTCTTTTCTCTTCGTAAGGATTACCTTGTGCAGGTTCAAAGGGTCTGATTAAATCGTCTCAGATTTCGCTCCCAGAGAGATAATGAAAGAATATCGGATTAACGGCTCAAATAGCAAGAAGAGCACCATAGGCAATGGTCCTATCGAGGTGGATCCGAAAACACTACGAAAACACTAGGAAAAAATAAAAATATTCCTGAAATAAAGATAAGAGTTTCACTACCTCCAAATTGAATCTCCATAGGATTTCTTAGACAACGCTGAGTAAAATTACGTAGAATTAAATTTAAACTACAACCACCCACCCAACTTCCAAAATACAAAAGTATTTTTAATATAAAAGTTATTTTTGCCCCTATCACCTCTCATTCATATTATTCTATACCTCATCTCAAGCTGCTCGAGCGATAACTTGGTTTGGATCGTACAAGTTTCAGGGTGTTATTCCACCCTATAACTGGGAGCTGGAAAAATGAGTTTAAAGACAGCATTCCTGTATTCACAAACTCGGGATGGGCCCTTGCATTTACTTAATCGAAAGCAGGAGAACGCATCACAGTGGCTTCCCATTGACGAATATTATCCTCATATCCTTCAATAATTGTGGATGTGAACTCATTAAATTTACAACACTTTCGTAAGGAGGAGCCAATCCTGACATCTTGATTACTCATCAGACGACCCACAATGCGAATATATATATATTTCTTCCGCATAAGTTTTGATGGACCACGGCAATTGCGCACGAAACTAAAAAGTAACCCTGACCATGACGGCGAATTTGCTCTCATACTCAACCAACCAACTATCTGAATACCAATGCTTTCTCGCCAAGATTCGAAACCAACTTGATAATTTCCGATTTAAAAGAAGGGAAGATGCGCCATAAATTCTCCTAAAATTACTGTTTGCTATCTCATTATAATGTTTTTATCAATCATATTGCTCTCTCTAAAAAAATCCTATCATGCCATTCTATCAACATTTTTATTGTCGGAAACAGAAGAGGGAGCACACTTTAGCATAGAAAGTAGCCCAATCAGCTCAGATTGAAAAGATCTGGGTTGTTCCCGGTAACGCCTGAACCGCTCTGGAAAATAAAGTTAAAAATATTTCTATCGATATTTACAACATCAATGCATTAATTAAATTCGCATAAAAAAATAAAATATATCTCACCCTTATGGGTCGCAAAGTGGCCCTAGCTCACCCTTATGGGTCGCAAAGTGGCCCTAGTCGATGGAATTATCGATCAATTTCATCAAGCAAATTTAACTATCTTTGGACAAACACAAGCAGCTGCTCAATTAGAAACCTCTAAAAGTTTTTGTAAAGCGTTTTTGAATCGTCACAATATTCCTACTGCAAATTTTGTAACTTTTAAAAATCAAAATAATGCTTTGGCACATCTTTTCTATCAATCTTTTCTTATCGTTATTAAGGTGAGCGGCCTTGCAGCTGGAAAAGGAAGGAGTCTTTATCGTGCAATCGTTAACAGAAGCAAAAGCCGCTGTTATTTCGATGATGGAGGAAAAACAATTCGGTATAGCAGGACAAGAAATCGCAGTTAAAGAATTTTTATCCGGCGAGGCATTAAGCTTTATTGCAACGGTCGATGGCGAACATATTTTACCCCTCGCTGGCTCATAAGATCACAAACAGCTCTTGAATGGAGATCGAGGTCCGAATAACCGGGTGGTATGGGTGCTTATTCATTCGTTCCATGGTTATTGTGGATACCTTAGAAGAAAAAATAATGGCTAAAATTATGTACCCAAATATTGCCGGCTTAAAAAAAGTGGGATTCTTATATTATGCGGGATTGATGATCACGCCAGATAATGAGCCAAAAGTATTAGAATTTAACGTACGCTTAGGCGATCCCGAAATCCAACCCCTTATGATGCTTACGTTCCAATTTAATTGAATTAATTTTAGCCGCTCTGTAGGGTAAATTAAATCAAGCAAATAGTGTTTGAGATCTGTGGGAGCCGCCTTGACCGTAGTCATGACTGCTGGTGGGTTACCCTATGAATTATGAAAAGAGCCATATTATCGAAGAATTAGACCATCCACTAATTTCCGATGTTAAAATTTTTCACGCAGGCACGTGAAAAAATCACAACGGTATCGTCACTGACGGCGGATGTGTTCTTTCTATCACCGTCTTAGGTATCGATTTACGCGATCCGCAGCAAAAAGCTTATCGGGTAGTTAATCAAACTAGCTGACCAAATTGTCATTATCGGAATGATATTGATTACCGAGCTATTACTTGATTCTTATTTAAAGAATTAAAGTTATTACCAAATCATAATTTGGTCGAAACGGTCACAGGAAGCCAATCGAATTAATTTATTATCTCTATAGATATCTCTATAGGCTGCTCGACAGATTTGTCGTTATATTTTGCCATTCATAGTTTTAGGTAAAGTTTTAGAACGAATACAAACAATTTCATAAGTTTTAATACCAAAATTTTTTAAAATTTTTTTGATATGTATTCATGGATATTTTCAAATGGAGGGTGCCATTCATTTTCGTTCTTAACTCCTTTTATTTCGGGAACCATAATTAATTGCTCTTGGCTCTCTCCCGTTCAACAGAAAAATCGGCAACGCCAGATAATCCGACACTTGGATTACTTTCGCTGACTGCCCATTCAATATCATCGGGTGAATAACTTTTGCCTCGAATAATGATTAAATCCTTTAATCAAGCATAAAAAAATAATTCCCAATCAACTACGACACCTAAATCCTTAATACAAGGATAAGGCCTCTTCTTTCTTTGGTGTAGACGTTAAAAACGCCATTGGTCAAAGTTTCGTTTTTCCAATAACCCCCGGATCACGCTTGGTCCGAGTAACCATATTTCTCCAATTGCATTTCACCCGCTATCAAAACATACATAAATTTAAGGTCAACAATTATTAATTCGTGATCCTCGAAACATCTTCATCTTCCCACAATCAAAAACGACCGATAAATAACAGAAACCCAATTAATCACACCGGCCAGTAGCATATAAATTAGATTCCGCCAATCCATAGCACGGATAAAACTTATTATTGCTAAACTCACACTCCGAAAATTTCGATACGTTTTGAGGTGGTTTATTTCCAAGCCAGCAAAAGCTACTCGCCAATGAGTTAAGTTGAGTGTTTTTGATTGTTTTTCCGTAACATGTTGCATACATAATTCATACGCAAAATTTGGTCCACCACCAATTGCATCGGAAATCTGGGAGATAAGCTCAAGCCAAATTAGGGGACGTTGCAAAAAACCCATTGGTGATAAGAGCACGCCGGGAATACCATCGAACCAAGGCAAAAATAATTCCCATGTCATGAGTTAAAGTGTCATGAGTTAAAGGCAACCAGCTAACGGCGGTGGACTGCAAAAAACCAAGTGCCTCCAATTTAAAAGTATTCTGTACATTATTCAAAATATTTTCATGGGTAATCATAACCCCTTTGGGATCACTGGTTGAGCCAGAGGTATATTGCGATAGAGCGATTTTAGAGGCGGTGGGAAGAAAATTTATTTCTTTCCCTTTCAAGTTCAATCGATCTATTGCTATTTTTTAAAATTGAATATTTTCTTCAGCTAAAAATCACCACGGTTGACTATTTTTCTGTTACTCTTTCTTGTTTAATCTGGCATAAGTAATTTCCTGCTTCATGCAGCTCTGACTATCAACCAAACGATAAACAATGGAGTTTGGTTTTTCTAACGCTTGGCGCTGTAAACAAGAAGCATAATTAAAATGTGTCATCAAGTTTTTTCATTAATTTTTTTATGGATACAATACAATCAATTAATTCGCTAACTGTTTCTATTTTAAGAATATCGTTTTCCATGATAATGAGACCTTATTCCATATTAATCGCACTGATTAAATTCACTACATCTTTCACTACATCTAAGGAATCGAACCCTAAATTAGCGTGAAATTTCGAGGCATCATAAATATTTTCTATGGGTATTTGAGTCTGTATGGAAATAATTTCTTTAATCCGATGTTTAATTTCTATTTTCATAAACTACCTGTATATGTTTCTGAAAATAAGAAGTCCAATACTTATCCCATCTTGTATAAGATCACGATCATCAATTTCCCACGGATGGAATTCGGATTTTCTTGGATTTTCTGTAAGCTTCATATAAGCTGTCAGGAGCAAAAATACCTGAAGCTCTAAAAAACTCTTCGCGCAATTTATCTTTATCGATAGTAATTGGTTTACCTGCTATAAGCTAATCAATTGCCATAAAATATAAAAAGCTTTTATATAAACCTTCTAAAACTGTTTCGTTAAACGTCTTCCATTTGTTTTCATGCGCAGAGTTTTCGGTGGGCATATGGCCTACCAACATATCGGTATAACAATCAAAACAAATATCTTTATGCTCCAATTCTTTCGTGGTGTGATAGTCGAATAAATAGGCCATCATAATCTCTTGATATTTTTTCTAAAATAAGGATAAACCGTCGAAGCACATAAGGAGAAAGATTTTCCAATAAACAACCTACCCGAAAAGCCACTCGGAAATCGCGATCGGGGTCTAAATGTTTAAAAAATTCATCGTACTATGTGCTTTAAATAATTGTAGGGATTCGCACATACCCTCCCGAAGATTTCAACGCTTCATTAAGTTCGTGGTGCAGACGAGACGATGATTGTCTTCCTGTTGTTTAATAAACTCTTTTGCATTAACCAAAAGGTGGAGTTTTTAATTAGCGGTAAGGCTTGTTGCATCGCTCGCATAACATATGCCTCTGTAGCATGGGTATTTACCGAAAATAAATTCAGGAAATGGGATTTTAGGGGATCATCAGCAAGCCAAATTTGAGTGAATTTCGAAGGACAATCAAAGCTAGTCTGGCGACATTGGAACTTGATCTTAGGTGGTGAAAAGAGGGGTTGAGACATTAATCATTTTCACGAAATTAGAATATTGGATCGATAACTTGCCCATTGATAAAACACTTTTAGCAGACATCTATATTTACTAGTAATCAAAAAAGTGGCACATACGTAAATATATTTAACTCAAGCTATTGCCCAATCGTTTGTGCTTTCTAATATTTCTTCTCAGCTAACATATTACCGCTCAAAACATTACTTCGTTTAAAGGATGTTCGATAAACAGCTACCATCAGAATCTGAAAATTATCAATGCGGCTAAAACTTTATTACCCATCCTCACGAACAAACACTAATTCGCTTTCTTACCTTGAGCAGCTGCAAGAAACCTTGACGGCTCTTAGTGACAAAAAAATTTGTGACAAGAAAATTTCTAAGATTGGATTTAACCAAGCCGCCAAATTACAGAATCACCACGCAAAATAGGTATTCGCAATTAATTCGCAATTATTTTGTTCTTTATTTAGATAGAATTTTAACTACAGAGATTCATGAAATGATCAATCATAACGAATTTGCTCTATACCAAGCTTTTCAAACCTATCTCATGTTTACGGAGTCATTGCATCATAACGATGACGTTATCCGAAATTGGTTCAGTCAATATTGGAAAAAAAATACCCGACCAACCCAAAAAAACAATAACAATTATATTGCCATTTAAATAATGTCTTACAATTACTTTCCTTATTACAAAAGCTCGAACAGATTTACAGAAAAGCCCATGATTCAAAATTGTATTTGCCATGGTGGACAAAACAGCCAATATGAACAAAATCAAATCCCGCTCTCCTTTTGAGGAATGGATCTGTCGAATACAAACATTCCGATGTTTGATCAAGCGGATTATTGTAAACGAATTTATTATAATAAAATTCCTAAATTAGCAAAGCTAGTTAGCCACGGTGACTGGGTTTATAGGTTTTACGGAAAGTAGTAACCTTACTTCAAAACAATTAAATACCCTTAATAGACCAAGCCAGAAAAATTTATTTAAATAATTATCTTACAACATGACAACAGGCAATTAATCAAATCACATTGACTCCTCCTACCTGCTTAAAAGAGGCTATTAAGGATCTTCAAATATTGGGTGACAACCAATCGTTTTTTTTTTTTTGGAAAATGATAGAAAAGACAGTAAATGATCCTGCTATTCAGGATTATTTAAATAACACTAAAGAATTCGATTTAATGCGCTTTATTATATCCCCCGCTGGGGAACAATCAACTCTTCTGCAATCGAATCTAAAAGCGCTCAATCAATACGTGGAAAAAATCACTACCTCAACTGATTCCATCCAAGCTTCTTATAAAAACACAGTGCAACGAATGCAAAATGATAGAAAGGATGATCCTTTAACACATGCACAAGCGATAGCAACGAAAATACCAGCACCTATTAATCATTAGGTTCCTATTCTTTCTCAAAAGATATGGAAATCTATGCTTGAGAATTCTCATGAATACTTAAATTCAATTTGGACCTCTCTAGTGGGTGGTGCCCCGATTATAATAAGCACTCTATTTTTAATCGTTTTCCTATTTTCCAAGATGTCTCATAACCGACATCTTGCTTAAGAATTTTAATCATTTCTTTAGAAAATGGTGGCATTGTAGAAACGTTTTTTAATGATTATTTGGTATCTTTTGTGGATACCTCACCCTTATTGGGCCTGGAAAAAATTAGACTGTAAAAAGATCGGAATCCCTCAAGCAAGTTTCGACATTATAACTCGAGCTTCGATGATCAAAAAATGTTTTATACCAATAACCCAGATCAACCAATACTCAATTTCACATTAACTCCCATGAGTCTCTCTCCGAATATAAGCCGTTTCACTTTAAATATTAGTGGTCAGATAATTAATTTTGAGTTGGGTATTAAACCTGTGACACAAGCCAGTTGGGCCAGGTTCTGAAAGTGACTTCGTCACCTTAAGTTTCGATACCTTGATACCTTCGCACAAACTGACTACCACGTTAACAGGTTCTTGGGCATGATTGTATTTGATCCAACAATCTCAAATAAAAATAACCAGCGATCCAAAAACTTTCCAACTGGTTATAAGCTTAGAAGGCAACACAGCTCATTATCAGCTCACCGCTGATAACCCGATTAACTTCTACCTATCCACACTTCTATCCGCGTTTCGCTGCCTAGTTAATCTATAAAGTTCAATTAATAATTTAACTATTTGAAAATTTTATAAAAATTTTCTTGAGTAATTATCTATGAATCGATCAATTCCGTTGGTTTTTATACTTCTTCGATACTATAGTTCTAAATATGAACATAACCTTTCGTGGAATCTAAGTGGAAGAAGGAATTGAACCATGATCACTACTTTATACCCACTTTCACCATAGATTTGCTATTGGGCAATATGGAGCTCGCTGTGGACTTCGGACGATGAAGAAACAACTGGAGAGGATTTTCTTGATAGTCAGAAATGCTGTTTTTTAGACAACAACCCGTACAGTCTCATTGCTGAAGCCGAAAACATGGTAGAAATCTACGATAAGCCTACCCAAGGGAATTCGCTCCCTCCAGGAAAGCGGATTTTCATCTTTAGTACATCGTAAATCTTCTGATGAGCCGCTTATGATTCGAACAGTTTACCTGGTTGCAAGCAAGGTAAGGCTAATGGGACACCGACTACTGTTCAAGCTTAAGCAGACCTTCTCTTAAACCCCAAAACGTGTAACTTTCGAATTTCACGCGAAGGGGACGCCAGTTGTATGTCCAGTCGTTTCCCTCTCAGACAAGGGGGGAGAAGCACCTATGCCCTATTGCATATTTTTCAATGGAGGTGATACTATCCATGGTTCTCTGTATATCTCAAATCGCAACACTAGTGGTCATGGCTGTATTCTGGTTTATCCCAACCCAACATCGCAGGTTAACTTTACTAGGGCTAGTCGGTTAGAGCGCATCGGTCCACAGACAAACACCCCTTCTCTTTAATAACTCCAAAAAAGCCTGATGCACTACTTTTTCTTCCTCATTCGCCGCTATAACCCGCAAAGGCTTGCGGTCAATATCTAATCGTCGAATTTGAGGCGATTGCATAATTACAGCAGGATCTTGCTGTTCAAATAATTTAGTTTGACCACCGGTCATTAACAAATAGACCTGGGCTAGAAGTTCAGCATCCAATAACGCCCCATGATATTCGCGGTTAGAGTTATCAACATGGTATCGTCGACATAGAGCATCTAAATTATTATGCTGTCCAGGATGTTTTTGTCGAGCAATTACTAAGGTATCCAAAATTTGACAATAATCAGGGATCATTTTGAAAGGCTTTCCGGTTAGTTTCAATTCATGATTTAAAAAACCTACATCGAATGGAGCATTGTGAATGATTAATTCAGCTCCTTTGAGAAAAGCAATAAGTTCATCAACAATATCGTTAAATGAAAGCTTATCGGCCAAAAAGCTTTCCGTAATGCCATGGATATCAACAGCGTCGCGTTCGATAGAACGACCCGGATTAATGTAGAAATGGAGATATTGGCCTGTTAAACGCCTATCGACCATTTCTAAACAACCAATTTCAATAATGCGGTGTCCCTCTTCTGGAACAAGACCGGTCGTTTCTGTATCTAAGACAATTTGCCGCATAAAAATCCTAGTTCATTTAAAACAACAATTCATCAATACCACGATTGGCTAGACGATCGGCAATCTCATTTTCGGGATGGCCACTATGCCCCTTCACCCATTGCCAACATACCGTATGCCGTTCAATTTCTTTTTCCAGGGCTTCCCACAATGCTTTATTTTTAACTGGTTTTTTCCCGCTGGTTTTCCATTGCCTCTTCTTCCATACAGGGAGCCACTCTGTTACTCCGCGACATAAATATTGAGAATCCGTCGTGGCAATAACATAGCAAGAGCGTTTTAGCACTTTGAGCCCTTCAATAACGGCGGTCAGCTCCATTCGATTGTTGGTGCTATTAGAAACGCCACCATAAAGTTGTCGCTCATGACCGTTATAACGCAATAAAAATCCCCATCCCCCAGGGCCCGGATTGCCGCGGCAGGCACCATCACAATAAAGGTATACAATATTTTGTTCTTTTTTCATAATTTCAAGGATGGGGTTGGTTTAATGATACTCTGTACAATTACCGATTCTTTTTTCCACAAAATTCTACGATGAACTGGTGCGTAGACCTCTTTTTTAGCGGCTAATAAATAAATACCACCTGCGGCAGGGAAACAAACCTTTCCAATTATTTCTTTAATTAAGTGAAACCGCCGATTCGACCTATTTTCAGGCAGAAAACCATAACAAAAAGTTTTGCTAAAAGAAATGGAATATTTAAAATTAATTAACCAGCGCTTTACTTGTTCGCAAGCCCAAAATTTTCCATTCCAGGGAACTCCACGTTTAATAAAAAATAATTTCTCAAGCCCCCACAAGCTCCATGGATTAAAGCCAAAAATAAATAATCTACCTTCAGGTTTCAACACTCGGAAAATTTCTTGAATTAATTTAACAGGATAATTAATAAATTCTAATACATGCACCAACACAAACACATCGATGCTATCTGACAATAAAGGCAATTCCTGCCAATCCATTTGTATGGACAATAAATTATCAGTCGGCTCTGAAGTTAATTGAATATGATAGAGAATAGGGCTCACTGCTGAATGTGCCAGAGTCGTTTCTCCGCCCATCTGAATTAAATATTTTCCGCGAATCGTTTTCAAGAATCGTGTCGCTTCTTCATTTTCCCAGGATAAGATCAAGGACCCAGGAGGATGTTGATACCAATCCCGCATGATCTCTAGCGACGACCCGTCCATATTCGCAAATTCCGAATTCATATTTTATACTGTCAAAGTACTTAATTTTTCTTATAAGGAAAGTAATCTTTTCTAATGTCTCACACAATTCTTGCTATTCCCACTCTTAATGATAACTACATCTGGACCATAGTGCATCCAAAGAAACAACCGGTTATTAATCGATCCAGGAGAATTAAAAACCCGTTTTGGAAATACTCAAACAATAAGGTTTAATGCTATAACCGCTATATTACTAACTCACCATCATTGGAACCATACGAACGGTATTTCCGGGCTTTTAGAGAATCCCGTTCCTTGTTTATGGACGGCCGGCGGGCCGCTTTGAGGACACTATTGCCCTTCCCTGTGATTGGGGGAACCCCTATTATTGCTTATTATGGCCATCAGTGGGCTTTCAGGTGATGCATTGTTTGCTGGTAGCTTCGGCCAACTTTTTGAAGGCCCCCGATCAAACTTTATCAATAGTAACAGTCCTTCCTTCTGATACTCGACTTTATTGTGGTCATAAATATACTAAGAAAAACTTCGAATTTGCTCAACAAATGGTTGATCCCCACAATCTTAGACTTAAAGAAGCGAATTACAGAAACGCAGCAAAGGCTTAATCAAAATCTTCCGGCACTTTCTTCGACTCTCCAACTTAAACTCGATTCTAATCCGTTCCTCCGATGTCATGAAAAAGCATGCAGCGAAGTTTAGAAGAATATTATAGCTACCCCCCTCTCAACCGATACCGTCGCTGTTTTTGCGGCTTTACGCTGATGGAAAGACGAGTTTTAATAAGGAATGAGTAAAAAAAATTTTACTATTTTCTAAAAATTTTCAATTAGTTATCAAGTTTTAGGCAAAATTTTAATCAATATTTCTTGATTGTGGAGGTATTTTATCCGTAATATCACCGAATGCGAAAATGGATCTCCAAAATTACCATTGCGCTATTTGCTTTAAGTCTTATTGGCGTTACTACTATCGCAATTCCAGCTTCCTCGGGTCGGCGGTGGCACATTAGCGATATTTTTTCATTCGAACAACTTATGGACGGCAATCAGTCCCCATTTTGCTATTTATGAAAAATACGTTAATAATTTTTATGTCCAAAACCAAATCCGTTGGTTTCGACCTCGACAATCCTACCTTTATGAGTTAACGCAAAATGCACGACCTTACATTTACTACGTACTTCAACAAACAAGAAAGCGTAGAATGCCGGCGGAAATTGCGCTTTTGCCAATGATTGAGAGTAATTATAATCCCTTTTTGTATTCTAAGCGCGGAGCCACAGGACTTTGGCAATTAATGCCGGAAACCGCTACGGGTTTTGGCTTACTTATTAACTGGTGGTACGACGAAAGACGGGATGTCATAGCGTCGACGAATGCGGCTCTAAATTACCTTCAATATCTTCACAATTATTTCCATAGTTGGCTTTTAGCTGTAGCGGCCTATGATGCAGGAGAAGGAACCGTGACAGCAGCCATTCGATATAATCGTCGCGCCGTATAGCCGGCCCACTGATTTTTGGTCTTTGCCGTTGCCCTATGAAACTCGCGAATATGTACCAAAATTGTTGGCGTTGGCCGATGTGATTAAAAATCACAACCACTATGGTTTGCACCTTCAACCGGTGGAAAACCACCCTTACTTCACGACGGTGGTTTTAAAAACGCCAATGAATTTTAAACAATTAGTAAAACTCTCTGGTTCTTCTCTGAAATCGCTAAGGCTATTAAATCCGGGCTTTCGCCGATCCACTACAATGTCGAACCCCACACCTACAATCTTCTGATTCCTACTAATAAAGTGGATGAGTTACAAGAGAATCTCGCCATGCTGTGGGAACAACATTTGCCGAGCTTATTATTGCATCATCGCGTGCATGCCGGGGATTCATGGAGCATTTTAGCAAACCGTTATCACACAAGCGTTGCGGAAATCCGTGAAATGAATAAATTAAAAGGGAATATGATTCGAATTGGCGAAAATTTATTAATTCCTGAAGTTCAAGCTACTCCCTATACCTCTAACAATTCTCATATTTCCGAAGATAATATCCTGGGGGTCCCCCTCAGCGTGTGCTGGATAATGTAAAACCCCATGAAACCATTAATTCATATTGCTCATCATCATGTCACTCCTCAGCAAATTTATTTTTGGAATAGCATAACGAAATCTAAAAAATTAGTAGTAGGACAAAAATTAATCATTTTGGAGCCTAGCGCTTATAAAACCCGTTAATCATATTGTCAAACGGGGAGAATCGCTTTCTATACTATCGCTCGCCATTATAAAACCACTGTAGCCAAACTACGCTACAAGTAACCATATAGTCGGAAATACAATTCGTATTGGACAACATTTGGTGGTATAAAAGAAATTATTAACGGATCTGGTTCTCATACGAAAAGTTTTTGCGTTAGAGGAAGAATTCTATGACCGCTCTAATTTTGGATGGGCGTGCTTGTGCAGAAAAGGTCAAAACCCATGTTAAAGAAGCTATCTTGGCGAGACAAAAGAAGGGCCTCCCTACCTCCCCCGGTCTATCTGTTATTTTAGTCGGAGAAGATCCTGCGTCCACTGCTTATGTTCATCAAAAAGAATTAGCTTGTCAGGCAGTTGGTATCCGCTCAATCGTTCATCGAATGGCTAACACTACGTTAGAAGCTGAACTCGCAGCAAAAATTGATCAATGCAATGCCGATTCAAACACCCACGGTATTCTTCTCCAGCTTCCTTTACCTATGCATATTAATTCTTTTTATTTGCTCGAACGCATCCATCCAGATAAAGATGTCGACGGTTTTCATCCTTATAATCTCGGCCGTCTGGTGCAGAGTCACCCTACATTACGTCCTTGTACTCCTGCTGGAATTATGACACTGTTAAAAGAAACTAACGAGGATCTTACAAGAAAGTACGCTGTTGTAGTCGGTGCTTCAAATATTGTAGGCCGTCCTATGGCTCTAGAGTTATTATTAGCCAAATGCACCGTAACCGTATGTCATCGTTTTACCCAAGATTTAGCAAAACACGTAAAGGCGGCAGACCTATTAGTTGTCGCCATTGGAAAACCTGGGATTATACAAAGTGAATGGATTAAACCCGGTGCTATTGTGGTGGATGTTGGTTTTAGTCGATTAAGCGAAAATAAAATTGTTGGTGACGTCGATTTTGAAACCGCTCAAGAAAAAGCTGCTTGGATAACTCCCGTTCCAGGAGGCGTAGGGCCAATGACTGTTGCCACTCTTCTCGAAAATACCCTTCAAGCTGCGAGAAATGTGGATTAATTCTATAAGGCAATAAAATAGAAGGCAATAAATAAAACTTCTTAACAGAAATATGATCTAGGGTTTGACCCTTTTATCCAAAAAATTTAATTCAAAAAAATAGCCCAATTCTTTTTAGAAGAATTGTGGGCTGTCCTATTAGAAATAACTACCTGATAAAATTAACAATCTATATCTCTGTTAGATATTGAACAGGTAATTAGCAGTTGCGGTAATACCATTAATTGCTACCCGCGTTGGGTTATTAACCGTAGCGGTAAATTCTTCAGAAGTAGTACTTACACTGCTAGTTTTGCTTCTATATAAAGAATAGGAGTAGCGAAGATCAACGAAGATATTATTCATGAAATAATGTCTCCAGCCAATTGCTGCAACACCACCGTTCAATTTCTCTTTAACGGTTTGCGAAACAAAAGCAGATGCGCCTGGAAGAACGGTTATTCTACCCAAGAGTGTTGTGTATCCACCTTCTAAGTAAACAGCATCCCAATCGTTCACTTTAAGACCTGCTAACAACGTAGCTAAAAAATGAGATCCTATAGATCCTATACCAGTACGGTAGTACGGAAGACTAGCATCGTATAAAAATCCAGGCTGAACAACACGAATGTTATCGTATTGAAATTGCCCTCGAACACCAAATATCCAGTTATAGGTTGCGAAGGTATAACCCAATTCTCCTACTGAACCAAATTGTGTCAGTGAGATAGAAGTTGGGTGGAAAAGAGAATGACTAGTAGCATCAGCTACTGAAGATACTTGATCCCAAATATAAGAATTATACCAAAACCCCAAACCCACATGAAAACCATTCATATCACAAACAGGAACATAAGGCCGGCCTGCAAAAGCAGCAGTAGCTAAGCAACATAGTGCAGAAATATTTATGGCACAAGTTTTGTATTTGTTTCCATGTTGAATTCTCTGTTGCATTCTCTGTTTTCAACTAAAGTTAAAATTAAACCAAAACAACTTATAGTTAAGCCTATTCTTAGCTTTTTAAAAAGCTATTGGACAAGGATATATACATATTTTAATATGTCAAACTTAGTTTTAATAAAATCATTGGTTTTTTAATGGGTTTTTCGTTCAAAATTAATTTATTTTTGCTTAAAAATAAGCAATTAGTGTTCAATTTAAATACTATTTATGAATCTAATAATAATTCGTTTACCGCTTTCACAAATTCAGCCGGATTTTTAAGTTGTTCTCCTTCTGCCAAAAGTGCTTGATTGAGCAATAACTCGATCCAACGATTTAAGCGCTCTTTGTTTGACTCACTTTTCACACGTAAAATCAAAGGGTGAGTAGGATTAATTTCTAAAATAGGTTTTGTTTGAATAAACTCTTGATTTGTTTGCAACAATAAACGTTGCAAATGACCACTCATCTCATTTTCATCAAAAACCACACAGCTGGGTGAATCAGTTAATCGATTGGTGAAACGAACTTCTTTTACTTTTTCACCTAGAGTTTCTTTTAATTGTTTGAGTACGTCGTCTAATTCTTTTTCCACTTTTTGGACCTCTTCTTTTTCTTCTTTTTCTAATTCATTTAAATCCAAAGCCCCTTTAGCTACTGATTGTAAGGATTTGCCTTCAAATTCTGCTAGATGCGCAACGAGCCATTCATCCACGCGATCATGCATCAACAAAACTTCTATTCCTTTTTTTGAAAGACTTCAAGTAAGGGACTATTTTTTGCAGCTAAATAGGTATCTGCAATAATATAATAGATTTTATCTTGTCCTGGTTTCAGTCGATTAATGTAATCTTTCAGCGAAACATTTTCTTCCTCGTTATTATTATGAGTCGAAGCAAAACGTAACAAATTAGCAATCCGATCACGATTAGCAAAATCTTCTGCTGGACCTTCTTTTAAGAGCTGACCGAATGCTCTCCAAAATTTCGCATATTTCTCTTTATCGTTAGTGAGTTCTTCTAAAAGATTTAATACACGTTTGACGCAACCCGCTTTAATTTTGTTAATAATCTCGTTAGATTGTAGTAATTCTCGCGAAATATTTAGCGGTAAATCGTTTGAATCCACAATTCCTTTAACGAAGCGAAGATACATTGACATGAAATGTTCAGCGTCATCCATTATAAAAACGCGTTTGACATATAATTTGAGTCCGTGCTGACCTTCACGATTCCAAAGGTCAAATGGTGCTCGCGCTGGGATATATAGTAGACTTGTATATTCTAATTTACCTTCGACCCGATTGTGAGCCCAAGCTAATGGATCTTCAAAATCATGAGCAATATGTTTGTAAAGCTCTTTATATTCTTCGTCTTTAATTTTATCTTTAGGTAATGTCCATAAGGCATTTGCACAATTAACAACTTCTTCTTCAGGTTCTTTCTTATCTTTAGCCTCATCCTCCTTAATAGTTATTTTTTTCATTACAATAGGACGTAAAATATGATCAGAATATTTAGTAATAATTAAACGCAAACGCATCGCGTCTAAAAACTCTTCTTTCTCTTTTTTAAGATGCAAAATGACTTCAGTCCCATGCGAAGATTTATTAATGTTTTTAATGGTATATTCACCTTCTCCATTTGATTCCCATTCAACACCTTGGTTTGCTTTCATACCTGCTCGCCGCGTACGCACCATGACGTGATCAGCCACAATAAAAGCCGAATAAAAACCCACGCCAAATTGACCAATTAATTGAGATTCCTCGGCATTTTTTTCTGTTAATAATTCACGAAATGCACGTGTTCCCGATTTAGCAATAGTGCCTAAATTTTCAATCACTTCCTCTCGATTCATACCGATACCATTATCACGAATGATAATGGTGCGACTGTCTTTATCAAGATCAACCCAAATTTTTAATTCGGCATCGCCTTCATATAAGGCTGTATCCGAAAGGGCTTGGTAATCTAACTTATCCTCTGCATCGGAGCTGTTGGAAATCAATTCTCGTAAAAAGATTTCGTCGTTGCTGTAAAGGGAATGCGCTACCAGGTGCAATAACTGCTTAACCTCAGCTTCGAACGACAAAGTTTCCGTTTGTGGTTGAAAAGACATTATGTGACTCCTAGAAAAAATTTTATTCAAAGCTTGATATAAGGGGCAAGACGACGAATTTCAAGCCAAAAAAAGGGGGTAAAAAGCCCCCTTTTCCGATACTGTTTTGATTACATTTTGATTACATTAAGAATTTGTAACCAATACCAACGGTAAAGAGGTGCGCAACAGGTGCCACGAAGCGAGTGGAGAAAGCACTTCGGTAACCTGGTACGAACGTATATTGAGCGTTCACAGACCAATTTGGCGTGAAATAGTATTGAACGCCAACAGCAAACAATGGATTCCAGTAGCTTGAACGATCACTGACAAAGTTAGTGAGGTCTGAGCTTACTAAAGCAGAACTGGATCGATTGTAGCTATAAGCAAGACCTAACTTACCAAATACATAAGTATTTTCGTAAATAGGTACCATAGCCTTCAATGCTGCATAAGGAAGTCCACCTTTAATTGTAAAGGTCGTTGCTTTAATTGTAAAGGTCGTTGGATTAATAGTGAATTTTGCTTTAGGCAAATAGAACCAACCACCTTCAACAGCAAAATATTGGTTGAATTGATAACCTAAATCACCACCAAAAGTAAAGCCACCATTTCCTCGGGAAGAGCTTGAAAGAACGCCCAAATTGTTGAGTGTACCAGGTAGAGTCGTTACATCACTTTTCCATGGACGATAGACATAACCCACATTACCTTCAACATAAACACCTGCATAGCTTGGAGCAGGTACATAATCAGGACCGCCGGCTACTGCAGCGGAAGCAACGCCGACGCTAGCAATACCAGCAGTAGCGAATGTTATTATTTTTTTTACCGACATTAAATTTCCCCTATTTATAGATTAATGTTGCTGCAAAGAGCGAACTTATTCTAATAGCAACTTCTCTCTCAATGCAACCTTTTTAGATTATTTTTTAAAGAAAATTTGTTTTCAAGCTTTAATTTAAAAATAATTTAAGAATTAAGAAATTAAGTTTCTTAATAATAGTTAATTTCTTAATAATAGTTAATAATAGTTAATTTAGTGTAAGTTACAATAAAATTCTAAAAAAGCGGCCAAACCAATGACGAAAAAATCAAGAACGTCGACTGAAATAATAAAATTTTTCTGATTTTCTGATTAGTTTTTGAGTGAAAAAAATCTTTGTCTGTCGTTATTAATTTAAATTGAAATAAGTTCGATAATAGAAGTTCAATAATAGTTAAAAAAGCAAGAGGTTACTATTAGACTTCTACATAGGTTTCGGCATTCCTCAACCAGCGCTGTAATAATCGAGTAGCTTGAAGCGGATATTGCTCGAGCATTTGGGTAGCAACTGATTGCGCTCGAGATAATAAACATTGGTCCCGAATTAAATCTGCAATACGAAACGGTGGCATCCCAGCCTGCCGTGTTCCCAATAATTCTCCGGGTCCTCGCAATTCAAGGTCCTTTTGGGCTACTACAAACCCGTCCTGTGAATTACGTAGTAAAATCAAGCGATCGCGTGCGTATTGTGATAGCGGTTTTTGATACAGTAAAACGCAATAACTTTTATCTTTCCCGCGTCCTACACGACCTCGCAACTGATGAATTTGGACAAGACCCAACCGTTCTGCATTTTCTATTATTATTAAACTCGCGTTAGGCACATCCACGCCGACTTCAACTACCGTTGTTGCAACTAATAAATCAATGCCGCCTGCTTTAAAGTCGATCATAACCGCGTCTTTTTCATTCCTACTTAATCGTCCATGAATCAGACCCACAGTCAAATGATTTAGTAATTGTCGCAATTTTTGATACGTGGCTTCTGCGGCTTCGCATTGCAACATTTCAGAATCTTCAATTAATGTACAAACCCAATAGGCTTGCTTGCCCTGTTCGCAATTTTGTTTAATTCGAGCAATCACCTCATTGCGTCGGGCATTAGACATTAAAATAGTAGTAATAGGCTTTCTTCCAGGAGGCAATTCATCAATCGTAGAGACATCAAAATTCGCATAGGCCGTTAACGCCAAGGTTCGCGGAATGGGCGTGGCTGTCATGATTAATTGATGCGGATAGATAGAATTATTACTCCCTTTCTCTTTCAAAGCTAATCGTTGATGAACCCCGAAACGATGTTGTTCGTCGATAACAATCAAACCCAATTTAAGAAAGGCCACATATTTTTGAAAAAGCACGTGGGTTCCCACAATCACTTGATCCTTACCCTGACGTATTTTCTGTAATGTCTGTTCTCGAGCTGAATTATTTAAACTCCCAGTTAGCCACCCTACTTGAATTCCCAAAGGGTTTAACCATTTTTGAAAGGCACGATGATGTTGTTCCGCTAATATTTCTGTCGGCACCATTACAGCACATTGATAGCCGTTTTCCACTACTTTAATGATTGCCATCGCTGCCACAATAGTTTTGCCTGAACCTACATCCCCCTGTACTAATCGATGCATAGGATGCGATTGCTTTAAATCTTTATTAATTTCAGAAATAACACGCTCTTGGGCTGCTGTTAGTTTAAACGGTAATGCTTGACGTAATTTATTCTGTCCCTCTGCTTCTAAATTTAAAACCGGCGCCAAATACATTTTTGCACGTAAACGCAATTTCAGAAGTCCAATCTGTTGCGCTACTAATTCTTCAATAATTAATCGTTGTTGTGCCGGATGTTTACCTGCTTTTAACAATTCAAGAGGGGCATTCGAAGGAGGACAATGTACATAGATCAACGAAGCTATTAAAGTTGGTAAATTAAATTCTTGACGCAAAGATTCTGAAAATAATTCTTCAAAAACATGTGACTTTTTTAAATAATTCAATGCTTGAGATAATAAATCGCGTAATTTGGTTTGTGGTAATCCTTTCGTAGTTGAGTATACAGCAGTTAAGTGCTCTTCGGTGGGAATAGGAATAGTTGGGTCAACCACTCGATATTCCGGATGAACCATTTCCAATCGACCTTGATAATTCTGCCGAACCGTACCAAAACATCTCAATCGCAATCCTCGTTTCATTAATTGTTGGTATTGTTGAGAATTAAAATGATAGAATCGTACGATGAGAAATCCCGTTCCATCCCCGATGCAACAATGCAAACTTCTTCTTCGACCATAATTGATATTCGCAAATTCAATAAAACCCTCAATAGTTGTTTGATCACCGTTCCGCAATGCACCCAATGACGTTAATCGAGTTCGATCTTCATATCGTAACGGTAAATGAAACAAAAGATCTTGGAGAGTACGAATGTTGAGACTAGCTAAAAGTTCAGTTGTTTTAGGCCCGACGCCTCTTAACGAAGCAACAGGAATTTCATAGAGCACGTTGTCTCATTCTCCCAATACCATGAGTGCATCAATTTCTACCAACGCATTTTTTGGTAATTTCTCAACTGCAACTATGGTTCGTACAAGATAAGGTTCTTCGTAATATTCTTTCATCACTTCATTGACTGCAGCAAAATTTTCCATATCCACTAAATAAATAGTTAATTTTACAATTTGAGAGAGACTCTCTCCCCGCCGCTTCAGCAACCGCGACAATATTTTTAAAACACGATGAACGTGTTCTTTAAAGCTACCCTAAACCATTTCCATAGTTTCAGGATTAAAAAGTTTCAGGATCAAAAGGAATTTGACCTGAAAAACAGACAATGTTATCCAGCTTTAATCGCTTGAGAATAGATACCGATGGCACGTGGTGCCTTTTGTTAGTTCCAATTATTTGCTTCATCTCTAAATTGCTTCATCTCTAAAATCCCTCCTATATACGTTTAACCAAACCGACGTATGATTTTAACCACCTGTTTAATCTGGCGTAACCTTCTTAAAACTTTTGCGAGATGTGCACGGTCTCGCACAGAAATACGAAACATAACAATATAATGTAAACCTTCACGTTCTTCTACCATAATATCTTCAATATTAGCTTCAGACTCAGAAAAAGCTAAAGCTAACATAGCCAGCCCCCCCGTTCGTTAACAACTTGAACGCGGACCATCGTCGGAAATATTCCTTTGGCTTTTTCCGACCACCGCAGAGACATACATCGATCCAATAGATGCCGCATTTTTGAAATCGAAGCACAATGTTCCATGTGAACCAAAATTCCTTTACCCACATCAATAACGCCTACAATAGGATCACCGGGAATGGGATAACAGCACACTGCAAAATTAACAACCATTCCCTCTGTACCCTTGATTACCAACGGTGTCTCAGAAGTAGGTGGAATTTCTGTTTCCGCTTCAGCTTCTTTGTCCACAGCTGCCAATCGTTGCGCTACTAAGACAGCTACGCGATTACCAAGGCCAATTTCCTCTAATAAATCGTCAAACGACTTCAATTGCATTTCTTTTAAAGTAAAATCGATAGTTCGTTGCGATAATTTTTTTAGAGAAAGTGCATAATTTACAAGGGCCTTTTTCAACAATTGTTTTCCTAGAGAAACGGACTCTGAGCGCCGTTGCGTTTTTAAAAATTGACGAATACTACTTCGCGCTTTACTTGTTACTACAAAGTCTAACCATGCAGGATTAGGCCGACCCGATTCCGAAGTGATCACTTCTACCGTTTGCCCATTGGCAAGTCGAGTCGATAAAGGAGCCATATGTCGATCGATTTTCATAGCGACGCAATTATTTCCAATATCCGTATGAACGGTATAGGCAAAATCGATTGCAGTAGCGCCAGCTGGCAATTCCATAATATCTCCCCGCGGAGTAAAGACATATACTTCTTCAGGAAATAAATCGATTTTTACATTTTCTATAAATTCCAGAGGATTTAGCGCATCTTCCTGCAATTCCAATAAATTCTTTACCCAAGCTTTAGCACGTATTTGTGATTCAATAAGAGGAGTATCGGTCGTTTTATAAAGCCAATGTGCAGCAATACCTGTAGTTGCCATTCGATCCATTTCCGCAGTGCGAATTTGTACTTCAATAGGCAAACCATAGGGTCCAAAAAGCGTGGTATGCAACGATTGATAGCCATTGGCTTTTGGAATAGCGATATAATCTTTAAAACGCTCTGACACAGGTTTAAACAATCCATGAATAATTCCCAGTGCGCGATAACAAGAATCAAGGTCATCCATGATGATTCTAAAAGCATACATATCCATAATTTCATTAAAGGGAATATGCTTAGTATGCATTTTGCGATAAATACTATACAAATGTTTTTCCCGACCCGTTATTGTGTAGAAAGACAAATTACTTCGACTTAAACCCTCATCTAAAGTTTTTTCAATTAAATCAAGCATTTTTTTCGATTACCCTGAGCTTTTCGAACAGCATATTTCAAAACTCGATACCGCATCGGGTAAAGCGCGGAAAATCCTAGCTCTTCTAATTCAACTGATAATTCACGAATCCCAAGTCGTTTGGCAATTGGTGCGAAAATACCTAAGGTTTCTCGCGCAATCCGTCTTCGTTTTTGTGAATGAAGTGAACCCAGAGTACGCATGTTATGCAAACGATCTGCTAATTTAACGATAATTACACGAATATCGCGCGCCATAGCCAAAACCATTTTTCGAAAATTTTCTGCTTGGGCTTCAGCACGGCTAACAAATTCAATTTGGGTTAACTTGCTTACACCATCGACAAGTTCAGCAACTTCTTGTCCAAATCCTTCAGCAATTGTCTTTTTTTCGATGGATGTGTCTTCGATAACGTCGTGCAATAAAGCCGCCATAATGATCTGATAGTCCATTTTCATTTCGGCTAAAATGCAGGCAACAGCCACGGGATGACTAATATAAGGTTCACCTGTTCGGCGTTTTTGACCACGATGAGCTTTCTGAGCCATCAAATAGGCTCGATGGATAGAATCGATTTGTTCGTCGCTCAAGTAATCGAGTTTTCGTCGTAACTTTTTGAAGGGGCGCAAGACTTCCCTCCTTATAGAATAAAGGTGTCTCCCATTAGTCCTCTTCTCTGAGCTGCAAATCGGCCACAGGACTTGCGGCAGGCAAAATAGTGTTAGATTTTTCCACTTCTTCTTTTTCGGCTTGAGCTTCAACGTCTTGCGTAACATCATATCCAGCAGCAATTTCCCGAAGCGCGATAACAGTGGGCTTATCATTATCTCGTGGAACCATAGGATCAGCCCCGCCTAATTCCAGTATATGTGCTCGCTTTGCTGCTTTTAAGATGAGATCAAAGCGATTTTCAACGTATTGAAGGCAATCTTCGACGGTTACGCGTGCCATGGAGACCCCTCTTTTGTTTAAAAAAATTTTTAACTCTTCTTCACAAAAGAGTTATTTTACTGCTTTTTCAATAGCTCTGCCAGAAGCTCTGCTAGCTTTTCCTCCTGTACGTCTCGCTGCAATCGTTTGGCATTAATGATGTGGACTAGGCTTTGGACTGCTTGATTAAAATCATCATTGACTACAAGATAATCGAACTCTGTATAATAAGTCATCTCTTTGCGAGCCATTGCCAACCGCTGGTCAATAACAACACTTTTATCTTGGCGTCGATTAATCAGGCGTTCTCGCAAAGCCTGCGAAGAGGGAGGTAGGATAAAAATGGTAAGTGCAGGTTGAAATAACTTTCGTATTTGCTGAGCACCCTGCCAATCAATTTCTAATAAAACATCCTCCCCCGCTTTTAATCGCTCAAGAACCCATTCGTGGGCAGTCCCATAATGGTATCCATAAATCGTAGCATACTCTAGAAAAGCACCCTCTTTTATCATCGTCTGAAATCGATCTTCGTCGACAAAGAAATAATCTACACCTTCCCGATCACCGGGCCGCAACGGTCGAGTGGTATGAGAAACGGAAATTTTTATTTCATCCAATTCGTTTACTAAGGCGCGAACCAAACTGGTCTTCCCCGCACCAGAAGGAGCCGATATGACAAAGAGATTTGCTTTGTGTGCTTTATTCAATATCTTGTACTGTTTCGCGCACTTGTTCAATCTGAACTTTTGGTTCAATGACTGCCTGCGAAACTCTGGCATCGATTGATTTATTTCTAAAAGTCTTTGTTTCTCAATTTAATTCCTGCATCAAAAAATCCAAGCGGGCCCCCAACACTACTTCACCTTGATCAAGTACTCGTTTAATCTCATTAATATGCGTTTCTAAGCGTTTCAGTTCTTCAGCAATGTCTACTTTCTGAGCTAGCCATAACATTTCTTGCTCTAAATGTTCTTTGTCTAAACCTACGGGTTAACTCTTCAAAGTGAACCATCATTCTTTCTCGCACAGCTTTTAGTAAAACAGGTATATGTTTATATGTTTTTTAATGGAAGAAATTAATTTTTTACTAATTTAAAGACGGTCTTCTAAAAAGAGACGATCTTCCAAAAAGAGTTGAAGTTCCTTACCTTCTCTCTGGCGCATCCCCACGCATTCATCTAAAGTGCTTTTTAGCAGATCCGAAACAGCCGTTCCTATAAACATCCACTTCAGTTTCTTTTGTTTGTAATATTCCGGACCACGCTAATACATCCATTGCGTTAACGGTGAGCCAAAGAGAAAAAGCTAAGAACAGGCGGCCTCACTAGGCTTGGCTAACCCTTCTGTAAGGGCCTGATTAACGCTAACTTCAAGAGCTTTTGTCTGGACTGAAAGCGAAATATCGCTTCTATTTTACCACGACCTTAAATAATTTTAAATAATTTCCCGTGAGGACTGTTCAAAATCACGCAGGAAATCTGACATATACAAAATGACTTCTAAATAACGGTGACTTACAACAGTTTGAATTTCCCACGTTAATGCCCCCAGCCGGCGTTCATAAGAATGCCGGGCGAAAGCAGTCATGTATGCAATCATACAAAATCCTAAACACGTACTAACGACACGTACTAACGAATGGAGAATATAATAGCATAGAAATCGCCGGATGGTGGATCGAATTTTGGAAGAGATTTCTGCGAATTCTGACTGGGTAATTTTTTCGCTTGTTTATCTAACAAACAATGGTGTGGTATATAAACCCCTCAGACTTATCTAAAAAATTCTAAAAAATAATTAAGAGGTAGTCATGCGCCAAAGCAAGCGAGCAACGAATGAGTTACGCTCCCTTTCCTTCATTACTCAGTTTACCCCTTACGCCGAAGGTTCTGTTCTTGTTGAGATGGGACAGACCAAAGTGATTTGCACTGCCAGTATCGTCGAGAGCGTTCCCCATTTTCTTAAAAATACCGAGCAAGGGTGGTTAACTGCCGAATATGGAATGTTACCTCGCTCTACCCATAGCCGTATGGAACGTGAAGCCGTACGTGGTAAGCAAGGTGGTCGAACAGTGGAAATCCAACGGTTAATTGGCCGTTCCTTACGCGCCGCTCTCGATTTAAAATTACTAGGTCCTTACACCATCACCCTCGATTGCGATGTCATTCAGGCAGATGGCGGAACTCGAACGGCAGCTATCAATGGGGGCTGTGTCGCTATGGTACAAGCGTTGCGGTATTTACAGAGAAAAGGTATCTTGCAAACAGACCCTCTTAAACATTTAGTCGCGGCTGTTTCTGTTGGGATTTATAACGGTACGCCCGTTTTAGATCTCGATTATACTGAAGATTCGAATGCTCATACTGATATGAATATCGTAATGACCGACAACGATACCTTTATTGAAATTCAAGGTACTGCAGAAGGAGATGCTTTCCATCTCCAAGAATTAGACGCGTTGATTGATCTTGCACGCCAAGGCATTAAAAATATTATCGGAAAACAACAAGAAGCTTTAAGGGAAAGCTAGTGGAAAAGTACATCACAAGGAACCAACTTTCTAACCAACTTTCTATTGGCGTCTTCGATTCAGGGATGGGTGGACTCACAGTCTTGCGAGAACTCGTTAATCATTTACCTTATGAATCTTTTATTTACTTAGGCGATACAGCACGGTTGCCCTATGGTACCAAAAGTCGCGAAACAGTCACGCGTTATGCCGCTCAAATGGCGTCCCTTCTCGTCGCTCAAGGAATTAAATTATTAGTAGTAGCTTGCAACACAGCCTCCACGGCGACACTTCCATATCTTAAAATGCAATTTCCCGATATTCCCATTATCGGTGTTGTCGAACCAGGAGCACAGGCAGCTATTAGTGCCACCAAGAATAATCGAGTAGCTCTGCTCGCTACTGAAACTACTATTCAGTCAGGAATCTACCAAAAAACGATTCTCACGTTAAACCCCGAAATTAAAATTAGTAGTCAAATATGTGGGTTATTTGTGGCGTTGGCGGAGGAAGGTTGTATTAACAACGAAATTGCGACACTCGTTGCAGAAAAATATTTGGAGCCGATTATTAATGATCATCACCAATGCGATTCTGTTATTTTAGGATGCACTCATTTTCCCGTTTTTATTAAATCTTTAACTGCAATCTTGGGAAGCGAAATAAATATTATTAATTCAGCAACGGCAACTGCAATGGCAGTAAAATCAATTACTCAAAAAATGAATCTAGAAAGTACTGCTCAAAAAAGTCCCCAGCTGACTTTTCTAGTTACCGACTCCCCCGAACGATTTGCTCGCATCGGCGAAATTTTCTTTGGCCAGCCTATTGAGGCTAGCATTGTACACTTGATCGATGGAATGAGAATCAATAATTAAAGGCTAAGTATATTAGTGAATGACTTGCTTTGCCCCAAAAAAACTGTCTAAAACGATTAACAATCATAATCAATAATTAGGGGAGCATGATCAGAAAATCGTTGTGCTTTATAAATATTTACCGATTTCACACAATTTTTTAAATCTGGAGTAATGACTTGATAATCAATTCGCCACCCGACGTTTTTCTCCCACGCACGCCCGCGACTTGACCACCAAGTATATTGATCAGGCTCCTTATTAACCACACGAAAAGCATCTACCATTCCTACTTTAGTAAATACTTCATCTATCCAGGTACGCTCTTTGGGGAGACAACCAGAATTTTTCTGATTACTTTTAAAATTTTTAATATCAATTTCTTTATGCACAATATTCCAATCACCACAAATAATAAAAGAACGTTTCGCACGACGCATATTTTTTAATCGTTTCATATAATATTTCATAAATTCAAATTTAATTTTTTGTCTCTGCTCTCCTGTTGTGCTGGATGGCATGTATAATGAGACTACACTTAATGAATCGAAATCTGCTTGAATGTAACGTCCCTCTTTATCAGCCTGTTCCCAACCCAAATGTCTCACTACTCGTTTTGGTTTCTCGCGACAAAAGATTCCTACTCCACTGTAACCACTTTTTTGAGCATCATGATAATAGCAATAGTACCCCTCGGGATGAAATTGATCTCCATTGCTGATATCCAGACAAGCCTTTGTCTCTTGAAGACAAACTACGTCAGCCTTCTTGATTTTAAGCCAGTGAAAAAATCCTTTACGGGCAGCGGAACGGATACCGTTAGTATTTAAAGTAATAATGCGCATAGTTGTTGTCTTCTCAGTTTAATGTTTAAATTAATACCATTACATCTATCCCCGTCTCCGTTCTCTTTTTCCCTACGGAAAAAGAAAGAAAATAAAAAGGCATTTTATGAATCATGCTACAGAAATAGCAAAAATACTACTCGACATCAAGGCTGTTACTTTAAATTTGCGAGAACCTTATCGTTATTCCTCAGGGCTGCTATCTCCTATCTACTGTGATAACCGTCTAATCATTTCTTACCCAGAAAAACGCAAGAGAGTTATCGATGCTTTATTAAGCTTAATTCAAGAAAACCATTTACAATTCGATGTTATAGCGGGTACTGCCACGGCAGGCATACCACATGCAGCTTGGATTGCGGATCGATTAAACTTACCAATGGTATATGTGAGAGACAAAGCAAAAATTCATGGAAAACAAAATCAAATTGAGGGTAATTTGGAGCAAGGGCAAAAGGTACTTGTGGTTGAAGACCTAATTAGTATTGGGAAAAGCGCTATCGCTGCTAGCCTTGCACTTTGCCAATTTGCCACTGTTAAAGATTGTATTACTATTTTTTCTTACCAGTTATCTAACACGCAACAAAATTTTGAAAACGCTAAACTTAATTATTATACTCTTTCCGATTTCAAGACATTAATCAAAGTTGCCGTCGCTGAAGGTTATATCACTGAAGAAGAGAGACAAAAAGCATTAGCTTGGAATAAAGATCCCGAAAATTGGGACCTTTAGAAAGGCAGCGTTAAAGTGTTATCCACCTTAAGCAATTGCGTTCTAAAAATATCTTGAATACGCTTTAATTCAGATTCTGTATCTGCTTCAAAACGCAAAATTAAATACGGCGAGGTATTAGAAGATCTAATTAACCCCCATCTGTGCTGAAATTCCACCCTTAATCCATCCAGAGTAATCAATTTCGCCTCACCGAAATCCGCTTGCTGAATCAATTTTTGCATAAAAATCGGTTTCTCTTCTTCAGCCATAGGCAATTTTAATTCGGGTGTATTTATACTGTTAGGCAAACTTGCAAATATTTCACTCGCTGATTTGTCTTGTTTCGAAATAATACGCAATAACCTTGCCCCTACATAAATGCCATCATCAAAACCAAACCATTCATCTTTAAAAAAGATATGCCCACTCATTTCACCTGCTAAAGGTGCATTTATTTCAAATAATTTGGCTTTCAAAACCGAATGCCCTGTTCGCCACATAATCGGGTTTCCGCCATGTTTTTTAATAATTTCAGGCAAGTGGCGAGAACATTTAACATCGAAAATAATATCTGAACCAGGTAGTCGCGAGAGTAAGTCCATTGAAAAAAGCATCATTTGTCGGTCAGGCCAAATAATTTCACCCGTATTCGTCACCACTCCCAAACGATCAGCATCACCATCAAAAGCTAAACCTATATCTGATGAAGTATTTTTTACCGTATCGATTAAATCACTTAAATTTTCGGGAATTGTAGGGTCCGGATGATGATTAGGGAACCTGCCATCCACCTCACAAAAGAGTTCTATTACCTCACAACCTAATTTTCGATACAAATCAGGAGCAATCTTTCCAGCTACTCCATTGCCGCAATCAACCACTATTTTTAAGCGACGCTTTAATTGGATTTGTTTTAAAACAAAGTCTTTATAATCTTGAACAATATCGACATCGATCTGCTTTCCTGCGCCCTTCACAAAATGGCGTTTTTGAATCCGTGTGCGTAGAGCAGCGATTCCCTGGCTCGTTAAAGTTTTTCCATCCAATACAATTTTGAAACCATTGTGATGTCCTGGGTTATGGCTCGCGGTAACCATCACCCCTGAATTCGTTTCTAACCGATTAGTAGCAAAATACACAAGAGGAGTAGGCACTATCCCAATATTAAGAACAGTAAGGCCCGTTTCATAAAGTCCTCGTACTAAAGCCGATGTTAGCTGGGGACCGGATAATCGTCCATCACGACCCACAACGATGGCCTTTTGTCCTTGCTCTCGTGCTTCACTACCAATGGCTAAGCCAATAGGATAAGCAACATCGGCATTAAGTCCTCCTGCACCGACTGGACCTCGAATATCATAGGCTCGAAAAATATCTGCTGAAACAGACTCAGGCAGATTACCTTCCGAATTAATGTCGACCGGAGCTTCCAAATCCACCCACTCCTCGTTCACTATTCTCAAACTCCTCAACCACTTCAAATTGCGCTTTTAAAATGGGAACAATCACTAATTGCACAATTCGTTCTCCGGGTTGGATAGTGTAGGAAACTTTGCCGCGATTCCAGCAAGATACCACTAGTGGACCTTGATAATCAGAATCAATTAAACCGACGAGATTTCCTAACACAATTCCATGTTTGTGCCCTAATCCGGAACGGGGCAATATAGTAGCTGCCACATTAGGATCCCGCAGGTGAATTGCCAATCCAGTGCTGATCAGGCAGGTTTCCCCAGGGTGAATTTCAAGCGGATCATCGATACAGGCCCGCAGATCAAGCCCCGCCGAACCTGCCGTTGCATAGGCCGGTAACGGTACCTGGTCACCCAGACGTTTATCCAAAATTTTTATTTGAACCGAATGCGACATTGCGTCTCCGTGAAAAGGTAAAATGTACCTAAAATGTACCTTTTATTCCTATGCTAGACAAGCCATTCCAATTATTTTCCGCAGTTCTTAGCTGACAGGAAGGACTTGAGGGAATTTATGGGCTCTTCCATCCCGGTATTGCGACTTCACTTTCGCTCTCTATACTTACAGCTATGACAATCACCAAATGGCCACCCAACGAATGGCCGAAAGAAAAAATCCTTCGGGAAAATGCTGAAACTCTTTCGGATGCCAAACTCATTGCTGTAATAATTCAAAAAGGTGTCCGCGGTTGCGATGCTGTTGAGTTGGCACATGAATGACTTACTCATTCCGGAAATCTGAAGAATCTTTATAAATAGTAATTTTAAGCCACTTTCTGAGCTACGAGGGGCAAGGGAAAGCGGTTTACTATACCCAACTCAAAAAGCCACTGCAGAAATACAACGCCGCTATCTTCAAGAATCATTGGCGCGGCAAAGGCAATCTGCTCTGCATTCAAGATGTCCAACGTTTCCTTTCCACTCAATTGCGTCATCATGAAAATGAAGTTTTTACCTGCCTTTTCGTTGACAGCCGACATCAAATCATCCAGTTCGAAAAATTATTCTATGGCTCAATTGATTAAGCTTCAATTTATCTGCGCGAAATCATTAAACGAGCACTCTATCATAACAGCGCTACTTTAATCATGCCCACAATACAATCACCCTTCGGGCATCCCAGAGCCAGAGCCAAGCCAAGCTAATCGTATTACCAAAGAAAATCTCAAAAAAGCACTGGCACTCATTGACATGCACCTTTTGGATCATGTCATCATTGGCAATTCCGATTTTTTCATTCGCTGAGGCGTAGGTTCCTCTAACTCTAATTAGGTGAATTGCTTGTACTCACAGCTAGAAAAATGGGAACATAGACTCCAGGAATTACACCGCTGGACCGTCCTCTCGCTTTTCGCTTGTACTGATTCAGCATTTCTGGTATAAAATCAAGCCTTATTGCTGATATTTTGGAGAACACTGTCATGGCAAGAGTATGCCAAGTGACCGGGAAGCGTCCCCAAACCGGGAATAACGTTTCCTATGCAAACAATAAAACCGGGCGCCGTTTTTTACCCAATTTAAAAAAACGTCGGTTTTGGCTTCCGGAAGAGAAACGCTTTATAACTCTGACGGTATCGACTCACGGAATGCGAATTATCGATAAGTTGGGTATCGAGGCAGTACTTAAGAAAATCCGTGAACGTGAAAAAAATAAGTAATAAAAAAATAAGTAATGTAAATTAAGGATTAATCTATGGCTGTCAGTCCTCGTGAAAAAATAATGCTTCAGTCAACTGGTAAAACTAAAGCAGGTAAACCAACTGGTACCTATTACACAACCACAAAAAATAAACGAAATACTGGAAATATTGAAGGAAAATTAAGCATCAAAAAATTTGATCCTCGAGCTTGGAATCCTGAAACAGGCAAATGCGGAATGCATGTAGCCTTCAAAGAAAAGAAAATACCCAAATAAAATTTTTTTACATCCCGCAGACGCAGAAAACCCACGAGATCTAAATCCTATTTCTTCTTTATTTGTAACATTTGTAACCGATGGTATCTTTGCATTAAAACTTCTTGAGATTCTGGAATTCCCACAGAGATACAATCCACCGGACACACCTGACGGCATTGGGGTTCATCGAAATGCCCCACACATTCGGTACACCGATTAGGATCAATTTCATAAATTAATTCTCCCATAGAGATAGCATCATTCGGGCACTCAGGTTCGCAGACATCGCAATTAATGCATTCTTCTATAATCTTTAACGCCATAAATTAATTATATTTTCTTTCTTTTTGCTAATCGTTGAGCAACAAGTGGAGGTACAAAAGGAGATATATCACCGCCCAATTCAACAATTTCTCTCACCAAAGTTCCCGAAATATGACTGTAACTTTCTTTAGCCGGTAAAAAAACAGTTTGGATTTCTATTGATAAATGGTGATTCATATGTGCCAATTGAAATTCGTAATCGAAATCAGAAACGGCGCGAAGACCACGTAAAATAATCTTCGCATTGTGCTGTTTCGCAAAATCAACTAACAATCCTTCGAGTGGCGCCACCTCTATATTAATCGCATCAGCAAACACTGCTTCAATCAAATCCATGCGTTCAGCTAAAGATGAATGAGGCGTTTTACGACTACTGGTCGGAGCACAAGCTACAATAATTTTCTCGAACAGAAGCATAGCACGTTCAACAATGTCGACATGTCCCTTGGTTAAAGGATCAAACGTACCTGGATAAACAGCCACTGGTTTCATTACATACCATACTTATTTGAATGAAATGATAAGTATAATAGTACTTTAACTCTAACCTACCAGGCTACGTTCCTGGGCCTGATATTAGCCGAAATCTTAGGACATATCAGCGACGAGAGGTATCAATCGCTTAATCTCTTTTGGGGGACATTGTTCCTTCAAATCCAAGACAGACTCGCCTGTCGGCAAAACCAAGCTTTCTGCAATTTCAGCTAGAGGATAAAGAACGAATTCTCGTACCTTAAGTTGAAGGTGGGGAATTGATAGCGTCTCAGTTTGAATTACCTCGTTACCATACAACAAAATATCAAGATCAATGACGCGAGCCTCCCATCGTATGGCAGAGCGCTGACGCCCTTGATTTTCTTCTAATACCTGGAGTGCCTTTAAAAGAGCTTCTGGGGATAGCCTGGTTTTAAGAGCCACAGCGGCATTAATATAATCTGGCTGATCCGGAGGGCCTATCGGGCGGCTCTGATAAAAACTGGACTGATTTAAAATTGTCGTTTCTGGCAACATCGCTAAATTAGCAATTGCTGTTCTTACCTGTTGGATAGGTGAATTAAGATTAGAACCAATGCCAATATAGACTATCGTCATCCTCACCCCTTTAATTCATCAATCAATTGCTCACGCTGCTTAGTATTACCATCGCGAAAAATACGCCACCAACAAACAATTTCAGTCAAAGGCTCACCGGCGCGTTCGCGTAATTCTAAAAAATCAAATGCCGCCCGAAAAAAACGCTGGTTAGCAGTCCGATAAATACGATTACCGCGTCGTCGTTCTAAATGATATTGCAACAGCCAAACAGAACGCATCACCACTATTAAACGACGCGGAATGCCTAAGGTTTGTATTTGCAAATAAAGAGCTTGATTTATCGCGTGATAAAGCGAAGGGAATAATCGCTTGTACTTTTTAAAATGCTGCTTCATTAATTCTTGGACCACAGGCCACAAGAAAATAGCCAGTAAAAACCCTGGATTTAATGTTTGATTTTTATAATAGCGTTCATCAGTAGCTTTTAAGGCAAGTTCAATCAAACTTCGGTAATGCGAATTTCGATCTTTTTTTAGAAAAGTAACCATTTTTGGAAATAACGCCTGTATATAATTAGTACGCATTAATAATTGATAAGAACGGTATGCATAGCCTTTGAAAAAAATTTTTAATAGTTCCGTGAATAAACGAGCGCTGGGCACATGACACAAGAGGTTATGTAATCGGAGGAGTGGCTCTTCTGTATCTGGATGAATTTTGAAATTGAGCTTTGCTGCTAATCGCACAGCTCGCAATAATCGTACAGGATCCTCGTGGTATCGCTGAATAGGATCACCTATCATGCGAATTAAGCCCTTTTGTAAATCTTCCATCCCGCCAGTGAAGTCCACTACCGAAAAATTGGTAATGTTGTAATAGAGCGCATTTACGGTGAAATCTCGTCGCCATGCATCTTCTTCGATTGTTCCATAAGTATTGTCATCAACCAACATAAGTGGTTTGACTGCTTTGCTCTCATCTCTTTCATCCAAGGATTCTTCCTTCAAATATTCTTCTGCGTTAGCACGAAAAGTGGATACCTCAATAATTTCGCTGGGGAAAAAACGTGCACTAGACGAAACCGACGCCCAATAAGTCGGCTATTTCTGAAGAGTTTTCGGATTTCAAGCGGACGGGCATTAGTAGCAATGTCGAAATCTTTGGGATAAAGATGCAATAACATATCTCGTACCCCTCCCCCAACAAGAAAAGCTTCATAGCCGGCTCTACTTAATCGATAAAGCACTTTCAGAGCATTAGGACTAATATCATTACGTGAGATCAAATGGTTTTTACGCTTAATGATATGGGGTCGATCTTTTTTCCGCCTCGAAATAAACGCCCAAGGCCACCCCAACGAGCTGGTTTAAACATTAACTTCCTGCCATCGATTGCACTTTTTGTATTAGAGCCTGTAATAGGCGGTCTATTTTATGTCACCCCGCTCCATTCGTCTAGAGGCCTAGAGGAGACCACCACGCCCTCTCACGGCGGTAACAACTGGTTCGGAAATCCTGTAGGAGGCGCCTTTAATCAATGAATTATACTTTCCTGCGGCGGGTGATATCAAATTTCCCTAAGTTTCCCCTACTAATAAGTTTTCCCTACTAATAGGCAGGTAAAATTTTGCGCTAATAGAATCAATATTAATTATGGAGCTTTTCTCTTGTCGTTAATGACCAATCGAGGTTTCATTTTTAACAATGAACAAATATATGCCGCAGAGGGGAGTGTTAAGTTAGTCTCACCTCTTTAAATTTTAGAGATTGTGTTGGACTGATATTTAAACGGCGCACTAATTCATTAAACCCGATTTCTTTATAGGCCATATTCTTTATAGGCCATGTATTTGGTGATAGCCTTGGAGACAGCTTCTTATAATAGGAATTCCAAGAATTCTCTGCCTCCAGTCTGGCTATTCTTTCAATCTCTGCTATCTCACTTTTATCTAAGGATTTTTATAAGTATGTTCTGAAACTCTTCACTTTCATTATTTATTCCTCCACTTCCGTAAATTCAGCAAGACACTGGCGAGCTGCCGTCTTTATGTGTTTTTTTGTGATTTCTTATCCCCCGCGTGGATAAGAATCACTATTTTATTTGACAAGAATGTATAGTAAATCCTACATAGATAGACAATTTTTTCCCTAATTTTATAAATGGATAGGGAGCAATCAAAACCTGTTGCCGCATAATTGCAATAAAGCTAATTGTAATAAAGCTATTTCACCAGGAACTGATCTAAACTGCTCCTGAGTGAGCGAACTTAACCATTTGTATTGTTAAGTACATGACTTACTGAATTTACATTCTAGAATGCAATAACGGAACCTATTACACGGGGACCGATCTAAAACAGTAGTAACGAGGAGTACTTAGCCGGTTTCGCTAAAAGAAGCTTTAAACCATTGCATATCTTACAGTGCTGGGAGATTCTTAGTGAGAAAACAATAGCATTTCAAAGTGAGAAAACAATAGCATTTCAAGCTGAAAAATATATTAAAAAATAAACAAATATGTTCTACACTAATCGTCTTCCTTAAGACGATTAGGTTCTACCTTGCGCTTATCAACCCACCCAACGACTAAGTTATAGAGAGTAGCTCCAAAGCTGCCAAAATGGACTCTACCAAAGTTTCGAGTGGAAGTACTTGTAAGTCTAAGCAGGTATGAAGATTTAGGGACCTCATCTTTTGTGCTGTGACCTTCCTACTCCCCCATATCTTTTCAACAGGAAGTAGTTTAAACGAATCTTCGACTTCTGCTAGAGAAATTACTTTTAAACTATTCGGCTTTTGCTACCAGCCACTGAACACTTTGGCCAAAAATTTATTGGAAACAACCTCAGCAGATGCGGTGATAAAATGCTGCTGCCAAATCCGTTTCCGAACATCACGAGCCATTAAAGTCGGGCTCCCTCCATGAACCAGACAATTAGAGACATCTAAATAAGCTTCGTCTAAAAATAAAGGCTCTACTAAGTCTGTATATTCTTTGAATAAAGATCGAATTTGCACCCCCACCTGACAGTATTTTTCTATGTTCACAGACAAAAAATTAACTGAGGGCAAAGTTTCTTTGCTTTATAAGAAGGCATTGCTGATCGAATACCGTATTGCCTGGCAATGTAATTTGCCTTGCAAACCGCTCTCTTCGTGAATGCGGCAGGGACTGCCCTACTACAATAGGCTTATGACGTAAAGCGGGATTGTCCTGAATCTCGATGAACACATAAAAGCAATCCATATCTACGTGAATGATTTTAAAAATCTTTCTAAATCTTTGTAAGAGTTGTGTGCTCATCATCAGTATAAGTGCCAACACGCTTTGCTTTTAAAAAATCTCGTCGATTAAGCTAGTGTTGCATATTTTGATTTTACCTAAGTTATCCAATACAATTTTATCATAACTCGAGGGTTTATAATGAGCGATTTCCTAATTTACTGATGTGTAAGTCCCAGCATTTTGGAGTTGAGTACGTGATCAACCACTGGATGGTGGATCACGTTCACGGAGTAGATAAGAATCTATCCAGTCAGTAATGGTAAGCTTTTTACGATCATTTAAACCGGTACGCCAAAATTGAGCTGATAAACCAACAGTCTATATCTGCCTGATTTTTTTACTGCTAATGCAGGTCTTACTCACAATAACCTGTTTATTCTAAGCCATTTTCGTCATAAAGAACGTCAAGGAGAAGAAAGCCATTTTAAACAGTGGTTTCAAAGCAAAGATTACACCATTTGTGTACTACCTAAATCTATTTATTTTAAAGGGGAGGGCGACGGATTGTTTCAAGCTGATTGTCCTTATTTTTGGATGGGCTATAATATCCGTTCGGATTTATAAGGCTTACGAATATTTGGAAACTTATCTTTCCCATGACAGTTATTCCGCTAAAATTAATTGATGAAAAATTCTATCATTTAGATACTTGTTTTTACCCTTTACTCGATGACACTGTTATGTACTACCCCGAGGCTTTCAATTCGGATTCTTTACAAATCATCGAAAAGAACGTGGCTGAAAATAAAAGTAAGATGATGCTTACCATGCAGATTACAAGGCAGTTGTTATCAAAACAGATAAAATTCCTAATAAAAAATCAGTTATTTTTATGAATGCAGTCCAGCTCTGACTTAAAATCAAAATTAAATCAATGGGGCTATGAAATAATTATTCAATACGTTTCAGAATTTAAAAAATCTGGTGGCACAAATAAATGTTTAGTATTTAATATTTAAGGGTAATAGAATGAAATTCAATTTCAAGCGAATTATTCAATTTGAACTTAACGAGGTTTCAAAAATAGCCGTAGATACCCTCATTACTAAAGGAAAACTCCCTCACTTTAAGCAAATTAATGAACAATGGAATTACTTAGAAACCACCAGCGAATACACTTATGAGCTTCTGGAACCTTGGATTCAATGGATCACGGCACATACAGGAAAAACATTTTCCGAACATCAAATATTCCATTTAAGTGATGCCGTTCATTTAAAACATCCTCAAATTTGGGAAACCTTAAGTGCTCAGGGAATTGAATCTGGTATTGTCGGTAGCATGAACGCATTGCGTGGCAAAACGAAAGGAGGCTTCTTTTTCCTGATCCCTGGTCCAGGAAGGGAGCTACCCACCCCCAAAACATCCAACCCTTATGGGATTTAATTAGTAAAAAAGTGCAATCTCATGCCACCGCATCAATAACCTTCTTAGATTTATGGAAGGGTTTAAAAATTTGCCGTGCCTTTAAATTTCCTTTTTCTCTTTACCAACGCATTGCTTACCAATTAATTTCTCAAAAATTAGACCCTTTTATGCGATGGAAACTGCCAGGAATTTTTGATTTGTTTTTAACACAAATATTCAAATGGCTTCTAAGTGTTTCAAATTATGGTTTTTACACCTTATTCCTTAACGCTTGTGCCCATTATCAACATCATTACTGGCGCAACTTTCAACCTGAGCTGTTCAACGAAAAAATAAAATCGCCGGATTACCACCCCTATCATGACCCTCTTACTTATGGATTAGAATTGTATGACAACATCATTGCATTCGCTTTAAAATTAGCTAAAGATCCCGAAACTCTGGTGCTAATTGTTACAGGACTTTCTCAAGTTCCTTTTACAGAAAAAGAAAATGAAGGTGGTATGAATTATTACCGTCTTTACGATCATAAAGCATTATTGAAAAAATTAGGGCTAAATAATTATCGTGTGGTCCCCTTGATGAGTCGGGATTGGCAAATCGAAGCAAAGATGCAATCGGAACTCGATCAAGCAAAAATTCGATTGTCCCAATTATCCGTTAATAACCACCCACTATTTCGCATTACCCAAAATACACCTTGCTCATTATTTATAGAAACCGCTTTTACTAAAGGTATTCAAGAAGAAACTGAAGTTAGGGATTTAAAAAAATCGATTGGGTCATTCACTAATTACTTTCACAATATTGCAGTAAAATCAGGTCATCATCAAGGTATTGGTTCCATTTGGTCCTCCGCTACCCTGCCGTTTGATAAAACCCAAATTCCTTTAACAACACTTTACCATTTTACTTTAGAAACACTGGGAGTTACATCAAGGGATAATGTAAATATTGTGCAACGCCGGACAGAAACATTTGTACCGCAATAGTAGTTAATATCATTCCCATTAATCGTTCAATTGCCGTTAGGCCACGTTTTCCCAAAATTTTCATTAAAAAAGGTGCAAATAACATAATTACTGTAAAAATTGCAGAGGCAATAAGTACGCCTAAAAACACTAACCAAAGATGATGGGGATCTCGAGTAACAAACAATAACACCATTGCCATTGCTGATGGTCCAGCTGTCAAGGGCACAGCTAAAGGAACGATTAAGGGTTCTTCAAAGTCTTCTTTAACTGCTTTTTGTTCCGGTGGAAAAATCATTCGAAGAGCAATAATAAAGAGAATAACTCCTCCAGCTATACTTAAGGCGGGAGTAGTAATATGTAATCCATGCAAGATATAATGCCCAAAGAAAACAAATAATGCCAAAATGAGGAAGGCAATTAGGGATTCTCGCAGAATAATTCGTGTTTGAGTTCGCGTGTCGTAATTTCGCAAGATAGCTAAAAATACAGGAATATTTCCCAGTGGGTCCATCACTAGGATTAGTGTGATTGCAATCGTATAAAGCGTCATTTAAATTCTCTCCAACCCGAGCTCCTGATTCAGTAGTATATCATTTCCGCACAAGGGAAATTCAGACACAGATAATTGCTCAATTTCAAAAGACGGCCGGCAATTGTTGCGTAAGCAACATTCTCTCCTTAACGCAATCCCCTGACAAGGCAAATCCCAGCAATTTACCCTCTCGGTTGTAGAATAAAGCTTTCTGATGGTTCCCCTCCACCCAATATTGCCATTCGCCTTCTATCGTTGCGGGAGGTGGATAAGCGGTAATAGCACAAGCAGGTGTTTTGATTATGATGGGCATAGGCGGGTATTGCACAGGGTGCTTATCGCCGAGCAGATGACGAGCAAGAGCTCGGGCGCACTGTAAGAGTGGCGCCACATATTGACGCACCTCACCAGCCACTTCGGCACAATCACCGAGGGCATAAATATTCTCGATACTCGTTTTTAGATAACGATCTACTACTATCCCCCAATTGCACTTAAGGTTAAGCGTTTCCGCTAGACTGCATTGGGGCCTGATCCCGATTGCCGAAAGAACTCCATCGGCATGGATGGTATTCTCATCCCCCAATGCAATTTGATAACCATTTTCATCAGAACTAACGACTGTAGCTGCTTTATTTAAATGCCAATTTACACCCTTGTCCGCAAGAGACTTCTGCAAAGCGACTCCCACGCCTTCAGGCACCAGTTTGGCTAAAGGATAAGGATCTGGCGATATTACCTCAACGCGATAACCCACGTTAATTAAATCGTTAGCGAATTCGCAACCTACTAAACCTGCTCCCAGAATGACAAGAGATTTTTTGTCTTCTATCCATGCACGAAATCTTTCATAGGCAGCCAGATCATTTATGGCAGTTACAGCGGAAAGGCCATCACCCTGTAAGGTCGGCGTTACCGTCTTGGAACCACAAGCCATAATGAGTTTTTGGTAAGCGATCTTTTCTCGGCGAATTTGAATCATTTGCGAGGAAGGATCAATAGTTTCCACCAGCATATGAGTGTGAATTCGGGCTTGCAATTGCGAGCTCATTTCATTTGCAGAGTACACTGCTAATTGAGCAACCAATTTTTTATTAGTTAAGGCTGTTGATAATAACGGTTTGGAGTAAAAAGCACCGTCGTTGGCGGTAATAATTTCCAAGGGTGTTGTCGTGTCCAATTTACGAAACTCTTTCGCAAAGAGGTAACCTGCTAATCCACTACCGATAATAACCACTGGTTGCTTTTTCATTTTTAATATTAAAATTTTAAACAGCCTCAATCATGTCGGATACATTTTCTACAGGTGTAGCCGGATCAAACTCCATCATGTCCTAAATTAAATACATGACCAGAACCCTTTCCATAAGCCTTTAAAATCTCGGTCACAGGGATGACAACCATCTTTGGATTAGACAATAAAAATTGCGGAATCTAAATTACCTTGCAAAGCTACTCGATCTCCTATGCGCACATGCGATTGTACGATATCAATTGTCCAATCCAATCGCATCGCATCCCCATCCCCCGCTTGTTACAATTTTTTCTAACCATTTTCTGCCATTTTTGGTGAAAAAGATCAGAGGGATCCTTCGTTCTTCCTTTTCCCGTATCACTTCGACAGCAATTTGCAATAAATAATTTAAAGCGCCGACGCCCGCTCGAATCTGGGCATTTAAATAATTTATCGTCAACGAAGTTAATTTTCGCAATAACCTATGTAGGAACTTAGGATTTTGATAAACCATAGCTCTTGCACTTAAAAATGCTTTACTACTCTGAACTTCAATCATATAGCAAGCCAATGTCCAAGGACTTCCACAGCAAATCCAATCAATCAAAGAAACTTGTCAAGCCAAGGCTTTAACGACAAGGTTAATCGTCTCAAAAGCGTTCTAGCGGTTGCAAGGCTGCTTCACAAGTCAACTTCCGGGGATCTTACAGAAAGCCATAAAATTACGCGCTTTTCTCACGCAATCGTCGATATTCTGGCAAATACAGTCCTGCTTGGTGCATCAACTACACTGGAGTTCGGTCCACAGGCTGTCATAGCAACACCCGGATAAAACGATCATTTTTAATGATTGACATAGAGTGGTATTGTACACTAATTTACCGTCCCATGCAGCTTCTAAAAAACTTTACAGCTGGATTTACGGATGGAAAATTCGCCTATAATCATTCGGATCGCCTATAATCATTCGTAAACTGGTACAAGGAGGGGCCCCCGCCCGACCCCCAAACCCCAAGCGCCGTTAGAAAGAAAGGGTACGCCAATTGGCAACAATGATCTTTGGGTTGTGCCGCTTACGCATTATCTTTAGAAGTCATGATTATTACCAACAATGAGAAAGAATTTGGTTGCATTCCCTGGTTTAGCCTATTGAAAATTAGTGTTCTTCTTAGCGATTGCATTTAATTTCCACCACTACTTTTCCGTATTTATTTTTTCTTGCTGGGAAGTGGAAGTGAGAGGAGCGGCCGATTCTAAAACCGTCTTTAAAAACTTTCCTGTATGAGAAAATTTGCATTTTGCAACAGTTTCAGGGGTACCAGCAACGACGACTTGCCCTCCCCCATCACCGCCTTCCGGACCCATGTCGATTATCCAATCGGCTACTTTAATGACATCGAGATTATGCTCGATGATGACAATAGTGTTACCATCATCGCGCAGTCGGTAAAGCACTCGCAATAAATGTAAAATATCGTGGAAATGAAGTCCGGTTGTGGGTTCGTCTAATAAATATAACGTGCGACCGGTTGTCCGTTTTGATAATTCACGTGACAATTTAGTTCGTTGCGCCTCCCCCTGATAAAGTCGTTGCACTTTGCCCCAATGTGATATAAGAAACACCGACATCCATCAACGTTTGCAATTTGCGTGCGAGCACTGGGATTGCATCAAAAAATTCACGTGCCTCTTCAACCGTCATTCGTAGCACATCATAAATATTTTTCCTTTTATAATGTATCTCCAGCGTTTCGCGGTTGTATCGTTTTCCTTTGCAAACATCACAAACAACATACATGTCGGCTAAAAAATGCATTTCTACTTTAATAACACCATCACCTTCACAGGATTCGCAACGACCACCTTTTACATTGAAACTGAATCGGCCTGGCGAATAGCCTCGTGTGCGTGCTTCTTGTGTGCCTGAAAATAATTCGCGAATCGGTGTAAAAACACCCGTATAAGTTGCTGGATTTGATCGTGGCGTTCGACCAATAGGGCTTTGATCGATCTCTACAACCTTATCTAAATATTCTAACCCCTTGATGGATTTATAGGGGCCCACACGTCGTTGTGTGGTGCCATTTAATCGTGAAATAACAATAGAATAAAGCGTATCGCTAATAAGGCTCGATTTTCCTGAGCCTGACACCCCTGTTATACAAGTCATAAGACCAATGGGAATATTTACATCCACATTTTTTAAATTATTGCAGGTGGCACCTTTTAGCGAAATAGATTGTCCTATGTTTGATCTGCGTTTTTTCGGAACCGGAATTGTGCTTTTTCCTGATAAATAACGTCCTGTTAATGAGCGGGGATATTCCATAATTTCAGCAGGGGTACCTTGTGCAACAATCTCTCCCCCGTGAATCCCAGCGCCTGGCCCAATGTCAACAACATAATCCGCTGTACGAATGGCTTCTTCATCATGCTCCACAACAATAACCGAATTTCCCAAGTCACGCAGATGTTTTAATGTATCTAGTAATCGTTGATTATCTCGTTGGTGTAATCCAATCGATGGTTCATCTAAAATGTACATTACGCCTACTAACCCAGAACCAATTTGACTTGCCAATCGGATACGTTGCGCTTCCCCGCCTGATAGAGTTTCTGCGCTCCGAGCTAAATTTAAATAATTCAGGCCAACGTTTACTAAAAATCCAAGTCGGACATTAACTTCTTTTAATATTTTTTCTGCAATCGTTCCACGGCGCCCTTCTAACTTTAGTGATTGAAAAAATTTGAGGGCATCACCAACGGACATCGCTGTAATTTCAGGAAGATTTTTATTTTCTACAAAAACATGTTGTGCTTCTGTTCGCAAACGAGTTCCTTCACAGGCTTCACATTCATTCACCGTCAAATACTTTGCTAATTCTTCTCGTACAGCCTGAGATTCTGTTTCGCGATAGCGCCGTTCCATGATAGGTATTACACCTTCAAAAGGATATTTCCGTTTAATTTTTTTACCATCATGCGAAGGAAGGTAAAAAGTAATGATTTCATTCCCACTTCCATACAGTAATTTATTTTTGATCGATTTTGGCAATCGATAATAAGAAGTTTCCATATCGAAGCCATAGTGATCGGCTAAGGAAGTCAACAATTGATGATAATATAAATTGCGACGATCCCATCCACGAATGGCACCATCGACAAGATTAGCTTTTTCGTTGTGAATTACCTTTTCGGGATCAAAATGTTGCTTAACACCTAATCCACCACACGTCGGACACGCGCCCACAGGATTATTAAAAGAAAACAATCTTGGTTCTAATTCTTCTAAACTGTAACCACAATCAGGACAGGCATAACGAGAGGAAAAAATACGCTCTTCAATTTGTCGATTATTAAAGGGAGCTACTACAGCTAACCCGTCCGATAAACGTATCGCGGTTTCGAAGGATTCTACTAAGCGCTGCTGAACATCCGGGCGAACTTTAACGCGATCGATTACTGCTTCAATGGTATGCTTTTTACGCAAACTTAATTTGGGTGCTTCATCTAATTCCACTAATTCACCATCAATTCGCACACGAATAAACCCTTGGGTTTTTAATTGGTCAATAAGCTGGACATGCTCCCCCTTACGCTCTCGAACAACAGGAGCCAATATCATGATAGGTGTCCCTTCTGGAATTGCTAAAACCGCATCCACCATCTGGCTTATGGTTTGTACTTGCAAGGGATGATGATGCTCTGGGCAACAAGGCTGACCAACCCGAGCGTACAACAATCGTAGATAATCATAAATTTCCGTAATCGTACCCACAGTAGAACGGGGATTATGCGACGCCAATTTTTGTTCGATGGCAATTGCCGGGGAGAGTCCTTCAATGACATCTACCTCCGGTTTCTCCATCATTGATAAAAATTGACGGGCATAAGCTGACAGTGATTCCACATAGCGTCGTTGCCCCTCTGCATAGAGGGTATCAAACACCAGGGAAGACTTTCCCGACCCCGACAGACCCGTAATGATAATTAATTGATTTCGGGGCAGGTCAAGATCAATATTTTTGAGATTATGCGTCCGAACACCACGCAACTGGATATGGTTCATAGGACCGATATTGTACAGTAGTGTCCCTTGATAAGTGAAGCTCATTCAGGAAACTGAACTATTTTCTATAGAAGAAATAGAGGTTCGTTAGAGTCCGTTATGAACACTGACCATTAACGCAATCTATCATTGCGATATGCGTTGAACCTTGCGCCTTTGGAATGGGGAAGATTGTATAAACACACATAAGGCTTGTGAGCGATAAGGGGGGGAAGAAATACAGAAGGTGTTATATTTACGTACCATGGCTTTATAAACTTGTCTCAGATGAGGTATATCACACTTTTTCATTTGAGGATTACAAAGAGTAGCTCCCCACGCCACCCTTTGATGCTCATTAAAGGGAAAAGATTAGGCAAACTATTCAATATGTTTGCCCCTTGAAAAGGGGTACTTTGAATCTTAGAAACTGGAGGACAATAGGGGGATCAACCTAGGGACTACAAAAAACCAGAAGAAACCGTACCTAATTAAAACCAAAACTAGAAGAAATCGAACGTTGATCATAAAACCCTCGCCGAGAAAATTGATCAATTTTAATATAATAGAGGATGCTTGCCTGTCACTACCACTAATCCAAGGATAAAGCATAGCAAACAAACAGAAACTCATTATTCTTCCTGGCTGGAGCGACAATGCTATGGTCTGGGAGCATCAGTGTCAGCACCTAAATATGGTAGACCCAGAAGTTATTGTTATCACAGACTAAGACACTGATCGAAAAAATGGCTGAAGCTGTTTAAAGCGAGCACCACCTAAATTTATTTTAGTGGGGTATTCCTAGGGGACCTGGGTCGCCCAAGTCTATTGCTGCTCGCTATCCGGAAAGAGTCAGTAAACTTATTTTAATTGCTACTTGGGACGGTGAAAAGGACCAGAAAGATATCGACTTTATGCAACAAACCTTAGTCCAGATAAAAAATAACCGACGCGAAGCACTATTGGACCAAATAAGACCTAACCTTGTTTACTCTGAGCGTAAAAAGGAAAAATCTCTAATGGCAAAAAATCAAATTGGCTTAATCACTCACAGTTTCCCACAGAAGGATTAATCAATCAAACACTAGCTAAAATCCACAGTCCCAATACTCATTGGATTTTACCGAACATTCAATGTTCCACATTAATTATTCATATGGATGTCAAGCATATGGATGTCAAGACCACCTATGTTTCATTGAACAACAGGAAATTCTAAAAAATAAAATCTCTTAGAGCTATTTTGATCATTGTCGAAGATTGCGGGCATTTGCCATCAATCGAAAGACCAAAATCGAAAAACTATTACTGCGCTGATTCGATTGTGGGTTCAGACAAAAAACTTAACGATTAAAAATTTTTTGTCTTGATTGAAATAAATAGCAATTAATAGCAATAAACCTGCATATAAACCACCGCTAAACTACGCATTATTGTGTTGATTCGATTGCCACATTAGAAACCATTCGGAACCAATAAGCGATAAATCCAAAAAAATAAAGCATAATACCAATCAGAGAGACCTACCTGAGTAAAATTATAATGCGATAAAATACATCAGTTTTAAGATGCCGAAATAATAAAATTGCTGCTGTCCACAATAAAATAGCTGTAATCATCTCTGTCGTAATGATTCTGTCATAATGATTGAAAGATACAGAATAATTTGCACTAGCGGATTCGTAATAACTCACCAGATTATTTCGAGGCTTCTAAGGGCTGAGAACATGCTTTGTCAACTCCCTCCCTAATTAGCGCTATAATCTGTAAAATTAGTGAACGCAAAAAAGGTAAATAATAGAGCACTTGCTAAAATTAAATACTTTTTAAAACTTTTTAAAAAATGCAGGTAGATCATACTAATCCCTTACGATTGAAGAAAAAAACATCTAACTCAGATACCTATAGAGCATTATAGCTGTATCAATCATTTTTCTTTAATAAAAACGTACATCAAGTTTTAATCCTTCTCTTGATAGCTACGTGATGTTTTTACTTTTAATGGCAGTGTTTGAGCGTCCTTAATCATCACTAATTTTGGATCGATATGATAAATCTATGACTCACTACAAGAAGTTCTCTTATGCTCCCAAAATTGGCCTTTCCTAAATTCACACCTATTTCTATTTTAATTTGATACTCAATATGATGGACCTTCCCTGTTCCAATAACAGGAGGAGAAAATTCCAGCTCCAACAACCCCAAAATAGAGATTTACGCTTTGTTCTGATGCATACATAATCCACTCCTAGACAGGAAACTCAGATCGTTCGACTACTCACCCCTCTTTTGAGAGGACTAATCTTTTGAGAGGACTAATGATGAATTTAGTTAGAGATTATAAGTTGGCTTACCAAGTTCCTCTTTTGAAGGTACAATAAGCTTTTTTAGCACTGATCGTTGATTATTATGTATGCAAAAGAACGAATTGCAGTAGCTTCCCTCACCGCTATTATGGCCTTTCGGATGCTGGGATTATTTATGCTCCTCCCGGTATTTTCTCTCTATGCCAATCAAATACCTTTTGCTACACCAGCCCTCATCGGGGTAGCACTTGGTATCTATGGACTCCTACAAGCTTGTTTTCAAATCCCTTTTGGGATGCTCTCCGATCATATTGGTCGCAAGCCTGTTATCACCGCAGGCCTGATATTACTCGGCGTTGGAAGTATTCTTGCTGCCTTGTCGCATTCCATTTACGGCATTATCATCGGCCGAGCTTTTCAGGGTGCCGGGGCAATTGGGAGTACCATTCTTGCCATGATTGCTGATTTAACTCGAGATGAAGAACGCAGTAAAGCTATGGCGCTAGTGGGAATAGCAATTGGATTTTCGTTTGCTATCGCTCTTATTATTGGCCTGCTCATTAACGCATGGTTTCAGCTTGAAGGCATTTTCTGGACGACCGCAATTTTTGCAACGGTAGGAATTATTCTTCTCCATACTGTAGTGCCAACTCCCCTTCAACTACTACCCCACCCTGAAGTAGAATCCGAGTCAGGGTATTTTAAAAAAGTAATCTGCAGTAGCGCCCTTTTACGCTTGGATTTCGGTATCTTTTCTCTTCATTGTATTTTAACGGCAATTTTTATTGGCATTCCTATTATTCTAAGCCGGGTAATTAATCTTACCGAACATGAGCAAGTGTCTCTTTATCTAATTATACTTTTATTTGCCTTTATAATAGCCATGCCCCTCATTATTCTTTTCGAAAAAAGCGCCAACTTAAGTGGTCTTTTATTAGTGCTATCGTTCTTCTAATAGTTTGTCAGTTTTTATTAATGGCTTTTTACCGCTCGGTCATTGAAATTGGAATCATCTTATTTCTTTTTTTCATTGCTTTTACTTTATTAGAAGCCATCCTCCCCTCATTAATCTCAAAGATTGCCCCGATTCGTCAAAAAGGTACAGCACTCGGAGTTTATTCTTCTGCTCAATTTTTTGGTATTTTCTTGGGCACCAGCGTGGGAGGATGGATTTTTGGTCACTTCCAGTGGATGGGTGTGTTTATTTTTTGCGCAATTATTGCGCTTTTATGGTTGATACTGGCCATTACCATGCAAAATCCGCCTTATCTTTCTACGGTTATTATAAAACTAGACGATTATTTAAAACAAAATCTCGCCTCTTTGAAAGAAAATCTCCATACCATTCCTGGCATTTCTGAAGCAGCGATTTTGACTCATGAAAATTTAATTTATCTTAAAATTGATAAAAAAATAATTACCGAAGACGAATTGCGAAAACGAATCAGAGAGAGTAACCTAAACGCAACCAGGAACCGTTAAAGTCAGCGGACGCTCGCCTTATTCGAGATTTAAGAACTTAGGAGATTTTTGTAATGGCTAGAGGTGTAAATAAAGTTATTTTAATTGGAAATTTAGGCCAAGACCCCGAAGTGCGTTATACGCCCAACGGAAACGCTGTTGCAAATGTAACATTAGCCACAAGCACAACCTGGCGTGATAAACAAACCGGTGAATTGCAAGAGCGTACAGAATGGCATCGAATTGCATTCTTTAATCGTTTAGCTGAAATTGTAGGGGAATATTTACGCAAAGGTTCAAAAGTGTATATTGAAGGGAGTTTACGGACGCGTAAATGGCAAGATAAGAATGGTACCGATCGCTATACTACAGAAATTATTGCAAATGAAATGCACATGCTGGATAGCCGAAGTGGCAGTAGCTATGGAAATCAGGAAGGGAGTTCTTCTTACAAACAAACTAATGCGGTAGGAAATCAACCCGCCGCATCCAATAATGAGGATGGTTCTTACCCTAATCTTGAAGATGATATTCCTTTCTAAATAAGAAAGATAACTCAATTCCGCCAACGACTCCATTCCGGAAAAATTAGTGCATCTTCTCCAGGTCTGTTCAATGGATTATCAGCTCCCCTGGTAAAACAGGCCGTATTTAAGATGGTCTATGCAAGTGGTAGTGTGCTGGCCTTCCTGTGATCTCGGTTTGCTCAGCTTCACCGAGATAATCGAACGTTTAGACAAAATCGTGGAAGCAGTCTCTTTACCTGTTATCGTGGACGCTAATACGGGGGTTATGGTAATGAATTGATCTTTTTCGAACCGTAACCACCTATGATCGTATTAGGGTTATTGCTTTGCATTTGGAAGATCCAATACCCCAAACGCTGTGGTCATTTAGAAGATAAAGCACCCTCCTCCTTGTGAAGAAATGGCACGGAAACTTAGGACTATGGAAGCCATGAAAAGATTCTAATTTCGTCATTATTGCACGGCACCGATGCTCATTGCGGTCGAAAGTTTTGAGCAAGCCTTAGAGCACGCCAAAGCTTATGCAAAAGTGGAAGCGGATATGATACTCTTTATCGAAGCTTCTCAATCGATTGAAAAAATTAAAAAAATAGTCGAAACCCACCCAATCCAAATTAATTAATATATTTTATAACGGAAAAACTCCCTTACTCTTCCTATTGACCAACTCTGGAACGGTTAGGTTATCAATTGGTTATTATACATTGCGCTGCCATTACAGCAATACAAAAAACACTAGCGGTCATTAAACAAAATGAGGATAGGCAAATTAATCGCCGGCGAGTTAACTACCTTTAAAGATCGTGAAATGATCATTAGTACCCACCGATTGGCTCAAACTTAGCAAATAAGGGATACGGATTCCGGCGAATGTTCGTATTTCTAAATTAGAATCCCTATTAAGAATTTTGGACCGATACTAATCATTTCCTTTAGAAGGAATAGCAACGCCAATATCCACATCCTTATCATAATCAATACCGCTTAAACCAAAACCAAATAATTTGTAAAAATCTTCACGGTATCCCGCAATATCAGAAATTTGTTCGACATTTTCGCTCTTAATAGATTGCCATAATTTTTTCACTTCAGTTTGAACGTCGTCACGCATTTCCCAATCGTCCATGCGAATACGACCTTCTTCATCCCTGGGAATATCGTTACTGTGATATAAGCGCTCACTAAATAACCGCCACATCTGTTGGATACAGCCTTCGTGCAGATTTTTTCTTTCATAACTTTATAAAGTAACGAGATGTAAAGAGGAACCACCGGTATAGCAGCGCTGGCTTGCGTTACCAGCGCTTTATTCACAGAGATAATGGCTTTTCCTTCTAGTTTTGATTTTAAAAGAGAATCCAATTTTTTCGCTGTTTCTTCTAAATGGAGTTTTGCCCTTCCAATAGTGCCATTACGATAAATCGCATGGGTTATTTCAGGGCCAATATAAGTAAAGGCAACCGTTTTAATCCCTTTTGCTAAACAATTATTCTTCAATAAAGTACTTATCCACAAAGTCCAATCGTCGCCGCCCATAACTGCTTCGGTATCTTGGATTTCTTTTTCAGTCGCGGGCTCAATGATCACCTCACTTACCTTACCCGTTATAACATCCACTGTTTTATTTCGATAGGACTGGCCGATAGGTTTTAATACAGAATTAAAAATTTCGCCAGTTTTAGGGTGAATGCGGCGCGGAGAGGCAATACTATAAATAATTAAATCAACCTCACTTTGCCAATCCTGTTGAATTAACTCAATAGTTTTTTGTTTTATTTCGTCTGAAAACGCATCACCTTTAATGCTTTTAGCATATAATCCTGTCTCGTGGGCAGCTTTTTCAAATGTTACTGTATTATACCATCCTGGAGAGGCAGTTCGTTTTTCACTAGCTAATTTTTCGAAAAAAACACCGATCGTTTTAGCGCCTGCAGCAAAAGCAGTCACAATGCGGCTTGCCAGACCAAAACCGGTAGAAGCACCAATAATTAAAACTTTTTTAGGGCCATCAGAAAGATGTGTTTGTTTTTTAACGTAATCAATCCATTCTGTTACATGTTCTTCGCATCCCGTTGGATGAGCCGTTGTACAAATAAAACCACGAACTTTTGGTACGACAATCATGAAGCTTCCCCTTGCATAAGAGAGTGGCATGTTTTTTAGGCAATTTAGAGGGGAGCATTCTAACAAAAAGCTATATTTAAGGCTAGACTAAGAAGCTTCCAGTAAGGCTCTGGCCTTAGTCCACTTTCTTAGTATTTCCTTAAGTAAATTAAAATAAAATTTAATCAATTGTGATTAAGAGAGATTCTTTGCCTGTATTGTTGCTCCATTGGCACCCTATTTTTAATTCAATAAATTTCCATTCGAAGATTGAGAGCTATGAACCGGTATCCCAAATACCCCTGATAATTCTCAGTTAGACCAGTTAAATCAAGAATTTTCTCCAGCAGAGATAATAAGCAATACTTATTGGGCAAAAGATTTTAAAAATGCTCAACTAACTTGATGTTTTTACCCATTTTCGATTCTCTTCACTTTTTATTTGTTTTATTCCTTATTTCACTGAAGAAGAGTTAACACAGAGTATGTGGCATCTCAAACTAAGAATAAAACGCAAGAAGAGAAGGAAAATTGTTTTCCTTTTTTAGTAGTAGCTCTTTAAAGAAGAAATCAACTTATGCTGCCATTTTTGGAGCTGTTATGTTTACTAATAAAAAGATTATGTACACAAAAAAAGTAAAAAATATTTAGGCGACAAGTATACGAGAAGATCCTCATGCGGCACGCCTCCTTTAAGGGAGATAATCCTGCCATGCTAGCAATGACAGCTAGCAATGACACAACACCTATCAAAACGCTGGGAGAAATTTTTGCAGCATTTATTTTCTAGATGATTTAACCAAGATTCAAACTTCTTTGGAGCAAGATGAGAAAATAAAAGCTAAAAATAAACAATTCAGATATCTCCTGCGCATATCTCTTGCGCAAATAGGACCCACCTTACGAAGGTTCCTGATTTCTCGAAAAGAGCGAGAAACGATGCCTATTAATGAGATTGGCGCTTTGAAATAATTGAAGATTTATATAAATATTGGCAAAAATGGTACCAGAGCATCGGATTCACTAGAAAAAGCTTCAAAACAGCCCTCTCTTAAAGAAACCTTGCCAAGGTTAACTTTGTTTTCACTTTCCTCTAAAACGAAAAATAAATCGTCGTACCCATCAAGAAACAATATAAAAATACCTTCGCGTTCGCGTTCTTAGCTTCTAGAGAGAAGAATTTTTAATGAAGAAAAAGGAGGGAGATGAGAGCATCATATAAAGCGCATATCCAGCCGATTATGAGATAGGAAGTTATCAATAAAAACGTCAATAAAACGTTGGAAACATGATGGAATTAAAAATTACTAATAACAACAAAGACCACATTGCTATTAGATCTTTATTGCTATTAGATCTTTTTTCAAAATAACACTAGCTGAGCAATAAAATTAGCAATCGTACAGGCACCTCTAATGTTTTGAGCGAACTGATTTTAGTTAACACATAAGTACCCTCCCGACTACCTGACTGATCATCGCTCTCCCTCCCCCAATAGACTGAAAGATAACGTGCTGTTTGAGTGTCAGAGCAGCGATTTGTGCGGTAAATTTAAAAAATTCACAATTAAACTGCCTGTGCGGAGGCTTCGGCACCTATATAAAAAAGACACTGATCACTCCCAATTGGAAATAGTTACGGTACAAGAAATCATACCATGTGTGGTCGTGGTAATGAAATGAAAGGAAAATGTTTCCATAATTGGAAATCAATAATTGGAAATCAATAATTGGAAATCAATGCCCCCTGGGATCATCCACGGAATTAAAGTTAAATCGACTAATAAATAGAGCAACCAATATCATTAAGCCCAGCGATGATCGTATAAAGGACATCTAAATCTGTCGAAGCAATAAGACCACTTACCATAAGACTACTTACTAATAGAAGCTAAACTACACCAGCATAGCTTGCCCATAATTTAAAACAAGGAGAGGAAGTTCATGAGCTAAACTTTTTCTGACGCCGTTTCTACTTCTGCTCGATCAACTAATTCGACAATTGCCATAGGTGCATTATCTCCGGGGCGGAAACCACATTTTAATACGCGGCAATAACCACCCTGACGTTCTTTATGTCGCGGTGCGATTTCTTTGAAAAGCTTAGCTACGGTTTCATCATCACGTAGACGATTGAAAGCTAGACGGCGGTTAGCCACACTGTCTTCTTTTGCTAAAGTTATTAAAGGCTCTACTACCCTCCGCAATTCTTTTGCTTTTGGTAAGGTAGTTTTGATTAGCTCGTGTTTGAATAATGACACAGCCATATTTTGCAGCATCGCTTTACGATGTGCACTGGGACGATTTAAATGTCTGCCACTTTTACGATGATACATGTCTTATCTTACTCCCCCAGCATCTTATCTTACTCCCCCAGCAAACTCTCAGGAGGCCATCCTTCGATATGCATACCTAGACTTAATCCTTTTTGTACAAGTACGCTTTTAATTTCTAACAAGGACTTTCTACCTAAATTCGGTGTCTTTAACAAATCGTTTTCGGAACGCTGTACTAAATCACCGATGTAATAAATACTTTCTGCTTTCAAGCAATTAGCTGCTCGCACGGTTAATTCCAAATCATCGACAGAACGCAGCAATAAGGGATTGATTTTATCTTCTTTTCCACCGGTGGATCGATATTCTTCATGCTTCAAATCGACAAAAGCAGCTAATTGGTGTTGCAAAATAGTCGCTGCAAACCGAATGGCTCCCTCAGGATTGAGCGTACCATTAGTTTCAAGCTCGATAATCAATTTATCTAGGTCAGTGCGCTTTTCCACCCGCGCATTTTCTACAGAATAAGAAACACGTCGTACCGGACTGTACGAAGCATCTAGTAATAATACACCCGCTGAGCGGATTTCTTCTTTTTCGGCACGCACGCTAGCAGGTTCATAACCTCGACCCATCGCTGCTTTCAAGGTCATATTAACTTCGCCGCCATCTTTAGTAAGATTTGCAATGATATGGTCAGGATTGACGATCTTGACACCATGATCGATTCGGAAATCTCCTGCCCTAACCACACCTGGACCTTTTTTATTCAGAGTTAAAGTGGTTTCATCACGTCCTTCTAATTTAACAGCAACTCCTTTTAGATTTAATATAATACTCACTACGTCTTCACGTACGCCCTCGAGAAAGCTGTATTCATGTAAAACACCTTCTATCTGGACTTCGACAATAGCAGCTCCAGGCATAGAGGATAATAAAATTCGTCTCAGAGCATTTCCTAAGGTATGTCCAAACCCACGTTCTAATGGTTCTAGCACGATGTGAAAGTGATTAGGCGACACCGGATGAATCTGAATATTTTTTGGTGTTAAAAACGATTTAAGAAGATCTTGCATATCTAGTTGCCCCTTATTTCGAATAAAGCTCAACAACGAGGTTAACTTTAAATTCAGCAGGTAATTCCGTTACATCGGGTTGATTTTTGAATGTACCCACCATTTTTTTGATATCCACTTCGATCCAGGAAACTGGCGCACGCTGCTGCGCTAATTCTAATGCGCCTTTAATTCGGAGTTGTTTCTTTGCTCGACTCCGAACTTCGATCAAGTCTCCAGGTTTTACTTGGTAAGAAGGAATATTAACCACTTCCCCGTTAACGAGAATCGCTTTATGACTTACCAGTTGTCTCGCTTCTGATCGGGTAGCCGAAAATCCCATTCGGTAGACAACATTATCTAATCGCCTTTCCAATAGACTCAATAAATTGTCCCCAGTTGATCCCTTTAGCCTATCAGCTTGCCGATAATAATTATGAAATTGTTTTTCTAAGACATCGTAATAACGTTTAATCATTTGCTTCATTCGCAATTGGACTCCATAGTCTGTCGTCCGCCCACGGCGTTGCCAATGCATCCCGGGAATACGTTCAATATTACATTTCGAATCGATAGCCCGAATACCACTTTTCAGTTGTAAATCAGTTTTTTCGCGTCGTGACAATCGACATTTTGGGCCTAAATACCTCGCCATTACTTAGTTACCTCCTAAACTCGTCGTTTCTTACGTGGTCGACAACCATTGTGCGGCAATGCTGTCCGATCTTCGAGACTAACAATTTTTAAACCTGCAGAACGCAATCCTCGAACAGCAGAATCACGTCCCGCACCTGGACCTTTAACACAGACGGAAATAGCCTCCATACCGAAATCTTGAATGGCTCTTTCAGCCACTCCTTCTGCAGCTAATTGCGCACCATAGGGAGTTCCTTTACGAGAACCTTTGAATCCAGATCCACCCGCCGACCTAAAACACAACACATTACCCTGGAGGTCAGAAATACATATTTTTGTGTTATTAAATGTTGCATTGATATGGGCAATGCCTTCAGTGACTTTGCGATAACGTTTTTTTGCCATAAAATAACCTTTTTCTTTTTGTCAAATTCGTATAGGTTTACGTTTGCCTTTTCGGGTGCGACCATTTGTACGGGTTCGTTGACCACGGACTGGAAGTCCACGACGATGACGGATACCTTGATAGGTGCCTAAATCTATCTTCCGTTTGATATCCATCGAACGTTCACGTCTTAAGTCTCCTTCCACCGTGCATTTACTCACTTCGTTCCGTAAAGCATCAAGCTCAACCTCGGACAAGTCTTTTATTTTAGAAGTGGGATCAATGTTCGCTGCTTTGCAAATTTTTACCGCACGAGAATTGCCTACGCCGTAAATGGCTTGAAGGGCTACTCGTGCGTGTTTTTCCATCGGAATGTTAACGCCTGCAATACGAGCTAGCATTCTGTTATTTACTCCAACTTATTAATAATTCATTAAAAAAATCGTTTAAGCATACTCTTCATCCCTTGATAAATCAAGAGATGAGCAGCACTGCTAGCAGCTTCAGTAAGTCTCTATTTCCCTAGAGATTTTCAATCCATAGTCTAGCACTCTCCTGGACGAAGGAATCGCTAGCAAAGTCTTACTTCCCACCTTTTTGCCGTTGCTTGTGCCGAGCGTCACTGCAAATTACTCGCACGACACCCCGCCGCCGAACTATCTTACAATTTCGACAAATTCGTTTTACTGATACTCTTACTTTCATCCCCTTTCCCTTTATCGAATAAGTCCAAATTTTGAGCCTTTTATACCCGACTTTTTCATTAAGGATTCATATTGATGGCTCATTAAATAAGCCTGCACTTGCGCCATGAAATCCATAATAACCACCACCACAATTAACAAGGAAGTACCTCCAAAATAAAAAGGAACATTCCACGCTAAAATCAAAAATTGAGGGAGCAGAGCTAATAAAGCAAGGTAGATAGAACCGACTAAAGTTAATCGAGTCATTACTTTGTAAATATAATTCGCTGTCTGTTCGCCCGGTCGAATACCTGGAATAAATGCCCCGGATTTTTTTAAATTTTCAGCAGTTTCTTTTGGGTTAAAAACCAAGGCTGTATAAAAGAAACTAAAAAAGATTACCGCAATAGCAAAAATCACAATATAAGCCGGCTGGCCATTTGAAAGTGCTAAAGAAACATTATTCAGCCATCCCAGCCCTTGAAGGGATGCCATAAATTTAGCCACAGCACCCGGAAATAAAATAATACTTTGCGCGAAAATTACTGGGATAACCCCCGCCATATTAATTTTTAAGGGAAGATGACTGCTTTGAGCAGTATATAATTTTCTTCCTTGCTGGCGTTTGGCGTAATTAATAGTAATTCGGCGTTGAGATCGTTCGAAAAAGACAACCACCAAAGTAACTGCAATAACTGTTGCCATTAGAAGTATCAAAGTTAACATAGACATTTGGCCTTGACGTACTTGTGTAAATACCTGGCCAATGGCTGTAGGAAATCGTGAGGCGATACTTGCAAAAATAATTAAAGAAATTCCATTGCCTACTCCTCGTTCCGTCATTTGCTCACCCAACCACATGAGGAACATAGTGCCCGTTACGAGAGTAAGAACAGCTGTAAAATAGAAACTGAAATCTGGGTTAATTACAGTACCACTGCTAGCAAGCCATTTTGTCATAAAAATCGATTGCAATAGGGACAATATAACGGTGCCATACCGGCTATATTGATTGATTTTTCGACGACCGGATTCCCCTTCTTTACGAAGAGCCTGCATTTTGGGAGAAATTTGGCTATACATTTGAATGATGATGGAAGAGGAAATATAGGGCATTACCCCCAACGCAAAAATTGTCATCCGGCTTAAAGCACCGCCGGAAAACATATTGAACATTCCCAAAAAGCCTAGCTCATGTTGATGGAAAAGGACTGCTAGACGAGCAGGATCGAGTCCGGGAACAGGAATGTAGGCACCTAATCGGTATACAATGATACCGATTAAGACAAACAATAAGCGTCGTTTTAATTCCCTGAGTCTGCCTTGTGACAACGGTACCCCAAATTTGGTTCTAGCCATCGACCTTACCGCCTGCTGCTTCTAAAGCGGCCTTAACGCCTTTGGTTACTCCCAGACCACGAATCGTCACAGGTTTTTCTAATTTGCCTGAAGCAAATATTTTAACGTATTTAACGTAACAACCAACAAGGTTGGCCGCTTTCAGGGTATCGATATCAACTATATCATCGGAAATTTTATTCAATTCATGTAAACGCACTTCTGCAGAAATTAATTTCTTTTGCGAAGTGAACCCAAATTTTGGAACCCGACGTTGCAGAGGCATTTGTCCCCCTTCGAAACCTACTTTATGATAACCACCAGAGCGAGAATGCTGTCCTTTATGTCCGCGACCACACGTTTTGCCTTTGCCACTGCCAATTCCACGGCCTACCCGCATTTTATTTTTTCCCGCTCTTTTACTCGGTTTTAAAACATTCAGCCGCATTTTAAACTTCCTCAATCCTTAATATATAAAAGACCTTGTCAATCATGCCTCGATTAGCAGGCGTATCAATAATTTCCACTGTCTGATGCATACGTCGCAATCCCAAGCCTTCTATGCATTCGCGATGCTTAGGTTTTCGCCCATATTTACTTCCCACTAGGGTCACGCGAATTTTTTCGATTGTGCCATGACTTACTCCAAAATTTCTTCAAGAGTTTTTCCACGTTTCGCAGCTACGGACTCGGGCGTTTCCACACTTTTGAGAGCTTTAAAAGTGGCTCGAACTACATTAATCGGATTAGAAGAACCAATACACTTCGCCAAAACATTTTGAATACCCATAACTTCAAAAACTGCCCGCATTGCGTTCCCAGCAATCACCCCAGTTCCTTCCGAAGCAGGCAATATTAACACTGTCGAGGATGCATGGGTGGCCTTTATTGGATGACTTAATGTATTGCCATCTAACGGCACGGAAATCATATTTCGACCAGCATCTTCCGTAGCCTTCTGAATAGAGGCTGGAACTTCTCGTGCTTTCCCCAAGCCAAATCCCACCTTGCCTTGACCATCGCCCACAACGACCAATGCGGAAAAACCAAACACGCGTCCACCTTTTACGACTTTCGCCGTACGCCGAACATAAACTAGTTTATCCTGGTTACCACCGGTTGTCGTATCAGTACCCACTTCACGCATAGATGCACCTTTTAAAATTCAATTCCACTCTTACGCGCTGCTTCCGCCAATGCTCGTACGCGCCCGTGGTATTTATAACCACTACGATCGAAAGCCACTTTTGTAACCCCTGCTTTTTGGGCACGTTCCGCAATAAGCTTACCAACCACCGAAGCTGCTGCGATATTGCCACCGTGCTTTAATTGACCTCTCACTTCTTTTTCCAAAGTCGATGCAGCAGCCAATATACTCGCATCGGAAGAAATGAGTTGAGCATAAATATGATTGAGCGAGCGGTGAACACATAAGCGCACCATACCCAATTCTTTAATTTTCGCCCTTGTTCGACACGCACGTCGAAGTTGTTTTTTTCGTTTATCCATTATTTCTTCTTAGCCTCTTTACGAACCACGTATTCATCATCATAGCGAATGCCCTTACCTTTATAAGGTTCAGGCGGCCAGATTGCACGAATATTTGCCGCCACTTGGCAAACCCCTTGCCAATCAGCTCCTTTGATAATAATTTCAGTCGCACTGGGAGTTTCCACGGAAATTCCTTCTGGCATTTCAATGTTCACCGGATGAGAAAACCCGACTGTTAAATTCAAAGCCTTCCCTTGGGCCTTTGCCCGATAACCAACCCCTACCACCAACAGTTTCCGTTGAAATCCTTCATGCACACCGCGAACCATGTTTTGGATCACAGCGCGAGTTGTTCCTGCTAACGCATTCGACTCTGGCAGATCATTCGTTGGTAACATTTGGAGTTCACCATTGCCTTGTGTAACTTTGACGGTGTTATGAACTATTTCGGTAAGTTCACCCAGCTTACCTTTAACCGTTATGAGTTGTCCCTGGATTTTAACATCAACTCCAGCAGGTATTTTAATCGGATTTTTTGCTACACGACTTACCATAAACCTCTTCTCTTATTCTCCTAGCTAACGTAACAAATAACTTCTCCGCCTTCACCGCAATGCCGTGCCTCACGATCAGACATCACGCCCTTTGAAGTTGAAATAATAGCAATACCTAAGCCATTGTTTACTTTAGGTAATTCATCCTTACCTTTATATACACGCAAAGCTGGCCCGCTCAAACGTTTTATAGTTGAAATAACAGGTTTCCCTTCGTGATATTTCAAGATAATTATCAACTGTCGTTTGATTGAATCGTTTTCCTCTCGATAATCGATAATATAACCCTCATTCTTCAACACCTTCGCAATACTTAATTTTAATTTTGATGAAGGGATAGTGACTTCTTTTTTCGCCACTGCCTGCGCGTTGCGAATACGTGTCAACATATCGGATATAGGATCTTGCATCATAATTTTACCAACTCGCTTTTTTTAATCCGGGTACATCTCCCCTCATCGCAGCTTCCCGCAAATGAATTCGACACAACCCAAATTTTTTAAATGTGCCACAAGGCCGGCCACATTCTCGACATCGATGTCTCACTCGAACTCCCGCCTCATTACGAGGACTTTTTTGCAATTTCAATAAAGCTAACTCTTGATCTTCTAGAGCGCCCTTTTTAATGATTTTTTTTAATTCCAAGCGTTTTTTTCGCGCCTTTTGAGACTGTTGAATACGTCTTTTATTTCGTTCGATGATACTTAATTTCGCCATAAACTTACCCTTAATCTTTTAAGTCTTTTAATGGGAAGCCAAAAACTTTTAATAAAGCTTGTCCTTCTTCATTGGTTCGTGCTGTAGTAGTAATGGTAATATCCATCCCACGAATAGCATCGATTTTATCATACTGAATTTCTGGAAAAACAATTTGTTCTCGAATTCCGAGACTAAAGTTACCTCGTCCATCAAATGATTTAGCATTAAAACCTCGAAAATCTCGAATACGAGGTATTGCAATCGAAATTAACCGTTTCAAAAATTCATACATACGTTGTCGGCGCAAGGTTACTTTACAGCCAATAGGCCATCCAGTACGAATTTTAAACCCAGCCTCTGATTTACGTGCATAGGTAATAATCGGTTTTTGTCCCGAAATTCTCATCATATCGTCCATAGCCCGTTCAATCACTTTTTTATCAACTACAGCCTCACCAATACCCATATTTAAAGTAATCTTTTCAATACGTGGAACGGCCATCACTGATTTAAAACCAAACTCTTTCTGCAAAGTTGGAATAATCGTTTTTTTGTAAAGTTCTTGTAGTTCTACCATATTTTTTGCCTTATACGTCAATCACTTCGCCATTTGAGGTAAATACTCGGACTTTCGAGTCATCCTCCAATAATTTAATTCTCACTCGATCTGGTTTTTTAGTGGTAGGGTTATAGATAGCAACATTAGAAACATGGATCCCTAATTCCCGTTCTAATCTCCCACCTTGCTCATTTTTATTGGGATTAGGCCTTACATGTTTTTTAACTAGATTTACGCCTTCCACTAAAACGCATCTATTAGGCAGAACTTTTAGTACCTTACCCTGACGACCTTTATCTTTTCCTGTAATTATAACAACAATGTCATCTTTTTTAATTTTCTTCATTGCCATCAGCTTCCACCTATAAAACTTCTAGGGCCAATGAAATAATTTTCATAAAATTGTCGGTTCGTAATTCGCGAGTCACTGGCCCAAAAATCCGCGTACCAATCGGTTGTAACTGATTGTTTAACAGTACTACCGCATTACTATCAAATCGAATCACCGACCCATCATCCCGTCGGACACCCTTACGAGTTCGTACTACTACAGCATTTATTACCTCCCCTTTTTTACTTTTCCCCGGGGAATAGCTTCTTTAATACTCACCTTAATGACATCACCGATATTTGCGTAACGACGTTTAGAGCCACCTAAAACTTTGATACACATCACACGTCTGGCTCCACTATTATCTGCCACATCAACAACTGATTGTGCCTGAATCATGATTGGCTCCTCACACCTTTTCCGATTTTTCTCTAATTTTTACCAATGTCCATCTTTTTGTTTTTGAAATAGGACGTATTTCGCGAACTGTTACGATGTCACCCTCCTGACATTTGTTGCCCTGATCATGGACATGAACTTTCGTAGAACGTTTAATAAACTTCCCATATTTAGGATGTTTTACTTGCCGTTCTACTAATACAACAACAGTATCATTCATTTTATTACTAACCACTGTTCCTGTTAGAGTACGGACTGTTTTTTCATTCCTACTCATACTGTACGTTCCCTTTCTCTCAAAATGGTTTTAATGCGAGCAATATTACGGCGCACCTGTTTATAGAGATGAGGACGGGGAACTTCTCCCATAACTTTTTGCATCCGCAAATTGAATTGCTCTTTCAGCAACTCCAGCAACTCTTTTTTAAGTTCAGCTTCTGTTTTATTACGTAGCTCATTGATTTTCATTACATCACCGTTCGTTTAACAAATATACATTTCACAGGCAATTTAGCCGCCGCCCGAGCAAAGGCTTCACGGGCCAGAGCTTCATCAACCCCTTCAATCTCAAAAAGCATCCGCCCAGGCTGAACAAGTGCCACCCAATATTCAACACTCCCCTTACCTTTACCTTGACGTACTTCCAAGGGCTTTTTCGTAATCGGTTTATCTGGATAAATACGGATAGTAATTTTGCCACCGCGCTTAATATGCCGCGAAAGCGCACGCCGTGCCGCCTCTAATTGACGTGCAGTAATTTGAGCACAAGCCATTGCTTTAAGGCCAAACTCTCCAAAACTAACACGATTGCCGCGATGAGCCACCCCTTGATTCCGGCCTTTAAAGTCTTTTTGGTATTTTTTGTTACTTGGCTGCAGCATGGCACCTGTTTCCCCTATTTCACTTTTTCTTCGGCTACTTGCTCAACAACTACTTCTTCAGTTAGTACTTGCGCTTTCGGCGCATGGATTTCACCTTTAAAAATCCATACCTTCACCCCGATCGTTCCATAGGTAGTTTTGGCTGTAGCCGTTGCGTAATCGATATCCGCGCGAAAAGTATGCAGAGGAACACGCCCTTCCCGATACCACTCGGTACGAGCGATCTCAGCTCCGCCTAAGCGCCCACTCACACTTATCTTAATTCCCAAAGCACCCTGACGCAGAGTATTTTGGACAGCGCGTTTCATAGCTCTTCGGAATATAACTCGCCGCTCTAATTGTTGAACAATATTCTCCGCTACTAATTTCGCATCTAATTCAGGCTTTCGAATTTCTTCGATGGTAATGTGCACTGGAACTCTCATTACCTTTGATATTTCTGCCCGTAAAGCGTCAATTTCTCCGCCTTTCTTTCCAATGATTACACCTAGGCGCGCAGAGTAAATTGCAATTTTAGCATTACGAGCTGGACGTTCGATTTGGATTCGACTAATGGACGCGCCTTTTAGACGCTCTTCTAACAATTGACGCACTTGTAAATCATCGTTTAACCGATCAGCAAAATCTTTTTTATCCGCATACCAATTGGATGTCCAATCTCTAGTAATACCAAGTCGTATGCATACTGGATTAACTTTTTGACCCATTAGTCGCTCTCCACTCGAGAATCTGATACTTTAACAGTAATATGGCAAGTGCGCTTTAAAATTCGATTAGCACGGCCACGAGCTCGGGCATGAAATCGTCGCGCCACAACAGGCCCTTCATCAACCATTACTGTCGAAACCTTTAATTCATCCACGTCAACGCCCTCATTATGCTCCGCATTAGCAATAGCAGAATCTAAGACTTTCTTCATAATGGCTGCCGCTTTTTTATTGCTAAAGCGCAACAAATCAACCGCTTTTTCAGCCGGCAACTCGCGAACTTGATCAGCTACAAGCCTCACCTTTTGAGCTGAAATACGTGCATATTTCAATCTTGCGCTAACTTCCATCACTAACCCTCTTTTTTCGCTTTGCGATCACCTGAATGAGCCCTAAAGGTACGAGTTATGGCGAACTCCCCTAACTTATGACCCACCATGTTTTCCGAAATATAAATAGGCACATGTTGGCGACCATTATGGACTGCAATAGTTAAACCGACCATTTCAGGAGTTACCATAGAACGTCGCGACCAGGTCTTAATAGGCCGCTTTCTGTCTTCTTTTTGTGCTTGTTCCACCTTTTTTAAGAGGTGGTGGTCCACAAATGGGCCTTTATTTGTTGATCTTGGCACCGCTTACCTCTTCTTTCATTTCTTGCGCCGATCACGAATGATCATGTTAGTCGTACGTTTATTACGACGGGTCTTATAGCCTTTCGTCGGTTTACCTGTCGGAGAAACCGGATGGCGGCCGCCTGAAGTCTTACCCTCGCCCCCTCCATGAGGATGATCTACTGGATTCATGGCCACACCACGAACAGTAGGTCGGCGTCCACGCCAACGTTTGGCACCCGCTTTACCTAGGGAACGTAAATTATGTTCCGAGTTGGATACTTCTCCCACACAAGCACGGCAACTTGCTAAAACCTTTCGCATCTCGCCAGAACGCATCCGAACAATGGCGTAAATTCCTTCTTTGGCTGCTAATCGAGCGGAAGTACCTGCACTCCGGATAAGTTGTGCCCCTCTTCCCGGTTTTAATTCAAGGTTATGAATAGTAGTCCCTAAGGGAATATTCTGCAATGGCAAACAATTACCTGGTCTAATTGGAGCATCTTTTCCCGAAGTCACTCGGGAATCTTGATGAAGCCCTTTAGGAGCTATAATGTAGCGACGCTCCCCGTCCTGGAATAAAATTAAGGCAATATGAGCACTGCGATTCGGATCATATTCCAATCGTTCTACAGTACCTTCCCCTTCCTTATTCCGTTTAAAGTCAATAATGCGATAATGGCGCTTATGTCCACCACCACGACGACGCACAGTAATGCGCCCCTGATTGTTACGGCAATTAATACGCTTTTTACTTTCTACCAGAGCTACATACGGGTCACCTTTATGTAAGTCCGGGTGCACAACCTTGACAACAAATCGTCGTCCGGGTGACGTGGGTTTTGTTTTTACTAAAGCCATTTTTTTATTCACTCCAACTCTTATTTGCTAGTTGCAATATCAATTTCATTGCCTGGTACTAATGTAATGTACGCTTTTTTCCAATTCTTACGCTGGCCGCGCACTTGTCGAAATCGCGTAGTTTTTCCTTTAACATTGCAAATGCGCACTACCTTTACCACGACATTAAATTGATTTTCTACAGCGGACTTAATTTGGGATTTCGTTGCACCCGGTGTTACTTCAAATACATGTTGACCGCTAATTAAAGCACTCTTTTCTGATACGTGAGCAGCCATAAGAATTTTTAACAATCTCTCTTGATTCACGACAATCTCTCCTCGAGTTTTTTCAGAGCATCTACCGTAATCAATACATTTTCTGCAGCGACGAGACTGACGGGATCTACCTGCATAGCATCAGAAGTTGTAATATCAATCATATTTCGTGAGGCCAGCTCAATATTGCGATCTTGCCCATCTAGAATGATCAAAGCTTTTTCTATATTTAAGCCTGCCAGTAACCCCTTTAATTCCTGAGTTTTAGCCTCTTTCAGTTTCAAATTTTCTACTACAGTAAGGCGCTTTTTCCGAATTAATTCGGAAAAAATAGAAACCATTGCGCGATGATACATTTTTCGGTTTACTTTTTGTGAGAAATCACGGGGTTTTGCTGCAAAAGTTACACCACCACCGCGCCACAGAGGACTTCGAATGCTTCCAGCTCGAGCTCGGCCAGTCCCTTTTTGTCGCCATGGCTTAGTTCCGCCTCCCCGGACCCCACTTCGCGGCTTTTGCGTTTTAGTCCCAGCTCGTGCACCAGCTAAATAGGCAGTAACAACTTGATGAACTAAACCTTCTTTAAATTCCTTTCCGAAGGCAGTATCAGCCACAGCGATTTTGCTCAATTCCTTTTTGTCGAAGGAATGTACCGAAAGCTCCATCACTTATCCCCTTTGATCTTTTTAGTTGATTCCGTAATAATCAGTTCGCTACCAGGAGCACCAGGCAATGCGCCTTTGATTAAAAGGAGGTGTCGTTCAGCATCAACTCTAACAATTTCTTGATTCTGGACCGTACGGTAGGTATTTCCCATATGGCCTGCCATTTTTTTACCTTTCCACACACGCCCTGGTGTCTGACATTGACCTATCGAACCCGGCGCACGATGGGATAAGGAATTCCCATGGGTAGCGTCCTGAGTGCGAAAATTATGGCGCTTTACGGTACCCGCAAAGCCTTTTCCGCGAGTTAAACCCCGCACATCAACAGCCTGCCCTTCTTTAAAAATGTCCACTTTGAGCTCATCACCTATTTTGGCTTTGGCCAACTCCTTGGTAGTCACACGAAATTCACGAATAACCTCTCCTGCCTCTACACCACTTTTCGCATAATGCCCTGCTATTGCCTTATTGACACGAGCCGAGGATTTTTTGCCTTGAGCTACTTGGATAGCGCAATAGCCATCGATATCCAGCATTTTTATTTGAGTAACCCGATTAGGCATTACTTCAACCACGGTGACAGGAATAGAAACTCCCGTCTTTGTAAAGACGTGAGTCATACCACATTTTCGACCAACTAAACCAATAGGCATTGCCTACTCTCCACAATTATCTAATCGCCATAAAAAAGGTTAAACCCAGTTCTAGGCGGATTCTGATTCAACACTTATTTGCACATCTACTCCGGCAGCTAAATCTAATTTCATTAATGCATCAACTGTTTTATCAGTAGGCTGCACAATGTCTACCAATCGTTTATGCGTTCGAATTTCATATTGATCCCGAGCATCTTTATCCACGTGAGGGGAAATTAACACTGTATAGCGCTCAATTTTCGTAGGCAACGGAATTGGGCCTTTAATGATTGCACCCGTTCGCCGTGCTGTCTCAACAATCTCTCGCGTAGATCGGTCAATCAATCGATGATCAAAGGCTTTCAATCGAATCCGTATACGTTGGTTATTACTAAAGACTGCCATCATTTGTTTCCACAATTACTCAATAATTTTCTAATAATTTTCGTTACGACACCGGCTCCAACGGTACGTCCGCCTTCCCGAACCGCAAATCGTAACCCTTCATCCATAGCCACCGGCGCGATCAATTTCACCGTCACCTTCACATTGTCTCCCGGCATTACCATCTCAACATCTCCCGGTAGGCTCAATACCTCCCCCGTTACGTCCGTCGTACGAAAATAAAATTGCGGCCGATACCCTTTCAAAAACGGCGTATGACGGCCTCCCTCTTCCTTCGACAATACATAAATCTCTGCCTCAAACGTCATATGCGGTGTGATCGTCCCAGGCTTCGCCAATACCTGTCCTCGCTCCACTTCTTCTCGCTTCGTCCCTCTCAACAAAACACCAACATTATCTCCTGCTTGTCCCTCATCCAATAACTTGCGGAACATCTCCACACCCGTACACGTCGTCTTCGTCGTCGCCTTGATCCCCACAATTTCAATCTCATCTCCGACCTTCACAATCCCTCGCTCAATTCGTCCCGTCACCACCGTCCCACGACCCGATATCGAAAATACGTCCTCAATCGGCATCAAAAAGGGCTTGTCTTTCTCTCGTTGCGGCTCCTCAAAATACGCGTCCATCGTCTCTACTAACTTCAATACCGCTGGAACTCCTAATTCTCCACTGTCTCCTTCCAACGCCTTCAGCGCAGAACCCACTACAATTGGGGTCTTATCGCCCGGAAAATCATAACTCGTCAATAAATCCCTTACTTCTATCTCCACCAATTCCAACAACTCCTTGTCATCTACCATGTCCGCTTTGTTCAAAAACACTACGATGACCGGAACCCCTACCTGCTTCGCCAATACAATATGTTCTCGCGTCTGGGGCATCGGACCATCCGCTGCACTCACTACCAATATCGCTCCATCCATCTGCGCCGCTCCCGTGATCATGTTCTTCACATAATCCGCGTGCCCCGGGCAATCTACGTGAGCATAGTGGCGCTTGTCACTTTGATACTCCACATGCGACGTCGCTATCGTGATCCCTCGCGCACGCTCTTCCGGTGCATTGTCAATCTGATCAAAGGCGCGCGCTTCTCCTCCAAATTTATCTGATAACACCTTCGTCAACGCCGCCGTCAACGTCGTCTTACCATGGTCGACATGGCCTATCGTCCCTACATTTAAATGCGGCTTCTCTCTTATGAATTTTTCCTTAGACATTGGAGTACCTCTCTTCTTACTTAACTCTGTTGTTTAATAATTACTTCAGCGATATTGGTTGGCGCTTCGGCGTATCTTAAAAATTCCATCGTATAGGTCGCGCGCCCTTGGCTTAGCGAACGAAGATCAGTCGCATAACCAAACATCTCTGCTAAAGGCACTTCAACATCAACGATTTTACCGGCAGGACTTTCATCCATACCTTGAATCATACCTCGACGGCGATTAAGGTCGCCGACGACATCGCCCATATATTCTTCTGGGGTAACAACCTCTATCTTCATAATAGGTTCAAGTAATACAGGATTGGCCTTGGCAGCTCCCTCCTTGAAACACATGGATCCAGCGATTTTAAACGCCATTTCGCTGGAGTCAACATCATGGTAAGAACCATCAAAAATAGCTACCTTTACGTCTACCACGGGATAACCAGCAATAACCCCGTTTTCCATCTGTTCCCGAACACCCTTTTCCACGGCAGGAATATATTCTTTGGGTACTACCCCACCGACAATTTCGTTTACAAATTCAAAACCAGAACCTGCTTCTTTGGATTCGATCCGAAGCCATACGTGCCCGTATTGTCCGCGACCACCCGTCTGGCGAATATATTTTCCTTCTTGTTCTATAGTTTTTCGAATAGTTTCCCGATACGCTACGCGAGGCTTCCCAACATTCGCAGCAACATTAAACTCACGCTGCATTCGATCCACAATAATTTCCAAATGCAGCTCACCCATTCCCTCAATAATGGTCTGCCCGGATTCTTCATCGGTATGAACGCGGAACGACGGATCTTCTTGAGCCAATTTTCCTAAAGCTACCCCCATTTTCTCCTGATCAGCTTTCGTTTTGGGTTCAATAGCCACGGAGATCACGGGTTCTGGAAACTCCATTTTTTCAAGGGTAATAATTCGCCGCTGATCACAAAGCGTATCTCCAGTAGTAACATTTTTTAGGCCCACAGCAGCAGCAATATCGCCCGCATGCACTTCTTTAATCTCTTCCCGAGAGTTGGAATGCATTTGTAAGAGACGCCCAATACGTTCTTTTTTGCGCTTGACTGGGTTATAAACCGAGTCGCCGGATTTTAATACGCCAGAATAAACGCGGAAGAAAGTTAGTGTCCCAACAAAAGGATCTGAGGCAATTTTAAAAGCTAACGCCGCAAAAGGTGCATCATCAGAAGCGGCACGAGATCCTTCGGAACCATCGTCTTCCTCACCCAGAATAGCAGGCACATCTGTGGGCGCAGGTAAGTAATCAATCACAGCATCCAACAAAACCTGTACCCCTTTATTCTTAAAAGCACTTCCACATAACATCGGCACAATCTGATTAGCCAAAGTACGTCGACGCAAGCCTTCTCGAACTTCCTGCTCTGAAAGATCTCCATTTTCTAAATATTTTTCCATTAATTCTTCTGAGGACTCAGCGGCAGCTTCCACCATTTTTTCACACCATTCTTGAGCGTCTGCTTTCATATCTTCAGGAATGTCTGCCAATTTATAGGTACGACCTTTATCTGCCTCATTCCAATAAATGGCTTTCATTCGAATTAAATCGACAACCCCTTGAAAATCTTCTTCTGCCCCAATAGGAAGCTGAATAGGCACTGGATTGGACTGCAATCGCTCTTTTACTTGCTGCACCACTCGCAGAAAATTTGCCCCTGTGCGGTCCATCTTGTTTACAAAACCTAAACGCGGAACACCATAGCGATTAGCCTGCCCCCAAACGGTTTCACTTTGGGGTTCTACCCCACCCACAGAACAGAAAATAGCAATCGCTCCATCCAGCACTCGCAAGGAACGCTCAACTTCAATAGTAAAATCTACGTGCCCAGGTGTATCAATAATATTAACTCGATGTTTTGGGTATTGTTGATCCATCCCCATCCAAAAACAAGTGGTGGCTGCAGAAGTAATGGTAATACCCCGCTCTTGCTCCTGCTCCATCCAATCCATGATGGCACTGCCTTCGTGAACCTCGCCCATTTTATGAGAAACGCCTGTATAGTAAAGGATGCGCTCAGTCGTCGTAGTTTTTCCTGCATCTATATGTGCCATAATACCTAAATTACGAGTACGTTCTAATGGAATTTCTCTAGCCGTTGCCATTGTTTTCTCTTACCACCGATAATGTGCAAATGCTTGGTTTGCTTTGGCCATGCGATGAACGTCTTCTTTTTTCTTCACCGCTCCACCACGATTTTCTACTGCATCCAAGATTTCATTTGCCAAACGTAAAATCATTGTCTTTTCATTGCGCTTATTCGCATATTCACTCAGCCAACGCATAGCCAAGGCTTGACGTCGAACTGCTCGTATTTCCACAGGTACCTGATAGGTGGAACCACCTACTCGACGTGATTTCACTTCCACACTAGGCATCACATTGCCTAAAGCTTCCTTAAATGTGTCTAAAGCCACAGCACGAGTTTTTTCATTAACACGGATATCCCCTCCTCCTCCTGCTCCTCTTCCGGCGGCCTTATCGCCCCCTTCTCCGCGTTCTTCCTTAGCACCCCCTCCCTTACTACCACGCACACGCTTTGCTACGACATCCAGAGCTCCGTAGACGATACCCTCTGCTACTGATTTTTTACCATTTCGCATAACAGTATTTATAAACTTAGCTAAAAGCTCACTATGAAAGAGCGGATCTGGCAAAATTTCCCGTTTGGGTGCCGCTTTTCTTCGTCCCATCTAAAGTTCTCCACAGTTATTCTTTTGGTTTTTTTTCACCATATTTAGAACGACCTCGACGTCGCCCTGAAACACCTGCTGTATCCAAGCTTCCACGCACGATGTGATAGCGCACACCCGGTAAATCTTTTACACGGCCACCTCGGATTAATACTACGGAGTGCTCTTGTAAATTGTGGCCTTCACCTCCGATATAGGCAGTGACTTCAGCACCATTAGTGATTCGTACCCGAGCTACTTTTCGTAAAGCTGAATTAGGCTTTTTAGGAGTAGTGGTGTATACCCGAGTACATACACCCCGTTTTTGGGGGCAGCCTTCTAATGCCGGAACGTCACTTTTCTTTAGTTTCGCACGACGGGGCTTTCTCACTAACTGATTGATTCTGGCCATTAAAACTCTCTCCAAACAAAAAAACTCTTGCCTTAATGTATAAGGCAGAGCGGATATTATATAAAGGCAATGATCGCTGTCAAGCTAAATTAGCTCTCTCGAATGACTTCCGTTCCTTACTGGAGAAATGTTGCATCGATTTTCTTTACTAAGGCGCCATCGTTCCCTGGTGATGAGACGAGGTACCTGAAGAACTTATTCGCTTTTTTGTTCTATTTTCGCTTCTTCGGATTTAAATGCTGCACTCAAAGCCTGTTCAGCTTCAGTGGCAGTCACACCTTTTTCTTCCCTAGTCCCTTCCATTACTTTTCCTTCTTTCTGCCGACGTTCTTGATGGTAACTAAATCCAGTCCCGGCAGGAATTAGACGCCCAACAATTACATTCTCTTTGAGGCCTCGAAGATCGTCACGTTTGCCACCTATTGAAGCAGCTGTCAACACGCGGGTCGTTTCTTGGAAAGATGCTGCCGAGATGAAAGATTCGGTAGCCAAAGAAGCTTTTGTGATTCCCAGCAAAATGGGTTCCACTTTCGCCGTCCGGCCATTCTTTTGAATAATTTTTTCATTTTCCTCTCGTACACGAGGTCGTTCAACCTGCTCATCTTGGAGGAATTCTGTTTCACCCGGCTCGACAATTTTAACCTTACGTAACATCTGACGGATGATCACTTCGATGTGTTTATCATTAATTTTTACCCCTTGTAATCGATAAACTTCCTGTACTTCATTAACGATATAGTTTGCCAGCGTATTCACTCCCAACAAGCGCAAAATATCGTGTGGATCTGGAGGGCCATCTGCAATCACTTCACCCTGTTCTACCGTCTCCCCTTCAAAGACACTTACGTGACGCCATTTGGGAATCAGTTCCTCGTGGGTAGTACCATCTGGGGCAGTAATAATTAAACGCCCTTTGTCTTTGGTATCCTTACCAAAACTAACTACACCAGAGATTTCTGTTAAAATAGCAGCATCTTTAGGTCGACGAGCTTCAAAAAGATCAGCTACTCGTGGCAATCCCCCAGTGATATCTCGGGTTTTCGAAGTTTCTTGAGGAATACGCGCAAGGACATCCCCAATTTGGACTATAGAACCATCTTCTTTGGTAAGAATAGTCCCTTCCGGCAAGAAATAATGCGCTGGAACTTTACCCCTGGTAAAAAGAGATCGTTATCATTTTCATCCACCAGCTTAACCATAGGACGAAGCTCTTTACCCCCGGTAGTGCGTTGCTTGGTGGAAGCCACTACGATACTGCTAAGACCTGTCAATTCATCCGTTTGCCGATTCATGGTGACACCATCCACTAAATCAACGAATCGCAAGGTACCTGCTACTTCCGTGATAATAGGATGCGTATGAGGATCCCATTGAGCCACAACTTGGCCAGCTTTTACCAAATCATCATCACGTACACTAATCGTCGCACCATAAGGAACTTTGTAATGCTCACGCTCTCCACCTTGAGTATCTTGGACGATTAATTCTCCCGAACGTGAAACTGCTACTAAATTGCCATTGACTTGTTCCACCGTCTTTAAATTGCGCAGCTTAATTTTCCCAGCAGACTTTACTTCGATGCTGTTAGCAGCCGTTGCTCGGGAAGCAGCCCCACCGATGTGGAATGTCCGCATGGTTAACTGAGTTCCTGGCTCACCGATTGATTGAGCAGCCACCACACCGATAGCTTCCCCTACATTTACAATGTGTCCACGAGCAAGATCACGTCCATAGCACATCGAACAAATACCGTAGGCTGTTTCACACGTAATTGCAGAACGCACCATAACCCGATCCACGCTGTGTTCTTCCAAGATATCCACCAGTTTTTCATCCAGAAGGGTACCTTCAGCCATTAACTCTTTTTTCAATTTAGGATCGTTAACGGATTTCGCTAAAACTCGTCCCAAAACACGTTCTCGGAGAGGCTCAACAACATCGCCTCCTTCGATGTGAGGTATCATCTCAATGCCTTGATCAGTCCCACAATCGTATTCCGTAACAACCAAATCTTGTGCGACGTCAACGAGTCGTCGAGTTAAATATCCCGAGTTTGCCGTCTTCAAGGCCGTATCGGCTAAGCCCTTACGGGCACCGTGAGTGGAAATGAAGTACTGCAAAACATTTAACCCTTCACGGAAATTAGCTGTGATAGGGGTTTCGATAATAGTACCGTCAGGTCTTGCCATTAATCCCCGCATCCCCGCCAACTGACGGATTTGCGCTGCAGAACCTCGCGCACCGGAATCGGACATCATGTAAATAGAATTAAAGGAGCTTTGTGTTACTTCTTTGCCTTGAGCATCTTTTACTTTTTCCATAGCGATTTTTTCCATCATGGCTTTAGCGACTTGATCATTAGTTCGCGACCAAATATCAATCACTTTGTTACGATGCTCACCGTAAGTCACCAAGCCAGAAGCATATTGCTTTTGAATTTCTTGGACTTCTTCTTCGGCCCTAGAAATAATGGCTTCTTTTTCATGGGGAACTACAAGGTCATTCACGCCGATAGAAATACCCGAATAAGTTGCGTAACGGAAGCCCATGTACATTAAATTATCCGCAAAAATGACGGTAGTTTTGAGACCTAAATTCCGATAGCAAATATCCAATAATTTGGTCACCGCCTTTTTAGTCATTGGCTGATCAATTAACGCAAAAGGTAATCCCTTAGGAACAATCTGCCATAATAAAATCCGCCCTACGGCAGTATTAACCAAGCGCTCACTCTCTTCCATATTGCCCGCTTCATCCAAAACGCTTTCTTCAATTCGAATATCGACGCGCGCATGTAAATCCACTTGTCTATTCTCATAAGCACGGACCACCTCGTCTACGTCAGCAAACTTCATACCTTCGCCTTTCGCATTAACGCGATCCCGAGTGATGTAGTAAAGACCCAACACCACGTCATGGGTGGGAACAATAATCGGTTCGCCGTTTGCAGGATGCAGGACATTGTTGGTGGACATCATTAATGAACGCGCTTCTAATTGCGATTCTAAGGTGAGCGGGACGTGCACGGCCATTTGGTCCCCGTCAAAGTCTGCGTTATAAGCCGTACAAACGAGGGGATGAAATTGAATTGCCTTCCCTTCTACCAATACCGGCTCAAACGCTTGTATACCTAAACGATGCAAGGTTGGCGCTCGGTTCAATAAGATAGGATGTTCCCGGATAACCTCTTCAAGAATATCCCAAACTTCAGGAACTTCACTTTCCACCATCTTTTTAGCTGCTTTAATAGTGGTAGCTAAACCTCGTCGCTGTAATTTACTAAAGATAAAGGGTTTGAATAATTCCAATGCCATTTTCTTTGGCAAACCGGCTTGATGGAGTTTCAATGTCGGACCTACCACAATAACTGAACGACCTGAATAATCCACACGCTTACCGAGAAGATTTTGACGAAAACGCCCCGATTTACCCTTAATCATATCCGCTAAAGATTTCAAAGGACGACGGTTGGACCCTAAAATAGCCCGTCCACGGCGACCATTGTCCAGAAAGGCGTCTACGGCTTCTTGAAGCATTCGCTTTTCATTACGCACAATGATATCAGGCGCATTGAGATCCAATAGACGTTTTAATCGGTTATTTCGATTAATCACTCGACGATAAAGGTCGTTCAAATCAGAAGTAGCAAAACGCCCGCCATCCAACGGAACCAAGGGCCGCAAATCCGGGGGTAAAACAGGGAATACGGTTAATATCATCCACTCCGGCTTATTTCCCGACTCCAAAAACGCACTTAAGACTTTAAGACGTTTAGTGAGTTTTTTCATTTTCGTTTCGGAAGTAGTGGTCAGCATTTCGGCACGTAACACTTTAACTTCTGCAGCAACATCGATATCACGCAACAATCGTTGAATCGCTTCTGCACCCATAAGTGCCGTAAATTCGTCGCCATATTCTTCTAAGGCATCGAGATAAGCTTCCTCCGAAAGTAATCGCCCCCGCTCCAATTCCGTCATCCCCGGATCTACGATTACGTATGCTTCAAAATAAAGAATGCGTTCAATATCGCGCAGAGTCATATCGAGGAGCAAACCAATACGGGAAGGTAACGATTTGAGATACCAAATATGAGCCACAGGCGAAGCAAGTTCAATGTGACCCATTCGATCCCGTCGTACTTTAGCCAGGGTAACTTCCACCCCACATTTTTCACAAATCACACCACGATGCTTGAGGCGTTTATACTTTCCACATAAGCATTCATAATCTTTAATAGGACCAAAAATTTTCGCACAAAACAAACCATCACGTTCAGGTTTGAAGGTTCGATAATTAATTGTTTCTGATTTTTTTACTTCGCCGTACGACCACGAGCGAACTTCTTCTGGAGATGCCAGCTTGATGCGCAGTGCATCAAATTCAGCTGCGTGTTTTTCACTTTTTAGCTGTTTTAATAGGTCTCTCAAGACAGTTTTCTCCCGATTAACGTTAATCATTTTCTAAATTAATATCGATAGCTAACGAACGGATTTCTTTTATCAGAACGTTAAATGATTCTGGCATCCCGGCATCCATCCGGTGATCGCCATCGACAATATTTTTATACATACGAGTGCGACCAGTGACATCATCGGACTTCACAGTTAGCATTTCCTGCAAGGTGTAAGCAGCCCCATAAGCTTCCAATGCCCAAACCTCCATTTCTCCGAATCTTTGTCCGCCAAATTGAGCTTTACCACCCAAGGGTTGCTGTGTTACTAGGCTATAAGAGCCCGTAGAACGAGCATGCATCTTGTCATCTACTAGGTGATTAAGCTTCAACATATACATGTATCCTACAGTGACCGCCCGATCGAATCTTTTTCCGGTTCGCCCATCATACAGATAAGCTTGACCTGAGGTAGGAAGACCCGCGATCTCTAATAAATGCTTTATTTCTTCTTCCGTGGCGCCATCGAACACTGGTGACGATATGGGCACACCCTTTCGCAGATTCTTAGCTAGAGTAGTGACTTCTTCGTCATTTAAAACCTCCAGATTAAATTTCTGGGCCTTGCTTAAGTCATAAATCGGCTTGAGGGTTTTACGCAATTGTTTTGCATCAGCGCCTTGATCGATCAACTCACCAATTTTAATCCCCAAGCCCTTTGCTGCCCATCCCAAATGAGTTTCGAGCACCTGGCCAATATTCATCCGGGAAGGAACACCTAAGGGATTAAGCACGATATCTACGGGCGTACCATCTTCTAGATAAGGCATATCTTCGACTGGAACGATAGTAGAGATAACTCCTTTATTTCCATGACGCCCTGCCATTTTATCGCCAGGTTGAATACGACGTTTAACTGCTAAGTAAACCTTCACTATCTTGATGACGCCGGGTGCTAAATCGCCACCTTGAGTCAATTTCTGACGGAAGTCTTTGAGTTTTTCGTCGCGTGCTTTATGAAGTTCCTCATAGTGTTCATGAGTAGCTTCGAGACGTTTCATTGCATTATCATCATGCAATCGAATTTCAAACCACTTTTGTCGAGGTAATTCAGCCAAATAAGCTTTGCTAATTTTTGTGCCTTTTGCCAATTTAAGTGAACTACCAGCAGCTACTTGATTGACAAGAAGCTTTTCCAAGTTTTCGAACAGAGCATCTTCACGTACGCGAAGTTGATCATTTAAATCTTTTTCCACCTTCGCAAGCTCGGCTTTTTCAATATCTAAGGCACGTTCGTCTTTCTTCACCCCTTCGCGAGTAAAAATACGAACGTCAATAACGGTACCCGTAATTCCAGGAGTAACTCGTAAAGAAGTGTCTTTTACGTCTGATGCTTTTTCACCAAAAATAGCTCGCAGTAATTTTTCCTCCGGCGTAAGCTGAGTTTCACCTTTAGGAGTTACCTTCCCGACTAGGATGTCTCCCGGTCCCACTTCAGCTCCCATATGCACAATTCCAGATTCATCCAACTTTGCTAACGCACCCTCTCCGATATTGGGAATATCCTCCGTAATTTCTTCTGGGCCTAATTTGGTGTCGCGAGCAATGCAGGTAAATTCTTGAATATGAATCGTCGTGAATCGATCTTCTTCTACTAATCGTTCAGAAATTAGAATGGAATCTTCAAAGTTGTAACCGTTCCAAGGCATGAAAGCGACTAATAAATTTTGCCCCAATGCCAGCTCACCAATATCTGTAGAAGGACCATCAGCCAATACATCCCCTTTTTGTATACGATCACCAACTTCCACGATTGGGTGTTGATTAATACAGGTGTTTTGATTGGAGCGAGTGAATTTAGTCAAATTATAAATATCGACCCCAATATCATCTTCATCTGCTTCCTCTAAATTTACCCGAACCACAATACGTGAAGCATCAACGGAATCTACAATACCACTGCGTTTAGCAACCACCGTGACCCCAGACTCTACGGCCACAGTACGTTCCATTCCAGTTCCTACTAAGGGCGTTTCTGGTCGAATTGTAGGCACCGCTTGACGTTGCATGTTCGAACCCATCAATGCCCGATTAGCATCATCATGTTCTAGGAAAGGAATCAAGGCAGCTGCCACAGAAACAATTTGCCGCGGCGAAACATCCACATAGTTCACCTTATCCGGTGTTGTAAGAGTAAATTCCCCTTTATAACGGCATGAAATTAATTCATCCATCATGTGGCCATTTCCATCGACATTAGTATTCGCTTGTGCAATATAATAATCGCCCTCTTCAATAGCTGATAAATATTCCGTTTCATTGGTAACCACTCCGTCAATTACTTTTCGGTAAGGCGTTTCTAAAAAGCCATACTCATTTGCACGCGCAAATACCGCCAACGAATTAATTAAACCAATATTAGGTCCCTCAGGAGTCTCAATAGGGCAGACCCGCCCATAATGGGTGGGGTGCACATCTCGCACTTCAAAACCTGCTCGCTCCCGTGTTAACCCGCCCGGCCCTAAAGCAGACACTCGGCGCTTATGGGTTACTTCAGATAACGGATTATTTTGATCCATAAATTGCGATAATTGGCTCGAACCAAAAAATTCCTTTATTGCGGCTGACACAGGCTTTGCATTTACTAAATCTTGGGGCATTAAGTTTTCGATATCCGCTAAGCTCAATCTATCCTTTACGGCCCGCTCAACGCGAACCAATCCCACGCGAAATTGGTTTTCAGCCATTTCGCCTACACTCCGGATGCGTCGATTCCCTAAATGGTCAATGTCATCCACATCTCCTTTGCCATCTCGAATATCAACAAGAACACGTAACGCATCTACTACATCTTCTTTAAATAGAATTCCTGATCCCGTTAATTCTTTTCGTCCGACGCGGCGATTAAATTTCATTCGGCCCACAGCGGATAAATCATAACGCTCCGGTGAAAAAAATAAATTCTCGAATAAGCTTTCAGCAGCTTCTTTGGTGGGTGGTTCACCCGGGCGCATAATGCGATAAATTTCTACTAAAGCTTCTAATTGGTTATTGGTGTTATCCAACCTCAAAGTATCAGAAATATAGGATCCACATTCAATTTCATTAATATATAATGTATGAAACGAAGAAATATTTTGAGCTCGAAATTTCTTTAATAAATCGGCCGTAATAATTTCGTTAGCTTGAGCAATCACTTCCCCCGTTTCTTCATCAATAACAGCTTTACCAATGACTTTGCCGTATAAATATTCATCGGGCAGCTCAAGTTCGCTTATTCCAGATTTTTCAATCAAGCGAATATGCCGTGCGGAAATTCGACGATTAGCTTCAACAATTATTTTCCCTTTTTTTCTTTTATAGTCACTGCTGCTAATTCACCACGCAATCGGTGCGGCACTAATTCTAAGGTGACATTTTCTTTATTGAGACAGAAAGTATTTGTCTCATAAAACATATCGAGGATTTGTTCGGTATCATAACCTAACGCTCTTAAAACCACTGTCGCTGGTAATTTACGGCGTCGATCAATCCGCGCAAATAAACAGTCTTTGGGATCAAACTCAAAATCTAACCACGAACCGCGATAAGGAATAATTCGAGCTGAATATAATAATTTTCTAGAAGAATGTGTCTTACCTTTATCATGCTCAAAGAAAATCCCAGGGGATCGATGTAATTGGGAAACAACTACTCGCTCAGTTCCATTAATTATAAGACTCCCCGTTTCTGTCATTAATGGAATTTCACCCATATAAACTTCTTGTTCTTTGATATCCTTGATGGCTTTTTTACCTGCAAGTGCATCCTTGTCGTAAATGACTAACCGCATATTCACTTTCAGAGGAGCAGCGTAGGTTAAGCCTCGTAACTTACATTCTTCTACATCGAAGATGGGCTCTTCACCCAAACTGTAACCCACATATTCCAATTCTGCATGACCAGAATAACTGAAAATAGGGAATACGGACTTAAAGGCAGCATGTAAACCTGTATCTTGCCTGTGTTCGAGCGCCACATCCTTTTGCAAGAAAGCACGATAAGATTCTATTTGCGTTTCTAATAGATAAGGCGTTTTTAATACCTCAACTTCGCGCTTTCCTAGGTTGACGCGTGCACGCTTTTTCTCAGCATAAGAAATCGTGGCTGAATTTCTGCTTCTAACATTCGCTTGCGCCATGAACACACCTCATTTTTATAAGTAGAATATGTCGTTACTAGTCTTTACGTCAATCTCGCGCCGGCGAGACCCAGATTTTCTAAAATAAAAAACATTCCCATTCTCTGGATCTTTGCTTTCGCAAAGACAACGTGCATGGAATATGCCTTCGATTAGCGTCCGCCAACCCACTACTCAAGTTCGACCTTAGCACCTGCCTCTTCAAGTTCTTTCTTAATTTTTTCGGCTTCTTCCTTGTTAACACCTTCCTTAACAACGCTTGGGACAGATTCAACGAGATCCTTAGCTTCTTTCAAACCCAATCCGGTGATACTGCGGATCGTTTTAATGACACCAATTTTGTTATCACCAAAGCTGGTCATTTTTACATTAAATTCGGTTTTTTCTTCCGCCGCAGCCGCTTCGCTTCCAGCTGCCATAGGCCCTGCAAAGGCTACTACCGCTTGAGCTGAAACACCAAATTTTTCTTGCATCATTTTTACTAAATCGACCACGTCCATCACACTCATGTTGGACACTGATTCTAAAATATCTTCTTTCGTTATTTGAGCCATTGTCATTTACTCCAAAAAGATTAAATGGATTGCAAATTACGCCACTTTCTTTTGATTTTGAATCGCAGCCACTACGCGAACGACCTGGGCAACAGGCTCATTAAGCGTACGAACAAATTTGGTCACTGGGGCTAACAAAACAGACACCAACTGACTTAAAGCTTCTTCACGTGAAGGGAGTTGGGCAACGACTTTTAATTTATCTGCCGGTAGTAACTCTCCTCCTAACGCCAAGGCTTTTACTTCCAGTTGTTCATATTTCTTAATGAATTTTTCGATCAAACGAGCAGCAGCGCCCGGTTCCTCTTGTGAAAAAAACAACACAATAGGTCCCGTCAACACTTTATCGAGACAGGCATAGGGCGTTTCTTTAAATGCACGACGTGCGAGAGTGTTACGGTATACCCGCATAGTTACCCCAGCGTTACGAGCCGTTTTTCGCAATTCCGACATTTCCGAGACGGTTAGTCCACGGTAATTCGCAGTTACCACCGAGATTGCTTGCTGGGCGATATCTGATAATTCTGCGACAATTGCCTTTTTCTGTTCGAGGTTTAAAGCCACTGTCTCTTCTCCAGTTATCTAAGAATTGAGAAATAGCTAAGAAATAGCTCTTTGCTAATAGCTCTTTGCTATTTCCACTTTTTCGGTGACAACCTTTGAGGCGACCACCATCTGCGTGGGCGGCAACTTAAACAGCGCTTAAGTTTTTAGACATTTGCACCCACGGTCTTCGACGGTTGGACCTCAGTAAATGAGGTCTCTCTACCGCGAAATCTGTTTTTTCCTCACCTAAACCCCACACTCTGAAGCATAGAGAATTCCTCTTTCATCTTCTCCTCACTGGTAAAGAGAAGGACGAGGGAATTTCTATCCTATTGTCGTTCGATCTCTACAACCACACCAGGCCCCATCGTGCTCGATAGGGTTAATTTCTTTAAATAGGTTCCTTTGGCAGCGCTGGGTTTGGCTCTCTTAATATCTGCTAACAAAGCTAATAAATTTTCTTCTAGCGCTTTTTCTTCAAAATCGACTTTTCCGATCGTGCAGTGAATAATACCATTTTTATCAGTACGATAGCGAACTTGTCCGCGTTTGGCGTTCTTAACTGCTGTGACCACGTCAGCAGTCACAGTCCCATCTTTAGGATTAGGCATTAGGCCACGAGGACCTAAGACTTGACCCAATTTCCCAACTGCACGCATTGTTTCCGGAGTAGCAATTACTATATCGAAATCAATATTTCCGGATTGAATTTGTTCAGTTAAATCATCCATCACAATATCAGCACCTGCTTCTTTAGCTTTATCCGCCTTATCGCCTTGGGCAAAGACGGCCACTCTCACACTTCGGCCAGTTCCATTGGGCAATATAGTAGTAGCTCCCCGCACTGCTTGATCCGATTTACGGGAATCAACACCGAGATTAATGGCGACATCGACGCTTTCTTTAAATTTGGCGGTTGCACAATCTTTAACTAATTTAAGAGCTTCTGTTAGGGAATAGACCTTTTCAGATTGGACCTTTTCTGCCACTAATTTTTGTCTTTTTGTGTGCTTTGGCATTATTCTACCCCTCTCCACATCAATCAATACCCATGCTACGTGCAGTCCCAGCAATGGTACGGACAGCAGCCTCAAGATCCGCTGCGGTGAGATCCGGCGCCTTCATTTTGGCGATTTCTTCCAATTGCGCACGCGTTACTTTTCCGACTTTTTCTGTGTTGGGCCGAGCACTTCCGCTTTTTCCTTTCAACACAAGTTTTTTCAGTAGAACAGAAGCCGGCGGTGTCTTAGTAATAAAGGAAAAACTGCGATCAGTATATACTGTAATGATCACAGGAACAGGTAAGCCCTTTTCGATATTTTGTGTTTCCGCATTAAACACTTTACAAAATTCCATGATATTAAGACCATGCTGTCCCAACGCGGGCCCAACTGGTGGACTTGGATTCGCTTCGCCCGCTTTAACTTGCAAACGAATGTAACCACTTACTTTCTTCGCCATAATTTTCTCCTGGATACAAGCACCTTTTCAGCTCCCCAATTAATTAAAAATTATATGAGTTTTTCAACTATGCTCCTAACTTTTCTCTACCTGCCCAAATTCTAATTCCACTGGGGTAGAACGTCCAAAAATACTAACTGACACTCGCAGCCGGCTTTTCTCGTAATTGACATCCTCCACCACTCCATTGAAATCTGCAAAAGGTCCTTCGATAACTCTCACTACTTCACCGGGTTCAAAGAGGACTTTTGGCTTGGGCTTGGTTTCACCCTCTTCAACACGTTGTAAAATTTTCGCTGCTTCCTCGTCGCTAATGGGTGCTGGCCGTTCGGTTCCAATAAAACGCAATACTTTGGGAACATTTCGAACCAAAAGCAAGGTTTTGTCATTCATCACCATTTGTACTAGGACATAGCCCGGGAAAAACTTACGTTGGCTTTTACGCTTGCGCCCCGCTCGCATTTCCACTACTTCTTCAGTAGGTATAATAATGTCACCAAAATAATCTTCCAAATCCTCTCTTCGGATATGTTCGTTTAGCATCTTAACAACATAGTTCTCATGACCAGAATAAGTATGAAGAATATACCAACGTCTTTTTCTTCAGTCATCAATTATCCTCTTTGCCCAGTCACCCAAGCGACAGCCCACATAAAGAAGCTATCGAGACCACATAGAATGAATGCTGTCACTATCACCATAACCACGACTACTAAAGTAGTCTGGACAGTCTCTTGACGGGTTGGCCAAACGACTTTGCGCAGTTCTGCGCGGGATCCCTTCATAAAACCCAAAAACTTTCGACCTTTTTGGGTTTGGGAAGCAATCACCAGTATCAAAATAGCGAGAATAATTCCAATAGCGGTGCGGATCGCCACGGCAACGTGACTGTAATAAAAATTAGCTACAATACCTCCTGCAAGCAGGAGAATAATTAGAAGCCATTGTAAAGCGTCGAACCATGACTTGGTGTCTTGTACCGCATTTTGTTGGGCCATGATTACTGTTTATCTCGCTATTTTAAGCTGTATTTTGGGTCACCCTCTTGGGGCCAGGCCAGGAGGGAATCGAACCCCCAAACCTGCGGTTTTGGAGACCGCTGCTCTACCAATTGAGCTACTGGCCTTTATATCTAATCTCAATAATTAATTTTTACTTCTTTTTTAAATCTCATTCAATAATTTTCGTTACGACACCGGCTCCAACGGTACGTCCGCCTTCCCGAACCGCAAATCGTAACCCTTCATCCATAGCCACCGGCGCGATCAATTTCACCGTCACCTTCACATTGTCTCCCGGCATTACCATCTCAACATCTCCCGGTAGGCTCAATACCTCCCCCGTTACGTCCGTCGTACGAAAATAAAATTGCGGCCGATACCCTTTCAAAAACGGCGTATGACGGCCTCCCTCTTCCTTCGACAATACATAAATCTCTGCCTCAAACGTCATATGCGGTGTGATCGTCCCAGGCTTCGCCAATACCTGTCCTCGCTCCACTTCTTCTCGCTTCGTCCCTCTCAACAAAACACCAACATTATCTCCTGCTTGTCCCTCATCCAATAACTTGCGGAACATCTCCACACCCGTACACGTCGTCTTCGTCGTCGCCTTGATCCCCACAATTTCAATCTCATCTCCGACCTTCACAATCCCTCGCTCAATTCGTCCCGTCACCACCGTCCCACGACCCGATATCGAAAATACGTCCTCAATCGGCATCAAAAAGGGCTTGTCTTTCTCTCGTTGCGGCTCCTCAAAATACGCGTCCATCGTCTCTACTAACTTCAATACCGCTGGAACTCCTAATTCTCCACTGTCTCCTTCCAACGCCTTCAGCGCAGAACCCACTACAATTGGGGTCTTATCGCCCGGAAAATCATAACTCGTCAATAAATCCCTTACTTCTATCTCCACCAATTCCAACAACTCCTTGTCATCTACCATGTCCGCTTTGTTCAAAAACACTACGATGACCGGAACCCCTACCTGCTTCGCCAATACAATATGTTCTCGCGTCTGGGGCATCGGACCATCCGCTGCACTCACTACCAATATCGCTCCATCCATCTGCGCCGCTCCCGTGATCATGTTCTTCACATAATCCGCGTGCCCCGGGCAATCTACGTGAGCATAGTGGCGCTTGTCACTTTGATACTCCACATGCGACGTCGCTATCGTGATCCCTCGCGCACGCTCTTCCGGTGCATTGTCAATCTGATCAAAGGCGCGCGCTTCTCCTCCAAATTTATCTGATAACACCTTCGTCAACGCCGCCGTCAACGTCGTCTTACCATGGTCGACATGGCCTATCGTCCCTACATTTAAATGCGGCTTCTCTCTTATGAATTTTTCCTTAGACATAAAAAAAATGACCTCCGAAAAAAATATTTTATTTACCCCAGATGCTGCTTAGTCTGGAGCCCACAACCGGACTTGAACCGGTCACCTCTTCCTTACCAAGGAAGTGCTCTACCACCTGAGCTATGTGGGCGGAGCGGGTGATGGGAATCGAACCCACACTATCAGCTTGGAAGGCTGAAGTTCTACCATTGAACTACACCCGCTTACAGAGAACAAAATACTAAAGACAGAGGACAGATAAATAGTGGCTTCGCTTTTATTTTTGAGAAGCTGCATTATTACCGTCTTCAGTCTTCTGACATGGAGGGGGTAGGATTCGAACCTACGAAGGCATAGCCGTCAGATTTACAGTCTGATCCCTTTGGCCGCTCGGGAACCCCTCCAAACGCTCTCTTACCAATTCGAACATTCTTACCCTAGCTCAACTATTTTTCTAAATTTGAAACTAATTACTCGAGTATTTAGCTTCAGGAACCATAAATTACTTAAAAAATCAAGCGTGATATTGTGCGTAACAAAGCAGCGGATGTCAACCAACCTGACAAAGAAATTTTCCTCTGACACCTCTTTCCAATTATTGCTTAGCGGTAAGTGACCAAGCAAAATAACGGATTTTTTTAATGGGGCCTTCAGTTGCTAAAGCGGCCATATAGCCTGGTGCACTAGGTATCGAACATAATGTCCACTGCTTAGCTAAGTTAGGATCCTTATCAACGGTTAGAAGTCCATCCATTTTAATAGCATCTACGTTAACATTTATGGTAAACCGATTGAGACCAAATGACATTCCTTGGCTAATAACCTTAATATAGGCTTCTTTCAGAGTCCAAATTCGAAAAAACCTTCTAAATGTTGATTTTGAGGCAGCCTTCTAAAGGCTACAATTTCATCGGGGGAAAAAAACGTTCCGCGATATCTTCAGTGTGAATATTACTTCTTATTGATTCAATATCAACACCTACTTCCCGATTCGTCGTAATTGCGTAAAGAGCCACTGTACGAGAGTCCGAAAGATTAAAATATAAAGAGGTGTCATTTAATAAATAAGGTTTTCCATAGTCATCATAACGAAATTTCAACGTACCTGTCGTGGGCAGATATAGGGTCAAAATAGTATGTAATGCTGTATGTGAAGCGATATAATAACGTCGGTGCTGACTATTCACTAAGCGCTGTGCGCGTACTTTTTCTTTCATAGATAAATTAATTGGGCCTTTAACTAGCCCTTTTTTAACTGCTTCATCGGGCCAATCTAAAAACACCCGCCAGACGTGCACCTCTCCCTCTTTTAAGGAGGGTCTTGTAACAGTTTCCCAGAGATCATCTTTATTCATTTAATCACTCGTTTTCTCACGAGGCTCTTGTTCGATCTGGTGGCCTATACCCCAGGAGAGTTAACCGGAGAGTTAAATAGAAAGAAAAGAATATTGCTAATAACAAAAATACACAAGTAATTACATAAAACATATCGATCCGTAATATATAAATATGTTTATTTATGTTTATTTTCTTCAAGATCTTTTTCGGTTCTTCAAGATCTTTTTCGGTTCTTCAAGATCTTTTTCGGTCACGATAGGCTGCTTCGACACATCAAGTGATAACTACCCTAAGATAATGACAAACATAACTACCCTCACATACAGCATCACATTTAAGTCATATTGGCTCGAGGCCGAATTCCAAACGGTTAGGCTTTGGCTTGGGTTGGTCAAGGAAGGTATGAATAAAAGGAAAAAGTGTAAATACTACTGTTCTGTTCTAATTAGCTCCAAGATAGCCAAAGGCGCTAGACCAAAACAGAAAGTGTACGAACGAAAATAATTGCCTCATAAAGAGAGAAACATAACCAAATAACCCAAAAACGGTCCGAAACATTTCCAGAAATAATTTTCATACCTTCTAAAGCCACACTCTCACAGAATGAGTAACTACATTATTTAAGAGATAGAGAGTGGCATCTTTAGGGTATGAAATCCTTTAAGGTATGAAATCAAAGTATAATATAGAAGTCAATCAAAAGTCCGGCGATTAAGAAAGCAATTGCCAATAAGGAATATTGTCACAAGTGGACTTTTCGACCTAATTCACGCAATTCCCCCTCGGTGCCGGCCTCGGTGCCGGCACTACATATAGTCTGCTCCGTACGTTAATACCATTAACGCAGAGGCACTGCCCAATAAAAGACCAAATCCGTTGAAGAGATTAAAAAACTGCCGGTATAATAATCACGAAATGTCACAGGATCGAAATAAAAAAGAAGTCCTAATAAATAATTACCAAAAGCAACGCCAAAGAAAAATACCGGAACAATAGAGCTAATAAACAATACCCAATCCCATAGCCGATGCCAGATATGATTTGATAATTTTCCTCCATAATCATAGGCTGGGAGACGTAAAAAAGGCCCAAACGCCCAAACGATAAATAAAAAAATAAAATATAATCTCGAAAAATGAGGTACTGTAAACAACCAGCCAAACCAAAAATAAACCGCCTCCCGCAAATAGAATCCACGTTAAATTCCCATCCCATATGGGACCGCTGGTATTAAGTAAAATTCAGCAATGTATTTTATTTTGAGAAGAGGCATTATCATTGTAACGTCGGAACATTGTAACGCTGGAATTAAAACCAGCCTTACCTACAATATATAACTAAAATGCATCCAATAATCATCCACCACATAATTTTCAAAAAAGTATAATCCAGTAACTCCATTTACCTGGCCTTCTCAAAATGATACCGTCCGGTTTCCAGACTGCTTGGACCTTACCAAGCATATTTGAACATCAAAAAAGTCAATAATAAAAAGAAGAGAATAAAAAATATATCCCAAAAAGCTACTTAAAACCATCAAGACTGATAATGTTGAAACATTGATAAAAGTCGGCAGTATTTCGTGCACACTCCACGGTTGGCGTCCGATTTCTACCAAAATCTATCCAAACTCAGCAGCCAAAAAAAGCAATGGAATCGTATAAAGAATCAAGCGTAAAAATAATCGATGTTGAGTAAGCATATTTTGATAGCTCTAAATTACTTCAAAAATCAGCAACAAAGTCATTAACCCACGAAATCCGAGCATAAATCGAAATGCCCAAAAGGCAATTGCAACGTTGGAAATAGTGTCACTGGTTGCTGCTTCAATTTGGCTGGGCGTCGCTTTCACGACAGTTGGATTATAGCATTCTAACAAAAATCCAAAACCTAAATCTTTACTGTAATAATCATAAATAGAATAAGTCCGACCTTTAGCAGTTGATTTTCGCACTATTAATTTTTCCATAGCACCAAAAGGGAGTTTTCTATTTTCAATTCGCTATTTTTATCCTCTCATCAATTCTATGGCACCTGGAACAACGGTATTTAGAGAATGTGTAGCAATAAGACTTAACGCATAAGAATGGGAATAACAAAATGATTTTTTTCTTCTTTCTAATTGGGGGAAAACGATGATATACCATGCTGCTAGTGGCTTTTGGGTTTCCCATTGTACTTCGATAGCAGCCATTTTTTCCGGCTCATATTTAGCAAACTGTAAACCCATTCTGATTGGCATAAAAGGCGACCGATAAAGCACAAATAAGGCCAAAAACCCTAAGCTCTCCCCCAACTGAAAAAGAACGTTTCGCAAATTTGACATCTTGTTCTCGTAACAAATAGAAATTGTAGAAAGCACTAATTCCCATAACAAAAGTAGAGCCTGTTAAAAATCCACCAAAAGCAATAAGAAATTCGAATTTGTGCTAATGCATTCAAATAAAGGGCTTCAATACTTTAAAATTCCAAATTCATGTTTTGATAATTAAAATAGTCGCGATCGATTTCCACATCCAACTATATTAGACTATTAGCAGAATATTTAGCAGAATATTAGCAGAAAAAATATAGTAGAATATTACAGAAAAAATATTAACAATCGAAAGGCTCGCTCCTAAAAGGCCATTAAAAGTGATCCCAAGATGGGCTTTTTCCCAACTTTATTCCAACTAAAAAAGAACAACCCGAACATTATAACCTCTAGTATAAAACTAGTATAAAAGCGGTAATACCCTCAATTTACCAATACCGGGACAAAACTGCCTCCAATCATTCACGAGTAATAGGCCAAATTTTGACCAAACTCGAACTCAAGTGCGATACCGGTGAGCACTCTCATGGCAAAGTTAATCGCTAATAACTTTACCCAGAATTGAATCATATCTTTGTAATAATATTCCCTTAATATTTCCTGTTTTTACATACACTGCTTCCATGATAAATAAAATCCAACTTAAGCCTGGGGTTAAGGGGAACAAAAAGAAAATGAAAAAGTTCAGTAACTGCAAATTGCAGTAACTGCAAATTATAGTCTCAAAAGATCAACTAGCGCGTTTAAAGGAAACACATTGGACATCCTTATTTTATTCAAAAAACCAGCAGCAAGGACTCCTTATCTAAACTCAACATCTACACTCAACAGAGCCTAGTAAGCATACCTGGCAAGCCCATTCAAATTGCATTGGGATGATGATTTCTATATAATCTCGACAATCTTTTTTCTAAGCAAGGCCATTCCTATGCACAATTCGATGAATACTTATCACCAAAGCCAAAGGCGCATTCAAAGCGGTTCCACTATCCAGTTTATGAGTAAGGTTTACCTGTGGATGGTATTAGGCCTAGCTCTTTCAGCTAGCGTGGCTTATTACTTGTTCTCACATGCCGAAGTGTTTAACAAAGTAATTCATACACCAGGATTATTTTTTGGTTTAATTATCGCCCAATTTGGGGCGGTTATCGGACTCACCTGGTTGAATCAACGACTTACGGCTACAATAGCCACATTGATTTATATCTTCTACACCGTTTTAACCGGAATTACCTTAAGTGTCACTTTATTTGCTTACACAAAACAAAATATTTTTGACGCTTTCGCCGTTACAAGTGTGGCATTTTTAGGTTTGAGTGTATTCGGCTATACTACAAAACGGGACTTGGGCCCCATTGGAACTTTTTGTGCCATGGGCCTATTTGGGATGATTGGTATTATCTTACTTGGCTTTTTAATCCCTATCCTACATTCAAATACCATGCAGCTCACCATCGCAGCCATTGGCGTTATTGTTTTTTCGGGTCTTACTGCTTACGATACTCAACGGATTGAATTCGCCTACTTTCAAGGCGGTGGCGCTTTCACAGAACGCCAACAACGAAAAGCTGCCATTAATGGTGCTCTTATGTTGTATTTAGATTTCATCAACCTATTCTTAAGCTTACTGCGATTGTTTTCACGCCGGTAAGTCTTTAAAAAACGCAAGCAAAAAAAATCCCTAACTTCTATTTCCCTCTCCTATTGTAGGGGAGGCATTTGACTCAAAGATCAAATGAGATTGCTTTTCTTAATAGTTTTATCCATTCGATAAGCAAGCTTGCAGAGCTCTCAGCTTTCTTCTCGATTTAAAAAAAGCATGTTTATATACCGAGATTAAAGAGGGATAGCAAATCTACTTTGGCAATACTGAATAAAAATAGTAAGCATAGCCGTCATCATTATGGGCGTTAGCAAATTAATTTTCTCTTTCGTAAAGATTTCCCTAAAAAACATACCAAAAAACAACGAACAAAATCCAGTATCGTACAATTATTGCTTTTGGACCCTTTATTTTTTTAGTAAAGGGATTATAATAACGCAGATATTTTTGTTTTGCTTACCCAAAATTACTAATTCTTTGATCAATTATAGGAATAGAAAGTTCCTTATTGAACAATATTATCCTTAATCAATTTAATGTTAAGAGACTAAAATGCTTCCCAACATGGTTTTTTATATTTTTCCGAATTAAATTTCAGCAAAAAATTTTTATTCCAACATATCTTTTTGACTCCGCGCATGAGCATCTTAATTATCAAATTTCCCCCTCCATTATTGATTCTAGCTAATACGATAAAAATATTTAGGCAATTTAGTCAAATTTAGACTTAAAGGTCAATGTTTTATCGCAGAATTTTTGATGTCACAATCCGCGAAATCAGCAAGGAGTACCCCACCCCAAATCCACGACCCCTAATAAGTTTCAACAAGCCGCCAAAAGGATTGTGAATTATGATAAAATAAACAGAATCTTTTGGAATTTTTTATTTAAATCATATTATTTTATTATTCGAAATTGTCTGGACTAAGAAATACGATATACAAGCCTCTCTCAGTTAATATAAATTTAATAGGACCATGCGACTTTAAGCCCGCTCGGATGTGCCCACTTAAATCTCCGAAGGTTGATTTTAATCTAACTCTATACAGGTGTATCATATGTCCAAAACTGACGCCTCGAACTATGCTTCACGGGATTTTTTAATCAAAAAAGAATTTTTAATTTCGCAAGAAAAATTTATTTGTCATAAAGAAGAAGACATCGGACTTATATCAGACTTATTGAAGAATAATTACGTCATGATAATTCTTTTTATCAATCCCTTCAGGTTATATGAACTTTTCTTAGACAATTTTATAATCTTCCAGATAATCAAGAAATGTCTCTGTCAGATTTTCAATCAACCTTGATAAGAATATAAGAATAGAAGAAAATTTCTATAGGGAGGAATCTCAAAATTCAATAAAAAAAGTTATTACTCTACCTATTCGAGCCAGTTATTTAAAACAACGAAATTTATTAAAAATTGATATATCTGTCAACTATTCTCAGAAAATACGAAGTTTATTTGCGAAATTTGTTACAGATCCTTTTGGGATCTCTTTATATTGGATGCACAATCTAGTCCGAAATTAAAAAATGGCTGGAATCAATTTTTTTGACTTTCAGAATATATTGGCAGATTATCTATCCGATAGAAAATTAAAAAAGAGTTATTTCGCTGTCATTAGAAGAAAGAGCTCTACAGAAAAGAGAAATCGATTTTGTTGCTTAATAAGCAGAATCGTTGCTTCTTTACGTGAATTTCTGCATAATAACTTCATAATCACCACACTTCTATATAAAAATAGAAATATCTTTAAAACTCTCAGTGAGTAATTTAAAGCGTTTCATAATTATCATTCTTTAATTAAGATTATTCGATTTTTCCAATTTGATTTATATTTCGATTTCTTAGTTATATTTTTAAATCCTCAATGGCAAGACTTGCTTACGGCAAAAATTGAAAATGAGAAGAGCTTTCCCTCCAAATACCCCTTTCCAAATACCACTTTGCTCAACTCTGTCTGGCTCTTATAACATCGCTCCAAAAAAATTATGACGGATTCACAGCAATCGCATCTAAAAAAATACTGAGCGAGACTAAATCGAAATCAGGAAATCAACTTAATTTAGGATAGTTTTTTAAAAGCCATACTCCACTAGTTTAGTACTTGTATTCCCAATTTAAACAATTCAGTACGTTAAGTGCTGGTTACTGAAGTGGAATGAAACGAGCAGAACTAGCTCAATCAAATTCCAAATTTTCGCACGAATATTTTTCCCCCTCTTTTGTTTAGAGGATTATTTGTAATGCCCAAAAATGTGGCCCGGCAGTAAGGAAATGGAAATCTAGGGACTGTTATTGCTATTATGATAGCACATAGTGAGGAAAGAGGTGGAAAGAAATGAACGAAATTTTTTGCTCCATCGAAAAGTAAGGAAAATCCCATCTCCCACCCGGCGCATTCTTTCCTCTCCTCACGGAAAGGACTTTCTTACCTACAAGGAATTTCTCCTTCAACTCGCAAGAAAAACAGGAGAGCGGAGGAGAGCGATTGCGCGATACCGGGATTCTACCTGAAGATCGGGTGGAAATTTGTGTCACCAGTCAACCACAATTGATTGTTTCCTTTTTAGCTACACAACATCTTTCCGCAACTGCTGTTTTTCTAGATACTTCATCAGATAATCATCCTCTTCTTGAATATCTCAAACTTTTTAATCTGCAAGCAGTTATATGTCACGAATGAAACAGTACAAAAATATGTACTTTCTAACACGATCCCATTATTTCGACTTGCCACATAATCTTAAAAAATTAAATTCTGCGGAACACAGATCTCCTACTTTTTTTGATAATGATCACGAAAAGGTGTGGCCTGCATATTTATTTCTTCCGGAACTTCCAGCATTAGGGCTCAAAGTCGTGGAATAATGATCTCCGACAAAGTGCTAATCGCTAGGTTGGCACAGCGTAAATATTACCGACTTAGGGTCTTCGGCCTTGGTTACTCTGTTTTTGCCCTTATACCATGTATTTTTTTATATAATGAACTGATAGCTTTGTTAGCTGATTAACCCATGATTGTGTTTCAAGTAATAAAAGCCCTACGAAGTTATTTCAAATTTTTAGAGAAGAAAAACCGACCATGATAATGATGGTTCAGTGAATTTTGAATTTATTTTATCAACGCATAAACAATGAGTTTTCTAAAAAGAATCGCTTAACTCGAAAATGGATTTATTTTATCAGCTCTATTGGATTAGAAATACCTGTTTCTAAAAACACTAAGTTTAAAGACACTAAGTTTATGGAAGATCTTTTACTTTTAATAGATTTCATTGCTAATATAAATGTAGCTATCAGAAAAGTGGATCTGACTGCTTATCTAAGTCAATATAAATTTGATTCATTAGTAATTGCCGAAATAATTTTAAGAATAAATAAAAAAATTTAACTTGGCAATTAAATCCGAGCATCCTTTTTAAAAATCCCACCCTAAGCGCTTTAGCTGAAGATATTGTAATGAACAACTCGAAAATACCATTCAAAAAAAACAGAAGATATTGATACGTCTAATATGCCCTCAATAACACAAATCAAGCCTTTATTAGAGGATAACAAACTAGAATCGCTCTAACAATAAGAGCAATAAATATGGAGTCCTTTTAGCGAAAACAGAATCGGACATGCATGAAATTTTGTAGATTCGAAAAGCCACATTCGATAAAGGCACCTGATATCATGAACTTGATAATCAATTTCAGCACGTCCATTTTCTATAAAAAAACTAAAAAAACGGCAGACGCTATTCACTTCCAAGATTACAGAATAGCTCAGCAAGGTAAGAGTTACTATAACGGCAAGTTTTTTTATTTAGAATATTTCCCTTCCGAAATTTTACCCAATGCATTAGAGTTTGGTCTTTATGCATGCATCCTGATCATAGAATGAGCGAAGTATTTTTTCTGGTCTCTGAAGCTTATCAATATTTTATGAAATATTTTAGAAAATACTACCTATTAGTTCCGTTTCTATTTTCGTCAGAAATTACTAAGAAGTAATGACAATTTACAATTTTTTGACAAAATTCATGTATGCCCTTCCTTTACCGTCCGATCTAAATCAGGGGCTCTAGGAAACGACAATAGGCTCTTAATAAGTAAACTGCCTGCTTTCCCAGAAGATACAAAAGCTCACTACGTTTTTATTTAAATCAAGGCGCTCAATTTTGTTCTCCCCAGCATTTTAAACATGAAGTGATCGGTTTCTATGAATTTGTAATTATTTACGATACGCACGATTTAATTACTCTCCATATAAATTAAAAGAGACTTTAAGGAAATTCTTAGAGGTAGAATCGAACTACGATCATTTGATTATAAAAATTCTAGATAGCTTTTCATTTAAAAGCCAATTAAACTACTATTTCTATTTTCGAAGTATTTCAAATCAATTTCACTTTATTGCCACGATAATGATTTGTTGATGGTCAATCAGCATTGAAAATTCCTTTCAATTTTTTAGCAAGATGCGCCGCCAATATTTTATTGGCTTCTTGATTGAGATGAATACCATCGATATCGCTTGACTCTATGTATTGACCTGAATTATATTATAAGTATTTATCGTCATTTCATAATATTTTGTAAGATCTCGACTTTCGGCTATGTTTTCACTAAAAAAATATCCATGAATTTTTTGGACGTTTAAAGACAGGTGGTGTAATTAACAAAATCTTTGGTGCATTACAGTCGGGGCCCTAGCAATGCTTTTCATAATTTCTTTGATGAATTTCCGACAACCCCGTGCTGCTGTCTTAGTATTATCCTGACAATGTGGCTGAAAATCATTGGTCCCTAACATCAAAATAACGAGATCGAGGGGAGCGCCTGGAAATCCAGTATCATCGGTAACGCTGTAACGCCAACACCGTAACGCTGGTAAGGAGTAAACATTTCATCATAAACAGTGGTACGGCCATTCAGTCCTTCTGCAATAATTTGATAACCCTTCCTAAGATTTTTCTGTAGAAGTTCTGTCCAACGTTCATGGTACGAAAAACGCTGTCTTGTTTCTGGATTGAACCCCCAGGTTAGCGAATCACCAAAACATAAATCCGCTTCGTCTTGATTTAAAAAGCTCCTCTTCATTGGATCTAAAGCTATCATTATTTTTAATGGGTACCATTTATTCAAAAAATAACTAATAAAACGGTCGAAGTGAATTTTCTGCTTAATTACACAGGAATTTCACTGAAACTTGGCCTTATAAACGAGAGGCTAAATAAGCTTTTGATTTAAAAGCTGGCGATAGGAATCGAACCTACGACCGGCTGATTACAAATCAGCTGCTCTACCTACTGAGCTACGCCAGCCTATTATCGACTTTCGAATATCCGCGTTTTATCTTCTCTACGCAGTCCCGCTCTTCTCAGGCACTTTTGTGGGACTTAACCATAGAGCCACTTTTAATCAACGTCAAGATGGTAACTATTCGAATTCCATCCAACGAGAGTTAACTCAATCAGCGCTTAATATCTGGAAGGGCTTTTGATGACGGCCTATTCCACCCGTCCATCTTACCCGAATTTCTTATCGCCCCATCACGTCTGACCCTCAACAGACGTCCAGATGTATCCTGTAAGGATATGAAGACATCCCTCCGCACCTCGCCCACACGCTGGTACCAATGGCGCGGACTTCATCGGGTAATAAAAAGCTGGAAATTAACCAAGGCTCATTTTCTCTTATTTCATCTTTTTTACTGATTGAACTCTGTATTTTTCTTCCACCAAATTACGCTTTATCTAGTTTTACTTTCATTAAAAAAACCTAAACTTTTAATCGAACTCACTTTACGCCATTTTTATGCAGCAAGTTGACCATATCGTTTTTCCATTGTGAATTCCTTCGAACAAATCAATTTTGTCTCAGAAATCCCCATTACTGTGAAAAGAACCATCTAATAAGTCTAAATTTTTTTGGAAATTAATAAATTGCAATTTATTATTTCTTTTTTATTTCTTTGGAAGAAGTAATCCATACTATTTTAAAAAGGATAATCTATCTTAATAGATATATTAAAAAAATTTTTTCATCCACGACATGAAAAAATCCACACCATCTGAGGACTAAAGGATCTTTCCATTCTAAAATAATCTATTCGCCATCTTGAAAAAGATTTTCAACAATATAATTAATTTTAGCTTTTACAAATTCTTTTTAAATATTTTATAGATGGATTCTTTACTTTTTACAGGTTTCTAAGTTAATTGGTGATTAACTAAATCTTATGCATAGAAATCTGAAAGTTTTTCAGGATTGGCTCGATTGAACATATTTACTCAGGCTAGTATTAATTCTTTTGGCGTCATAAAATAAAAATATCTAATTTCAACCATTTTTTCAATGAAAATTAAAAAATGTTCGAAGAAAGAAATCTCATCAATCTTCTAAATTGAAAATTTTCTCGATTCCTATCGAATAGGATGAGATCTTTCTAGGAAACAATACTTACGGGTATAATTTGTGAATTTTACCTGTCCCCCAGTTTAGGAGCCGTTATAAACCGGAAGAAAGTCATACGACTCAATTTATAAAAAATTTATAATAATCTGCAAAAAAAATTCCATTATCCATTACGTAAAAGTGCTCCTAAATCAAATAGAATGGCTGGACGGAGGCTATAAATTGGCAATGAGAAAATCAAGGATAGTCCATTCCAATAAAGACTATGTTAACACACTAAAATTTTACGTTGATGAATTTTAATAACCTCATATTTATTTAGAAAATTTGAAAGAAGAAAAAAGATTTATGAGAGCAAAACATTTCATTTAAAGAAAATAAATAAAAAAATAATCTGGATTAGATTTCTAAATTTTGAACCTCAAAATCAATCACAATAACGCAGTCTAATCTATATCATTAAAGGAATTCAAAATTACAGAAATTTAACTTACATTATTTTTGGTATTAAATATTAATCCTTGCAGTTATGAAAACTACTAAAGAAAATTACTAAGAAATCTTTATGATGATGATTATTTAATAAGTTTAGTTAAAAAATTTTTGTGGAACCAGAGTTGGCATGAAATCTAGCAAACCCCAAACGCAAATAGTAAAGCTCTAAAACAAAAACATCCTTAAATGACAACTAAACTTGAACAATCTTAGCGCGTAGGAAATAGGCTTTATCTATAAATATTGGTATATCCTAAATCAAAAAGGTAAAATCAATAAATATAATCCTGTGAATGCAAAAATGGTTATATTGAGGGATAGAAAAAATTACAGCTCTTCATGGATTTTCACCCGAATTGCTCTGTAATTATCAAACAAAATACAAATGGAAGAACCTACAGATATTATTAGTTAATACAGTGAACTACCGTCAAATTAATTTACATCATCGCATTCTTATCTATTTTCCCATCGGACCTAACTTAACATCTAACAAACATTTTGATAAAAAATTCATTCTAAATTACTTCTTTCAAAGAAATATTAAGAATAATAAAAAGTTATGACTTGAATATTGCGACATTAAAGTCTACAAAGTTTATAGATCATTGAATCTTTCAGCTTTATTAAATTTTAAATTAAACGATATTCTTAAAAAACAACGATTATCATCGATAATCTTATCTATAAATTCTTTAGCTTCTTGAGCTAATGCTTCGTTATATTTTAAATCCTTTTTTCAACAGAATTCGATTAAAGAGATTTTTTCCTCTTAAATCAATCTCTCTTGCAATTCATCTGAGTTCTACAGAATGCAAGTTCTTCTCTTTATTTTTGATTAGATCAGTAAAAATCTTAGTAGATAAAGGATAAATTAAATTAGGAAGTATTTTATAACCTTTTTCTATCTCACTTTAATATAATCTTGCTTGATTTGCTCCGTCTGGAACTAAAGCTAATAGGCGAGGGGATTATTCTCCATGATTATGGGTAAGACCCGCATCACGTAAAACAATAGGACTTGAGACAAATGCTAGAAGCGTCCCTGATAAAAACGTGAACGAAAAAGCCAGAAAACACCAAAAAATTTGACTCTGAAACTATGCTTCTATCTGTTTTGAAGGTATATGTAGAAATAAATTCAGAAATAAGGCCTTCAAATATAATAGCTCCATATATAACCTTTTAAAGAAAAGAAGAAGCTCAAATAAGCTCACTCGTGGTCTGATCCCAGTGTAAACTTCCGATAATGCCTACTGTCTCAAACCCGTTTCCCACTCGCAAGTTTTGGACTCTCAATTGATCAACTCGGGATGTAGTGACTTTCTATGCAAGGAAAGCTGCATCATACTCATCTCGCTTAATTGAATCTGACAATATTGCGTAAGCCTCGTTAATCTGGTGCATTTTCATCCCGGTCAATTGCTTCGCGGCATCATTTTCCTCTTTAACATTCTTATCAGGATGATGCTGTTTAGCTAAAGTTAGCTAAAGTAAGATAGCCTTTTTAATTTCGTGACTAGTTGCGCCACACCGAACCTCTAAAATTTCATAATAATTAGGCAGATTTTGTTGCTCAGGTATGTCTGAACTGTAAGGGATGGGAAATTCCAAAATCTACTCTCATATGCTTTTCTTACTCTATAATTGCTTTGTAGAGAGTCAATATAGCATCAAAATTTAAAATTTGATTAAAATCTGAGAGATCCACCAAGTGCATCTCTGTAGGTGCTATGGTGATCGTTCTGTAGGATTAAATCGTTAATATTAATTTAAGCGACACGTGCTAATTTTATACTCTAAAAAAGGACGAAACGATACATTATCATAGATTATTTTGAGACAAATAATATGTCACATTACATACACGCTTCAACCTATCGCTCACGCTCACTCACCGACCCATGGGCTACAATAACGATAAGCTATCCCTTCCGGTGAAACAGCTATTATTTTGGGTTTCTATGCATTCATGCCGTTTTTAAGCACCGATAATTATCGACATTTCATGATGAGATACAATGAGGGTTAATAGAGGATCTCACTATTTTAATCCAGCGTACTGATTACTCAATTTCATCATGAAAATGATACTAGATTGGTGGGAACCTTCGTGGATGTTTCCTGGTTTTCAATGGAAATTAAAAAAAGTGATGCTATATTTATCTGTTATCCGACAAATCTAATGTGCATTTAGAAAATACACCGATCGAATTTGTTGCCGGCTTATCCTCGTAATGGTTTTTTCTAATGCCAACGGACGACGCAGTTAAAAATCTCGTTATTAACAACAGTCCTGATTCTTCCTTGACTAAACATGAATTTTTAGAAGTCGTCGTGGATGTTTTGTATAGCGAATATCACGACGCGAAGCGACTTAATTTTCCAAGTTCTTTATTTAAAGGAGTATGAAGCAAGCCTACGTGCTAGGGGAGAAATTTTTGATAGTTCTTATACGGAAATACGTTTATTTATTATCAATCCAGCGTCCATCTGTACTGAAGCAAGATAAATTCGATCTAGAAGTGGCTGCCGTAGTACTTCGCTACTTGCCTTTTGGGTGCCTTATAGCTACCTGTTCGGAAGTGGTGTATTAATCTAAGCCACCAAAGGTACTCTGTTATCCAGAGTTAATTATTATCAAGCCCACTTTAACCACTTCTTACAGTGATTATGAAAAATATTTTACTTTCGACATATTACCTCGTCCTATCTAGTTTCACATATTAAATAAAATGGAAGAACTGAATGCAGTCAATCAAACTAATTCTTCCATTTTAATGTAGGAACTCGTCAAGCAAAAAGGAGAAGAAAAACGATGAAACTAAATTCTTTCTTTGGAAAGGATATTATCTGTCCCCTTAGTGTAAAAATCAACCTAATCCAAGGTTATCATAATCGTTTTAGTGTCGGAATATCAGAAAAAGAAAAAAGAAGGTATTAAACATCGCAATAAATTGAATAGTGCTAAGCTTATCTTGCTATTCAATACCGTCCCACCTATCGTCCTTGGAATGAAATGTTGTCAATCATCCATAATCCTCAACCTTTAACGAGGGGCTTTGAAACCAGCAAAGCGCTTTCATTCAGAAGGGAACTATTGATTCGTAGAAATTCTAATAAACAAATTTTTATTCATAATTCTTTAGGAATCCTCTATGAAAATGGACTTTTTTACTAGATACTCCGGAAATAGAAATTTAAATAAATATATTAACAGCTTCTTTTTCACAATAAGCCCAGCTCTGAAATATATTCCTTATTATCATAAGAGTTCCTTTTATTGGCTGGCCTACCTTACGAAAAAAGATATTAAAAAAACTTATCGAATGCTCATCAGAGAGAAGATAAACTACAATATCATTGATTTCATCTGCACCTCTCCCATTTTGATGACGCGTATTCAATCGTTTGCAATCACCCCCCTTCCAAAACAAATAGCATTAACCAGCGACTTAAATCGTTTGATGGAAAATTTCAATATCAACAATTATCCGTTACGATTGTACGAAAAATTCGTGAATGATAGTAAAAATAACATTGTTTATCGAGTGCCAAAATGCTTCCAGTTTAACGACTTTAATATCATTGAATTGTTATTTTTACAAGGCTTACCTCATGGTCATTTATCAGATGATCAATTTATTAGCCAGGATGGTTCTAACAAAAATGGATACTGGCAGGTTTCTTTTCCAGAGGATTCTTATACTGCTTTAAGTAGCCTGCTTATCGAATTTCATCGGCGCCCGAATTATTTTATGAAGCGTATATGTCACTTCGTTAAGAAGCGCGGCTCAAGCTATCGATGATTACACAAAAAACCCTCAAGGTTGGCATAATATAGTGAACCATTATTTTTTTTAGATTGAAGGATGCTTGTCACCAGCTTATTAGCCTGCCAAGTCAATAAACGGCCTATGCATTAATCATACTGTTCCTGATCACGTTGAACAACTACCACTTACCCGCGGTGGTACCGTCTATTGATGCATGGAAAGGTGTCAAAGGTGGTTCCTTTGCGATAGCCAGCCAATTAGGACTTCTTCATTAAAACATAATCCAATGACTTATTTCTTTGGCAAAATTGGCTACTCGCTATCGCTAATACCGCCGTGCGCTACGTTTTGGATCGAATTTTGCATACCCATTGACACAAAAAACAAATAAATACCAATAATCAAATACACAATTAAATACACAATTGCTGCCCCGATGAGTTAATCACGATGAGCCAATTAGGCCGCTTTAGCCACTATCTGGAAATAGATTTTGTGGCATCGAAATAGAAAATTCGAATGATTCCCACCAATGAAAACCAACCATGCGATAATGGTAATGACCACTCTCGCCAATTAGCCACCCAGATATTGTGGCTTACCACTAGCAAAATTCCGATTATAGGAGTGAATAAGACCCATCAAAACATAACACTCTGATGTTTAGTCAATCTCTCCTCATCAAACTAATCAAGTGTTTATGCCGTATGAGCATGAATAAAGTCAGTATTATAAAGAGTCCAATCGCTCAACCCAAAAATAACGAAACATCCATGATTATTACTCCTTTTCCATACCCCAATTATAGGTGAAACACTTCTTATTAATGGGAGATTGGGGTATGCAGGAAAGCGACCGCACGATCTAAGCGGCGAAGGACTGAATCTCGTCCTATTAAATACAAGGTAGCGTCGATAGGTGGAGATATTGTATCCCCGGTCATAGCTACACGAATCGGTTGAGCAAGCTGACCCAGCTTTAACTGACAAGCCTCAGCAACCTCAATTATCATTTGATGAATAAGCTCTTTCTCCCAACTCTGGAGTTGGGCTAACCGATCTCGAACTAATTGTAAAGGTTTAGTAATTTCCGGCCGCAAATTGTTTACGACCGCTTTTGGTTCATATTCGATAACATCTTCAAAAAAATATCGGCTGCGTTCCGCCATCTCTTTTAAGGTCTTGGTACGTTCAGCCTGGATACTGATAACTTGCTCTAACGAGGGTCCCTTCCGATAGTCAATCCCTAGCTTAATTAATTGTGTGGCCAATGCTTCCGTCATTAAAATCGGACTTTGAGTTTTCAAATAATGTTGGTTAAGCCATAGTAATTTTTCTGGATTAAAGGCGGCAGGAGAGCGGCTTACGGCATTAATATCAAATAAATTGATCATTTCGTCACGTGAAAATATTTCCTGATCACCATGTGCCCATCCTAATCGCACCAAATAATTAATCAATGAGTCGGGCAAATAACCCTCATCCCGATACTGCAAGACACTTACAGCCCCATGTCGTTTTGACAAGCGTTTACCATCGGATCCTAAAATCATAGGAACATAAGCATACCGAGGCAAATCAGCCCCCAACGCTTTCAGAATATTGATTTGTCGGGGAGTATTATTAATATGATCATCACCGCGAATAACGTTGGTAATTTTCATATCCCAATCATCCACGACTACAGTAAAATTATAAGTTGGTGTACCATCCGTACGGGCAATAATAAGGTCGTCTAGCTCACTATTCGCAATAGAAATTGTTCCGCGAATCATGTCATCAAAAACTACTAAACCTTCGGTGGGATTACGAAAACGAATCACAAACAGATCGCCTGTATGACGATGACGGGGCTGCTTGTCACGGCAAAATCCATCGTAGCGTGGCTTTTGTTTATTTTTTAACTGTGTATTGCGCAATTTAATAAGTCGTTCTTTGGAGCAGTAGCACGGATACGCTTGTTCTTTTTCCCTCAAGTATTGAATGGCTTCTCGGTATCGCTCTATCCGTTGAGATTGGAAATATGGCCCTTCTTCCCAATCAATTTGTAGCCATCGCAAGCCATCCAAAATTGCATCCACAGAAGCTTGCGTGGACCGATCAACGTCGGTATCTTCAATACGTAAAATGAAGATCCCCTGATGTTGCTTTGCAAATAACCAACTAAACAGGGCTGTTCTCGCACCCCCGATGTGAAGATAGCCGGTAGGACTGGGTGCAAAACGCGTACGTATAATTTGATCTGAATTTTTCATGGGCATAGAATACACGACAGCGTCTTTCCCTGCTAGCAAAGGACCTCTGTTTTGGACTAATAGTATGTGATGATTTCGCACGTTAAGAGTTGGAATCAATGGTGGATAATTCTATTAATTAAAGAACTGCTTAAATGCCGTAATCGGCAACAATTTTCATACCGTCAAACGCTTGTTAAAAAAATGGAGCTGGCCCAAATTATTTTGAAGACGAACCTCAGATTCGGTCTTTGTATTTTGCTGCGCTCTACAATTTCTCCGATGTTATCCCCTTACTGATCATGGTAGAAGCCGATTTAGTGACCACTACCAAATACGACGACACGCCTTTAATGATTGGCCAAACAGCACGATCACACGGAGGTTATCAACATACTGCGCAATTTTTTGGGGTAACGGATATAAGACCCACAAGACCGAGCAATAAAACTTCTAAATCCAAGCATAGAGATTGAAGAAAACTATCCCTAAATTTATTCTAAATCTGAAGAAGCTCAAAGGCTCAAAAGTCCCTCTCTTCCTGTTCACCCGGGTGCAAGCCAGCGTTACCCTAATAAATGCTATTCATTGCATTTTGGTAAATGATATCCACGGTTCAACACAAATAAAAGGCCGTTCAGCCGCCGTATAAAGTTGGATATACGGTAAAAGATCGGGCTCACCTCAAGATGCCTTCAGCGGTCATATGATGATCAGCGGTCATATGATGAATTTGATAACCTTGGGGATAACAAGAGCAGTTATTTCTTTATTGTCACCTATGTTCATTAATCACAGGATTCGTCATACTGACTGGCAAAGAAAAAACCCATGTTTCTCCTACAAGATCGTTAAATCATCATTATAAATCAATCGTTGCTGTCAGGAGAGTTAAAAAATAAGGATGAAAGCCCTCGCGTATAATTATAATAAGGCATAGAATAATCACCTAAATTCCGACAGGTTTGGTAACGCAAAAGTTTCCTTCCTGAACCTGGTAACGTAATTTAATCTCAAAAGAAAAAGGATAGCTTTCACGCGTGATAGCAGTACCTTTCAATACTAAAATAACATAATCCTCACCTTCTTCCTTAATCTCCCAGGGAAGATACCAAGAAAACCATCAATTTTTAGTTGATAAAGCGTACCATCAAATAAATAGACACCTTCTTTCCACTGCCGTTTAAGACGGGCACAAACCGGAAAACAAAAAGGCCAGCCTCCTGGGTAAATCTCCAATTCCATCCTTCCAAAAAAAATCGTGTAAATAAAGAAGCTCTCAGGACTCCTGATTAATCGTCATTCGAATCGAACAAGCTGCGCCCTCGCTTAGGAACAAAAGTGGCTTGAATAGAGCCTTGCGGTGAAATTATTGTAACTGTTTCAAAATTTTTAAATAATCGATGTAGCCATATTCAGCCTAAATTTTTCTTAAATATACTCTTTGAACCGAGTGATCGGACGACTTTTCTAAAATTAATTGAGCACGATTTTTAAAAGGTAATATATTTTTAATCAAATTTACTTCATTAATTTCGCGCCATATTTTTTTAGCAAATTGAACAACTTCTGATTCGGAAAGAGAAGTTAAATAATGAAAGTAGGCGTAGGGCGTCCTGAAAGATCCGCGCCAAAAACTCAAAACCCGATCAACATACCATTTTTTAATAATTTCAAATTCAGCATCCACAAATAAGGAAAAATCAAAAAAATCAGAAACAAATAATTTAGAAAAATGGTCAGTCTTTTTTGTAAAAGTCTGTAAAATATTCAGCCCCTCTAGAATAACAATATCAGGTTGATCAATAATTTCATATTCATTAGGAATGACGTCGTAATAATGGTGAGAATAAATAGGAATTGGTACTTTGCGTTTTCCTGATTTAATTGAGTTGAGAACTCGCAATAAATGGGGTATATCGTAGCTTTCCGGAAATCCTTTTCGTCCTATAAGCCCTTTGTGTTCTAATTGGGCGTTGGAATATAAAAAACCGTCCGTTGTAATAATCTCTACGTTAGGATGATCCAGCCAACGCGATAATAAGGCTTTTAATACCCGAGAGGTCGTACTTTTGCCCACAGCCACACTTCCAGCAACTCCGATAATGTAAGGGACTCTAGGTTCCGGCTTACCTAAAAATTGGCCCGTCGCGCGGTATACTGCCCGTCTTGCAGTAACGTAGAAACTCAATAATCGGGAAAGAGGCAAATAAATTTCTTCAATTTCTTTCAACGAAACGATCTCTGTCTGACCATGCAGTTTGTCAAGATCATCTTCGGTCAAGGTAAGTGGTGTATCTCGGCGAAAATTGCACCATTCTTCGCGCGTAAATTGTAAATAAAGAGTTAATTCCGATTGCTTAAAATTACTATTCATCGTGTTCTATATTTATCATTCAATTTCGCGGCAAGCGATCGACTTAGAGGTTAATTGTAAGTGGGTTCTATTATCGCAGTTCCTTATTCTTCGTTATTTTTTTAGAGATTCCTGTATAATCGAGCTAATGAAGAACTATCTGATTATCATAAGTTTTTTTGTTGCAGTCTTTCAAGCTTTGCTTGGGCAATACTTCCTCCACCTCTTGTTAACACCCTCGAAGTTCGAATTTTAGGTTTGCCCTTCATCCCCTTAGAGAATGTTTTTAAACGATTGACTGAAAAACAAGCAGCGATTAAAGACCAGTTTACGACTGCCACCATTATGAAATTTTACCAAGATATTCCTAAAGAGATCGAAGAAGGTATTAAACCCTACGGCTATTTTAAGCCGTACATCCGCTCTTATATTCAACGTCGCCATTCTTCGTTATGGTATAGCGACTTTATTGTAAATCCTGGCCCACGAATGTATTTTACTCATGTAGAAGTGCAGATTATAGGACCTGGTAGTTCGGATAAAGCTTTTCAACGACTCTATGAAAATTTTCCAATAAAAGCGATGGATTTTTTCGATTCCGAAAAATATGAGCAAGCGAAAAATGATTTTTTTAATGTAGCTGCTGCTCGAGGATTTTTTAAAGCAAAAATGATAAAAAGTCAAATCCAAATCAATTTAAATACTTATCGCGCTACGTTAACTACTATTTTTGACACGGGCCCCCGATTCCGCTTTGGAGTGACTCATTTTTCCTGTACTCCTTTCAACGAAGCTTTCATACATGGCTTTTTGCAATATCGCGAAGATCATTATTTTAGCCAAGAAAAAGTCAAACAGACTCGAGAAGGTCTCGCTAATAGCAATTACTTTTCCACAGTAGTAGTCACTCCAGAACCTGAAAAGGCGAAAGGCTTATATGTTCCTGTCACAATTTATCTCCATACCGAATCTAAAAAGCAATATAACTTTGGACTGGGGTATGGAACCGACACAGGGGTACGTGCCCTAATCCGAACTAATTTCCGTTGGATTAATCCTTATGGGCATCGGTTTAATGCTTATTTTCGTGCCTCTTCCGTTAATAGTGCCTTAATAGCTAACTATTATATTCCTGGAGGAAACCCAGTCAAGGGTCAATATGTATTAACGGCTACTTTTTTAAATCAAGACCAAGATACCGGAAAAGGTCGCAGTGGACGGCTCACCGCAAGCTATCAAACCGATCTTAATGGATGGCAACAAACAATTAGTTTAACAGCTTTACAAGAACGTTATAATTTAACAGGTCTGCCGCAAACTAATGCGAGAGTTTTGTATCCTTCAATTTTGTGGCAACGCATTCATGCCGATAATTTGCTTAATCCGAAAAAAGGGTACAGTATAATGGCTACAATTAGCGATGCTGCTAAAGGTTTTTTTTCAAAGACTGGTTTTTTGCAAAGTCAAATTGATGGCCGTTTTCTCTTTACAGCGTGGGATCAAACTCGCTTTATTATTCGAAGTTCACTAGGTTATACCGCCATAAAAAATATCCTTAATTTGCCGCTTTCGTTTCAATTTTTCGCAGGCGGAGCTCAAAGCTTACGGGGATATAGTTACAATTCAATTGGCCCTGGACGAGGTTTGGTTGTGGGTAGTTTTGAAATTCAACAAAAAATTTTGAAAAACCTTTATCTTACAGCTTTTATTGATGCGGGAAATGTAAGCGATCAGATTTCTAAAAATAAATTGAAAGTTGGCGTTGGTCCAGGTTTAGTAATGTTAACTCCTATTGGCATGTTCGAACTCACCATTGCCAACGCAATCATTGAACCTAAAAAGCCCTGGGTAATGCAATTTTCCATGGGGTCACCGTTATGATAACGAAATGGATAACTGGAGTTATTATCGGGCTTACTATTTTAATTTTAGCTCTTACTTTAATGTTCACAACACCTATTGGTCTACGGGTAGGATTAAAAATTATAAAAAAAATAATACCGGGTGAATTTACGTATTCAACAGTCTCGGGTTTTGTCCGTGGGCCTTTAAATTTCACCAATTTTAATTATCGACACAACGGACTTAACATTACGATTGATAAATTAGAAATCGACTGGCAACCCCTTTATTTTTTAAGAGATCAAGTGTCTATCTCTCATTTAGCGGCGAAAAATACTAAAATTATCTTATCTCATCAACTAGATGGTGAAAAAATACGTAACCCGTTAAAAGAACGACTTCCAATTGCTTTACATATTGAAAGCGGATCTTTTTCCAATTTGATTATTCAGAGGAATGTAAAACCTTATCCGATACATATCAAAAACCTTTTGCTCCATAACGTGGCTCTCAACAATTCATTAATTGCCACGATGGACGGTCAAATGATTCAACCTTTTCCGGTAAATATTCACCTAATTTCTTCTGGCACCTGCTATAATTATAGTATTACGCTCCGAGCAAAAAATCGTAATATTGATTGGCTCATTACGAGCAAAGGCACTCAAGAATGGATCGAAGCTCAAACACACGAAGCGCATACATTACATGGGTGGCTCAATGCTTTCGTGAAAATTCAATTTGAGCCTACTTTCCGCTGGCAAATAGAGGTTGATATTGCTCATTTAAATCTCCAGCGAATCTTTAATAAATGGCCTCATCAATTAACCCTTCAACTTAGAACAGAAGGGTATTATGAAAATAAAACGGATCTTATACCCAATTTTACTGTGACAGGAAGATTGCAATCTCAAAAAGCTTACATATATATTACCGGACAACACCAACAGCGATGGAATTTGAATTGGATTACAAATGTGAAGGATTTTTCGAATTTATTTGCCACAGCTCGTGGAACTTTACAAGGCCATGGCACAATCACTGGCCCTTCTAAATCACCTATCATTATGGTCGATATGATCGGTCATAATATTGCCTTTCCGAATATTAAAATCAATAAACTGGAAAGCCATTGGCACATCGATCCTCTTTTTAATCAAGCCTTCGCTCTCCAACTCCACGCACAACAAATTCAAACTCCTACTCTACAACTATCGCAATTGGAAGTTAATGCTAGGGGACAACCACACGCGCACCATGTCAAGGCAGACATGTTGATTGACGATAGATCTTCTGGAAAATTTATTATTACTCTAGCAGGAGCGGGCAATATACAAAATAAGGTTTGGAGTAGGAATTTTCATCGATTTAACATTCAGTCACAAAAATTCGGCGATTGGAACGCCGATCAGCCCGTAAAAATCACCATTAGTGAAAACCAAACTATCCTCGCTCCAATTTGTTTGCACTCCGGACAAAATCATATGTGTTTTCAAGGTCAATGGCGCATAAAACCTGTTTCTTTTATTCGGGGAAAATTAACTATAAACTTTAATGATCTGGGTCTTATTAGCGCTATTCTCCCCGACACTATTCAACCTCATGGGCAATTAATCGCTAACCTAGATATTAGCGGGTCATCTACACAACCAGCTATCCATGGTACGGTAGAATTGCGGCAGGGAAGTATCGATTTTCCAGGATTGAGAGTGAGTCTTACTCAGGCTCAAGCTTCTATAGAAGCAACCCGGTCAACCATTCATTACCATTTAGAAGGTTACTCCCAAAATCAGCCAGTTCAAATCGTGGGTCAAACACAATTAAATATACCAGGTTACCCAACAACGTTTAGTTTTCGGGATGAAAATGTTTTAATTGTAAATACTCATCAATATATAATTTATGGTTCGCCTGATTTAAGAATCGATATTGCGGGACGAAATGTCGACATAACTGGTACGCTCATCATTCCTCGCGCTATTCTTAAACCCACTACATTTAGTCGTTCCGCCATTTTAACGGGTGATGCGGTTTTTGTGGGCCCTGAAGCTGAAAAGGAATCCTTCTGGGGAATCAATATGGATATCCAAGTTATGTTGGGTGATCAAGTTGTTATTGATTCCCTAGGGGCAAAAGGTCGGTTGGAGGGTAAATTTACGCTCTTGAAAACAGCGTCTCAACCCCTAATTGCCAATGGTCGAATTACTATTATCGACGGAACGTTCACTACCCATGGGCGGACCTTGGATATCACCACCCCCTCTTCTATTAGTTTTATTCAGAGCCCAATCACTAATCCTATTTTAGGCATTCGCGCCGTACGCATATTAAGAACCTCGTTCATCGTTGCCAAGCCGGGGCCAAGCGTTGGGCTCGAGGGAGTGGTTACCATAGGTCTTAACATTGAGGGGACTTTACATCATCCGGAAGTCAGTTTATATGCTTCAGATCCTGATCTTACCCAAGCAGATATTTTATCTTATTTAATTTTCGGGCACTCCGCGAATACCAATACGCCCAATAATGTGAATTTTTTAGTAGATGCTATTAATACATTAAATATCGGTGGCGGAAAAACTTCAGTAGGCGGAATTGTTGATCAAATTACTCAAGGCTTGGGGATAACAGAATTAGGCATCGAACCCCAAACTAGGACAACTGTGCTGGAGACTCCAACCACGAGCCCTACTCAAAGCGCCTTTGTAGTGGGGCGATATTTATTGCCACGTCTTTATGTTCGATACAGTCGTGGAATAACCACACCAATCAATATCGTACAGCTTCGCTATCTCATCAGTGAAAATTGGGCCATCCAAACAGAAGCGAGCTCTTTAGGCAACGGCGTAGATATCCTATATAGCATCGAACGAAATTAGACTTTAGACTAGTGCCTTGTCATTTTTTAATATTCGAGGGATTTAGAAATTTATTTTTCTCAACATCCGTAGACGGACTGCGTACGAGATGATGGAACGGATTTTATAAGCACGCTCCGGGGGCCCCGCCTAAAAATAAATATTGATGTGAGCGCTGGGCTTAATTTGGATTCGGTATTGCTCCTCTTTTATTGAAGAATTGGCTAGCTTATGAAAAAGATCTGAATTTAAAGATCTGAATTCCTCGCGTTTTGAATTTTTGTTTGGGTTGAATCAGTAAATTGTACGTCTCCCCCAGAGAGAGAGAAAGATTTCGATGTGTAGAACGAAAGTTCTCTATACTCTATAATTGTCTGAATTTCCTCCAACAGACCCTGAGCCGTCTCGAAACTAACATTAATTCTATTTTGGATTTTCGAGTAATTTATCGAGCTTATCCCCTAGACTGTCTACTCGTTCTAATAGAAAAAATATTTGAAAAAATATTTATCGACAGTTATACCCCCCGAATCAATTTGTTCTTTTATCTTCTTCCACATCATGGCAAACAATTTAATTACTGAAGAAAAAGAATTTTTTCTAAAAATAAATTGCTGTAGTTAAATCTTTAAATAAATTGCTGTAACTTGCCTATCATGAAGGTAATACTGATGCCAAACCTTGGTGAAAGCATAACAAATTAAGCACCGATAATGTGATAAGACAGTTTCCCTTCCTTCTTTTTCTTCATTTCAATACTGTTTTATCATTTTTATTTTGTTCTAGTTCCGAAAGCACTGACTCTAAAGCCACAGTATAGGTCTTAGGCCGATCGCTGAGAGACTCTTGAGCTGTTCTCTGATGGTGTAACGTTGCAATTCATTAAATACGAGTAGAAATTTTGCAAGAAGAGGAGAAACATAGACCGGTGAATGAGTCGTATCTCCAGGTATTGCGGTTTCCTCCCCTCCCTCTCTCGCGCTGCTTCTTGTTTTTCTTCTTCTCCTTCTTTCTTTTAGGTTTCAGAGCAGAGTGTGCAGCATTTTGATGCTTAACCGGTTTTACTGAGTCCAAAAATTGCTCAAGCTTTTGTTTTACTATCTCTTCGCAATTTAAACAATCTTCGATATAATTTAAAAAGCTGCTTAGGTTTTTCTTTTGAGAACGCAATCGTTGTATAATAATGCCGGATGTATGGCTTTCTCTGCCTTTCTCAGATGAGGAATATTTTTATATTTTCTCCATTATTTGTGTAGTAATGGTCGCTAAAAATTGCTCTGTTTTTAATTATGAACCTTATAGAATGTTATTTTATCTTCTTGCGATGTGGGGGAGAGACGTATTTTCGCTAAACCGAAATTGAGCCTGACAGTCTGCAATCTCTTCATCGAAGAGATCTGCCTAAGTTGCATAATTGTCTAATTCTGTTCTGTTCTTTTCTTTTCCTTAAGGAGAGAAATAATTTTATTATTGTCTTTAGAAAACTGATCAGTAATCCTAGAGTAGTCCAACCTGGTAAGAATTAATCTCCTCTTGAGGAAATTCAGAAATTTTTCTTAATCTACTTTCGCATGTTTTTAATAATTTGCTCGCAGTTTCGAAATCAGGCTGGAGAGAGGCAAGGTGGAACGATGGGGTGGTGATATATATTGTACTGTGAAGTTAGTTTCCCATAAAGTCAAAAAAATTATAATAAAGGGAGAGCTCCTCATTTGTAGCTGAAAATGTGTCGTGATTCTTAGCATTCGAAGGAAATATTTTAGCGAATTCGCTCACAAGGAAAATCACTTTATTTGAATTATCCCAGAATCAGAAATCTTCTACCAGTTACCCTAAGTATTTAATTAAACAGTTAGATTCATTATAGATTTTTTTAATAAAGTGAATGATTTCATTTGGATCCTCGGTTATTTGAACGTTACCCCTAAAGATCTAGATAATTCTGTGGTTGAGATTATATCTTTATATTTTTCTTTAAACTTAAAATATTCATATACAGTCGTCCTAGAAACAGCAAGTAGTGTGTAAGAAAATAAGCTACAAGTTTGATATTTTTTAATGGGATCAAAATTCGCTATCTTGAGCAATATCTTTCATAATTTCGAAATAGATGGCTTCAATGCACTTAACACACAATGTTCTCGTCTTTCGATTCGCCAAAAAAACAAAGAAATCATGACGAAGATCAGATTATGAAAATACTTATCAATGTAAGTAATTTATAAATGTAAGTCCGTAAAGGGCTTTACGATTTCAGACTCTTTTTTCTTTTTATATTTACTCTTTCCGGAAGCTTTAGCTGCTTATTTCTGCTCAGCATTTGATAGGGTAGGACTTTTATAAGCATCGCTACTGGCTTGGTTATTAAGTTCCGTATTGTTTTTATTTTCATCTTCCTCATGCTTAGCCGGTGAAATTAGTTTATCTTTCACCGTCTCTTGCATTTTCTGAAGCAAGGATAACATTATAGTGCTGCCACCTTCCAAAGCTTTTTTTCTTTTCTTCAGCCTATTTAATGAGCTTTATTTTCAGTCTAAAATTTTCTCGACTCATTAATTTTGCATCTTAATAAATGAATAGTAATCTAATAAGACTAAAAAATCCTACTGTTCTTCAGGTTGTAAATTTTGGTGAACCCGACTTTGTATCACGTTGAAATGAAATTTTCGATGATCCATTTAAGGTAATTGCATTAAAATCGATGCGATCCCTTAACCACCATAAAATAAACAATGCCGGAAAACCTGCAAAAAATGTAATTAAATAAAAAGGTGTCCACCCCATATGCTTTACCAAATAAGCGGCTAGAGGACCTATCATCACGCGACCCACTGCCATAACGGCAGATAAAATCGCATACTGAGTAGCAGAATATTGCTGATTACAAAGTGCAATTAAAAATGCTACAAAAGCAATAGTAGCCAGTCCGCCACAAAAATAATCTAAAAAAATTGCCGCGATCATAAAAGTAAAGTTTTTTCCTATTAATGCAAGCATCATAAAAGAAAGATTTGTCACCGTTTGCGAAAAACCAAAAATTAAAAGCGAACAATAAAGTCCCAGCCGAGGCATGACAAATCCACCAGCAAATCCACCTAAGAGTGAAGCAATAACACTGACTAATTTGTACGTATAGCCTAATTCCAATAAAGTAAATCCTACCCCGCGCATTAAAAAGGTTGTATTTAATGATAAAGCCATTGCGTCGCCAAACTTATAAATCAAAACCAGAAGTAAAATCATTCCAATATATTTACGGGTTAGTAATTCTTTAAAAGGCACAATTATAATACTTTGCAATGTTCCTGCCGGAGCCGGTTTTTTAGAGGTGGGAGTGGTTAATGTCGGGATAATCTGTGCAAGCATTAACAAAGCCATGCAAATATAAGTTAGGCGCCAATCATAATCTGCTGCCAAAATTAAGGCCAAGCCGCCTCCTACTAACATAGCTAGTCGTCCACCCACTGTAGTAACAGCAGCCCCCAATCCTCGTTCTTTAGCTCGTAAAATGTTCGCCCTGTACCCATCAATCCCAATATCTTGGGAAGCCGAGATAAAGGCAATTCCAGCCGCTAACCAAAATATTCCCCAAGGATGTCGAGCGGGATCCATAAATGCCAACAAAGTTAGCGTGATTGCTAATCCAATTTGGGTAATCAAAATCCACCCTCGCCGATGCCCTAAATTAAGAGGGGTATACTGGTCCATGAACGGCGCCCATAGAAATTTAATAAGATAGGCGTACTGCAAAAGACTGAGATTTCCAATAACCATCAAACTCACTCCCGCAGCGGTATACCAAGCCTGGAGAGTGCCGGTTAGCAAGACGAGGGGTAATGTAGAAGAAAAACTAAGAAACAAAACCACCATCACGCGGCGGTTAAATAAAAGTCTAATTGGTCGCTCGTGGTTTCCCTGACTCATCTAACACTGATACAAAAATTTACTGCCCCTGTCAAGAGAGAGGCACGATTGCTATTTTCTTACCAAAATCCCTATAACTATGTTAACATAGGTGAAAATTTAATACTTTGCTTTTACAACTATGATGAGCCTATGATTAGCGTTTTTGAATTATTTTCCATCGGTGTGGGACCTTCCAGTTCACATACCGTTGGCCCTATGAGAGCAGCTCATGATTTCATCCAGTCTTTCCAGCACAAATTAACTCATATTGACCGAATAACAATTACCCTCTACGGATCCCTGGCTTTTACCGGAAAAGGCCACAGTACAGATAAAGCTGTTACTCTGGGACTGATGGGTGAACAACCTGAAACTATTGATCCCGATAGCATCGATGATCAAATGAAACAAGTTCGGAATAAAAGCAAATTAAGCTTATTAAAGCAACATACGATTAATTTTTCTGCAGAAAGCGACATTATTTTTAATTATCAGAAAGTTTTTGATTTCCATTCAAATGGTCTTGAGTTCGCAGTTTATGACGCTAATGAAACGTTGATTAAAAAATCTTTGTATTTTTCCATTGGTGGTGGATTTATTGTTAAGGACGAAAATAAAGATCAAGAAGTTTCTAACTCTCTTCCACTGAATACTCCATACCCTTTTAATTCCGCTGATGAACTTATGGCTTACTGCCAAAGGGATAATCTCTCCATCGCTGATATCATGTTAGCCAATGAGAAAATGGGCCGAAATAAAAAAATTATTAAAGAAAATTTATTGCATATCGCTGTGATTATGGAAAATTGTATTAATAAAGGCTGTCAATCCGATGGTTTTCTGGCAGGTCCTTTACGGGTACGACGACGTGCCCCTTTGCTTTATCGCAAGCTATTGATTTTAGGTCCACCGACGGCTCAACACCCTCAACCTATGAATTGGTTGAATGTTTACGCAATGGCTGTTAATGAAGAAAATGCAGCGGGAGGCCGTGTCGTGACAGCGCCTACGAATGGCGCAGCAGGAATTATTCCAGCAGTTTTAAATTATTATAAATATTTTTGTAAAGGGGCTACTGAAAAAGGTATTATTGATTTTTTATTAACATCAGGTGCTATAGGTATGCTCTATAAAAAAACGCTTCCATTTCAGGCGCTGAAATGGGTTGTCAGGGAGAAGTAGGCGTTGCATGTTCTATGGCTGCAGCCGGCTTAGCAGCGTCTCTAGGCGGCACCGTGGCCCAAGTAGAAAATGCTGCTGAAATGGCAATGGAACACAATCTCGGTTTAACCTGCGATCCCGTTGGAGGGCTGGTGCAAATTCCCTGCATCGAACGCAATGCGATGGGTGCCGTTAAAGCAGTGAATGCGGCTCAATTAGCCCTTGCTGAGGATGGCAAACATAAAATATCCTTAGATATGGTAATTGCTACCATGCGCGAAATTGGCCGGAATATGAATTCTATTTACAAAGAAACCTCAAAGGGTGGGTTAGCTGTTGCGGTTAATATTACTGAATGCTAGTCAAAGACTATTTTGTAAGGTCTCTCTCTAAATAAAGGTCTCTCTCTAAATAAAGGTAGTGCAATAGCGTAGTCAGGAATAATAGTAGCACAAGTCCATTTGAGAAGAAAAAACCCCTGCCGTTTTAAACGGCAGGGGTTTTTTTGTCAATAAAAAAACCTGGCGGTGACCTACTTTCGCATGGAAATAACCATACTATCATCGGCGCTGAGCGTTTTCACTTCTGAGTTCGAAATGAGGATCAGGTGGGACCCGCTCGCTATAGCCGCCAAGAAACCGGTAAAATTTAGTAAAGGGCTTATGAAACCATTTAGGGTGCATAGTCAAGTCTCACGATTAATTAGTACAGGTTAGCTTCACTCATTACTGAGCTTCCACATCCTGCCTATCAACGTTGTAGTCTTCAACGAATCTTTAGGGACCTCTAGGGGTCCGGGAGATCTCATCTTGAGGTGGGCTTCCCACTTAGATGCTTTCAGCGGTTATCCTGTCCGTACTTAGCTACCCGGCAGTGCCACTGGCGTGACAACCGGAACACCAGAGGTACGTCCACTCCGGTCCTCTCGTACTAGGAGCAGCTCCTCTCAAATCTCCAACGCCCACGGCAGATAGGGACCGAACTGTCTCACGACGTTCTAAACCCAGCTCACGTACCACTTTAAATGGCGAACAGCCATACCCTTGGGACCGGCTACAGCCCCAGGATGTGATGAGCCGACATCGAGGTGCCAAACACCACCGTCGATATGAACTCTTGGGTGGTATCAGCCTGTTATCCCCGGAGTACCTTTTATCCGTTGAGCGATGGCCCTTCCATAAAGGACCACCGGATCACTAAGACCTACTTTCGTACCTGCTCGACTTGTCAGTCTCGCAGTCAAGCACCCTTATGCCTTTGCACACAATGTACGATTTCCGACCGTACTGAGAGTACCTTTGTACTCCTCCGTTACTTTTTGGAGGAGACCGCCCCAGTCAAACTACCCACCATACACTGTTCCCAACCCGGATAAACGGGTCAAGGTTAGAACCTCAAACACACCAGGGTGGTATTTCAAGGATGGCTCCACTGGAGCTAGCGCTCCAGCTTCAAAGCCTCCCACCTATCCTACACAGGCATATTCAAAGTTCAGTGTAAAGCTGTAGTAAAGGTTCACGGGGTCTTTCCGTCTAGCCGCGGGTACGCTGCATCTTCACAGCGATTTCAATTTCACTGAGCCTTGGGTGGAGACAGCGTGGCCATCGTTACGCCATTCGTGCAGGTCGGAACTTACCCGACAAGGAATTTCGCTTAAAATCTTAACCTAATTAAATTAAATTAAATTTTAAAATTAAATTAATTTGACATAGGTTGAAAAGTAAAATTACTTTTCCTGCATGTCGCCATGCAGTTGGGACTATATCTTCATTCGAAGATTATCGAATGTCTGGCGCATAGTCTCTGAGGATTCTGATAAATTCGGCTTGCTTCAATATTAATTATAAATACCCTTTTATTATTGCATACCTTTATCATACCTTTGATATTTATTTAAATATTTATTTAAGATTTGCGGAATTTTAAAAGAGTTCATGAAGTTCCTGTAAACTGACAAAGTTTTTTCACTTTGAGTAACAGCGAATTCAAGTAACAGCGAATTCATGAAACACTTGATAGCTGATAGCCAGTTTTGTAACATTGAGTTTCTCGATCTACTGTTTAGCAAGGCTGATCAAAAAGCATCCTTCGCCATCTACAAAACTAACTGTCCAACCAATTTTTACCAGTCTCAATTTTACCAGTCTTTCCTGCTGATTGTCCGCACCTGTCAGATTTTCACTGCTTTGCGTAAAAATTAAAAAATTTTATGCAAAGCGAGTACTGCAAGGATACTCGGAGTTCCCAGCATATAGCCAGATTTTACTAAGGCAGCAATCCTACCTTAGGACCGTTATAGTTACGGCCGCCGTTTACCGGGGCTTCAATCTGGAGCTTTACTCGAGAGCTAACCCCATTATTTAACCTTCCGGCACCGGGCAGGCGTCACACCCTATACGTCCTCTTACGAGTTTGCAGAGTGCTGTGTTTTTAGTAAACAGTCGCAGCCACCTGGTATCTGCAACCCTCTTCAGCTCCAGTCGCGAAGACCTTCACTTACCAAGGGTACACCTTTTCCCGAAGTTACGGTGTTATTTTGCCTAGTTCCTTCACCCAAGTTCTCTCAAACGCCTTAGTATTCTCTACCTGTCCACCTGTGTCGGTTTGGGGTACGGTTCTACAATACCTGAAGCTTAGAGACTTTTCCTGGAAGCGTGGCATTAGTCACTTCACATGAACGAGTCATGGTTCGTCATCATATCTCAGAATTGAGTTCCCGGATTTGCCAAAGAACTCTTCCTACGAACTTAAACCACTACAACCATCGAGTGGCTGACCTAGCCTTCTTCGTCCTCCCATCGCAGTATTGTAAAGTACAGGAATATTAACCTGTTTCCCATCGACTACGCATTTCTGCTTTGCCTTAGGGGCCGACTCACCCTGCGCCGATTAGCGTTGCGCAGGAAACCTTGGACTTTCGGCGTGTAGGTTTTTCACCTACATTATCGTTACTCATGTCAGCATTCGCACTTCTGATACCTCCAGCAAACCTCTCGATTCACCTTCGCAGGCTTACAGAACGCTCCTCTACCAGCTCTAAAAAGAGCTCCGCAGCTTCGGTACACAGTTTAAGCCCCGTTAAATCTTTCGCGCAGGACGACTCGACCAGTGAGCTATTACGCTTTCTTTAAAGGATGGCTGCTTCTAAGCCAACCTCCTGGCTGTCTGAGACTTCCCACATCGTTTTCCACTTAACTGTGATTTTGGGACCTTAGCTGGCGGTCTGGGCTGTTTCCCTTTTCACCACGGACCTTATCACCCGCAGTGTGTCTCCCGTGCTAAAACTTCTTGGTATTCGGAGTTTGCCTCGGTTTGGTAGGCCGAGTGGACCCCCTAGCCGAAACAGTGCTCTACCCCCAAGAGTCATACACGAGGCGCTACCTAAATAGCTTTCGAGGAGAACCAGCTATCTCCGAGCTTGATTAGCCTTTCACTCCTATCTACAACTCATCCCCTACTTTTTCAACAGTAGTGGGTTCGGGCCTCCAGTCAGTGTTACCTGACCTTCACCCTGGCCATAGATAGATCGCCCGGTTTCGGGTCTACTCGTTGCAACTAAACGCCCATTTTAGACTCGATTTCTCTACGCCTCCCCTATACGGTTAAGCTTGCTACAACAAGTAAGTCGCTGACCCATTATACAAAAGGTACGCCATCACACTTCCGAAGAAGTGCTTTGACTGCTTGTACGCATACGGTTTCAGGTTCTATTTCACTCCCCTTGCTGGGGTTCTTTTCACCTTTCCCTTACGGTACTAGTTCGCTATCGGTCAGTAAGGAGTATTTAGCCTTGGAGGATGGTCCCCCCATATTCAGTCAAGATTTCACGTGTCCCGACCTACTCATCGTTACCCACATTATTAACCCTTTTATATACGGGGCTATTACCCACTATGGCTGAACTTTCCAGAACATTCTGCTAAAGCCAATAATGATTTAGTAACTGGGCTGTTCCGCTTTCGCTCACCGCTACTGACGGAATCTCGGTTGATTTCTTTTCCTCTGGGTACTTAGATGTTTCAGTTCTCCAGGTTCGCCTTATATGCCTATGAATTCAGCACACAATAACCTCAAAAGGTTGGGTTTCCCCATTCGGAAATCTCCGGATCATTGCTTGTTTGCCAGCTTCCCGAAGCTTATCGCAGGCTACTACGTCCTTCATCGCCTCTTACTGCCAAGGCATCCACCATACGCGCTTATTCGCTTGACTATACAACCCTGAATGATTTCACACGGTTGCTACGTCAATAACGACGTTAGAATACCTAAATTGGCGCCTTTACTTTTACTTTTTCACCGAATTGTTAAAGAGCTCCCTGCTTCGAACAAACGGCGCAGGGTCGGCCATCATGTACATCATATACTTTAAGTATACTTTAAAATAAAGCAAAGATAAATCATGAATGGCAAAAGAAACAAACAGAAGTTAAGACTTCGCTAAAGCAAAGCTACGCATAATTCACAATCTACAAATTAGTTCGCTATGCGTAGTTTTAGCGAAATATGTGGAGCCAGGCGGAGTTGAACCGCCGACCCTCTGCTTGCAAGGCAGATGCTCTCCCAACTGAGCTATGGCCCCGAAATTGGGTGGGTCTGGGAAGATTTGAACTTCCGACCTCACCCTTATCAGGGGTGCGCTCTAACCAACTGAGCTACAGACCCGAGTTCATTGATTAGAGATCTGAGGAACTTTCGTTACATCTGGTAACTTTTGTTATACCTGATTCTGATAATAAACTCAGATCCTGGATCCTATAATTGCTAGAAAGCAGTTTGTGTGGATACATGTACGATAATTTTGTCACCCTATTTAAAGTTAAGGAGGTGATCCAGCCGCAGGTTCCCCTACGGCTACCTTGTTACGACTTCACCCCAGTCATGAATCATACCGTGGTGAGCAGCTTCCCGAAGGTTAGCCTACCCGCTTCTGGTACAGTTCACTCCCATGGTGTGACGGGCGGTGTGTACAAGGCCCGAGAACGTATTCACCGCGACATTCTGATTCGCGATTACTAGCGATTCCAGCTTCATGGAGTCGAGTTGCAGACTCCAATCCGGACTACGAGCAGCTTTTTGGGATTAGCTTTACCTCGCGGTTTGGCAACCCTTTGTACTGCCCATTGTAGCACGTGTGTAGCCCTACCCGTAAGGGCCATGATGACTTGACATCATCCTCACCTTCCTCCGGTTTATTACCGGCAGTCTCCTTAGAGTTCCCGGCCGAACCGCTGGCAACTAAGGACGAGGGTTGCGCTCGTTACGGGACTTAACCCAACATCTCACGACACGAGCTGACGACAGCCATGCAGCACCTGTCACTCGGTTCCCGAAGGCACCAAGTCATTTCTGACAAGTTCCGAGGATGTCAAGGGTAGGTAAGGTTTTTCGCGTTGCATCGAATTAAACCACATGCTCCACCGCTTGTGCGGGCCCCCGTCAATTTCTTTGAGTTTTAACCTTGCGGCCGTACTCCCCAGGCGGAGAACTTAACGCGTTAGCTTTGCTACTAGAAAGTAAACTCTCCAACAGCTAGTTCTCATCGTTGACGGCGTGGACTACCAGGGTCTCTAATCCTGTTTGCTCCCCACGCTTTCGCGCCTCAGTGTCAGTATTGGTCCAGAAAGCCGCCTTCGCCACTGGTGTTCTTTCCGATATCTACGCATTTCACCGCTACACCGGAAATTCCACTTTCCTCTACCATACTCGAGATATCTAGTATCGGATGCAATTCCCAGGTTAAGCCTAGGGCTTTCACATCCGACTTAAATATCCACCTACGCGCGCTTTACGCCCAGTGATTCCGATTAACGCTTGCACTCTCTGTATTACCGCGGCTGCTGGCACAGAGTTAGCCAGTGCTTCTTCTGTGGGTAACGTCAACGCTCAAGGGTATTAGCCTTAAGACTTTCTTTCCCACTGAAAGTGCTTTACAACCCAAAGGCCTTCTTCACACACGCGGCATTGCTGGATCAGGGTTTCCCCCATTGTCCAATATTCCCCACTGCTGCCTCCCGTAGGAGTCTGGGCCGTGTCTCAGTCCCAGTGTGGCTGATCGTCCTCTCAGACCAGCTACGGATCGTCGCCTTGGTAGGCCATTACCCTCACCAACTAGCTAATCCGACGCAGGCTCATCTCATAGCACGAGGTCCGAAGATCCCCCGCTTTACTTTGATAGAGATTATGCGGTATTAGCCCGAGTTTCCTCGGGTTATCCCCCACTAATAAGGTAGATTCCTACGTGTTACTCACCCGTCCGCCACTCGCCGTCAGGGGAGTTAAGCCCCCGTTGCCGTTCGACTTGCATGTGTTAGGCATGCCGCTAGCGTTCAATCTGAGCCAGAATCAAACTCTTCAATTAAATAAATGTTGCCTAATAAAGGCAAAATAAGGCTCGACACAAAACGCTGCAGTTAAGCAGGTTGTGCGTCGAATAATTTTTTGGTGATTCGACTATCACACAGTACCCACACAAACTGCTTCTGTTTGTTACTAGTTTTTAAAGAGCAATTCCATCAAGGATGGATGAACTATTCTACGCACCTTGTGAGGAATGTCAATAAAAAAATATGATCCCATTTCCTTTCGAGCCCTATCGTAAATATAACATTAATAAAAACCCGGACCCAAGATAAGTATCACTAGAATGTGATAAATGACAACAGATTCCATGAACAAAACTCCAATAAAAAGTATAACATATTTTTTAATCAGTTTAACTTGAAAATCAATTTGATCAGGTATTGCTCACAAAAAAGAGTGCCCCAGCAGACTCCTTTTTTCTTATTAGACAATTTGTACATAGGCTTTTAGGCGCCCATGAGCTAGGGAGGAACGATTATGAAATAATGAAAAACTGGGTTTACTATTTATAAATGCGGTCCTAATGACAATGCGGTCCTAATGACTACTTATCTCGTTGCTGTGACCCCAACATTCGATGTTCCTAAATGCTCTAGCACGATGACTCTTTTTAGGTGAGCGCCTACATTCTAGGTTAAAGCTTAATCACTCCAACCTAAGCATGATATAGTTATCTTCTCTCTTATATCACCAGTGAGAAATTTAATGCCACAAATCACATTGGGGTTTAGTGACAACATTCAAAATTCCATCGAATTTAATTCTCTCTTTTACCAATTACACCAAACCATAATCAAATAGTCGAGTCGGCGTAAGTATAGAAAATTATAAATCTCGAACTAAAAAATTAGATCACTATTATGTGGAGACAGGTGGAAAAAATAAAGTGTTTATTCATTTGGATTTATTTCTTCTGGAAGAGCGAACTATCGCTGTAAAGTAATCCTTAGGAGAAGCGGTATTAAATTTATTAGAAACCCTTAAAGAAACCCTTAAAAACCTTTGTATACTAAATCAAAAAAAATTTAGATTTACAAATTACCGTACGCGTAGATAATATTAAACGCGATACTTATTTTAAATATCCTAGTAGTGGCACCTTCACTCCATTGGGAAATAAATAATCCAGCTGCATTTATCGGGAAAACGTGCCTTAGTTTGTGATACCCCAAAAGGCATTGGCAAAGCTTGTGCAGAAGCACTTGCAAAATTGGGTTGTGAAGTTGTTGTTCTTGCCCGTAACGAAAATGCTTTAAAAGCTGTTATTTCCTTTTCTTCCGAAAAAATACGCTCAGCATCATTCTTACTTATGCGCAAATCTTTCTAGCAAATGTTTCTAATCTTAGATGTTTTAGGAAGAATCATTATTCAAAAAATTAATAGCAACGGAACGGGACCATTAAAATTTTAATTAATAATGCTGGAGGGCTACCTATCCTACCTAGAGGCAACTGATGAAGAGTTTGAAACTGATTTTACACCCATTTACGTGCTAATATACTTTTAACGCAATACCTAATTCCGAACATAAACGTAAACCAATTCGGTTACATTATTAACATTATTTTTCTACGTCGGTGAAATTACTTATCGAAACTTTAGATGTTTCCAACACCACGCGATGGGCTGTAGTCGCATCGGAAAAAATGCTATCTTATGAAGTGGAAAAATATGGAATCATCGCAAATAATGTTCTACCGGGCTCCATTGAAACGGAGCAATTAGAAAAACTCATGGAGCAGAAAGTGGAAAAGAAGAAAGTCGATATTAAAACTATTTGCCAAGATAGTTGTCGCTCAAATTCCAGCAGGCAAAATTGGAACGCCTGCCGATGTAGCTAAAATTCTCTGTCTAACGCAATTTAGCGTTTGGCATTTTTTGGCGCTAGTGATCAATGTTCGGTATTTTCGGTATTGTGGGAGGACATTCGCAAAAACTGATAAAATATAGAAAACAGAAATTGCCGATGCTAGAAATTAAAATTGGACTATTTTCATAGAGTTTCCTAAAATAGGTCATAACCAAGATACTACAAGCAGTAAGCCACCATCAAGGGCTGAGGCACGCAGTAGTATCTGACCGAGGATCGGTTTGCAATTTAGGAGGTTGCGGCCCGCCAGCCTCGTGCAAATAGACTTAACTTATTTTTCGCTTCTTTTTCATCTCAATTTTTCTGCAGCTCTTCCACAACCTTTTTTAGATTCTCAGGCTCTTGGACGTCTCTATAAATTTCTTTCGTCAAGATTTTTGATTGGTGCAAAAGAATCAATGCTTCGGCAAACATTTCTACATTTGGATGAGCGAGAACCTTCTTAATCGTTCCCTCCGATATTAATCCTATCTTCGAAAGCGAAATAAACATATTAGAAACGCTTGGGGATTGTTGTGATCAGCAATTTCTTCTGATAAGTATTAAGCAAATCAGTGGAAGCAGCACTAGAAATATAGATAAATGACCATATTAGGGAGACAGGATCGGAAGAATCCTAAAGCAACTTCTGCAGTGAAAATGTTTCTGTAAAGCAGTAGCTTTTAGTTTTCTGAAGAAATCAAAAAAGTACGTTTGTTTTCATTTATGATTCGAATATAAAATAGTATTTTTATGATTTCAAAAGCATTTTCATAGGAAAGAATTTTATCTTTCTGCTCTTTCGGATGATAGTCGATAGGAATTTCTTCCAGGATCTTGGTCCACCAATTTCCATGTTTTTTCTTCAGTAATCATTTCTTCAAGATTATTCTCTAAACGCTCTTCAACAAAGAACATATTAAATCGTTCTACCCTGTCACTCCCAAAACCTAAAGATTCCTACAAACTTTCTTATTTATCCATTTTTTATCGATAAAGTTGATGAATTTCTTTAATTTTCTGCTACTCGTTCCTCCTCAAATATCTTTTATTTTTGATAGTAAAAGCTTATCAAGATAAGTTTATTTAAGTCTTAATATAAGATGTACATGGTTTATAATAATCAGAGAAATTTAAGACAGCTTTAATCTTTAAATATTAAAGTAGTTCAGTTACATAACCAAAGAGAATTCCAATGATAAAGAGATCCACTAGAACATCTAATTAAGGAATATGATAAAAAGTATGCTGAAGACAAAAAAAGGGGGCTTCCTGTTGCCTTTGTGTTAAAGCAGTTTATGAAATCTAAAGCATTAACTCCTACGGAGAGTCAAATTATTCGTTACAATTACGAGGATTTCCTTCAATTTTCCACTCATAATAATAAAGAATGGCCCTCACTCAAATATCTCAATACTTAAAAACCGTAGTGCCAAAATTTTTCTTGAATGGATAGAGAGCTAGATGCTGCCATACAGACAATTTAAAAAAGCGACAAGCTCAAAGAAAATTTTATTGCTCAAGTAGGGGAAGGGAGTAACCCAAAAGGAAATTAAAGAGGCCATTACTTCCTTTTCAACTAAAGGATTTGACACTATCAATGCTTTATATCTATTAATAAAATCTATTAATAAAAAATCTATTAATAAAGAGGAAAAGAAATCCCTCTATTCTCATTTGGAAAAAGAAGCCAGGCAATTTTATTTACGAGGGAATAACCACATTAGACTATTCCCCCTCCTTACTTTCCCAAACCTGCAAAAACAGGATTTTTTTACCGGAAATGACGGACTCAGAATACTCAGAATATAAAAATTTATTTACTTCTAAATTTATTTACTTCTTAAGAATTACCTATGAAAATAAAAAAATATCTAATAAATTTAGGATCAAATGAATTCGTTAAAATACATGTAAAAGAAAATGAAAATAATGATGAGAGTTATTTTTTATTTTCCTATATCAACAGAAATAGAAGCGAAGCTCAATTCACCTAAAATCAAGAGGAGTTTATTTCTGCAGCAGAGATGGTCACTCTAGTTAGACTAAATCCTCAACGGATTTTTCTTTGATCTGTACCACAGTTAGAAGCAGAAGGATATATAATTTTATATCCTTTCCGCTTTGTAATCCACTTTGTAAAAAAACCAAGGGCAGAGAAGTATTTTTGCCCAAGCCCCCTTTAATGGAAGAAATAATAAATTTTTTCCTATGGATAAACTTCATGTTAATGATCAAATGTTTAAGAAACGATTGGATCTGGCCAACGCCCCCTTATCATCTCTTGAAACGACTTCCAAAAATGAAAAATTCAAATGTGGCAATGTCTTGATTATTCATTATTCCACAACTTTAAATCTTATTTACTGTTGCTTAATAAATATAAGTCGCAGGTCAGTAAAATTTAGCACTCAACACAATACAATTTTTGTAATCAGAAATGATAATTTTTTAATACTGAATATCCCCCTAAGATAGTCATTCCCGCGAAAGTGGGAATCCAGAACTCGCATAAGTTATTCTTTTCACTGGATTCCCACTTTCGCGGGAATGACGTCCATAATTAAATTAATCTTAAAAAAATAAAACGTTTAATAAACAGAATTCTAAGTCAATTATTTTTTTAATAATTCACTTGTCAAAAATTATCGTGTACTAAAAATTTAGCAAATTTCTATAGTTTTTTTAATATTTCTATAAGATCATTTTGATATGCTAGTAAGCGAAAATCTTGTCATTCTAGCTAAAGCCCTTGTTAAATTTAATGAAACCCCTGGAATACTTACTCGAAATAATCTATTAAATGAGCAAATACGCTAATATCCTCAGCTCTAGCAATAATGAAAATTCTAAAGAAATTGCGGAAGGCTCTTATTCAGATTAGAAAAAATAATTCTTTCCGAATTCGAGAAAATAATGACCGTGCTCTTACAAAATAAACATTTTTTAAAAGACGATGTTCGACAAGCGATCGCTATCGCGCATCGAAATCTGGAAGCGGTAGCTGAGAGCTTGAGACACCTTAACAAAAGATAGGATTATTAAACTCCCAAAACATCCAAGCAGTTGCTACGCACTCCCCAGCCGAAAGCCCTGTGCGATGCCTTGTGTGCTCTGAATGGCGCTCGGATTTTAACTCAAGAACACTTAGAACTTGTGCTAAAGCAGTTAACAATATCTGATGGTAGAAATTTTGTAGTCGCCCTTTACTCAACAATTGCCTCATCCATCGCAGAATTAAAGACGAGGATACAACTAGCACTTTTAAGAAATTACTTGGAGAGACTGCTGCTTCAAGAAGATCTTCCTTATCTACCCAATCTCAGGAACCACGTTGTTCAAAATTCCCCGCACTTTTTCCCTATTCTCGCAAGATGGCAGATCTTCTGTTGTAATTGTTCCAAGATCCACAAGAGTGAGGGAAGAGATCAAATCACCTTCACTTTAGTAAAACGACGTTTTCCCACTTGGTACAAATGACTTTCACCAGTGGGGATGGTTAATTGAACATCTTCAACTCGCTCGCCGTCTATACGAACGGCACCCTGCGATATCATCCGACGAGCTTCGGAAGTCGTGCTGACTAAGCCAGCGCGTTGCAGAATGTACCCAATTCCTAAATGGTTGTTTTCAGCTGGAACCTCAATTTCCTCAAGATCGGTGGGTAATGCATGATTTTTAAAGCGATCGATGAAATGCTGATGTGCAGCTTTCGCTGATTTTTCTCCATGAAAACGCGCTACTAATTCTTCACCTAATAAAATTTTTATATCCCGTGGATTTTTTCCTTCAACTACTTCTCTGCGCCAATGATTAATTTCCTGCATGGATCGAAAACTTAATAATTCATAATAGCGCCACATTAAATCATCAGATATCGACATAATTTTGCCGAACATTTCTTCCGGAGATTCGGTGATACCAATATAATTATTCAATGACTTGGACATCTTCTGAACGCCATCCAATCCTTCTAACAAAGGCATTGTCAGAATACATTGGAGTCGTTGGCCAAAATATTTCTGTAATTCTCGGCCTACTAACAAATTGAACTTTTGATCGGTGCCACCCAATTCAACGTCAGCATGGAGAGCCACAGAATCATAACCTTGTAATAAAGGATATAAAAATTCATGGATAGTGATCGGTTGTTGCGCAACATAACGCTTATTAAAATCATCTCGTTCTAACATTCGTGCAACCGTATAAGTTGATGCTAAACGAAGGAGGTCATCGGCCTTTAAATTATTCATCCAGTTTGAGTTAAAAGTAACTTTAGTTTTCTCAGGATCTAAAATATGAAAAGCTTGTTTCTCATAAGTTTTAGTATTCTCCATAACTTTTTCAGGCGTCAATGGCTTACGTGTTATATTTTTACCGGTAGGATCGCCAATCATTCCCGTAAAATCACCAATTAAAAAAATCACTTCATGCCCTAAAACTTGAAATTGACGCAGCTTATTTAATACGACGGTGTGGCCAAGATGAATATCTGGGGCTGTGGGATCAAATCCCAATTTTATTCGCAATGGTTTTTTTTCACTTAAACGTACAAGTAATTCTTTTTCAAGAATAATTTCGACAGTACCTCGTTTAATTTCTTCTAGTGCTTCTTGTGGTGAAATCATCTAATCCTCTCATTATTCCGGATCTTTGTATTACATGGTATGATTCGAAATTGTAATCAGTCGAAATCCAAAAGGAAACTGAATGCGACCAGAAAAAGTGAGGTGGAAATCGACCGTATTGATCATTTTCACCGTAGGTCTCGTCCTGACCGTTTTAATGAGATTGCTTTGGGTTCACACACCCCCACCACCACCCGTCAAACGACTTACCCTTAACACTTCTACCCCACTTAATATTGTAAAAAAATAAACAGACTGGATCTGCAATGGCAAACCGTCGTAGTAACACGTGGTGATACTTTAGCGGCTATTTTTATTCGTTTAAAAATTAATCAGAAGGATTTGGTGCAGCTGCTCAAGCAAAATAAATTTCTCGCTGTCCTTCGTCCTCATGAAAAACTCGCTTTCCAAACCAATTCTTCTCATCAACTCATGGCACTTCAATATCCACTATCGACAGCTAAGACATTAATTTTTATTCGTCAAGGAAATGACTTTATAAAAAAGATGAAAACCCAATCCGTTACAACTACCTTGGCTTATAAGTCAATTGTAGTTCAACATTCTCTAACTCAAGATGCAAAAAAATCTGGTCTAACTTCCCGAATGCTTAGCGAATTACAAACTATTTTTGGCGGAAAGATTAATTTTGCACGTGACCTCCGTCGAGGAGATCGCTTTGACTTTCTGTATCAAGAAGATTACATTAATAGAAAGAAATACCGCAATGGTAATATCGTTGCTTCTGAATTCATTCATCGAGATAAAATAGAGCAGCAAGCCGTTCGTTATACTTATCCTATCAATCATACTGCCTATTACAATCCTAATAGTAGTAGTAGTCGCAGTGTGGCAGTGCCTTTTCTGCGTGCCCCCTGCATTATAAACGGATCAGCAGTTACTTCAGCTATCATCGCTATGATCCTATATTACATAAAATTCGACCTCACCTAGGTGTGGATTTTGCTGCTCCTCTTGGTACACCTATTAAATCTATTGGTGAAGGCCAAATCGTCTTTACGGGCCATGACGGTGGCTATGGCAGGACAATTAAGGTACGTTATGGTCACCATTATCTCGCCCTGTATGGACATATGTTGCGATTTTCGAAACCTCACCTCAACGAATGGGTGCATAAAGGAGAAATAATTGGGTACGTAGGCGAATCGGGTTGGACCACAGGGCCACATCTTCACTTTGGCTTCTATGTCAATGGTAAACCCCAAAATTGGTTGGCTATGAAACTTCCCACAGACCAAAGTGTTCCCCAAAAATATGAGAAACCTTTTTTGAATACAGCTAAACAATTGTTAGCGGAGCTGCATCTGCATCAAGATACTCAATTAGCCGCCAACAATACGAAACTTAAAAATTCAACATAAGCCCTACAAGTGTGCCATAAGAACGTTTTTACATCGGCGTCCGGCACAAGTTTGGATGCCCGTTGACGCTGTGCTTGTCCGATTTAATCCTATCCAACTGGTAGCCAGTCATATGGTAGCCAGTCATAGCGAGCCGATTCCTAAAGAAATAAGAAAAAACTTGAACCTTCCCTGTTTGTCTTCCTCTTGTTCCATTAAGTAAACTCGGGGAAATTGATGTGACGCTCGGACGATTATTTGCAGCCGTGTCGCTTAAAACCTGCTAAAAAAAGCCGATATTAAACCAAAAACGATTTACGCTATTGGTAGCCATGGCCAAACCACATCATAAGCCCGAAGGAAACTATCCTTTTACCTTGCAACTTGGAGATCCTAATACAATCGCGATCCTAACAGGAATATTACAAAGGTAGCTGATTTTCGCCTGCCGGGACCATGGCACTAGGGGGTCAATCCGCACTGCTCTTGCGCCTGCTTTCCATAATTTCCTATTGCGAAATACTAAAAAACCGACTGGTAACAAATATTGGGGGATCGCTAATCTTACGTTCCTTCCTCAGGATCCCCATCAATTTGTTATAGGTTTTGATACTGGGCCAGGAAATACTCTGCTTGATGCTTGTGGTGTGGCCGGCATTTAAAAAAAGACTGGGACCACTCTGGGAAGTGAGCAGCAAGCGGCTGCATACAACATACAAGAAACCTTATTAGAAAGCCTACTAGCAGACCCCCTATTTTCAACGTTCTCCACCCAAAAGCATCGGTTGTGAATATTTCAACACCTTAAGTGGCTCGAAGAAAAATTAATGGGAAGCGATTTTTCCGTAGAAAACATCTAAGCTACTTTAGTGGAACTCACTGCTCGAAGTATTAGTCAGGCTTTCCATCGCCTCTCTTTAAATTCCGGCAGCGTATGATTGTGTGGGGGCGCGGGGTATCCATAACCCCACACTACCGTCGTCGACCGATTGAGGGAATTATGTCAACCTTACGAGTAACCATAACCACCACTGAAGAGTCGGGTATATCTCTCGATTGGGTAGAGGCAGTTTGCTTTACCTGGTTAGCCAAACAAATTCTAGAAAAGAAAGCGAGCAACTTACATAGTGTTTGCTAGAGCTAAAAACGGCTATTTTGGAAGGGAGTCTATTGGGCGTGAAAGCTTGACTAAATCGTTTCTTCATTTTTAATTAAATCTCTGAATAGAGGCGCAAGCTCTTTAAAGTTCGAACAATACAACTTTTCTAGCAAAGGAAGTCCTCTTGCGCCGGTGAGCATTGCCTCAAAGTCAAAGGCTTCTTTACTTTTATATAAGGAAAAAAGGTTGATGCACCATTTTAGTCTAGTTAAGCGCAATATACCTCCTTTACTTGACGATTCCACAAAGATCCAAAGAGTAGAATATCTTTCCCACAAAACATTCCCCGACACTCAAGGTGTTCACAATAACAATCCATGGAAGAAAGAAGATTTAATACACCGTAATCACAAATTATCTCTTCACCCGCTCGGAAATGTCTCTAGTGGCAACTTCAATTTCAAGACCCACTCCTCGAACATTAAGGTTGACAGGCATAGTTAGTTCGTGTAGCGCCCAAAATCCCAACAAAGTATGAACGCCCCCTTCTGCATTGATGTAGACATATTTATATAAAATCTTCCGATAAGGAGGAGGAATTTTCTTAACGCTGTCTATTGAATATTCTCTATCGAGGTGACTAAAGTCCATACTACTGTACCACGAGATATTTTTTACGTAGCAATAAAAACACTATAACCAATTGTTTAGTTAATATATTTAAGTTCAGTATTTGGATGTATCATCGTCCCTAATCTTCTTTTGTTAGTTTGATTTTTAAAATCAAACAAATTTTGTGAGAAGTTATGACATTAATCAAGTGATTTTTTCAGGAGAAAATCATCACTGTTTGCAACAACGCAAAACATGGATCCCTTTAACCGTGTGGGGCTTAAAAAGGTAGGCCCCCTCAAGGTATTGAGCAAGAGGCTCATCAACCACACACTTCTTTGCCAAAGAAGCATGTCTAAAAATTAAGTTCTTTCCACTCCTCAACGCAAATTCTAGATCAGAGATATTCAAATTGGTGCCAATTTTATCTCGCATATTCCAATTAGGGTGAACGATTTCAATAATCGAACCGTTAGGAATTTGTTTAAATAACTTATCTCTACGTGTATCATCCAACAATTTCTTTAAAGAAAGATAAGGCAATCGACTCTTTTCTAATTTAACTCGAGAGGAAAAGGCTTTCAGTTTTTTTAGTAAAGCTCGTGCCTCAAAATCGGAAATTGGCTTTAATAATTTAATATTAGCCAAAGTACAATGTTTAAACCAATTAGATTGTCAATAATTGCCTCGTCTGTTTCACAAATGGAGTAATCCTCTGTATCTTTAATATCGCTGCTTATATCTTTAATTAGCTGATTTTTTGCATTCTGAATATTCTAGTCGACACTGGTATGAAGTGAAATCGATTTTCGTAACGAGAAATGGCATTATAATAACTAAAAGCCAAAATTTTTCCGAAAAAGTCATCTTTTTTTCTGACAGAGCTAAGGCACAGACTGTATTCACAAGCATCAAAAAATCAAAATAATCCGTTCAATACAATGGATTTTGGTCAAACTGTCTCTCTTCCCCTTCACCTAAAACACCTGGAAGATAGGGTTTTCTAAAAACTGATTACTATAAAAGACAATTCGCTTATCTAAGGTTTGCAATTTCAAAGAATGCAATTCGGCTAAAATATTAGCGATTGTATTATCGTAATCGCGCATACAATAAGAGAAATTATTTTAATGCTGTTTATATTTTTATTATAAAAAATTATGTGAGGTGCGTAATTCCCTTCTTACGTTATAATGTCAGCATGATCACGTTGGACTATGTTACTAAAGCTTATCCCAGTAGTTCTACCTTAGCCATGAATATAATGTTTCTTTTCAAGTAAAAGATAGCGAAATCTTAGTTTTATTAGGAGGCTCCTCCGGAATCGGAAAAACTACCTTAATGGAAATGATAAATTGATTGATCGAGCCAACGCGTGGTAGATCAAGATCGATGGCAAAGATATTATTCAATACGAAATCAGTATCTTACGTCGATCGATTGGTTACGTTTTTCTACAAATAGCGCTCTTTCCTCATATGACAGTGGAAAAAAATATAACCGCCCTTTTAAAGCTAATGCATGTTCCGAAGAAAAAACGTATTGAACGAGCTTATGAGTTATTATTGGATCTCGTCCACTTAGACCAACAAAAATTCGCGCCACCCGGTCGGTAACCCCGGATGAATTATCTAGGGGGCAGCAGCAGCGTGTAGGCGTTGCCCGAGCATTAGCCTCCCGGTTGATCCTGAATATTTATTGATGAATGAACTTTTTGGTGCTCTCGATGGCTATGACTCGCTTGGCTTTACAAGATGAGATCATCCATCTCAATCAACAACTCGGAAAAACCATTATTTTCGTCACCCACGATATTTTCCAAGTATTTCGCATCGCAGACCGCATCGCTGTATGGAACATCTGGACAGGAGTTCACGGTGAGCCGCTTTGAGGATCAAATTATTAGAACATATTTATTTAGCCTTATCCGCTACTTTCGCAGCCATCCTTATTGGTATTCCTTTGGAAATATTAATTTTAAATTGCACAATTTTGCGAAATATTATTTTAGGAATGGCTAGCATTTTCTCCAAACGATCCCTATCCTTACTTTATTGCCTTTTTTAATTCCATTTTTAGAAATTGGTGTTAACCCCACTATTGTCCGTCCTAATCGTTTACGCTTTATTGCCGATCACTCGTAACACTTATATCGGTGTTTATTATTAGAGGTCCCTTCTGAAAGTGTTGAAGCGCGGGCTCCCTCGTGCGATGGGTTTTACTCATTGAATCACGAAATAAATTATCTATTAAAAAGGAATTTAATTTAAGTTCAACCACGGTTGTTGAGAATATCTTATTAAAAGCTGCAGTTGATCTTTATCCGGAATATATCAGAACTGCATATCTGGTTGTATTGCACCATACTAAACTCCTCTCCGCTCAGAAAATATTCCAAATACTGAAAAAAGAATATGAACAACATTATCAATTAATTTGGCTAAGCCCCTTTGGCTTTAATAACTCTCAAAGTTTAGCGGTAATAGAAAATTTTTCAAAAAAGCATCGCCTTTAAAATTTAAGCGATCTCGTTCTTATAGCTTCCCAACTCACCCTCGTCGCTTCTCCTGAATTCTTGCAAAGACCTGATGCGTTTCCTGGACTTAAAAGAATTTACGACGGGTTTAAATTTAAACATATCATCCAAATTCAACCTGATTTAATGTATGGATCGATTAAAAACAAAGATATTCAAATTAGTGAAGTTTTCACTACCGACGTTCGCATCCCCTAATTTAGTGGCACTCAAAGATGACAAACATTTTTATCCTTCTTATTATGTGGTGCCGGTAATCTGGGAAGCTTTTCTAAAATTGCATCCAGAAGTGGGAAATGCTTTAGCGCCATTGGCTGATTTAATTGACAATGAAACCATGCCAGTATCTTAACGCTCTTGTAAATATTCAATACAAGACCCCGACAAGTGGCTCGCGACCTTTCTTATCGAAGAAGATTTCAAAAAAGGTTTAATTAAAACTTAATTTTTTGCAATTTATATTATAAGCAGACAGTGCCTGATCAATCCCATTGAGATGGGATACCATTATTGCTTTACCAATATTTGGGTCAGAGTCGTCAAATTCAACTTTAAATGCTCCAGAATTTAAAAGTACTACTCGAAGGTTTTAGCTGAACTGTGTCATCCAAAAAGAATATTTATCATCATCAAAACTTGAACCATAGAGAGTGAATATGGTTGATTGGCAATATATAAAATACTTTTTGATTTATAAGAATTATGTTTCTTTGTTTCCTCATAGAGTATAGCTTCGTAAATAATACTCAACGCTTCTTTGACATTCGCCGTAGTCAGAAAAACGAGTAAAATTGTATTGTATTTAGGATTTTAAAAAACTAAGCTAGACAAATTTCCATTGGTATCTGTCTCAGGAATTAACAAAGAACATTCCGCATTATTCCGATAATGCCCAATTTTATTCTATCTATAAGAACCTAAATAATTTACTCCCTGAATTACTTCAGGAATGATATTCGCCGTGTATGAGGATACACTTTCTTTAACACTAATATCATTAACAGAAAAATTACTTCCTTCAGCCAATTGCGTTATGTCGTGCAAAATCTATTCTATAGGAATTGCAAAATCAAAATTACCACCCGTTTTATCTGTAATCCGTCTAGATTTTACTTTTCGTGTAGGAACCCAAATACAGCAAATCGATTAAATGCACCTTAAAATCCGGACTTTTTTATTAATCATGATCTTATCAGAATGAATATCGCCATGATATTCTATATGAAAATGAATTTATTCTACTCCTTGAATCAAGGTATATAATAAATAAAGAGCCTCAAAAGGCAGTAAGCAATTTCCTTTTTGACGAGCAATGTAGCCCGAAAACACTTCTTCATCTATACAATCTCAAACAAGAAAATCAATTTTTTGCTTTAAATAAATGTCATCATGAAAATGACATTGAATAACGATTGGACATTTTCCTAATTTATAGATCTTTTTAGCATAATGAATGTAGGGAGCTTTCACCATTAGCCTTTCGAAGATAAAACAATTTGGCTGCCCGAATGATACCGGTTTTTCATTCTTTGACTTTATAAACTTCACCTTCCTACTCGAAACCTAAATACTCTAACACTCGATAGTACTCTAAGATTCGCCCCTTCTTTAAATCGTAAAATTAGCCATATTCAACCTAAAAATATGACAAATTAGGTGTAAATCAAGCAACTTATGTTATGCTACAGATGGAAGTAAGAGATGACAATAGCAAGTACAACACAAAGAACGTCCTCGCAAAAAGGTTTAAAACTAGAACTAATTTGCGCCCGAAGTCCAAATCTTGGATAATAGAAGTTATTGAAATTTTGCTAGATTGTGATTTAGGGGTTTTATGTCATGGACCCAGAGGAACAATCGGCTTTCTTCGAATCGATACTTTGATGAGGCGATTAAGAGAGTAATTGAGGCGAGATGCTACCCCATTTTTTAATCTAGTCTTGTCTCAAGAAATCGCTCTATCCCTAATTCCCTAAAAAAAATGCAAACCTCTCATCAAAAGAAACTGCAGGAAGAACGGAGGTGAATATAGTCAGAACAACTTCCCGTTCGAAGTAAAAATGAAAGCCAGCAAGTCAAACTGCTTTATCAATTAGGTATTTATCATCATAGAAAGCTATTCAGCGAAACAAACCAAATGCAATGGTTTTTCGCGCTCTAATGTACGAATCAGTGCATGAAGTTAATAATCAGTCTAATTACACTGCATCTATTCACTTGTTTGAAAGGGTCATCCGCTGGGTTTCCTGGATGCGATAATTCAGCGAGCGAGAATGTATTATCAGGAGCATAGAACTCCAAGACAGGATAGCCTGACATCATCAATACCATCATTCTTTTACGAATGACTACTCGACTTAGAAAACTCAACAGATAATATCGAGAATGCTTTGGTAGCTCTTACAGTAATATTTAGAGAGAATTTTACTAGAGTGACACAGTACTGCGTTTGCTCGGTAATCTGTAGAATCAACTAATCAGGGGTATTTCTTTATCTTAGAGTACTTCTAAAATTCTTATAAGAAAATTTCCAGAAGTACTTGTTAATTTAATAAAATCAAAAGCGAAACGATATTGATTCTTCTGGAACGTATAACTATACCCCAAGATACCCCATCCGAAATTTGTTGGATAAATTTAATCAAGCGAAAGCAGCTTTAAAAGAAATTTTTGAGTATATTATGAATTATAAAAGCTTTTCGGACATTTTTCTCAGGCACGTACCAATGGTGCGTGCCTGAGAAAAATGTCCGAAAAGAACTCTAACTTATACAAGCTTTTTGACGCCAAAAATTTTAATCTTATGAGAAGCTATCTCCTCTTATTTCAAATTATCTTCTTTAGCACACCAAACGATAAAAACCCACACCAAAAGAAAAAAGTAGGAAGATGAAAAATCTTCGCCGCCACTAACAAAGCTTACCCAAAAGAAGTAATTTCCCAAAAGAAGTAATTTATCCACCAGCAGAAACAATGTATTACTTCTTAGATTTAGACTTTTTAATAATTTTGATTCTATTTAAAATCGAAATTGAAGCTTTTTTTATTTTCGCAATTGAATTTGGTTTTGATATTCTGAATAAATTCTATTAAATTCTATTGTACGAATGGATAATGAAAGTGGTTCAGCAATTGATTCATAACGCTGTTCTCTATCCTCTACCTAATAAGATATCAAGCTCAAATTCTCCTGAGATTAAAATAAGGATCTCGTTCTCTAAGTTATCGTTTTTTTGGTTAAAGACCTTGAGTGACTCTTTTTTATAGTTTTTTATAGTTAAGTAGGGGTTTCTCTTGCATTAAAAACTGATCCTTAAATTAAACTTATTATCTTCATAAGAAATACGAACTTCTCTACAAAGGTTCTATATGCTTTTTTATCACAAAATTCAAATAATTATTATACTAGATTTTTTCTAAAGCCTAATAAATAGAACCGTAAATATGAACTATAGATCGACATCCAACTATTATTAGTTATAACTTACTAACCTCTATCTCTTTCCTCATCTAAAACTAAAATTAATTTATTTTAGGATTAGGCTAAAATATGAAATAATGTTACATATAAAAAATAATAAAATCAATAGTAGAGATCTATGTTCAAAAAATTAAATTAAAGCTCCAAAATTTATTAAAATTTTAAATTTAAAATAAAAATAGTATCTTAATAAATAATATTTTATAATTAAATTTTTGAAAATTATTTCATTACAGTGATTACTGAATTTCGATCAAAATGAAAAAATATCTAAAATTAATACAGACCTTAAAAAACTTCTTTTTGAAAGAAGCATGAAGTGTTCAGATTTACCCAAAAAAGTTAGACTTTCTTCTCCCACTATTCATCGCTTAATTACTAGGAAATCCAATTGCCCTCATGTAAAGTTCCTTAAAGCTTATTGCTAATTTTTTTAATATTTCAATAGAGCACAAATTAAGAGGAGAAATATTTTTCAAGAAAAAATTTTTTGACTATTCATTATCAACTAGAAAATTTATAGAAATTCCTTTACTGGAATAAGTATAACTTCCTTATATCCCTAAAAAACTAGTATCATGAATTATCATTTCAGAGAATGATTTATCGCCTGAGTGTTTTACAGTTTCCATGAATGATTCTTCCATGAAACATCAATTCTCAAAAATTAGTATTTTAATTTTAGATCCAAATAAACAATTTTTTGATCGAATTTATGTACTTGTACGTTTAAAGGAAAAAAATTATTTTTTTACAACTTATAATAGACACAGAATATATATTTCTAAAACTTTTAAATCTCGATTTAAATATATTTAAAATGAGATTGTTCGAAGAAAAATATGAATTAATATCTACTCTAGTCGGAGTTATACATATTTATAATGAAAATTATAAAAACTTAATGATTAAATTTTTAGAAAATATATTTTTTCTTTTTTAGAAAAATTAAATCTTTAGTATCAATTTTTGGAAAAAGTCGTCTACAATGTATCTGCTAAATAATTTCAATTGAAAAAAATAATAACAATAATTATGATGTATCTGTTGAAATAAAAAAAGATGCTTATACTATGCTATCCTGAATTTCCTGAAGTGCACAACGAGACTAACTTAGGAAAACCCTATATTGATACTACACATCTCCTAGGCCATAAAGATTTAAATTTTTCTGGTTTCTACAAACAAACACATGAAAATAATGATTCAACGCATTTAGCATCTCGAATATAAACTTTAACGCAATCTAAATGGTAAAAAATCTTATGAATATACTGCTGTAGAAAATGCTGTTTCAATTCGATCCTATAAGTACATTCAACTGTTAAACGCATTCTATATGACCTTTGTAATATTAACGATGGTCATAGAAAATAAAATCACCATGATAAGTAGATTTAAAATATTAAGGAGAAACTTTTATCCTTCCTCTTTCTTATTCCATGAGCGATATAATTATGGAAGTGTATAGCTATAGAGAGATACGAAATCCAATATGGATAACTCTTTTCCAATATTATATCTCTGCGGTAAAATCATTTTGATAATTATAAACTTATCAATAAGAAATGCTAATTAGACTGATATTCCTTATTATATTTTATTATTCATTTATAAATGATATAATTACTTATTCCATTTCAACAGTTCTTAATACATTTTTAAATAGTTATCTTTTAAGAAAATTTAAAATTTTAATTCTGGGAAAATATTTTTGGATGAGAAGTTTAAATTCTACTGCTATTGAGGAAAATCTTTTTATTTTAATATTAGTTTTTCTAGGATGCGGCTGATAGTATTTTTTCTATGTAACGAAACGAAAGGTACATTTTTCTGTTTTAAGAAATCTAAAAAAAATGAGAAACAATTTTCACTTGAAAATATTTAAAGAAGTTATATTTATTAATAATAAAATTTGAATGAATTTCATGTGTGTTCGAGAAACAGGCGAGTTTATATTTTCTTGATAATCGTTTAAGAAAACGTATTACTATTTTATTTTTATTCCCTACATAGATTTAGTTACATCAATTAAAAATTCTCAACAAGACTTGAGATTTTTTAGATAGACCTTACTATTAATTTTTCAAAATATAAATTAGTGAATAAAATGATTTTCTTTTTTATCATTCAGAAAACTTTAAATTATCACATTCTATATAAATTTTGAAGAGCAATGAGCTATCTTTTAAATTTTAACTATCCCGACTCATTTTTAAAGTTTAAGAACAATATTATCTAAATTAAACACAATCTATTTAATTATCATGTAATTGCTATAAGAGTTAATAGTTTTTTAGAGGGGCACTGTTTTATAAAGAAAAATCGTAAATAGAACTACTAAAGCTCTTAAACAGTAAGAATAAATTCTTAACCTATACGTAACCAAACAAAGACCTACAAAAGTAGCCATTGACTTTTAGAGAGTTCAAACGAAACCTAAAAGGCTTAAAGCGTATACAAAATTCTTATTAATGTTCTAAAGTTGAATTGCTAAAGCTTGATACAGTGGATTATAAATTAGTTCCGCGATGGTTGTTAAGAAAACAGCCACAATACACCCCATCAAAAGACCGGATACGGAAAATAAGTAAATAAAGTACTGACACTAGTCATAGAGTTATCCACAATAATAGATTTTCGGTAGCTTATTTTTTCAAAGAATCGAGTAACAATACAGCTTGAAAAATAACTACCAAAAACCACTTATCAAAAACAAGACACTTATTACAATCTCCCCTTAAGGTAGGGATAGCAAACATGAGGAAAATATAATAAAATTGACTATGGCCCATTAAGGTTAATCACCATGACTATTAAAAAAACCTACTGTTTAATTATAACTTATAATTTCATATTTTTTTAGTTTTTACATCTTTTGGAATTTTAAGTGCAGTAAAAATAGAAATCAGCGCAAAAGGAATGTCACTTAGCAGTATCCATTTTTGATAGTAATACAAAACAAAAGAGCCTATAAGAGGACCAATCCATCTACTTAAGTTTATGGATATTAATAAAGAAAACTCTCATGTGTGTTTTTCACATTTGACCTGAAGTTCTACTACTGAAGTAGAGCTAAAGAGGTAACCGAAATAAAAAGCCCAAGGAGTAAGGAAATTAAAACCAAAATTAAAAGTATTTAAATATGTTACTGCGTAACACCCATATGCATATATAATGCATACATAAATCAATGATATTGCAGTCAAGCTAAAAAGAATGACATTCTTTTTGTGATAATGATTAACGTTTTACTGGAAGCCACCGCAGCGAAATAAATTAGAAAATATCCCAAAACTGACTACATCTGCACTTGAGTAACTATCAGAAGCTTTTCATCAAAAAGCTAAACAGAAAAAAACGGAAAAATATTCTTTGAGTAAAAATTTGAAAAAGCGAGTAATATAAATGTACTTCCTGTTAATAATTGTCTTGATGTATGAATTGAGCTTAAAGAATCTCTTTAAGACTATAAATCCTCAAAAACTACACTACATCCCTTTAAAAAGGGTGTACATTTTTATTTATAGCCTACCATAAAAATTTTTCTAAAAATTTTTCTCAATGGAGGTAAAACTTTATTATTTATCTGTATAGGATGAGCCTTGGTAATTTCTTTCACGTATTCGACAGCGAAGTTGGTTTGCTGCTCAATATTCGAATGGGGCCCCGCAGTCCTATCCCTTTTATCCAATTAAAAATCTCTTGACAATTGGACATTTTTTGGAAATACGTGTTTTCCTATAGTTGTAAAAACTTTGCCTCGGTCCTCACTAATAAGTCATAATAATCTGGTAATTTATAAAGTAGTTCTATCAATGTTCCGTAACATAAATTACTTAATAAAGCTTGCCAAGCTGCATTACTTTGTAAAATTTTAATGGTCATTTGGTACGAAGGAGAATGAAAATTATTTTGCATCTAGAATCCAAATACTCCGCCCTGATTTAATAGTTCTAGAAGCTTAGAAATCAATACGTCATGAGCATTAAGCCACTGAAAAGATACATTAGCAAAAAGATAATCTGTCTTTTCCGAAGGGAAAAAATTCGCTATATCTCCTTCAATAAATTTAAGATCTGGGTAGAAGACTTTTGTTTCCTTCAGCATGTCCAGGGAAGAATATAGTCCAATCACATTAGCATTAGGTCACCGTTCTTTTAATAAAATGGTACTATCCTTTTTTCATTATGAGTCTCACTTCTCGTTACATGTTCTTAGGATTTTTCGTCTAATAACCAGTTTAAAATCTTTGAGCTCCGTAAATTAAGATTATCAAAATAAGTTAAAACAAAATCATAAAGCTCCGTCCGCATCAGTGAGTTCGCCACAAAAATTTACCTGCTACAGCGTATCCTTCATTATTATTTCTTTCAAAAGAGCGACCTAGAAAGGATTTTCTAATAGAACCATTAATATGGTTGTATATTTTTTCATGATGTTAAAAAATATATCTATTAAGTAGTAATTAGTTTAAATCTTAGAATAATACAAAATGATATATATCTTCAATATTTAATTGAGAGTAGGGATGGTTGAGAAGAAGCTTGATATTAATAGTAAAAGCTTCTATAAGCACATTTTTTCATTATCTATAAATATGGGTCCTACACTACTTTGTTAACATGATTATAATATTTTCGTCATAACAGAATATACATAGTCATTATTCATATTAATATTAATAAATTCTATACGTTTCTTAAAAATGTCACCATCACCCCGACTTTTCTTGGCATAATTAAACGGGATTACATAGCACGTAATGATAAAAAAATTCAAACACAGTATACAACAGATCGGAGAAATGAATTAGTATTCCGCTCTCTGATAAGGACTCCCAATGAATGGAACTGCCACAAAATCTGCTTATACCGAACTCCCGGAGTCTATTAAAGCTCGTACCATTCAAGCATAGCATGAAGTATTAAAAGCAGTTAACAAAGAATTAATCGCTCTCTATTGAGATATTGACCAGTCCATTGCGGAGCACCAGAAATCTGAAGGTTAGGGAAAATCTATCTTAGAAAGACTAGCTCATAACCTTCAAATTTTTTACCTAGGGATAAGGATTCTTCACCTGAAAACATTTGGTGTATGAAATCATTCTATGAAAACTATCGTTTTCAACCAAAACTTGCACCACTGCTGCGAGAAATTAGCTGGATCTATAATCCGGTTATTATAGAGAAATGCAAAGATAATCTAAAACGTGAATTCTACATCCACATGTCTCGTAAATACGGATGGAGCAAAAACGTGTTGATTCAATATGTCGAAAATCAAAATTATGAAAAAATTCTCTACTTAATTAGACTAATTTCGATAAAACTCTTCCAAATAAGATATGCGATCAAGCTAAATTAGCTGTAAAATATGAATATATCTTCGGCTTTTTAGAATTAGTCGAGGAGCATACTGAGTGTGAGCTAGAAGAAGGATTGTTGACTAAAATTGAATGCTTCTTACGAGAAATAGGTAGCATATTTACTTTTATAGTAGTCAATATTGCTTGTAAGTCGACGGACATAAATTTTTTGTTTATATTTACTTTACTATCAGTAATTACAGTGGCAATTGAATTAAAGTCTGATGAATTTCAATCTGAATACGTCAGAAAAATGCAATTTTATTTACGAGCACTTGATAAAGACGTTAAATTAAAAAGTGAAAATTTTTCGATAGAAATTATTCTTTTCAGAAGTAAAAATAAAACGATTGTTAAATACACATTACACTATACTACTAAACCCCTATCAGCGTTTCCGAATATAAGCTTTTTAACGAATTACTGGAAAAACTACAAAAACAACTACCATCACGAGAACTTATTGCTACCTTGCTCGATGGAATTTGATTCAAAAGGGCTTCATATTTGATACACGTTAGAAATTCTAGCGAGATCAAGTTTAATAAAAGACTGATTGATAAGAAAGAAAAGCTTTTAGATATTAATAAAAATTTTTACATAACTTTCAAACTCTCAGCTACCGCGGGTAAAACATTTTATCAATAGCGGTAGAGATTATTCATATGTAGCGTTTCACTAAAAATACTTCACTAAAGGCTTCCGTCACAAAATTAAATTAATTCAACAGTGCTTATGGCTTTCGAAACTTTGAGAATTATCATTTACGGTTTAGAAGTATTATGTTTGTGATAAAGTGCCCCACAATTGAGAAAGACCCCCTTTATGGTGCCGGTGCGCAGACTCGAACTGCGGACCTACTGATTACGAATCAGTTGCTCTACCACCTGAGCTACACCGGCAAAACTTCTTAATTTTCCTCCGTACCTCCCTGTAATTGTTTTTTCAGTTTTCTCAGTGCACCCCTGCCCGCCATTCCTTGGCGGGCGTTCGGCGGCGCAAAGTCTTCGGCTTCGGGGAATTTCTGCCTCACACACACCTGAGCTACACCCACTACGGGTGGGTGGTGCTTATAATCACGTAAGCTAACACCGAGGTCAAGTCGTTCAAAACAAATTCCCAAATTACAAATTAATACCCCTTTACTTATAAGAATCGAACATTTATCGGCAAGAAAAGTTACGTAATGCAAAGGCAAAAAGCCACTTCTGGGTTTACATTGATGAAATTTCTGGTTGTAATCTCGCTATTATTGGAATCTTGGTAATCGTTACCATCCATTCTTAATAAATTAGACGTTGAAGAATGTCATCAAATGACTGGAGATCTTGCTGAGATATGCTCAAGCCGGCGAAAATGGTATTCCTCCTGCTATAAGTGCCGACAGCGGACGAGGATTTATAAATATGATTGACTTTAAAGACCGAATTATTACGGTAATACCATAGGCAAAATATCTAAAGACGACTATATTTTAACATCCCATCCTGAAAGAAGAAATTTTATTGTGGTCAACCAGCGGCGGAGGAGTAGCGGCCGATTATGTCAACTGATTTCGAAGGCTTGACCCACATCCTAGTTCAACAAACCATCTTGACCCCAAAACAAATACTGTAAAGCCCTGGAGCAGGCCCCCACCAGAAGGTCTGGTCTCTTCGCCTTTCTTACATTATCTGGTAACTCAAAAAATTATACCTTCAAAGGAGATAGCAAAGACTTGGGCAAATGATTTTAAGTTCAAAACTATCGATTTAAATAAGTCTTCGGACTATTTTCTAACGGAACTGCCGCCACGTAATTATTTAAAATATTATGCTTTCTTTCCTATTATGCTTTCTTTCCTATTCCTAAAAATCCAAATACGCTCATAATTAGCGACACTACGGTTTTCCCACTGATTGAAAAATTATAATTTTAAACTAATAAACAATATAAAATAGTTTTTGCTCCTTACAATCAATTTATTGTCTTAATAAATAAATTAACCAGCCAACAGATTTACAGTTCTGTAATTCATATCAAGAGCATTGTTAGAGCACTGTTAATGAAACAGCGTTATCACATTCGAATGTGAGTCGACGGAATTTTTATATTCGATAATAGAATTATCCCCGACGCAATCAGCAGCAATTTGTAGTCCGTTAAAAGTGCTTGAAATTTGGATATCTCAGAGAAGCATCTTCCTCAAGATGGTCAGTTTCAATTTACTATGTCCTCGAACCTAACTCGAGATTGTCGCCTCATTAGTTGTCCAACAGTATCTAGAGAGAAAATTTTCATTTGTTTATTGAACCCAGTTCACCATTTATTGAATTTGGAAGAACTTGGACTGGATGAAAGATTACAACAATTATTCATAAAGAAAATTGAACAACCTCAGAGCTCGATCCTAATCACTGGGCCAACGCGGGAAGCAAGAAAACAGTTTCGCTTTACGCAGCTCTTAACCACATTAATTCCTTTCAAAAAAATATTTCTACCGTAGAATATCCTATCAAAATTCAACTTTTTGGTATCAATCAAGTGGCCATTAACAAAAATTAGGGCTTAATTTTTCTACCATTCTACAAACTTTTTTTGCGCCAAGATCCCAACATTATCATGATTGGCGAAATCTGTGATCTTGAAACAGTCTCAATCGCTATACGTGCCGCTTACACTGGAAATCTTATTTTAGCCACCTTACTATTAATAGCACATTCGAATCTATTGCTCATTTAATGGATATAGGTATTGAGCTCTATTGTTAACGCGCTCAAATTCGTCATTGCTCATGGATTATAATTCGTTGTCTCTTTTCCCATTACAAAACCACTTTTTCGCCACGCACCTTCTGTTCAAACGGCTTTCAAGGGCGAACTAGTATCTATAAATTATTATCTCTTACCTCGACTATCCATGAATTTATTTTAAATAAATTTTGAGCGCGGATTATTGCAGAAAAAACTGTAAAAGAAGGTATAAAAACTCTCTGACAGGCAATTTTAACGAATGTGCGAGCAAACATTACCGATCTTATAAAGCTCCGTCGCGTTGTTTAGGAGGATAGTTATGTTTAATTTTTGGTATAAGAGAATCAAGTGAAAGGCTATTGTTAATTTTTTGCAGCTCTTAATTAGTCAATGCTGGGCTTTTCAAAAGCTGCTCACTTTCCTTGTTGGCATCGAACAGCGCATTGAACCTTCTATGTCAATTAATTTTAGAAATTGGCGAAAAAATTGAAAATGGATGGAGTCTATCTAAATCCATGAAGGTATATCCTCGTTATTTTAAACCAATTTACTAGGAAATGGTTTATGCGACCGAAAAATCCGAAAAATTAGGACATTTATTGAAATTACTTATTCAGCATGAAGAAAAACTTTTTACGCTTAAGAAAAAATTAGCAAAGCGGCTCTATCCTTTAGTTGTTATTTGCAATACAATTTTAATTACTTTTTGTTTCCTAGAATTTATAATTCTCCAATTTCAAAATATTTTCGCCGAATTTGGCACTCGATTACCTCCGTTTACTCGTTTTATTATTATATGATCCCAATATATACAGCAATATAGATTAATAATAGCTTTCCTAATAAGCTTTTCGTGAATTGCTTTGATCTACATCAAAAAAATTTCTCCAAGACTTCAGATTATATAGATTTGATTTTATTAAAAATACTTTTTTAGCAGCTTAATAAAAAATATCCCACTTTCGTTGTATCTAAAGATAGTGACAACGATGATAGCAGCGAGTATCCCTTTGGTGAAAACTTTACTAACAGCGAATCATATTGTCTCTAATAGAATTTTAAAGCATCGTCTCGCTAAATTACCTGATTGGATTAATGCGGGTGAATCCTTACAAACCTCCATTCAAAAAAAACAAATTTCTTTTCGCTACAGATTATTCAATTTCTTCATATTGCAGAAAATTCAGAGATTTTAAACGAAATACTTTAGACCATTGCTAGAATTTACCACGAAACAATTAATTAGCAATATACTCGTTTAATTGAATGTCTCGAACCTCTCACCATGATATTATTTTGGCTTTAGTCATCGGAAATCTTGTTATTGTTATGTATCTATCTTTATTCCACATCAGTTCCGTTTTATAAAATAAGGAATTTTTTATGCAATTTATCTCAAACTTTCAAACTAATTTTTATATTATTGTTACTATAAGTACTCTTGTAGTAGGATTAGTAGTAAGTAGTTTTCTAAATGTCGTTAAATGTCACCGTCATCTCAATCTTTCTCTTGAAACAAATCCAAAATTTAATTTGCTCATCTCTCGCTCACACTGTTCGCGATTTAAAAATCCTAAAAAATTGTTCACAATATACCCTTAGTGAGACACTTCCTATTACGGGGACTCTGTGTCAATTGTTACAAGAAAATACCGACACATTACTTTCTGGTAGAATTATTGTCTGCCATTCTTTCAGTTTTGATTGTGATTCGTTATCAAATTACATGGAATTCGCTAGCTGCTCTCTTATTTATATGGCTATTAATAGTGCTTTTTTATCGATCTTCACAAGCAATTCTTACCGGATAGCATCACCTTACCTATATTGTGGCTTGGACTCTTTTTAAGTTTGTTCTCAGTTTTTACGACACCTCATTACGCCATCTTCGACGCTATCGCTATCTTGACTTATGGGCTCCTGTGGATTACAGCTATTTTCTATCGATTAATCCGCGGAAAACAAGTGATAATACATGGAGATTTTAAAATGCCGGGGATGATTGATTCCTGGTTAATGCCTGGTTAAGAGAGCTCAATCTGTATTAAATAAACTCTTATTAGCTGTATTTCTGGGTCTTCTATCTAGCATTCTCCTCTTTTTTCTGAAAAAATATCTTTCAAAAATCCGATTTCATTTAGTCCCTTTATTCCTATTGGAGGCTGGGTTCCCATTTTATGGGAACCAGGGGTATTATTATGCTTTATTTTCTTCTTTATTTTAAGAATAGAAAATGTTACGAATTGGTTTAACTGGAGGAATTGGCAGCGGTAAAAGCACCGTTGCAAATTATTTTTCTGAATTGGGGATTCCTATCATTGACGCTGATGAAATTGCCCGTGAAATTACGATCTCGAGCCAAGTAGCATTTAAAAAAATCGTGGCGCATTTTGGAAAGAAAGTTCTAAGTAGAGAAAACTCCTTAAACCGCTCTCGATTACGAAGATTAATCTTCAAATATCCACAAGAACGACAACGGTTGGAAAACTTATTACACCCTCTTATTATTTCGAAAATGAGGGAAAATCTTGAAGAAATAAACTCTCTTTATTGTATTTTAGTGATTCCTTTATTAGCAGGTACTAGACATTCAATAAATTTTCTTGATCGCATTTTAGTAGTTGATGTCCCTGTGTTTTTGCAAATTCAGCGCATAAAAATACGTGATCATCTTTCTGACAAACAGATTAAATTAATCCTTGAATCACAAAGCAGCCGAGAAGAACGACTAGCCATAGCGAACGATGTGATTGTTAATGATAAAACGCTTTCGGCATTACGTAAGACAGTGCTTCAGCTACACGCTCAATACCTGAAATTGGCTAAATAAGAAATAAAAAACACAGATCAAATCAGCCACCTCCCATTGAGAGCCTGTTGAACAAAAATTAAGCGAAAGGAAGTGTTTAAATAAGCAAACCTCACTTCTCTGGAACTTCAACTTCATCCTGCTATTGTTTATTTTTCTGATTAAAATTTCATGCTATGATGAATAAACGTATGAAGAACCTCAACAGCCATGATTGAAGAGACTATTACTTATAAACAGCTACTTAATAAGCTTATCCGGATTTGTCTGAGACTTTTGAGTACCTCTTTTGTTAACTTCACTCCAACTTCAATGCTTCTACCTCAGTGGGGGAAGTTATTTTAGTTATTGTTAGATTTGTTCAAATCATTAAACGTTATCGATCGCCCCAACTTAAGGAGTAAGCTTACTCAAGCCCTTGCCCAACAAGCCTCAGACACCAGGAAGAATAGCTGAGAATCTTCGCCAAAATACTTTCTTAAATCAAATTTGCGCTTGAATCAAATTCGCGTTCGTTTACATAATCTAGCAGGGCCCCTCCCTTGCAACTTCACTACCTCTGCTTATTCATTATGGTTGCGCCAACCTAGCGAAAATCGTGTTGCTGACTTACAAAACTGGGCAGGCAATTTAAATCGTTATCCCTAATGATTAATACCATTTTATAGATCACTCGCGAAAGTACCTCTCCTCAAAATGTCATCTCACAAGAGAGTTTTTAAAAAAATGCTTAACGCCAATTCACTCTGTCAACTCATCCAATTAACTTTGCCTATCAAAAAAAGGTTTATCTAGAGATCTTTGTAGGTGAAACATCGTCTTGTCATCCATTTTTTATCATTAGATGTTAAGGACAATAGCAGCAGTGGCAAGAGCGTCTCTGGTGATATTTTCTTTATGTTAAATTTCTGCAAGATTTAATAAACGATGAATAATCGACTTATTGGGTTTAGGAAAAGATAATTCTTGTAATTTCTTCAGCCGAATAAACTTAATCTCTTGACCCTCTAAGCCACGAGGATGTCCTGTAAATTCTTTAATTTGCCATACATATAAAATAACTTCGTTTTCATCATACGAATGATGAATATTCATAAATGGCTGTGCCATCAAAACTGTTATAAAACTGTTATATTTAACTCTTCTTTTAATTCTCGACATAACGCTTCATAACTATTTTCACCCGGTTCTAATTTTCCTCCAGGAAACTTCCAAAGCCCTCCTTGAGCCATATGCATAGGCCGCAATGACACAAGAACTTCATTTTTTAAATTAGTAACAAGACCAACAGCAACATGAAGAAGGCAGCCTCTCATCAAATGAGGTTAGGTTAATTTTCCGTGACAATGTTTATATTTCTGGCCACTACCACAAGGGCAAGCTTCATTACGCCCGATTTTAGGTTGGGAGCGTATAAAAGGCTGCACGGACTCAGGTTCAGCGATAGCAACATCTGTTTCGCCTTGTAAAGCAGTCATTTCAGTATGTTGATATTGCAATTCGGTAGTCGTTTGGTGAAACAATCGTTTCTGCTGCTTCACTATTTGTTGTTCCGTCGTGATTTCTAATTTCGATAAAGTAGCAACAACCTCATATTTAAGTCGCGCCAACATTTTCGTGAATAATTCAAAAGATTCACGCTTATATTCTTGTGCAGGATTTTTTGAGCATAACCACGCAAATGGATACCTTGTCGCAAATGATCCATTGCTGCCAAATGCTCCTTCCAATGATGATCCAACAATTGCAGCATAATTGTTTTTTCCGCATCGCGCATAACGTTTGAACCGACTCTCGCTTCTTTTTCTTTGTAGCCATGGGTAATTTCGTCAATTATCCGCTGATGCAATGTTCCTTTATACAGAGCTTCGTCTTTTTCGAGCCATTCCGTTATAGGGGCGGCCATACCAAAATCTTCACGAATCTGCTTCTCTAAGCTCGTGACATCCCATTCTTCTTCTAAACTTTGAGGTGGTACAAAAAGACTAACCATATCACTTACTGCTTCTTCGCGAATTGCTTCAATGGTATTGGCAATATTATCGGCTTGTAATAATTCAAATCGTTGCTGATAAATTACTTTGCGTTGGTCATTAGCTACATCATCATACTCTAATAACTGCTTTCGAATATCAAAATTCATTCCTTCTACACGTTTTTGGGCTTTTTCAATAGCGCGACTAATCCATTTATGTTCAATAACTTCTTCTTCTTTTACTCCTAAGCGACGCATCATATTGGACATTCGTTCAGCGGCAAAAATGCGTAGTAAATTATCTTCCATTGAAAGATAGAACTGGGAAGATCCAGGATCGCCTTGTCGTCCCGAACGACCACGCAATTGATTATCAATGCGACGAGACTCGTGACGTTCAGTTCCTAATACGTGTAGCCCCCTTGCTGCAATAACGGCGTCATGTCGTTTTTGCCACTTTACTTTACGCTTTTTGATTTCTTCCTCAGACAGGTTATCCAATTCAGCCAATTCAGCTTCCAAATTTCCACCTAAAACAATATCGGTCCCACGTCCAGCCATATTCGTGGCAATGGTCACCGCCCCCGGACGCCCTGCTTCAGCAATAATTTTCGCCTCGCGCTCATGATTTTTAGCATTCAAAACTTCATGTTTAATATTGGCCTTTTTCAAAAACTGTGATACTATTTCAGATGATTCAATCGAAGCAGTTCCAATTAACAATGGTTGTCCTTTTGCATGACGTTTTTTAACTTCTTCAACAATTGCCTGGAATTTCACTTTTGAAGTTAAGTAAACTTGATCCGGCTCATCTTGTCGAATCATCGGTTTGTTAGTAGGAATGATGACAACCTCTAAACCATAGATTTTCTGTAATTCAAACGCTTCGGTATCCGCCGTACCTGTCATTCCGGACAGATTTTCATAGAGGCGGAAATAATTTTGGAAAGTAATCATCGCCAAGGTTTGATTTTCTAATTCAATAGGAACACCTTCTTTTGCTTCAACTGCCTGATGCAAACCATCAGACCAACGACGTCCCGGCATTAACCGCCCCGTATGTTCATCGACAATAATCACCTCGTTATTTTTTATAATATAATGAACATCCCGGTAGAACAGTGCATGTGCGCGCAAAGCGGCGTATACATAATGCATTAACGATATGTTTGCCACATCATATAAGCTTTCTCCGGCTTTCATGAGCCCTTCCTTTACAAGCAAAGCTTCGATGGTTCGGTGACCTTGTTCCGTCAGATAAATTTGTCGATTTTTTCATCTATGGTGTAATCGCCACGATCTTCTTCCGAAACCTCTTCTTCTTTTTGCCCTTCTTCCATTTTTTGTAATCTTAAGAAGGGAACAAGTTTGTTTATTTTGATATAAAGATCCGAGGACTCTTCGGCCTGGCCTGAAATAATTAAAGGTGTTCGGGCTTCGTCAATTAAAATTGAATCGACTTCGTCGATAATGGCGTAATGCAATGGGCGCTGAACACGTTGGTCCAGGCTAAAAACCATATTGTCCCGTAAATAGTCGAAACCAAATTCATTATTGGTACCATAGGTGATATCTGCTGCATAAGCAGCTTGCTTTTCTGAAAGCCCCATTCCTGGTACATTAACTCCCACCGTCAAACCCAGAAATTCGTAAATAGGCTTCATCCATTCCGCATCACGTTTAGCTAAATAATCGTTTACAGTGACAAGATGGACACCTTTTCCAGTGAGGGCGTTAAGATAAGCAGGCATCGTTGCTACCAGCGTTTTCCCTTCCCCTGTACGCATTTCTGCAACTTTACCATTGTGAAGAGCAATTCCCCCTATTAATTGCACATCAAAGTGACGAAGTCCTAGGGTTCGGATGCTCGCCTCGCGCACTACAGCAAACACTTCGGGCAATAGTGGGTCCAGACTTTCACCTTCTTTAAGTCGATTCTGAAATTCACTGGTTTTGGCACGCAAAACCTGATCAGATAAAGCCTTAATTTCGGGTTCTAAGGTGTTAATTTTGAGGACTGTCCTGGAATAGCTTCTGAGCAACCGCTCATTGCGAGTACCAACTACTTTCTTAATAAGATTGCCAATCATAAACGGCATTGTATATCATTGATGGATGAAGGAGAATTTTCTCATAGTATGAAGTAAATGCAAGCCAGTGATGCTAAATCGATTAAACAGTGTTTTCAAACCAATTCACTTAAGCTAATTGTTCAAAAAGCACAGCAAATGCTCGTGGTGGAAAGGTTTTTGAATCAAATTCTGCCTCTAGAAATTGTTCCTCATTGCCGAATTATGAATCTTTCGAAGGGAACGTTAACCCTCCAGTTAGAGAGCCCGGTTTGGGCCACCCGAGTCCGCTACTTAGTTCCTCATCTATTGGAACAGCTTGCTCAACAAAATCTTGCGATTCAGAGGATCCAATGTCGGGTTCGACCCAATTTATAGAAGAGATAGGCACAGCAGCCTCAAATATCGATTTGAAGCTGCGTCAGATTTACCAATAATTTTTAATACTTAAAAGAAAGTATATAAGTTGCGTCTGGCGTGATATCTTCCGTTACGTCAGGATTTCCGCTAGAGCAAAATAGATCGGACCTTGAGTCCAAGAATTTACTTGATTTGAGCCCTGGGTTATTGGTATTTTGGGACAAGCTTCTGAGACCTTCTCGCAGGGGTAATTTTTATTTACCAGAATGATAGGAAAAGAATCAACGTTGGTATCAGTAATTGCAACTCAAATGTTGTTTTCATTAACTCACTTTCTTCGTGAGGAAGATTAATATCCTTTAATGCAGCCATCAATACCTCTGATAGTTAACTTCTAATAGTTATGTATGCTTTTTATAGTTGTTTTTGGAAGTTCTTTCATAGAAATGATGCTAAGAGCTTCTTCTACCTCCTTCTTAACATCCTTATCAGGGGGGCGAAGCTTCCAATAAAAGGCATACCACAGCAGCTATAAACTCATAAGTTTTTTGTGCTTCTAGCTTTTCTAAAAAGAGATTTTCAGGCTGCAATTCCTTGTCAGTTTGTAAATATGCCTTTGTAGTTTTTACCATTACAAGCTCCTAAATCGACGATAATACCAAACATTTGGTATATACAAAGTTTATAAGCAGCAACAGCAATTAATAACCGAAATGTTATCGAAGGAATTCCCAATGATAATTATTAACTACCACGAACCATGACTATGGCTTCTTGATCCGTCCAGTCAATTACCTCGCGAGCCGATGAAGCAACCGATCTTACTATCGGTTTACTGAATTCTAAAATTTTTTCCAGTGAAAAATTAATAGTATCAATTATTTCTTTCCCAGCTTCCATTAATTAATTTTATACTTTCAACTTTTAAGCGATTTATTTGTCGCTCTACGTCAGTACCCATAGCAACAACGCTATCTTTTATAGTATTCCAAACCGATTCAATTTCTCCAATCGCTGTGTCTTTGACAACGTTAATTCTATTAATATCATCTTTAACGATTTGAATTTTTTTCTAACTCTTCACTAAACTTTTTAAGTTCCTGATCACTTATTTTTTGACTTCATTAAATTTTTCTAGAGAAGAAGCAAAAAGGGTATCTAATTCGATTTTTACGTCTATTTTTATTTTCTTGATTTGCTCTTTGAAGCTATTTAAAGCGAAATTAAATAATTTTTCAGCTTTCTTTCTTATTTTACCTGGAATTTTACCTGGATTAAATTTATCAAAAAAATTTCCAATACCACATTTTTTTGATATGATGTTCGAGCTCCAACTTACTTATTCCCTTTATAAGGTTAATTTATATTTCATTTAATTTTACTGAAGAAATGGAATGAGCAAATAGATTGTAAAACGGAGTTTCTATCACGATAGGGTTAAAGTCTAAATCAAGAGTAAACTCATCCACCTATCTTCCAAACTTGTTCATGATCCGAACGGAAAGATTATTCGTTATGATCATTCGTTATGAATGGATGCTCTAGCAGCTTGAATTACTGAAAAAGTTTTTTAACTGACATAAGCCTGCGGCTAGTAAAACAAATAGATATGGAAGAAAATTACTAAAAGAAAAATTAGCAAAAATCTTCGATATACTACAATATATTAGGGAAAATCCATGACTGATTTTTTCTAATTTGTTCTTCAATCTTTTTTTCAATGTTCTTCGCTAATTTCACAATTGATTCATTATCAAAGAATTTCGAGTTTTTATTCTTTCCACCCAATTAGCTAATTCATAAGATAATAGGCGGGCAGATGGGTCAATCATTGAAATTTCTATTACAGTTTCTTGAGCGGATCTCGTTATTTCTTCTTCTTTGAATTTAATTATTATTTAAAATAATATGACAAATTATATTCTGAGATTATTAAAATATTCTTAAAAAGAATATTTTTGGGAATAATTAGAATAGCGGTGCTTTTTAGCTATGAAGTGATTTATTTTGCAGAACAAGAATAAAATTCTCTAAATAGGAATATTTTATTTACAACAAAATAAAAAATGCCCATTTTCCTCGTGCACACAAAATAAGAATAAGCCTCCATGGGGACACCAAAGGAATAATTAATTTATCCAATCAGATTAAGCAATCACAGCAACGGGAGTAAAAGAAAATGGTAATTCTGAAGAATCTTTGAAAGTAATAATTTCCCAAGCTTCATTTTGAGCTAATAATTTCTTTAATAAAGAACTATTCAGAGTGTGACCAGATTTAACCCCGTGAAAGGCTCCAATTAGTCCATAGCCTAATAAATAAAGATCACCAATCACATCGAGGATTTTATGTTTAACGAATTCATCGGGGTAACGCAAGCCATCTTGATTTAAAATTTTATATTCATCTAAGACAATCGCATTATCCAAACTAGCACCTAGGGCTAAATTATTTTTTCGAATGAATTCATAGTCCGATAAAAAACCAAAAGTGCGTGCACGAGAAACTTCTTTTACGTAGGAAGTGCTCGAAAAATCAAGAGTTGCATTTTGGTTCTGTTCATTAAATAAAGGATGATCGAAATCGATACTAAAACTAATTTTAAATCCGTTATAGGTTTCGACTATTACACTTTTTTCGCCCTCTTCTACCTTAATCCTTTTTTTAATTCGAATAAATTCTTTAGCAGCATTTTGTTCTTCAATCCCAGCCGACTGGATTAAAAATACAAAAGGACCAGCACTTCCATCCATAATGGGAAGCTCTGGCGAAGTAAGGTCAATATATAAATTATCAATACCAACACCCGCTAAAGCTGATAATAAGTGTTCGACAGTAGCCACCCGAACATCGTCTTTTGCTAAACAAGTCGATAAACTGGTATCACCAATATGATTAACTGTAGCAGGAATTTCTACAACAGGATTTAAATCCGTTCGGCAAAAGATAATGCCGGTATTGGGTGGCGCGGGACGGAGGGTCAAATAAACTTTTTCGCCAGTGTGAACACCAACACCGGTTGCTCTGACAACATTTTTCAGAGTTCTTTGCTTGATCATTATTTCAATCCTTTCCCAAAAGGAGGCACATTCTAGCACATCCTTTATTTAAATTTAACAGGAACGCGTTATCCCCCCCCCCCCCCCAAAAAAGAAAGAGGCACGTTTTACAAACGTTAATCTTCTTCCTGACGGCGTAAAAAAGCAGGAATATCTAAATATTCAAAATCACGGTCTCGATGTTTATCTATTTCCACTGTTCGTTTAGAGGGTTCCTCTTGGTTTCGCATATACGTTGGACGATCCAATTGGTGATAATCCAACGTGACATCTTTTTTTATATTTTTTACAGATTTAAGAGGCACACCACTAGCACCTCCACTATTTTGCGTACCAAGTCCAGTAACCACAACAGTCACTCGCAATTCATCGCTCATTTCAGGATCGATCACCGTGCCAACCACTACCGTTGCGTTTTCCGATGAAAATGCTTTAACAGCTTCACCTACTTGCTCAAATTCTCCAATAGAGAGATCCATTCCAGCAGTAATATTTACCAATACTCCACGGGCACCCGTGAAATCTACGTCTTCCAATAATGGGCTGGCAATAGCTGCTTCGGCGGATTCGCGTGCACGATTTTCACCATTGCTAACGCCCGTTCCCATCATAGCCATACCCATTTCGGACATCACTGTTCGTACATCCGCAAAGTCCACGTTGATTAAACCCGGTCGGGTGATTAAATCTGCAATACCTTGCACTGCACCTAACAATACGTTATTGGCAGCTTTAAATGCATTTAATAAGGTAATATTTTTACCCAGCACATTCAGCAATTTATTATTAGGAATAGTGATCAAAGAATCGACATATTTAGTTAATGCTTTAATCCCTTCTTCAGCCACTTCCATTCGCTTTTTACCTTCAAAAACAAAGGGCTTGGTCACAATAGCGACGGTTAATATTCCTAATTCTTTAGCCACTTCCGCAAATATGGGCGCCACCCCGGTTCCCGTACCGCCTCCCATGCCGGCCGTTAAAAAAACCATATCAGTCCCTTCGAGAATTTCTCGCATCCGATCGCGCGCTTCTTCAGCTGCCTGACGTCCAATATTCGGATCTGCACCCGCACCCAAACCTTTTGTTATTTCTTCACCTAACTGGAGCACGATTCGAGCGCTGGAACGACCCAATGCTTGAGCATCAGTGTTCGCACAAACAAATTCGACGCCATCAATACTTTCAGCAATCATATGCTCGATTGCATTTCCGCCGCCCCCACCGATACCAATTACTTTTATTTGGGCATCTTGGGGTGAAGTTTCGCCAAGTTCAAACATGCTTTTTCTCCTAAAAATTCCCCTGGAACCAACTTTTCATTCGTTGCCATAAACTCAAACCACAATCTAAATCAAACGCCGCTGAATTGTTATTTTGATTTTGATGACCGTGGATCAGTAAGCCGACTGCTGTTGCATAAATAGGATTATCTCGAACATCTGCTAATCCGTTAATGTACTGAGGCAGCCCCAGCCGCACGGGCATTTGAAAAATTCTTTCACCCAATTTAACACATCCGAAAATTCGTGAAGCACCGCCTGTCAAAACTATACCAGCAGCAATTAAGTCTTCAAAGCCGCTACGTCGTAATTCGGTCAATACCAATTCGAATAATTCCTCATAACGTGCAGCAACTACCTGAGCCAGTCCTCTTTTTTGGACTTGTTTCGGTGGTCTTTTAGCAACACTCGGGACCTGTATGGTTTCTTCAAGATCAACTTCTTCCGGCAATGCTGACGCGTGCTTCATTTTAATTTGCTCAGCATATTGCGTAGGGGTGCACAAAACTACCGCTACATCGTTGGTTACATGATCGCCCGCAATCGGAATAACATGAGTATGACGAATAGCCCCTTCCGTAAAGATAGCTATATCCGTGGTACCCCCGCCAATATCAACCATACAAACACCTAATTCTTTTTCATCATCAGTCAATACCGAATGGCTCGAAGCAAGCTGTTCCAAAACAATATCACCCACTTGTAACCCGCAACGGCGAACACATTTAGTAATATTCTGAGCAGCACTCATGGCGCCGGTAACGATATGTACTTTCGCTTCTAAGCGAACTCCTGACATTCCCACAGGTTCGCGAACACCTTCTTGGTTATCAATGATGAATTCTTGCGGCAAAATATGCAGTATTTTTTGATCAGCAGGAATAGCCACTGCTTTCGCTGCATCGATTACCCGATCTACATCCGATTGATTAACTTCGCGATCGCGAATTGCCACAATCCCATGAGAATTTAAACTGCGAATATGACTACCGGCAATCCCCGTGTAAGCGGAGCGAATTTGATAGCCGGCCATTAATTCTGCTTCTTCAATCGCACGCTTAATGGATTGCACGGTTGATTCAATATTGACTACCACACCACGTTTTAGTCCACGTGATGGATGTGTTCCAAAACCAATAACTTCAATTTGGTTATCTTGGCCCACTTCTCCAACGAGCGCAGCTATTTTGCTAGTGCCAATATCTAACGCAAAAATAAGATTTTTTTCCGGATTTTTCGGCATAGTTGCCAAAGTCTCCCTGTGTCCCTGCCCACATTGACTGTTAAATCATTAGTATAAGCGATATACCTTGAAAGCACTATTAAAAATTAATCGCAATTCTAGCACTATTTTTCAAATTTTATCACTCTTAAATATATTTTTTTTAAATTATCAAAATCTTATAACATTGTCTTTATTTTCTACTTAAAATAAAGAGAGCGTCCAAAATTAATTCAGTTCAGGATGGACAATTCAGGATGGACAAATATAATCCAAAACTTATACAATTGCATTAGTTAACAGAAAAAGGGATACTTTCCAAAATAATCTCAATCAGTCCAAAATAGTCTCAATCAGATTAACAAGTAAAAAAATTCACAGGTGTCTTTTCAATTGCTCTATTCCTCTGCTCTACTACACCCCCAATTTTCGCTCATTTCTATACATAAATACACTATCTTATATGAACACTATCTTAATGACAGCAACGCAATGTTGGAACCAAAGCAATCTCAAACAATATTTGAAAATCTATCGTAACTCCTCCGGACACGTTATGCATCACGCATTCTCTTGTTCACGGCTACTTTTCTCAAATCCGAGAAAATTTAATCCATCGCTTTCCCAACTCAAAGGCGATGGGAAAACTAATTTTATTCCCTTATCTGATCGATCGGTTATCACAGGATTATGTTTTAGTTGTGGGTCGTTATTATTTAAAGTAAACTTCAGAAAACACTTTTTCTAGTGGTTTTTTATGGTTTTTTTACAACCCTTTTTCCAACACACCCAAGCAGGTTGGAAAATAATCTCAGACCATACTTCGTAAAATAGAAAAATCTTTTAACAAAATTATTCAAGGCTACTTTCCCTGTTCTTTCCGAAAAAATACGCCACTGGCGATAACTTTGTGATGCAGGATCTGGCTTACTATGACCAACGCCCTGAAATCAGGGTAGTATATAGCTAGCTTGTTGCGATTCGCGTGTTGATCCTATCTTAGTTCTTCAGTTGACGACCCAGGGAAATTATTTATCGTGCGTAATGTAGCCAATATTATCTCACCCTATGAATCGTATGAAGGGTATCGGCATCATAGCACAAGTGCAGCATTAGAATTTGCAATTTATTACTTGCAAGTAAAATATTTTATTATTTTAGGCCATAATCAGTGCGTAGGCCATAATGAGTGCGGTAGGTTGCAAGCCTTGTTAAACAGCGAAAATAAAAGAAAACGATTTTATTACCCGTTGGGTTTCGTTAATTGAAGCAACCAATCAAACCAAAAAATGCCAATAAATTTTTAAAACAAGCTCTAATTTCTTTTTACCAAAATTGTTTAATCTTTTCCTAGATTCAGAATTGCCTTACCCAAAATCAATTTGCTATCCATCTTTAATTTTTTGACATTAGGGAAGGCGAAATTTGCGTACTCCTTTGCCAATAACCGTTATCAAAAATTAATCGCGGATCACTAATCAGCTCTCGACAACTCTTCGGAAACTCTATAGCATTTTTTTAAATAGACCTTAGATGTTTCGATCGCATAAGATGTTTAAAATAGCCTTTTGACCCTTACACTCGAATATTATTGCTTGGGTTGACTTTGCATTTTATGCCTATTTTGCACCAGTTTTATCAACTATTTTCTTTCCATTCACAACTCAAGCTAATACAACAACGCTCATCGGCTTATTGCCTTCTTATACCTCTATTGGTTTTCTTTCACACTCTTTTTATTAACTATTTTCCAGATTCTGCAAACTATGGCCGTTAGGGCAGAACCAACCAATTCAAGCGCTTTGCTAAGGATTATTAAGGCGCTCTCCCTCAGTCATTTTTAAATGATACACTATCTGCTTTTTTATCGGTACGAGATTTAGCAAGAGCTCAACCGACTTGCCAATTTTTTCGGCTTGAAATTAACAAGCTATATTACCGGCGCTACCAATTATTCAATCTCGGTTATAACCAAGCTTTGAATTTAATGGAGGTTTACTAACCATTCTATGAAAAATCATGATAAATCTATTCAAATGTTAAAGAAAATTCCTTCTTTTAAAAGACGTTTCGTAACGCTTTGGCAACTTTATTGTCTCAGCGGTGAGGAATCTGTGATAAAATAAGCTATTGCTAAAAGGGCTCAGCGCGAAAACAACAAACCCACGCGGGCACCAACGTCTTGTATTAGGGGGTTGGTTGGACCCTGAGTAGGACGCAACTGCGATGAGGCTATTCGCAGTCACTTGGGAAGCCAACCTGGCGCAAAATGATGTCAATAATACGAATCCCTGTATATGGCGACCTTAAAAGTGGTTCTCTTGGAAGCTATCCGATATGCCCATGAAGAATTCGAGGTTGCAAGAGATTTCACAGACACCCAGTGTGCCAATCTGCTCGACCTCGCCGCACAAAATAATTTTATCGAAAAAATGGAATACGTTATTAATAATTTGGAAATTGATCCCCATAGAGCGGGGGTGAAGATGGATCGATTGGATTACGCTGCTCGCGGCAATTTCTATACGCGCAATGAAATATTGCGTAGAAGCGCTTAATATTCCCAAGGATATTTCATGCAAAGACGGTGATGGCAAGGACGTAGTACTTCTTTCGGTAGCGGAAAAAGGCGCTATTGAAGCAATAAATTTTTCCATCATGGAGTGGAAGTTGGGCAATAATTCCTGCGAACCAGGCTCGATAGGATGGAATATAATATTGCTTCTCACTGCTAAAAGCGGCTCTGTCGAAGCTACGAAATACGCAACTGCAGTCTTTGTATCACCCACCCGCCCGGGGCGCGCATAATGACTATAGAGAGGTTCAAGATCCTGAGCTTCTAGACGCCGCCCCTGCGTCTTCTCGCCCTCCTCCGTAGTAGAAATCGACAATCTACTAACGCATCACACATTGTATTGTGCTGCTTGGAATCGAAATACCAAAACGGTATCTTTTATTCTTCAGTTAACGGCTAGCTTGGGCATTAAATATGATAGACTTCATTAAATAGACCTCTTAGAAATATGATGCCCAACACTATGGGAAATTCTCCGCCAATCGAGAGGCAATTGCTGCACTACTGGCTACACCTGTTCCTCAAATTAGGGAAAACCTTATTGGGGATTTGCTAAAAGCTAGGCTTGGGAATTAAAAATATCAGCCCCTGGGAAATCAAACCACTGGTTTAGCTACGGAAGAAAGGAAAAAAGGACCGAAGCCTCGTGCTACATTTTCGGAGCGAGTTAATTTCCTTCTACATTAGACGAGTTATGGCGAGGGCACTCTCTTCCATTGAACGGCTAAGCCATTGGGATAACGAAGATCGACATGTTCAACCTGCTCGCTTTGATTCCCAATAATTTGACGGTAAAAACGAACCAGCTTTTCAAATCGTTGATCGATATCTTCATGCCCCAAATAAACTTGGATATGATTGTTTAATACGAGAAACCAAGCTTCACGGTCGCTTACCTGCAAGGCGGTTATTTTTATATGCAACGGTTCCAATAATCGCAATAATCGATCGAATTGTTCAAATCGAGCGAGAACAATTTTTTCACTGCCCTCAGGCCCTTGGAGTTCAGGCAAATCTTTAGGAATTGTTGCAATGGGCGGGGTAAACAATGTACCTAGCTTGGATATTAATTGAGTTTTCTTCCATCGGGCTAAAGGCTTTTGCTCCGCGACCGCAATTTCTAATTCGCTCGACCATATTCGCCGAATAGAAACATCATACACCCATGGTAACGCCGTTAAAGCGAATCGCAATTCACGAGCATTAAAAGAAAAAATCCTCCGTTTATATGATGAATTACAATATTCTTTAATTCCGGTATTTTCAGGTGAGTCCCAGTCGCGGTTATTTTAATCTGACGAAAAGGGAAGGTTTTAGGATTACGTAGGGTAAATATTCCTGCTAAAACCATAGCAAAAACGACTAGCCCTAAAAGAGAAGGAATTGATTTTTGCAGCTGGATTGCCCACAAATATTTAATTTTATTTTTCTTACGCCATTTCATAATCACCAACAATATGCACTTCTCTGATCAATTGGATGCCATGAATTTCATAAACTCGCTGGGCAACATTTTGAATTAAACGTTCGATATCGGAAGCGTTTGCCTCGCCTTTATTTAAAATAAAGTTAGCATGTTTTTCTGAAACTTCTGCATTACCGATTTTTGTTCCCTTCAATCCTGCAGATTCAATGAGTCGAGCCGCATAATCGCCCGGCGGATTTCGAAAAACGGAACCACAACTAAAAGTCCCGATGGGTTGAGAGCTACTGCGTTTTTTTAACAACGCACTTATGGCTTTCTTAGCTCTAGTAGTATCCCCCTGATTAAAACAAAAATAACCGGCGACAAAAAATTGATTGTTAAGACCCTGAATTTCGCGATAACTAATTTTAAACTCATCCGGCTGTCGCTTATGGAGAACACCTCCATGATCGACTATTTCGACACGAACAACATGACGCCAGGTTTCTCCGCCGAAAGCACCAGCATTCATGGCTAAAGCTCCGCCTACGGTTCCCGGAATTCCTGCAAAAAAAGCGCCGTCCTCTAGCCCTTGGCTCGCGCAAAATTTTGCTAACTTAGCACAAGTTACACCCGATTCGGCACGGATCATTAATAGCTTGTCTTCTTTAAAAAATGAAACGTTTTTTAATCGGTTCAAAGTTAAAATTACTGTTCCTTTGATTCCACCATCCCGAATTAAAATATTACTCCCCAAACCCAACCAGGTTAATAGCTCACCAGGTGGTAATTGGCCAAGAAAATTTTGTAAATCCGATAAATCAGCAGGCTGGTAAAATCGTTCGGCATTACCGCCCACTCGCCAGGAAGTGTAACGCGCTAAATTATGGTTATAAATTAACTCCCCTCGTACATTATTAAATTTTTCTTCCCGCATCCGAAAACTCTGCTAATTAAAAGAAACTCACTGGTGGACTTCCAATTAAAGTGGTTGCAACAGCTCCCACATTACCGGCACCTTGCAGAATAACTACGTCATTGGGTTGCACCAACTTTCGCAATATTTCGGGTAAATCCTGCAATCTCGGGACAAAGACAGCCTTTTTAGTGGTCTGTTGCTCGATAATCTTTAACAATGTTTTTCCATCGGCCCCTGGAATAGGCGTTTCCCCTGCACTATAGACCTCAAGCAATATTAATAAATCAGGCTCTATTAAAACCGAAGCAAAATCGTGGATTAATTCTTTTGTCCGACTGTAACGGTGTGGCTGAAAAACAAGAATGAGTCGCCTTTCAGGCCAGGCAGCGCGCGCCGCTGATAGAGTCGCTTTGATTTCATTCGGGTGATGCCCATAATCTTCAACCACCAGTGCTTGTCCATTCGAAAGAAGCATTTCACCTCGAATAGCAAAACGACGATCTACTCCAGAAAATTGCGCCAAGGATTGCAACATTTTTTTTCATCCATCCCAATTAATTCACCAACCCCTATGACCGCTAAAGCATTAAGGGCGTTATGGCGACCCACTAGATTAAGTTTAACCGGCAAAGGCGATTTATCTTGCAACAATCGATGAACTTGAAAATGGGTTTGTAACCCTTTTTGTAAATAATTATCCGCTTGATAATCAGCTTCCGCCGAAAATCCATAGCTAATCACTCTCTGAGATAACGTGGGAATTAATTCATTTAACACAGGATCATCCTTACACAAAATAGCCACCCCCCTTGGGGAATTTGATCAAGAAATTGTACATAGGTTTTTTTCAAACAATTAAAATCTCCTCCGTAGGTGCTTAGATGATCGGCATCGATATTTGTTATTATGCCAATGTTAGGATGCATATAGAGAAAAGATGCATCGCTCTCATCAGCTTCGGCAATAAAATAAGGTCCATTTCCCACCCGCACAGGCGTTTGGCTATCATTTAACACACCGCCAACCATAAACGTAGGATCTAAATCAGCAATAACAAAAGCATTAGCCAGAAGAGCACTGGTGGTGGTTTTTCCATGGGCACCGGCCACTGCAATCGATTGGTAAGCCGCCATCATTTTAGCTAGCATTTGACCCCGCTTTAAAAGCGGGATTTTGGCTTGTTGGGCGGTAATGAATTCAGGGTTGGTCAACATAATTGCACTTGAATAAATAGCACAATCCGCTCGCATGACAGCTGTCCCGTTATGATTAAATATGATTTCAGCTCCTAAACGATGGAGCCTTTCGGTGTTTTTATTAGGAGCAATATCAGAACCACTAACTTGGTATCCCTTTTTCAATAAAATTTCAGCAAGCGCGCTAACGCCAATTCCGCCAATCCCTAGGCAATGAATATACTTAATTACTTTTCCATTCAGAATCATAACAGCTTCTTACATTCACTAATGACATTCTGCACGGCTTTAGGCTCCGCTAAATTCCGCGCGCATTCTGCCATTGTTAACAGACGATTCCTGTCGAGAGCAAATTGCTCAAAATAAAGGATCAAACATTTTTCCGTTAATGATTTCTCTGGAATAATAATAGCAGCCCCTGCTTGCGCTAAAAAGCAACCGTTGTGAAATTGATGATCATCTACAGTATAAGGATAGGGAACAAAAATACTGGCTACACCTACTGCTGCAATTTCACTTACCGTTAAAGCACCTGAGCGGCACACAATCAAATCAGCCCATGTGTAGGCTTTTACCATATCGTCGATAAATGCATCAATTCGTGCTTCGAAGTCCAGCGTTTCATAAGCTTTTTTAAGCCGATCAAAATCCGCCTGACCCGTTTGATGCCATAGCATGAGTTCTTGGGGATTAGGGTAATTCCTTAGAGTAGTCACCATTTTTTGGTTAATCGGACGAGCACCTTGACTACCTCCCAAGACCAAAACTCGCAAAGGACCTTTCCGATTCAGCAAGCGGACTCGCGGCAAAGGAGTGTTGATTAATTCAGCTCGGATGGGATTTCCAGTAGTCCTTACGTTTCCTCCCCCAGCAAAAGTCCCCGGGAAAGCTTGTAGTACAGAGCGGGCTATTTTTGCTAACACACGATTAGTCAATCCTGCCACCGCATTTTGCTCATGAATTACCATTGGAGTACAAGTCAACCAGGCGGCAAGACCACCAGGCCCTGCCACATATCCTCCCATCCCTAAAATAATTTGGGGCTTCACTCGTCGGATCACTCGATAAGATTGAAAAATGGCTCGGGCCAGACGAAAAGGCAGAAAAAACTTCTGTAATAATCCTTTGCCTCGAAGTGCTCTAATTCGGATAAGATTCAATGGAAATTCAGGAAAAACCAGTTTCTTTTCCAAGCCGCTCGCAGTTCCTAACCAATGAATCTCTACGCCTTGCTGTTGCAGCGCACGCGCCACCGCCAGAGCAGGAAATATATGTCCTCCCGTGCCTCCAGCTATAATTAATATTCGCTTCATTTATTTTATACTGCCCAGCAGAGTTTCCCATTAGGCTGCCTGACTAGTTTTTTTATTGTTCAAGCTCAATTCATAATCCCAGCATTAATAATTCGTCAATCGTGATCCCTTCGTGCTATTTTCCCAGTGAATTTCATAAGCAATTCGCAGTAAGATCCCAACTACTAAACAATTAATCAGCATGCTACTTCCTCCATAGCTGATAAAAGGTAAAGTCAAACCTTTAGTCGGTAAAACACCTATGTTGACACCAATATTGATGAGTGTCTGCAAGCCGAGCCATAAAGCAAATCCGTAAGCGAGATAGGCTGAAAATAATTGATTATTCGTTTCAGCACAGCGCCCAATTACAAAAATGCGAACAATTAAAATAATAAATAAGGTAAACACCAAAAGCTCGCCAATGAGACCCAGTTCTTCAGCAAGCACTGCAAATAAAAAATCCGTGTGCGCTTCCGGCAAATAAAACAGCTTCTGTATGCTATTGCCTAAACCAACACCGAATAACCCTCCACGCCCAAAAGCAATTAACGATTGAGTTAATTGATAACCTGAACCAAACGCATTATGCCAGGGGTTTAAAAAAGCGGTTAGTCGCTGCAATCGATAAGGGGATAAAACTGCCAATAAGGCTAAAGAAATTAGCACTAGAATTAACAACACACAAAAGGGCCACAAGCGCACACCACCGAGAAATAAAAGAGCCATATAGGTTATAGTAACCACCACAGCGGCGCCAAAATCAGGCTCTAATAATAATAAGCTGGACAAAAACATCACAAGAACCATAGGTTTTAAAAAACCTTTGAGCTCTTCACGTACTTCGTTATGGTAGCGTTGCAAATAACTGGCTAAATATAAAATTGCAGCCAATTTCACTATTTCTGAGACCTGCAATGAGAAACATCCCAACTGGATCCAACGTCGGCTCCCATTAACCATTCTGCCAATCCCGGGCAATAAGACGATTATTAACAATAAAAAACTTAATAAAAATAAATAACCACTATATTTCTGACAAATTTTAATTGGCACGCGAGAAGCTGTAACAGCAAGCAATAAGCCTAAAATTAAATAAACCAATTGATGAATAAAATAATGAAAAGGATAACCAAATTGACGGTCTGAAATAACCATAGAAGCCGAAGCCACCATGAGTAAACCCAAGGCCAACAAGGATAAAGTAGAAATAATAATCCAACGGTCGTAAAGTCCTAAGGCTGGCAATTTTTGCCGCATTAAAGTCCTTCCACCGTTTCAATAAACACATCACCCCGATGTCCATAGTGTTTAAACATATCATAACTGGCACAGGCAGGGGATAACAAAACGACATCACCCTGTTGAGCAATGTCGGTAGACTGTTTTACAGCTTCTTCCATGGAAGAAGCGCGCGAGATTTTCGTGTAACGCCGCAAAGCTTTTTCTAATAATGGCGCATCTTCGCCAATTAAAACGATTTGTTTCACATAACGCTTGACTACGTTCTTTAAAGCGGAAAAATCAGCGCCTTTACCTTGGCCACCGGCAATTAAAATTAATTTTCCTTTGGCGACTTCTCCCAAGCTTATAATAGCTGCTTGAGTTGCACCGACATTGGTTCCTTTTGAATCGTTATAATAATCAACGTCTTTGTATTTTCGTACCCACTGACAACGATGACGGATTCCCGTAAAGTCACGCAAAATCTCAAGCATAGCCTCCATAGGTACACCTACTCCTTTTCCTAAGGCTAAAGCAGCCAATGCATTTTGAATATGATGGATAGCGTTTAGTTTTAACTCTTCAATAGGCATAAGCCTCTGGCGCTGATAAGCGATGAAAGTTTTATGATTATGTTCTATTAACGAAAAATCAGCACGATTCTCTAATCCAAAGGATAGAGGTTTTTCCTTAAATGAAATTTTTTTCCAGATTTCCGGTTCATCCCCATTGACAATAGGAGTCTGGCAGCAATGATAGATCCGTTGTTTGGCTCGAATATACTCTTGAAAACTAGCATAGCGATCCATATGATCCTCACTAATATTCAGTATCGTCGCAGCGTGAGGTTGGAGGGAAAAGGTTGTTTCCAATTGAAAACTCGATAATTCCAGAATGTAATATTCAGGATCGAGGTGAAGTTGCTGTAATACCGGTTGTCCGATGTTACCACAAACAATAGCATTGATCCCTGCGGCCTTCATCATTAACCCTACAACGGTCGTCACCGTTGTTTTACCATTGGAGCCCGTAATGGCGATAACGGGTTTTTTGACGGCGCGAGCAAATAATTCAATATCACCAATAATAGGTTTACCTATCGCCACTTGATTGGCAATGGCAAGATTATAAAGAGATACACCGGGACTTAATACAATTTGGTGTGCTTCATTTAATAAATTTTCACAAAATTCCCCTAGCGCTAATTTGGCATGGGGATAAGCTTGGATAAATTCTTTTAATTGTGGAGGTTCTTGTCGGTTATCAGTAATCGCAAATGGTTGATTTGTTTCCGCCAAAAATTGGGCGCAGGATAATCCGGTTTTGCCTAAGCCTAAAATAACGGTTAGTTGTTTGCCTGTCATATTATCTCAATTTTAAGGTAGTCAACCCACAAAGCACTAAAATAAAAGTAATAATCCAAAACCGAACAATAACTTTGGGCTCAGGCCAACCTTTTAATTCAAAATGATGATGCAGTGGTGCCATTCGAAAAACCCTTTTACTCCCTGATGATAGTTTAAAATAACCTACCTGGATAATGACAGAGAGAGTTTCTAGAACAAAAATCCCTGCCATAAAAAAATAAACTATTTCCTGACGAACTATTACGGCAATTACTCCTAAAGCAGCCCCCAACCCTAATGAACCCACATCCCCCATAAAAACTTGCGCCGGATAAGCGTTGTACCACAAAAAACCCAGGCTACCGCCGACTAAAGCACTGCAAAAAACAACAATTTCACCTACCCCTGGAATATAAGGAATCGCTAAATATTCTGCAAAAAGGTGGTTCCCACTAGAATAAGCGAAAATTCCTAGTGCCACACCAATGACTATAGTTGGCATAAGAGCTAAACCATCTAAACCATCGGTTAAATTTACAGCGTTACTGCTACCCACTATGACAAAATAAGCAAGAAAAATATAAAGAAGGCCTAAATTAGGGGCTACATTTTTTAAAAAAGGAATGACTAATTGAGTTTCAGCAGGAGTTGTGGCGGTAAGGTAGAGGTAAATCGCTGCTACGAGGCCAATTAGTGATTGAAGCAGGTATTTCGAACGCGCAGATAACCCCTTACTATTTTTTTTAATTACCTTACGATAATCGTCAACCCAACCTATAAGCCCGAAGGCTACTATAACCAATAAAATAATCCATATAAATCGACTGGTAAGCTCTCCCCATAATAACGCACTAATAGCAATAGCCAAAATAATGAGAATACCACCCATAGTAGGAATGCCGGATTTTTTCAAATGGGCTTGAGGACCGTCATCTCTTACCATTTGGCCAATTTGTAATTTTTTAAGTTTTTTTATTAAATATGGAGAAAAAGAGAGAACAATAATCAATGCAGTCAAAGCACTTACGATAGAACGAAATGTTAAATAATTAAAAACGCGAAAACCATAAAAATGGTTACTTAAAAAATTAGTGAGCCAGAGCAGCATGCTTATTCCTCGATTAGTCCCTTCACAATTTTTCCCATATTCATGTAAAGGGAACCTTTTACCAACACGACTGTATTTTTATCTAAATTATTTTTTAACGCTCTCAGTAATTTCTCTTGATCATCAAAATGATACGCATTGTTGCCAAAAGCCTCAACGGTATGTCGGGTTAAAGATCCATAACAAAAGAGTTCATGAATACCAGACTGCAACGCCTGCTCACCCATTTTACGATGTAATTGATCTTCTCCTTCACCTAATTCCCGCATATCTCCTAAAACCAAAATCGAGCGATTGCCACAAGTAGCTAAAACGTCAATGGCAGCGGATACTGATAAAGGATTAGCATTATAACTATCGTCAATAATAGTGGCTCCTCGATACCCTTTTAGAGACGCTAAACGTCCGCTAACTGCCGAAGTTGCCTCTAAACCGGCTTTTATCGCCATAATCGGCAACTGTTGAGCGTAGGCCGCCGCCGCCGCTGCTAAGGCATTCATTACATTATATCTGCCTAAAAGCGACAATTGAACATCAACTTCCCCATCCGGCAAAATCAAACGGAAGTGAGGTTGCCCTTCTGGGTTTACTGAAATATTTTTTGCGGCGACATCGGCTCGATTATTACACGCAAAAGTAATAGTTCGCCGAACACCTATTATTTCTCGCCAGAAATCTCCAAAACGATCGTCGTTGTTAACGATAGCAATCCCATTCGGAGGTAATCTTTGATAAATTTCGCTCTTCGCTTTTGCTGCGCCCTCAATACTGCCAAAACCCTCTAAATGCGCAGGACCTGCATTGGTAATAATAGCGATGTTGGGTTTTGCTATTTGCGCTAACTGAGCAATTTCACCAAGATGGTTCGCTCCAAGCTCTACGACAGCATAATCATGCTCAGCACGCAATCGCATCAAGGTCAATGGTAATCCAATATTATTGTTAAAGCTTCTTTTGCTAACTAACACATTCCTCTGCTGGCGAAAGACACTGGCGAGTAATACTCGGGTGGTTGTTTTACCACAACTCCCTGTCACCGCTATTACAATTACTTCTTTCATTTGGTCGCGTTGGTAACTTCCTAATTGAATAAGAGCGGCATGGGTATCATTGACACAAATTTGGGACAAGGGTGTTTCTATCCAACGACTCACAATCGCTCCTATGGCCCCTCGTTCTGCCGCCGCATCTATGAAATTATGAGCATCAAAATGCGGACCTTGCAAAGCAATAAAAAGACTCCCGGGTTGGATGGTGCGAGTATCAATACTGATGGATTCGAAATCTCCATCTTTTCCTTTGAATTTTGCATTAAGAATGTGAGCGGTTTGTGAAAGTTTCATAGGTTTAACGCCTTCTGGGCCTCCTGAACGTCATCAAAAGGTAAGACGTCCCTGCCGATGACTTGGGTGGTTTCATATCCTTTACCTGCGATTAAAACAATATCATCAACGGTAGCTTTTTGCACCGCATAATGAATTGCAGCAGCGCGGTCAGTTTCGACTACCACCGACTGCGGATTTTTAAACCCTGCTTTAATATCTTGGATAATTGCCAAAGGCGATTCACTGCGGGGATTATCATTAGTCACGATAACCTGATCCGTATAGCGTTCCGCAATAGCCCCCATTTGCGGACGCTTACCTCGATCGCGATCACCACCACAACCAAAAATACAAATTAATTGGCCACGGCAATGCTCTCGCAGTGACATCAACGCCTTTTCTAAGGCATCGGGAGTATGCGCATAATCCACCACCACCTGAGGACCACTCGCACATTCAACTAACTGCATTCGACCAGGAACGTTTTTTAATTTTGATAACTCCAAAAATGATTTTTCTAAAGACACACCCGATAATCCCAAAACCCCGATGACAGCCAGGAGATTACTAATATTAAATCGTCCAAAGAGAGGAGGGGTAGTTAATGTACCATTTCCCCACGGGGTTTGAACCGTCACCGAAAATCCTTGGTCTAATGTTTTTATAGCTGTTGCCATTATTAAAGGAACTCGATCATTCTTTATTCCCTTCATAGAATAACCAATCAGCATGAGTTTTTTATGATATTTCGCAATAAGGTATCTGCCAAACTCATCATCACAATTAACCACTCCGTAACTTAAACCAATTTTCTCAAACAATAATTCTTTTGCCCGAGCATAATTTTCCATACTTCCATGATAATCCAGATGATCACGAGATAACTGGGTGAAAACGGCAATATCAAAATGCACGCCATTCACTCGATGCTGGTCTAAGGCGTGTGAGGAAACTTCCATTACAACAGCCCTCGCCCCTTCTGTACGCATTTGCACAAAAGCTTGTTGCAATTGAAGAGGATCCGGAGTGGTGTAATTTGTTTTGGTTAAATTTCTTACAAAACCATAGCCGAGAGTCCCTACTACCGCACACGGCATTCCTTGGGATTGCAATAATTGGGCGATAAAATGCGTGCATGAAGTTTTTCCATTGGTTCCTGTGACGCCGATAATTTTCAGGTGCTTTGTGGGATGGCTGTAAAAACGAGCGGCAATTTCTCCCACCTGATTTTGTAATCGTGAAATAGGAATTAGAGGAACTGGGCTTTCTATAGAAGGTTTATAGTCATGTGGATCGAAAAACACAGCCACCGCCTGTTTATCAATCGCTTCTTTAATATACTGACGTCCGTCTGAACGCATCCCCGGATAAGCAATAAAAAGATCGCCTTTCTGGACTTTTCGACTATCGGTTTGAAGTCCTAGAATTAACACATCGGATGACAGCTCATTGCTAAATCCTTTTATCAATCGATTAAGAAGAGAGACGCCGTTCATTTAAGAAATTATAAGCCAGGATGGCTCCTAAGCGAATCTATAACCCGAATCAGCAGAGCGGGTTTCCCGCGGGGCTAGAGGGTATAGGAGGAAGATTAAGTTGAGGGCTCTGGTGGAATGTCCAGTAATCTCAAAGATCCACTCATAATTTTGGAAAATAAAGGAGCTGCCACAAGTCCCCCGAAATGTTCATCTTGAGGTTCCCGGATGACGACAGCCACTACTAACTGAGGATTATTAGCCGGCGCCAGTCCAACAAAAGAAGACATGTAATGGTGCTTATCGTAGCCTTTAGGACCCGCAATATAAGCCGTTCCGGTTTTACCCGCAACACGATATCCATACACGGCTGCTCGAGTTCCCGTACCCCCTTTTTGAACCACGGTTTCCAACATTCCCACAATTGTTTTTGCTACCTTTTCTGGCAAAATTGGCACACCGGCCGGGGGATGCTCTACTTTTAAAAAAGTTACCGGCCTTTTAATTCCTCCGGCTCCCAAAATGGCATAGGCTTGGGCCAATTGAAGAGTGGTGACTGCCATACCATACCCATATCCTAAAGTTGCCACGACGGAAGGCACCCAGGTGTCGTAGGAAACTAATGCACCGGAAGATTCTCCGGGAAAGCTGCTACTGGTGGACTGGCCAAATCCTAATGCGCGTAATAAGGCATAGTAATGTTGGGGTTCCAATGATAGTAAAATTTTTGCTGCAGCGATATTACTTGAATGCTGCAATAACTGGGTGAGTGAAATAACGCCAAAATTTAACTCATCATCGCTAATCCGGTAACCGCCAATTTTCATCCATCCCGGGTTGGTATCAATCTTAGTGTCCGGGGTATACTTTCCACTTTCTAACGCCAAAGCAATAGTAAATGCTTTAATCACGGAACCAGGTTCGAACATATCTGTCACTGCCCGATTGCGGTAACGACCATCGTGACCGGCTGGACGATTGTTAGGGTTGTAACTAGGCTGATTAACCATTGCTAAAATTTCTCCACTCTTTACATCCAAGACTACCGCGGAACCTGCTTTCGCATGATAAGCAGAAACTGTTTCTTTTAAAGCTTGATAAGCTAAATATTGAATACGATGATCGATGCTTAAAGTTAAATCATGCCCTTGAATTGGTTTTTTCACCATGGCAATATTCGCCACTATATGACCCAGACGATCTTTAACCACTTCCATCTTTCCGGGTTCTCCTGCCAACCATTGGTTGTAACCTAACTCCAAACCTTCTTGTCCTTGATCATCAATATTGGTGAGTCCCACTACATGGGCTGTCACCTCCCCTTCTGGATAATAACGACGATATTCACGTTGAAAAAAATACCTGGAATATTTAATTGGCGAATTTCTTTTGCAATATAAGGGGGGTTACCTCGTTTTAAATAGACAAATTGGTGATTTGCTTTATGTTGAATTCGTTTTTTAATAAAAGAAATAGGTAGGTGTAAGAGAGGGGAGAGTACAACAATTTGAGAAGGTGTTGCTTGAAACAGTTGCGGATTGATCCAAATAGAATCAACGGGCGTACTAATGGCTAGCGGTATTCCTAATCGATCGGTAATCATACCGCGATAGGCCAGAATATTGACAACACGAAGGATTCTCGCCTTGCTTTGTTTTAGTAAAAAAGATCGATCCAGAATATTTAAATCGATCAAACGCCATAACAATCCGGCCACCGCGACACATAATAAAAACCATAACGAGTAAAACCGCCAAGTTCGTTGTTGCACGTGAATTTACCTAGGGGGCGACATTTCATCATATCCATTGACTAATACCATCTCCTTTGCAGTGGGAATTTGCATCCCCAATTGTTTTTGCCCTACCTTTTGAATCCGCGATTGTGTGGACCAGGTACTTTGTTCTAATAACAATTTTCCCCATTGAATAAGTTCTTCAGCTTTTTCGCGCCTTAAAATTTGGTATTGAATAAACAATCGTCGATTGAGATCTTTAACGTAAATAACTCCAAAGGCTGAACATAATAAAGCAATCACTAAGGAAACAATCAAAATTCCTCGTTTCGTTATTTGAAACGTGCGGCTTCGTCGTCTCCTTAGACTTTCTGCGATAATGACACGAGTTGTAGTGTTCATGCTAATTTCTCCACGATTCGTAAGCGAGCACTTCGTGCTCGCGGATTTTCCCTGATTTCCGCCTCCATAGGCTTAATCAGAGCGCCTATTTTTTTCAAACGGTATTTCACTTCGCTTGCCAAAATGGGCAACTCCCGCGGCAAAAGATCACACGATTCTTTTTGAATAAAACGTTTAACAATGCGATCTTCCAATGAATGAAAACTAATTACACATAATCGACCCTTTATCGCTAATATTTCTAAACATTGAGGAAGGCATTTACTCAACTCATCCAGCTCGCGATTAATAAAAATTCGGATCGCTTGGAAGGTGCGCGTTGCTGGGTGTTTTTTAATTTCATGGCGAGGCGATGCCTTCACTACAATTTCGCTTAATTGCAAGGTATGGGTAATGGGTTTCTCTTCCCGCATTTTTACAATTGCTTCCGCAATACGTTTGGCATAACGTTCTTCGCCATAATTCCAAAGCACACGCCGAATATCTTCTTTGCTAGCTTGATTGAGCCAAGTCGCTGCATCCATGCCTTCTTCTGGATTCATCCGCATATCCAAGGGTCCATCCTTTATAAAACTGAAACCTCGCTTGGGTTTATCTAATTGGGGTGATGAAACACCTAAATCAAGCATGATTCCATTCACTTTTCCGTACCATCCACGATTCCGTATTATTTTTTCCAGATTCGCAAAAGTCTCATGGACGATAGCGAATCGTTGTTGGTCCTGAAAAGGGCCTTCAATACCGGTTGCAATGGCCTCGGGATCTTTATCCATTGCAAGCAAACGGCCCTCCGGCCCAAGTCGCTGCAACAAGCCGAGACTGTTTCCCCTCTACCAAATGTTGCATCGACATAAATTCCATTTTGACGAATAGCAAGTCCTTCCATAACTTCATTAAATAAAACCGGTCGATGCGTCATTTTATAAAGAAATTGTTCTTAATTCTGGGGGCAGTTCCTCTCTCTTCTCTGGGAAGTTCTTCTGCCAACCAATCCTCGCGCGCCAACTCCCATTGTAATTCACCCCATAATTCAAATTTTTTCCCTTGTCTTACCAGCATTACCATCTGTCCTAATCCCCCCGGCATACTCTCAACAAAAGCGGAGGCACTAAAATCCGGCCATGACGGTCCAAAGCTCCAATTCAGTCCCATGCCCAATTAATAGCCGTTGAATTCGCCAGCTTACCGGATGGTAGCTCTTGGTAGACTCTCTATTTTTTTCAATTTCTTCCCACTGAGGGTGGGGGACAAAGTAAAAGACAGCGTTCTTCTGCGTCGATAGTGATTTTTAAAATACTCTATCTGCTTCGCTTTGGAGCCGATCCCGATAGTGGGCCGGAATAGCCATCCTACCCTTCGAATCAACAGCAATGGCAGTTAAACCTCGAAACATCAGAATGTTCCCACATTTATACACATTATACCACTTTTTTCCACAACGCATTTAACTATCTAATCTATAGCTCTAACTATAGCTATAGCCTACTTTTGGAAAAAATGGAGAAAGAGCCCCTAAGCTTCACGAGGGAATTTCTGCAACGGTGGTCCCTCTATCAAGTGAAAGAGAAGTTTGGCGTATCCTCTACTCTCGAAGAGGAGCTGGTAGTTTTTTTGAGAGAAAAATCGTGGAATAAAAAATGCTCAGAGACTTAACAAAGTACTTTACTGATTTTAGTCGCGGAAGTTATTAAATTGGAGGGGAACGCCGATATCTTGTTCGCGCAAGAAACTGATCACGGATTGCAAATCATTCCGTTTTTTACCCGTAACGCGTACTTTTTCGGCTTGGATAGCGGCTTGTACCTTTAGTTTTTGGTCTTTAATGAGCTTAATGATTTTTTTTGCTGCTGTTTGGTCAATCCCTTCCATAAGGGTAACCACTTGTTGCGCACTTTTGTGTTGGATCACCGGTTCTTCGATTTTCATATGTTCCACATCGATTTGCCGTTTGGCAAATTTATTTTTCAATATATCAATCATTTGCTTGAGTTTAAAATCCGTTTCTGCTCGAAGAGTGATGCTGTTCCTTTCATAGTTATAAGTTGCTCCTGATCCTTTAAAGTCAAATCGGGTAGTGACCTCTCGGTTAGCCTGATCTACTGCATTGCTCACTTCATGTTTGTCCAATTTAGAAAGAATATCAAATGAAGGCATGACTTGACTCCAGCTCAATTATTGAATAAGAATTTTATCATCAACTGCTTTTACCTAAAATAAAATATTAAAAGAGCATTACATTATTTAATAAAAGGCTATGTCTTTTCAATTTTTTCTTGTGAGAAAATATAGAGGAATAATAAATAATATATAATAGCACTATAAATATAAATAAAAATAAATAAAAAAGCGAGAAGTTAATGAGACTAACATTTTTTCTACAATAGCACTATAAATATAAATAAAAATAAATAAAAAAGCGAGAAGTTAATGAGACTAACATTTTTTCTACGCCCTTAGAAAAAACTGAAGAAAAATTGGCTGAATTGACAATACGCCGCTTGGTAGAAGATCAAGCGAACATAAAGAGTATCTAGCACGAATGGCTTTAAAAATATCTCCCACTCGCACTTAATTTGCTAACGGAGAGGGGGCAGTTCTTTGCCTAACCAGAGAAGAGAATCATTAAACCCAATCTAGGATTACTTTTCCGGCTTTACCAGATAACATCACATCGAAAGCTTGTTGAAACTCTTTCAAAGGAAATTCATGAGTAATCACAGGTGAAATATCAAGTCCACTTTGCAAAAGATTGATCATTTTGTACCACGTTTCGAACATCCGTCGTCCATAAATCCCTTTTATTGTTAAACTCTTAAAAACCACCAAATTCCAATCGATAGCAAAAGGTGCTGGTGGAATTCCCAAAAAGGCAATTTTTCCCCCATTGTTCATAATGGTTAACATACTGCGAAAAGCTTCTTCGTTGCCCGACATTTCCAAACCAATATCAAAGCCTTCTGTTATGCCTAGATTTTCCATAACTTTCGTTAGCGACATGCTCGTGGGGTTTACTGCTAAGGTCACTCCAATTTTTTCAGCCAACGCTAATCGGTATTCATTAACATCTGTAATGACCACATACCGGGCACCGACGTGACGCGCAATAGCCGCTGCCATTAAACCCACAGGTCCTGCTCCCGTAATGAGGACGTCTTCCCCTACTAAATCAAATTCCAATGCAGAATGTGCCGCATTACCAAAAGGGTCTAAAATAGCTGCAGTATTATCGCTAATTTGCGGAGGAATTTTATAAGCATTGCGAAAGGGAATTACTAAATAATCCGCAAAAGCACCGGGACGATTAACGCCCACTCCAAGGGTATTGCGGCAGAGATGTCTTTTACCCGCGCGGCAATTACGGCAATAACCGCAGGTGATATGCCCTTCTCCTGATACCCGGTCTCCAATATTAAATCCTTTTATTCCTTTTATATCCTGACCCATTTCAACAATTTCACCCACAAATTCATGGCCTACATGCATAGGAACCGGTATAGTTTTTTGCGCCCATTCATCCCATTTATAAATATGTAAATCGGTTCCGCAAATCGCCGTTTTTTTAATTTTAATTAATACTTCATCACTCTCAGGTTTGGGTGCAGAGACTTCTGACAGCCAAATCCCAGGTTTTGATTTAAGTTTAGAAAGGATTTTCATAAGTTTTAAACGGCTCCTATTTTTTTCCTACACGTTCAAACGCATTAATCGCTCGATCAAGCTGTTCTTTAATGTGAGTCGCCGACATTTGGACACGAATACGGGCTTTACCCATCGGCACAACAGGATAAGAAAATCCAATTACATAAATACCTTCTTTCAACAATTGATCGGCCATTTTCTTGGCTAATTGTGCATCACCAAGCATGATGGGAATAATAGGGTGATTGCCCGGAACTAATTGAAAACCGAGCTTTTCCATATTCGAACGAAAATACTGACTATTTTTTTGCAATTGTTGGCGTAATCGTTCGCCTTCTGTTTTTAATAACCCAAGCACTTCTAACGAAGTGGCAACGATAACTGGCGCTACAGAATTAGAAAATAAATATGGTCGGGAGCGATTACGCAACCATTCGATAATTTCTTTGCGACTAGAGGTATAGCCGCCCGAAGCTCCCCTAATGCTTTTCCTAGTGTTCCCGTGAGAATATCAACTCGATTTGCGACGCCACAATATTCTGGCGTTCCACGCCCATTTTCACCAATGAAACCTACCGCATGCGAATCATCCACCATCACAAATGCATTATATTTATCAGCTAACTCACAAATTGATTTTAAATCAGCGATAATACCGTCCATTGAAAAAACCCCATCAGTCGCGATTAATTTATAACGTGCGCCTTTTTTGTCAGCTTCCCGGAGTTTCGTTTCCAAATCCTTCATATCGTTATTTTTATAACGATAGCGTTGCGCTTTACACAATCGAATTCCGTCAATAATACTGGCGTGATTCAATTCATCGCTAATAATTCCATCTTCCGATCCCAATATTGTTTCAAATAATCCTCCGTTTGCATCAAAGCAAGAAGAATAAAGAATCGTATCCTCCGTTCCTAAAAATTGACTGATACTTTTTTCCAGTTCTTTGTGAATATTTTGCGTTCCACAAATAAATCGAACTGATGCCACGCCAAAACCATATTGTTCCAGTGCTTTCTGTCCTGCCTTAATCAACTGCGAATGGTCCGCTAATCCTAAATAATTATTAGCACAAAAATTAAGAATATACTCTGATCCCACATTAATCTGGGCATTTTGGGGGAAGTGATAATCCGTTCTGCCTTGTAAATCCCTGATTTTTTTAAGCTTTCAATATCGGTGCGTAACTTATCTAATATTTCCTGCATTGACGAATACCTCCAAAGGAAAATTATTTACTCTTGAACACAACAAGTCCTGAATTATATCCTTAATCTGGTTAGATAAGAAAAAACCTATAACCCTTAACTTAGGGATCTATAACTTTGCGAAGAGTTTAAATACTTTTGCCCATCAAAAGAGAATTATGCTTCTTACTTAAGCTTGCTGCAATGGGACTTTTCTCCAATTATTAATGCGAAGTTATATTTTTTAGTCCTTACCACAATCAATGCTAACGAATGTCAACTAATAGTAATAGGAATTCACGACTCCCAAATGCACAAACTACTAAATCATCACCTGCTCACTACTACACAGTAGAAACAAGAATGTTTGACCCTCATCTCTCCTTCTTATGCTTTGATATAGGATTCCACCAACAGGAAAGGGCTCGATGCCTACAGTACTTAGAATTAAAGGCTATCGTTTTTTCTTCTTTAACCTAGAAATAAATGAACAGCCTCATATTCATGTTGAATATGGAGACAAAGTAGCTAAATTATAGTTAAATACGATAAACTTGGCTAGTTCATTCAGTTTTAGAAGTCATGAATTAAGTAAAATTAGGGCAATCGTTATCGAATACAGTGAAAAATTTTTGGAAAAGTATTAATATTTTAGCGGTTAAATTTGATGATCACGCTATTGACGTATCATTCACACAAACTTCATTACATTACAAAAATAATCAAATCACCGCTATTTCGAGCGTGGAGAAACTAGTGGGAAGTACAAATTTTTAACTAAACCATCAAATAAAAGAAAGTTCTCCTTTCTCTATTTTCTTAATTGACTGTATCGATCTCCTTTGGCTTCCTTTTTTTACTCTTTCCGCGTTCTTAGGGCAGGTGACCATGGGTGAGTGAGCCTCCGGTGGAAGGAAACGGATCTGTGCTATGATAAAGCTTCTTTTGGACTCAATTTCGCTCAAGGCTTCTGATGCTCCTTTCGCTTCCCTTTCTTCATCGTTTTTTTCTTCTTCTATTAACCGAATAACCGAACTTTTTTGCGAGGATTCTCTAACTCCCGATCTCCTTCCTTTAAAGGTGTTTGAATTAGGGCAAGTGAATTTTGCAAGGATACATTTTCTTTTTCAAGCTGTTGCACTTTTTCCTTCAGATCTCAGATTTTTTGTAACGAGTTTTCTTTTCCTAATTCTTACTGCTTAACTTAATCAGATGAAAAAATGGAGCAGTACTTTTCTAAAAATCCCACATCAATAAGTTTTTCGTTTAGCAGAGAAATTACGTAGCTTTTATAAGCTACTTCGTCTTCGTCTAAAGACAAATTTTTTAACAAAAAATTAATTGGATTCTCATCGAAGGGGTCCTGCCTCACAAAGCTTCAGAAAATCATCGGATAAAAAATCCTCCTCAGACCAAGGAAGATATTTTATTACTTCTACTACAAAAGGGTTTTCCTCGCTACAAAGGGTTCTCACAAATAAGTAATCATTCTCCTCCGCAAGTACAGCTCTACCTTCTTGGGGAGCAGCTTTCCAAATGTCTTTCGCAAGTTCTAAACCGTGCTCGTAGTCGTAACGCCTGCAGAATACTGCTGAGGAAAAAACTTGGGATACGACCCAAAAACCCCCACTCCTCCACGTCGCTCATCATCACAGCCATTTGTTCTTTATCTGTATCAGTTGCCTTTGACCAAAAGAAATTTAACTGTTTCAAAGCCACCACCCTCATGCGGTTTCCAGAAGGCCAAATAATTTTCATAAGTTAAAAATTCTCGTTGCTTTTTTTGACACGGAATCCCATAGGTATTCAACCACACTAATGCTAATGCTATTAGCATGGCCAAGAAGCCTTTTTTTCGAAAAAAGTTGATGTGAATACGGTTCTCTCCCTGGGTTTATGAGCTAGTGAAACGAGTTTTGCACAATATTCACACTCGATCGTTGATGAAAACGCAGCCGAAAACATCCTCCAAGCGGGGATGGTGTCTCAGTTCCAGGGTATCCGTTCCAAAACAAGCGAATATCGCCCAGAATACCCCCCATTGACAAGAAAACGCGAAGGGCACTATTGGATTAGCAGCACTATTGGATTGTTGAGGGGAACCGTAATTCTTTAGGAGGGGGATGGGGTTTCTCCCCCTCCCTTATAATAGAATATTCATTTTTGCTAAATGGGGACCCCAGTCGAGACCGCCCCGTATTGTCTTCAACTTTCGGCAATGGGACCCTACTTCCCACGCTACATTAGCTACTTCGTTTAGGCGGCCTCGTGCACAAAGCAACACATATTTATTCTGATATTGACGCTCCAGTTCTTTTACCTCCTTCGCACCACGCAGAAATAGCCTCCTTTATCTTTTCTTGCTTTTTTCCTTAGAAAGAAAAGTCGGAGGGCAAAGAGATTGATTTGCCCTCAAACGGGATCTTAATCGCAGGATCCTCAGGATAGGGGGACGGGACGTACTGCAGTTTTGAATCACAAGGCTCATTGTCCGGAAGGGATAGTAAAATTGAGACGGCCGTTTCTTTTAGTGCTGATTCAGCTAGCGATTCTACTTGACTCATTTGTATTTCCCGTTCGCGCATTACTCGATTCTTCATTCTACTTAAGATTTAAGATACTATTCATCGATATTTGAAAATGCTTCCCTAGATTTTTAAAATTATTTTTATCTCAGTAACGTTCTAAAATCAAGCCATAAAAAACAAGCTGGCACAATACACAATATTGTAAAATTAAATTTTTATTTAATATATTTTATTTAATATTTTTTAATGGTATAATTTTGAATCTTCGAATACATATTTTTTTTATTTTCTTGAAGATTAACTTCGTAATTAAGAGCTAGAAAATTGTCCATTTGCGCCGTTTTGTAGACCTATTCTGTTATCAAATTAAAATCAGATCTTAAAGCTTCTAATGATTCAAACAATTTAAAATGATCGCCAATTTTGGGCTACCTTAAGTAATTACCATTTTCTCCAGTAATAGTGAATACTTGCTCTACTACATTACTGGCTATGTTCTGCTCTTTATAATCCATAAATTTTACAAATCGGAATATACGTCAAGTATTTTTATACCAATAATCAAAATTATTTTTCGACAGGGTGAGTGACTAAATGTCCCTCCCTACTCACCTAATATATTTTTTATTATTCGCTTAGAAAGCGCCTTTTTTTAACTAATTTATCGGAAGTATAAACTCCCCCGCTCAATATTGCCTATCATCAACTATTGTAAAAATTGTAAAATTAGTTCAACTGCTGAAGAAGCTCTTAAATCAGCTAGCGACGTATCGGTGAGGATTTATAACAGAACAAAACAACTTTTGCATAATAAAGTCGTTTCGAAAGCGGTTTTTTTGCGTCCGGAAAATGCGTGTTGTTTTGAATATCATTGACAATTTTACTGAAATCCATTTTGCTAAAATCAAAGCGTGATAACTCATCCAGCGTTAAACCATGACAATCGGGGTTATCCGTTTTTCCCGATACATTGATCGTGGTTTGATCAATTAAGCAAAGCTTTGATACATTTCGCACTAGGCTTTAAAGGATGTTTTGACTGGAATTAAACAGCTATAGAAAGAGCAACCAAACTCGTTAAAGCTGTGGGGACATTTTTTCTTTGTTTTTTTGGTCTGAGAAACAAATTACAGAGCCCCAGATATATTTTCACCTTTACTAGAGATGACTCTATCACAATTCACCAATCACGAAGAATATTTCGTAACTAAATTAACAAGAGTAGTATCAAGACCTTCCGGGTAGTTCAGTTTTAAAAAAGCAGGGGTCATCCTTACTCATTAATAAACAATCTTGCGTTATTTGTTAACTCTTTATAGTTATTTTTTTATATCGATTTGAATTTGGTAACAATGTTCCTGCGGGTTAGAGTCGTCGACACGACTCCCTATTTCCAGACAGTTCACTAACCGTAAGTATTGAAAATAATAAATAAAGCCAGCCGATAAGCCGGGTTCTGTCGTGAACAGTCATCTATCTGAGATGTGTGTCACCACATATCTCAAGCAGCCTACCCAAATCCCGTGTGGGCCACACGATAAGGATTCCTATTTGGCCTTGCTCCGAGTGGGGTTTACCATCGCCGTTGCTGTTACCAGCAACGCGGTGCGCTCTTACCGCACCATTTCACCGTTACTATCGAAATTCCGACAGCAGTATACTTTCTGTTGCACTTTCCGTAAGCTTTCGCCTCCCAGGGGTTACCTGGCACTCTGCCCTATGGAGCCCGGACTTTCCTCCCAGCTATGCTGAGCGACTGTTTAGCTGGCTCAGCACATATTATACCAAAATTGGAATAAGGACGACGGATCCCTACTTCCATGCCAGAATTGCTCCGTCTTCAAAAATCTGCTTCGCCGTTCGGGGTACTTGATTGGATTGTAAGGCATCTAGCAGTGATTTTAAGCAAAGATCGTTTTGATTGTTCTAGCGAGCACAGCGACGATATTGGCATAAGGCGAAAATCAGGGCCCTCAAGAAATAGTGCATCTCACGAAGGGGAATAAGTCCCCCTGAAATTGCAAAATTTGTATTGATGGCTTGCTAAATTCGCATCGGCAAGCGAACATGATAGTTGGGTGGCATCCATTTCGATGAAATGTTTGGTTTGGGATTGGTGACAATATCCAAAGGTGTTGCATTGATAGAAGCTCCAGACTTTAAAGCGGAATTAACCCAGATTTTTCCAATAAAGGCAACGCTCGAGCTTCGTTACTCGGATCCTTTGGAATTACGACCTTGTCACAGGTTTCAGCTGCGATAAGGCTTTCATTTTCTTGGAATATAAAACCTCTTAGGATACACGAAAGTTTTTCTAATTGGAACAATTTTATAACCCCGAGCCCGGATTTGTGCTTTTAAATAGGAAATATGTTGAAACAAACATATTGGCATCTAAACTTCCATATTCCAGTGCTTTATTTGGGATATTATAGTCAGAAAATGTGACGATAATGACATGTAAACCATACTGTTTTAATGCTACTTCTTTGGTTTAATATTACTTCTTTGACTGTTTCCATCAACTCAGTTTCAGGACCCGAAATAGTTCCTACGCGAATCGTATCTTTCACTTCTTTTTGGTGGCATCCTCTCTGCGACCCCTCTTCTAAAATAATGAGAGTCGTTATCAAGATAACGGTCAATTTTTTAACATTTTTTATGCTTAATTATTTGTAATGTGAAAGTCTTCCGTGCAATAGTATCTTAGAGATATTGCAAAAATTGCACTACAATAATTACACTAAGATGCTTACTATCATTACTCGAATATCAAATCGCTCATATCCATAACGGATTGCTAAATCTCCTAATCCTCCTCCACCAATAGCACCTGCCATTGCAGAATAACCCACTAAAGTCACTGTCGTTAATGCACCCCCGAATTAAAGTGGGCAGCGCTTCTAGAAACCAGACTTTCCCAAATAATTTGTAACGGCGAAGCACCCATAGATTGACTGGCTTCAACTAAGCCATAAGGGACTTCTTATAAAGCCATTCCCATCAGTCGATTAAAAAAGGAATGGGCACATAAGCTTAATGGGACAATAGCCTCTGCCGTGCCAATAGAAGTGCTTACAAGAAATCGCGTAAGTAAAAGGAATAATCGCTATCATAAAGATAATGAAAGGAACCGAACGTATAGCGTAATTACTGCCGACAAAAAACGATTTAAAAAAGTTCAGGATAATAATTGATTTTTTTCGGTAACAAATAAAATTATTCCTATTTCTAAAGGTATAATTACCATCTCAATGGTTTGCAAAATGGCATCAAGAATAGCGCCAATCATCTGCACTGATATAACCAATAACCTCAACTTCTAAATCTTTATTTTTCAAGTAAAGCAAATATACCCTGCGAAAGCATTTTCTCATTATTTCACAAAGCAATTAACGTCGTTCCAATAGAATTTCCCCTCAAAAATTCTAAATTAGCTTGAAGGATATTTATCTGTAAATCGAAGTGCTTAATAAACTCATCGATAATCCAAGATTCGGCGGTACGCTTGGTGAAATTGATTCGTAGCAAAGCATATCTTATTTTGAATGGGCTCTTTCTAGTAACCGGATATGTAAAATTTCAGGAAGTTTGATTTTAATTAAAGAATGAGTGAACTTTTTCGCGATTTCAGTTTTCGGTCGCTTAAATAAAGTTACAATATCGCTTTCTTCTACAATTCTTCCTTGGTCTAATACAGCCACTCATTGAGCAACGGTTTTAATAATCTCCATTTCATGTGTGATTAGAAGTATCAACAATTTCGATTCGCGATTAACTTGTTTAATAAGTTCCAAATAAAATATGTGGTTTCAGGATCAAGCACCGAAGTCATTTCATCACAGAGTAGTTATATTTAGGTTTGTAGCTAATGCCAGAACAATTGCCACCCGTTGTTTTTAACCGCTACTTAAAATTGACTCGGATAAGCGTGCTTTTTGGCTGTTAATCCAGTTAATTCCAACAAAGGGATGACCACTTTTTTAATTTCTGGTTTTACTTTTTCTGATGAGTTGTAGTGGAAATGCTACCTTTTGATATACCGTCCGAGTACTTAACAGATTAAAATGCTGAAAAATCATATCCATTTGATGACTCACCCACCGCAATGCTTTCTCTGAAAGCAGAGTTAGGTTCTCGCCATCCAAAATAATAGAACCCTTTTCAGACCGTTCCAATAAATTAACGCAGCGAATTAAAGTACTTTTACCTGCACCACTTTTTCTAATAACGCCTACAATCTCTCAAGCCCCTACATGTAAATTGACATCCTTCAAAGTAGGAAAAAGGCTATTGTCAGCTCATATACATTCATGTCACTCTAATTATTAAGTTGATTAGCTAAAGGAAAGGATTGAGAGCTTTTTTTAAGGTAAGTGCCTACTTTAGATGTATTTATTGAAGTACCCACAAGCTGAGGCTCAAATCGGCACCAAATTTTTTAAGTTAGCAAGAGCGTATAAATTTGTCAAGACGTCGGAATTTAAAAGCGATTAACATTAAGAATAAAAAAATTTTAATCTGCTATTATTCTGATATGGGTAACAAATCCACAACCAAAAAAAACAACTTTATCGCTCTAGAACCGACCGAATTATCGCAGACGTATGGGGGGTGAGCTCATTATTTCAATATTGATCCCACTTGGATTTGACTCTTGTTTGTTGTCTTGCTCTTAACAGCATTCTACGTTACTCGTCTATCTCATAGTGTGGCTAATCGTTCTTCTAGGACCGGAAAAACTCTCCCTCTAACCTTGCAGTTACCGTATTCTTTCCTTTATTATGTCACCCCATTACCTAGGAACTCAAATGAGCAATAATCACTTCAAAAATTACGCCCACGAAATTTATCAAACTATTTCCGACACCTGGGATAACAGCATCATCCCTAAATTAATAGAGTATATTAAAATTCCTAACAAATCAGTTCATTATGATGCTAATTGGAAAGAAAATGGCTATATGGATAAAGCCATGACGCTTCTAGTGGATTGGTGTCAGCAACAATCTATTCAAGGGATGCAACTAGAAGTAGTAGAGTTGCCAGGACGAACCCCTTTATTGTTTATTGAAATTCCTGGCACCTTAGATGAAACCGTATTGCTTTATGGTCATATGGATAAGCAACCTGAAATGTCGGGGTGGGATAAAGACCTTGGGCCTTGGAAACCCGTGTTGAAAGGAAATAGATTATATGGCCGCGGAGGCGCCGATGATGGATACGCGGTATTTGCCTCACTTACGGTCATTGCTACCTTACAACGTTATCAAATTCCCCATGCACGATGTGTCGTGATCATCGAAGGATCCGAAGAAAGCGGCAGTATTGATTTGTCTGCTTATCTTGAGTATTTAAACAACCGCATTGGAAATCCCACTCTAGTGATTTGCTTAGATAGCGGTTGCATCAATTATGATCAGCTGTGGTGCACCACTTCACTCCGAGGACTCGTGGGGGGTAAATTAAAAATTGAAGTATTGGAAAATGGTATTCATTCAGGAGCTGGAAGCGGTATCGTCCCTTCGCCTTTTTCTATCCTGCGCCAACTTCTAGATCGACTTGAAGACAGCGCTACGGGAAGAGTGATTTTGGAAGAATTAAAAGTTCCTATACCCAATCAATATAAAGAGCAGGCAAAAAAAGCTGCCCAGATGTTGGGGAATGGGACTATTCAAGGCAAGCTGCCATTTTTACCGGGTGTGAAGCCAGTGACCCTTGATGTTACGGAATTATTATTAAATTGGACTTGGCGTCCTCAACTTAGCGTGACGGGACTCGACGGTTTGCCTCCCGTCGCCAATGCAGGAAATGTTACTATACCTTATTTAAAAGTAATTCTCTCTATGCGACTTCCTCCAACCATTGACGCCAAAAAAGCCTCAGCTGTATTAAAGAATGTCCTAGAAAAAGATCCTCCTTACCATGCAAAGATATCCTTTTCTCCTGAGGCCCCTTCGAGTGGTTGGATGGCTCCTCCCTTAAGCGATTGGCTTGCTGTTGCTAATCAAGCTGCCTCTCACCAATTCTTCGGCAATCCGGCTGCTTATTTTAGCGAAGGGGGAACCATTCCCTTTATGGGCATGTTAGGCAAAATGTTCCCAAACGCCCAATTTATGATTACAGGTCTTCTGGGGCCTAAATCTAACGCACATGGACCTAATGAGTTTCTAGACATTCCCATGGGGAAGAAATTAACAGCCTGTGTAGCTTCGGTTATGACAGCCCACCACCAAAATTATAGTTCCAAATAAATGGTAGGATTTTTGGGACAAATCTTTAAGTTCACATTCTAAAAATGTGCTTAATAGAATTAATAAGTATAACGAGTATAACGGCCGTTACTAATACAAATAAGCTATAGAGGATCTATTTCCAGAACCGAGTAAGGACGATAGTATAAATACTAATTCCCATCCGATAAAATGAAATACCATGTGTAAAAATGAAGGCCTAATAAGGGGGGCGTAGTGCCCTCGGGTCCCGTGGACTACATGGAGGACTACCTGACGCAAAGAGACAAAGGCACAGTAAATAAAGCTCCAACCAATGCCAATGAATAATGATCGGGATGAAAGCAAAATCGGAGGTTGAATAACAAATCCACAGAGATGCTAATAAAATAAAACCTAGTCGCTGCAAAAGACAGAGAGGACAAGGAATCTCATGGAAAAAACTGAAAAACTAGCACTGTGGCAAGTATCAAAGATATTCATAAAATTTCCAAACTATTGAAAGTGACAAAAAGACACTTTTTAATAACAGCAGATAGCACCACAGGAAATTGCTCCTTAAAATTGAATGGGTATAATGGACTCGTAATGTGAAGTTGAAATAAAACAACGCCAAATATCAGCGTAATTATGAAATAAGATAATAGCCGAACCATAAAAGCCTATCCGAATTAGTAAACTATCAATAAACCATAATATGAATAATATCGTCATCATGGAGATTATGGAGATTTCTGTCCTCCGAACAAAAATAATATATATAGATATATAGATATATAGATTGATATTAATTTATACCTCCATTGACATGATTCAAAGTTCCCATACTCATTTGAATGCTTAAGAGAACTCTCTATTCCTTGAAATAAGAGGCCGTGATATAGTCTTAATACTGAAAAATTTATGAAGCTAGTAATAAATTATGACTACATATGAGGCGTTGATCATTGGCAGCGGAACTGTTCAGGCCTAGCGCTGGCGTTGAACCTGGCCAATGAAGCCCGAAGTGACCCTCTTTAGTAAAGAGGCATTTAAGCTGGCTCTTCCCCTCATGCGTAATGCGGGATTACTGCAGTTATGGGAGCTACAGAGGAGATAGTGTTGAATTGCATGTGCAAGAATGTAACCTAAATAGGAGGGATGGTTTATGCGACCCTACTGTCGTTTGAGCTACCTTATCTCAAGTCAAATCAGCAGTCGAATATTAATTCGACAAGGAGGTACAATTTAGCAGCGATCCTAAAAAAGGCTATCACCTAACTCAAGAAGGAGGATAGAGTTGTCGCTGGATTTTGCACGCTGCCGATAAAACTGGAAAGTAGTAGTGGTAAAACACTAGCCGAACAAGTGATCAATCATTCCAATATCGATTTTTTTACTAGTCATATGGCCTGTAAGATCTGCTTATTGAAAAGAAAAGCAGAGGGGCGAGCCCTTGTTTATGATATCAAAAACATTCGTGGTTAACCTTTACCACGCCCACCATACGGTTCTTGCTACCGGAAGCGCTCTAGTTTTGTCTATCTGCATATCAGTAATCCTAATTGCACCAGTGACCGATGGAGTAACAATATGGAATAACAATGGGTTGGCGAGCAGGATGTCGCGTACGGTATAGATGAACGTACCTCCTTGGATTTTCTTATCCAACACGTGCGAAAAATCATGTGGGATCATGCAGGAATTATTTGTACCAATGCAGAGCTCAATGATGCGCAAAAGCAATTACAAGAAATTAAGCAACAAACTGATGCCCTCTCCAAATTACCCACTAAATCATTCATTGAATTCTAAATCATTCATTGAATTACGGAATGTTACTACCGTTGCTAACCTGATCATCAAAAGTTCGCTTTTGCGTAACGAGAAATAAATAGCAAAGAGCCAAAGGCAGAGAATTCCACTTGGCAGAGAATTCCACTTGAATAAATACTCAAGAGTAAACTAAAAAAATAGGGACAGAACTGCAAGCCGAAATAAAAATTAATCTCCTCGATCGGACACTAAATCGGGATGCACTATCCAGTTAAGTATCCAGCGATGATTTTCAATTCGCTCCAAACAGACAACTGTTCCCGGAGGGAAACGAAGAATATCGTAGCTATCTTTTCCTAAAATAAGAGCACTAACTAACTGAGATATGAAAGGCATATGACCCACCAACATCGTGTCATCATGCCATTCTTGAACGAGATCGATTAGGAGGGGCGCTATAGGATGATCGGATCCTAATAGCGGATAAACTTCTATAGCCTGGCCTTCAGCCACCACTGCGGCCAGAATTTCTGCACTTTGTTGTGCTCGTAACTTCCCGCTATGCATAAGATGCACAACATGTACTCCTCGATGTTTCAAGTAAGCAGCCACCTTGATCACTTCGTCGATTCCTTCTTGAGTAAGCGGCCGTTCACCGGCAGGATTCGGCAGGTGTTCAGCGTGGCCGTGGCGAACACAAAATAATTTCATAAAAGCTCCCGATGTTAATTAATAGGGACCCGATTCTATACTGGTAACAATAGAATATAAATCCCTGTAACGCTCACTGCTATCTCACTGCTATTATGAAACCTTGCTACAGGACTGTTAGAACAATCTTTTCTACTTTTTAGAATCACCTTCTTCCCGAAACAGATATTGACAGAGTCATAGAAGAGTCCGTAGAATATTCATTCCTCTAGGGCTATAAAGTTCAACTGAAAGAGTGTTTAGATGGCGCATGCAAGAGGTCAGCAGTTCAATTGCGCTTAGCTCCATTCTTACTTCCTTCTTCAGGCTTTTTCAGAATAATTTCTGCTCCCCAGCTTGGAGACTAGGAAAGAAGTAAAATGTAATAGACTAAAAAAGCCCGAAGAAAAAAACGCTTTAGTGAAAAGGGACAAAATCCCATATCGCTTTTAGCGAACCAGGTCCCCATCGTCTAGAGGCTTAGGACATCGCCCTTTCACGGCGGTAACAGGGGTTCGAATCCCCTTGGGGACGACATTTAGCATTAACCTCACGCTTCTGTTCCAGAAAAAGAAGCCTTCCTTCCTGTAGTCTCATCGCGTCTGCGACAGCAATGCCGAGCAATCCAATTTCCACTTTCCACGAATGAATTAATCCCAATAATGGGCGGTAAGTTAAGTGACTACCTATTAAAGTCTCTTAAGGTGTTAGGAGTGACTACACGCTATTCAATCATCAATGATTATCATCCTCATTACCTCATAGGAGAAGCGAAGCGAAAATTAATATCGAACACCTCAGAACTGGGTAGTCGAGCTATAAGAAAAATGTCTGGCTTCCAGTAATACCGATCCTTCGCAAATTTGTTTATTGATTACTATGACCACAGACAGCTAATCGGAATTTACCTTGCTTTGATTACAAAACGCTCTTAAAACTCTCTCCCCGCTTCTTCTCCCTCATATCAATGTCATCAATATGCAAGATCAGTGCTGTTTTCCGTCCTTTTTAAAGGGGAATTGAAGTAGCCCAACATTATCTGCAAACCTTTTTTGATAAAAAATATCTTGCTGGTAGCAGCGGAAAGCCATACGAGTTTTGTTCCTGCTTTTAAGAAAAAGTATTATAATATTCTTCGAGAAATACAGCCAGGCGGAAACCAAAACCGAGCAAATAAGGAATACATTAACAATCATATAGAAGCTTTTTTGTTTGATGATGGCACAGTGATTTTTCTCGTCGGCATAAATCCCAAATATTTGGATTTGATGCACTAGCCGCCCTCAAGGATATGGAAGAAGAGGATTTGAATGTTATTCATATGGACGAGGGCGGAATTTTAATCCCCTCTTACCGCAGATATCCTCACTATATAATGACTCGCGCCATTCCTAAACGTGGTATATTCTACAAACAAAAAACCAATGAATTTTTATTAAAAATCTAAATGCCTCGTTTAACTCATTGGAAGACACCGATTTTCACCTCATCCATACTGGAAGTAAGAAAATACTCGCTCGTAATTCCCTCGCTTTAAAGTCCTCGTCGACTCACTTGATGCCCTATCTGAATGCATAGAAATAGAGATCTCTGAAGAACCTGAGAAAAGTTAACACGCCACCAATTGGTTTCTTAACGGGTGCCACCGGGGTGGCTGTGCTATCTCTGGTTGCTCCAGTTGAAGTCGATGGAGAATTCGCGTTGGGAACTTCGCGAGCCGGCTCTTTACCAACATTAGCTGGTATTGATTGCGATTTTGATGTTGGCTCTGAGAAGGTTTCTCATCCAAAGATGAGGAGATGGAAGGAGCCTCTGGTTTTGGCTGCCCTGGTTCGGGGTTTGAATCTAAGTTATAGAGAGCTTCCTAAGTCGAATCCGTTAAGGAGTTACGGTCCTAATTAGAAAGGACTTCAGCCATCATCGACTGTATCTCAAGTTTTTTTCTTTGAGTCGGAAGTGGCTCGATTTTTCCTGTGAGAGCTGAAGAGCGGCTTGCAGATGTTTGTTTAGCTTTAAATTTTTCATTAAATTTTTTATGAAATTTACTCACTTCAGCTATAATATTTTCTAGTGGAATATTTCGATTCGTGAATAATTCAGAATCCTCAATAATTCAGAACCCTCTCTAAGAATGTACTCCCGAAGTAATGGCACCACGACAACTCTCAAGTCCGGATTTTGTCTTATATTAATATTAAAAAAATTTACTAGGCTAGAGATTACCTCTGTAGTTTTTCCTGAAGGCCTCCCCAGCTGGGATTCTTTTTCTAGTCAAGGATTTTTTCACAAAAATGATCCAATAGATCGATGGATTTTTATGCTATCAATATCAAAATTATCGAGCATAATAACATCCACTTTTGCTTCTAGTACTTCTCGCAATTTTCAACTTCTACTTCTATAGATTTTTTCGGATGATAATTTCGTGCTTTTTGAATGGCCTTAACAATTGAGCCGCAGCTCATAATATGATTTTCCTTAATGAGATAAGCGTCATATAAACCTATGCGATGATTTTTACCTCTACCACGTCGAACAGGGTATTTTTTACGCATAACGCAGTCCGGATATTGTCTTACTAGTATCCAGTAATTGGGCTTTAGTATTTTTTAATTTTTCTACATAACGATGGACGAGGGTCGCTGTATCCGATAGCGATTGCAACCAATTAAGCGCTGTTCGTTCTCCCGTCAAAATCGAGCAAGCTTTTCCTGTCAATCCCGCAAGCAACTAACCACTCGCAATAAAATCTCCTTTATTTAAATTCCAATTTATTTTTACTTCATAATCTATTTCCTAATAAACCATCTCAAACTAGGGGATACCACAAACGACAGCATTTTCCTGGGAAATAATAGTAGCCCTGGCAAATTTATGGGGTCAAATTAATTGAGCGGTAATATCTCCTGTCCCGATGTCTTCTTCAAGGCTCATTTGGAAAGCTTTTTCAATAGCCCCTCGATTTATTGGCGAAGGTGTTTAGAAGCCTTTAGTTTCTTTTTTTCTGACGACGTCTGCGCAAAGACCACAAGGTTTCAATAGGTCCAGAAATCACATAGAGAAAAGAAAGAATAAGCAGAATATCGGGCGGATCAAAGGCAATTAATGCAAGGATCAATACTATTCCCAAGATCACCACAAAAGGAACACGATTGCATAAATTGACGTCTTTAAAACTACGATAACGAATCGTGCTCACCTTCAGAAGTCCCAATAAGATAACCACGATGGTCATGAGCAATGCAATGCTTTCCCCTACCACATCATAAGTACTACATACCCATACGATACTCGCTACCAATGCCGCCGCAGGCGGTGTGGGAAGACCCTGAAAATAACTTTTGTCGATTTTTTTGCCTGAACGTTAAATCGTGCCAAACGCAAAGCAGTACAAGCTGCATAAATGAATGCAGCCAACCATCCCGGCTTGCCCATAATCGCCAGAGACCAGCTATAAACTACCAAGGCCGGAGAAATGCCAAAACTAATCATGTCAGACAAACTATCAAGCTGGGCCCCAAATTCGCTCTGGGCATGCAATAACCGAGCAATTCGACCATCTAAACCGTCCATAATAAGAGCAACAAAAATGGCTATAGCGGCCGCTTCATAACGACCTTTCATGGAAGATACGATGGCACAAAACCCTGCAAACATAGCACCTACAGTAAACAGGTTTGGCAAGAGATAGATGCCACAAACTGGGAGTTGCTTGATTTCGGTCACGGTTGCCCCTGGCAGATTTTGTCAAAGTGCTATAATATGTGCCACCTAAATATATCACACATTATAGTGCGCCATTCAATAGACCATACAATGAAAAATAAGAAGCCGAGAATAATCATTGAAGGAGTGACAGAATCAGGTGAACCCTTTCGACCCAGCGATTGGGCCGAACGCATGAGTGGCACGCTTTCCACCTTTCATAAACACCGCATTCACTACTCCCCCTGCTACAGCCTTCTCTGAAAGATGGTCACAAATGCGTCATCGTCGACCCTCATCTCAAACAATCCAATCCTGAGCTTTATGAGTCTATAATAAAATTTGCCAAAGCTAATAACTTACGAATTTGTAAGGAAGATTCCGATTGAATAGCCAGAGGAAAAGGGTATCATACAAGGTCGCTTACTAACAAAAAATCGCCAAGAAACTGTTTTTACAGAGGGACAGAAGCATTTTGACACCTTGTTATTGGATATCGCAAAAGCAAAACATTCGATTGATTTAGAGACCTATCTATTTCACAACGATACACTCGGGAAACGGATTGCACTTGAGCTAGCAGAAGCTGCAAAGCGTGGAGTTAAAGTTCGGGTAATGGTCGATGGCGCCGGTAGCCCTTTATGGAGCGCAAATTTTGCTCGTTTCCTAGAAGAATCAGGGGTAAAAACTAAGGTTTTTCATCCGTTTCCTTGGCAATTATGGGATTGGAGTCGTTCTATAGTTAAATTACCCTCTCTCATAAAATGGATTTATTTAATTCTAAAAATTAATTTTCGCAATCATCGGAAAGTCTGCATTATCGATAAAGAAATTGCCTATATTGGTAGTCTTAATATCAGCAAATATCATCTATCGACAGAAGAAGGGGGCGATGGTTGGCGCGATACTTCAGTGCGCCTTACCGGAACTGACTTAAAAGAATTAATCAAGGCATTTGATGTAGCCTGGTATCATCGCACGATTAAAGAACGTTTACGGGAAATTTTTCGTCAAATTCGAAAAGATCCCCTCATTCGTCTCAATTACACTCGCCACCGCCGACGCATTCTTTATAAAAATTTACTCCGTAAAATGGCTAATTGCACGCGCCGCATTTGGATTACCAATGCGTATTTTGTTCCTGATAATTTTCTATTAAAAAGATTGAAAGATGCTGCTCGCTCTGGGATCGACGTACGTATTTTATTACCTCGGAAATCCGATGTCGCTATGATGCCATGGGCCTCTTCTACTTTTTATTACAGTTTGCTTAAGGCGGGAGTAAGAATTTTTGAGTACCTGCCTTCGATGTTGCACGCGAAATCATTAATTATTGATGACTGGATGGTTATCGGTTCAAGCAATCTCAACCACCGTAGTCTGATTCACGATTTAGAAGCGGATATTCATATCGCTTCCAAAGAAGCGAAAAGAATATTAGAACAACAATTTTTAGAAGACCTCAAAAATTCTCGCGAGGTTTCATTAGACAGTTGGCAAACGTTGCGTCCTCGAAGTCAACGGTTGATGGGGCGGTTAGTCCTCTACATTAAATACTGGATATAAGCAGGACTAAAAAATACCCTAACATACCCTATATAAAAATAAAACACCAAATCCTCTCCCAATTCCACTCCGGCGCGAAGTGGCTAAAGTAAAAACCATAGTCCAAAGGTAAAAAAGAGCATCATAACAGGATAATCACGCCTAAAAACCGCCGATAAAACTAGACCAGGCGCGATAAGAGCTGGTATTACCATAACAGCTAGCGAATTAAATAGGTTAGAACCAACGATATGGTCAACGGCAATGTCATATTCTTTTTTCAATGCCCCTACATCAACGTATCTGCAAATTCTCGCAGAGAAGTACAAATTGTCAAAACAGTTAAGCCAATGACAAACTCACTAATTCCTAATAATTGGGCCGCATTCAAGCACCATCTACTGAAAGTTCAGAACTAACAAATAATAACGAGATAACCCCTGAGCTACTAAAAAACACTTTTTCCGATAAGTCATGGTGGCCTTTTCAAGTTTTGCCTGAAGCAATATTTCTTTAAAGTGGAATGCTTGGTTTTTTAACATTGTGAGCGACATCCAATACAGATGAACGATTAGCAGAAAAATTAAAAGAACTTCTCTCCTTCTACACGAGACAGATAATCACTCCACAATAGAATCCTGAACATAAGGGACATAATAATTAAAATAGAAAGTTCCAGGAAGTTCCCATTTAATCAAACGACACTTATATCGCAATTATTAGAGCAACTACACCAGGAACCAATCGAATTAACGATATTCGATCCAACCACGTTTCCAATTGCCATTTGAATTTTTCTTGAATTTTTCCATGAAAAAAAGACGTAAATGTTGCGCTAAAGAAGCAGAAGCGGTAATAAAACATTGCACCCCACCCCATATCCAAGCAATCCCGCGCCAACGACAAGCTCAGCAATAATCTTTAAAATTATCATGCTTTAACAAATGTCAATTGATTATCCTTTCTCTCAACTTTAATTATCGAGCCTGGCACAAATTTCCCCTCTAAAATTGCTTGAGAAAGGAGGTTTTCCAAATAGTGTTGCAAAACTCGTTTTAAAGGTCGAGCACCATAGGCGGGGTCGTAACCCAGTTTCGCTAAATAATCAAGAGCCTCACTATTTATCCTTAATTGATAATCTTTTTCTCTCAAACGCGCTTTGATCCGCCCGATTTGAATCCCTGCAATATTGCGAATTTGGTTTTCTTTTAAAGAATGGAAAACAACCGGTTCATCGATCCGGTTAATAAATTCTGGTCGGAAATGCTGAGCAACTACCTCCATTACAACTTCCTTCATCTTTGCATAACTTTCACCAGCAAATTCCTGAATCAATTGAGAACCGAGATTTGAGGTCATTACCACAACGGTATTACGAAAATCAACTGTCCTTCCCTGCCCATCGGTTAATCGTCCATCGTCGAGAACTTGTAATAAAATATTAAACACATCATTATGTGCTTTCTCCACCTCATCTAACAAAATAACGGAATACGGTCGACGCCGGACAGCCTCAGTAAGGTATCCTCCTTCTTCATAACCAACGTAACCCGGAGGAGCACCAATCAAACGAGCGACGGAATGTTTTTCCATAAATTCGGACATATCAATGCGCACCATAGCCTCTTCAGTATCAAAGAGAAAAGCGGCCAGTGCCTTGCATAATTCAGTTTTACCCACACCTGTGGGACCTAAAAATAGGAAGGAACCGATAGGTCGATTAGGATCGGATAATCCAGCACGCGAACGACGGATAGCATTTGAAACTGCACTCACTGCTTCATCCTGGCCAATTACTCGTTGATGAAGCACTTCTTCCATATGCAACAATTTTTCGCGCTCTCCTTCAAGCATTTTTGAAACAGGAATATGGGTCCATTTAGACACAACTTCGGCTACTTCTTCTTCTGTCACCCGACTTCGTAATAATTTATGCTCCCGAAATTGATCTTCTTTTTTAGAAGCAGCCGATAATTTTTTTCTAATTCAGGAATAATTCCATACTGCAATTTAGACATTCGCGTTAAATCACCTACACGACCGGCCGCCTCTAAATCAATACGCGCCTGCTCCAATTCTTCTTTGATTTGTTGCGTTCCGTGTAAAGCAGCTTTTTCACTTTTCCATATTTCTTCTAAATCAGAATATTCTTTTTCAACGTTTTTAATTTCTTTTTCCAAGTCAGCCAACCGCTTCCTGGATGCTTCATCTGTCTCTTTTTTTAATGCTTCACGCTCAATTTTCAATTGAATAAGTCGGCGTTCCAACCGATCAAGTTCGACAGGTTTTGAATCCATCTCCATACGAATTTGGCTTGCTGCTTCATCGATTAAGTCAATGGCTTTATCAGGCAAATTTCGATCAGTAATGTAACGTTGTGATAAGGTTGCTGCCGCAATTATCGCGGGATCTGTGATCTCCACACCGTGATGCACTTCATAGCGTTCTTTTAAGCCACGCAAAATAGCGATAGTATCTTCTGTGGAAGGTTCATCCACCAGTACTTTTTGGAAACGACGTTCCAAAGCAGCATCTTTCTCAATATATTTTCGATACTCATCCAATGTGGTAGCACCTACGCAATGAAGCTCGCCCCGCGCTAAAGCTGGCTTTAACATATTACCAGCATCCATAGCTCCTTCTGCCTTACCTGCACCAACCATAGTATGTAATTCATCAATAAATAGAATAATTCGCCCTCCCTGTTTAACTAAATCTTTTAATACTGCTTTTAACCGTTCTTCAAATTCTCCGCGAAATTTTGACCCTGCAATGAGCGCTCCCATATCCAACGCTAAAATCCGTTTATTTTTTAACCCCTCTGGGACTTCTCCGTTGATGATTCGCTGCGCCAAACCTTCTACAATGGCGGTTTTACCGACACCAGATTCTCCAATCAACACAGGATTATTTTTAGTGCGTCGCTGTAAAACTTGGATAGTCCTACGGATTTCTTCATCACGACCAATAACGGGATCTAATTTTCCAATTTCAGCTTTTTTCGTAAGATCGATAGTATATTTTTTCAATGCTTGTCTTTGTGCTTCAGCACCTTGTTCAGTAACGCGTTCCCCACCACGTAAGTTTTTGATATTTTTTTCAATAGTTTTTTTATCAGCACCAGCTTCTATCAAAAGATCTCGTAATCGACCTTTAGCCTCTAATGCAGCTGGAATAAACAATTCCGAAGAAATGTATTTGTCTTTATTTTGTTGGGCCAACTTGTCCATTAAAGTTAAAATTTGCACCAACTCCGAAGATAAATGAACCTCTCCGCTCGTACCTTGAACTTGAGGATAATTATCGATTGCCTTGTCCAACCCATCGATCAACCGCGACAAATTAACACCTGATTGTTGTAATAATGGTACAGTAGTGCCGTGTTCTTGCTCTAGCAACACTTTCATTATGTGGACCGGCTCGATAAATTGTTGGTCTCGACCCACGGCTAAAGATTGGGCATCCGCTAATGCTGTTTGAAACAATGTTGTAAATTTATCCATTCGCATGAAAGTCTCCTCTCCAAAGTTCGATTCTAATAACACTTACTCAGAGTCTGAGAGTAACACCGTTAGTTCTCTAAAATCATTAAATAGCCATATCACGAGACGGCACTAAAATAACTATTATTTGTTAAATCTGGGCGATATGCGATAATTTCAACCATTACTGATGAATTTTAATTACTAACCCACGAGCGGTAGGTTCAGTAACACCGAGCTCTCCCTGCCTTTCTCGCGGAGTGGATTTGATGGTTTCACTCTCCGAAGATTACATCCTTGAGATTGTAGCCGAAACCGGTACTATCGATAAAGCTATGCTGCGACCTGGGATTCCCCACTACCAACTCATTATCGTTGAAAGTTCAGAAATTTTAGTAGAAAAGCTTAAAAGCAAATTTCCTTTAATTAAAATCCTCCATGGCGATACTAAAAATTTATCTGCATTGCTTGGAGATTTATCGAAAAATATTGACACAATAGTTTCGAGTTTACCTCTATTAATCACCACCAGAGGAAATAAAAAATAAAATAATTTATGAAATTGAAAAATTGTTGAAGCCGGAAAGTTATTACATTCACAATATACTCATAGCTTTTTTTTCAGTGTCTTTGAATCAAAGGTTCGATTTAAGTTGAAAGCGGACTGATAGATTATCGTTCAATATCCACTCCACTAATGTTTAGTTATATAATTAGCCATGGCTGGGCGAAAATAACACTTCGGAATATGAAGCTAAAACTTTCTTGGCCCATTCATAATCACAAAGATCGCATATAACAAATTTAATCTGATCATCAGAGGAAAGGTAATTAAAATTTACAAATTTATTTCGGGAAGTTTCATTGGAGCCAGGAGTTTTAACGTCAAGAATTTTTATTACCCAAGGGAATCTACCTACACCTACCCGCAGAAATATCCAACACCCATATCTAACACCCCGCTCGTTTCTAGGGAAACGTTATAACCCAAATCACATAAGCTTTCAATAACGCGAAATAATCCAATAACACGAAAATAATCCAGCTGAGCCAAGGGTATGGGGTTCTCTCCACTCCATCGTAACCGTCTTCATCACATAGGGACACTGAATAAGCGCCCGCACAGGGCGCCGGGGCCCCCGGCCGCCGCGCGCGGGGGCCCCCTCCCCTCCACCACAGCACACCCCCTTTAATTTCTCTCCTAAAAAGGCATAGGGCGTATCACAATAGGAACAACGGAGCAAGGCTTGGGGGCAACACAACCCCCCGTTAGCCGAATAAAAACAGTTGTCAATCCCACACTCTTTGTTTCTTCCTGTAAGAAAAAAATTTGGGAAATCCAGAGGCTTGTTCACAATAAAGGGTTCGTTGATGGCGAATTAGCCGCTTCCAACTGCTGCAAACGAATACTCGCTAATTGCGCCACCGTTGAACTGGGGTGCTGTTTTTTTATTTCCATTAATTCTCGTTCAGCTTGAGCAACTTGATTATTTTCCGCATGAATAATGGCTAACTTTAGTTGAGCATCGAGTACTTTTTCTGATTTAGGAAATTTATTTTTAATTATTTGAAACTCTAACGCTGCTTTTTTTCTGTTTTTCTGTTCCAGGTAGATTTCCCCGAGCCAATAATGGGCATTAGCGACATAATTTCCATTAGGATAATCATTCAAATAATTTTGAAAAGAAGCTTCAGCTTTATCATATTGATTTTTAGTTAAAAAATTAAGCGCCGTTTGATAAGCAGTGGAGTCTTCTAATTGAATATTCCCATTATTGGAAAGCGAATTTCGGGTAGTTTTTTGTGAAGAAGAATTATCATTTGAGCTATCACTATTTAAATTTTTGAGCTGCGTTATTCTTTGGTTAAGATCGTTATAAAAACTACGCAGTTGGTTATTTACCAATTGTAAATCGTGCTGCTGCTCTTGCAATTGACCTCGCACTTGGGCAAGTTGCTGTTGTAGATCTGTAATTTTCTGCGGCAGATTTATATTAATAAGGTTATTCATTTGCTGTTCTAGACGAGCTATGCGCTGACTATCAGTCAACGGCTGCGTAGGTGAAGAAGCCGCAGGACCAGGAGGAGTGATTTCAGTAGCTGACCCATTGGAGCTTTCGACAGTAGCTGTTATAGGTATTTCCGCTGGAGTCTCTTGGCCACTAGTTTGCTGGGTAATATCAACAACAGGCGCATCACCCAGCGCGACAACCTCTATCAATAAAAGGGTAGTTAAACCCGTTAGGGCATACAAAATCTTTATTTTCATCCTCAATAAGCCTCATAAATCAAATTAACTCGTCGATTCAATTGCCATGCGTATTCATTGTTACTCGTAACTACTGGATGCTCCTTTCCGTAGCTCACCATATCGAGCTGTGATGGCTCTACCCCTTCTTGTTCAAAAATGCGAGCAACGGCCTGATCACGGTGCCAACCTAAGCCGATGTTGTATTCTCGACTGCCTCGGTTATCAGTATTACCTTCAAGACGGACTTTTGCTTTCGGATTGGTAGCTAAATAATTAGCCTGGATATGAATTGCTTGAAGATCAACAGACCTCACTGCCGTACTATCAAAATCGAAATAATACGTTTGATTGGCAGGCGCAACCAAGGAATTGATAATTTCACCTTTCGAATCTCGCATCACTTGACCGTGATAACCGGATTGTCCTGCCAATGCATAGGTTTTAGCGCCGTTTCCAACCCCAGTTGCTGCACTTTCGCCACTCATAGAAGGAGTGTGGCTTTTACAAGCCGTCAAACCAAGTATCGCCATACTCAAAATAGCCCATTGGAATCTTTTCCCCATATGTACTCCTCTAACTGTTGTTGATCCCACCATTCTTACTGTCTCCTACTCCGAATTATAGTATTAACCTAAAAATGGGGACCACGCGGGTTCTTGGACAATTCCCTCTTTCGAGGGCAACCGCAGTTTCACTTGTCCATCGATAGAAACCTGCGCGAGTACTCCTTGTCCTCCATATTCCGTCGCATAAATGATCATCTTACCATTCGGAGCCAAACTCGGCGATTCATCTGCCCCACTTTGGGTTAAAATTTGCAATTGCCCCGTTGTTAAATCTTCATACGCAATCCCAAACAAGCCGTTCTCTCGATGCATCATCACAATCGATTTCCCATCAGGTAAAAAAGATGCTCGCGCATTGTAATCACCTCGGTAAGTCAAGCGAGTAATTGCATTATCATTGAAAAAGTGTTTATAAATTTGCGGTGTCCCATCACGATTAGAAGTAAAGAGAAGAATTTTTCCATCAGGCGACCAAGTGGGTTCGGTATTAATAGCCCAATCATTCCAATCATTAGTGATTTCGCGCAATTGTTTCGTGGCTAAATTTAAAACATAGATATTAGGGTTTCCTGTTTTGGTAAGTACTAACGCTAAACGGGTTCCATCTGGTGAAAAAGCAGGTGCTCCGTTGATCCCTGGGGCGTCGCTAATTCGTTGCCGCTGTCCAGTAGCTAAATTTTGTACATAAATAGCCGCATGCTGCCCTTCAAAAGAAACATAAGCAATTTTTTCCCATCCGGAGACCACGTGGGAGACATAATAGGCATATGAGAAAGCAAAAGAGGTTGAGGATTAAAACCATCCGCATCTGCCACCTCTAAAGTGTATATAGGAGGTTTATCTGGGGAACGCTGCACAAGGACGTAAGCAATTCGTGTGGAAAAAACACCTCGGACTCCGGTCAGCTTTTGATAAATGAGATCACTGATATGATGAGCGAGACTTCGTAAATTTTGCACCCTCACATTAAACGAATCGCTTAATAAGACATTGTCCGAATCAAAAATATTCACTAAGGTAAAGGTCACTTGATAATGATTAATTCCAGATGGTCGAATAGCACCAATAACCACCGCGTTGACTTTTTGTTTTCGCCAATAACTGTAATTTACTTCTTGTATAGATTCTGGAGTCTGGCCTAAATTATCGGGTCCCATTACTCGAAATTGCCCACTTTGCTGTAAATCGTTTTTGATTACTTGAAGAATTGTTTGATCTCCGAGAACGGAAACGGATGTTCCTACGAAAGGCGCAATAGCAATGGGGATCGCAGAAGTCATCCCTTGGGTTAATTCTAAATCTAATGCGCCATAGGCGGGAATAAAAAATAATGAAGCGAGGACATAAAGGGCTAGTCGATATCGTTTTCTCATGGCTTTCACTTCGTGGGATAACTATCGCCAGATTATAGTGCTGCTACTATCCTTCATGCAATAGTTATGAATTCACTTGGACCTGCAGAGGTCGAACCGTCAAGTGTAATTCCCGAAATTGAGAAAAGAGAGCACTATCTTGGGGAACAGGTAAAGGAGAAGCTTTAAAGACCGCCATTCGAGCCGACCGGTCGAGGACAAGGTCGCCACTGCTCTTAAGTGTTGTTACCGATAAAATAACTCCGCCTGGTGCTAAGTGAATAAGCAAAATACATGAAAGATTCTTATCGGCGTTTTCAGGCAAAATCCATTGTTGTTGAATAGCTTGTATGATTTGCACTTTGTATTGATCTAAAACTCCCTGAGTCTGCGCTGTTTGACGCACTTTGGTTACTTGAGCCTGTTCTCGCTGTATTTCTTGTTGCAATAATTGCTGTTGTAATTTTTGTTGTTTGGATGCCAGTTTATGTTGTTTAATTTGCTCCTGCTTTTTCAAAGCTAATCCTTTTTTCTGTGCTAATGCTTCTTGCTCTTCCTGTTGCTTCAAACGCAGTCGTTTTGCATGCAAAGCCGCAAGTCGCTTTTGTTCAGCGATTTGTTCTTTTTTTAAGGCCTGAACTCTTTCTTGTAGTGCTCGAGCACGTGCTTGCTCAGCTTCGCGCTTTTGTTTTTCTTCTTTTTTCATAGCATTAATTTCATTATCGATAGCTGCCTGGTTTACCGTTTCTGCTTTAATAACAGTCACAGGGTGAGATGGATTATTCAGTCGATACGTATTCGAGGAAGATAAGTTAATCGTAAGTGCAATCAATAAAATTATATGACAGAAAATAGAAATACCAACGGGTAAGCGATAAGAGGGTGGTATTTTTAGCACTCAATCTCCTAGAATAGATCAACATTAGTATTGGAAATATTTTTGTAATTCTTCCAATACTTGTTGTAACATATTCTTATCTAAATGCGCCCCATACTCGGACGACCGTTAAGATAATTAATTATATAATCGCCACCAAAAGGTAAATTACGCGTTATCTGATCCTTTGTAAGGACAGCAGCATAATCCACATAACTCTCTAAAATTAAAAAGGGACGAGATCCTGCAGTAAACAAAGAATGGCCCACAGTATAATCAGAGAGGGAGTTTTTGCAACCGAAGTATTTCTGTTAGCAGAGTAGCACAATATCATAATGGGAGGTAAGATAGGAATAAATCTGTAGTTTTTTCCCAGCCAATAAGCACTAGCATGAACCCAGTACCCCATACGCTCATCCTTAAGTTGTTCATTGTGATCCACTGTAATAATGACAAATGACAATCGTATTTTTTAATAAATCATAGCTTTTTAAATCATCCAGTACTTTCTTAACTTCACTATCTACAAAATAAACGACATTGTGGTAACGATTGACATAGGCAATTGAATCGGAATTGGGAGTAAGTGAAAAACGATCGCACTGTTTAACAGCAAGTTGGAAAAGTTTATAAGTATGGTGTAGTAGAGGCACAATAATTATATAAAGAATGAATCCCAAAAAAGTCGATCCGGTTATCGATTTTTTAAAAATTAGTCAAATTCGCGAGTAATAGCACGATCACGAGCCACGAGCCACCGTATTATTTCCAGGCGTCCACATTAACATGTGTTTTATTTCCGTAAAAATAATTTTGTCAAATACTGGAAAATTTAGAGAGGCACTGGTGAAAATCTCCATTTGATAATTATTTTTTAAAAATTGATGGATTAATAAAGGTTGTCGATCTGACTTAAAAAAGCTCACCAATAATTATCCGGTATCCCATAAAAAGGGATACTAATCTAGGTTAGGTACAATTGTCCCACTCCAGTGATTTTTAAATTGCAACCTTCCTTGAAAAAATTTATAAATGTTAGGCGTTATAAATGTTAGGCGTGTGTATATTTTATTCATGGCATCATAACGCCAGATATCAGAACGCCAGATATCAATATAATGAGTACGTTTAATAATTTCTTATAGATGCTACATTGAAGTGGATGGAAAGGATATTTATGTGAGTGATTTATTTCTCGTAAAAATAAACTTCGGCTTTTGGTGTTAAAATTCGTCTGATACTAAGAGCACCTGGCATTAATAATTCGTAGATCTCGTCATAATAAGGAAAAATTCGCACTGCTTTTAAAACAATATGATTATCGATAGGGCTAAACCAATGTCGGTAGGTCATCGCTGTTGCAACAAACATGCAACTATAAGAATCCAGGAAGAAGGTTATTAAACTACCAGTAAAAACATACCCTCGATATCTTTTATTTTCTTTAACCACTCTACCGCCATACTAATAAAGCAACGAAATACTCCACTACGAGTAAAATAATAACTAAGCCAACTAATAAAATTTGCTCCAGTAGTGATAATGAAATTACTTCTGATAAAAGCATCGGCTTAAAAAATACGCTATCCTACACTGAGATAGTGCATGTGATACAAGTCAAAAGTCACACTATCAATAATCAAAGCAGCAACGAGTAATGAGGTAAAAATGATACCTAATGTAAATCTAAGCCATCGGCAGGAGAATAGAGTGATTATTCTAATTACAATCAAGCAACCAAAAAAGAACAAAACTCCTGGTTGAGTGATGAATGAAGCAATTAAAAATATCCATCCTAATGCTATGCCACCTACCGTAATACCATTTATTGAGTAAAATTTGGGAGCATTCGAAAATAATTAAGACCAATTAATAGGATCCAGGAACGTATTAATTAAAAAACTATCCTGCCCAACGGTATAAAGCACCGTCGGGATTGGGCGGGTGATTGAGACATGACAGATTCCTTATAGTCGTCGCTAGAAGCATCTATTATCGAATGAATAGTCTGTGAGATAGAAGATTGATGAGTTAACCACCTAGGACAGTGTGTAATTTTCTGTCTCTGCTTGGACTAGCACTCTCACAATCCTACCATAATCCATAAAAAAGGCTATCTAAGGAGGAATCAATTTAATGGTATTTTTCTGTGATCAGCATTGGTTCTCGTTAAAGAAGAACTCTACAATTTCCCAATGACATACCAGTCGCGTTGTAGAGAATCGTATCCCCGTTCTCTTTCGCTTCTTTGTATATTTATCCTGTATTGCACTTGCTATTGCAGCTGTTTATGGATAGATAATCACATGGCGCGACTTTCTTTTAAGAATATTTATCGGAAAAATCTATTTAAAATATTAAATACATTCTCCAACATTTTAGTATCCAAATTAGACCCCAAGAACATATTTACCATTAGGATAAAGAATGGCATAATTTTCTTCAAGATAGATCCGAGTTACTTGTTTCAGGCTTACAATCCCATAGTCAATATAGCTATTGATAATGAGAGGAGAGTGTTCTTCTTTTTTGAGCAAAGATTTTCCAATACTGTAGTCCAACATGAGATTTTGACAATTCAGCACTCCTTGCATTAGGGAGGGGATCACATCGTAATGACTGTTTCGATAATTTATTTTAGGCTTTTTAGCAGGCTAATATATGATCAAAGGTGTATGCACTTGCCACGGGTGTATAATCGCTCGCATGTCCCCAATAGGTTCTGATGATTTTCATTAAATTCTTCGCCAAGATCCGCAGTGATAATCACAATGGTATTTTTTAATAACTGATGGCCTTTCAGCGCTTGTAATACCTACCTGCCCTACTAAAGCATCATCAAAATGCGCCGCATTTTTAAATTAAGGTAACAGGTCAGTAGAATTGTTTAACAATAAACGATTGCAAACTTTTATAGCAGATTGGAAGGGTTTTGGGTAATTTACCCGATGACTCGCAATAATTGTGTATTTCATCATAAAAAACAAAACTAAAAAAGGCTTTTTAAGGTTTCTTTTTGAGGTTTATATAGTTGATAAAATGTTTAAATTCTTGCGTGATACGTCGACCACGGTCATAAAGATTCAGCGCCTGGGTATATTGATCTGTAAATTTTTTATTTAATGAAACACTGTTTCATCAAAAGCGGGATAATGCAAAGAAGTACTTCGAAAAATATCGGTCTGATAATAATCTTTTAATATTTAATAATTCATGAATTAATTGATGAATATTGATGAATAAAGATAGGAGAACGATGTTGTTTCAACACTGCGGTCCAATAGTTAGCTGGAAGGCTGTAAAATAAAGAGAAAATCCTAGAACGCATGCAATTTTCGCCACTTAAATTATCTCGAAATACCCAAGATTTTTTGGAAAATCGATAAATGTTCAGTGTTACCTTAAAGTTATGTCAAATCGCCACGCGTCTAACGCTATAATAACAATATTGTAAGGGTTTTGAGGTAGTCGACATTGTAGAGAAGAGAATGCAAAGGATAATTGAGAGGCTTAGCCACTTGCACATTTTGCACAAAAACTATCATCCAGGGTTTCCAATTCTAAGCTGGAATCTTTTACAGGTAATAATAAACCGAGTACAGCATTGTAATAAGGAATAACTTGCGCTTCCATTACGAGAACATGATTACTACTTTGAGGACTAACATCTTCAATTACATCTGCTGCGGTTGTAGCCAGCGTTAATCTGTAAGATAAAAATAAGCATGCCGCAAAAACGAGACCAAACAACCAACTATGCCGCCAAGTTTTGTTATTTACTTTTTACCATACATAAAGGCAATGGCTTGTTTCCAAACCAATTAATAACAAACCAATTACAACCACGCTGCTCCACTCAATCTATCATAATTTCAAGGCTTGATTAAAAGCCCTTACTCCGATAATTTGCCATACTACGCCCCCGTGCCCCGCGGACTAAGTGGTAATGATAGAGATGATAAACAAGCGCATCTATCTGCCACAAAAAAAAGGCTAATACCGACAAGGAGCACAAAAATGCGAAGCAGGCCGATTGACCGAAAAGTCCTGTTAGCATAAAAACCCAACCTAGAATCACTCCCATGTGAGTCACCACAAAGGAATGGAATCAAAATTGGATAAGTAGAAAAATTGGATAAGTAGAAAAGGTAATTAAAACCAATAAAGAAGTAAATGCATGCATTAGCAGTGAAAAACTACCCTGCCCAACGACAGAGTAATCGTCTGCAAAGAAGGCGGTATTCTTTCTTTTAAATTTGTGCTAGATTTATTTAGGTGAATCTCTTTAAACAGGAAGAGATAAAATGCACAATAACTCAGAGGAACTACTATAAAAATAAAAAAACTCTTAACAACCATGATGATGCTATTCGTCATGGATGCGATGGCTGCTTGTAAGCAAGCTATGCTGACCCCACCCACCCCAGTAAGATAATTAAATGAGAGCAAACGGTTAACCACCGTAAATCCAGTGTGGACTCTTCGCATTTCGAATTTAACGAATTTAGTTCCACTCGGTTTTTTCTTTAAATAAAACCGCTAGGTGCTTAATGGGTAAATCTTCTACTTCATGGTTTTGACGAAATTTATACTCCAAAGTATCTTTATCCAAACCACGCTCACTAATTACTAATCGATGTGGAATACCTATTAAATCCATGTCGGCAAACATGACACCTGGTTGTTCTTTGCGATCATCCCAGAGTACGTCAAAACCTGCTTCGATGAACTCATGGTAGATTTGTTCACAAGCTGTCTGCACCCGATAAGACTTATGCCTATTGAGACCAATTAAAGCTATTGAAAAAGGAGCCATTGCTTCAGGCCAAATAATTCCGGCTTCATCATGATTCTGCTCGATTGCTGCCGCCACCGTTCGCGAAACACCGATTCCATAACAGCCCATTTGCATATAGCAGCTTTTCCCCGTTTCATCGATAATTGTGGCCTTCATTTTACGACTATATTTTTCACCAAGTTGAAACACTTGACCCACCTCAATTCCCCGAGCAAAACGCAAGTGACCTTTACCATCAGGACTTTGATCCCCTGCAACCACATTCCGAAGATCAGCCACTTCTCCTAAAGGAACATCACGATCCCAATTAACGTTTATAAAATGAAAATCATCTTCGTTGGCTCCGCAACAAAAATCAGCCAAATGCGCAGCGTCTCGATCCACGATATAGGGAAGCGGCAAATTCACAGGCCCCAAAGATCCAGGCCTAGCACCAATAGTTTCCCTAATTTCTTTTGTATTGGCAAAAACCAATGGAGAAGCGACGCCGGCTAGGTTCTGGGCTTTTACCGTATTTAATTCGTGATCACCTCGTAAAATAAGCGCCACAAAAGGAGATTTTTCTCCTTTCACGATAAAGGTTTTGACGCCTTTTTCCGGGAAAATATTGCATGTCTTCGCTAATTGTTTAATTGTACGAACGTTGAGGGTTGCTATTTTTGTCATGTCAGCCGTAGGTGCTGGTCGTTCACTTTGCGGCGCCTGAGCGCTCGCTTTTTCAATGTTGGCCGCGTAACCACTTTCATCGCTATAAACCACAACATCTTCACCCACATCGGCCAGCACTTGAAATTCGTGAGAATAGTCACCACCAATAGCACCAGTATCCGCTAATACTGCACGAAAATTTAATCCCAAACGAGTAAATATACGCACATAAGCGTCATACATTTTATTGTAAGCCGCTTGCATCCCCTTTTTATCGGGATCAAAAGAATAAGCATCTTTCATTAAAAATTCACGGGAACGCATTACCCCAAATCGGGGACGAATTTCATCGCGAAATTTAGTTTGGATCTGGTAAAAATTAACAGGTAATTGTTTATAACTACGCAATTCCTGGCGAGCGACATCCGTAATTACTTCTTCGTGGGTAGGACCAAAACAAAATGCATTCTCATGCCGATCAATAATTCTTAATAATTCAGCTTCGTAAGCTTCCCAGCGATTCGATTCTTGCCATAAGTTCGCCGGTTGCACTATAGGCATTAATAATTCTAGCGCACCACTCCGATTCATTTCTTCCCGAACAATGTTTTCCACTTTTTTTAAAACACGTAACCCTAAGGGCAACCAGGTATATAAACCGCTCGCCAATTTACGTAACATGCCCGCACGAATCATCAATCGATGGCTGGTAAGTTCGGCATCTGAAGGGATTTCTTTAACAGTAGCTAAAAAAATTGACTAACTTTCATAAGTGAAAAAGTGTAGCACAACCAATGATTCCCACCTAATGTTTAGTCTTAGGGCGATATCATGATTAATTTACTAATAACTCTTTAGTGGTTTTAAAGGCCAAGAGGGATGGCCCTCAATAAAACAGCCGGCGCGAACATGGTTTCAGCTTCATCTGTCTGTTCTTCGTTCCAGAGCAAAACTCGTACGGGACGCTTTCTTCCGTCTACTAAGTACTTATTCCTCTTGCATCATTTCAACTAAGTTAGTTAATGCATAACTGACCAGCGCTACCAAGGCAATAGAACAATAGAACAAATGCTATAAATAGCCTTGTATTCTTATGAAGAAATTAAATTATCTTTATTACTAATTCAAATATCGCACCACTAATAGAATCAATGGAGGAGCACTGGCTAAATAGGATATTAGCCACTGATTGCCAAAAACGATAGTCATGGTTTTTTTCGGACGTTAGAATTTGATTTTACCACTTTGAAACTTTCCGATTGAGGCAATCGACCCATTTCCTCTATCCCTTCTGGGGTTAAGGGTGTTTGATCCGAAGGCAGGGACAAACTGACGAAGATTATAATAGTGCGGGCTACCAAGTCCACCAGATAGATCTGATAACCCCAAAGGCAAGCAACTCATGCAGCGGGCACAATAATGAGTTCTTCCAAAATACGATGGTCAGTGGTGAAAATATGGTTCTCTACAAAAGACCTAACCACTTTTTCTTTCACACTAAAGTAACAAACCGTCCCCTGGAACCGCCGATTAAAACTAAGGAGGAAATCATTTCAGGAAACCATTTCTTCTAATTTTCTTCTAATTTTTCAAATCAAAATCAAAGAGAGTTTGACGTACAATGGTTTTAACAGGGTGTCTCATAAAAATCTCCTTATAATTGGTGAAGCCTGACTTTATCACACCGATCTTTAACGTCAATAATCAAGAAAAATTAATTTTATTTTAATTAATTTAACGCCTAATTAAATCAGGCAAATCGAGTGACTCACCCATCGCAATTTTCATAAAATAGTTTTTGAGGAAATTAAGTCGATTAGTCATTGTCAATCCCATATTGCGCGCTTGAACAATAAAAGGCGATTGAGTGCCAAAGCATTCTTTAAAGAATTGCATGGCTGCTAGCATCATAACGTTATCTCCTTTGCGCCAACGCTCATAGCGACGCAAAACCCGAAAACTACCCACGTCACATTTTTCATGATGAGCGTCAATAATGCATTGCGCTAAACAAGCGGCATCCATAAAACCCAAATTAACTCCCTGTCCTGCTAGAGGATGAATCGTATGCGCTGCATCACCGATTAATACCCTGCGAGAATCTAAATATTTTTTTGCATGACGCATTATTAAGGGGATAGATTTGGGTTGCGTTAGCCGCTGAATCTCACCTAATCGTAACCCAAAAGGACTATTTATTTTGGCATTAAATGATTTTTCATCGGCGGCTATTAATTGGGTTGCTTCTTCTGGAGAAACCGAGCAAACAATGGCACAATTATGGGGATCGGCTAAAGGTAATAAAGCTAACACAGCGTCTGGTAAAAACGCTTGCCAACCCGTTTGTTCATGAGGATTTTTGGTTTTAACGACGGCGACGACGGCGCTTTGTTCGTAAGAACGCTTTTGTATATTAATATTCATTTGCTCACGAAGCCATGAGGCTGAACCGTCGGCTCCTACGAGCAGTGAAGTCTGAATTGTTTTTTGATTATCTAACTCAAGAGCAATACATTCATCAAAAGATGAGAGGTTCCAAGGTTGAGCTGGGCAAATAAATTTGACTAAGGGATCCTCTTGTAATTTTTGCCAGAGAACTCGAACAATCTCCCGGTTTTCGACAATGACGCCCAAATCGGATGCACCAACGTCGGCGCTGTCAAAAATAATTTCTCCTCCACCAGAGCTATCCCACACATCCAATTTAACTAAAGGAGAATAAGTTGACTTGCGAATATCCTGCCAACAATTAATTTTTTTAATAATCGTCTGGAAACTGCGTTAATTGCACTTACACGAGAATCTAAACTATCTTTACTACAACGCAACAAAGGTTTTTTTGCTTCAATAAGGGTAACTTTTATTTCTGCATTTGCTAATAACGCTGCTAATAATAGCCCCACCATCCCGCCACCAATAATGGCGACGGATATCAATTCAGACCGTGTTGTCACATCCATTCGAGTTCACCTCGCACTAGTTTAGGCAAACGTCCCGCTAAACCAAGCAAGCGTTTGGCCAATTGATTTTTAATCGGGGGCAACAATTCTGTCGCTAACAATCCTAAACCTCGGACTTGATTCGCCAAAGGTAATTGTAAGCCAAACCATTGTGAAATATTTCGAGTTAATCCAATTATTCGATCCTGATCCTCTTTACGCCATTTAATATATTCTTGTAAAATATTAATTTCTCCCAAAAGTTTATGCTTCTGATAAGCAGAGACTATCAATTCGCTGAGCGCTGCCACATCTCGTAATCCTAAATTAAAACCCTGAGCAGCAATGGGATAAAGGGTATGGGCAGCATTTCCTAATAAAACAAAGCTTGGACGAATTTGTTCTTTAGCAATTAGTAGCTGTAAAGGGAATTGCTTCCCTCGTTTAAGCAATTTAATTTCTCCTAAACGATTTTTAAAGATTTTCTGAACCTTACTTTGAAATTCCTCATTAGACCAACCACTAACTTTGTCAGCCAATTGTTTCGACAAAGACCAAACTAAACGACACTGACTCTGGTTAAAGAGCGGTAAAATAGCCAGCGTTCCTTGCCGCGTAAATCGCTCATAGGCAGTTTGATTATGTGGTTTTGCTAATTCTATTGAGGCAATCAGTGCAACTTCATTTTCATTTTTTTCTTCTGTAGGAATATTTAATAATCGCCGCGCTGTAGATTGGGTTCCGTCCGCAGCAACGAGCAAATTTGTTTGCAGATCTTTTTCTCCCTCAACAGTCAGACAATTAACCGAAGCTACCCCACCACAATGAATAGCAAGAATTTTAGTAATGGGGATAATTTCTACATTCTTTTGAGAGGCCGATCGTTGATAAAGTACGTGCTGTAATTTATAAAAAGGAACTACATAACCTAAAGCGGGAACTCTTAATTCACTGGCTCGAAAACGTAAGGTGCCTAATGCACCTTGATCAGAAACGTGGACGGTAGAAATAGGACAAGATTCAGCAGCCAGGTCTTCCCATACACCTAATGTTTGTAATATTTGATAGCTAGCATACGAAAGTGTAATAGGCCTCATATCTTTCTGAAGAGCTAAAGTTGCCTCGGGCAAATGATGCTCTAAAATTTTGACTTGCAGCCCCTGATTTTGCATAGAAACTGCTAAACTTCTCCCGACAAGACCTGCACCAATAATAATGAGGTCTGATTTGTTTTTAGAAACTGGCATAGCAAGCATCCTATCATGCCAGCGCCAATTTGAGATACTTTTAACTTTCACCAAACTAAAACCCGGCCTCGCGAGAGGGGGTAAAATTGAGTATGATGACGACTTTCAAGTACAGGAAATTACCATGACCAACAGCTTCATTAAAAATCGATTATTCCAATTACGACAATTAATGCGAGAAATTGGTGCCTATTATTACTATATTCCCGCCACTGACCCCCATAAAAATGAATACCTCCCTCCTTGTTGGCAACGTCGAGCTTGGATTAGTGGATTTACAGGATCCGCAGGAGACGTCATTGTGGGAATGGATAATGCCTTTCTATGGACCGACCCTCGGTATTTCTTACAAGCAGAACAGCAGCTTGATAGCACGCTTTTTGAATTAATGAAAATGGGTCAAGGTGAAACGCCCGTTATCGATCAATGGTTGCGTGAGCAAAAAGGGGCCATCATTTTTGCTACAGACCCTCAAGTTATTAGCATCCACCAAGTAGAAAAAATTGAGAAGGCCTTGCTCCCACAGAAAGGAAAACTTCTATTAGTAGACAATAATCTCGTGGACCAATTATGGAAAGATCGTCCGGCACTTCCAAACTATCCCATTCGACTCCACCCCGAACAATATGCTGGTGTAAGTGCTGAAGAAAAACTTGTCACTCTTCGTAGAATTCTGCAATCCGAAAGCGCAGATGTTCTGGTAATGAATATTCTTGATGCTATTGCCTGGCTATTTAATATTCGAGGAAACGATATTGATTACAATCCACTCGCTTTAAGCTACGCCATAGTCACACAAAATGAGTCCTTCTTATTTACAGACCCACAAAAGCTTACTGAAGAGGATAAAATCTACTTCAAAAAGATTAAGGTCCAAATAAAATCTTATCACACTTTGGGCGAAGCCCTTGCCAACTTGGCCTGCTGTGTTTGGATTGATCCTGAAACAACCAATTGGTGGATTCGAAAACAGTTAAAAAATACCAAAAATCTTATTTATAAACCCTCCCCTATTACATTGCTCAAAGCACTTAAAAATCCCGTAGAAAAAAAGGTGCGCAAAAAGCACATATCCTTGACGCTATCGCCATGGTGCGCTTTTTACATTGGCTGGAAAACCACTGGCCAGAAGGCGTGAGTGAAATAACAGCTGCTCAAAAATTGGAAGCCTTTCGTCGAGAAGACTCGCGCTGTTTAGATTTAAGCTTTCCCAGCATTAGTGGTTTCGGCTCTCATGGGGCCATCGTACATTATGCAGCTACACCAGAAACTGACATCTCTATTGATGATTCTACACTTTATTTGATCGATTCAGGTGGGCAGTATCTCTCAGGGACTACTGATATTACTCGTACTATCCACTTAGGAAATCCCACGCAAGAACAAATGCATCTTTATACCTTAGTCCTTAAAGGACACCTTGCGATTCGCCACACAATCTTCCCCAAAGGAACGTGTGGGGAACACCTCAACGCTTTTGCCCACCAATTTTTGTGGCGTGAGGCACTAGATTATGGTCACGGGACTGGACATGGCGTCGGGAGCTATTTGTGCGTGCATGAAGGACCCCAAGCCATCACGGCCCGCTATACACAAATTCCCCTGCAACCAGGCATGATCGTAAGCAACGAGCCTGGCGTTTACATGAACAATCAATATGGAATTCGAATTGAAAACCTCTGTTTGGTTACTGAAAAATTCAAAGCGAACGACAGTATGATGGGTCACGGCCCTTTCTATGGCTTTGAAGACCTTACATTAGTTCCCTATTGTCGAAAACTCATTAATCTACCAGATCTTTCTGAACAAGAAATTCAACAGGTTAATGATTACCATCATCAAATTTACCTTATATTAAAAGATTTATTATCGAATAACAAATTAAATGACTGGTTGTACCAAGCAACAATACCGCTCTGAGAAAACTATGTGAGGTTGACCTAATTAGGGGAAGGCATTATTCTTAATTTATAATCAATACCTAAAGTTAGTATTTTTTATAAAAGAAATACTAAGAGGATATCCCAGGGATGCAATCACCACACACTATTGAACTCAGTGAACTCGAATATCAAGTAGATCACTTATTGCGTTCATTAGAGCGTTTAAAAACAGAAAATAATATGCTACGGCAAAAATTAGCAAATAATGCACGGGAAAGATCTTTATTGGTAGAAAAAATCTTCATGCCGCTCAGAAAATAAAAAAAATAATCGCACAATTAAGGGAAGAAATGCCATGAGTGATGTTGAGCAAAATATTATTTCGGTAAAAATTCTCGACCGCAGTTATAAAATCAAATGCCCTCCCGAACAAGCGCAAGCGCTCCAACAAGCCGCTAACTATGTCGATGAGCAAATGCGGAAAGTGCGTAAAACCGTAAACATCAATAGTACCGAACATATAACTATAGTAACGGCTCTAAATATCTACCATGAACTCATGCATGAACTCATGCATTTGCGTAAACAAAAAAATAATTATATCGATGTTATGAATCAGCGTATTCAGGACCTTCAACGACGCATTGAAAATTTCCTGGAAACTAACCAAGAAATTGCTGTATAATTATAGTATCCTCTGTGACTATCGTTGCAAGTACCGCATATTTGAACCGATACGAATATGATAGGGAATTGGTCGTGGTCACGCTGTTGAGCAAGCCCATCGAAGTCGCATTACCGATGGGGAGCCTGAGGTAGTGCCCGCCTCTCCCACTTGAGCCTTTGGGTTCAATCAACGGGCTTGCGACGACGTCATAGAGGTTTTTAATGCATTCAACCACTGATAAAAAGCACCTGCGCGCCTTTCTTCGTCATCGCCGTAGCGCTCTTTTTCTTCAAGAACGAATTTATGCGGCCCAAGCCGTTTATAATAAAATAATGACGCTCAACCCTTTTTGGGTTAGTCAAAATATTGCGTTTTACAAGGCACACGATGCTGAAGTGAGTATTGACAATGTGCTCAAAAAAGCGCAGACAATCCAAAAAAATTGTTATTTGCCTGTCTTGCGTTCTTGTCAGCGCCAGTTAGATTTTTATTCCTATCATTTAGAAAATCCTTTAATTAAAAACCGTTTCGGCATCGAAGAGCCTGACACCTCCCAAGAAAAACTCATTTCCATAGCCAATCTCAATTTAATTTTTCTACCCTTAGTTGCCTTTGACAAAAGGGGTAATCGGTTGGGTCGTGGCGCAGGATATTATGATCGGGCTCTAGCGCCTTTAAAAGATAGAGCTTTAAAAAAACCACCGGTATTGGTAGGGATCGCTTACAACTTTCAAAAAATTAACAAAATCCGCATCGAAAAATGGGATGTTCCATTAAATTTTGTTATAACAGAGAAAAAATTTATCAATTTTAGGATGCCATAGTTAATTAAAATTTCTTGTCATTCCGTTTTTGTAATCGAAGTAATCGACAATCGATTGTCTTTACCCAAAATAATCACATCCTTTAATCTGGGGATTCTCCGCAACTCCTCCAATTTTATATTTCGATCAAATTTTTTCTCAAATTGAATATCTACCGTAAACCAGCGGGACTTTTCAGGCAAGCTTTTGGAATCGTAATACTTACCTTCTTTTATCAAAATCGGTAGTATCAGGATAGGCTTCTCGCACGATTTTTACCACTTCTACAATCCCAGGTTCTTTACAGAAAGCCTACTCATTTTTTTCATTCCGTCTCGCATAAAATTGTGTGCTTGATAATTACGAATACCATCCCATTACGTAATTTTATTTCGCTTCAAATCATCGATGTTAAATATGGAAGGTTCCGTTTTAAACAGCCAAAACACTTATCGTCTTTTCCGTAACAAGAATCCCATAAATAAAATATTAATAAAATATTATTAATATGGTATTACAATTTGAAAAATAACGGAAAATAAAATAATGGCCAGAAGCGTCCAAATAAAACCAATAATTCTTAAAACCAGAATACCCTCTCACCCGCACACCCCCAACGAAAAAAGCATAAAAAAGCATAATGGTAATAACTCAATACTGTAATGGCCGCAACCACCATACCCCAAGTTACAGCAGTAACTACTAACGTTAATCCAAGCAAAGGCAAAACTAAATGCTAACCCAACACCAATAATAAAATTAGAAGAATCACAAGCACCCAGGGAAAAGTTCGACGGTTGGGGTGTTTTCCATAGTTAACTCCTTAAGCAAGCATTAATCATATCATAGGTTTTAACTACCCGAGTTGCAATATAGTCTCACTCTTCTAATCATTTACAACAAGAAATGCTGCCTCTCCCTCCTTCTATGCGGTAACCCCCGTCCATTGATAATACATTACGATAACCCATTTTTTGAATATTATCTGTAGCAAGAGCGGAACGGAAGCCACCTCCGCAATACAAGACTAATTTTCGCTGATCATCAGGGATCACTTTATCGAGGTCTCTTTCAATGACGCCTTTCTCCAAATGAATAGCTCCCGGGAGGTGGCCCATTATCCCATTCGCTTTCTTCGCGAACATCGACAAGATAAAAGTCCTCCCTCCCTTTCCTCGATCATTTTTTTTAACGGCACATAGATATTCTGTTTCTTCCATATTAACTTTAGCAGCATCGGTGGCCCAATGCCACAAAACCAGGACTGTGCTATTTTTTTCATAGATTTTTCTTCTCTAAACTTCAATTTCAGCAAGATTTCCTTTTTTCTCTAACCACTTGCGACGATCTGCGGCCCGCTTCTTAGCTAACAACATATCCAAAAGCTGTTCCGTTTTATCTTTAGCTTTTACTATTAATTGAACTAAGCGACGAGTATCGGGATTCATAGTGGTTTCTCGGAGTTGACTGGGATTCATTTCTCCCAATCCTTTAAACCGCTGGATATTAATAGCGCCTTTTAATTTTTCAGCTTCGATACTGTCTAAAATACCTTCTTTTTCATCTTCGTCCAATGCATAAAAAATTTCTTTACCGATATCAATGCGATAAAGCGGCGGCATCGCCACAAACACATGACCTTTTTCTACTAAAGGATAAAAATGTTTCATAAAAAGGGCACAGAGTAGCGTTGCAATATGATAACCGTCCGAGTCAGCATCCGCTAAAATACAAATTTTTCCATAACGAAGACTTTCCAAATTAGAAGAGTCGGGGTCAACACCAATTGCAATAGCAATATCATGTACTGCTTGAGAAGCTAGTACTTGCCCGGCGCCTACTTCCCAGGTATTTAATATTTTTCCACGTAATGGCATAACGGCTTGAAAATTTTTATCACGAGCTTGTTTTGCCGAACCACCAGCAGAATCTCCCTCTACTAAAAACAATTCGCATTGCATGGCATCCGATAAAATACAATCTGCTAATTTTCCAGGCAAGGCTGGGCCTATGGTTATTTTTTTACGTTCTACTTTTTTGCTAATACACAATCTCTTTTGAGCATTAGCAATAGCCAGGTCGGCCAATGCTTTTCCTATTTCCACGTTGTGATTAAGCCATAAACTAAAAGCGTCATTTACCACTCCGGTCACAAACACCGAAGATTGACGCGATGTTAATCGTTCTTTGGTCTGGCCTGAGAATTGAGGTTCTTGCATTTTTACAGACAATACATAACGACACTGCTCCCAAATATCTTCACCTACTAATTTTAAATTGCGAGGCAACAATTTATGAATTTTACAAAATTCGCGCATTGCTTCCAATAATCCAGTACGCAATCCATTGACATGCGTCCCACCTTGTAAGGTAGGAATTAAATTCACATAACTTTCCGTAATACCTTCTTCCCCTTCAGGAAGCCAAGTAATCGCCCAATCCACCATTTCTTGAACTCCCGAAAAACTTCCTACCCAAGGCTCCTTTGGTAGATGTTCGCAGTCACAGACAGCATTCAACAAATAGGTTCTTAATCCTTCTGCGTAATACCATTTAAGGTGTTGTCCGGTGTGTTCGTCAGTAAACCGAACCATTAATCCAGGGCACAAAACTGCCTTTGCGCGTAGAATGTGCTTTAAAGAGGAGATGCTAAATTTGGGACTATCGAAATACTGAGCATCGGGCCAGAATCGAATACTGGTTCCTGTTTCTTGCTTACTACATGAATCGACAACATGTAATTTTGATATTTTTTCGCCATTCGCAAAATCCATTTGATAAATTCTCCCTTCCTTTTTGACTTGAACAATTAATTTTTTTGATAGTGCATTTACAACCGAAATACCAACACCATGCAATCCGCCCGAATATTCATAAGTTTTATTAGAAAATTTAGCACCCGCATGAAGACAGGTAAGAATTAATTCGACCCCGGAAACTTTATGTTTGGGATGAATATCAATCGGAATCCCGCGGCCATCATCAATAATTTCAAACGAGCCGTCTTTATAGAGAACCACTTTAACATTGCGCGCGAATCCCGCAATCGCTTCATCGACGCTATTATCAATAGCCTCGTGAGCAAGGTGATTAGGACGCGAAGTATCGGTATACATACCCGGGCGTCGCTTTACGGGTTCCAAGCCACTTAAAACTTCAATAGCCTCGGCCATATAGCCTTTTTTATCTATTTTTTGTATTGCTTTCGCCATTTTCTTACCTTTCCATTTTCTTACCTTTAATTAGAAGCTTTCAAATAAAGAGGCTTTCGAATAATTATTTGAACTGCATTTTATATTGCATCGAAACATGATCCACGTTATTGTGCTTAGTTTCTTGATACCCACTGTTTCTGAGCAGCGAGTAAATGATAAGTGGATTGTACTAAGCTTATGCGTTATCTGTATACTTTGTTGTTTTATACAGCTTTGCCTTTTCTCTTACTTCGAATGTTATGGCGTTCCTGGAAAATTAAAGGTTATCGCTATCGTCTTTTAGAACGTTTTGGATACATCGCTGCTCTGAATTCCAATGAAAAATCTCTCTGGCTTCATGCTGTTTCAGTGGGAGAAGTTATTGCCGCTATTCCGCTCATTAAAGCTTTGTTGGAAGGTTATCCGCAATATACTTTAGTAGTTACTACCACTACTCCTACCGGTTTCGAACAAGTTTATAAAACTTTTGGAGATCGAATTCACCACGTATATTTTCTCTATGATCTACCAGGCCCCGTTAATCGATTTTTAAACCGCATTCATCCGCAACTAGCCATTATCATGGAAACCGAACTTTGGCCCAATTTACTATATTATTCGCATCGAAAAAGAATTTCCATCCTCCTAGCGAATGCTCGCTTATCTGAACGTTCTATGCATAATTATCGGCGCATTGCTCAAGTTACCCGAAAAATGCTTTCACAGATCACGTGCGTTGCAGCCCAAAGTGATCTTGACGGCAAGCGCTTTCTTCAGCTTGGATTAGCTTCCAATCGTTTGCTCATTACCGGCAATATAAAATTTGATTTACACTTACCCGAATCCTTAATCGATGAAGGAAAAAGTTTACGGAGAAATTGGGGACTTCGTCCAACCTTAATTGCTGCCAGCACTCATGAAGGAGAAGAAATTATCATTCTTGAGGCCTTTCGCCAATTACGCCATCAATTTCAGGATGCTCTTTTAATTTTAGTTCCTCGTCACCCTGATCGATTTGATAAGGTGGCTCGTCTTTGTAAATCCACTGGTTTTTCAATCGCTAAGCGCAGTTTACATAGAATCCCCCATTCACACGCAGATATTTTACTCGGCGATACAATGGGTGAGTTGCGCTTGCTTTATGCAGCGAGCGATGTGGCTTTTGTAGGCGGCAGCTTAATTCCAATAGGGGGACACAATTTAATTGAACCCGCTGCGGTTCGTCTTCCCATTATTAGCGGACCTAATTTGCAAAATTTCGTGGCAATAAGTGATTTACTAAAAACTGCTAATGCACTGATAATTGTTTCTGATAGCAAAAACCTTTTTACCAGCGTAGCTCGATTATTTCATAATCCACAAGAAAGAAAAAATCTTGGAGAACGAGCCTACCAAGTCAGTACTGCTACCGCTAACATAGGAGCACTTGATCGGCATATACAATGGATTGATGCTGAATTAACTAGAGGACGCCTAAAAGGTAATAACAACAGGCCTTCCGAGCTATAAATAGCTACCCTTCATGAAGAACCTTTCCGTTACACCCTCAAATAGGGCATTCAAAAAGCTCTATCATTTCGGCACAGGCAGGTGTTGTTTTCAGTAATTGCCGGATTACTTCATCGTAGCGTAGCTAACGTTAATGAAGGGCCAGACACAGAACCGAGTCGGCGGCCCCACCATCCATATGGCTTTTCTTTTTTGCAGAGATTGTTTTGTACCAGTCTTTCTGATAAACAATCTTAAGTTTGAACGGTGTGTGCTTTTTCCTAAAGCTCTCTGCGTCAGACTTTTTACGAGAGGCCAATAATTGCACTACGAAATGGTGTCCTTTTGGAGTAATTGCAGCAACTTGGCGTTGATTGTTATGAGACAACCGAGGGTTGGAGCCTCATTTGCCTAAGGGGTTCCCTAACGTAGTATGTTGGGGTCTGGTAGGTTTTCCGCCTTGAAGGTGGGCAGTCGCCTTCCTTGCATTATTTAAGTTCTTGTTGGGCAAGGCAGGTAGTAACGGGTAGTTCGGTAGCATTTCGATAGCGTATTTATTCACAGTAACAGGTTTATTCACGTCAAATTTTAAGGATTTCCCTAGCCAGGAATTGATCTCCAGCAAATCTTGAGGACATAGAGTGCCAGCCTGTTGTTTTAAACTAATAATATTGATGATGTACGCATAACGGTCGCTAGCCCATTGTTGTTGAGCTTGATATAAATTCGTTACAGCATCCAATACATTCACTATCGTGCGTGTTCCTACCACATAGCCGGCTTGAGTGGCTTCTAGTTTATTTTGTGCAGAAACAATGGCCTGTTCATCCGCTTTAATTTTGCTAATACCAGAATCCACACCAAGATAAGCCTGGCGGGTTTGCTGTACCACCTGCCGATGGCTAAGATTCAGCTGTTGGCTAGCAGAGAGATAATTATATTCTTCCTGCCGAGTAGAATGGATCACATATCCACCCTGAAAAATAGGGAAATTTAAATTAAGACCACCACTCATTGTCGTTGTGGTCGTATTTATAAAACCAGCTTCAGCAGCGGGCGTAGGCCCGCTAAGACTAGGAGGAAAACCTTGTTGGTTGGTCCCATGTGTGATAACGCCAGTTAAAGCTGGATACCAACCTGCGGCAGTTTGTTTGACCAACTCCCGCTGTGCCAGCATGGTGTACAACTTTGATTGGATAGAATAACTTTGTCGCTCAGCAATTATTGTCCACGCATTAATATTCCTGGGATAGGGTATTACCAATGGGATTGTTTTTTTCAACCCAGCCAGTGATCTATACCCCCTTCCCGTGATGGCACGTAAATTTTCAAGTTGATTAGCCAAATTATTGCGATCCTGAATTTCTTGAGCCACTGCTTGGTCGTAGCTGGCTTGGGCATCATAAACTCCGGTAATGGCGATTAAACCCACTTTAAATTTCTCTTCCGTGGTTATCAACTGATGAAGAAAAGATTCTTTTTGAGCGAGTATGAATTGCAATTGGTCGTAAGCATTCAAGACATTAAAATAAGCTTGGGCTGTCCGAAACATTAAATCTTGAGCAGCAGCTATGTATGTAGCTGTCGCCGCTTTTACCGTAAGATGAGCACGGCTGATCGATTTCCAAGTGGCGTAATTAAATATCGGCTGGGTTAAGGTCACTAAATAACCATTTTGGTTAAAATACCCACTCGCACTATTCGCACTATTAGTAGTAGTAGGACCCAAACTAATTCTCTGATGAGTTCGTGTAAGTGATCCAGTGATCGTCACATAAGGGAATAAACCGGAGCCCGGCGCACCAGTTCCTGACATTGCAATGGGTAAATCTTGCTGAACCGATAACCAGCCCGCGTGTGCTTTTAAAAAAGTGGGATCTTTCTCTAATGCTTGGCAATAAACTTGAATAAGATTATCTGCATAGAGGGACGGCATAATTAAAGAAAGAAGAACCGCAGTGAAGTCAATGAGTTTTCTTTTCATAAGATTGTCTAATAGTTCTTAATGCTCGCGAGTACCATCTCATGATAATAATCACTAACAAAACGAGCCCCATTATGCTATAAATCCACACAGCTTAGCAAACCATTACTTTACCGTATCGTATATAATGGGAACAAATCAATCAATTATCGCACGTAAGTAAGAAAAATACCCAGAAAAATGAAAAACCCCACCCAATTATTATTGCAAAAGGCTTCAAGACACCGCTTTGGCTCTCGCCCTCGGATTAAAACATGCTGGTAAATCATTAATCCAAAAGCTGCCACCAATCCTAAATAAAATAAATAATTAAAGCTTAAATACCAACCCAAAATACTAAGCGTAATCAACATACCCATTTGTAAAAGTGCGATAATGATTCGATCATAATTTCCCAATAAAATAGCAGTTGATTTTACACCTACTTTAAGATCATCTTCCCGATCCGCCATTGCATATTGCGTATCATAAGCAATGGACCATACCACAGCCGGAAGAAACAACAACCAAGCAATTGCAGGGACGTTCCCTTGTTGAGCAGCAAAAACCATCGGGATACTCCAGGCAAATGACATGCCTAACCATAATTGGGGCAGATAAGTAAATCGTTTTAAGAAAGGATAAATAACAACAAGCAAAATTCCTAAAATCCCTAATTTAAGCGTTAGACGATTTAATAGCAAAACTAAAACGAACGCAATAAAACATAAAAAAATAAATAGCCCTATTGCCTCCAGAAGACTCACGACTCTGATAGCCAGCGGTCGATCTTGAGTACGGCGGATATATTTATCGAGATTGCAATCCGCAAAGTCATTGATTACGCACCCTGCGGCACGCATGATAACAACGCCGAAAATAAAAACACTTGCTAGCTTTAAGGGGGATGACCATGGGTAGCAATCCATAGCGCCCATAATGTGGGCCACAGTAATAAAAAAATCCCGATAGGTTTATCAAAACGCATCAAATAAAAATAATGAGGCAGTTGTCGGCGCAAATTAATCGTTATCAATTGGCACATTAGAAAATAAAATTGGCAAAAATATTTCACTTACGAGCAAAGAACTTCCACCAAAATAAAATAACGAACGTCGAGTCCAAATTGCCGCTCTTTCATTATGCCGAGAAAAGTATTTTCAAAAACAGTCCGTTCTTTTTCTTGGGACATTTCAAACACATCACGGGTGAGTCGGTGTTGAATGCGGACTAAGGTGAAGTGACGCAAACGTTGCGTTAAGGAGCCGGAATACATTATTAACCAATCCCCCTCATAGTCTGACTATAGCGCGTTGGGGAGTCTCATGTTGTTGGTGCCATGAGAATTGTAGATTCATGACCCGACACTAGAAGATGTTGCCTCCCCAGTCAAGAAAGAGAACGAGAATCCTACACTTACGCATGAGAGATACTGTGACATCATGGGACCACTTTCGAAAAAAGGCAAATGCAACCATGGCTCGCGTGAAAATCTGGAAAGGTAGAGCCATGAAGGGTGTATCCTCTCGGAAATAAGACATACAGTAGGCAAAGTGTACTCCCTCCTCTTTTCCGTTTCAACAGGGTATTGGGGAAAATACAGTCATTCCCCCTCCTTTACGAAAAATTTGGAAGGTTCCCGGTAAAGGGTATTACAAACTCGACCGATATCCGAACACTAGTCTTTGCTGCCTAAAACGAGGGCGATCCCCAATGAACCAAATACCCGTCCTTATCGTAGGCGTCATAAGCCTGAAGGCCCCTAAATTTACTATCACTAATTTTTTATTAGTTCGAGTTCGCTTGATAGTAGCTGGAAAGGGCGACAAATCTAAATAGTTTATTTCTGATAAGTTAGTGGGGACTACGATCCAACTACGAAAACTTAAGGGAGTATTTGGTTTTCGGTTAAGGCGCTTAACCATTTCACGCTCGGCGCTCATTGGGAAACAATTGTGACCATATATCTCCGGATCTCCGAGCTTTACAGGCACGAATTCAAAACAGGCACGAATTCAAATTTAGAATAGGCACAAAGATGTGCACCATAATAGCGCCCGTTGGCGTAATTATGATCAGTACTGGAGACGTTAACGGGCTCTTGAGTTTCCAAGCAGCTGTTAGCTAAGATTAAGGGAGTTAAGGGAATCAAAATTAACTTACTTAATTTTCATATTTTCTCTTTCTCACAACTGAACTATTTCCCGCTTCTTCCTAAATACATACTAAAAATATATATTTGATATATTTGTTTTAGAATTTGTAATTCATATTATCTTGAAGGTAATTAAGATATACTGTTACTCAACGTTACTCTTCACTGTACGATGGTTACAAAATGAAAAATAGAAAATGGAAAGAAAAGAGGACGGAGTACTATGACAATATTTCCTGACACCATGAAAAAATCCATTAGTATTTACTATCAAATGTTACACAGGTATTTGCCACAAACGGAACAAATCACCAAGCTCACTCAATTGAACCTGAAGAACAACCTCGAAACTCTTCGAAAAAAATTGCACTTTATTGTACCGGTTACTTAATATTGTACCGATTACCTAATTGTAAAGGATATTGAAAGAAACCTAAATAGTGGTAGTGCAAGTTATTATTCCTATTCGGGAGTAGGACATTTTGCTTAATATTTAAGAGAATTTTCAGAAAATTACGAAATTGAAAACAATCGCGTCATTCATCGTTCACAAAAAGCCTCACGAGCCTTGGTTCAAGCTATTCAATTATTGACCTTGCCGCGCAATCAACTCACAGAAGAAATTAAAGAAAAATTAGCCCATTGCAATAAAGTAATTTCTACTTTTAGGTTGGAAGAGGAGCGCGAGTTACACAAAATTACTTTAAAAAAATACGATTCGTAAACAGCAGGAACAAAATACAGTATTTTACGTTCTATCTTGCATAATTTTCAAGAGTATATGCAAGAAGTTAATTCTTAATTTCACTTAGAGAAATTATTTATGGATATTAATTTTGCTGATCATCTCTTCGTAGCATTTGTAGAACGGATTAACAGCGCAGTCCCTTATTCAAGCAGCTTGAACCAACTAGAATTACAGAATACACACTGAACGTTAATCTTAATTTTATACGCGATCTGGCATGGACAAAATCAACGTGGTCGGCTGCTACGGCAAGATTTAAAGAAATTACTTTCCTCTGTCCATTCTTGGCACGGATCCATTCGATTGGCGCTGCAAAGATCGATTAATACTTTTAAGCATGGTAATTTTAAGCAATCACAAGAATTACAAGAAATTCTTTCGATTGAATTAAAACTAATAAGCCTATTTAGACCACCAAGCTCTGAATATAGTGCTACCCTTCTTAATCCAGGGTCATTACCTCAAAATCACCTCTAACGCTCGATTAGCCAATGGAACTCGTATTATCTCAATCAATAAGTGAAGGCGTTTTATTTCAGCAGGGAAATGAATATTATCGATTAACTTTTAATGAGTTATCCTTAATAAAGAAGCCACCTAGCGAATTTTCTGCCAATTCAAAAAAAACAACCGCGCGCTACCCCACCTCTGTAAAACTAACAATTTCAAAAACCATTGCTCAAAAAACTGCATCTTCAACCGATGTTAAGGAGCTCCACTATTCTTTAGATGAGATTCTCCTCTTGGAATTTCCTATCACCAATTACAACAGTATTCGCATCAAAATCAGTTTCCATAAGGAAGATTTATTTTCACTTTCTAAAGAATATTGATTAGATGGAAATGCTCTTTATTATTCCTATCTACGTGATCAGAAAAGGTGGTATGAATTATTGTACAGTCACTTTGACACAAAAGAAGAGGCTGCTTTAGCTTTAACGAAACTAGCGAAATAATTTCCTAAGGAAAAACTCCAAATTGTTAGTCTCACCACTATTCAAAATCGTATTAAATCAGCTGGAAGCCATTTATTCGATCAATTTATCTCTTTTTTCTATTTATTACTATTGACAGGCTGCTCCAATCAGACGTATTAAAATCATTACCTATCTATCGTGGCAACCAGGCAAAAGTCAACCAAACGCTCTTTATTCTTGATTCCGAACCCCAACAATCTGAGCTACAACAAGCAAAGCAGAGCTTACCCGACAAAAAGAAAATCTTGAAAATATTATCAGAGGCGAGCGCTAGATAATATTTAGAGCGTATTATTGCTCAACGTGAACAGGCTATTGCCGACATCACTTATGCAGAGCAAACGTATATTCGCTTTTTCAAAAGCTTTATCAAGTGAGGGCCATTTCTAAAGATGAACTTGACTAAGCAGCTACTGACTATAAGGCGAAAAAGCAATTAGTTAAGCAACACGAAGCGAATTTAATAGAAACTAATTAGGGTGAAAGAAAACATGCTATTCTCGCCTAGCAGGCTTGCGTAGATGCTGTACAGGCGAATTTAATCAAATTAATTTGGCAACTTGATCAAAAGACTGTGTGGCACCACCTCCTAGAGCGGAAAAAATTTTTGATACCTTCTTTAAAGTTGGTGAATAGTGCTTACAGGAGAACCTGTTACTGCTTTACTTTCCGCAAATAATATTAAAATTAATTTTTTATATACCAGAACCCCTATTGAGCCAGTTAGGATTAGGTAGCTTCGTCGATTTTAAATGCGATAGCTGTGGAAATGCATTAAGCAAAAGTCACTTATATTTCTCCAGGAGCAGAATATACTTCATCAGTGATCTATAGTGAGAAATTACGAGCAAAATTAGTATATCGTGTTGAACGTTTCATTCCTAAAAATGAAGCTCTTCGCTTTCATGCCAGACAACCCGTGCAGATATGTGTAAGAATGGAAAAACATCATGACTAATCCAACTTATGCCATAGATGTTAAAAATTTAAATAAATCATTTGATGGAATTAGAGCCGTTATTAACGCTTATTTACAAGTCAAAAAAGGAGAAATCTTTGGTTTCCTAGGAGACCTAAAGAGGTAGAAAACGGACGACTATTCGTGTGTTACGCGGTCCTATTAGTTTCCGATTCTAGCTCCGTACAATGCCTATGTTATGATGTTATTACAGAATAATCAGAAATTAAAAGACAATCGAGATACATGACGCAACGTTTTAGTTTGTATGAAGATCTAAGTGTGGCAGAAAATTTAAATTTCGTCGCAAGATTATATAGAATGAAAAATCGCAAAACTCTTATGAAACGAAGTATTAAGGCATTAGGGTTAATGGATAAGAGCGAGCAATTAGCAGGAACATTATCCGGTGGTTGGAAACAACGTCTAGCTTTTTCTTCAGAACTAATTCATCGTCCCAAATTATTGCTATTAGACGAACCAATCGCGGGAGTTAATCCTATAAAGCTCGTCGCGAATTCTACGATCATATTAATTATTTAGCGAAACGAGAAATTACAACGCTAGTTATTACCCATTATATGGATGGAGCTGAACGATGCATTCGGCTTGCTTACATTGCTTATGACCGCATACTCGCTTAGGGTATTGCTCATTTAATTATTGAAGATTCCCATTTATCGACATGGAAAATCTTTGGAAAAAATCTCGTAGAATTAGCAGCAAAATTAAAGACCTTACCCACCGTAGACTTAGTTGCTACCTTTGAAAGTGCTTTACATGTCAGTACAGCACCAATCAACCAATTAGAAAAAAGCAATTAGAAAAAAGAATTCTCCAAATGTAGCATGATCGTTTAACCTTTACCATGAATATCGGTATTCCTCTAATTCAACTAATCTTATTTGGTTTTGCCATTAATAACAATCCTAAACATTTACTGACAGCTCTTGTAAGCGAATACCCTATTGGCTGAAGGTAAGGTGTTATTCATCGTCAATATTCCTCCTGATTTCACACGTAAATTAATTCTTCGCGGCTTACGACCACAAATTTCAATTGAAGGGGATGCCAGCGATCCATTAGTAGTAGCGGCCAATGAGCGGCAGTGCCGAAATTAACAACAACCGTTTTTTTAATCCTCTCTTTAAAGCACCTCTTGAAAATCTCCGTGCTTCTACACTGCCTATCGATCTTGTTCTTCATCAAAAATATAATCCCGAAAATAATTACCCAATATAATATCGTTCGAGGTTTATTAGGGATAATTAACAATGATAATGGTATTAATCACCAGTTTAGCCAATACCAGAGAACGCGAACGGAGCACATTAGAAAGTCTTTTAGCTACGCTAGTGCGACCACTGGAAGTCATGGTAGGAAAAATCACTCCCTACATTATTGTTAGGATATATTCAAGTCTTTATTATTTTAGTAGCAGCACGCTATTTATTTGGCATTTCAGTGGAAGGAAGTATTATTCTATTGCTTCTCAGCACCCCTCCATTTATGGGAGGCAATTTATCGGTAGATCTTACATTTTATAGCATAGTCAAAAATTAATTAAAAACAATGCAATCTGCTTTTTTCTTTTTGTCCTAAATTTTATTGTTGGGTTTCATGTTTCCTTTTTCTAGAATGCCCAAGTGGGCTTAATGCCTTAAGCAAGTTTCACCGTTTACGCATTTTTTACGTATTACGCGGGAATTTTATTAAAAGAAAATACCTGGCCGGCAACAAATCGTTCCCAATTTATGGCCTATCGTACTTTTCGCGGTAGTAGTCTTAGCAATCGGACTTAAACGTTATCGCCAAAACACTCGATTAGCGTGGCTCTTTGCACATTTGCTCCCCCTCTAAGCTCAAAGCGATAAACAAAAACTATTGAATAAATAACTATTGAACAAATCTAGATTAGCAGCGATATTTCTGGCTAAAATTACACAGTCTCATCAAATCAGTTTTATTGAGGAACCCATGAAACCATCATTTCGTCGAGTTATCGTTTCTATGACTCTTGCTATTTTAGGGCTCACGCTATTTAATTTAACCGCTTGTACCCATAAACTGCCACCAGATGCAAATGAGTTGTGTAGTGGACTTGGGGGAATCTCCCATTAGCAGTTTCCAAGTAAATTAGAAAAAGAACTACGTCCTTCATTCCCTCCAAGCTATTTGGATGACATTTCCTGACTGTTTAGCATTTTCGTTAAATCCGATGTTGCTACTGTGATTGTCGGGGGCTTTTTAATAGGATGGGTATAACCAAAAGAGGCTTGAATAAAAGCGTATGATTGGTTCGATGAATATGCACTGGTTCCGAAGAATACCGCGTACGGTCACTTTTGTAGGATTTCCACTCTTAAATTATTAAATTATGAGATTAAAGTAACCTTCTGCATTGCTGGTCATAACGCCAGACTTATTTTTAGGATATTCAGAACCTCCCAGCATAAGCAAGGGGCAAAAATAAAATCAGAATCCTCAGAATGGAAAAACCGCGGTAATAATTCATATGAACACTTAATCTATTGATAAAATTGATCTCTGTTAAGAAATTCGAGGTATTTTCTTGTCAGAAGCTGCTATCCCAAATGTGAAATTCATTCTATTATGAATAAAATATTTGTTCAATAGATACCAGCTTTTCAAATTTGGTAGTTCGCGTCAGTGTATTAGTCAGTTAAGGCGGCATCTATCTCAAGCTAGGCTAAAAAAGCATTTGTCAAAATAGCCACTAATTCTTGAAGAGCCTGACCCCTATGGCTAATTATATTTTTTTCTTTGAAGTCTAGCTCAGCAGCAGTACAACGATGGGAAGGGATATAAAAAATGGGATCATAACCGAATCCATTTTTTCCCTTGGGTTCATAGGCAATTTCTCCTTCCCACACTCCATGGCAAATAAGAGGTGCCGGATCCGTTTCATTTTCTATTAAAGCTAAAATACAATGAAAACTCGCGCTACGATCAGGACTATCTGCGTTCTCTAGTTCTTTTAAAACTTTTTGCATTCGATCTGAATCGGTTGCATTATCACCCGCATATCGAGAAGAAAAGACCCCTGGCGCCGAATTCAAAGCAGTAATAATTAAGCCAGAATCATCAGCTAAAGCAGGGAGGCCTGAATACTTTGCTGCATGACGCGCCTTAATAATAGCATTTTCTACGAAGGTTGTTCCGGTTTCTTCTACCGAGGGAATATCCAATTTTGTCTGGGGAATAAATCGTATTTCAAGACTCTTTAATAAATCTTGTATTTCTACCAATTTTCCTTCATTTTGACTTGCTAAAACAATTTTCAACATAATTACAACTCTATAAAATAACTTAACCCTGAACAAGCCCTTTTATCGCTTTGACGATGTGGAACCTTGCGCATCTTCTGCCAAAGGTTCAAGCAACTCCTTTAGCTTTAGTAGGGGATGTCGTTAAAGATAATTTTTACATATTCTGGAGTATCTTCTCCCGGCTGGAGGGTGATTTTTCCACCCCATAGATCTATCAAATCGGCTCCAGTAATTAAACCAACCGCTTGCAATTTAGGATTGTCAATTGCTGTATTCCGGATCAAAAATCAGCTTGATGCTGCATCTGTAGCCATTAATAACTTGCCTCCTGAGATAAAATTTTTATTCGCTTTATCGTTGGCTCCACTTTATAGTTGAGTTCGACCATCATAAAATAACGAATGCTGAATGTAATTTTAAAGCACTGATTATAATTGCCAAAATAACTTCAAGCAAAGTTATTCCTTTTTTTATATACGAGTTATCACCTGCTTTCTAATCATATCGGCAACTGCCTTTACCCCATTGAGGATGAAAATTTAAGGAAGGAATTAACTGCAATTCCTTATCACCTAATTCTTTCCATTGAGCATTGGCCTGAATACTAACTTCTTCTAAAGTTTCCAAACAGTCTGCAACAAACGAGGGGTAAATGACAACTAATTTTTTAATTCTCTTTTTTGTTAATTCTACTAAATAATGATCAGTATAAGGGTGGTGTATCCACGCCGTTCGACCCCAGCCGCGACTGGAAAGCAACTCCATAATGGGTAGACCTTAAATTTAATTGGCTAGCGATCAAAGCAAATGAGACGTCATAAAATATTGAGCACGATAACAATTACTATTTAAAGTTGAAACAGATGGACATTCCTTCTGTCGATCACAGAAATCTAATGTGAAAAGACTCTTTAAATGTCTGTCAGGAAGACCATGTTAGCTAAATAAAAAATAATTTGCTTGAAAATTACGAGTATTTTCTCGAATTAGCGCAATTAAACTATTAATATAGTCTGATAGTCTGATATAATAGTCTAATATATAGTCTAATATAGTCTGGCTCGTCAAAAAACCGATCGATAACAGTGAAATTTTTATCTTTACTTTTAGTTTGCACCTTAAATAAAGCAGATTCTGTCGCCGATGAAGAAAATTATGGAAACAAGGATAAAACCACAATTTACCTGTAACCAGCAGCTTGCAATTTTTGCAAGGCCGGGGGTGTCAATAGAAGATTTGTCCATAGCGCATTCTTAAGGCTATGCAAAAATCCCCTCCTAAGTTTTTTGCCACCTCTTTGCAAAATGCTCGACTATGAATTAATAGCGGTGAACCACCTTGGGAAGTCCAAATCTTTCGATATAATTAGGCTGAATATTTCGGCCGGATCGGAAAAATAAAAAAATTCAAAATTAGCCAACGTAGGGGTTTTGGTAAATCGATCACTCATGGATCTGAGAGAAATTGTTTTAAATATCGTCGTACTGCCGATGAGGTGGAAGCATCGAGTGTGCCAAGATTAATTAATAAGACATCTATTTTTTCGCCAACTGGAGATTTCATTAATTCAAAATTATTTTTTCCAACGACCATTCTCGCCAAACCTGCCAAATCTTTATAATCCTTAACTACTTGATAACCCACATCTTGCATAAGAATACTAATTTTTTCGGACTGATCAAATCCATGCTCTAACAACAACCAACCTCCGGTTTTTAAGTATGTTTGCGTTTCTTCAATAATAATCCTAATTGCCGATAAGCCGTCTAGACCACCAGCTAAAGCTTCTCGAGGTTCATATTTTAATTGCTGAAGATGTTTATCTCCATCGGGAATATAAGGTGGGTTTCCTACAATAACGTGATAATCACGCTGAGGCAAAGCCTTACACCATTCACCCAAATATAAATTAATATTTTTTATTTTATAACACCTTATATTAGTTTTAGCTACTTTTAACGCTTTTGATGAATTATCAGTAGCATCAATTTGCCAATACGGCCGTTCCCAAGCAAGAGCTAAAGCAATTGCACCCGAGCCTGTTCCTAAATCAGCAATTCGAATTGCCTCATTTTCCGGGAACAGCTTTAAAATATGTTCCACAAGTATTTCCGTTTCGGGACGGGGAATAAGAACATCCGGCGTCACTGTCAAATTTAAAGACCAAAATTCTTTGTTCCCTACAATATAAGCGATTGGTTCACCAGCAAGATGACGCTCCCCATACTCCATTATTTGTTTCTGTTGTTTTTTAGTTAATAGTGTTTCGGAATAAGCAAACAATTCGGTACGCGATTTTTTTAGAACTTTACCTACGAGTATTTCGGCATCCAATTTAGCAGTTTCTGAACCCATTAATTGCTGCGCTATTTTATCTATCATCTCCTTAATTGAAACCATTTGATCGTCCATTTTCATCTCATTCCCCGCTTATAATTCAGCCAATTGTTTTGCTTGCAATTCGTGAATCAGAGGACCGATGACAGGATCTAAATCCCCTTCCATGACTTCATCGAGTTGGTACAGCGTTAAATTGATTCGATGATCGGTAACTCGCCCTTGTGGGAAATTATAAGTACGAATTCTTTCAGAACGGTCACCGCTACCAACCAGAAATTTTCGCTTGGTGGCTTGTTCTTGTTCTTGTTTCGACCGCTCTGCGGCTAATAATTTTGATTGCAATAGAGACATTGCGCGAGCTCTATTTTTATGCTGCGACCGCTCATCCTGACATTCCACCACCACCCCAGTAGGGATATGGATAATACGAATTGCTGAATCCGTTCGATTTACATGCTGTCCACCAGCGCCAGAAGCCCGAAAAGTATCAATGCGCAATTCAGCGGAATTAATCTTGATTTTGTCAATCTCTTCCACCTCGGGCATCACCGCCACTGTACAAGCAGAGGTATGAATCCGCCCCTGCGATTCTGTCAATGGAACTCGTTGAACCCGATGAGCCCCCGACTCGAATTTTAATTGAGAATTAACCCCTTCGCCAACAATTCGAGCAATTACTTCCTTAAATCCACCGTGTTCGCCTTCATGAGCGGATACGATGGTCATATGCCATTCTTTCTTTTCCGCGTAGCGCGCATACATACGAAACAAATCTCCCGCAAAAATTGCTGCTTCGTTCCCGCCCGTTCCTGCACGGATTTCGAGAAAAATATTTTTCTCGTCATTAGGATCTTTAGGAATTAAGAGAATTTTTAATTGATCTTCTAATTTATCTTGTTTAATAATTAATTGCTCTAACTCTTCTTCAGCCAATTTTTTTAACTCAGGATCTTTTTCGGCAATCATTTCTTGGGCCGATTCAATAGCCTCATTATTTTTTTCATAAGCTTGGAAACATTTTACAATAGGTTCTAATTGTGCATACTCTTTTCCTAATTCTCGATAGCGATTTTGATTGCTCATCACGCTGGGATCGCTCAGTAATCCGCCAATCTCACTATAGCGAAAGCTTAGAATTTTTAGTTTTTTAAGGAGAGAAGTTTTCATCATGGAATTTAAATATCAAACAATTCTTTTGCGGACAACAATAATTGCATATGTTTTTCATAAGCAGCTTGACGCAATTTTACTGTCGGTTGATGGAGTATTTTATTCGTTAAATTGTGCGCCATATAAGTGATCGCCGCTTCAGGATTTCCTGTCCATCACCAAGTCGTTCACGAAATTGACGAATTACCTCGCCGGCCTTTTGAACCTGTAATTGGCGCATGTAGTGCATGGCTTGGCATTTCTGTCATCGATTCTGCTTGACACGCTTGCTGAAAGTCGGTTCTGCCAAATTATAAAGATACACATCTTCCAGCTCTCCTACTTCCCAGTTTGATATCCCGGGGCACAGCCCCAAAGCTGCGATAAAAATAGGTGGTCGGTGTTTACGTTGGCGCAAAGCTCTTTCAACTTCTCCCCTTTCCTATTAAAGGGAGTTCACTAGCGGTAGCACTGATAACAATGTCCGTACTTTCCGTACAAGCAGGAATATCACTTATGCAAAGCACCTGAGCTTGGTAAGCGTCCGACAATCGTTGAGCCTGCGGCCAAGGTTCGATTGGCAATAAAACAGCATACCTCCTGCCTTTGCAGATGCGAACAAAGCAACTCAATTTGTTTCACCAACACCAATTAACAATACTTAGCAATCCGCGATTCGAGAAAAAATTCGCTTAGCTAATTGCACCACTACGTACGCTAAAGAAACCCGGGGTTGGCTTCATCCCATTCCCGTTTGATTACGGATGCGCTTACTCGCAGCAAAAACAGCAAAAAAATAAGTGCTTTAATTCTGGGCCTACCGCACACCTTCCTGACAGGAAACTCCGTAAGCTTGTTTCATCTGAAAGCTTGTTTCATCTGACCAAATATCTGCGGGACTTCCTTCCACACAATCATGGAATCCAAACTACTATCGACCCGAATAAGATGCTTAACCACTTCTAAATCTCGATAACTGTAGCAAACGGATACTATATCGGTATTTGCTAATTGGGATTGATTGGTTCGATAACTATTTAAGGATAGTGGTAATCCTCCTCTGCCGCGGTATAAATTTCAGTGCGATTACACGTAGATAAGTAAATAATAGGATGACCTCATTGACTGCCTTACGCGTCAATAAACTGCGAAGATCCGAGGATATCAAATTAGCATTGAATACTAGCTTTTCTCGAATCTCTAACAAAGCCGATCTATGATTAACACCATATACTCACTAAGAACGTCACTAACTATTAAATGTCTCCTCTCTTGGAGTAAATGTTTCCTCTCTTTGAGGGGATTTAGGTAACAAAACTCCCCTTCGGCTGAAAAATAATACCATAGGAAAGAGCTGTCTTTATAGCCCTTTAGATTTCAAAGCAAAGCTGTTTATCTTAGAGAGTTTGATCCGCAGAGATAGTTTCTCGCATACGCTCAATGCTTATTCCAGCACCATCGGCATCATCAAACACCGACAATTTTATAATACTCAACCGAAGCCAATGTATGGGAAATTGAGAAAAAAGAAAATCGGCACAACGATTCGCCAACGTTTCGACTAAGTTAAATCGTCGATTGCTAAAAAATTCAATTAAGCTACTTCGGACCCTTGCATAATCAATAGTGGAATTAAGATCATCGGACCTACAGGCTTGTTTGCTGTCGATACCCAAAACAACATCGAGAGCAATTCTCTGCGACGAGGTTTTTTCGTGTGGCAAAACACCAACCTGGGCAGATATTTTGAGGTTACGAATAAAAAGTTTATCCACCGGACTGTTTTTCTCGGATCTCTTCAAAAGTCTTACAGTCTATGCACTTACTCGCAGTAGGACGTGCTTCTAAGCGTCGAATACCAATTTCTGCACCGCAATCTTCACAATACCCGTACTCACCTTCTTCAATTGAATCTAAGGATTGCTCAATTTTTTTAATAAGCTTGCGTTCACGATCGCGGGTTCGTAGTTCTAAATTAAACCCTTCTTCCTGGCTAGCACGATCTAACGGATCAGCATAGACGTTCGCTTCTTCCTTTAAATGACCCACTGTAGAATCGACCTCTTCCATAAGTTGTTTTTTCCATTGAAGCAGAATTTTACGGAAATGATGTTTTTGCTTTTCATTCATATATTCTTCACCCTTTTTTAACTTATAAGGTAAAAAATCTACAACTGCAGTCTTCATTTTCGTAGTAGTTGCTTTTGGTACTGCCATTGCCACCTCCTCCAAGGGCCTTAAAAGTTCACACATTCTATACCAAACCGTAAAACACACAAGCTAATTTTTGTTCGAAAATTGGTTGCCGGAATTCTTAATATTCAATTAAGGATACTATAGCAAGCTAATCCGACCACTCACCACAAAAAACGGTGGCTGTTGGACCTGTCATGATGACCGGAGTTAAAGGACCTTGCCAATCAACGATAAGGCTTCCGCCGGGCTGATTAACAACAACACGTTCCTGTAACAAACCTGAGCGCCGACCTACCGCCACTGCTGCACAAGCGCCGCTACCAGAAGCTAGGGTTTCTCCGGCGCCGCGTTCATATACCCGCAAGCGAATGTTTTGTGCATTAATAACTTGCATGAACCCCACGTTCGTACCTTCCGGAAAACACTCGTGAATGCTTAATTGGGGACTGAGCTTCGATACTTGTAGCGCATCGATAGTATTTACTGGAATTATCGCATGTGGATTTCCAATATTGACTACACCTAATTTTATCTTTTGATTATCGATTTCCAGGTCATAAAAATTGGCAGTTTTAGGTGCTATAAAGGGAATGTTAGCAGGATCGAATCGAGGAACCCCCATTTTAACTGAGACTTTATCGTCTGATTGGATTTTGAGTTCCAAAATATCCTTCAGGGTAGAAACCCGCAATTCATCTCGCTCTGTAAGTTGATTGGCACGAATATATCGAGCAATACAACGAGCACCGTTTCCACACTGACTTACCTCGCTTCCGTCCGCATTAAAAATACAGAAATGAAAATCAACGGTAGGGTCTTTAGGAGGTTCAATAACTAATAATTGATCAAACCCCACCCCTAAGCGACGATTTGCCATTTTTTGGATTTGAGAAGTCGTCATTTGAAAAGGCTGTTTCGTAGCATCGATCACCACAAAATCATTGCCCAATCCATGCATCTTTGTGAAATTAATTTTCATCGTATTAGCGATTCCCTACGAATGTGGGACTTAGTCGATTTTGGCTATCTTTCGACTGTTGGGTTGAGTCAGTTTTTTGTGGTAAATATAAAGGCCCTCGAGCTCCGCAACCAGTGAGGATTAAAGAAGCACAAATAAGGATGATTTTTTTCATAATTGAAATAATATATAATATATATTAGTAATTAGTAAATGGATATGAATAATTCTTTGGAAAGCATTACGATGGAAAGCATTACGATACCTCCCACTAAAGCGGCCGTAGGCAGTGTGATTTGGTTGCACGGGTTAGGCGCTGATGGGCATGATTTTTCTGATATTATACCCCAGTTAGCCTTGCCACAAGATCTTCACCTTCGTTTTATATTTCCCCACGCTCCTATAAGACCAATCACAATAAATGCCATGATGCAAATGCGCGCTTGGTATGACATTTATAGTCTCGTTGATCTCACACGTGAAGACGAAGAAGGTATAGCTCAGACCCAACGATCCATTAATCATTTAATTGAAAAAGAAGTTACTGAGGGTATTCCAAGTCATCGTATCGTTCTCGCTGGGTTTTCTCAAGGTGGCGCGATGGCTCTTTATACTAGCCTTCGGTATTCAAAACCACTCGCGGGTGTCATTGCTCTATCGACTTATCTTCCTCTCGCGGACCAATTGGCAGCAGAAGTGAGTGATGTTATTAATCAACAAATACCCATTTTTATCGCTCATGGGGACTCAGATCCCGTTCTTCCTCTCACTTTAGGAAAACAAACTTTCCAACTCTTGAATCAACTAGGTTATCCTGTAGAATGGCATGAGTATCCGATCGGTCATCAGGTATGTTATGAGGAAATCAAAGCAATTGGAAAATGGCTAACCAATCGCTTTTCTTAATCGTTCTAATTCTCCTGTAAGTTTCTACATTGAACCATTTCCCCTGATAGAGAGTTCTCCGCTAGCGGCCCTGTCGAGAAATAGCCTCAGTAAATAATTGAGAGGGGGATCGCGTTGGCAATTAGCAAATAATTTCGGATTGGAGCTTAGCAATATTCGCATAGGTCAGCTTAGGTACATCAAAAACAACTTTGCCTTCTGGCGTCAATGCATAATCCCCTTCCGGAGGGTAATCGGGATTTTCTAAAAAAAGATGCACTTCCGCCTTAGAATTTAGGAAGTTTTAATCCAATGAAAAATCACACCAGATATCGGCACTTACGACAATAAACGGTTCGTTTCCTAATAATGGTAAGGCTTGAAAAAAATACCACGGCCTGTTCCTAAAGGATTTGGTTCATAAGGGTAATAAATTGTTACTCCGTAACGTTCGCCATTACCTAAGCAATCCATAATTTTATTAGCATGATGAAAAATATTAATGACCACTTCGTGAATATTCGCCACGCTTAACATTTTCAAATTATGTTCTATTAACCTCTCAGTACCAACAGATAATAAAGGCTTAGGAATACTATTTGTTAAAGGTTTCAACCGAGAATCGTGGCCCGCTGCTAATGCCAATATCATTGCTTATATTAATCTCTCTTTATCTAGGACTGATGATGCCTCTCGTCAATTCAATCTAACCACTGCTTCTGAAACAAGGGCTTTAGTTCTTTCAACTCGGAATAGCGTCCGCACACGATTTCCGCATACCGTATCACTCTTGGAATATATTGCAAATAATTTGGTTTCTGATCTCGTTCATTCAATAGAGCAAAAAGGCCAATTAAATGCCGTTGTAAACCGATCCAATCAAACAAGCGCAAAAATTGTTCTGGATTTCGATCTTTTAATACCCCTTCTTCGCAGACTTGACGATGAAACTGTAATACCCATCGCTCAACTTGCTCGGGCCGGCCAATCGATATAACAATCTCCTAAATAAAAAGAGTAAATTATAAGTTACAGGCCCCAAACGCGCATCCTAAAAATCTAAAATTCTCGGCTGATGCTGGTCCGGCCATAACCATTAAATTATACGCGAAATGGTAATCCCGATGTACACATACTTGGAGCTGCGATAAATCAAACCCAATTAACAATTAAAAAAATAGTTGCTAAAATATTTTTTTCTTTTAAAAAGAATGAAGACAATGAAGTTTTTAAATATCTTTTAAAATATATTTTTTAAAATACCAATCGGGAAACAACCTCATTTCACGGGAATAAAGATCAGAACGTATACTGATGCAAAGAAAAATTTTCTGTTTCTCGACAAGATTGAATAAATAGTAAATCATCAAAAATACGTTGATATTTAAGTTATTCGCCGTTTCGGTATTAAGAGCATCCACATACAATTCACCTCCAAAATGTGTTAATAACAAAAAACCCTTTCTTTATTGTTACTATAAATTCGAGCAACATTTAAACCTAATTTTTCAAATGACTTGGCAATTGCAAACGAAGGATTCACAAGATTCCTTTTTAAGTGGCGCATCTATGATTGTATGATTATATAAGTCGCCTTGAGGATAATACCACTCAAAAATAACGACGAAAACTTATATCGCCTGCTAAAAGGGAAATTCGCTGGAATAGGTATTCCCATATGTTTATTCAACCATGCACAGAGGTCTTGAAATCGTTTGTCAGGAACACTTTCTGCCATAATCACACTCATTTCACTATTAACCATGGTCAAATGGTATTTAAGAGGTTACCATTCTCCAACAACTTTAAAATTAGAAAGAAATTCTTACAGTGAAGTTAAGAAATTTATTTATTTTAGTTTTTTTATTCTAACTTTGCTTTTTTTTCGGCAACTTGGTGTTGCTGTAACAGCAAGCAAAGCTACTAAAATTTCTTCATCAAAACAACTTCTCATTTCTGAAACCTTACCGGAAGGCTGGTCTCGCTATGGCTTCCAACAACACATTGCAAATATCCTCGGATGGATTCCTACTGAGGGAATCTGCCTTTTTTGTCACGGTTATTTTGAAGAACCCCTGATAGTAAGCGAATTTCCACACCCCGCTGCAGTGAAAAAAGAGCCCACCATAATTACAGCTAGAGGTTCTTCCACTGTAACAGCTAAGGGAATATCTATTTTTCAGAAAGACGTGGTTGTTACTCAGCCAGGTCGTATTGTCAATGCTGATAAAGCCTATATATATCGAGACGAAAAAACTAGCCGGGTTAACAAAATTGTTCTCGTTGGGCATGTTCGTTTGCGCGAAGCCGGTAAATTAATTGTTGCGGATAAAGGGAAATTAACACTTTACCCCAAGACAGCGGTCTTAAAAAATTTGGCCTATCGAAGCTATAATGATAAATCTTATATTCCGCAATTTAATTATCCCTTCAATGCTTGGGGAACAGCAAAACAGGCAACCCGAGATGCATCCCAAGTAATGACCTTACGGCAAGCTACCTACAGCACTTGCGATCCCACTAGCCCTGCGTGGTGGCTTAGTGCCACGACATTAGTGTTAAATAAACAGACACACCAAGGAGAAGCCTACAACGCGTTATTGCGGTTTTATGGTTTTCCTGTTTTTTATTTTCCTTACTATAACTTTCCTATCGATAATTATCGAAAGACGGGATTTTTAACTCCTCGCATTGGTCTTAGCGTTAGTGCAGGCGGGATTTTTTCTCTTCCTTTTTACTGGAACATGGCACCCAACTATGACCTTACCTTAACGCCTCAACTTATGACCAAGCGCGGTCTCAATATGTACGCAATTTTTCGCTTTTTAAGCGCCATAAGTAGCGGCGACATGTATGTGAGCTATCTCCCTGACGATACAGTCTTCCAGCAGTTTCGGGAAGAAACTTTAAGCAAATTTTCTAATCCTTATTATGCTAACAATCCCAGCTATGCGCCCTATCTTGATCAATTAAAAAATATGAAAAATCAGCGCGGCCTTTTTTCAATGAACGAGCATACGGCTTTTAACTTCGAATGGTCATCCAATATTATTTTAAATTACGTTACAGACCCTTATTTTTTCCAGGATTTAGGTGGCCAAATGAATGCAAATTCCCTCTCTAATCAACTTTTAAATCAAATTGATTTGCAGTACAGCAGATTACATTGGCACTTTAATGGCATGCTTCAAGCCTATCAGACACTCCATCTAATTTCACAAATTTCGGCCCCTGCGCTTGATCAATACGCTCGGCTGCCTGACTTCAATGTTGATGGATATTATCCGGATATTACGCCACACATGGACTTTAATTTTAATGCGGAAGCAATCAATTTCAGTTATCAAAGCGATTTCACACTTGATAAACCCATCGGGCAACGTTTCCATATGCGACCCAGTTTAAGCTTTCCTTTTTATTTTGCATCTGGCTATATCACTCCTCAGATATGGGTTGATGCAACAGCCTATAATGTCGAACATTTTCAACCCGGTCAGATACAAACTGCCGGTCGCTTATTGCCCATTTTTGATATTGATTCGGGGCTTTACTTCAATCGAGATTTTAGTTCCTGGGGACGCAACCTTACCCAAACGCTTGAGCCTCGTTTCTTTTATTTGTATGTCTCTTATCAAAATCAAGATAAATTACCTAATTTTGATACCGTCTTATTACCTTTTGCTTTTGAGCAATTATTTGGATTGAATCAATATACTGGCGACGATCGTCTGCAAAATGCTAATCAAGTAAGCTTTGGGCTTACCTCTCGTATTTTTGATAGCATTACCGGAGCTCCACTCCTAACCGCCAATCTCGGTTTCATGTATTTAATTGAAAATCAACGTGTTTGCCTTCCTGCAGGATGCACACCTCTTAATTTTCATTTCTCACCCATTGTCGGCGAACTCGTTTATTATCCTTTTCTTCACTGGTCCCTAACCACCAACATGGCATGGAATCCTAACCTTCGCCAAACCAATAACTCTTCTACAGTAATAAGCTATGCTAATGAAAGACGTAAAGTCAGCCTAGGCTATATTTTCGTGCATGGTAACGGTCAATCTATTGTAGGCCCCAGTATCATTAGCCTGCCCAGCAGTATTTATAGCACTAACACCAGTGTCAGTTATCTTTCTGTACAGTGGCCTCTTTCTGCCCGATGGTCTGCCAGGACCTATTGGGGCTACGATTTCACTCGTCATCATACCGACGTCGCCGCTGTTGGTGTACAATACAACACGTGTTGCTGGGCACTGAATTTTATTACACGCCGAACTTATACAGGCTTAATCGTTGACCCAGTTAGCGGCCTTAAAAATAGTTACGATACGACCTATTTTATTCAGCTCGAGTTGAAAGGGCTGGGTGATTTTGGAAACGCTCCTATTGTAGGACAATCGTTATTTAACACGATATATGATCTTCCCAATGATATGAGGTAAATGATGTTTAAAACAATAATCCGTTTAATGGCAATATCTCTGCTTGCGATAAGTACTACCAGCATGGCACAACAATCCCCCCCTTCCTGAACTTAACGCTACGCAGGAGGAACCGCTAGATCAAATTGCTGCGGTAGTCAATAACGAAATTATTACTCAAAGTGAATTCAATCACGCCTTAGCCGGCGCAAAACAACAACTTACTCAGCATCACATTCCTATGCCCGATGAAAAAGTATTTCGAAAACACGTGATAGATCAATTGATTTATCAAAAATTGCAATTACAGTTGTCTAAACGAAATAAAATCAAAGCCAGCGACGAAGAAATAAATGCAATCATCTCTAGAATAGCAGCTCAAAATCAGCTATCTCAATCGGCTCTCAAAGAAAAACTTAATCAACAAGGTATTTCTTATCGGGAATTTCGTAACCAAATACGCAAACAATTGCTCATTTCCAAATTGCAACAGCAAATGATGGCGAATAATATCACTATTAGCAAATCGGACCTCGTAACTTTTCAAAAACAACATCCAGCACGAATTGCTTCTGCTCGTTATCATGTGGCTACCATATTAATTCGGGTGCCGGAGGGTGCTACTCAAGCTCAAATCAATCATGCAAAGGGCAAAGCCTTTTTAGTTTTAAAACAACTTCGTAAAGGATTAAGTTTTGAATCTACCATGTCTGCTCACCCAGGCAGTAGCGATCTTGGATGGCGGTCAAGTAGTGATCTTCCTCAAGTCTTTGTGAACCCCATCAGCAAAATGAAACCTAACGATGTAGTGGGGCCGATACAAGCTCCCAATGGATTCCATCTCATTAAATTACTAGGTAAAGAAAATCAAGATAGGGCTAATAATCAGCAAAATCAACAGGCCGTTTGTCAACAAAAATTTGAAAAAGCCTTGCAACAATGGTTGGAGCAATTGCGTCGTTCCTCTTACGTTCGTATTTACATTAATTCCTGATGACCCCTATCGTTATTACACCTGGAGAACCTGCAGGAATTGGGCCGGATATTGTAATCCAGCTGGCGAAACATAAGCTTTCAATACCTCTTGTTGTCATTGCCGATCACACTTTATTGATGGAAAGAGCAAAAGTACTTGGTCTTGAAATTCCCAATAATTTGACAATACATCATATTCCGTTGATAGTTCGATCTATAATAGGAAAACCGACTCCCGCTAATGCGCAATATGTTTTAGAAACACTTCGGGTTGCTGCGGAGGGTTGTTTAAATGGAAATTACAAAGCTCTAGTAACAGGGCCGGTAAGCAAAACAGTCATAAATGATGCCGGTATTCCTTTTACTGGTCACACCGAATGGTTAGCGGCGCATGCAAAGGTGGAACAAACTGTAATGCTCTTTGTAGCAGATGCCTTAAAAGTAGCTTTATATACGACGCATGTTCCATTATCTCAAGTTTCTGCTTTAATTGAAAAATTACCCTTAGAAAAATGTATTCGCCTTCTGCACGCAGGTCTTAAAAAATATTTTTCAATTAAAAAACCTACTATTACTCTCTGTGGAGTAAACCCTCATGCAGGCGAGCATGGACATTTAGGAAAAGAGGAATTATCAACAATTATTCCTGTTGTTAAAGCTCTTAACCAAGAGGGTTTCTCACTTATAGGTCCCATCCCGGCCGACACTGCATTTACACCTCGGACAATTGAAAGTTGCGATGCTATTTTAGCAATGTATCATGATCAAGGATTAGGACCAATTAAAGCTTTAAAATTCGGCTCTGTTGTAAACATGACATTGGGTTTGCCTTATGTACGTACTTCTGTAGACCATGGAACCGCATTTGACCTCGCAGGAACCGGATTGGCCTATGAAAAAAGCTTAATTACAGCAATTAAATTAGCAGCAAAGAACGCATGAACGGATTTCATCTGCCACGTAAGCGTTTTGGTCAACATTTTCTTAAAGATCCCATTATTTTGCAGAAAATCATTTCCGCTATTCATCCTCAAAAAAAAGACACAATAATAGAAATTGGACCCGGTCAAGGTGCCTTAACCGATTTTTTAATCAACGAATACGCTAAATTAATTCTGGTGGAAATCGATCGAGATCTAGCAGTTTCGTTACAAAATAAATACGCTCTCTTAGAAAACTTGAAGATTTATCAATTGGATGCATTACAATTTGATCTCTCAACCTTAGAAACCGAAAATAACTCACTCCGTATTGTAGGTAATTTACCCTACAACATTTCGACCCCATTACTTTTCCATTTATTTGCTCAAATAGAGTTTATTGAAGATATGCATTTTATGCTTCAAAAAGAAGTTGTGTTGCGATTAACGGCTCCGGTAGGAAGTCCTAATTATAGTCGCTTAAGTCTCATGACTCGGTTTTTTTGTGATAATACTTTGTTGTTTAACGTTCCTCCTAACGCTTTTACTCCTCCTCCCAAGGTAGAATCAGCTTTTGTACGCTTGATTCCCCGAAAAACGGCAACCGAAACTATAAAGGATTTGAACCAATTCAGCGCAGTTGTCAAAGAGGCATTTACTTACCGCCGAAAAACAATCTCCAATGCGCTTAAGAAATTAATACCCAATGAAAAATGGAAATGGCATATAATAGGTATTAATTTTCAATCACGCCCACAAGAACTAACGGTAGAGGATTTTGTTAAAATTAGTAATTCACTCCAGGACAGCTAGATAGCTGAATGATAAGGAATCTCCTCTATAAACTATAAAACATATACTGGCCCGACATCGACCTTTCCCATCGCAGCAAACAAGTAATGCGACGTGCAGCGGAAATTTTCTGAACGGAGTCAAGTTACGTTGAACGTCGTCCACGTAATTGAACATTCGACAGCTGCTTATGGTGATAAATTTTCTATCCCAACCCAATTAATATCGATCTTGAACAAACTATTGAAGCCCAAGCCCCCAAAGCTCTGGCAGAATTTTGTAAGGAAGTTAACATTCTGCCTGAAAGGCAATATACCCTTTCGGGTATTTTAAAACACACCGTAATGGAACTTGCTGAAAAATTAAATATTGATCTTATTTATTGCAGGAACTCATGGACATCATGATATCGATAAATTATTAAGGCTCTCGGGCTAATGCCATTCTCCATGTAGCTAAATGTGTGACGTTCTTGTTGTTCGTTCTAAACGAATAGCATTAAATTTTTTAAGTAGTAAAGAGAAGGCTAGCTTAAAAATAGATGATTTATTTCTAATTTTCACGTATTACGTATTATACGGTGCGATAGTTAACGGATATGGAATTATAGAGAATTTTATAGGGCAACTATCGCTTCAATTATCTGTCTTTGTTCCTTTTTCTTTATTTCACCTATTCTTTTAACTTCAATTCATTTCATCTAACTAAAAAAGGAGCTTGAAAAGGAGCTTGAAAATGAAAAAATTAATTTTATCGAGTATTATTGCTTTTGCTCTCAGCATCTTGTTATTTTCCGGGATAGCTTTTTACCAACCCCTTTAACTAACTAATAAAAAATTCTCTGAATTTAAGTCAAGGAAAATGCAAAACCCCAAGTAATCCTAGTTTTTGCAAGTGTTTCACTCATCAGTTGATATTAGGTATCAGTCTCGAGGTGTAGGTAATTGCAGCCTCAACATATCAAACGATGCGTTTACAAGCCATGCTTAATGAAGGCTGTTCTTATGAGCAGATATGCCAGAAATATGGATCACCAGTAGGGGAACCCCCGCAGAATGTTCCACCGATTTAAAAGTATTGGCATAAATATTTCAGTACATGCTCTTCTCAACCCAGTTAAAAAAATGGAAGTCCCAGCGAGTTTTTAAAAATTGCTGGACTTTTTTGTGATTAACGATAGAATTAACGATAGATAATAATATGCAAAAAATTAGCTGTTTTAGTAGCTGTTTTAGTTAGCCTTTCAACTTCCTTAATAAATAGGACTGCAAGAACTGCAAGAACTACAGTTGCTAATCATTCCAAATTTAACGATTTTCCTTCTCTCTAGCATGCTCATCACTTCTACTTGGATGTTAGCCTAGATTACGGGAGTACCAATTGGAGCCAATTGGTCGCCGAAGGAACAAAAGATGACATGGTAATGATTACCACTTCAGCACCAATTGCTGCCGGTGATCGGGGTTTCTTAATATGGTTTCATTTGATTATGAAATTCGGTACATTCTGGTTTTGAACTTAATTATACCCGTTTTTCTAATACCACGGTTTATTTCGAAGATAGTAACATTTATAACTTCCGTTACGGCCTTACATCTCCCATGCGATCTTTCACTTACACATATAATTTTGTTGGAAAATTTATGGTTTGAAAAATTCATGGTTCAGTTAGGGCACTCCTGCTTTCGTGCGTTCGCCAATGCAGGAGGCGCCGCGTTATTCATTGTCATGATTCGTTAGTGGACACATCTCTCCTACCTTCGGTATTAGCATCAATCAGGTATTTATGGAACGCTTAATGGCTGGAACTCCAGTATTATGCTTGGTATGGTAAGCTGTTTTTATTCCCGCCGTCAATTTATGTCCCCTTTTTATATGCATTGACATTGAAAATAGCTTACCGATTTTAGGGAACTATTTCCAACGCTCCGATTTTTTATTGCGTTGAAGATCCCTTTCTCGTACCCTACTATAAATAAATAGACCTTATATATAAATAAATAGACCTTATAGACAATAGACCTTATAGACCTTATGGGCTAATTTCATGAATGATAAGTCGCTTGAAAACACATTGATTAAAGCTATTCTTAAAGATCGTCGCTCGGAGCAACGATGGCGAAATATTCGCTTCGCAGGCTGGATGTTTATTTTGTTACTCCTAATTATCTTAATTTTTGCTCCCTCAACTTCGGAATTAGAAGCCAGAAAAAGCGACACTCCCTATGTTTCCCTAATGCGCTTAAATGGACCAATTATGTCGAATACCTCTTTTTCAGTCTATCAAATTCTGCCTAATTTAGTGAACGCGTTTTCTGATAAAAACTCCAAAGGGGTTATTTTGGTAATCAATTCCCCCGGAGGTAGTCCTGTTCAAGCTTCCATCATCCATGACAAAATTCTTGAATTAAAAAAAGAATACCATAAAAAGGTTGTGGTCCTAGGAGAAGATGAACTTGCTTCGGGTGCTTACCTAGTATCTACGGCGGCCGATAAAATCTACGTTAATAACGACACTCTTACCGGCTCAATTGGCGTAATTATGGGAGGATTCGGATTTGTAGATACCTTAAAGAAAGTGGGAATGACGAGACGCTTGTTTACAGCAGGCACTCATAAAGATCGTTTGGATCCCTTTGAACCTTTAGATTCTCAAGATGTTATTAAAGTCAAAATGGTACTTGAACAAGTTCATCAAAATTTTATTAATACAGTTATTGCTGGTCGAGGAAGTCGATTACGGGGGAGTCGTGAGGAACTATTTTCAGGTGATTTTTGGACGGGCAAAGAAGCCACGCAACTGGGAATTGTCGATGGTACCGCCAACCTATGGACTGTGCTTAATCAGGAATTTGGGGTAAAGCATTATCGTGATTACACTGTCAAAATTCCTTTTTTTCAAGCTCTATTCCACAACACGGCCACACAACTTTATTTTCATATAACGAACGAAATTTCACCAATTCGCGAAGAAATTTATTAGCGTAAAGACGAATGAGTACGTATATTATTGGCGACGTGCAGGGATGCTACCGCGAATTAAAGGAATTATTAGCTCTAATCCAGTTTGATCCTTCTCAGGATCGATTAGGCTTTGTGGGCGATCTGGTTAATCGCGGTCCTCATTCCCTTAAAGTATTGCGTTTTATCAAATCTCTTTCTTCGCCATTAATAGTTCTTGGAAATCACGATTTATTTTTATTAATTCTAGGCTACGAGCTTATGTTTGAAGATTCTTATGAACATACCCTGCACAGCATCTTGCGCGCCCCTGATAAAATGGAACTCTTAGAATGGTTACGAGGTCGCCCCTTAGTTCATTACGAAAAAAATCATCATGCTCTTTTAGTGCACGCCGGACTTCCTCCACAATGGTCTATCGAGGAAAATCTCGAGCGCGCCAATGAAGTATCGCTTACTTTACAAGGACCTTATTTTAAAGAATTTTTAAAGAATTTATTTGGAGATGAACCCTTCCAATGGGATGATGACCTTAAAGGACAGGAACGACTCCGATACATCACCAATGCATTCACGCGGATGCGTTTTTGCGACGAAAAGGGGGAGCTGGATTTAAAAGCAAGCGGTAAGACAAGCATAAATAGAGAACAATTCCAACCGTGGTTCGATTGGCGCCATCCTGAAAAAGAAAGAATTGATATCTTATTCGGCCATTGGGCTGCACTTAATGGCCAATGCAATGCACCCTACTGTCACGCATTGGATACTGGCTGTACATGGGGTCACCAACTTACCGCATTAAACCTTGAAACCAAAAAACGTTTTGCCGTTCCTTGTCGTTCTTCGCTTCGGATGTAATGCTACCATTGATAATAAAACGGGCTGGAATTATTATATACCCAATTAGGGCACATCAAAGACACATCAAAAGGACACATCTCAAAATGAATGTAGTTACCTCTACCAAGCTCAGAGCACAACTTAAAGAAATTCTGGATCTTTCTGCTAATCAACATGAGCCCATCATTATTAAACGATCCAAAAAAAGAAATTAATGGATAATGTGATGGATGATTGATGCTAATTACTTTTACTGCCAAGTCTGGGAAGATTATTTATATTGGCAGAAACTTGATAAAAAAATCCTTCGGCAAACAAATGAACTCTTTAAAGAAACTCTACGTGAGCCCTTTTCAGGAAAGGAAAAACCGGAATCTTTTAAATTTGAACTGCAAGGATATTGATCAAGAAGACTAGACCAAGAGAATCGATTAATTTACAAAATCTTAGATGATTCATTAATTATTATTTCTCTAAGATTTCATTACAATTAAAATTTATCCCGTTATTTTTCAGTGATTCTCATTTTTCGCCTTAATTCCAAAAAGCTAAAGGCATACAGATTATTTTCATTCGGTCCATGCTTTATTTTAGAGACCACGATCCATTTGTCAGCATTCCACAATGGAAAATAGATGTCACCCTCAAACGAATGCTCGATAATTGTTAGAATCATTTTATGAGCTTTGGGTAACGTTTCTTTGAAAAGACGTCCGCCGCCAATAATCATAACCTCAGACTCATCCGCCAAAGCATTTAAGGCCTCATCAACTGAAGAAAAAATTTTACATCCTTCAATTCTCAAACTTGGCTGTCGGGAAATCACAATATTGTGGCGGAGAGGTAAGGGTTTTTCGATGCTTTCAAAAGTTTTCCGGCCCATAATAATGGGTTTTCCGAGAGTAACCGATTTAAAATGAGCTAAATCAGCAGGTAAATGCCAAGGCAACTGATTTCGCTGACCGATAAGGCGGTTTTTGTCCATGGCAGCAACGAGAGTGATAAGCACTATTCTTGACCTATTTTCCGTAAAATTTCACACCAATTTCAATTTGTGATCGCCCATTTTTAAGCCGCCAACGATTTGTATCACGCAAAGAATACACATAACCTCAATATTCCTGTTGATAAAATTGTTCTTATTTGGAAATTTCAATCATTCGCTGCAAACCGCCCTCTTTACTCCAATTGAATGTCCAGTAGATAATGTCAGGATATTTAGCGGCTGCACGAACGCCGCAATCATTTATTTGCTCTATATTTTTCGATCGAGAAATGCCTAACGTGCTTGATATCACCTTAAAATTATTTTCATACGCATAAAGTGCCCTTTGTTCAAATCGCATGTCAAAACACATCGTGCATCGTATCCCCACCCTCCGGCTAATATTCTATGCCTTTTGGCTCTCGCCATCCAATTCTCTTGGTCATAATCTGCGTCAACAAAAGAAATCTCCAATTTTTCAGCGAAACGAATATTTCCTCATTTCGAATAGGATACTATTTTTCTGAATGAATATTAGGATTATAAAAAAAGATTTTAAAATCAATACCCGATTCAGAAAACCGGTCGATAATCGCTCCCGCACAAGGTGCACAGCACAAGAATGCACAACAATAATTTATTGGTACTGTTGGGCAACTTAAACTCGTTCTACATTACATTCCACCATTCACTGATTTGATTTTAATTTCACCTATTGAAGTTGATGTCAACCGAAACTTCTCATTTCATTGAATAGCAGGAAAGAACCCGTTCGTAATAGATCAGGCACAATCACTTTCTGCAATCGCTTCCTGCAGAAGTGTGGAGTTTGTTGGCAGATCATGTTTCAACTAACAGCTTGATATACTCAAGATTGATCAGCAGTATATTCCCTCTTGGGAGAAGAAAACGGTGAAAGTTACAAAAAACAAAATATGCATTCGCGTATACATTTGCGCCACCGTATCCGATAAAGTACAAGGCGTTTTTTCCGCGACAAACTACCCGCCAAAAAAGCAGAAAAGTTGGAGCTAACTAGCTGGGAAAAACCTTTCTAATAAAAGAGATGTGGAATTATAGTGGCTTGTGGAGAGCTAGATTCTATTGATGGTTCTTACCGAATGGCTATAGGGGGTAACCCCCCTTCTGCCTCTGTAAGCTCTGTAAGCAATGTTCATTGAGAAGAAATTACTTGGGAAAATCATTCGAATTTTAATGTAAGATGACTTACATAATCACTTAAATCTTCAAAGATCGGTATTCCTTTCAATCCTTTATTACGAGCAATAGTTTTTCTACCATTTCCTGTCTTCACTAATACAGATTGATATCCAGCCTTTTGGGCAGCCTGAATATCGCAAAGACTATCTCCTACTAACATGGCATCTGGAAAAGCTTTGGGGAAGTCCTGAGAAATGGCATATAACAATCCAGGATTTGGTTTCCGGCAGACGCAATTAGCTTCAGGCGCATGAGGGCAGAAATAAATCTGCTCTATATACCCTCCCATCTTCGCCAATTCTTCTCTCATTTTTTGATGAATAGCTTTCAACGTTTCTAGAGAATAATAACCACGAGCAACTCCGGATTGATTGGTCGCTACTACAATTATGTAGCCTAATTTAGTTAGGCATGCAATGGCAGAAAGACTGCCGGGAATAGGGATCCATTCATCCGGAGTTTTAATATAATTTTCTGAATCGTAATTAATAACGCCATCGCGGTCTAAGATGATAAGTTTTTTTGTATTTTTCATTTTATATTTAATTTAGAATATTATTTTTATCCCCAAATGGTTTCGCCTGGAATTAACTCTTTTCGATAAGCATTGATAAAATCCCGAGCTGATTGAATTCGTTTTCCGGGCAACTGTAACTGATGAAGACGTAAAACACCATCACCAGTAGCCACATCCAATCTATTTTTATCTAATCGAATCAAGCTCCCTGCTCTTAATTGAGTTTTTCCTGCGAGAACTTCTGCCTGCCAAATTCGAATCGGTTGATGCTTAAAATAAGTAAAGGTGATGGGAGTAGGGTTAAATGCGCGCACTTGTCGTGCTAAATTAACAGCAGGTTGATGCCAATTCAGCTCGGCATCTTTTTTCTGGATTTTTAGGGCGTAGGTAGCCCGGCTTGAATCTTGTTTTTTTGCATAAATAATTCTTGATTCGATTTTATCTAAGGTCTCGATTAATAGGTCAGCACCTAGAGAAAAAAGTCTCTCATAGAGATCGCCGGCGGTATCTTCTTCCCCAATGGGACAAGATTTCTGAGTTAAAATATCACCGGTATCTAATCCCTCATCCATTTGCATAATCGTTACACCTGTTTCTTGATCTCCCGCTAGAATAGCGTGCTGAATAGGCGCAGCTCCTCGCCATCGAGGCAGGAGAGAAGCATGAACATTGATCCCACCTAATTTATGAGCACCTAGGACACTTCGAGGCAACAATAATCCATAAGCTACAACCACGATAATATCAGCTTTTAAAGCTATTATTTTTTGTTCTTCCTCCCCTCGTAAAGAGGGAGGCTGGCGGACAGTTATTTCTTGAGACAGAGCTAAAGTTTTAACGGAGCTTTCTGTCATTTTCCGCCCACGGCCTGCCGGTCGATCAGGTTGCGTGTAAACGGCGATTACCTGATTCTTGGATTTAATCAGTGCTCGGAGCGTCGGCACAGCAAATTGAGGCGTTCCAGCAAAGATGACATTAAGAGACATGTGTTAGCCTTTTCATACACCAGAATCCGGAGATTTATTTCTTGAGTTTGCCATTATCCCGGTATTGCAAAATTACTGCAATGGGATATCATTCTTCTCCCATGCCGCTTACAGTTGACGAAGAACTTTATGAGCAACCTGGCCTGGGGTTCGCACGAAGAAAACACTCAATCCATTGAGAAGGATTTAGAATGGGCATTTGAACCTAATGGCATTTGAACCTAATCATTATATTTTGACACCGAATCAAGCTAATTATCTGCTCTTATTAAAACAAATATCCAATTTTCCTCCCATCCTGTATATTATCGATAATCCTCATATTTTGAATGATCCTCAAGTGGCTATTGTGGGCAGTCGAAATCCGACCCCCACAAAAGCAGGAATAACGGATCAATTAAGCCAAAAAAAGGGGTTTTCTTTCATATCACGAAAGTTTTGCACTAGGAATTGATGCCACAAGCCATCAAGACGTCTTTTGCAAGCAGGAGGGTAAATAAACTATTGCTATAGTCGGTAACGGTCTATCTCATATATACCTTTTCGCACCGCTATTCATCAGCTCGCTGGATTTCCCAAAATGGTGCCTTAGTTGAAGCTGTATTGGGTTCTGGTTCGTTGGTCATCGCTCAACTGGCAGCCTAGGAGAATTGAGAAGTTTTTGCTATTCCGGGTTCGATTTTAAATCTTCTTTCGCGAGGTCGCCATGCTTTTATTAAGGAATGTACGAAACTTGTTGATTATATAAGGAATATTATTGCAGAATTGAGAAGAAGGTCTGTTGTCATCTGAGCTAGCAGATCCGCGGTGAAAAATGATGAATAAAAATTGATCGAATATATTAAGCTTTGAAGCGACCTCTATCGACCAAATGGTAGTAAAAAGTGCTTTAGTAGCTTTGCGGTATCAGAGTAGCATCTCTATTGGTATCCATTGAATTACAGGGTTATATTAAAGCTATATTCAGTGGGTTTATACGGGTGAAGTCATGAAAGATGAAAGTGTGTTAACGGTATTAATGTATTTATTCAAAAATCACATGCAAGAAAATTGTACCCTTGATATGAGGGAAAAAAATTGCTTCTTCGATTGGAAGAACTCGGGTTCCACCACGCTGTCATTGATCAAGCCTTCCGCTGGTTAAATAACCTCTCACAAGGCGTTCATGAGCCCATGCAACTACCGAATAAAGATTCCTTTAGAGTATTTAGTGACTATGAATGTGAGTTATTCGATAGCGATTGCCGCCGTTTTTTAATCACCTTAGAGCAACAATCAATTTTGAACCCTCATACACGAGAGCTCGTTATTAACCAAGCCATTGAATTGGCCTCAGAAGGCATCGACGTCAGCCTTCTAAAATGGGTAACCTTGATGGTTCTTTTTAATCAACCCGATGAAAAACAATCTCTCGCCAGCATGGAGCTTCTTGTTCTTGATGACACGTTAGGTGGTATACATTAATTATGATGAAATCGTTAGTGGTGGTCGAATCACCCGCCAAAGCAAAAACAATAGAAAAATACTTAGGTAAAGATTTTAAAGTAATGGCCTCTTATGGTCACGTTCGAGATCTTATTCCTAAAGAGGGCGCCGTAGATCCAGCTGATAATTTTAAAATGTATTATCAAACGATAGAGCGCAATAGCCGTCACATGGAAGCCATCGCAAAGGCCCTTAAAACTTGTGAAAATTTATTTCTAGCGACGGATCCTGATCGTGAAGGTGAAGCCATTGCTTGGCACGTAAAACAACTGTTGGAAACTAAAAATAGTTTAAAAAATAAAAACTTTGCCCGCGTGGTCTTTCATCAGATCACTAAAAAAGCAGTGCAAAATGCAATGGAACATCCACGCGATATTTTGATGGACTTAGTGAATGCGCAGCAAGCACGGCGTGCTTTGGACTACTTGGTGGGTTTCAATTTATCTCCCTTATTATGGCTAAAAATCCGTCCAGGACTCTCTGCAGGTCGGGTTCAAAGCCCTGCTTTACGCATGATTGTGGAAAGGGAAATAGAAATTGAAAATTTTAAAATTCAGGAATATTGGACTATTCATGCGGACTGTCAGTTTCAGCAACAAAGTTTTGACGCACGATTAATTGAATTTCAAAATGAAAAAATTGAGCAATTTTCTATAACTACAGAAAAAACGGTTCAAGCCACTTGTAAGACTGTCACCGAAGCTGCTGGCGGGAAACTTACAGTTTCTAAAGTCGTCAAACGAGAACGCAAACGCAATCCTGCCCCCCTTTTATCACTTCGACAATGCAACAAGAAGCGGCACAAAAATTGGGATTTTCCGCTTCCAAGACCATGCAAATCGCTCAGCAATTATATGAAGGTGTTGAGATTGGGGATGAAGGTGCAATGGGACTCATTACCTATATGCGAACCGATTCTGTCACATTGGAGCCGGAAGCTATGGAAGAAGTCCGAGAATTAATTAATAAAAAATACGGACAAGAAAATGTGCCGAAGGAAGCACGTGTCTATAAAACCAAATCTAAAAATGCTCAAGAAGCACACGAAGCTATCCGTCCCGCTTCTGTCTTTCGACTTCCCGAAAATTTAAAAAATATTTAAAAAGCGATCAATTGAAATTGTACACTTTAATTTGGAAACGAACGGTTGCCTGTCAAATGATCGAAGCTACTTTGCATACGGTTGCTGTTGATTTAGTGGCACCTAATGCTCTTTTTCGAGCTAATGGTTCTACCCTAGTTAAACCCGGTTTTATTACAGTTTACCAAGAAACCAGTGGTGACAGTAAAAAAGATAACGAAGGAGAAGGCAGAATGTTACCTCCTCTGGAAGAGGGACAAATTGTCACTATCACTGATATTAAAAACGAACAGCATTTTACTGAACCTCCGCCTCGTTATACCGAAGCCAGTTTAGTCAAAGCTATGGAAGAACATGATATTGGCCGTCCTTCCACGTATGCGAGCATTATCGCCACTTTAAAAAATCGTAAATACGTCAAAGTGGATAATAAGCGTTTTGTGGCTACGGACGTTGGACGCATTGTTAATCGTTTTTTGACTCATTATTTTACTAAATACGTGGGTTATGGGTTTACAGCGAAATTGGAAGATGAGCTGGACGATATCGCCCGAGGAGAAAAGACCTGGATCCCGGTATTAGAAGCTTTTTGGTCACCCTTTAAAAATCTTGTCGATGTTACGAAAAAGACTGTTAAACGCAGTGATGTGACACAAGAAAAAATTGATGAAAAATGCCCTAAATGCGGGGCTCAATTATCTATTCGCTTGGGGAAACTGGAACGTTTCATTGGGTGCACCGCTTATCCTGACTGCGATTATACTCGTAACGTGACGGATATAGCTGCCGAAGCTTCACAGCAACTTATTGAAGGTCGACAATGTCCAGAGTGTCAATCCAATCTTGTTATTAAAAGCGGGCGCTATGGCAAATTCATTGGTTGCAGTGGGTATCCGAACTGTCGTTATATGGAACCCCTGGAAAAAGCTAAAGATACCCAAGTTACCTGTCCTAAATGTAATAAGGGGACTATCTTGCAACGTAAATCGCGTCGAGGCAAAATCTTTTATTCCTGCGCGAGATATCCAGATTGTGATTATGCTATTTGGAATATACCTATTGCACAGGAGTGTCCTAAATGCCATTGGCCCATTTTGTCAGTAAAAACGACAAAAAGCCAGGGAACAGAAAAAGTGTGTCCTCAAAAGAGTTGTAACTTTACAGAACCTTATCCGGAAGGTGAGACAGAAATCAATGAATAAATCTTTTATTGCTATTTTAATGGGATCTGATAGCGATCTGTCGGTTATGGAGACGACTGTTACCAAATTAAAATCTTTAGACATTCCTTTTGAAGCGCGTATTCTCTCTGCTCATCGCACTCCAGAGACAATCAGAGAGTTTATTGAAACAGCCGAAAAACGAAGATGCACTGTTTTCATCGCTGCCATTGGACTCGCTGCCCATCTAGCCGGTACTGTGGCCGCTTATACAATCAAGCCTGTTATTGGTATCCAGATGGGCTTGTGCTGGCAGTTTAGGCAGATTAGACGCTCTTCTTTCAACTGTTTAAATGCCCGTCAGCCGACGGTATTCTCCTGTTACCTGCAACCACCATTAGTAAAGTCAGAGCTAAAAATGCCACCCTCTTAGCGGTGCAAATTATTGCAATTGGAGATCCAGCCTTGACAGAAAAGTTAGGAGAAAAGAGTTAGAAGAAAAGAGAATGATAGCTCAAGCAAACTTAAGAAAGGCAGACGGAAAACTCCAAACTACCTTTTGTGAACATATGGATGAATACACGCGATCGATTAACCAGACTGTTAAAGCCTTGCGACAAGGAAAGGTGATTGCCTACCCTACGGAAGCTGTTTATGGCCTTGGATGTGACCCCTTTAATCCTCATGCTGTTACTCAAATACTCTCTCTCAAGAATCGCTCAATTAAAAAAGGTTTTATTCTGATCACTTCCGAATGGAAACAAGTAGAAGCCCTCACCCAACCCTTAGGTCCCAAAACTTTAGCCCACGTTTTCAGCACGTGGCCTGGTCCTGTCACATGGCTTTTCCCAGCTACAGCCCAAGTGCCTTATTGGGTGAGAGGGGATCACAATACCGTTGCTATCCGTGTCACTGCTCATCCGTTAGCCCGATTGCTCTGTAGTCATTTCGGGGGCCACTTATTTCCACAAGTGCCAATCTGAAAGGACAGCCTCCCACGCAAGACCTGAAAATGCTGAGGATAATTTTCGGCAACAAAATTGATATCATCCTCGAAGGTGCCCTAGGGACAACTTCCAAACGACCCAGCGAAATCCGCGATGCCATTAGTGGTGAAATTTTGAGAGTCGGTTGAGATCGTCCTATTCCTCTCGGCAAGAGGCCTAGTTCTCGCTCACTCACAAAGAAGGAATGAATTGTAATTCTACAAATAGTTTTTCAAGCTGGTCTCTCACTTCATCAACAGTGATTAATGTCATAGCTTCTCGAGAATGCACTCGCTCATGCCAAGTTATTTTTGAGGTATCTTTACGTAAAATAGTTTTGACTGCTTGGGGGAATTTATTAATTACCCATCTCTGAGAAAAATAAGGTCCCGTTTTTTCTGGAGGAGCAACTGCGTAAAGGCCCACCACCGGTGTTCCCACCGCTTGAGCGACATGTAAAGGGCCTGTGTCTGGCGACAAAAGAACATCCACTTCGCTTAGGAGCGCTGCCAATTGCTTTAAAGAACTTTTACCTACAAGATTAAGAGCAGGTTTTATTAGTTGGCGATTGATTTTTTCTGCCATTTGTTTCTCTACCGTACTTGGTCCGCCTACTAAAACAACATTGAAATCCCATCGCTTTTTGGTAAGGTAATTAACCACAGTAGCATATCGATCACTAAACCAATTGCGTTCCTCTTTACTCGTAGCAGGACAAATAGCTAACCAACAGCCACCGTAAGGATTCAATTGTGCTTTCGCCCACTCATAATCCTTTTCTTCGATGGGTAATCCCCATTCAATATTTCTATCCGTAATTCCAAAGGGCTCCGCAAATCGCAAAAAGCTTTCCACCAAATGTTCGGGCCTCGCAGCTACAGTGCGATTTACAAAATAATGCTGCAAATCACGACTATGTAATTTTTCATAACCGTATTTTATTTTTGCTTTTGTTAATAAACACAATATATTGGAACGCAATGTAGCTTGGGGCACCAATAAGACATCCAAGGGACAAGATTTCAGCTGCTGGTAACATCTCCAATAATCGCTTAATGATTTTGGTTTATCCAAAACAATAAAATTTACATTCACTAATCCTCGGACCAGTGAAAAGAAAGGGCGACTGATAATCCAATGAAGTTCGATGTGTGGTAGGTATCTGCGTAACACACGGATCAAGGGGACTGTTAAACAAACATCTCCCAGCGCACCCAACCGTAAAATACCAATAGAACGAACAGAGGCAGGATTCATACGGTAGGATTTTAATGGATGTTTAAGGGTAATTCTACCACAGCACGTAATCCTCCCCTGCAGTTTATTGATCAAAAATACTTTTTCATTATAGTCACTAATGATGTCACGAGTGACTGCTAAATCCAAGCCTACACCTCCAGTATTATGTGAACGGGAATGCTCACCCCCGATAAAAGGATTCAAACACTTGCTCTAATTCTTTCTCTGCGATTCCCGGGCCAATCATCTTCGATGTAAATATTCACACGACTGTGATGGCGCCGGATACGAACGGTAACGTTTTTCGCATATCGAACAGCAATTGCTCAACAAATTAGTAAAAGCGCGTTTCAATACAGTGGAATGTCCTAACAGACGAATCCGATTAAAACGGCTTTAAAACGGCTATTAAATTGGATGTTGTCCCCCATATCCTCCCATCGATTTTACCAAGGACCTTACTAGAGAAACTAAATCTAAATTCACTTTGGCTTCTTCTGCAAAATCATCTCGTGCAAACGCTAACGTTTCGTTAATCATTTTTCCATTTCATCCAAGTCTTTGGTTAATATTTTTTTAGTTGTAGCGTCTTTAACAAACTGGGCACGCAATTTCATACAGGTGATCGGGGTTCGCAAATCATGAGAAATAGCTGCTAACATTAGGTGCAATTATGAAATAAAGTCTGAATACGCTGTTGTATGTGATTCATCGCCTTCGCTGTTTTTGTACAACTAAAGGACGATCGATAGGTATTGGCTTGGAATTTAAATCCATACTCAAGCGTTCGACCGCCCGTCTAAAATTTTCAATGGAAATGGGATGGGTAAAGCAATTAATCGACCAAGCCAGAATTAAAATAAAACAAAAAATATAAGCTGCCTTACAAGAAAATGTCCATATAGCGTAGTATTAATATTTACCCATTTGATTTTTCGTTTTTACCCATTTCATTTTTCGTTACCAAAATAGAAACAGCAAATGCACCTAATTGTTTACACAAAAATTCATTAATTTTCCAAAAGGAAATATCTCGAAATTGTAATTTAAATTAAATTGTAATTTAAATTGAAGCTTCTCAGAAATAGAAGCTTTGAGGTCAGGGTCACTTCATGACATCAATAGCTTTTGCGCAGAATCCTATGGGTATTGTTTCCAACAAATTAATCACATTAATTATTTTTTGAATCATCGCGTCTCGATCCGCCCGGCGTCGTGCATGACGATTATCATTAATATAAAAAGAGGTAGTAACGAGATGTACACTATACAATAATGGCGCATAACATCGCAAAGGCCTTGATGCCGTTTACGTGTCGAGCAAATTTATCAATTACGCGCATCATTACTTTTGTTTTCTCAGAACTTCAGTCGCTAGTATAATAACTACTTGCCACCGCAGACAGTTTTAATGAGTTGCGAATTTTTTAGGATTCTTGCCCAATCTTGTAGTGCAATCGGCTGATTTGAATATCAATACTGCGGTCAAAAGGTCCTGCTGCTGGTCGGCTCTTTTTGTTAAGTCTAATAATTTATCGCGACTTAGTACGTGCTGTGGGGACACTGCACGAATGTATAAAGTAAATCAAATTCGTGGGCCCGTCCTTAATAACATAATTTCCAAATTATCCGGCGACATTAGGCGGTGTTTGGCTAGATCTAATTTCCATTTACAAAACTCATAAACTATTCGGTCGTCAATTGGCCTTCCCCGAAGATATCTGTGCCCATTACTGCGTCGCAATATAGCCTTCACCCACGCTAACAATTCTCTAGGATTAAAGAACTTACTTAAATAATCATCCTCCCATATGCTAACCCTAAGATTCGGTTAACCTCTTTACTAATTTACTAATATAGCGGTATAGCGGTTAACATAAGGATTGGAACGGTCGAATTCGCCCGCATTCGGCGATACAAGGTTAACCCGTCATATCCCCCCCCAGACATCATAGATATCGAGAATAATTAAAGATATCGAGAATAATTAAATCGACAGAGTCCTTCTTTAAAAGAATTCGAATCTCTTCACCATTTTTGCCAAACTCGTTTTAAACCCATAACGCCGCAAAAATTGCCCTCAAAGATCGGGGGATATCACTGTCGTCATCAACGATAAGGATATGCTGAGACATATTCATGGAATCAGTATAACATTTCTCTCTTTAGGATAATCTTAAGAAAAAATTATCTTAAGAAAAAACTAAATTAAGGGCGAACTGTAGCAATCGCATTCCAATTTTCACAGGCAAGTTGACTTTAGCACAACGAGCTTTTTCTTTCTTAGCCTCGAAAGAGATGGAACGAAATAATTCCGCGGTTCGAGAGCCGTTTGTGATTTGATTCCTTCCTCCCAAATTTAAAAATTGCCGTCCAAACAAGGTTTATTGGGTATCTTCGTTTTTGACTTTTTTAATCGCAGAATTCACTACTTCTTTATACCCATTCTTCTTGATTTCTTCCTGAAGAAAGCCAATCAAACCAATAAAGCTTTACTGGGCTTTCTTCAGGGCTTTGCTTTCTTTCCTGCCACTTGTTTTTTCTGCTAACATCGATACGTCCATAAAATTCTCCTTTACACTCGATTTCGTTTGCAATAAACTGAAGTGTGCTCTTCAGATTTTTCTCCATAAGCATTTTTAAGGACAGAGGTGCTTAAGGAAGTCAAATATGTACCTTCCCCGCTGAGCATGTCGAGCATATTCATTGACTTGGGAAGAATCTATTTTTAATGTCGAATAGTACTCGTAACAAAAAATAATATAATACTGTATATAAATAATGATGAAGGGATAAGCCTTTTAAGGAAATATATCATTGTTGGAAAGGAAGAGTTTTTTCTACCCCTTACCTGATTCAAATCAAATCAGGTGACAGTAAAAAAACTACGGTCCAAAATATTCCAGTATAAGGTACTCTGATATCAATAACGTGCGATTTATCGCTAATATCAAACACTTTCATTGGTTTTAGGAGATCGTCAATTAATGTTAATCGATCTAACCGTGTATTTTGTCACATTTCTATTGGTCCATAATAATAGTAATATTAAGTACTAAGTTATTACTTTGTTATTACTTTGTATTTAAGTTACTACTTTGCAAAAATTGCGGATATCGAAAATAAAATTACGAAAAAACTATTTTTGATATTCGGATTCTTCCAGTTGTAAATCATCCAATCTATTCAATTTTGCATTAATCTCAATCAATGTCATGCAATGAATAAGAAGAGCGGCGCCTATAAAGAATTCATTCTTTCTCCAGGGAGCGATAAGGGCCTGATTCAGGCGTGTGGCTAAATTTCAAGTTCGCGCTTTTGTCAGTCGTATGCAAAAGTATATAAGTCTTTCATGGAAGAGAATTCTATCTTCCAAGCGTATCATTTCTATTTCAATAACTTTGAGTTGGGTAACGTTTAATAGTTTACTCTTTGGAAAAACTATGGGAATTATTTTATTACCGTGATTTAATTCCAAGCCCAACATGATAGACTTATAAACTTATGAAGAAGAATCTTGAAACATTACTAAATCAGGCCATTGAAAAGTTAAAGGCAGAAGGGTCATTGAATCCCAAGCTCACTCCGGTACTCAAAGTTACCCATAGTCAGAACCACGAATATGGCGATTTTACTACTAATTTAGCCTTAATAATGGCGAAAACTGCAGGGCTTAACTCACGCGTCCTCGCTGAAAAAATTGTCCATGCCTTACCAGCTTCGTCACATATCGCCAAAGTGGAAATTGCTGGCCCCGGTTTTATCAATTTCTATGTCGCGGAAGACAGTCATCAGCAAATCATTCCTGCCATTTTAGAAGCCGGACCGTATTATGGTGAGAGTCAGATCGGCCAAGGAAAGCGGGTACACATAGAATTTGTTTCTGCTAATCCAACTGGACCTCTTCATGTCGGTCACGGCCGAGGAGCTGCTTATGGTGCTTGTGTAGCTAACTTATTAAAAGCGATCGGTTATGAAGTACATCGCGAATACTACGTTAATGATGCTGGTCGACAAATGGGTATTCTCGCATTAAGTGTCTGGATCCGGTATTTACAGCAATATAAAGAGGACATTGCTCTACCCAAAAATGCCTACCAAGGCCAATACATTGTAGATATTGCTTGCGGATTGAAGGATAAATACGGTGATCGTTTCCTTTACCCTAAAGAAATGATCCAGGATCTATTGCCTACCCTTGACGCTGAAACCAATCCTGAGGAGGGCTACCTTGACGTATGGGTGAAAGTTCAAAAAGACGTGCTTAAAGAAGACTTCACTATTATCTTTGATGCGGCACTCGATAATATTTTGGGAGATATTAAAAATGATTTAGAAGAATTTGGCGTTGTTTACGATGAGTGGTTTCCAGAAAGTCGACTCATAAAAAAGAAGTTAATTAAAGAAGCTCTAGATGTTTTGTATCAACAAGGTTATTGTTACGAGAAAAATGGCGCTCAATGGTTCCTAGCCACTGCCTTAGGCGATAAAAAAGACCGAGTATTAATTCGCAACAACGGCGTGCCAACATATTTTGCGGCTGATATTGCCTATCATCTCCATAAATTCAATCAAGAATATGATCTCATCATCGATATCTTTGGAGCGGATCATCATGGATATATCCCTCGGCTGCGTGCCTTTTTACAAGCTTTAGGAAAATCTCCTGCTAAATTACGAACTCTATTAGTGCAATTCGCTATTCTCTATCGAGGTGACAAGAAAATATCTATGTCAACCCGTGGGGGGACTTTTGTAACTTTACGAGAATTGCGTAACGAAGTTGGCAATGATGCCACGCGTTTTTTTTATATTATGCGCAAACCCGATCAGCATTTGGACTTTGACCTCGAACTGGCAAAATCCCATTCGAATGAAAATCCTGTTTATTATATTCAATACGCTCACGCACGAATTTGCAGCGTTTTTCGACAGCTTGATGTGACTCAAAAAAAATGGAACTCTGCAGAAGGCATGGCTAATTTAGCTTTATTATCGAGCCCTTATGAAAAAGAATTACTAAGTACCTTGTCGCATTATAGCGAAATCATGAATACTGCCGCTATACAACAATCGCCTCATCTGCTTGCTCACTATCTGCAAACTCTCGCCAACCAATTTCATGCTTACTACAATGCGGAACGATTCCTCATTGAAAATGATAAATTACGTAATGCGCGATTAAATGTAATTGCTGCTGTACGCCAAATTATTGTCAACGGTTTAACTCTGTTAGGTGTATCTGCCCCAGAAGAAATGTAAGAGCAAAAAGATGCGCAAAATAACTAAAGTGATTAATGGTTTTGTGATTCCCGCTCTTATTGTGATTGTTGTCCTTCTCTTACTGCCTCTGGGTATGAGTTTTTGGGTTAAAAATAATTATTTAAAGCTCTTGAGCCATCTAGGTCAGGCACACAATATCAATTTAAAACTTGTTAAATTCAAGCGTGGTTAGTAGTTTGTTTCCAGCGCACTCATTCAAGTAACCTTACCTCCTACTAATAAGAATAATTTGCCCCTCCAATTTATGCTCAAACAACGAATACTTAATGGTCCTTACCTGGTAGGAAAAAATGGGGGACAAAAAGAGAATCTATTTAGCTAAGAGCTTGATTTATAACGCGAGCGAAGAACCTTATTTCATTTTCCATTCATCGACATTGATCCGTTTCAACAATGCTAACGAGACGACTCTTCATGCCAATCAGATTAATTTCATTACTGGACAACAACAAATTAGTCTTCAGAATTTGGACTTTAAAGTCAAATATAATCCTAGTGCTCGTCAATTGATTTCTAATGCTACGGCTAAATCGCTGACTATTATTGAACAACAAAATAACTTAATAACATTAAATAACCTTGCACTGCACAACGAATTACAACAAAAAAACTCTTTATGGTACGGACAACGTTCTTTAAAAGCTGACAAACTTATCTATTACCTTAGTCCTCATTAGCAAGTCCTCATTAGCAATCTATTCAGATAGAGTATATGGCCTTACAAACCCAGCAAACAACGACTAATGGAACAACCAATCTCACTCTTAACGGTCATGCCTACAAGGCTAAAAGTAATCTTTTTGATATCGCCCCACTAAATATTGAATTGTCGCTTACTCAAATGAATATCACAGCTTTAAGAGCTTTAGTGACGACAGCTTTAAATCTCAATTATTTGGGCTCCGTAGATACTGAATTCCTCCACCAAATTTATTCTCCCTTTCTAAATGTTTTAAGTCAAGGTGCTTTGCTCTCTTTGGACCAACTCGCCTTTGGTACTAAAGAAGGTACAGTGTGACCGTACATGGAGAGCTTCAATTTTTCAAACGAAATCAGGTTACTAATTTAACAAATATAATGGTGAGCGCTAAAGGTAAAACGGAAATAACTATGCCTTTAACGTGGCTAAAAATACAATTAAGTCATCTTTATCAAAAGAAAAAAGTGGAAATTGAATGGCAAGATTTAACGCCAGATCAAGTGGCTGATCAGCAGATCCAATATTGGTTAACCAATAAAAGCTGATTTCAGATGGCCAAAATGTTAATTTGAAGCTAATTTATGATGAGAAAAAATTATTGATTAATGATACGCCTCTTCCTATATGCCACCCCAGCAATGACTCGAGATTATGCCAAAAATCACTTAGTCCCCCGCTTCGTTCGGGCCCCAAACTCGTAATTTCCATAATTTTAGTTTCTAGCATCGCCATTACGATTTTTTCTCTCTTCGTTTACGATCACCCTGTGAGCAAGACCCCCCTTCCAGAAAGGAAATAAAATTACACTCAACTTCCATGGCTCAAACATCCGCTTCATCATTGATTCCTGCCAAATTGGAACAACTCTAATTTGGGTTTTATACTCTTCTTCCTATTCCTAAAAATGGAAGTGACTGCGCTACTGCTCATGTCACCAACATCATTTATTAGTCGAACTGTATCTCCTCTCACCCATTTCATTCTCCAAATTACTTCATTCAAAAATATCACCCCGATGCCGAACGGTTCAAATCACGGCTTAGTCTAAATTTCCCTGCCTACGTTCAAACTTACCACACCCCAGATGGGATGTGGTATGGAATCGAGTTATGGGTGTCCCTACCCCCAAGAAGTCGAACGAACTCAAAGTGAGCTTTCAGGCTCAGTCCATTGATAGTTTATTGCTAAAAGCAGTCCCCTAAACGCTTGAAAACCGGCTCCTCCAACCCAATCTATCTGGTATACCGCTTCTTGAGATTTGATCAGTGGAGAAATATTAGTGGAACAATTTCGTGGTACTACAATAGTTTCTGTACGTAGGAAGGGTAAAGTTGTCATAGGGGGCGATGGTCAAGTGTCGATGAATGGCACTATTTTGAAAGGCAATGCGTGCAAAGTTCGTAATCTTTATAAAGATAAAGTGCTTGCTGGATTTGCTGGAGGCACAGCAGATGCTTTTACCCTATTCGAGCGATTTGAAGAAAAATTAGAACATTATTCGGGCAATTTAACCCGTGCCGCTGTTGAATTAGCCAAAGACTGGCGGACCGATCGGATACTCCGTCGCTTGGAAGCGCTATTGACTGTAGCTGATGCGAAGAAGTCGCTTATTATTACGGGACTTGGAGATGTTATCGAACCTGAACAGAGCTTAATGGCGATTGGCTCTGGCGGACTTTATGCCCAATCTGCAGCAAAATCTTTATTGAATAATACGGATCTAAGTGCGCGAGAAATAGTTGAAAAAGCACTTACTATTGCTGCCGAGATTTGTGTTTATACCAACCTTCATTTCACAATCAAAGAGCTCGATAGCGAAACATAACTTTTCATCAAGCGGATAAAAAATTATGACAGATATGACTTCTTCCTCATTAACCTTGAGTAATCCTGAGCTTCAAATAACTATGACTCCACGGGGAATCGTCGCGGAATTGGATAAATTTATCATCGGACAAGATGACGCAAAACGAGCTGTCGCCATTGCTTTACGCAATCGTTGGCGCCGGATGCAACTACCGGAAGATTTACGACGGGAAATTTTTCCAAAGAATATTTTAATGATTGGTCCCACAGGTGTGGGTAAAACTGAAATTGCCCGTCGCCTATCCAATTTAGCCGGAGCGCCCTTTATTAAAGTCGAAGCCACCAAATTTACCGAAGTGGGTTATGTAGGTCGCGACGTCGAATCGATCGTCCGCGATTTAGTGGACGCTTCAGTCAAAATGACCCGTGAAAAAGCCATTAGACAAGTAAAAAGTTTAGCGGAAGAAGCCACAGAAGAGTGTATATTAGATGCTTTAATTCCGCCCCCACGAGGCCCTTTCCAAGGGGAACCTTCGACTGAAGAAGAAGCAAATCCGGCCGAAAAAAAGAATCTGCAACAAGAAACTTATTTCGTAAAAAATTACGTGATGGTGAATTAGACAATAAAGAAATTGAAATTGAAGTCAGCGTTCATCCTTCCTTTGAAATTATGGGTCCTCCCGGTATGGAGGAAATGATCAGCCAACTACAAGGAATCATGTCAAATATGTCTAGCCGCCGCACCAAGTCTCGGCGTTTAAAAGTGAAGGATGCTAAACGCATTTTAATCGAAGAAGAAGCGACAAAATTAATCAATGAAGATGAAATTAAATCAAATGCTGTTATGAGTGTGGAACAGAATGGAATCGTCTTTTTGGATGAAATCGACAAAATCGTAAAACGAGAAGGGGCCGTGGGTGCCGATGTTTCGCGTGAAGGTGTCCAACGCGATTTATTACCGCTGGTGGAAGGCAGTACTGTCTTCACGAAATACGGCATGGTGAAAACCGATCATATTTTATTTATTGCTTCCGGTGCCTTTCATATTGCAAAGCCTTCTGACTTAATTCCTGAATTACAAGGTCGTTTTCCGATCCGGGTCGAATTAAAGGCTTTAACGGCCAATGATTTTGTTCGTATCTTAACCGAACCAAAAGCTTCACTGACCGAACAATATGTTGAATTAATGAAAACGGAAAATTTTGGACTATCTTTCACTAAAGATGGCATCAAACGTCTGGCCGAAATCGCATATCAAGTGAATAGTCGTTCCGAAAACATCGGGGCCCGCCGCTTGCACACGATTATGGAACGGTTATTAGAAGAAATTTCTTTTGAAGCAACAGACAAACAAGGGGAGTCAATCACTATCGACGCTGCTTATGTTAACAAACAACTTGAGAAATTCGTGGAAGACGAAGATCTAAGTCGTTATATTCTTTAAAAGACTAAGTCTTAAAAAATTTTAGTTCCTCTAATTAAATTTTTAATGATTGGAGTTGCAGCAAACAAAAACAGTCCGATTTGTCGGCGTAAAATAATCCTAATTAATAATCCTAATTGAAGAAAGGGGCGACTGTAAAATAGGTTCGTGATTAATGGATCAAGTACCCTGGTGGGACCCCAATACACAATTAGAAAAGAAACCCGCTAATACATGCGACTCCTGCGTTTAATAACAACGTTTCCATGCATAAGCTTTGCCATCGAATAGGAATCGATTATTCTATCATCGAAAAATCAATAGGATTAATCAATAATTCCGCGATAGCTTGAAACACATAGGTTATAAACAAACAAGAAAATGGCATATAACCTGATTTCCCGAATGCGATCCCTAAGGGAAGAATAAGCAATCCGAAAGCAACCAATAACAACCCTGATCTATATTACAATCGCAATAGAGCGGTGGTTTGTGTTTTATGTCGAATTCAGTAGAGGGAAAAATAAAGCTAACAAAGGAGCTGCCACTGATAATGGTGATGCTATTGATATTTTGTATCTACCTAGGAGCAATAGGAAATTCAAAAAGATGAAGATTGACATTATATTTTGCGAATACAGTTAGACTCATCAGCGTTAATTGATAGACAGCCAAAAAAATCCCGAGCACTGTTTAATAAAATTAAATAGGCTATTATTTTTTTGCGCGCAGAGAGGGGCCCCCGATGGCTTGCCCCCGATGCTTGAATATTATTCCGATTATCACAATCATCATTAAACCACCGGCCGCTAATACTAAGTCATCACTTATTTCCATATGCCGCAAGAGCCAATGTAATGCAGGAATCAACAACAAAATAATAACGACACCTATTGTCAAACGACGCAACCGAACCGTTTATGGGTTCTTGCTCTGCTAAAAATCGTATCTTTATCATTTAATTGCTTCCACTGTAATAATAAAACGCCTAACGCCACGATATTATTAAAGGCTGTTAATATGAAAAGCATAGGATAACTAACTTTTAATTGATAATATCCAGTTAAAGTAAATCCCAAAATAAATCCAATATTTATTCCACTAACTACCAACTATACGGTAACTAAAATATCTGCCTAGAGAAATCCAGATAATAAATAGAGCACGAAATTATAAGCAAAATAAACTCCTGCAATGAGATTAGCTTGTGTAGTGCCTAAATGGATTTGATCTTTCATATAAAGAATTAGGGTGGAGTAAAAAGTACCAGAAAACTAACCGTACTAAACAAGTTCGTAAAATAAACGGCTTCAAAACCTTTCGGCATATTTAAGAGAATCGAGATTTAACAGATCTGGCCTTACTATTACTACTAAACTGTGTATCGGCCATTCCCTGAGACGCTTTCATTGATAAATTCTACAATACCATCATTCAAACCCAACATTTTATCGACATCACAACTTTAAAACCTTTTTCAGACATCTGTTATTTAGCAGCCTTACGCAACGGCCTTACTTATCTTGCTGCCAACAGTCGAGATCCGTGATAGTCCGTATTATCGAAGGGTTATATCCCTCCTTTAGCTTTTCAGATTCTCAAGTGCCGCTTTTTGATCCGGAAGAAACAGACACTGCTTATCTCAAGCAACTTACTCGAGATATTCAAAAAAATTTCCCACGGCACCTCTCAAAATTTACGTCGGTAGCATCCATCGATTATTGGTTAGAAGACAATGCGGAGGGAAACGCCATGACGGGCCCTTGCTAACTTATTATTGAATTGAAAGGCGGCGATTGGTTTATATTGTGTTTATATTGTTTTGAGTAATTATAAAGCAGAGCATGTTATACATTCTCTGCGAGCCCAAATGAGTAAACGATTGCAAAACAATTACAATCTCAAACTCGCTTAATCTCTCAAGATACGTATCCCAATGATGTGAAATTGACGGGCGGGTGTTTCTGATAAAATCAAAGCTGATGTCAGCGCGTTAAATGCTAAAAGCAGTCACCCAAAACCCCAGAAGGGGTTATTAAGCTCTTATGTACCCATTTACACTCAGCGCCCTTACGATTTGATTTTTCTGATGAAAATTCATTAACAATTATTATAACCTTGTGGAAATACTCTTCTCGCGCCGCAATTTCGGGAAGTGAAGCAGTAAGTTATTATTTTCGTGACCCACTCACTCCCCTAACCATCTCGTTAGCTTGTCGCCTCTTCACTGGCAAGTTATGATTAGCCCATGAATAAAATTGAAAAAACTACCTATTTCGGTTATCAGACCATTCCTAAAGATCAAAAAACGGACAAAGTTAAAAATGTCTTTGAATCGGTTGCAAGCAAGTACGATTTAATGAATGACCTTATGTCACTGGGCATTCATCGATTTTGGAAAGATTTTGCAATTAAACTTTGTCAATTACGTCCTGGTCATCAAGTTCTCGATCTGGCAGGAGGAACCGGCGACCTAGCCAAACGCATCAGCCCCATAATTGGAAATAATGGAACAGTGGTTTTGGCAGATATCAATGACGCAATGTTAACAATAGGGAGAAACCGGCTTTTGGATCAAGGTATTTTCCGTAATATTCAATTTATCCAAGCAAATGCGGAAGTACTTCCTTTTCCCGATAATTTTTTCGATCGTATCATCATCGGTTTTGGCTTGCGTAATGTAACAGATAAAATGGCATCACTTCATTCTATGTATCGGGTTCTAAAGATAGGAGGACTCGTTACTATCTTAGAATTCTCAAAACCTCACTCCCCATTGCAGGATCTTTATGATCTCTATTCTTTCAAATTATTACCTTGGTTAGGGAAAAAAGTGGCTAATGATGAAGAAAGTTATCGCTATTTGGTGGAATCGATCCGAATGCACCCCGATCAAAAAAACCTCATCAAAATAATGACTGAGGCGGGATTGGAAGATTGCGATTACCACAATTTAAGCGGCGGTATCGTCGCGGTTCATAGAGGTTATAAATTTTAATGTTCACGTTAGTGCTTTCCAGATTAGAAAAAATAATAAATGCTTATTTAGAGTTGGATTCCAACCGTGTTCAACGATTATCTCTTTTAGAAAATAAAATTATTAAAGTTCAAATTATTGACTGGAATACTGAATTTTTTATTTTACCTACTAAAAAAGGGTTGCAATTAACTGCCGCCAGCAAAAAAGAGCCTGACACTATTATCTCTGGTACCTTACTAAATCTCTTTAAAACAGTCTGTACGAAGGGCTCAAGTTCTGCATTATTTAAAAATCAAGTAGAGATTAGCGGAGACACTTGGATAGGTGAACAAATTCGAGATATTTTGACAGGTATTGATATCGATTGGGAAGAACATTTGTCTAAAATCACTGGCGATATTCTAGCCCATCAAATTGGGCTCCAGGTTAGGCGCGTTGCAAATTTCGGGAAATTTGCTCTTGAAACCTTTAGAATGGACGTCCAGGATTACTTACAAAATGAATCTCAAATTATGCCGTCTTCAGAAGAGGTTGAATTCTTTATTCAATCTGTTACGGATCTGCAACACAATGTCGATCGCGTAGAAGCACGAATTCAGCGGTTGATGATAAAAAGGAATCTGACAGCATGAGATGGCTCTTTCAATTAATTCGATTAATTCAAATTAATTTAATTCTCATCCGTTATGGCCTCACCCGCCCAGTGGTTCGGGAATTATCTCCTTGGCTTCGAATTTTGAGCTATCTCAATCCTTGGAGTTTTATTCAAGAAGATAAACCTCGAGGGGAATCTTTACGCATCATCTTGGAGGAACTCGGTCCTATCTTCGTCAAATTCGGTCAGCTTCTCTCCACGCGGCGCGACCTTTTGCCGGATGACATTTCTGACGAATTAGAAAAATTGCAAGATAGAGTCCCACCTTTTCCGGGAAAAATAGCAAAATCATTAGTAGAAACCGCTTATGGTAAATCCGTTAACGACGTATTTGCTAGTTTTGATGAAAACCCTTTAGCATCTGCTTCCATTGCCCAAGTACACGCAGCCACGCTACATGATGGAAGCGAGGTTATTGTTAAAGTGCTTCGACCACATATAGCACGAACTATTCGGCGTGATATTGCTTTAATGTATCTCGGGGCTAAAATGACACGTAAATTATGGAAACACGGTAAGCGATTGAAGCCAATAGAGATAGTCGCTGAATTTGAGCAAACCATTTATCACGAATTGGATCTTATGTATGAAGCAGCTAATGCCTCTCAATTACGTCGCAATTTTTTAAATTCGGAAAAAATGTATGTTCCTAAAATTTATTGGGACTATGTTCATCGCAATGTGATGGTAATGGAACGAATTCATGGAATTTGCATTTCTAATATTGCGGAATTAAAAGCGGCAAATACCAATTTGAAGAAATTGGCAGAATATGGCGTCGAAATCTTTTTCACTCAAGTATTGCGCGATAGTTTTTTTCATGCCGACATGCACCCCGGGAATTTATTTGTTGACGTTAGTGATCCCGAAAACCCTCAATATCTTGGTGTGGATTTTGGTATTATGGGATCTCTTGCCCCTCAAGATCAACGTTACATCGCTGAAAATTTACTAGCCTTTTTTAAACGAGATTATCGACAAGTAGCTGTTTTACACGTAGAGTCCGGTTGGATTTCTGCAGACTCACGTATCGATCAATTTGAGGCAGCTATCCGCACAGTTTGCGAACCTATTTTCGAGAGACCTTTAAAAGATATTTCTTTTGGCAAGTTGTTACTACGATTATTTCAAACCGCTGATAAATTCAATATGGAAATTCAACCTCAATTACTTCTATTACAAAAAACTCTTTTTAACGTTGAAAGCCTTGGTCGTCAGCTTTATCCCGACCTCAATCTTTGGCGAACTGCCAAACCTTTTATTGAACGATGGATGCGTAAACAACACGGACCAACGCATTTAATTGAAACAATTGCTAAAGAACTCGAGGCGGGTAGTAAAGCCTTAGCAAAATTGCCGCTCTTGTTTCACAATGTTTTGGATGAAATTAATTTTCGCCAACGTTTAAAGCGTAAAGAACCACCTCCTCTACCTCCTAAAAAACAAAAGCGCAGTTTTCTTCTCGGAGCAGGCATTGCTTTTCTGATAAGCGCCCTCACCAGCTTTTTTATTGCTTCAACGCCAATCTCTCCCTGGCAATGGACGACCGCTTTGGATCTGGGCGTATTCTTACTCCTAGTGGGTTGGATGCTCTAATAAATAGAGCTTGTAACGCGGATTATGCGCGTCTCGGTCTTAATCCACTGAGATGCTCTGATGCTCATTCTAATTCTAACTAATTGATAAAGCCTTTGACTCCCAACAACCCTGTCCTCATCAAACTCACTCTTCTCACGACCGCCGATCACAAGCCCAATGAAGGATTTTCCCAGTACGATCAGTACAGAATTCTTAAGTGCTGAAGTGCTCGAGATGCGATTTAAATACACCTTCTCAGAATTTCTTTGAATTTCTGCTTCTTATATTTAAAACCATTGACACTCTTTCTTGATGATTGGCAATGGACTTTTCCGTTACTGCTATTCAATTGTTCTCAAAGACAATACCCGGTCAGTTCGTTCGTTGAACTTAATTTAAAACCTCTAACACTTCAGAATCTACAACATTGGCTCAGTGATAGTTTCTATCGATCGGTCGATGATGTGGAAGAATTAGCGATAATCTGCCAAGAGAAAACAGAAGGAAATCCTTTTTATTTTATTCAATTCGTATCCTCCAGGTGCTCTCACACGGCACCCTAAGGAACTTGAAAAGGCGGCCGGTCGTCGTTTTCCCCCATTCTCCTAAGCTTTGGCCTCTCCAGTGGGCCCATCATCCTCGGCATCCTCGGCAATCAGGAACATTTAGAAGAAGGTACCCGCCTTAGGCGATATCGTGAATGTCACCTCCCGACGATTACAGTCCTTGACCGCCTAACAAAGTAGTATTGTCTTCTTGCTTTGTGTATCATGCGGGCATGCAAGAAACGATACCAATTCCTGTTAAAACTATTGGGCCGATTAAAATTATTGGTTCTGAAGTAAATACCGAAGTTGAGGTTCGTCTCGCTACTTTCGAAACTCCTATGTGGCCTTCGACCAATCGCGGAGCCAGCGTTACCCGGAAATGTGCTGGCCTCCAATGCACGATATTTGATGACCGGATGACTCGTTCTATTTTATTGGAGGGCGAGGACGCACATTCGGTAATGCTCGTACTGAATGAACTCAACAAGAACGAAGCGATCGCACAAGTTGTTTCCAGCACCAGTCGTTTTTGCCGCAATGTAAGCTGGCACACCCAAGTAGTAGGTAACCTTTTGTTCCTGCGTCTCGAAGCTACAACGGGCGACGCTTCTGGACATAATATGCTGACCAAAGCAGCGGATGCAGTGATTAATTGGCTCCTGGAAAACTACCCCAGCCTCAAATACGTCTCCATTTCGGGTAATATCTGCGTAGACAAGAAGGTATCTGCTATCAACGGCTTATTAGGTCGGGGCAAATACGTTATTGCTGATATGTTAATTCCCCGCGCTGTGTGTCAAGAGCGCTTGAAAACTACACCAGAAGCCTTGATTAATCTTCATATTAAAAAGAATTTAATGGGTTCAATCGTTTCAGGGGTTTGCGCACTGCAAATGCGCATTTTGCTAATTTGCTCTACGCTATTTACCTCGCGACGGGGCAAGACGTTGCTAATATCGTCGAAGGCTCTCAAGGGTTCACTCACGCTAAAGTGCGCAACGGCGACCTCTATTTTTCTGTTACGCTACCTAATATTATTGTGGGCACTGTGGGCAATGGAAAACATCACGATTTTGTTAAAAAACATTTACGCCTTTTAGGCTGTTTGGATAATTCACAACCCGGTCAAAATGCTCGGCGATTGGCTATTATTGTTGCTGCTACCGTCTGGTGTGGAGAACTATCCTTACTTGCAGCACAAACGAATCCGGGCGAACTCATGCGCGCGCACGAAAAATTTGAGCGTAAGGCTAATCAACCTAGTAGAGATCACGCGCCAGCAAATTCTTGAGAACTGGGCGATGAAAAAAGATTTCTTAAAAACACGGACGCCTGCCAAACTGATTTTATCAGGTGAGCACGCTGTAGTTTATGGCCACCCGGCACTAGCCGTAGCTATCAATCGACATACAGAAGCTACTGTTCGATGGACATTACCCTTACATTTTTCGTTCCATTTTATGGGTATTGACTTTAGGCGAGAAGTTACGCTCCAAACGCTCCGCAAATTAAAAATAAAACTTAAAAATCAATACCAAAAATATTGCTTGGGCCACTTAAATATTCGAGAAGTTTTACAAAAACCTTTTGAACTTTCCCTTTTCACGTTTATCAATGTGCTAGATCGTTTAAAAAGCAAATTGCCGACAGGTATTGATAATGATCAAGGTTTTTACACAACGTAAAAAAGTTTTTCCATGCTTTACTTAATTTAATTTACTTGAAATATTCGCGAACGCGTTGAAGATCCTCTTCCGTATCAACGCTATACAAGTATTTTTCTTTTGTAACTACCATGTGAATGCGGCCACCGTGCCATAAGATACGCAGTTGTTCTAAAGCTTCGAGCTTTTCAGCAGAGCACCTATCCCAAGAAAGGTATTCTTCTAAAAATCCTACACGATAAGCATAAATACCTACATGGCGGAAATGAGAGTCATTTAATTTAATATTTTCTTTATTATTAAAAGTAGAGCGATCCCACGGGATAGGAGCATGACTAAAATAAAGAGCGTAATTTCGACGATTCAAAACCACTTTGGTGATATTAGGGTTAAATAATTCGTTAATATCCGTAATCGGTGTGCAGAGAGAAGCCGCTTTTACATTATCATGTTCCTCCAGATCCTCCGCTAGTTTTTGAATAGCCCCCGGGGTAATCAAGGGTTCATCACCTTGCAAACAGATTACAATTTCATCGTCCTCTAAACCCAAAGTAACAACAGCTTCCGCAATGCGTTCCGTTCCCGACTGATGATCAGAAGAAGTCATACAAACCATTGCCCCAAAATCTTCTCCTATTTTACTTATTTGTCTATCATCGGTCGCGATCACAACATCTTCCGCACCACTTTTCACAGCACATTCGTAGACGTGTTGAATCATCGGCTTACCGGCGATATCTGCTAATGCTTTACCGGGTAAGCGGCTAGAATCATAACGCACTGGTATAATGACTCGGAATTCCATCTTATCTCTCTTCTATTAATGAACGGGCTTTGTCAACCAACATAATTGGGATTCCCCCTTGAATAGGATAGGCTAGCTTGTCAAAACGACAAAGAAGCTCTTCTGCATCTTGCTTATATATCAATTTCCCTTTACAAAGCGGACAAGCTAGTATTTCTAATAGTCTTTTATCCATCAATTACCTCTAAAAAGCTTTGAGAAACAATTTATCATTTTTAAAGCAAGAATCAAGAGATTCAAAACAGCAGTCCTTTTTCAATTAACGATAAGAGAAAGTCATTTCCTCGTTGGGTCAAATACATTAAATTTGTTGACTATAATAAAAATGTGACAAAAGAAAACAAACAAAGATGGTCACAAAAAGTTACCGAAAACAGCAATGCACTTGACTTTAACGCAGGGGTTTTTGGTTGGAAAGATCCAAAAAGAATTGCAAAATCCTTAAAAAAATCGTCTGTAGTCCAGCAAGCGTCGCAAAAGAACTTCTTATCAATCTTCCATGTTGATCTTTAATTTCTATATCAATCGAGCAGGAAAGAAATTGACTGATCAACAGAAAAAGGTTTGAACACAAACGAAATAAGAACTATGGTCATTGTTCAAAAATGATTGATTATTCTTTTACTTAATTATAAACCCGAAAGGCGCATTGCTAAGTCTCTCACTTTCAAACTGATCTTCAGAAATCTGTGAGGTACTATTTCCTTCAGTTGATCTGAAAAAAGCAATTAAGCGATTCGAACTTCCTTCTAGTTCTTCCAATCTTGTATTCAATAACCTAATGATGCATCTCTCAAAACTTATATTCGTTTACCGTCTATTAATTTGCATTATCCAAATTTTTATATCTATAACATTTTTAAGAGTCTTCTTATCCGAAAACCAATAAATAAATTGTCTGATAAAAACGTAAGGATCGCATTGTTGATCTCTCTCTGAGGACGGCTTTTAAAAACAGCATACAGTAAACGCTTTTTTTTGCTCAGTAGTCTGTGAAATAACAATCGTCCGCAATCGATTTCCATGATTATTTTTCCAAAAATCAAGGATAATTTGCTGATTACGACTTGCTTGCTAGTATAGTGTCTAGTATAGTGTAGAAAATTTTCATAACTTCATCATCAGTAATCTGCTTCCCATCGATTGGTCCAACCGATAAAACCATATTATTAGTTCTTTACGCTTTCCAGATCACACAGCGTTGCCCACTACATGAATCCCAGCTTCCAAAATTTGTTTGAAGTCTTCAAAAAGTTGCGCCAACAGTATAGGAGAATAATGCTGAGAAAAGACTCCCGCATAAAAATTTTTCAAATGATTATTTGCTTTCCAAAACTCTACAATAAGATATTTACTTTTATTTTTTAACATCGTTCTAAAAAAATTTAATAATAACTCCGGATTAACTAAATTTGGAATTTCCCAGTCGTTTCTAAAATACGTCCGTACCACAGTCCTGATGACTCCAGATAAGTTCCGCTATTCTATTCCCTCCTGGGGGCCCATAAAGCTAACTGGAAAATATCGACGAGCTTTTTACGGAAATTTGGCCTCCAACTTCAGAGATATTTAAATCAAATTTAAAATTAATTATTTTTCCTTCAAATTCTTTCTCCATTTCCGTACCTATTGCATTTTTCTACATAGAAGAAATAGTAGGCTCGAATTTAGCCTCTAAAACTAATTCAAAGTTTTCAAGAAACTTAGTAAATGAATAGAGGCGATCATCTCGATATTCATTAGATTTGCAACGGTAATAATAGTTTGAGAGAGTTATTGAGTCTCAGGTATAACGTTAACCTCGCGGCTTTGATACCATACTGTTAAATTGAGAAACTGCTCCTATATATCTATAAGTTGACAGATCGAATGAGGCTCCTCTAATAAAGAAGAAAATAACTGAACCAGCTCGTAAAAGAAAAGACTTGTTTTCTAGGTAGTTTTTAATCTACTAGATGCTTCAGAAAATTTTCTTTCATCTCCAGGTACTTTATTTATATAACTTCCAAAATGTTCAAAAAAGCTATTAAATCAGATCAGGCTTATAGAAATATTAAAAAGTAGAGCTTAATTTTATTTTAAATCTTGGGTGTCAATTTCCATTCCGTCATAACCAATACAAACACCAAGCTTATATTCTTTCTCGAAGTTATATAATTTTTTTCTCGCTTCTGAAATATTCTGGTAAAATGAACTCCACAAATGGATCAAAACCAAATGATTAGTGAAGAGCCTAAAAAATTTTAATAGATTTGGAACTCTGACATAATCATAAAGTTTATTAGAAATTTTATGACGTTTAACAAATTTCCCTTTATATATGAAGCTGGCTTCCGTAATTACTAAAGTCAAATTATCTAATAATTTATGATATTCTTTATTAATCCAGATCATATCCTCCATATACAAAACTTTTTCTTTCCCTTTATGGATAAGATAATCCTGAGAAACGACTTCATGACTATGATCGGTAGGGATAGGTATTACAGTATACTCATCAAATGATTTTTTCTTAGTTAATTTCTTAACAGACAAAATTCCGATAAAATCTTCAGCGGTATAAATAGGAACATCTATGAAAAAATTTTGATGAGGGTCGCGCACACTGGATTTAGGAGAAGAAAGATTTTTAACTTATGAGCCTAAAAATATCTTAATCTGGATGTAAATGGGTAATTAAGATATTTTTAGGCTCATAAGTTAAAAATCTTTCTTCTCCTAAATCCAGAAAGCAAAAATCATCAATCAACACTCCTGAATGAAATGCGATGCCGAAGGTTCGATTTCTTCTCTTATCCATAAGATTTTTACTAAGATTTTTATTTCTATAAATTATAACTTCATTCTTTTGGGCATAGAACTATAGAATTTGCATTAAAACAAAGAATAAGCGTATTAATTACTTTTACTATCTTTTTCTTAATCATTAATTTTATGATTTGCGTAACGATATTTTCTAACAAAATCTTTTTAGCGCTGTAAGGTCGCCAAACCATCCTCACCATTTTCATAGGTTTAGGTGAACTAAGTGGATTTAAAACTCTTCGTTTCCGAAGCATTCACATGTTGACAAACCGATAAAGCCTACCCCATCAAATAATGACCTTCCTCAAATAAAAAAGTAGGGTCTTATTTTCCAAATCAGATAGCTTAAGTATTTTCCGTTTGGTTAAAGCGTGGCTGTAAGGTAAAGTCAAAACAAATTCTTCTTCAAATAAAGGCAAAACTTCCAAATCTTCTTCTTCAACCAAGGGGATCGCTACGAGAGCCGAATCCAATTTCTCCTGGATTAATTTTTCTACCAAACTGGTGGTTTTTTCTTCTATTAAGATAAAGATAAAGCATGAGATCGAGAAACACCCTTTCTCAAATTAGAAATAATGTAGGACAAAAGATAAAGAGCAAGATCTAGGAATTATACCCAAATGCAATTTACCTCTAAAAGGGTTCCTTTCTTATAAAAGGGTCCTTTTCTTAAACTGCAATCTGTTTCAGAGCATTTACTTGAAATATAATGCTACGTGTGCTTCCTGAGTAATCTTCTTGTCAATTTCGGTTAGAAAAACCCTTTTATTAGTCTGTTAAGATTAACTGTACACCTAAAACTTCTTCTAGTTTTTTGATTTGCATACTCAATGCTGGCATGGCTCATAAAGCATACTCCCGCTGTACTACCAAAATGGCAATAATCTACTTTGGCAATGAAGTATTTTAAGTCTCTAAATTTATAAAGCTCTAAATTTCGTTATAATCCTGATATATTAATATGATATCATCAATCAGATAAATTTATCAACATTTCCTTCTTAAGGTAAAACAAACAATAAAAACCATTGATTCCATAAAATCAATTAATTTCACTAATTAATAAATACCCTTCATTCTCAGTTTATGGCAAACATAAAAAAGTGATGTATTTATGAGACACCCATCTGCAATAAATACTAGTTTAGAATTTTTTCCGATGTCTCAGGGGAACTGATATAATAACCCAAAAGCTTTTGGATTACAATCCACTGATTCATAAAAGAATTTTATTTTGGAACATTATGGATGCACAAAAAGTGTATAACAATGATTAGCAATACACAAAACGTCTAGTCAGAATAGTCCATGCCCTTAAAAATTTTCTTGGATTGAAACGATTTTTTAATCAAGAAACATTCTACAGCGCTAACTCTATCAGACTATCAACTTTGAAGCTTATTAATGCTTACTAATTGGCATTATCAAGTTAACGAACTTAAAACAAACGAGGCGGTTCGACTTTTGTCTTTAGCTTCTTAGAAATTAACTAATCGTTTTCAAATATAGAAATTAACAAAAAATAATAAATATAAATGTGTTGTATTGGACCATCTTCCCTTTGATGGCAACGAAACCATAATTGATAAAGAAAAACTTTCAGATTAAGGAAAATTCTATTATGCTTTAATTGTCAAGCTTATGAACAAATTTTCTAATAAAGAATTAATTTTCGCTGCTGATTTCAATTTTAGTCCGTATTTAATTAGTCACTGGAAAGATCACAATATAAATTTTATTTCTCACAATAATAGAATAATAATTTCTTTCTAAAGAAGATAAAAAACCATTAATCCAGTAACGATATAGGGTATCTTATTATTACTAAGAGAAAAACAACGGTATTATCTTTTACGTCGTCCTACTTCAAACTTATTCAAACAATTGACTTATGGATTTGATTTATTTAAGATACAGTCTCCTACTCCGCCGGATCAAGATGAATATTCAAACGATTCACAGGAATTAAACAAATTTAAAAACTATCTAAATTGATAATTGCCTCTTTAAATTTTAACTGACTTATGCTAAATTAGCTAACTAAAAATCTCTTTAGAGTCCATTTAAAATGCAAGAAAGCACACAAAATCAATTAAAAAGTACTTCTATTATTTATCTTGTCATGCTCAATTAGAACGAATTACATTATCAATTCCTTATCAATTCCTTTCTTATTCCACCTTTAAATTATGGAATAAGATCAGCAAGGTACAACTCTCGTAAGCAGGAATCCCCCATGACTACATCATCTCTACAATTCTTGCAATCATTATAAGAAAAATTTTGAAAACACTTTTCATTTTAATTCTGGCTTTTCTATTACTTCATTAGATTTCTTTTTAAGAAATGAAAATACCGACCAAACTTTGAAAATGAGAGAATATGGGATGTGTAGAGACATTTATTTATCTTATCTTTCTTCTACTAAATATTTTTCTGAAGTATTTTATTTTCATTTAATAAAAGAAACTCATGTTGCCAATTAAAATTTTTTGACACTTCTGAGAAATCAATTGAATTTGATTACTATTTTAAAAAACAATCAAGATCTATAATTCAAAAAGATCAACTAAGCGATGATGATATTAGAATTAACTTCTAATATAAAAAAAATATTAATATTTTTCCTTTATATCTATCAAATTTAAAAAAACCAATATTATTTTGGTTATCTTTATAACCAAGTTTTCTTAACAAGAAATTTTTTATCTATTTATCTAAATGAATTATTACTTAAAAATATCTATAAAGAAATATCTCAAGAATACAATATCTCGAACCAATCTATTGAGCAATATTTAAAATTAATTAAACACAAATTTATCAGAAAAAATTAATCTGAAATAAAAAAATCATTTTATTTTCCAGACTAGACCCTCTACTTTTTTCTCTTATTAAATCAATATTTGAAATTATTATCTAATTTTTAATTAAATTATTCTAATAATATCAAAAAATTTCGGTGGAAATTTTTTATAAGGTAGCTCTATTAACTCCTTATTTATCTAAACATTCCCAAATTTTTTGAAAGTTTTTGAATCATAGGGGGTTTTTGATAACCATCTGAAAATCAGTAGCGAAACACCATCATAATCACTGCTAATCCCCACATGCTCATCACCTATCACATCAATTACATGAAGAATGTGTTGAACAAAATCCTCTAAAGTAGGATTTCGTTCAATGACATAAATGTCATAAAAACAAATTCTTAGCACCACTCTAAGTTTTTCTAAGACCTTCATCATATCGTCAGTGAGATTTAGACCTGTACCCACAAAATTTTGTGCAATTACTATGGGTAGCATAAACTTTTACGGAAAATTCTTCGATTGTCTGCCAAAAAGAAGCGTCATTAGCATGAGAAAGATCACACATAATATTTAATTTCGATTGTTTTTAAAACTTCTCTATTAAATTTCGATAAACCTTTTTCATGCTTATATAAAATAACCCTATTTGAAGGAGATAAATATTCTTCGATACTGGTGCTTTTGCAAATTATGTTTCTGTATCTCCTTCACTTTTTCTTTAAACAAGAGTTTTACATTTCCTGAAAAGCCTTCAATATCTTCACCATGCGTAAGATTAACAACCCTAATTCCTTAAACGATACCAATTCTTTAAAAGATCCATTTGTCCCTCAAAAATTCAAGGCCTTTCAACAGACAAAATGAACGTTAACTTTTCCTTGCTCCGTAGCTTTGATTATCTCGACAGAATTGGTACAAAGAGCCACTTCTTCAAAATATTAAGCTCTCAAACCATATACAGCATCAATCATGGCTGAACTTTTTAATAAATCATAATCCACTACATTTAAAAACAGAACTTCAATATTTCCCTTTTAAAGTCGATCACAATTGACATGATAAGTATAGAAATTATTGGGATCCACACTAAAAAACCAAATGTTGTTGATAAAAAATATTGGATTTCGACAGAATATATATATGCTTTTTTTCAAATCAGTTCATCTTTCAAAAACTTCCACATCCAGATGATATCGCAATGAGCGTCTAAAAACCACAAAAAAATTTTTACATTTATAAATCTCTCTTTCTTTTTTTATTTCTTAATCAAGAAGAAATTAAGAGAACATTTTTATTCCAATATTAATTGGATTATAATATTCAAATGAAGTCTGCACGTTTTAATTTGAACTTATCATGTTAGATAGTAACACCAATCATTGGAAAGTCCTCTATCAAAATTGATTTATCGATCTTGATTTACTCATTCTACAGATTATCCTAATTGCTTTGTCGCAATGACAGAAAATTCTTTTTAAACCCGTTACTATATTTCATAAGCTATGAAGCAATTTCCTCCAGAAATTTTTCCAGCGAGATTAGTTCTGGTTTTTTGGTAGAGTATTCCTTAAACTCAACACTGTGGTTGAAGGTTCGATCAAATATTAAATCTAGTAACCTTGACACTTTTTAAGTGTATATTCCATGCTTGAATAGCACCAATTTTCAAATTAATCTTAGCCCAAATTTTTCCTTAATACTTGGTTTTTTCGACACTAAATGGTATGACAGAAATTCCCGGTTGATTTTCCTTGATTTTTAGCTTTAGCGACGTAATAGCGATCCGTAACACTCGATTCTGTATTTTTAAAGATGGAAGGACAAAGATAAAGAGGTGATAAGGATAAAGACGCGATAAGGGAGATAATTTTAAGAATTAACAACCAAGCGTATATCGCTTTCGGATAAATCTTTAGAATCCCATTTCTAAAACCAAAATTGATAATTTCATGAACTATTTTTTATGCCCCTCATTTAGCTTTTCTTTACTTTTCATTCCGGCGAGTAACTAAAATAGGAAATTGACAATCTCGTCGATGAATATGCGGCCTACTTCTAATGATAAGTAGGGATCGGCTCCTTAATCAACCACAAAGTGAGAAGCTCCAGATTCAAGTGATAAATTTAGTTCAATTTTTTTCTATCGCTCAGCTTATGCTTATCCTCTTCACAGGATATCGCCTTTAGAATTTTAGAAGCAAAACGACAACAGTTTACTGCTTCTAATAACTTAAGATATATTTTATAGATACATTTTATTTTTAATTGCAATTTCTAAAAAATCTGAATGACAATCTATCTTAAAATAATCTTCTTTAAGTTTTTCTATTTTCGAACGAATAGTATCAGTTACGTTTTAAGTTTCTAGAAAAAATTGTTTGTTTTCACTACAACCCAGTTTTCCATAGCGAATTAAATAGTTCAGGAAATCAAATTAAGAAATTTTTCAGCGATAATAGAAAAATTTAGAAAATTTTTATTTTCCTTTAATCAAGTTGGGGTAATTCTTTACATGTTTTTTATTGGTCTAGAATTAATAAATATAAGCGCTATTAAAAAAATCTAAGTAAATCTAGCGCCCTCTTTTTAGGGTTCATTGTTTCACTTTATTTTAAGCACTGGTTACACTCTCTTTATTCATCACCTCAATTATCTTTTTCAAAATTAAATTCTCCTACTTTTCGTTATTTTATATTTAGGTACCGAATTTTCCATTACTACTTTTCCCATGTTAGCCAGAATTCTTTATAAAATCAACATAGCCCAAACAAAATTGGGAACATTAACTATTACTTCTGGATCAGAAATTGATGCAATCGCTTTGTGTTTGTTTGTCGTTACTCTAGCTATTGTCAGAAACAATGATTAAATCGCGATTATAGCTATTATTTCTATTATCGGCGCAATTATTTATGTCATTTTTATAATTTTCTATTGACAAAAGATTATTATCAAAATTAGCTCGTCCGATAAAGCAAGGAAAAGATTTTACTATTTATATTTTAGCTATTGTTCTAAGTATTTTGATTTTAAGTAATTTTTTAGGATTATATTAAAATTTATGCTATTTTCGGAACATTTATCACTAGATCCGCTGTCCTTCGTGGAGAATCTTCTTATCAGATAGGAGTGAAAATTGAATATCTCACTAATTCATTTTTATTGCTTATCTTTTTTCTGGATTTAACACTCAAATAGCTCCATTAATCTCGTTGGAAATCGGATTGGTCACTCTTATTATCATCTTCTTAACAATTTTTGGAAAAGAAACGAGCTGCACTCTATTTACAAAAATACATAGTGAAAATTGGAGAAATGTATTCGCTATTGGCCATTTAATGAATTCAAGAGGCCTCATGGAATTAATTTTTTTAAATATAGGACTGGTACGATATTATTACTCTTACTTTTTCAGTATATTAATACTAATTTAAGGGCAATTGCTATCACAGTTATAAAATCGCTTATTTATTATCTGTTAAACCAGAAATCTAGAAATTTTAAAAAAAAATTCTATGCATTGACTAACCCGTTTTAATTTTAAAAAATTAAATAATACTTTAAAAATTCCATCGATTTCTGACATGGAAAGGTATAATTCTGCCATTAATTTTATAACGCTGTGGGAAGTGTATGGACAAAAAATGAATATTTTAATTATCTTATATTCGGGTACCCAATTTTTTGGTGACTAAATTAATGAACTTCCTGATTTTAGGCCAAAAAAAAATCGATATTTTTGAGAGTAAATGCAAATAGGAATTTCGAATTTACAATAATTTTTTAGTATTTCTATAGGTATTTCTTTGATAATTCTTACTCAACCATATAATCATTCAATTGGATGATTACCAATCAGTCGGCGATATATTTCATAAGATGTACATTATTTAATTTTAATTGTATCGTCAAATTGAGTGATACTTTATTTTTTAAATCGGCAATCATATTTTCAGCTTCTTTTCCTTGCTTCGTTATGGAAACTATTCTCGTAACCGAGGGGCCTTGATTCGTTATATCATTGATGATACCGTTTCAATTAATGTTATCCAGGACTATTGAGGGGAGGGCCGTGCCGATGATTGGTTCCGTTATGTACATAATATCAAGTTTATCCTATGACGTTTCGACATGTCTTAGAACAGGATCCTAATCATTGAATATCAAGTTGAGAAAGCTTAAAATGGCGCTATTATTCGTGTAGTTGCCACTAAAAATATTAATACGGAGGATTTGCAAAAATCGTTAGTTCATAGCTTATCCCAAGCCGACGTCAAAAATCTTGACATACGCATTAAATTTTTGGATAATAATGCCGTGCCATCTAGAAACTGGAAAGTTAAAAAAATTTGTCCCCTGCAATAAATAGCGTCCGCTTCGCAAAAATGGAATTCAAGGCTTATATAATGACTCAGGAGTTTGGATACTCCCCTCTTCCGTTCCATCACTGATTATGGCGCTTTAAGTATTACCCTTATTATATGTATTTTTTAATCAAAATGATAAAATATTCGTTCCTACTCCGTTTTTCTGCTATGGAATTCAAGTCTAGGTTAGTATAAGCAGCTAAAGAGATGATTCGACTAACTATTTTCTTGATATTGCTAGTTCCAGTATTGGGTTTAGGGAATCCATTACAAAAACTAAAAAACTAGTAGTCATTGTGGAGAATGACACTGATAAAAAAATAAGTTACCGGGATATCTGCCCCTAACGAACCACCGAGTACTATCCAGAAAGTGATAGTCAATCCTGGTCGCTCATCTCCCTATCAAAAAACAAAGATTACTATCTTATTTAGTGGCAGTGTGCAGACTTAACTGCTTCTACTAATTTCACCAACGACAATGGATATCCACTAACGTTTGGGTTCAACGATCCTTGGCAATATTATTCTGGCGGGGAAACTTATTTTGAAACGATAAATCCAAATTGTTTTCACGTTCGACCCCTACCCCCTTAATCCTAAAATTGCAGGAAAAGCATTATTATGGACAAAGGTGAGTTATCAATTGAAAAACAATTAAAAAAACTCAGCGAAATAATGACAGAAGTGGACAAGATTAAAAAATTGTCTTTAAAGAGTGCCTTAATCCAAAAAGTAACGGCCGAATATATAAAATTTTTAGGGCAAGGTAGTTATGTTAATTCAGTTTCCGCCTGAAAAATGACTGACTGAAAAATCACTGAAAATAATCTATGGAACAAAGAGAGATAAAATGCACTTCGGTTTAGTCACTCTCCAAGACCAAAATAAACAATATAAACTTACCAATATAAGGCTTATAAGAACAATTATGATAAAGAAGCACACATCGTTCATCCTTCCTGTAAAACTCTGGCCGCTAATTTAAATTCTCCAAAAGACGGTGATATTATTATCTTTGACAATCATTATTAGAAAATGGAAGAGGAACGATGCTGATAAAATCGAGATCGTTTTTCTTTCCTTCAAAAACAAAAATTTTAATTCTTGTACCAACCCACCCATCAATATTGTAGACAACACTATAATCACTAATTATCTTTTTTCCTATTTTCGGTTACTAGTAAAAGGGCTCTAGAATACTTTCCGATAATTTTAAAGATAATTAATCAATAAACAAAAAAGAGATGATTAATAATAAAAACTGATGACTAAATAAGTTTAAATATTTTGAAAAAGACAAATTTCTTTAACCGATTAAAAAGCGCTACGACTAAATTTATTAAAAGCAAATCCTATCACAAATTTATAATACCTACATGCGAAGAAGAATTCCAAAAACTAACAAATACAAGCTCCCTTACCGAGGTAACTAAAGAAGGACATGAAATATACAGTAAGTTATACCGTAAAAAATTTAAGCAGTTGTTTCTTTCGCTGGACAGCTTCTGTTATATCCATCTCTGAAATAAAAAATCTTGAAGGACGGACATTAAAGTTGAAGTAGCAATAAGTTCCATGGCTTCGTCTGTAAGCAGCCAATCAACACTCCGCTTATTCACAATTTCTGTGAATACTTCAACAAAAATAAATAATTAACGACAGAGTTTTTTTAGAAAATATGTAGCTGTTAATTGTTAGTCGAATAAAGTTGTCTTATTTCTCTCATTATCATTAATCGCTGGATAGTTGGGTAACCCTAGAAAGGGTTACCCAAGATTAGATTTCCTTTATAGACTCGCCGTTGGCATTAAAAAAACCATTGGTCCTGCTAGGAACGCACAGGCAAACCCTTGAGTCCCATTGGCTTAGTGCTTTAAATGATTGTAAGTGCCACCACTATTGGTGACCACACATTCACCAGATAGTTTAGTTGAATCATTCAGTGTTAAGGTGCTCGTTCTGTAACCCTCTCGATACACATGGGTCGTTTACTTGCCTGCTACCATTACCCGAATAACTAAACGGACCATGAAAATTAGCCGCAAACAGAACTTTTGCCGAAATTCCATTATAAACATAATAGTCATAAGTTACTTTTGGAGGTGAAGGTGGGATTGCAACTGCGCTTCCTAAAACACTGAGCAACGTTAAGTATAGTCCTACTTTTTTAAAGTTTTCATAAAAATACCTCATTAACCAACCTATTTATGTTAAAAATTAAATGACTTCGTCAATCGAATGATTTAAAAAGCGCGCTTATTTGCCTTACATAAAATTTACCTATCTAGGGCTGTAAGACAATTCATTGGTACCCTATAATAGGCTGCTAATGAAAATAATTTGAATGGAAGAATGGGAAAGGTGATGAAAATAGGAAAATACAGCCCTGTTTGGTTGAACAAGGCAATTTAAACTGGATTTTGTGACTGAGTCTTGTATTTGATCAACTTAACATAGGCCTGAGGCTCTGCCAATATTTTAACCACATTGTGGAAACATTAAACGAGGGCTTTACGAAATGATTAGAAAAATAAATCAAGTCAATTATACAGCTTTCACATACAAAGCCTATTCGGGAGCAGGAACTGGATGATGTTTTGCTGTTTTCTAAATAAGGAAATGAAATTTTAGTCGTAGACATTTTTGTATTATTATACCTATATAAATAACTGAAATACCTAACTAACTGAAATACCCAACTCATACTAAATTTTAAATCTCTTTCCTTAAAGATTCGGAAGGTTTCATTTTCTTTCTAATGTTTCAGCAAAGTTGATAAAAGTTGATATTGGAAATAATTATATACAAAAATATTTCAATTCGTTTGTTTGATTTTAAAAAAATTGAGTCTATCATAAACTAAGGATTTTTAAATCGAAACCTGTGCTCAATGGTTTGGTGTTGGATTTCCTTTTCGTTTGTAATCACGACGCTAGCCCATCGCTAATTAATGGACCCAATTGTTAATTTGAGCCAACACCATGATATCTCTTGCCTTATCGATTTCTTTGTAAATAAAATATTAAAAAACTTATCTTACATAAATTCGTACGATGTTAATACGGGAATGACATAAATCCAAGCTTAGCTGTAAGCAAGCGACACAATCAATCACTCGTTGTTGAGCATTCATGTCTTATTTTATCAGGCACCTTTGGCAGGACAATCCCAGCCCGTTAATTCTTTATAGTGCATCTTTGTGCAGAGTGGTGGTGAAGACCATGACGATGGTCAATATCAGCTCTTGCACATACTTGTTCGAAGGGTTTGCCATAGGTTTTTTGTAGCTGGTATCGTGGGGATTAAAGAATGGCCTTATATGCTGAACCAATGCTTGACACAGTACTTTTTTCTTCGTTTAGCTAAAGTAGGATTAGTTATCAGTAAGACTAACTGATAACCAATGATAGCAAAATGAGATAGCAACTTGCATTTAATTATTTACCTCCAAATCGATCCAAAAAAGCTTTGGGCTTTAACACTGAAATTCCCTGATAGGCCCGATACCTATTTGTCGTGGCTAGTTGGCGTGACATCATCTTACTCTAATAAGAATAGAGCATGAAATCGATGAACCCCGCGAGTCAATCTTTTTTCTTTAAGCATTCCGCTACACCGCTTAGCTAACTGCTGGTCAACCAATATCTTATGTTTCACCGCCAGATGGGCATACTGTTTTCAGATGCCCCCAAAAATTCTATCACCGTATACAAATCAGTATCACTTTTCATCACGTGCTGCGACGCGAAATCATGTCGTTGATCATACCAGGTAAAACTTCGATGGCTGCGCTCTTTTTCAAATTATTCCAGAGACTTCTTCAAATTGGTGATATGCTCGCCTAGATTTTTTCCAGGAAAAACCCATATACCCTTCCTTTATGTACAGCCTTCGTTTGTTCGTACCACAATCGAATAACTTTTGATGTTCCTACATCCAATGGAACTTCGTATGTACAGATTGGCTATTTTAACAATCAATATCCGCTGTTAAAGAAATAATGACATTATCATGTCTGAAATCGATGTGCTTATTCCACTCTAATCACTCAACGTACTAAAACGGATCCCAGATACAAGCGAGCTCTACCCCGAAAAAGGGGCGCTTTAATCGAAAAATAATGGCATCACTGAAGGCCTTCTATCGCAAAATGAAATTGATTCAGCGGCACGCTTATGGCTTTCGAAGCTTTGAAAGTTATCCGTTTACGGGTTATGTTTACGGGTTAGAAGTATTATATTTGTGATAAAGTGCTCCACAATTGGGAAAGGTTCGAGTTATTTAAAAATCGGGACGGCAGGATTTGAACCTGCGACCCCTTGCACCCCATGCAAGCGCGCTACCAGACTGCGCTACGCCCCGAATCAAGTCTTGTATTATATAAGACCACTTATTCAATTTACAATGGGATTATGGGGGAACGTTATGACATTAAGGAACGTTGATGATGGTTATTCTTATTCTTTTTAGCAACTAGCGAGTTTCCTTGGATTTCCTTGGATAATTAAGTCTTAACTTCTCTATCGTCGTCTTTCCACATTGCCGAGGACCTAAAATAGCGACTGCCGAGTTTACTTTAAAAGAATCAGTAATTTGTTGAATAAACTCCTTGAAAATTTCATTATATAATTATATAAACACAAATTTAAACACAAATTTCAAGGATAAATCAAGCTTGTTGCGTTTTTAGGGTATGGCGAGAGGACACTGCGATGAAGTGGATTTAGGAGTGATTAGCGCCATTGGCTAAATGAAGAGACGCCAATAGATCTTATATCTCAAGCCATTTCCAAACCAGCTGCAATCCTTTCCAGTTCTGAAATAGCACGACGGATGGTCTCATAGGCTTTATATTCCCTTTTATCATGCGAAGCATCTTCAGAAAGCTTCTGTTTAGCTCCTTCAATGGTATAACCTTCTTCATAAAGTAAACGGCGGATTTTTCGCACCAGCAAAACGTCTTTCAATTGATAGTAACGACGGTTACCTCGTCGTTTTAAGGGCGACAGCGGAGAAAATTCTTTCTCCCAATAACGCAAAACATGAGTACGTAACTCACAGAGTTTGCCAACTTCACCAATTGTAAAATATAACTTTTCGGGAATAGGGGGTAATTCGCTTTCCGGTTTAGGATTTCCTTTCTTCTGATTTAACATTTTTCTCCACCCTGGATTTGAGTTTGTAGCCAGCACGGAATGTCACAACACGCCGCTCCGTAATAGGAATTGCTTCGCTGGTTTTAGGATTGCGTCCGGGACGTTGCTTTTTGTCACGCAGATTAAAATTACCAAATCCTGACAATTTCACCGGCTCTCCCCTTTCTAACGAAAGGCGGATATCCTCAAAAAATAATTCAACTAACTCTTTCGCCTCTCGCTTATTCAAGCCTACCACGTTAAATAAATGTTCTGCCAAGTTAGCTTTTGTGAGTGCCATCAGCTATGCCCTCAATTTGACATTGAACTTACGCTCAAGAGCAGCGATTACACGTTCAATGACCTGTTTGATCTCTTCATCTACTAGAGTGCGCGATGGGTCTTGAAAGGTCAACCCCAAAGCGATACTTTTTTTCCCAAATTCAATATGTTCAGTGCCTTCATATATATCAAAAATTTCGCTCATGATCAATAAATGTCCAGAATTTTGAGCAATTTCTTCTTCAATTTGCGAAGCTTCAACGTCTCGATCTACTACAACGGCAAGATCACGACGAACCGTAGGAAATTTAGAGACTGATTGATAGTGAGGTAACTTTGTCTTTGTAAGGGCTTCAAGTTCTGTCTCAAACAGGTAAGGAATGCTCCCAAAGTCTAACTCTCGCATCAGCACAGGATGCAAGGCGCCCAAATAGCCGATACAAGCTTCTTTAAAGTAGAGAGCGGCGGATCGTCCCGGGTGCAAGGCAAGGTGCTCTGCTCGTATAAAACCGAAATCCTTTTCAGCGTGGGTAAGGGAGAGTAGGGCGCTGAGGTCTCCTTTCATGTCATAAAAATCGACTGGCCGTTCTTTTTCTCCCCATTGCAAGTTACTGGCATTCCCCACAATCAAACCAGCAATTTTAGTTATTTGCTGCCATTTTCTTTTTCGATAGATAAAACATCTGCCAATTTCAAAAAGTCTCACGCGCTCAATTTGACGAGATTGATTGTACTTCGCTGCAGTAACAAGCCCAGGCCATAAACTATTGCGCATGACGTTCATATCCTTCCTAATTGGGTTAGAAAGAGCAAGGGATTCCAAATTGGGATTAAGCTTATTCTGCAATTTATCATCCACAAAACTATAATTCACGGCCTCGTTATACCCACGGTCAACCATTAAACGCCGGATCCGAGCCAAGCTTACTTCTGTCTCCACTACGGGTGACAAAGCCATTTTACGTTTCATAATAGTTTGAGGAATGCGTTCATAGCTGTACAATCGCGCTACTTCTTCAATTAAATCCACTTCTTGAGTAATATCAAAACGATAACTCGGCACGGTTACTTGCCAGCCATTTATTTCTGGCTGAAGGGTCATCCCCAAAAAACATAAGATCTGGTGAATCTCTTTATCAGCAATTTCTACCCCTAAGAGGTGCTTAATTAGTTCACGACGTAAACCGACTTTTTTAATGGAGGGAAAAGTTTCTTCAATACGTTGATCTTCAATGGGACCTGGTTTTCCACCCGTAATGGTTAATAATAATTCCGTTGCACGCTCCATTGCAAGTTTTTGCAGTTCGAAATCCACACCTCGCTCAAATCGATACGAAGAATCTGTATTTAAACCGTAATGTCGTGCCGTTAACGCAATATTACTTGGCGTAAAATAAGCACTTTCCAAAAAGATATTTTTTGTTTTTTCATTAACGGCCGAATTAGCGCCCCCCATAATGCCTGCAATAGCGTGTGCTTTGTTTTCATCTGCAATAACTAAAGTGCGATTATTCAAAATAACTTCGTTTCCATCGATCAAAGTAATTTTTTCATCGGAACTTGCATAGCGCACATGAATCTCGCCAGACAATTGATCGAAATCGAATGCATGCATAGGTTGACCCCATTCCAACATCACATAATTCAGGACATCTACAACAGGATGGATGGAGCGTAATCCACTACGGCGTAATCGTTCTCGCATCCAAAGCGGAGTTTGGGCATCACTATCAATATCGCCAATAATCCGACCTACATAATGCGGACAAGCTTCTTTGGCTTGTATCCCAATAGGAAAAACAGGATCGATGATGGGTGTTACGCGAGCTACTTTAGGTGCTTTCACAGAAAGCCGATTAATGGCGCCTACTTCATTAGCAATTCCTCGTACGCTAGCACAATCACCTCGATTAGGAGTTAGGCCAATATCAAAAATAGAATCCTTTAATTGCAAATAATCGTGTAAATCTTTGCTGACAGGAGCATCGGAAGGAAGCTCCATGATGAGTCCGTTTTGATCCTCCGACAAGCCGAGTTCACGTTCTGAGCATATCATTCCATGGGAAACCATACCTTGCAATTTGGTTTTTTTAATTTTCAGCTCACCCACTCGACCACCAATTAGAGCAACAGGGACCTTCAAGCCAGCGCGAACATTTGCTGCTCCACAGACAATTTCTAAGGCCTCGCTTTCCCCCACATTGATTCGGCAAAAGGACAGTCGATCCACATCGGGATGTTTTTCTGTCGATAACACTTCTCCTACCACCACCTTTTCAAAGGAGTGAGCAATAAAATTGACAGAGTTGACCTCTAAGCCAAATAAAGTAAGTTGTTCTGCTAAGTGCTCCGTGTTAACTAAGGGATTTACCCATTCACGAAGCCAAATTTCACTTAATTTCATGGATTAAAACTGCCTCAAAAAGCGTAAGTCATTTTCAAAAAAGAGACGCAAATCGGGTACGCCATAACGCAACATAGCTAATCGATCCAAACCAATACCAAAAGCAAAACCATTATATTCATCAGGGTCAATGTTCACGTTACGTAAGACATTGGGATGAACCATACCGCAACCCAATACTTCTAACCAGCTGTCGGTAGCCGGTTGATAAATATCAACTTCGGCTGAAGGTTCGGTGAAAGGGAAATAAGAAGGACGAAAACGCAAACGAAATTCGGTTTCAAAAAAACAATTTAAAAATTGCTGTAATAAGCCTCTTAGGTCTGCAAAAGTACATTGTTTATCTACTACAAGGCCCTCTACTTGATGGAACATGGGGGTGTGGATGGGATCAAAATCGCGTCGATATACTCGCCCTAATGCAATTAGTCGAATTGGTGCGCCGTGTTTTTTCATTTCACGTATTTTCACATTGGAAGTATGAGTTCGTAATAACTGATCATCTGAAAAATAAAAGGTATCTACCATTGTCCGGGCAGGATGACTTGAGGGAATATTTAATGCCTCAAAATTATGATACTCGTCTTCAATTTCTGGACCCTCGACAATCTGAAAACCTAACGAAGTAAACAATTGAGTTACTCGTTCAGAAACTCGAGCAATAGGGTGGATCGTGCCAAGGCTGGCATAACGACCACGGAGAGTAACGTCAATTTTTTCTTGTGTTAATTTTTTATAAAGGGCTTTTTCCCGCATCTGTGCAGATTTCTCAGTGAGTAAAGTCTGAATTTCATACTTAACTTCATTAATCGACTTTCCGAATTGAGGGAACTCTTCGGGGGAAAGTTCCGCTAATGATTTGAGCAATTGGGTGACTTCCCCCTTTTTGCCGAGATAATTAAGACGGATTTTCTCCAACGTCAGCTCATCAGTCGCTTCGTCAATGGATTTTTTAGCAGTTTGTAATAAAGATTTTAATTGAGCCTGCATGGTTCCACGCATCATCATTCACTTAATGCACGCTTGGCTTTCTCAGCTAATTTTCCAAAGACAACTTTATCCTTAACGGCTAAATCCGCTAATATTTTTCGATCCATAAGAATCGCCGCTTTATTTAAGCCATTTATCAGGCGACTATAGGAGAGTCCGTGCTTTCGTGCAGCCGCATTAATACGAACAATCCATAAAGCACGAAATTGACGCTTTCGCTGTTTGCGATCACGATAAGCGTACTGGGCCGCTTTAATTACGGCTTGTTTCGCCACACGATAGATCCGACTGCGCGCACCATAATAGCCTTTTGCTTTACTCAATATTTTTTTATGACGGGCCCTTGCGGTAACACCTCGTTTTACCCTTGTCATGTTATCTCTCCAGTATAAAAATTCTTAAAAGCAAGTCAAACTCTCAGCATTTTCTCAATTGCCTTAACGTCGCTTTTAGTGACTTGATGCAACTTGCGCAACCGACGTTTCCGTTTTTGCGATTTTTTTGTTAAAATATGATTATGATTAGCCGCAGCTCGCTTAATAGCGACTCGACCCGTTGTTTTAAACCGTTTCGTAGCTCCACGATTAGTCTTTAATTTCGGCATCACTCTCACTCTTCGTTTTATTACTCTCACCTTTGCCTTTCATGACCACCATTGTCATTTGGCGACCTTCCAGCTTTGGCTCTTGTTCGATAAGAATACTTCCTAAATTGCGCTTGACGCGATTTAGCAGCTGCAACCCTAACTCTCGATGTTGCATTTCTCGTCCTCTAAAACGCAAACTCACTTTTACCTTATCCCCACGTTCTAAAAAAGTTGCAATTTTACGCAACTTAACCTGGTAATCCCACACATCTGTTGTGGGACGGAATTTCACTTCTTTAAGGTGAATTAACCGTTGCTTTTTCTTTTGAGCTGCTTTTCGTTTGCTTTGCTCAAACTGATACTTACCAAAATTCATAATACGGCAAACGGGTGGTTTAGCCGTCGGAGAAACTTCAACTAAATCCAATCCTGCTTCTTCAGCGAGGGTTAAAGCCTGATCAATTTTCACGATCCCAATTTGCTCGCCCTTCTTGTCAATCAATCGCACTTCCGGGACACGGATTTGCTTATTAACGCGTGTTCGTTTCGATCTGATATGTTATCTCCTCAAATAGTTAAGTTAATGCTTAGTTAATTCTACCGACGACTTTCTGCTACGCTGATTAATTTCTGCCTGCAATTGGGAAGCAAACTTTTCTAACGTGAGACCAGTCGGCTTTTCATCACGTTCCAATGCGCGTATTGCGAGGGTTTTATCGGCGACTTCGCGGTTACCAATGATAACCTGATAAGGTAAACGCGCAATAGTGTGTTCGCGGATTTTAAAGCTGATCTTCTCATTTCTCAAGTCCGATATAGCCCTAATGCCCAGATTTTGAAGATTTTCTACGATTTCCTTGACATAATCGGATTGCTGATCGGTAATATTCATGACTACCACTTGAACAGGAGCTAACCAGAGGGGCAGTTTTCCAGCATACTCTTCTAATAAAATCCCTAAAAAGCGCTCAAATGAGCCCAATATAGCGCGATGGACCATTACAGGAGTTCTTTTAGAGCCATCTTCGTCAATGTAATGTGCCCCCAATCGTTCCGGCATCGAAAAATCGACTTGCACGGTGCCGCATTGCCACATTCGCCCCAAGCAATCCCGCAAAGAAAATTCAACTTTCGGTCCATAGAAAGCCCCTTCTCCTGGCAAGATCTTCCAATTCACACTCTTTTCGTCCAATGCTTTTGCCAAAGCTTGCTCCGCCTTAGTCCATACTTCATCACTCCCAACTCGCTTTTCGGGCCGGGTAGATAATTTATAAATGACTTCATTAAAGCCGAAATCGGCATAGACTTGATGCAACTGATCGATAAAAGCCAACACCTCGCCTCGGATCTGTGCCTCCGTACAAAAAATATGCCCATCATCTTGAACAAAACCGCGCAACCGCATTAAAGCATGTAAAGTACCTGACGGCTCATTGCGGTGGCAGGCACCAAATTCGGAGTAACGAATGGGTAAATCACGATAGCTTTTGATTCCTTGATTAAATATCTGAACATGGGCCGGACAGCTCATTGGTTTAATAACATATTGCTGGGGTTCCATCGACAATCTAAAAATATCATCGCCGAATTTCTCTAAGTGACCCGATTTATCCCATAACTTTGCTTCCATGAGCTGCGGAGTATTGACTTCCTGATAACCGTACTTGTGGGCGAGATTGCGAATATATTCACGCATTTGAAGGATAATGCTCCACCCTTTCGGATGCCAAAATACATTCCCCGGCGATTCCGATTGAAAATGAAATAAATCCATTTTCCTCCCGAGTACCCGATGGTCACGCTTTTCAGCCTCTTCAAGACGATGCAAATAGCTTTTTAAGGCTTTAGTGTCAGCCCATGCCGTTCCATAAATTCGCTGCAACATTTCGTTTTTACTATCGCCTCGCCAGTATACCCCTGCTAATTTTATTAATTTAAAAGCTTTCAATAAACCCGTACGTGGTATATGAGGGCCACGACAAAGATCAATAAAATTACCTTGCTGATAAGCCGTTACTATTTCCTCTACAGGAATATCACGGATAATCTCAACCTTATATTTCTCATTCATCCCTTTAAAAAGGGCTAAAGCTTCTTCACGAGTTAATACTTTTCGTTCCACTCTTAAATTAGCCTCTACAATCTCATGCATTTTTTTCTCAATTTTTTCCAGATCCTCAGGGTTAAAAGAACGTTCAAAAGCAAAGTCGTAATAGAACCCATCTTCAATTACTGGGCCAATAGTGACTTGGGCCGTCGGAAATAATTCTTTAACGGCATGAGCTAAAAGATGCGCCGCAGAATGGCGGATAATCTCCAGCCCTTCGAGATCTTTATCAGTAATAATTTTAAGAGAGGCATCTTCTTGAAGAAGATAGGATGTATCCACCCAGCAATCATCGACTTTTGCTGCTAATGCCACCCTAGCAAGCCCAGCACCAATAGACTCGGCGACTTCTTGAACAGTCACAAGTTCAGAAAATTCTTTTATGCTTCCATCCGGAAGTTTGATCACTGGCATAATAAAATCCTTATGGGAAAGTACGCAAGATGTTAACATCCTGCTATTTTTTTGACAATTTAAGACTTCGTAAAGCGTTAACCCCTTCTTAAGGCATATTTTTCTTTTTCTCAATTTTGGTTGGTTTTTTCTCATTTTGGAGGTTTCTCATTGAAGAAGTTCATTTTTTAGCTAATTTAAAAAATAAAATTCTCCTCACATTCATCATTGAATCGGAAAATAAGTTAAATTTCACTAATTTCAAGTTTATACTAGGCGTCATTACATGCGACCCTACCACATGTTTACAGATATAAACTAATACTCTTACTCTGCAAGAACTAACAGAACAAGAAAGAGAAGCATGAAAGGCAGTTATTGTCTGATTACAACAGGCCCTTGACGAAGGAGACTTATTGGAACTTCATTTTAATCTTACTAAAAATGGAGGGAAGAGAAATAGTGAGAAAAATCTATCGGGTTGAAATAGAATGAAGAGTAGTATGAAAGGATACCTATCAAGAATAGTTACAAAGAATTATCCAGCTCAAAGTACTTCAGCAAAAAAAAGAAAGTTTTATTAGAATTTGTAAGAAAACATACATTCTCCCCAAGTCGTTGAAGTAGCGGACGAAGAATGGAGCGGTTTGCAGAGTCAATTCGAAGAAGCTTTTAGGACAAAAATTCAGACCTTCCCTCAAGAATTGGCAGAAAATCAGACCGACGTGCAAATTATCTAATCGATCCTAGAAAAAGAGTCATTAGAGTCTCGCTTCTTCGATGACTATTCTATAGGGCTCTCTAATAGAGGATTTCTATGACATCAAAAAACAAATTAATAGTCTTTTGATAGAAGCAGAGAAATATGAAAGTAGGACCAAAAAGATTTTGTTCTCTTTGGAAGATAAAATTTTCTCTATAGAGAGTAGAATCGGATCCATTAAACTTATTAAATATGCCTAAAATAATGCCTAAAATAGATATTTTTATTTTCGTCAAGAAAAAATAGAAAAAGAGTTTTCTCTATCCATACTAAAAATTTTGTACCACAGAAACGTTTTCACTAAAATAGCCATACCCTTCATTATCGCCCATCTTTTTTCACAAATAATCGAGAAGGTAACTCCATTAACTGACGAACAAAAACGTGCGGAAACGATTCGGATTAGACTTGCGAAAGAGACTATCGAATGGCACAATCCGAAGGAACTTCGTTTAACACTAGGATGTGATGTTTGTGCATACTGGAAATTTAACTTTCATGTACCACGAATGGAAAGATATTCCTAGTTATTAAAGATTGTAATTGAAGTTACACTATTACGCCGAAAAGAAATTATTCACAAAAAAGTAAAAAATAATTCTTCATTATCCAAAAAAATGGACGAACTAATTACAGAATTATATCAGCCAATTTCAATTCCCTGATTAATGGATCATGAATTTCGATTGATGATTCAAAAATATATCGAACAACGCTTAGAGAGAGAACGAATGAACGCACGGGGAAATTTGTTACAGGCTATCAACTTCCCTATAGCTCTTTTTAAAATTCAAAAGAAGTAAAGGGAACTTCTTATTCAAGCAGAAATTTATCAACACGAACAACAAAAAGGAGCTTACAACAAAGAAAAGGAAAATTATGGAAAGCGAAAATCTGACGGCACAAGAAATGACGATTGTATAACGTTTATGGAGAACGAAGCGAAATACATGTTGGAATATTATATACATAGTGTCGAAGTAAAGAAAATCCAGAATTAAGAGAAGCTCATTTAGAAATGGAGGTAACTGGAGCTAAAATAACCGAGATATCATAGATACCCTTAGATTAGTGTCTTATAAATAGAGAGGATACTGATCATCAAACAAAAACACAAACTTTATTCAAAAACACAAACCTTATTCGCATATGCCCTAGAGCAGTATTCTCAATTACCCGAAAGCAATCGAGAAGAAAAAAGAAAGAGCATTTTTTAGAGAAAAATTTTTCGGCTTCTGCTTGAACACGGAAGCCAAGTTCGACCTAAAGTATTGAAAGTAATGAAGTTAGACTAGCACTTACTAGATTTAATACTAGGTTTTATTTATAAGCCCACACTCTACATGACAGCCATGCGTAAATACTTGCGAACTTATGTTCAAGAAAGCCAAAAACAAATCATAAGCTGGGAATGGCGCTTAAAGCACAGTTTAGAAATATGGCGTTCAAATAAGCCTAGCTTAGAAATAAAAGAAGAGCGTCGCTAAACGATCTAAACGATCCAAAAAAGGCTTCTTCCTTTCCTCACCTTATTGATCCCACAGCAAAATTTAACTTCATTGCATCAAAACCTATCAGAAAAGATTTAGGAAGAAAAAAATTTGGCAACTCGATCTAAAAATTTATATTTATTGATGAAATTAGAGAAATTAGAAACGGCTCGAAGGAATGGGAAAATTCTTAGGTATCTGCTTCCCAGCGTAGACTGCTTAAAACGGATTCGGGTTCTCAAACAGAGTTAGGAGAGATAAGGAGAATCACCTATGCGAATCGGTCTTGATTCCAATTTAGTCCAGGAGTTTAGTGTTTTCGGTCTTCCTTTTGGATCTTCGTTAGAAGAAGTCAAGAAGGCCTATAAAAACTTTAACTCTCCAGAACACTCCCGATAAAGTCTCTCTAGAAAAAAGAAGAAACCACCAAAAAGATAGCAGAACTTATTGAAAGCTATCGAATACTAATTGCTCACTTTACTCACTTAAAAAGAAAAATTCCACTATCAAAAATTAACAGAAATAACCAGAAATGTTTGAGACTCTCTTTTCAGAGATTATAGAGAGAGTATAAATTCGAACTATAAAAAGTTCAACAATTCCTTCATATTTTAAATATCTATCAAAAAACTGAATTAAAAAAATTTTATAAAAATTTTATTGTAATCTCGAGGAAGTTCTGAAAGATTTTCCAAAAATTTTCACGCCCTCTTTCCCGGAAGCTACTGAAAATAAGCCATCCCAACTTAATTTCCCACTTTTTTGTACTAATCGCTCAAAAAGTTCCATAAATAGTCGAGTAATTTCACGGCAAAAAAATAAAGGTCCTTAGGAAATTTATTTGCCAAATTTTATAAGAAAGTCTCCCTGCATACTTCAGTTTCGATCTGAAAAAATAGCGTATTTCGAGAGAGAGTCTAATTACTATATTTTAATATTCGGCGAATTAGGGATAGAAGCTTCTTTATTATGACGAACAATGCAAAGAACAAGTTATTCCAATTATCGACATTCCCTGGTCTTATTGAACAATTAAAAAATTTTCCATATAATTTTAACGAATCTCATCAAAAATTATGAAGCAAAAAAACTGAGACTGCCGCCTTAGTATCTTCTTACCACCGCTCTCACTATTTTCGATTTTTTAGCTCCTGAAGTTTTTTTCTGATCGCTTTCCTTCAACGCCTCCTGAAAAAGATCGCTTTAAAAAATAAAATTTTTTGATGATTAACGTTATAAATTCTACTAAATCCACCATTACGAAGTGGTAGATCATTTATATAATATATAACACGACCAATGAATCCATAACTCATCTTTATATAAATCAATATCAACAACGCCTGCAAAACGCTGAACGGAATCATAGTCTTTATGATCTTAATCGAAGCAAGGTTTTTTATTTCTCGTGAGATGATAGTCTTACACTAGCGATAGTGTTGCCCAACATTAAACAGCAATCTCTGAAATTTAAAAACAAAATCTCAGTCGACTCATTATTTTCAACCCAGAAAATAATTCAATAAAGACTTTTTGACGTTTTGTTTACAATAGCTATGATATTTCGTACCATTAGGTATTCGACTTTGATCTCAACGTCAATCATGGTTGTTGGATATCCAATCCCAACGTGTATGAACCTTTGTTCCACTATTTTAAACTAATCGACACGTTTTTTGAAAGTGAAGTTAAAGAAAAATCGAGTCAATATCTCGATAATTTTTCCAAAGCTATTGATGCTTCAATTTACCGAGAAATTTATCAATTACAAAAGCAGTAAAAAACTAGATAAGGTAAAGCTAAATCAATTAAATACTTTCCTTGAAAATGCTGTCGCTTTCATTAAAGCTGCCCTAGGAAATTATTTTTCTGATGGGTTATATAATGACATATTTAATATTGTTGATCCAAATTATTTAAAAATACTAGTAGTAAAATGGCTCGATCATAAAAAAATTTTAGAAGCTTTACGGACCTCTTTACAGAGATATCTCGATGAAAACTTAAATACTAAAGTTTACAAAAATATTAAAGATGCACTTGAGTCACTAAAAGATCAATTTGAATACTAACCTTTCTAGAACGAAATTAGAAGAAGAGATAAATAAAGAAAATAATCTTATCTTCAAAGAAAAAGTGTGAAATATATTAAATCAAGTAGATGCTGTTAAAAACCTAATTATAAAGAGTGAACTGAGGCTCTACAGTTAACTTCCCAAACGATAAAAAATAAAAGTAATGCTAATACGGAAAAATTGATTGAGTATGGAAATAAATTTCATAAAAATTTTTTCGACCATTGAAGAGATTAGGTAGGTTGTTGGCAGTATTTAGCGGTATAATAATGTTATTTAGCACTTTAATTAAATATACTTCAATAATCTTTCCTATTTTGATTCCTCCAATAGGTTTTTGATTAGGCTCTAGAATAGTGCTATAAGGCTTGGGCAGTTTAAGGCAGTTTAATATCAGCTGCTGGTCTTTTTTGCTCGATTTATAGATCTTTTCACCGAAAAGGTTTGTCAAAAGCCATTCTTGAGTTCGGAGAAGACATAAAAAACAAATGATGAGATCAGGTCTTTAATTATGACAGGTTTTTAATAAAAACCTGTCATAATTAAAGACCTGATCTCATCACATCACTTTACATAGAAAACAAACCCGCATTATTCTACGGTGTTTCTTGAATATTCTAACAGCTGCCCGGTCACACACTGAGTAAGTGGTTAGCCTTTAATCCAACTCAACAATATCTCCGTTGTTGATTATTGAATTAGTTTCGCCTTGAGTATTGCGGTACATGGAGGTCACCCCTGACATTTCATTTGCATACCAACAAAATTGCCAATAGGCGGTGCTGTCATAGCATTATTATTTATTTCTTTAGATTTGAAAAAATAAATTGATCGATTAGTGAGGCTCTGGATTTTGCAGGAAACCGCAAATAAATCCACGTACCATACTGTTCCTTTTTAACTAAAAATACGTTCTATATTTTCGTTCTATATTTTGATTCCCTGCCTTAACTACTAAAGGAAAAGCTATAAATGTAATTACGTATACAGAAATAAATAAAACGCATACAAATAGTATTATCCTACCGTTTATACCTATCGCAACGTTTAAAATAACACCCCGATACCGTCTATTTCTCTATATCCTTGTTAATTAATGCGTTTTTTAAAGCCTCAGCTTTAGTAAGTGTCTCTTCATATTCTGAAAGAGCATCCGAATCTAGAACAATTGCTCCACCCACTTGAAATGTAACTATTTGATCTTTAATAACATAAGTTCGAATAAGAATTGAAGTATCCATATTACCATCAAACCCAATATACCCCACACTGCCGCAATAAGGTCCTCGTCGTGTAGGCTCTAATTCTTCAATTATTTCCATAGCTCTTATTTTAGGAGCGCCTGAAATAGAACCTCCCGGAAAAGCCGTTCGTAATAAATCGACAGCCTGATACTGATTTTTTAGTTTTCCTTCAATAACTGATACCAAATGATGGACTGTCTCATAACTCTCTATCTGACAATACGCGGGAACATGAATCGAATTAGAAAAACAAACCTTCGATAAATCATTTCGCATTAAATCCACAATCATCGTATTCTCGGCACGATCTTTGATGTTCGTCGCTAGTTGCTGAGCTAATACCTTATCTTCCTTTGCATCATGCGAACGCTTAATAGTTCCTTTAATCGGCCTTGTTTCCACTAAACGATCTTGCATTTTTAAAAACCGTTCGGGAGAACTGGAAACAATAGCTGTGTCATCAAAACGAACAAAAGCTCCAAAAGGCGCAGGATTTATTGCACGAATTCGTTGATAAAGCGAAAATTCTGAATTATCTGGAAAAATACACTGGAATCTTTGTGACAAATTCACCTCAAAGATATCGCCGTCCAAAATATAATGACGACATTTCTCTACTGCTTCCATATATGTTTTTTTAGTAAAGTACCCACGAATATTATTTTCCATCACTGATGGTTCGTCAATTAATTGTCGAGTTTTAACATTTTCCAATTCCTGCAAACACCAAAAAAGACGTAACTGCGAACGACGTTTTCTTTTTTCATTATTTTTTTCAGGCAATCCGGAAGAAATAACCCATGCTTGTCGTTTAACATGATCAAAGGAAATGATTAAATCATAAAATCCTACTGCCAAGCGTGGATAACGCATGTCGTCCACAGCATAATCTGGTAAATTTTCCAAATTCCTTATTAAATCATAGCTAAAAAACCCCACCACCCCTCCTTGAAAAGGAGGCAACTCAGGGTTTAACGAGAGTGATAATGATTTTAATTTATTATTCAGAAACATAAAAATATTTTCTGTCGCAACCACCTCATTATTAAAATAAATTCTATCATCCCGATAAATAAGCGTAGCGAATGGATCTATAGCAATATAACTGTATCTTCCCAGTTTCGGATCAAATTTCATGCTATCTAAAAAGACAAAATAATTTAATTTGTGGAAAATCACAGCGTATTCAAATGGATCTCGATAAGGGATAGAAGCCCAACAAGGCTGCTCTGTATTCGACATTTTCTTTACCCTTGCTATAGTATAAATCACTAAAACCCACGAACCTTCGCTGGGAGCGGTGCAGCTAATTTGTTTTGTCTCTCGTATTGTGTAAAATCTTTCACACTATGATTCTGCTCATCGATAATTATGATTCCTTCGTCTATAACTTAGGTCGATATTTTGAGATCTTAGGCCATCCGATATTAATATATCGTCATGATAAAATCACCCTCACCGAAATAGAAACGCTTAAGCTCTCTCATATCGTAATCTCCCCGGGCCCTGGGGGCCCACTCAAACCGGCATTTCCCTTGATGTTATCAAACACTTCTCCCCTCATATTCCTCTTTTAGGAGTATGTCTGGGACATCAAGCTATCGGATATGCCTTTGGCGCACAGGTATGCCGTGCTCATTACCCCATGCATGGGAAAGCCAGTCAGATCTACCACAATCAACAATCTCTTTTTTTTAAAATTCCTAATCCTTTTTCCGCAGGTCGCTATCATTCGCTCATCATAAGCAAAAATCAGATCCCTGATTGCTTGGAAATTATGGCAGAAAGTCAAGAAGGCGAGATTATGGCGATTCGCCATCGTGTTTATCCCACATTCGGCGTACAATTTCATCCAGAATCTATTTTGACAGAACAAGGGCTCCAATTAATCGATAATTTCATTACTCTATCTTAATGAAGATTCTAATAAACAGCAATGTTGCCTCAATGGATTCACCAGTCATTCATAGTGATGACCGAGGATTTTTATTGGGAGATGGTTTATTTGAGACTATTAAAGTTGAAAAAGGGCATTTACTTTTCTTTCAGGAACATTACCATCGGCTGGCAGCTTCCGCTTTAAAATTAGAAATTTTTTTAAATTCTCCCTAATCGAACTGAAAAACCAATGCAAACAACTGTTAGAAATTAATCGAATATCGACAGCAGCTTCTCTTCGAATCACCTTGAGTCGAGGCCCTTCGCCAAGAGGGATTCAAGCACCTCTTAATCCATACCCTACCTTATTGATCACCGTTACACTTTCTAGCTCATCCCGTCCAATTTCGCCTACACTGTACGTTACAGATATTAAGCGAAATGAAGCTTCTCTTTTAACCCAATTAAAGAGCTTAAATTGTTTAGAACTCATATTAGCAAGACAAGAAGCTATTAAAGCAGGATATCACGAAGGTTTAATGCTTAATACGAAAGGTGCTATCACTGAAACAAGCATTGGAAATTTATTTGCTTTGATTAATCAAAAAATATTCACTCCTCGAATTGAGGACGGTCTTTTGCCTGGAATTACCCGAGATACAATTATCAAAATTGCCGCTCAAATAGGAAAACCGATAACTGAGAAAACCCTATATCCCGAGGATCTTTTAAAGGCCACTGAAATATTTCAAACCAATAGTCTTATTGAAATTCAATCCTTTTCCAAAATTAATGAACATCCACTTTTAACTAAGGAAAAGGCAACTATAGCCAATTTCTTTTTCGAACAGTATGAAGCCTATAAAGATAGGCATATGAAAATTAATCAAATTGAAAGCTAAGAAATTAGCTATCGCTAACTATCGCTAAATCGCCTTTTAGCCTTCCCAAAGGCTAATATAGCAAATGCTAAAATAACAATAAACAGTATTGTCCATTACAAGCAGATTTTTTCTTAGTAGCAGAGTTAACACGAATACCGTTACTAAGGTGATACTCATTGTTATAAAACTCATAATGGCCGATCCAATAGCTTTGTCTTCGTAACCAACTAACGCCATCACGCTCACACTACTGTAGGTCATTGGTAAACCCACCATAATAAAAAAAATGGAAATCATGAAGTTAAATACATTCATCCAATGAAACAAAAAACAAATAAACATTAATAGACTTTCAAAAATAGTACTTCCATAATCCAATGACATGACTTTATAAGTAGATAGTCGTTGACTGATTTTCCACCGAATAAGGTACCAAATGAATTACCTATACTGTACGGAATAAGCAGCAGCATCCCATAATGGGCCACAGGGTTAATCCAATTTCATCGATACCTATAAAGAGAGCGCGACTTGGCCACAATATAAATAAAAGTCGTCATTAGTCCATAAATAATTTAAAATAAAGCTACATGCCACGTAGTCAACGCTTGAAAATAACTACAAAATAGAGTTTTAATCTTAGAACCACGTGATTCCGGGTTATCAACGTTTCTGGTAACCGCGTAGTAATAAAAAAATAATAATACTGTAGCAAATCAAATAAAAATAGAAAAAACCAACCCAGATATATGTGTTTTAATAAAATCACCCAATGTGATAGCAAATGCGCGCATAAATGCATATACTAATACGATATAACTTACCATTGGACGAGTTTTTTCAGGAAAATAAAAATCATTAATAATCGTAAAATTAATAATCATTTTCTAAAATACGTTACGATTTTAAAACCAAATCAATTAACAAAAAGTGAATAGATGAATTATCTTAACACATATCCAATCACAAAAATAGTAATAAATTTCTGATTATAGCCATTTGAGACATGAAAACAATCACTAATATATAGCAATGCAGAACTAGTCAATACTGCTAATACAGAAGGAAAGCTAATCAATAAAATTAGAAATAGTAAATGGGGATTTTTTATATTTAACAGATATTTCATCAAGATACTCCAAATGACTATTAGCTGATAGTTTCACAAGAGAATAAATAAATTAAAATGATAATATAATTCTATAGTATTTTTCAATAGATAGAGAATTACTGAATCTTAGGGATTATAATAATCTAACAGGAATCTTTTTACATCCGAATTTTTGTGCTGGTAGAGGCTTACTTTCCAATACTATAAATACAGTTTCCTCGGTTCCTGATAGAGCAAAATAACATGGATAAAACATCTATCCCAGTTGATTCTTCCGATGATATTTTTTTAAAAAATTTTAATAAAATTTTAATCTTTATATCTTTCTTGTCTCAGGCGATGCCTAATCAAATGATGAGTGTAAAAAACCTCAGATCGGAACATATTTTTGATCTGATTATTTCGCTCAACACATAGGAGTATTGAGGGAAAAGAAATTATCTGTAAAAGGAGTTAGCTTCCACTATACGATAACGATCGTAACTTTGAATTAATTATAATTTAAGAAGATGAAGCAGTTATGAGTAGCCCCTCACCGAAGATGATTCTCAAAATTAATCGATTTTATAACGGATTGATACTTTATATTGCTATCAAACTCTTTTAATTAACTCTTCAACCAATAACGTCGTAGTATTTTATTTCAAGGTTTGGAAATGAACATCGTAAATTTCCATCACTATCTAAATAAAACTTCTTACGACAAAACTAGAAGACAAGATCAAAAACCCTCTTATTTAACTAAACGAGAAAAAAGTTATCTTTTTCTTTCTGGCCAATTTAAGTAGTCAAGAGATTGCGGATATACTTTACAAGCTTAAAGAAATAAAAATTTCTAAAAGCACTATCGACAGTATGTTTAATGATGAATTATATCCTAAATTCAATGTCCATAAGCCACCCTACTCTATATAAAATTTTACAAGAGATGGGCTATTAAAATAAAATCCCGAAGGAACTTTTAACCAGTTATTTGGTAAGTTTAAATATCTCAAAACCCTATTAAATACTTTGTTGTCTCAAGGTAAAAAATTCTAAAAAAATAAAAACCTACAGAACGATACAGAACGATAAAAATGTTGGGAGGCGAAATAATTTAATCTTTATGAGATGAAACTTTTAATCCTACTAAGCTGAAGTTTTATCCAATTTACTTTTAAATATTTATCTAATTCGAAAGGAGAAATAATAATTTTTATATGTTCTAATTTACTTTCTTTTATAAAGAAAGGTTGACTAACATGGTAGCTCAAATATGGATTCTCTAATTCATCTGGATTAATCCTGTGACACCCAATATCATCTCGAAGAAGCCATGACTGCTCCCTTAATAAAATCGTTTTAAATCGCATCCTCTATATTTCTTATTGGTATGAAATCGGTGATACATCAATCGAAAATTTAGAAGTTCTAAAAAATACACTGATTTTGCAATTAAATAAATCAAAAGCATATCCTTGAGATCCCGTATTATAATGACTTGACTGAAATTTTCATCTTATTTTTTCCATTAATTCACTTCTATTAACAATTTTTATTTCTTTAGATAGGACAATTTTTTCTTGAAAAATTTTTTCAATAATATTGAGATTACAATAGATAAAATGGGAATCAATCTATTCTGATCAAATTGTTTGACATCTTACCAAAAGATTATCAACTAACTAATTAAAAAAGCAGGCGACATCTTTCCGCAAATACATTAGAAGAAAAAATCTGTATCCGGAAGCAGCTTAGTGATGCCATCAAGTTTCCCAAGCAATCTTGTTGCTTCATTATTTTTTTAGAATAGGTAGACCGAACTTAAAGCCCTTTTTCAAGGGAAAGGGTGAGAAATAAATGCCTTAAAGGCTTGTGGCTGAGGAGACACATTGCTCCGATTGCTACAGTGCTCATAAAATTTGTTTTGCCTTTTATTCAGTAAAGAAAAATATATGAGTTTATTTATATATTATCTCAACAAAGGGTAAGCAAACTTTTATTAGACTCTTTTGAGAGGGAGTTACCGAGAGTCCTGCACCAAGATTCTATATCTTATTGATTTTTTTTTAAATTATAGGATGCTTCGGGCTAAACTGGTAGGCACGATTGGTATCGAACCAACGACCCCCACCATGTCAAGGTGGTGCTCTACCACTGAGCTACGTGCCTACATTGGAGGAATGTAACTTAGCATCAGATACAAATTCGTACAATACTATCTTCCCACGGAAACGCGAGAGATATAAGCTATGATGGAACAACCATTGTGGAGACCATCTTAAGAAGCTCTGACGCAGAGCCAAATAATGCACTTCATCTCTTTTATTAATACACGATTTTCTCTAAAAATTGAATATTATCCATAGCTCTATCGTTGGTTAATTGAATATCCAACTCTTTTTTGGCAGTCAGTTTAAGAATTTATTTCGAGAATTTTATAAAGTAAAAGCATCGCAAAAACCTAATGAAATACTAAAAAAGCGGCCCAGATGCAAGATACGAAATAATTTTTAGGAGCAAAACTCAATTTTTCTGAAAATTTATTATCTCTTTATTATCTCTAAGGGACCACCATCCCATCTTAATCTTTATTTCAGAGCAAGGCAATTTTGAAACTCTTGCTTACAATAAGCTTTTTAACAAGCTTTTTACGAAGTCGCTTATTGCTACTTTTCTACACCAAAGCCAGGTTAAACCAGGTGACCGTGTCGTTGGCTTTATGTCTAATCGGATTGAAACTGTTGTCGCTATGCTCTGGCGACTATCAGCATTGGCGCTATTTAGTCGGTCTGCTCCCCAGATTTTGGTTTGGAAGGATCGATCAATCATTGCGAGCAAACCGAACCAAAAGTATTGTTCGCCGTAGAAAGCCCTTCTTATAAGGATAAGACCTATCATCATTTAAAAAATTCGCCAATTACAAAATTCTCTACCTTCACTAATCCAGACTATTATTGTGTCTCAACCAGCGAAGAAAAATCAGCTCCTAAATCACTAAAATGGTGAATTTTATCCTAATTGCTTAAAAAATAATTACAAGAACTTTTTATTTTGAATAATTACCCTTTAATCGTGTGATTTGTATTATTTATTCTTCAGGATACCACTGGAAAACCTAAATGTATGGTACACAGTGCTGGCAGCACGTTAATTGAACATGTGAAAGAATTAATTTTACATACTGACTTACACGCTGAAAATCGCATTTTCTTTTATACCACGTGCCGTACCTTGGCTGGGATGTGGAATTGATTAGTCAGTAGTCTTTCTGTCGAGGCCACAGTCATTCTATATGATGGAGAGCTTTTTCATCTCACTCCTACAAACCCTTTTTGATTTAATCGACAAAATAACTATTTCTATTTTAAACATTGGAGCAAAAATTATAGAATCTGCTGAGAAATTAAATTTAAAATCTAAAAAACGAACCTTTTATCGAATTTAAAGACAATTTTAACTACGGGTTCGCCTTTATTACCGAAAATTTTGATTATGTGTATCGAGAAGTAAAAACAAATGTACAACTGTCATCGATTTCTGGGGTAGCGATATTATCTCTTGTTTCGCTTTGGGCAATCCTCTACTGCCGGTTTAGCAGGATGAATTGCAATATATTGGTCTCAGAATGAATGTAAAGATTTTTATGAAGAAGGCAAACCCGTTATCAACAAAAAAAGCGAATTGGTTTGTACAGCACCCTGTCCTGCAATGCCTATTTATTTTTGAAATGATCCATATAGAAAAAATATCAAAAAACTTATTTTGACAAATATTCCGACGTTTTGGCACACGAAGACGCTCAAATCACCAAACACAATGGAATGATTATTTATGGCTATTCCAACACAATCCCTCAATCCCGGTGGTGTTCGGATTGTTACAGCAGAAATTTAGAGTTGAAAAATTTGATGAAATCATCGATTGATTGGGAACTAGTCAGGATTGGCAAGGTGATGAACATATTATTTTATTCGTAGTTCTTCGTAAAAATAATTCTCTCACTGATGAACTGAAAGAAAAAATTCGAACAGTAATCTACAAAAATCTAACACCCTGACATATGTTCTAAAAAAAATTGTGAATGTTCTCGACCTATCTCGAATAAAAATCGGAAAAATAGTGGAATTATTAATTAAGAAAATTATTAATAGCTATTCAATTAATCTAGCCGCTCTCGAAAATTCAGAAATATTAAAATACTTCCAAAATCTTCTAGAATTGAATGAATAAAATTTCGGATAATTTATAGCATCTACGTAAAATCTAAGTTGTATTTTTTTATTTTTCATCCTCTCGTAAAGTCCGACGCAAGATTTTTCCAACTTTGGTCTTTGGCAACTGCTCATCTCAAAATTCAATTACTTTAGGAACTTTATAAATTGTCAGTTGATTACGAAAAAATTTTAGAACATCTTCTTCCATTAAGGATTCATCCTTCTTTACAATAAAAGTCTTAATTTTTGCGGATTTTTTACTAGGCACACTAATGACAGCTACTTCACGAATGATGGGAGAAGAAGACAGTACCTCTTCAATTTCATTAGGATACACATTAAATCGGGAAACAATAATCGTATCTTTTTTACGATCCAATAAATAAATGAAATAATTTTCATCCATTCGAACAATATCACCTGTAAAGAGTCATCCTTCTTTGTGAATCACTTTTTCGGTTTCATCTGATTCTTTCCAATAGCCTTTCATTACTTGCGGTCCACGTACACAAAAATCACCTTCCTCATCAAGGGATACTGCTTTATTTGTATCATTCCAAATGGACACATCTGTATTTGGAACCGGGAAACCAATACTATCGTTAAAAGATAAGTTTATGATCACTACGGGACTTACTTCAGTTAGGTCATAACCTTCTATAACTAATTGTGCCTGTTTTTTCAAACCACCTATCAGAAACTGATTTTTTGCACAGCTGTCCCACCGCCGATGATCACTTAATTTGGTTAAATCAACTCGAGAAAAATAAGAGTGATTTTAATAATGCATTAAAAATGCGTATTAATACGAACGAAAACCGTTCATGATCTCTTTTCTAATGTTTTAATGAAATCTTTAATATCCTGCGGATTGTAATCAATAAACATTTAGCACCCAAGCCCATAAAACAAAAAATAACAAACAGTCAACAAAAAATATGATTATAGTGATGAGAGTGTCGTTAAAGCAGTTTCTTGTTCTACAAACAAAGTCGTATTTACCCATACCAATGACTGAGCAACATTGGCCAGGATATTACGGTGAGTTAATATCCCCTCCTTTGGGAACGCCAGTTGTTCCTCCGGTATATTGTAAAAAAGCAATATTATTTCCCTTTGAACATCAGCTTTATCTAAGGATAGCTAAGCACTTTTTTATTGCTTCTTTGAAAAAAATTGCTCCGTCAATTTGCCATGATGGTACCATTTTCTTTATATAATTTTCTTTATATATTTTAAAACTAAATAGCAATAGGGCCTTTCTAGACAAAGCAATCACCCATTTTCATCACAATAATATGTTTGACATCTGCTTTTTCTAAAGCAGAAAAAAGAACATTCGCGAAATTTTCTAGCACAATAAGTTCCGTCACATTAGCGTCTTTTGATTGAAAAGCAAATTCTCGTGCAGTATAAAGTGGATTACAATTAACAACAACCAGTCCCGCCGCCCAGCGCGCCAAATATAGCAATTAGAAATTTCAACACACTAGGCAATATAATTGAAAAACGTTCACCTTTCTTTCATTTTAAGGTATTTTTGTAAGTAAGCAGCAAAATCTTGGTTTAAATTATCTAATTAATTGTAAGTTAAGGATACATTGAAATTTATAAAAGCGGTTTGGCTTCCAAATTGTATATAATAATCTTCCGATAACTCGTTGAATGAGCGATAATTTTTAACCTTTATGGTTTCGGGTACCCCAACAGAATAGGTTTTTAATTACTTTTTACCCATTAGTCTCTCCTTTGCTCCAAATCTGGATATTAATTCGTCCGACGCGAAATCATCAACGGCAATAATGCATAAGCTCATTGCATAAGCTCATTGCATAAGCTTCCTGCAACTATTTCGCTTCATCAGCTCTAATTATTGTTTTTTATTCTGCCATATCGGGTATTACAAAACTGCACTGCATTTTTATTTTTCTTTAAAAATAAATTTAATTCTTTTTGGATATTCTCATCTTCTTTCTGCTTTGTAGTTAAGATTTTACTTATTTGTAAAAACCATCATCTCCTCCTGAAAAACCACTTGCCCCACGTATTGAGGCGCAGGGCCTGTTCCATACATTAAAACCAATAGTAACTACAATGGACACTGAGATTTAAAAGCGCTTTAATAAATAAAAGCGCTTTAATAAATAAAAGCCCTTTAATAAATATAATAGCAAAAGCGCTTTAACTTTAATAAATATAATAGCGTCGAACCGATTTTTCGGGTAAAGTGTGTGTTTTTCCTTCTTCTTAGTATTTTAAGGTCTTGTTGGCAACACCCATTTTTTGGCAAATTCTCTCGAGATAATTGGGTCATTTCCCTCACAGCTTGGACACGCTTTGCTGGAGCTTAGCTGCTTATCCTTCACCTTTTCCATGATTGACTCCTCGGCTTCTACCCTCTTCCCTGTAAGGTAAGAAATATCTCACATAAGAAATAGTAAATATCTGTATGTACACCATTTGTACCAAATTTGGTTCAATATCGGAGACAAAACAAAAAAACTAATATACTTTTAATAAAAGCATTGATTGACCTCAAAAAAGGTTTGAGAGAACAGCTCACACAGGCACTGCCCTCAGACATGTACGGAGATGTTTACCACACATCACTTGACATATGTTTAGTATACTGCTTGTTGTCGCCTCATTTTTTAGGCGGTAATTGTTATCACGGAGGATAGGGATGATGCTACTTTTTCAGAAATTATAAAAAACCAGTTGCAAAAACTCCATATTCTACTCACTCGTAGAAGATAATTCGCTTATGCAGAAAATCCATCTTTCGTTCCTTAAAAATTTAAATTATACAGTGCGATTGGCCAAAGACGGCAAAACAGCCTTAGCTCTTTATCGAGACAATTACGACCTTATTTTTTAGACATTCAGTTAACCGATATGAATGGAATCGAAGTTTGTGAAATCATTCGACGGAAATTATAGCGCACATCGATTATCACATTAACGTCGGAAAGTGACCCAATTAAACAACGGTGCCTACCTCGTAGCTGGTATGAATGATTTCATTTCTAAACCAACCAATAAAGAAATATTAAAAAGAAAGCGCTTTCCTTTTGGATACCAAATTACTTAGCTTAATTTACAAAGAATTTCAGCCAGGTAACTTTCGGAGCTTAGGCGAATTTAGATAATTAATTTTTAATAATCGATAGCTGGGAGAATCCGCCATTTTTGGCAGATCTAACGCACGGTAAGCTTGGACTATAATCACCAAGCCTTTGATCGCCTCTGGCGAATCTTGAAAATGTTGTACTACGTACGTAGCGCGATTAGCAGCTGCTACATAAGCATGGCGTTTCAGGTAAAATTGGGCAATCATAATTTCGCGTTGGGCCATTAAATTATGAATATATTTCATACGTATCAACGCATCAGGAACATAAGGGCTTTGGGGAAACATATCTACAAGTGTAGCAAAAGCTCTATAAGATTCCTGCAAAGTACTTATATCGCGCGACGCAGGATTTACACCCGCTAATTTTTGTATCCAAGATAATCTTAAATCAAATCCAATAATCCCTCGCATGTAATAAGCATAATCCACATGATAGCCTCGGGGATATAACCGAATATAACGATCGGCTGCAACGATGGCTGAACCAATATCTCCATTTTTATAATAAGCATAAATAATATCGAGCTGAGCCTGTTGGGCGTGGGGACCAAACGGATAAATGGCATCCAACGCTTCAAAATTTTTGACGGCTTCTGAATAATTTTTTTCGCCAGAGCTTTTTCAGCAGCCGTAAATAATTCGATCGAGGTTTTCCCACGATACGCTTCGTAAGGAGAAGGATCGACGTCTTTTCCTGCACAACTCGTTAAAATGCAGAGATAAAGAAAAGTAAGAATAAAAAATAACTTTTTCATAAGTCCTTCTTCTTGTGCTGGCAATTATACAAACCCAGCCATTATAGAGCAACTCATTCTAGAACAAAACCGTAGTTTTTATATCTCTCATCTCACGAAGAATGATATGAGAAAGTAGATGAGGGTCAAGGCTTACTAGAATTTGATATCATCCGTCCATGAATTCCCAAAAAATTTCTTTAAAAGGCATCATTCCTACTGAATTAGTGGGAGTACGTTTTGACCAAGCTCTGGTTAAGTTATTTCCCGATTATTCTCGCTCCCAACTACAAAATTGGATTCGAGCCGGACACGTTCGCGTCGATGGCACTCAAAAAATGCTTACACGGGAAAAGGTACAAGTTGATCAACTAATTGAAATAACCGCATACCTTTCCCCCAGTGAACGATGGGTTGCTCAGGCACTGCCTTTAAACATCCTTTACAAGGATGAAGCATTACTTATTATTAATAAACCCGCAGGGCTGGTGGTCCAGCCTGGGGCCGGTATTATCAACCGCACATTAATCAACGCCCTACTTCATTATGATCCCCAATTAGCTATTCTCCCTCGCGCAGGAATCATTCATCGATTGGATAAAGACACTTCAGGGCTACTTGTAATCGCTCGTAATTTAACTTCCCATCATGCATTAACCAAAGCCATGAAAGCACGAAAAATTACTCGAGAATATGAAGCTATTGTAAAAGGCATACTTATTTCTGGTCGAACCATCAGTGCTCCAATTGGACGTCATTCGATACATCGCACTCGTATGGCCGTCCTCGACAATGGCCGAGAAGCAATCACTCATTTTCGCATTATTCAACGCTATCGAGCACACACGCACATTCGAATTCGGTTAGAAACGGGCCGCACCCATCAAATCCGTGTCCATATGGCCCATATTCATTATCCCCTCGTCGGAGATCCCGTCTATAGCAGTCACATCGGTGTTCCCGCTTTCCTTTCCAACTCACTCAAAGCCACTCTAAAAGCTTTTCATCGTCAAGCGCTTCATGCAACCACTTTGCAGCTATCTCATCCTTTGACCCAGAAAACGATGGAGTGGCACGCTCCTCTACCCAAAGATATGCTGAATTTATTAAAATCTTTAGCACAAGACAATGCCCATACTACCTAACTTTAATCTTTCCCGATTGGCCAGAACCCCCTTCCCCTCATACTAAAGCTGCCACTACTACTAAAGGTCTGCCACTACTACACCCATCAGAGGCAGGCAATTTAGCTCTTCATGTAAATGATAATCCCGTAATCGTCCAAGCGCGCCAACCGACAAAATTAATCCAATCCTTACAATTGCTCGCTGCCCTCGTGTGGCTTAATCAAATCCATAGCAACTAAATTATTTCTCTTAATCAACTACCTAATTCCCCTCCCACAGCCGATGCCGCTTACTGCAACGTTCCTTAACAAGTTTGTACTATTCTAACGGCTGATTGCTTACCAATTTTGATCACCGATACTAAAAGCTGTGAAGTTGCAGCTGTCCATGCGGGTTAGCGAGGTTTAGTGGCAGGAATAATTAACCATACCTTTTTAGTGTTTGAAGCTCTACCCAATGATTTGCTGGTATGGCTCTGGCCCGCTATCGGCCCCTGGGCTTTTGAAGTTGAAGAGGAGGTTCGGCAAGCTTTTCTTAATCGTCATACGGATTATCAAAGGGCCTTTACCGCCCATAAAGACGACCGCTGGTTAGCTAACATTTATCAGTTAGCTACCATCAATCTCAATCATTTAGGCATCTACCGTATTTACGGAGGTCAATTTTATATCTATTTCGATCACGAGCTTTTTTATTCTTATCGTCGAGAAAAAGGAGAAACCGCTCGAATAGCAACGGTTATATGGATCAATACTTAAGAAAGCCGTAAACTATAGCCCATTGAAATTCCCTAGTATCTTAAAAAAGTGGTGAGTGAGTATGAAAAAGTTAGTATGCGTTATTCTCAGTAGTATTGTCCTGGCACTTTCTCTTTTTCCTTTCAGTAGTTATGCACATTTAGCTCCCGACTTCAATAGCAACAAAGTAGTGTCCAGCCTTTCGTCTATGTTGAGTAAAGCTACTCCCAGCGTCGTTAATATCGCTGTGGAAAAACTCATTCCAAAACCAGTTAACCCATTCCAACCGGAAACTGATCAAGATTTAACTCCTACAAAAGTTCTGGGCGTTGGCTCTGGCGTCATTATTGATGCCAAAAAAGGTTACATTATTACCAATGCTCACATGATAAAAGACCAAAAAATTATGTTAGTAACTCTTAAAGACGGCCGTCGCTATCGAGCTAAAATAATCGGAAAAGACGAAGGATTTGATCTCGCTGTGATTCAAATTAATACAAGACATTTAACCCAACTTCCCTTTGGTAATTCCAACCAACTGAAAGTAGGGGATTTCGTGGTAGCTATCGGTAGCCCATTTGGGTTAACTCAAACGGTGACTTCTGGTGTCGTCAGTGCTTTAGACCGCCAAGAACCTCGTATTGATAGCTTTCAAAGTTTTATCCAAACGGATGCCCCCATCAACCCCGGTAACTCAGGAGGTGCGTTAATTGATTTACAAGGTCGGTTAGTGGGTATCAATACAGCGATTATCACACCCTCTGCCGGAAATATCGGCATCGGCTTTTCCATCCCTAGTAATATGGTCAAAAACGTCGCCGAACAATTAATTAAATATGGAAAAGTGGAGCGAGGTATGCTCGGAGTGACTGCCCAAAATATCACTCCTGAACTGGCTGATGCCCTCAATTTAAAACACAGCGACGGCGCTTTGGTGACTAAGGTCGTTGCTGGTAGTTCCGCTGAGAAAGCTGGTCTTCAAGTACAAGACATCATTGAATCCGTCAACCAGAGTCCTATTCATACTTCTGAAGAATTACACAATATACTCGGATTAGTACGACCGGGAACGACCATCCATTTAAGCGTACTGCGCAACCACAAAACCGAAAAATTAACAGCCACAGTAGCTGATCCTAAAGATGTACTCCTGGAACGTAAAATTCCATTTTTGGGAGGAATGCGGTTGCAGAAATTTAGTGATCTCGAACTAGATAGTACATTTTTAAGCGGTGTTTTGGTCACCAACATCGATGATGACAGTAACGGCGCATTATCTGGTTTACAGCCGGGGGATATTATTTTGAGCGCTAACAATCAATCAACTCCCACGGTAAGCGAATTAATGAATATTGCAGAGAAAAAACCTAAGCAATTACTACTAAAGGTAGCGCGAGGTTCCGGACAATTATTTTTAGTGATTCAGCCAACGCAGTAGCAGTAATTGATGAAAAGACGTACGAAACTTTTATGTGCCTTAGGTGCAGCGATTTGCGTGATTGTCGCTGTGAAGTTTTTGTATTTTCACATAAAAAACTAGCCGCCGCCGTCAGTTTGTCTCCCGTTTTGGTTAAATTAAGTAAAGTCCTTTAGAGATAACCAATATGCCTCTTACAGCCACAGAGACCGAGACTTTAAATGGCAAATAATCAGACAGACATCAGTCTCCTAAAAGTGGGGGGATATGTTACTAAAATAGCTTTCACACCAGGCACATTCATCAAAACCGGCTCGATCTTAAACAATAAGATGACGTAGCGGCTGCAGTATAGCGGCTGCACAGGCAGATTTAGAATTAAGTCAGTTGCAATTTCAACGCGTAAGCTCTAAAACAAGGTTTAATTCTGCAAGCCACGGCTCTACAATGACAAAGTTCCTCTAGACAAAGTCAGGCTCTTCTTAAAACCGATCAAATAGCTTTACAAGATATGACTACTCTAACGGCGCCTTTTAGTATGGCTATATTAGTGTAGGGCTATAATTGGAGCCAAATAATTTAGTTTAGGCGATTATGTGAGCCCTGGACAAAAACTCATAACATTGGTTGATCAACAAGAATTAAATCTTTTTTACAATTTACCAAGCCGATTTGCTCAGCAAATAAAATTGGATCAGTCGGTTTTAATCACGGCGGACTTTCTTTCAGGTCAAAGTTTCAAGGCTAAAATCTCAATTACGTCACTCCTTTTGTCAATACCAATTCTCAAATTGTCGATACCAATTCTCAAACCGTTGAAACTCATGCTTTGTTAAATAACGAAAAAGGAATTTTAAAACCGGGTCAATTTGTCACTGTTTCACAAACTTTAGGCATTTTAAAATTCTATCTTAATCCCAGAAAATAGTTTATTCTCGAGCCTAAAATGGCTACTACGTCTTCGAAGTTAAAAAAACAAAGCGGTTTCAGTACGGGTAAAAGTAGGCGCACACCTTTATGGAAAGGTGCAAATCATTTAAGGGTTAAAAAAGGCGACCAATTAACAACGGGGAAAAAGTGAAGATTGTCCAATAAATCTCTCCGAAATCTGTATTAAACGAACCGATCTTCACGTTAGTGTTAAATCTTGTCCTCATTGTAATTGGGATAATGGGATTTTAATAGTCTCAACATCCGCTTTTTTCCCAAATTCGAAAAAAATATTATCAAAATATTATCAATATTAAGACCTTTTACCCGGGCGCTAGTGCAAAATTAGTTGAATCGAGCATCACCACTCACTCCCCCTGGAAGAAGGGATTAGTGGCGTTCAAGGTATTGATAATTTGTTGTTATCCATTGGATTAGTGGTCAATGATACTATTATGTTAGAAAATATTTATCGCCATATTGAGAATAGTGAAAAACCCCTACTTCTATAATATAGCAGTGATTAAAAGAAGCAAAGAGATTACTTGCGCGGTGATGATCGCTATGACAATTACTCTCGCTGTCATCTATGTGTCTATTAGACTTATGCACAATCAAATCGCGAGTATTTTTCGTTCTTTTACCTTTATTCTGGCAGGCGCCGCCGTAATAATCTCCAGATTTATTACGCTTACTTTTTCACCGATGATGTGTTCTCGCTTTTTGAAAGTCGAAAACGCAGATCCTAAAGGCTATAGCATTTTTATTGAGAAATTCTATGAACGAATAGCGAACGGATATCAAAAAATACTCGGCAAATACTCGGCGCTATTTTAAATAAACGCGTCTTCGTGATCTTAGCTGCTGTTTTATTCTTGTGAGTAGCTTTTTCTTAATGAAAAAACCTATGTGGCCTTTATTCCTCCCGAATATATGGGGTTTGTCGTGGCGTAGGTAAGCCTCTACGTCTAGCGGCTCCAGCATCGATACGATAAATAATGAATTGTAGCAAGTAGCCGAAATTTTTGGTCAGTCGCCAGAAGTAACTTCAGTAGCAACAGTCGCTGACATAAAAGCAAAAGCGTTTAATTCTGTCTTTTTTTACCATGCTTAAGCCTTTTAAAGATCTCCACCGCAGCGTAGCGCAAGTAGCTACTATTTATCCAATCAAAAAATCCATCAAATTCTGGAAGTAAATTCTACCGCCTTCGCGCCTTCTTTTGGAGATTCGATGCAGCATCAACTTGAATTTGCCATTATGGGAGGAACCTATAAAGACCTCTATGCGTTCTCTCAAAAAATTATTAATTAAATTGCAAAATTACCCTGGATTCTAGACCGTCAAAGCAATATGCGATTTGACGGCTAACAATATGGATATGGCAGTTAATCGCGATCTCGCAGCCCAATTGCAAGTAAACTTCAAAGACATCGCCAATACGATGGCGGCTCTTTATGGGGGAAATAAAGTTTCAATCTTCGATACAAATGGCAAAACTTATAATGTTTATATGAAAGCACAAGAAAATGATTTACATAAGCCTATTTAGAGCATTGATAAATTTTATGTGAACAATTTACAAAATCATCTGATACCGCTCAGTAATTTAATTTCAATTCAGCCTATTCTCTCACAAGTCGCGTTACTGCATTACAATCGTCTCCGCTCTACTTAATTGTCCGCTCAACTTGCTCCTGACTACGATATGGGGACCCGTCAGAGAATTTTGCCTCAGGTTTTTTCAGAAGGCATTAAATACGCATATTTACGGGTCAAGCCCAAGATTTATTATGGGGCTTTTATTTTCTTACTCACTATCATATTCATTTATTTAGCACTTGCCGCCCAATTTGAAAGTTTCATTGATCCTTTTATCATTTTACTTACTGTCCCCACTCAGTATTGTGGGCACTATATCGCCTATTTGAAACTCATTTTTGGAACTTTAAATATTTATACCGACATTGAACTTGTTACTTTAATTGGCTTAATTTCCAAACACGGTATTTTAATCATCCAGTTTGCCAATCGGCTTTAGGAAAGAAGGCCTTGCTATGGAAATGGATCTCAGTCAGCGGCATCATCGGTTTGATTCTTTCTTTTGCCATTTGGACCGCGAGCTGGGCCAGATATTATACTTGGATAATAGGATTATTCGTGGATATCAATTTAATTTTCTTTGGGGTCTGCCTGAACATTGTTCGCTTCACGAGCTCAAGGAAAACAAAATGTTTAAGAATTTTTATTCTGAAATAATTAGTATAGCCTGATTACTCACCCTTATTACTTTAATTATTACTATTTTTATTTACCTTCTTTCACCTTTTTCGCAGATGGCACATTTGCTTTTTCTTTGCTATGAAACGTGTTAGCCGTTGTTTTTTTAACGCTAACTTATAACGCTAACTTATAAATCTCCGCGCGTGGGATTTTTACTTACTGTATTTTGTATTCTTACAGTAATTCGAATTCTAGGAATAAATAATTTATTTATTGCAGCCCACACCCCAATCCTCCTTATTTTTTGCTTCTAATAATTTTTTATATCGCCTATTAAAATGTCATTTATTTCGAAGTAAGCCAGAGGTTTCCTTACGGCATTCCCCGTCCGACTTAATGTCTTTGAATGGCATTTGACTTTTGTTCAGATCTATATTGGTTACGATTTAATTGATTATTTTGCAGAAAAATTATTTGCTGGATCGATCTCGTTTCGTGGAGATATAAAAGCTTTCATTGAACTAGAAATCGTAGATCCTAATTTTATTGTAACTTTAGCAAGGCCTTGCGAGCTCAGAGACGCTATAGCCATCGGACTCGGATTTTTCACTCGTCTTGGTTCCTTCGGAATTACTCTTTACCTCCTAATCGCAACTGTTTTAGGAAAACACTTTCATCATATGTAGAACATATTACTATTAAGTTTCGTTATAGCTGTACTAGGGGGCGTCGGGAAAATACCCTATTGACACAGACTGACGCAGCGTTTCAACAAAGATTTACATTACTGGCATGGATAAGAAAATTAATGGGGTTCCCTCAGGAACATCATCCCTCTTCAGTAAGAATTATTATAACTGTCCTCTTCGAACAGAACCTTCTGTCGCATACACATGGGAAGAAACGCGACGAATTTCTGCTCCCAATTGTGCTAGTTTTTCTTCAATACATTCATAGCCTCGGTCAATATGATAAATCCGATCGACTATGGTATTGCCTCGTGCCATGAGGCCCGCTAAAACTAACCCAGCTGAAGCGCGTAAATCTGTTGCCATAACTGGCGCACCGGTTAATTTTTCTTTCCCGCGAATGAAGGCTTTGCTGCCTTGCAATTTAATATCGGCCCCCATTCGGCGCAACTCGTGCACATGCATAAATCGATTTTCAAAAACAGTTTCGGTTATAACAGCATTACCTTGCGCAACCACATTAAGTGCCATAAATTGAGCCTGCATATCAGTAGGCATTTCAGGATAAGGAGCCGTATTAATATCCACCGCTTTGGGTCGTCGCCCTTCCATATTAAGGTCGATCCAATCATCTCCAATTTTAATCCGCGCTCCCGCCTCGTGAAGCTTTTCCAAGATAACCCTCAAGGTTTTTGGTAGGACGTCTTTAATTCTGACATGCCCTCGCGTCATCGCTGCGGCAACCAGGTAGGTTCCTGCTTCTATTCGATCGGGTAAAACGTGGTAACGCCTCCCTCCCGATAAGCGATCAACGCCATCGATAACGATAGTGTCTGTCCCAGCTCCGGAAATTCGCGCACCCATCTTATTTAAAAAATTAGCCAAATCCTGCACTTCAGGCTCACAAGCCGCATTATGAATGATGGTTTGACCTTCCGCTAAGCTTGCTGCCATAATGAGATTTTCTGTCCCTGTCACTGTAATTTTGCCTAAATTCAATTCCGTACCTTTTAAACGTCCGTCTACGTTGGCTCGAATAAAACCATCCACTAATTCCACATTGGCACCCAACACTTGCATCCCATCGATATGAACATCCACAGGCCGAGAACCAATGGCACATCCCCCAGGCAAAGAAACTTCTGCTTCTCCATAGCGAGCCAATAAAGGCCCTAGAACAAGGATGGAGGCACGCATGGTCTTCACCAATTCATAAGAAGCATGAACATTCTGAATAGTCGAACAATCCACTTCGATACTCATACGTTCGTCAATGGTAATTTGCGCCCCCATCCGACCTAACAATTCAATCATAGTAGTTACGTCATTGAGGTGGGGAATATTACTTAAGATAACTGGCTCTCCAATCAATAGCGTGGCTGCTAAAATTGGCAAAACAGCATTTTTTGCCCCTGATATCCGTATGGCCCCATTTAAAGGCACACCGCCTACAATAATTAATTTGTCCATGGCTATTCGATCCCTAAAATCTCTGTCATCCCACAAACGGCAGCGATCACCCGCAACGAGCTGGGGATCTTAATAAATCCAATGGATTTATTAAGTCGTTTTGCTTTGCGTAACCACGCCGTCATAACAGCCAATCCAGCACTATTACATTGATCTACGGCTTGAAAATCAACCAGAATGTCTTTCTCTTTTTCAATCCAGCGATCACCCCTTTTCCGCAAGGCCAATGCTGTCTCAAAAGTGATTGCGCCACTAACCTTAAATACGTTTGATGTCATTGAAATCTCCGGTTGTGGGCAACCAAACGTTCCAATAAGGCGGCGAGTCCTCCCTGAGCAAGTACTCCTGAAAATTGGGATCGATAACTTTGTATCAAACTGATTCCCTCAATGCTGAAATCATAGACCTTCCATTGGCGTCCATTGTTAACTAAATTATAGCTAATGGGAATTCGTTGACCATTTCGACGCAGGATTATGCTCTCCACATTTACTTCCTTTTGATTGGTTACCCTGGACCGCAGTGGACGAAACTTAATTTGCTCTTCATCATAAAAACTGAGCGCCATTGAATAAGTAGAAACGACCATTTTTTCAAATTCCCGAATAAACAATTTGCGTTGCGCAAGGGTAGCTGTTTGCCAATAATGACGACCAATGACATAGCTAGCCATTCGATCCACATCAATATGGGGAATCAATTGTTGATTAACGATCTGATTAATCAGTTGCGGATTATTCTTTAATTGCGATTGATGCTGCTGTAATTCAGCAATCATCTTATTCGCAATATCTTTTAAGGAAATAAGAGGAGAGGTAATCGCCAAGGCAAAACTGCAAAAGAATATTAACATAATAAAAATAGCATTTTTAATTAATTTTTTAAAAAAATTACCATAGATTCTTCTAGTAATCGCTTAATTATTCTCATATTGCTCTACCATTATTACAGAATAAAAAATTAAAGATTATTTTTTAAAATTATAAATAAATTGGCCAATTAAATTTTCTAAGATTAGTGCGGAATGAGTGGTTTTAATCCAATCATTATTTTTTAAATTGACTGATGCAAAACCCGGCATCAATTCAATATAATTCGCTCCCAATAATCCTTGAGTCAATATCGTCGCTGAGGTATCCGCGGGCAAGTTATTTATCTTTTTATTGATTTGCAGGACGACCAAAGCCCGAAAATTGTTCCTGTCTAAGGTAATTTTCATTACTTGCCCTACAGTAACACCGGAAATCATTACCGGCGCACGGACCTTTAAACCACCGATGTTGTCAAACTCAGTTTTGATAACATAATAATTTTCTTCGCCTAGGGATTTTAGTCCACTTGTTTTAAATGCCAAAGCTATTAACGCTAAAAACCCGGCAATCATAAAAAGGCCAGCCATAAATTCAATCATTCGATTACTCAAATTACCATCCCCCCATCATTAGAGCCGTCAAAATAAAATCTAAAACTAATACTATTGTAGACGAATAAACTACTGTTTTTGTCGTTGCTCGACTCATTCCCGCAGCATTTGGTTCCGAATAATATCCTTGATACACCGCGATCCAAGTAATAATCAGTGTAAAAACCATACTCTTAATCACACCATTCAAAATATCGCCACGAAAACTTACTACCGCCTGCATGTTCGACCAAAAGAAATTATCGTTCAACCCAAGCCAACCAACAGTCACTAAATGACCACCATAAACAGCCGTTAGATTAAATAAGAGTGTTAAAAGCGGTAAGGCAATTAATCCTGCCCAAAACCGCGGTGCAATTACCCGCCAAAGCGGATCCACTCCCATTGTTTCCATGCATTCCAATTGATCCGTAGCTCGCATAAGACCAATCTCAGCCGTTAAAGCCGAACCAGCGCGACCAGCAAACAATAGAGCTGTGATAACAGGACCTAATTCTCGAATGATAGTCAAGGCTAATAATTGTCCCAACTCCTGCAACGCGCCAAATTTTTGCAAAATATGATAGCCTTGCAAAGAGACAACCATCCCAATAAATAAAGCCGATAACAAAACAACAGCTAAAGACAGCACACCTACGCGATACAATTGAACAGCTAATAAAGGCCAAATTCTTAACCAACGCGGACGTTGCATGATTATTTGCAATAAAAAAATCCCGATTGTCCGATACGCTGACAATACTCAATGCCCAAGTGGCCCAAAGATTGAATTTGAACAATCACAACAATAAATCCTGTCGATAATTGGATGCGGGATAACGAAAGTGAACTGGTCCATCTGCAAAACCATTCACGAATTGTCGGATTTGAGGGTCTTGCGCCGTTTTAATTACTTCAGAAGACCCGCTGCCGATAATCTTTTCCATCAGCAATTACATAAATGTAATCTGCAATGGCGGTTACTTCCGTAAAATCGTGAGAAACGAGGACGCTAGTCATACCTAATGCTTTATGTAATTTACGAATTAATCTCAGCAAAATACCACGATTAATCGGGTCTTGCCCTGAAAAAGGCTCATCATACAACATTAATTCAGGATCGAGCATAATTGCTCGAGCTAAAGCCACTCGCTGAATCATCCCTCCAGACAATTGATTGACGAAGAGAGAAGTAGCCCCACGCAATCCCACTGACTCTAATTTCATTAAAACTAAATCTCGAATCATATCGTCCGGCAGATTAGTATGTTCGCGCAAAGGGAAGGCCACATTTTCAAATACATTCAAATCTGTAAAAAGGGCTCCTTGCTGAAATAACACGCCCATTTTTCGGCGTAATTGATTTAATTTGGAACGGGATAGAGAAAGGCTGTTTATTCCATTAATCTCAAGACTTCCTTCTAAAGGCTTAATTTGCCCACTCAATAATCGCAATAAAGTTGTTTTACCACTTCCGTTCGGCCCCATGATTGCCATCATCTTCCCGCGGGCGATTTCGAAATTAATTTTGTTGAAGATGAGATTATTCTTTCTGGAATAACTTAAGTTGCGCGCAATAATAACACCCATAAATACCGTGACTCATGTTATAACTTTGCCTATAATACCTAAACTCATACAGTGATTCATTAGTATTTTTCTTATGGGCGACAGTGAGAAATTTTACACACTTGGGAAAGCTGTTATTGCTACAGAATTGCGAGCAATCCAATTCTTACAAGGGCGCATTAACAAAAACTTTGCCACAGCATGTAAAACCATCCTAGCTTGCAAAGGACGGGTGGTTGTCTTAGGAATGGGCAAATCTGGGCACATTGCTCGAAAAATTTCTTCCACCCTTGCTAGCACAGGGACCCCTTCATTTTATGTTCACCCCGGAGAAGCCAGCCACGGCGATATTGGTATGATTACTGGAGAAGATGTCGCCCTTGTGATTTCTTATTCAGGCGATACTCCTGAAATTATTAATATTCTTCCTACAATCAAAAGATTAGGTATCCCTCTTCTTACTTTCACGGGCAAACTTCAATCCAGTTTAGCCCGTACTGCTGATACGGTCATCGATGTCAGTGTTCAGCAAGAAGCCTGCCCCCTAGGGCTAGCTCCTACTTCTAGTACTACGGCTACTTTGGTTATGGGAGATGCCTTAGCAATTGTACTTCTTGAAGCTCGAGGTTTCACGGCAAACGATTTTGCCCGGGTCCATCCAGGGGGCTCCTTAGGAAGACGCCTTTTGCTTCACATCGATGACCTTATGCATACTAAAGATCACATGCCGGCGGTAAAACCGGATTGTATGTTAGATGAGGCTTTGGTTGAAATTACTAAAAAGAGCTTGGGGATGACGGCTGTTATTGGCGACAATAATCGTTTAGTAGGGGTTTTCACAGATGGCGATCTGCGTCGGACATTAGATAAAGGTTACGATATTCACCGGACACCAATCAAAAAAGTTATGTCTAAAAATGGGATTACTATTCGCCCGAAACTTTTAGCGGCCGAAGCACTCAAAGTTATGCATGAATATAAAATCACTTCACTTGTCGTTACCGATGAAGAGCGTTACCCCTTGGGTGTCATCCATATGCATGATCTTTTACGCGCGGGGGTTATTTAGGGCGCATGGAAGTAGTGTCACTCGATAAATTTCGATACATCAAGCTCTTAATCCTTGATGTGGATGGAGTGCTAACGGATGGCCGGCTCTGGTATAGTACCGATGGAGAGGTGTTAAAAGTTTTTCATGTCCAAGATGGACTTGGAATCAAACGCTTGTTGCAAGCGGGTGTTGAGGTGGCGATTATAAGCAGTCGAGAAAATCAAGCCGTCTTTCGACGAGCGAAAGAGTTAGGCATTTCACACGTCTTTCAAGGTGAACGCGACAAGCGCATTCCTTATGAGGAATTGCTTTCTCAATTACAAATGGAGGAAAAAGAAGTAGCTTACGTGGGTGATGACTTGCCTGATTTGCCAATAATGCAGAGAGTCGGTTTAGCGATTGCGGTTGCTAATGCGATACCCGCCGTTCATTCATCAGCGCATTGGAGTACGACAAAACGCGGTGGAGAAGGAGCTGTGCGTGAAGTTTGTGATTTAATTGTCCCTTCAAGTCCAAGTCAGCCATGAATAAAAATGTTGGGTTTAGTTTAATTTTAATCGTTCTCGCTTGTCTTACAACGGCACTCATGTTTCCCAACTCCCTCCCTCACCACGAAAAGCTTCTAAAGCAACAATTAGACCGTCAACCTAATACTTTTATGCGTGAGATTGATTATTATCAATATGACGATCAGGGTGACTTGCACGGCCATTTAGTTTCCCACTTTATCGTTCACTTCCCCTATAAAAATTCTTTTCGTCTCATTTCGCCTCACTACCTTATTTACACTTCTCAACACGTGCCTTGGACTATTCAAGCTGATCACGGTAAAAGCCAAAATGGAATTGAATGGATTTATTTGTGGGACCACGTAAAAATTCACGAACCCTCTCAAGCAATGGAAGTAGAAACTACAATTACCACCCAGGATATGATTATCTTTCCCAGTCGCTCTTTTGCTCAAACAGATCAACCTGTTACCATTGTTCGTCCCGACTCCTTGGTTAAAGCCACAGGCATGACCGCCGACCTGAAAAAAGGTCTTATTCATTTACTTTCACATTCTCAAGGTGTTTATGAAGCGAACGCCAACCAACCTAAACACCATAAAGGAATAGTCACATAAAGGAATAGTAGACATTCTGAGAATAATAATGAATACCAAAATGGCCTTAGGGGCTTTATTACTGGGCATTCCAAGTCTGACCTTGAGTCTTTCTAGTGATCAATTTAAACCTTACTATTATGTCCGGGCTAGCGAGATCATTTGCCAACCTTCCGATCACATTACTATTTACAAAAAGCATGTATATGCTACCCAGGGGACTACCCAATTTTTTGAAGACAAGGTAACCGTCTACAACGATCCGCTTACAAATTGAATTGCTCGAATTGTCGCCATTGAGCGTCTCGTCCATTATATCACCCTTACCAACACGGATAAAGCTCCGCCTCTATGCAGAAGCTAATATCATCATTTATTATCTTCCCAAAGCCTCAGGTCAGGTAGTGTTAATTAAAAATGCTTGGATAACTCAAAATCAAGATATCTTAACTGGGTCGCATATCTGGTATGATATTAAAAAAACAAACCGTGATTTCTATCAATCCGGGCGAAAAAAAACACTACGACAATGGTGGTTGAACCGTAATAAGCCATGCCAACTTTAAGCGCTAAACAATTACAAAAAAAATACAAATCGCGCCAAGTGGTGAAAGATGTTTCGCTATCCATCAGCAACCAGATTGTAGGACTTTTGGGTCCCAATGGGGCAGGTAAAACTACGAGTTTTTATATGATGGTAGGTTTAGTTACTCCAGATAGCGGTGAGGTTTTTTTAGATCAGGAAAACATTAGCTTCTATCCTATGCATAAACGCGCCCGGTTGGGAATAGGTTATTTACCTCAAGAAACCTCTATTTTCAGAAAATTATCAGTAGCTAACAATATCATGGCTATCCTTGAGCTGCGTAAAGATTTATCCAAGCAGCAGCGCAAAGAGAAATGTGAATCTTTACTCCAAGAATTTCATGTCGAGCATTTGCGAGATACCCCAGGATACAGCTTATCAGGCGGAGAAAAACGCCGTGTGGAAATCGCGCGCGCTTTAGCTATGGATCCTAAATTTATTTTACTCGACGAACCTTTCGCCGGTATTGACCCCATTTCGGTTCTTGATATCAAAAAGATTATTATTCATTTACGAGAACGTGATATTGGAATTTTAATTACGGATCACAATGTTCGGGAAACACTGGATATTTGCGAGCGCGCCTATATTGTTAATGAAGGGAATATTATTGCCACGGGAACGTCCCAGGAAATATTAAACAACCAAAGCGTACGCGAAGTTTATTTAGGAAATGAATTTGATTTATAGAATTATCCAAAAAACCCAAATGATTAAAAATTAAGATGTTAATAATAAAAAAGGAGGTGTACTATGCAAATTCAAATGACTGGTCATGGCTTAGATATTTCACCAGCCTTACGTGAACTTACTGAAAAAAATTAAAGCGATTACATCCCTGTTTTGATGAAATCACTAATATCCATGTTACCTTTCATGTCAATAAAATTCGTCAGATTGCAGATGCCAATCTCCAATTACCGGGCAGCAAAATTAACGCTCAGGCGGAATCTGAAGATATGTATAAAACGGTCGACCTTTTAATCCAAAAATTGCAAATACAATTAGCAAAATACAAAGCTAAAAAAGGTGATCATCGATAATGTCATCCTATCCAAGCTCCGAAATCACTTCGTGGCTTTCTATTACTAACCATATACCCTTACATGCCAATTTTCTTGTCATTGATAAAGTAGGCGTTTTAATTATGGGCGAACCCAATATTGGCAAAAGCGAATTAACTCTCGCTTTGCTAGATCGGGGTCACCAAATGGTTTGTGATGATATGGTTGATGTTGTCTACCAAAATAATCAATTGATTGGTAATTGTCCTGCAGTTGCCTGCGGTTATATTTTAATTTCAGATGTTGGAATGCTCGATGTCTCTAAGCTCTTCGGAACCGATGCAATTATTTCTCACTATGGAATTAGTTTAATAATTACCTTAATCAAACCTGAGGATAAATTTGAAATTGTAGATCCCCTTAATCCTGTCCGCGAAGAGGAAACAATTTTAGGAGTAACCCTCCCTAAAATAATACTTCCTGTTTATGCAGGAAGAAACTTGCCCCTTCTAATCGAAACACTGGTACGCAATCAAGTCTTGAAAAAAGAAGGCTATGATTCCAGTGTTAATTTTAACAACCGTTTTAAATGAGAAAAAATAATACAATGATCCGAAAAAACCTAAAAATTATTAATAAGCTAGGCTTACATGCTCGAGCTGCCATAAAACTCACTAATCTCGCCTCTCGTTACCAAAGCGAAACCTTAGTCCGTTACAACGATCGTGAAGTCAACGCCAAAAGTCTCATGTGCCTTATGTTGCTCGCCGTCAACTGCGGCTCTGAAATCGAGCTTACCGTCACCGGGGATGATGAGAAAGAATCTGCCGCAGCGATTGAAGAATTAATTAATAAAAAGTTCGGCGAGGAAGAGTAAGCATTAACTACTCCCAAATTGGTCGGCGCCTATCGAACACATCATCTCAAGGGAGTACGTTATCCCGAGAGAGCACAATCACCCTAGAGAGAGAACACGTGATCCCGAGTATCAAACGAGGGATCTCCTAAAAATAGCAGGTATTTAGCGTGCTCTATTTTACACTGTGCGGGAAGAAGAATAAGAAAGCGAGTACATCTAATTTAATACAAGTGAAAGATCTTACTTACCTCTAATTACTTTCGGTGGTTCTAGCAGCATCTATCGCTTTCATTCCTCCCTGTGTTTGCACTTCTTCATTAAACGCATTATAGATCTGATGATTTTGTAACGACAGCGTTCGCTTTTGCACCCTCTAAAATTGGGAACGGTAATCATAATGACGATTTCCCACCTCCAGTAAGGAGAGGAGGGGGAAGGAGAGGAAAGAAGCACTTAAGGAGGAGAGGTCATCATTCGAATTACTGTAGCGGGAGCAGCTCATTCTGAATAAGGGTCTCTCGGGGCCCCCGGTGTGGGGCCGGGGCCCCCACGCCCTTCTTCAGTATTCATCTGCGCTGCTTGCTATAGCTCGAGCTCGCTCTTCTGCTGAAGCAAATCCTCTCTCTAACCTGCTTTCCTATTTTATGGAGATTAGGAGATCATTCCCCTGCGACGATCATCTGCTCTATTAAGATTGATCCGGTCTTGATACTGCTACGAGGATCGATATCGTTAGCGACCACTTGGATTTGTTTAAACATTTCTTTCAGATTACCCGAAATAGTAATTTCTTCAACAGGATGTTGAATTTCACCATTTTCAATCCAATAGCCAAAAGCCCCACGCGAATAATTTCCCGTTAATAAGTTAACACCTTGGCCCATTAACTCCGTAACAAACAAGCCTGTTTGCATTTCTTTAAATAAATCGATTAAGTCCTTATCCCCAGGGGTTATAAATAAATTAAACACTCCTCCCGCGTTTCCCGTAGTCTTCATTCCTAATTTTCTTGCCGAGTATGCGCCTAAAATATAATTAGTTAACATTCCATTTTCTACATAATTTATTTTTCGAGTTTTAACACCATTCTCATCAAAAGGTGCGCTGCCAATTTCGCCAGGTAAATGCGGCTCCTGATAAATAGTAATGAATTTAGGAAAGATCTTCTGATGTAATTGGCCACATAAAAAAGAAGCGTCACGGTATAAATTACTGCCTTGAATAGCCGAAATTAAGGATCGCCACATTCCTTTCGCCACAGATGCATCAAAAATGATAGGACATCGACACGTTGTTATTTTTCTAGCTCCTAATCGACGAATTGTCTTTTCTGCTACTTGTTGAGCAATAAGATCAATTGGCAATAATTTATCGGAACTACGGGCCAAAGTGTAATCATAATCGCGCTGCATTTGGTTGTTTTGCTCAGCAACCAAACTGCAACTCATACTATGAATGGTCGAAGGATAGTGACCTAAAAATCCGTGAGAATTTGCATAAATTCTAAAAGAATCATACGTATTCACTGTAGTGCCATCGGAATTTTTGATTCGAGGATCATATTTTCGCGCAACGGTTTCACATTCTATAGCGAGTTTAATAGCTTCTTTAGGGGTAATTTGCCAGGGGTGATAAAGCGTCAAATTGGGATAATCCAAGGCCATGTCCGCGGCGTCTGCTAATCCGGCATAAGGATCTTCCTGAGTAAATTGGGCAATAGTACAAGCTTTATCAAAAGCAGTTTCCATCGCTTTAAAAGATAAATCTGAAGTACTCGCACTACCTGTGCGTTGTTGATGATAAACCCTAATATCAAGAGAATTCTCACGATGATGCTCGACAGTTTCTACAGCCCCCAGACGAATATCTACCGAAAAACCCGTTTCGATACCTGCACTAATTTCAACTTGATCCACTCGCTTTTTTGCACGATCTAAAAGATGCAAGATATCGGATTGTAATTTTTCCTGATTGTTGGCCATGAAAATAAACAATAATTAATGTGTTTGAGTTCGTCGATCTTCCTTACGGGTTTTGCTCGATGTTTTCAACGGAGAAGTTTTGACAGGAGCTTCTACTTCGGGCATATGAATCAGCGCTAATTCAAATACTTGATCAATCCATTTTACGGGGTGGATTTTTAAACCATGAGTCACGATGGCCGGTATCTCCTTCAAATCTCGTTTATTATCCTCAGGAATGATCACATGTTTTATATTACCTCGGAGCGCAGCTAACAATTTTTCTTTTAATCCTCCAATGGGAAGTACTTCACCACGCAAAGTGATTTCACCTGTCATAGCAATATCAGCTCGTACGGAAATTCGCGTAATTGCTGAAACTAGAGCGGTGCACATCCCAATACCAGCACTCGGCCCATCTTTTGGTGTGGCACCCTCAGGAACGTGAATATGAAAATCATGTACTTGGAAATAATCATCCGGGACACCCAATCCCGTTGAGCGACTCCGTAACACCGTAGTGGCTGCGTGAATTGACTCTTGCATGACATTTCCTAAACGCCCGGTATGTAAGAATTTACCTTTTCCAGGCATTACTTGAGCTTCTATTGTTAAAAGCTCTCCTCCAAATTCTGTCCAAGCTAAACCGGTCACTTGTCCAATTTGGTCTTTTTCTTCTGCCAATCCAAAACGATAACGTTTTACACCTAAATATTTTCCTAAATTGCGGACGGTTATTTGACGCTGCTTGATGAGCTTTTCCTTTTTAGCTCGTTTTAATTTTTCTTTCGCTGTCAAAATTTCTTTAACGACTTTTCGACACAATTTTGCAATTTCTCTTTCCAGAGATCGAACCCCAGATTCTCGCGTGTAATACCGAATAATTTCATAAATCGCACCATCAGAAATAAGCATTTCTTTTCCTTTTAATCCCGTTAACTTAAGCTGACGTGGAATTAAATAACGCTTAGCGATATTCAACTTTTCTTCTTCTGTATAGCCAGCTAGTCGAATGACTTCCATCCTGTCTAACAATGGCGGCAGGATATTAAGAGAATTTGCTGTGGCAATGAACATAACATCCAAGAGATCATAATCCACTTCCAGATAATGGTCGCTAAAAGCGTGGTTTTGTTCCGGATCCAGAACTTCTAAAAGAGCAGCGGCGGGATCGCCTCTAAAATCCGCTGCCATTTTATCTACTTCATCTAGCATGAATAATGGATTTCGAACACCAACTTTTGCCATTTTTTGAATGATCTTTCCAGGAAGAGCACCAATATAAGTTCGACGATGGCCCCGAATTTCAGCCTCATCTCGGATGCCTCCTAAGGAAATACGAACAAATTTACGGCCTGTCGCATTTGCGATCGATTGTCCTAATGAAGTTTTACCTACTCCAGGCGGTCCAACTAAGCATAAAATAGGGCCTTTTAATTTTCGCACGCGCTGTTGTACGGCTAAATATTCCAAAATTCGTTGTTTAACTTCTTCTAATCCATAATGATCTGCTTCTAAAATTTCTTCGGCGAGCTTCAAATCTTTGCTGATTTTGGCCCGCTTTTTCCAAGGAACTTGAAGCAACCAATCTAGATAATTGCGGCTAACCGTAGCTTCCGCCGATATCGGCGGCATCATTTTTAATTTATTCAATTCAGTCATTGCCTTTTCTTTAGCTTCTAAAGGCATCCCAGCTTTTTCAATCTTTTCAAGAAATTGGTGTTGCTCATCAATAGGGTCACCTTCTTCTAATTCACCCAACTCTTGCTGAATGGCTTTTATTTTTTCATTTAAGTAATACTGGCGCTGGCTTTTTTCCACCTGTTGCCGAACTCGGCCTTGAACTCGTTTTTCAACTTCAATTAAATCCAATTCTTGAGCTAAAACTTTTTGTAAAACTTCTAATCGTTCTTTAACAGAGAGAATTTCGAGAATCTTTTGACGGGAATCTAATTTAATTGTCATGTGGGCTGCAATACTGTCAGCCAAACGGCCAGGATCATCAATACTTACTAAAGAGGGCAAAAGTTCCGGAGGAATTTTTTTATTTATTTTTACTAATTGTTCAAATTGATCAAGGACAGCACGAACCAACGCTTTCAGCTCCGTTTTATCGCTGTCTTCTGTGCCTTCTTCTTGTAAGAGTTTAATTTCAACCTGCAGATAATTTTCTTTTTTTCTAAATGAATGAGTCTAGTTCGCTCCGAACCTTCCACCAACACTTTAACGGTACCATCTGGCAATTGTAATAATTGCAAGACAGTAGCAATCGTTCCTATTTCATAAAGATCTTTTTGCCCAGGCGAGTCATTATTAGCATCTTTTTGGGCGACTAGAAAAACCCGCTTATCCTGCGACATGGCCATTTTCAACGCCTTGACCGATTCAGCCCGACCTACAAATAAAGGAATCACCATATGGGGAAATACCACGACATCACGCAATGGTAATAATGGTAATTCCAATTTTTCGGGTACTGCTTCTACCATTTCGTATCCTTTTATTATTGTTCTTGAGCTACCTTACGGGGAATTTTTTCTTTATCATAAATAAATAACGGCGGCGAAGTTTGATTAATAACACCTCCATCGATTACGACTTTCTTCAAACCAACGACGGTTGGAAGTTCGTACATCAAATCCAGTAGAGTATGTTCAACAATAGAACGTAATCCACGCGCCCCTGTTTTTCGCTGAATCGCTCGCTTAGCAATTTGCCGCAAAGCATCTTCACGAAAATCAATTTGCACACTCTCCAATTCAAACAATTTATGATACTGCTTAGCCAACGCGTTTTTTGGTTCTGTTAAAATGCGAATTAAAGCATCTTCATTCAATTCCTCCAAAGTGGCGATAACAGGCAGCCGTCCAACAAATTCTGGAATTAAACCAAATTTAATTAAATCTTCCGGTTCCGTTTGTTTAATTAATTCTGAAGTATTTGTGGAATCGTCTTTCGAACGTACCTCCGCAGCAAAACCAATACCACTTTTATCCGTACGATGCTGAATAATTTTATGCAAATCAGCAAATGCTCCTCCGCAAATGAATAAAATGTTGGACGTATCTACTCGCAAATATTCTTGTTGCGGATGTTTTCGGCCACCTTGAGGAGGAATAGAAGCAACCGTACCTTCGATTAATTTCAATAAAGCTTGCTGCACTCCTTCGCCCGAAACATCGCGAGTCAATGAGGGACTATCTGTTTTACGAGCAATCTTATCGATTTCGTCAATATAAATAATCCCCGTTTTTGCTTTTTCGACATCATAATTGCATTTTTGTAATAGTTTTTGAACAATATTTTCAACGTCCTCGCCCACATATCCCGCTTCGGTCAATGTAGTTGCATCTGCAATAGCAAAAGGAACATTTAATATTTTAGCTAATATTTGCGCTAATAAAGTTTTTCCAGAACCAGTTGGACCAATCAAAAGAATATTACTTTTACTAATTTCAACACCATCGTCCTTTTTAGTGTGCGAACTCAATCGTTTGTAATGATTGTACACGGCAACAGCTAATACTTTCTTAGCAAAGTCTTGACCAACGACGTATTCATCCAATAATCGATGAATTTCTGATGGTGTTGGAAGTTTTTTCTGAACCTCAACAGCATGAGCAATTTCTTCTTCACGAATGATGTCATTACATAAATCTACGCATTCGTTACATACGAAAACACCGGGACCTGCGATTAATTTGCGAATTTGATGCTGACTTTTGCCACAGAACGAACAATATAGAACTTGTGGTTTTTCTTCACTCATTTACTTACCTCACTACCTCTTCTGAAGATGGGGATCAAAATTACTTATTTCAATGCTAGGGTCGTTCCGTCATTATCGAATCAATTAAGCCATACTCCAAAGCCTCTTCCGGCGTTAAGAAATAATCGCGGTTGGTGTCTCTTTCAATTTGCTCAAAACTTTTTCCCGTATGTTTGGCTAAAATTTCCGTCAGCTGGTCACTGACTCGCTTGGTTTGTTTGGCATGAATTTGAATGTCAGTACCTTGACCTTTATATCCACCTAATACCTGGTGAATCATTACCAAAGAATGCGGCAAGCATTGTCTTTTTCCATGAGCCCCTGAGGCAAGAAGCAAGGCACCAGCACTGGCGGCTTGTCCAAAACATAAAGTACGTACGTCAGGCTTTACAAATTGCATGGTGTCATAAATTGCCATTGCCGAACTCACCGAACCTCCAGGAGAATTTATATAAAGATTGATTTCCTTAGAGGGATTTTCCGATTCCAAAAAAAGCATTTGCGCGATGGCTAAATTGGCCATGTGATCTTCAATGTGGTCAATTAGAAAAATAATTCGTTCCTTTAGAAGACGTGAATAGATATCATAAGCTCGCTCGCCTCGCGATGTTTGCTCAACCACCATGGGAATTAAGAGACTCATCATCAATCACCTTACTTGTTGTGCTTGTTGGACTACTTCCTCATAAGGTACGTCTCGTTCCTCAACTTCAAGCTGGTTCAATAGCACCGCTACTGCTTGATCTTCGAGAACAAACGATTCGACCTCGGCAAGCATCTTTTTATTATTATAATACCAGGCAACCACTTCCTCGGGCTTGGGATAAGCAGCCGCTATTTCCTCAATCCGCGACCTGATTTGCGCAGAGTCTGCCTGGATATCGTGTTGTTTGATTACTTCACCAAGCAATAAACCTAATACCACGCGTTTTTTTGCCCGCTCAAGATAAGGGTCCCGTGGCAGTTCTAATTTTTTAGCTTCGTCGGTTTTGCCCATCTGGCTTGCAATTTGTTGACGAGTCATATTTTGGAGGTGCTCAATTTCTACCTCAACCAACACTTCAGGTACTTCAATGGGATTACGCTCAACCAATTTATCCAAGACTGTCATTTTCAAGTTATTTTCAGCGTAACGGTAAACTTCTTTTTTGATATTTTCCTTCACCTTTGCTCGGAGCGCCTCTACACCCCCTCTTTAATACCGAGCTTTTCGACGAACTTATCATCCAAGGTGGGAAGTTCAGGCTCTAACACTTTATGCAGCTTTATCATAAAGGTAGCTGCTTTGCCTGCCAGATCTTCGCTTGGGTATTCCGTCGGAAAAGTGATGTCGATGGCTTTAGTCTCGCCCGTCTTTATTCCTTCAATTCCTTCTTCAAAGCCAGGAATCATGCGATGGGAACCCAGCTCTAATGGAAACTCTTTAGCACTTCTGCCTTCAAAGGCTTTACCATCAAGAGTGCCCTTAAAATCGATGATAACACGGTCTCCAGATTTTGCTGCTCGATCCGCTTCTTTCCATTCAGCGGACTGAGTACGCAATGATTCAAGCATGTTATCCACGTCCTTTTCAGACACGTTTATGTTTAACCGTTCTACCTTTTCACCTTCGAGGGTATTGAGGGTAATTTCGGGATAAATTTCATAATTAACGACATATTTAAGAAGCTGTCCTCGCAATACTTGTCCGAGCTCCACTTTAGGCTTACCAGCAATGTGTAAGTGATTTTCTTCAACAGCCCTCCTCAGAGTATCTACAACAAGCTCTCCCACTACCTCTTGAAGAATAGACTTGCCAAGCCGCTGCTCCACGTTCTTAAGAGGCGCTTTTCCGGGTCGAAATTTAGGCAATTTTGCCGTTTGGGCGACCTTTTTAAGCCTGTTTTGATAAGCTTTCTCGATATCCTCGGCTGGGACTGTGACCGTCAAACGCTGTTTCAATCCCCCAACCTTCTCTATTGATGACATAAAACCTTTCCCCATTTTTCTTCTCGAACCTGTTTTGAAATTCTACTATGAGGAGCTAAGTCTCGTCGATTTTTAGAAAGGCCTTACTCAACTAGACAATTTCAATATAGGTTCAGTGGTGTGAGAGGAGAGACTCGAACTCTCACAGGGATTACCTACTGGAACCTAAATCCAGCGCGTCTACCAATTCCGCCACTCTCACAGTAATTTCATATAGTTAAGTGAGCTATTGAACACTAAATACCATAGCGACTCAAGCCCCTTGGCAAAAATAATCCAATGCTAGATTTTGGCATTTATACTGTCATATAGACCAAACCAAACATCCTAGCGAAGTCTCGCCTGCGCCAAAAGAGTCTATCCCAACACTTTTAAGTTTATCATAGCCTTGCTTTATTCCCTTATTGGGCTTTCGCCGAAGGTAACAATATAAACCTAAGTCACAGACTGTTATGGCTTCCTTCAAGCCGTGCTCGTCAAAACTCCGCAAGAGTGGATCTTCCGTGTTAGTGTTTATGGCTATTTGGAATCTGTCAAAGCGAATGACGCCAAAATAGAAAGCAGCTCCATACCAACTTAATCAAGTCATCGGGCATGAACAAACCATGCCAATCAACAGATGGGCTTAACATCAAGTATTACTACCCTTCTTCGGCCCTCAACGGAAACAACGGAAACAGTGGAAAGATTGTAGAAGCCGGAGGAGAATCCCCGTCAATTATTGTTCATGCTCTTCATCTAACCGCCCTTTCTCTAGCCTTCAATATTACGGGAATAAAATTCTCTTCAATAATGGGTCTTCGCCGCTCGCGATAAATCCCCGTTTTCAATCCGCCTGTCCCAGCATCTCAGGAAATGGAAGAAAAGTCCGTCGGATTAGCGATTTGACGACATTACCTTCAGTTATTATCCTCAATCTCATTTTTCCTCTAACGGGGACAAATTACAGCAAGTAGGTGATGGTGATGTTGTTATTACTTACTATCCCAAAAATAGCTTCCAAGGAAATGGTAGACAGTTGGAAAGCTTCGATGGGAACTAGATTACCGCAGTCACATCGACTGTAGGGTTGCGGATGCCTATCCACTTACTCTCGTTCTAAGTCCAATAGAAATTTAATACTTTGAATGCCAATATCTAGGGCACGCTAAATAGCCTTTCCGATAAGTTCTTTATTGGAATGGAGAGGCCGTCTTATCCCGGACAATGTGGAGAGTATCGAACCCTACTTAATAATCTCACTTGGCTTTTGAAAGCCTTTTGAAAAGCGATAACTGTACAAATTGGCTAAGGTAAAAATAATAGAACTTTCCATTGCTGTGGCAAGTTACGCCACCTTTTCTTAATTGCTCCATATACTCCACATTTTCTCCTAATGAAGAATCACCAAACTCACACCGCATACAAAGAATCCATGCCATGGACGATACCGGTATGGATATACTTTTCTAAATCTAATTCTTTAGTAATTTTCAACGCCGTATTCACCATATTCAGCGATACCACAGAAAGAAAACTAATATCTAGATAACAACAAGAAGTATACTCATCCCGAACCGCTGTTGTGGCAATAACCACATCACCTGCTTTTAACTACTTGCGATTGCAATGAGCCGGACATACCAATTCTCAAGAATTGTTTAGCACTTAAATGGATAAGTTCGTTGACTATAATGTCAGTGCTCGGAAAGCCCATTCCTGTGGAAATAACTACCATCGCAATGGACTGTCCTGATGCTTGAGAACACCTAAATAAAGGTCATGATAAAGGTAAAGGTCATGATAAAGGTCATGTCCGCGTGGGTGGGTTTTCCACCCTCAATTTCTCAAAAGACCACCGTCCAATAAATTCCGTGCGCTCTCTCTCGCAAACCATATAAAATTACATACCGTTCGAGCCCTTTTTTAGCTTCAAAATCTGACTTTTCTGCATTTAAGTGGAGCGGGGCCCCCGCGCGCCAATTTCAGTTTTAGATATTAATATTCCTTGCTTGAACCTTCCCTTCCAACGGGAAGGATAATTTAATAATGCACCGATTGACTATAATTATCTAGGTTCTCTATTGAGAGTAAAAAAGAAGAGACGATTCGTCATTCGTTACTCGGGAAGATTAGTAGGATAACCATTTTAGGAATCGGTTTCGCTTGGCAGATTTGGGGAGCCACTTGTATCCCACCAATGTACAGCAAAATAGCAAAGGCTATTGGACTTCCAATAATCCCCCTCTAATAATCCTCTCCCGGTTGGAAATCTTATCGACCTACTCCTTATTCTTAGAAGCAAAAAATTTTGGAGGATCTGTATATTTTCTCCGCTAAAAAGCCCATTGTCTGCGTCTATAAAGTAAGCGATGGTCACTGGGTAGTTTATAATCCAGTGTTTATTATCCTTTTAATGAAGATCACAGTTGCGGTCTTCCCCAAGCAAACACTAAAGAACTGTCAATTCAACATCAGAAATAATTAAATAGCATTTATCGCGCATGAACAGCACAAAATAAAGCCATGCGATGACCAATAATAGAGGGCCCCGCGCGATTTTAGCTGCCAAAACACCTCCATAAGGGTTATTTTACTCGGTAACAGAATAAGAACTTCGAAAATCTGACTTGCCCCATATAATAATTCGGTTATTTAAACTTTTAATTAATAAAGCTTGAACGGTTTTAACCGAACCTGACTATAAATAGGAAAGAAAAATTCTTGTTGCAATTTCAATAAAAGAGTGTCAAGACAGTAAGCTTGCCATTGAATCCGTCGTGGCTACAAAGAACGACCCAGTACCGTAAGAAGTCTCTCCCACAAAAGTCAAAAAATTAATTAATAAGTGAAACCCACTTAATATATAAGTGAAACGCATTTAATAACAGTCCCTTCGGCTAACGAATAAATAAATTCCGGAGTTAGAGGAGGTGCAGGTAGTTTTCAAAAAACATCAGCTTCTTGTTTGACCAACTTTAAAATAAAGTTTGAGTATAAAGTGTGAAAAAGTAAAGCACCTGTGCTATCCATTTTTATGACATTTGATCGTTAATTGTAGTTGTCAGCACGGCCTGTTCCGCATAGGGCTTTATATGGGATTCCGCCTCAGGCTAACTACTTAACGTTCAATTGCTGACGCAATGCAATACCTCTTGATTTGGAGAAATTTCTATAGACGCACTAGCTTCATTCTAAGTAGTTACCTTAATCAGAAATCCCTCAGAAATCCCTTTAAATTGAGAATTATTTTACCATTACATTCGATTATTGTGCAAACTTTTATATCTGTTCTGAAATAAAACTCGTTTCCCTCACCTTTCAAGAAAATAAGAAACTTGTTATTCATGAAATTGCGGAGTCCTATTTTTTGACTTTAAAAATAGGACAGGAGTGAGGAACTTAACGAATAGAAAAAAATAGAAGATGTTTGACAAAGAAACAGGTGACAACTATTCTTTAATAATAGGTTATTGTCAAGGAAACTACCATGAGTATTACCCTATGGAAAATGATGCTCGACATTTTTCATGGATGCAGCAATCAACAAATTTTCGGAGTTTTTAGAGATGCCATTAATCCTCTTGCCGATGCACTAAGAACTGACAAACATAAACGTTTCGAATGGATCACCGTTCGCCACGAAGAAACAGATGCTTTCGCTGTTGGAACTCAAGCTAAATTGACTGGAAAACTGGGCCTTTGTGCAGCAGGAATGGTAGGACCCGGTGCCGTTCATCTTCTAAATAGATTGTACGATGCTAAACACGATTACGCTCCTGTGTTAGCCCTTATAATTCAGATACCGCAAAATGAAATTGGAACGGATTATCACCATAAAAAATTAATTTAGATCGGTTGTTCGACGATATCTCTATTTATTCTGTTTATAATGAAATTGTTATTACCCCTGAGCAAATTCCTCGTTTTAGGTTTATTAGCTTTCACAAACGACGTTAGCGCGTCAAGGGGTTGCTCACCTATCGGCTTCCCTCAGACATCGGGACCCTCCCCAAAAATTGAGTGATCTTTGGACTATCCTGTTTTTCAAGCGCATTTTAAACCACTTCTCCCAACATCCAAATTAGAATGATTTTAGCGTCGATAATATCGAAAAGAGTAGCCAATGCCTTTAATCGGCATGATAAAATTACTTTATTAATAGGATGGAGGCGCGTACGGGGTAATTTACAAGATCCTCACTTTAGTAGAGAAACTCAATTCTCTCATTGTCCATGCCCTTGAAGACAAAGCGATCATCCCTAATGAAAGCCCTTTTGGATGTGGTGGTTTAGGAATTCTGAGAGTACTTGCGGTGTCCCATCCTATAGAATTGTGTGACCTTATTCTCATGTTAGGAACAAATTTTCCTTACCGTATCGCGGCAGTTTTATCCTAAAAATAAAACTATTATTCAAATTGATACAGCAGCTGAACGACTCCGAAAACGTTGCAATGTAAAAATTGGGCTTGTGGGCGATGTGAAAAAACTGTCACAGCCCTACCCCCATGATTCGCCAAAAAAACACGATTCTCATTTAAATAAATCGCAGGAAAAAATTGCAGGAAAAACACCAAAAATGGGACTCTACTTTATTAAAACGGGTTTCTCATAGCGATAAAGATTACGTTCGCCCCCAAGCCTTAGCTCATTACATCGATCACTATGCTAGTGAGGAAGCTGTCTCTACCTTAGATACCGGTGACCCCATTATTTGTGGATGGATACGCCACATACAAATGAAAGGAAGGTGAGATTTTATTGCCTCTTTTAACATGGCCTCAATGGCAAATGCAAATGCTTTTGCTCAAGCCATTATTGGTTATTCAAGCGCTCACCGAGAACGTTCGGTAGTCGCCCTTTATGGAGATGGCAGCTTTATGATGCTTATGGGAGATTTTATACTGCGGTAACTTACAAACTTCCTATTAAGGCTTTTGTATTTAATAACGATAAGTTAGGATTAGTGCGGATGAAAATGGAGGTTGCCGGATATTCGGAATGAAGGTTATGTTGCATAATCCTAACCTCACTGAATGTGCTAAAGCAATGGGCGGCGAAGGTATCCCCGCGTGGAAAATCATGAACAGCTCAAAAATGCTGTAAAATAAGCTTTCGAAATTAAGGATGCCCATTGTATTGGTCGATGTATTAACAAATCCTAATGAACTTGTCACCCCCCAAACTTATGCCCACAAAAGCTTGGGATTTTAGTATTAGCAAAATCAAAGAACTTTGGACTGAACGTGAATAAGAATTTGAATTTTTAAACCTCCATTCGCATTCCCATTCCCTGTTGCTATATTTCTTTTAGAATCTAGAATCACAAAGGAGAATGGTTATGCCTAAAGTAACTAAAAACGAGGATCTCAGACAAGAATTCGCTAATTTTAGCGATGATAACTGAATGCAGTAAAAGCGAAGTTGAAGCGATGAAAGATAACCTCATTGCTCGGGGCAAATATAATTTAAATACAATCAAAGCAAAATGTAAAAAGAAACCCTTAGCCACAATAGATTATGCTTTTGGCGCTGGTTTATTAGCCGGTATAGTAAGTTGCTTATTGACCCGTAAAAAATGATGACAATCTTTATAATCGGCATTGTTCTCTTGTGTCTCGTTTGGATATTGGTACTGCTCGGCTTGGGATTTGTCATTGTTTCTCTTTACCTTTATCTGAGTATTCATTTGAACCACCCTGCCCTCGTTGCATTAATTTGCGAGCTTATCGTCCATGTATTCCCCTAATGTATTCGCATTAATAGACAAATATTTCGGAGTGAGTATTTTAGGACTCGAAGTGGTTGGATTTTTAGTAGGTTTTTCTAAAGAGATACGTAAAAAAGTTTGTGAACGATTTATTCGTTACACTTAAAAGCTATGCCAAATTACCTTAATAAAAAAACACATGGTGGAAAAAGTGAGGGGAGATAGGACGTCTCCCCTAAACGAAGGCTAGAGAAAGAATTTTATAAGCCAGTTTAGCTGCTAAAAAATCACAACTGTGAAAATGAGGAATGGGTGCTAATTCATTAATATCGGCGCCAATAATAGTCCCCACCTGGCTCGCTGCAGCAATAATTTCGAGCGCATCATTCCAAAATAATCCACCTGGCTCCGGCGTTCCAGTGGCAGGCATTAAACTTGCATCAAACACATCCACGTCAAATGTGAGATAAATAGGACGGTTTTTTAAGGGAGCAATAATTTTTTTTATATCCCAATTTTTCTTATCTTTTGCCCAATAAATATGAATTCGTTTTTGATTGACTTCAAAAAAGAAATTTCCTCCGCAGAAATATTTCGAATGCCAGCTGAAACAACTTCGATATTTGGATGATCTAAACAACGCCGAATTGCCGAGGCATGAGAAAAATGTTCGCCATGGTATCCATCGCGCAAATCTGCATGCGCATCAAAATGCAAAATTGCTAAATTAGGACACCGTTTAACAAACGGGTGGATAGAGCCTGCAGTGATCGAATGCTCTCCTCCAAAAGTAAAGGGAAACTTTTTGTCTTCTAGAACACGTTCTACTAACCCCTCCAATTGCTGCAATGCTTTTGGTATGTCATTTTCAATCTTGGGCTCTTCCAAAGTTACAATACCGATGTTACGGTAAGGCTCGTACCAAAGGGCTTCATCAAATAACTCCACTTCATGCGAGGCTTGAATGATCGCGGCGGGTCCCTTGGCAGTACCCCCGCCATAGCTCACAGACTGCTCCAATCCAAAGGGAATTATGACAGCCTTTGCGTTTTCATAACTCATGGCATCTTGAGGGTCCAAGCCTAAAAAAGCTTGTTTAGGAGGAAAGCATTTCATTATTTCGATTCCTCATTAAACAACCGAGCGTAACGTCGGCGCGACCGATCTTTCCAAAAACCTCGATGATAAGCATCGCTTGTTAATAACGGCAATACGGATGTAACTTCTGCATAAACCATCTGCTCATAGGCCGTATCTACTTTGCCCCAGGAACAGGCTTCTTTAAGGGTCGAACTGGAACACGCCCCATCGCGCACGTCTGCTACAGTTATTTGAATAGCATACTTATGCATATCTACCGACTTTCCAATAATTTCTGCGCAAACTACCATGTCTTGAACGAAATTTTTTGGAACGCCACCCCCGATCATTAATAATCCAGTTGTCCCTGCTTGAATTTTAATTCCCGTTAACTCACGAAAATCTCGGATGGAATCGATAGTTAAATACTTAGTAGGATTTTTTACTTGATGAAGTACCAATCCAAAACCTGCTGAAGAGTCGGTAAAAGCAGGACAAAAGATGGGTATATCATTTTCATAGGCCAGCTGAACTAACGAATCTTCTTTTTTGGCCTTTCCTTCCTGCAAAAAAGCACCCATAGCCTGAATAAATTCACGCGAGCTATAAGGACGAGGCTCAAGTCTATTAGCAATTTCAAAAATTGCATGATCACATCGTTGCAAATCTTCTTCATCGATATAGGTATCGTAAATTCGATCAATATATAAATCACGTAATTGCCGATCATCCACTGCCGACATACCTTGATAATGGCGAAAACCTAAGGCTTCAAAAAATCCATATCAACGATGCTAGCGCCAGTTGCCACAATGGCGTCCACCATATTGTATTTCACTAAATCGGCATATAATTTCATACAACCGCCAGCCGAAGTTGATCCAGCGATAGTCAAAACAATACTGCATTCCTTGTCTTGAAGCATTCGGTTGAAAATCTGCGTTGCCTTGGCAAGATCTCGAGATGTAAATGACATTCGATCCATCGCATCAACAATCGGACGGGCGTCAAAACGGGTAATATCAATATGTTCAACTGTTTGTTGTAATAATTCTTTTTTCAAAGAAGACGTCGGCAAGGTTTGATTTTTCATCAATGATTTCCTCACGGGTTAATAAAAATTAAGCAGCAATAACTTCAAGGGGTTCTTGCGTGATGTAGTCGTCCGAATACATCGTCATGAGAGGCTCATCCGAAATTAAAACAACGCCGTCTTTTTGCTTAAATCCATTGAATTTAGTAGATAAAGTTCGACCATAAGCACCCATCTGGCCGATTTCGATATAATCACCCTCTTGAATATCGTTAGGAAGATAGAAAGGACCCTTCATGTAATCCAAAGAATCACAAGTTGGACCGTAAAAACTAAAGGGTAAAAGATCTCTGTCCGTAGGACGATTTGAGCGCAACAAGTGCACTGGAAAAATAAAATGGGGAATACCAGCGTCAAAAAGGCTTCCGTAAGTGCCATCATTGATGTAAAGCATATCGTCTTTTCGCAGCTCGACATTCACTACTACAGAGGTGCTTTCTGCTACTATTGAACGACCTGGTTCGCAAAGCAATTCCAAATGAGGTCGGTTGTGAGCTATTTTCGCAAATTCTGTATGAATCGCCTCGAAATAAATATGCAACGCCGGCGGAATCATGCCCGGATAAATGGAGGGAACCCCCCACCTACGTTAAAATATTCAATTTCTACGCCTGCTTCATTAATTACCTTATCAGCCATTCGAATGGCGATTCGGTAGGCATCAGGGTGCATACACTGCGAACCTACATGGAACGTAACACCCAGCTTGTAAGCCACTTTCCTTATGGTTTTTAGTAACTCAGGGGCTTCGTGTAAATTAATGCCAAATTTTTTTGCCAAATTGAATTCAGCAAACGTATTTGGAATAGCAAGCCGTAAATGTAAGCAAAGGTCTTTAGCATTTTCAGTACAACGCGAAATTTTATTCAGCTCGTCTAAGCAATCGAGAGAAAAATGACGAACACCATAATTAAAATAAGCTTCGCGAATGGCGTAAGGCGATTTCACTGGATGCATGAAATAAAGTTCAGCCGAGGGAGCATATTCTTTGATGGTGCAAATTTCTTCATAGGAAGCCACATCGAACTCAGTTATACCGTGGGCATACACCAATTGGATAACATGTTGTTCAGGATTCGTTTTTACCGCGTATAAGATTCGTCCTTTAAATTGGGTGCGAAAGTAATTAACCGCGCGCCCTAGGGCAGCGGGCCTAAAAGCAAAAACAGGCTGTATCGGCCTGCTTTCAACGATGGAAGCAATGGTCTGAAGTTTCATTTCTGCATATAAAACCTATTCTAGTGATTACCCCAATATTTTCCGCTATCAATATATCAGATTAACCGCAATGTCAAATAAAATATCCCTTTCTCAACGATTATCGGCTAACGTCTCAGTTCTATGATTTACAGCAATAAGCGCTTTAGGGAGAAACTATGACTTTTGATCTAAGTCCACTCATCGTTTGTGATATTATCGTTCGTGCTCGAGAATTTTATGCTAAAGAGGGAGTCGTGATTCCGGAAAATGTCAAAGAGCCCACTGAAGCAGAAACTCAAAGTGGTTGGACAACGCATACGGCTGAACATTTGCTCTCGAAACCTCTAGTAGCGGATTTATCTGGAGATGGGACTGAAATATAACAACCTATTGTTGTGAAGAATGAACTGACAGGGAACCATGACAACCGCAATATTAAAGCACTCCCATTGGCACATTATCTTTACGACGACGGGTATTAGTTTTTTTACGGATACTTACGATCTTTTTATTTTTTTATATTTTTTTTATATTTATTATTGGTGTCGTTATCACTAATCTAATGCCGTTATGGTATTTGACAATTTCGCAGTTGGCTTTATTAATATAATGGTTCAGCTTTATCGGCATCGGCAGTAGGGGCTATTTCTTTTGGCTTATTATCAGATAAATTCGGACGTAAGCGATTATACGGAGTGGAAGTCACGATCCTGTTTTTTTAGGGCTATTCTGGAAGCTTTTTCTCCCTCTTACGTTTGGCTGTTAATCTCCTGAATAATTGTCAGCTTGGTCATCGGGGGAGATTATCCTTTGAATATGCTCTAGCCAAAAACAGGGATTTTTAGTGTTACTGGTTTTTGCCATGCAGGCTGTTGGTGGTTAGTGGCCCACTCTTGGCTTCGCTATTACTTCTTACCCCTTCCCCATTCATTAATTTGGCGAATTTTACTTGGTGTAGGTGCGATTCCAGCCGACTCAGTTTTTTATCTCTGCCGAAAAATTCAAGAAACGCCACATTATCTTCTTAAAAAATCCACTCGGGTCAGCCGTCAGTCGTGTAGTCCCGAATTTGATGGGATTTATTTAAAAAATTAAAAGTGAGCGTTTTTACCTCAATCTAAACAGAACCTATGAAAAAAGAAATGGTTTATTCATCTTGTTGGAACGGCTGGAGCGTGATTTTTATTGGATGTCACCTTTTACCGTAACAGTATTTATTCTGTTTTCATTCTCAAACACCTCAATACTTCTGCGACATTAATTGCTAATACTTTAACGGGGCTGATTTGATTTTTTTCTTTTTGCTGTTCCAGGTTACATTTTGGCCGCTGCCTATATCGACCGAATTGGTCGGAAATCTTTACAGATGTTTAGATTTTTAATAATCACTATTGCGTATGGACTTATTGCACTAATTTTCAATGTCGTCAACAACGTCCCCTTGTTCACCGTAGTTTTTGGAATCAGCTTCTTTTTTGTTAATGTCGGCCACAACACAACCATCTTTCTCATCCCTTCGGAAGTTTATCCCACCACTTTATGGGCATAGGCAAAGTGGGCGCTTTTATGGAAGCATTTTTCCTACCACATGTTTTAACTACATAGTCATGGACTGCGATACACCATGGTGGCTCTTCTGTCTGTTGAACGTAAGAACCTTTTAATTTTTATTTAAGTGTGTAGAATAAAACAAAAGCTAAAGAAGATAAGGCCTAATGATATCCATCTTAATTGTGGACGATGAACAACTCGTCCGAGAGGCCTTAAAGCTCTTATTGGCAGACGTTCCAGAAATAAAAGTAATTGCCGAAGCCGAAATGGGGGAGAAAGCGCTACAAGGAAAGTTCGCGAGTGGAAACCTAACATTATTTTGTTAGACTTTCATCTACTGGACGTAAATGATTTGCACATCGCTCAAGGAACTGAACAGAAAGAATTAATATAAGCCATCAAAGATGTTCCTATTAGGAAAAGGGTCATTGATAGTTGAATTGCTAATCAATTGCCAATATCTAGAACAACTTCTCGATCTATTAATGTTTTTCAAATTCTTTCAGACCAGGAAATGGAAGTGCTCCTTATGATGTATCACAAGGGGCCGAACTTGAAATTATTGCAGAAAAGCTTTATTTGAGTTCAAAGACGGTTCTATTTATCAAATTAATATATTCAAAATATTCAAAAAATTGATATTCAAAAAATTGGGAGTTAAAAATAACGCTGCATTGCTATTATTAGCAATGCGTCATGATTTAGGGATAAATGAGATAAGATATAGCGAAATGTTAAAACTTTATGATATTGTTGCACAATCAAACAACCAGCTTGTCTTAGAGTTTTTGATAAATATTTTTTTGGTAAATTGTTAGAAACTCCAGGGTCGTAAGGAGAAAAGAAAACATGATTCGAAGAACTTTGGATTTATCTACTTTATAGAAAGTTATCTTTTGTGTTGAATATAATCTTTCTCAATATAACATGTTCTACCGATTCTACCGAGGAATCGATTTCATCCATTATGCCCGTAGAGTCTCCCTCCCAGCGATAACTTTTAAAACCGAAACCAAGATCGGGAACATAAGTAGATGTTAAATTTAAGTAAAAATCGTTAACCCATTTGTGATCGAAAATGCTTTTTCACACAACTACATCTATACTGTATTCGATCTCCATCAACAAAGGAAAGGAAAGTTTTCTAAGCTAGAGATTTCCACGCCATTATTTCGAATTGTTCTTTTAGTGTATCGAAATCGACTTGATCATCGGGAATACTAACACTTTGATCATGAACTTGGGTGTCTTCTTCAACACCACCAAGTAAAATAAACAGACGACTCAAATTCTGCAAATCTTTTTCGCCCATTTGTTTCTTTAAAGCGCTCGTGATCTTTTTAGGCATGCGCCTCATTTTTAAAAGCTCTAAATGGCAGTTTATCTAAGAATATCACTAACACCAGTTATACATTGTAGCCAAATAGAATTAACAGTTTCTTAAGGGCATCTCTTGAAACAGTCAAAAATCTCTTAAAATGAGCGGAATTTTGAGTAGACGGCAAGGAGTGAGCAGATGTAGCAGATTGTTTCATGTAAACGACCGCTCTCAGCTACCTATCTGATAGCTTATTTCACTATCTCGAATATCTCAGCATTTCGGGAGAGGTGAAATGCTGTGAAGAATTTAGATTTACAGTAAATCATGGTTAATATCAAAATCCCTTTTAATTTTAACATACTTTATTCGTTATTTCAATTAAATTTTTAATTTCGGCGCAGAGTAATGCGCTGTAATTCGATTCGACTTGTGACCTAAAAGATTTTGTCGATCTTCTAATATCACTCCGGCTGCACGTAACCGTCTTCTAAACGTATGCTTGAAGTCATGCACTTGCAGTTAGGGCAATCCCCACGGTTGGCGTGTCTTTTTCCAAAACATACAATTTATTGACGTCATGGGTTTTTGTTTACCGCGAAATGGGTATGAAGACATATTCAGGATGAATACCGCGTACTTCTTCAACGACTTTCTTTACCAATTCATTCAGTATCACTAAACGGTCTTCACTGTTTTTCGCATTACTCTTAGGAATAATAAATACGCTGGTATTTAATTCCGGAATAGCCATCTCCTTCCATTTTAAGGCAATCGATATGCTTCCTGTTCACGACAACTGGTATTTACTTTATAAACAATGCCATTCGCTGTAAGTGCAATGGCAATACGGTAGATAGCCGATCTTGTTCCACCCACCCAACTTAATAGGTAAGGTTTGCGCTTATCATCTTTAAGTAATCGAAGTTGGGAGCAGCTGCCCAGCCACCACGTGTTAAACTATTTTTATCCACCCCACCTTCACTGGGCCGGCCAAATTAAGCATTTGTCCGACAGTTTGTAAAGTGGCATTAACGGTACGATTCTTCATACCGTCTTGCTGACGAGCATCAATCAAAGGTTGTAAAGATCCATGGTGGATCGCTTCAAGAGTGAGCCCACCGATGTAAGCATCTATCACTTTAATCCATCGTTTATCTCTCTTAGAGAAGTTTTAGATTGTTTTCATTTAAATAACGTTCGGTAGCTTCCGGCAGCTTCACGGAAAGTGTGCCTATGACGAGCTTCAAACACGATGCTTTGTCGAAGATAATCAATACGTTTAGATAAAATAAATTCTGCTTCAAGTAAATCACGAGTTCCTGTGCTCTCACGAATACGGTGTTCGAAGATTTGCTTGTCTATTTGTCAAATATAATGAGCGGACATTCGGGTAGAATAGTAATTGGAAGGATTATTATTGAAAAGCGAGTAGGCAAATATTAAAAAACAATTTAAGTGTTAAAAAGAATTTCATATCAAAGGGACATAGGTTTTGTGTTGGTTAAAAAGGGAAAATTTTGTTGGTCAAAAATAGTAATGCTCCTCCCCTTATTTGGGGAGGTTTTTTCTTTAACATTCATGACATGAATAGTTAGCTTTACTCCTCTATATTTTTCTCAACTATCTAACAAATAACTATTCATGGGCCAACAAATAACTATTCATGGGCCGTCACGGGTTCGAACCGTGGACCCGCTGATTAAGAGTCAGCTGCTCTGCCAACTGAGCTAACGGCCCAAATTTATTATAAAACCAAAAGGTTAAAAATACCAGGTTGCCGTTCTGTGTCCTCGGGCTTCCTGTGCGTAATTTTGGAAACTCAACCATAACGCCACCATTAATTAACGTCAAGGTTAACTACTTTAATTTCACCCAACAAATCGACCACATCGATTAATTCTTAACCTGCTAAGGAATAAGAGGAGACTATCCATGATAAAATGATCACACTTTTTGTCAAAGTGAAAGCCTCTTTTTAAAATTTTAATTGTTTACTTTCTCTTATGAATCGAGGAAAGATAAAAGAAAACAAACTCAGCAGTAGTTTTAATACTAATTTAATTATCTAAAGTGAAAATTTCCGATCCAGCTTGCTGTCATCCGCATCATACAATAACTGCTTCAAGCATACCTGGAAAAGAAGTGAATTCGCCAAATGGATATCGCAAAAAATATTAAGATTCCATACCCTATGTATTCAAATACGAACGCGCTGAAATTCAATTATACCTTTTAAACTGCATAAATTTACAAAGCAAACGAACCAACGTAATAAATCATTAGTCCAAGTGTTTAGCTCGATTATCTTAATAGCAATTTTGCCCCTTTAAAAACGATTGTCTGCACATAACTCGCCTACTCCATAATAAAAGGATCATAATAATAAAAAGGATTATAGTAATAATCCATCAATTCTTTTTGTACTTGTACATATCCTTACTCTCTATAAAAATCATGTTTTTCCATTACTAACAAATACAATAGTAATAAGATATTTAACAATGCTTTCTCTTTTCAAGAATTGATGCATTTTCACCAATGAGCTCTATCATCCCATCAATACTTCTTAAGAAATCATTGGTAGTCATGGACACTGCTATATCTGTAATTAAATCTTGAGAATTTCCTTCAGAGTGAGTCGTTTAGTCGTGTGTATATCAAACGCTTTTTCCAAAAAATAATTCTACTTCTTTCGATTTAATTAATTTAGGCTTCTGTCAGGTTGTCGTTCTATGAGAACTTTATTGAAAGCGGAAATGCCGGCTTTATCATCACTAAAGCCTAATTTCTTTGCCGCTTTGATTTGTGCTGGCAAGATAATACCAAAGAAAGTTTGCCATTTGCTAATTAATGAATCGTCAGAAGCTTTTATTGCTTCAAGCTCGTTCTACTGATCCTTATCTATATCGTCATATCAGATTTTTTATTCACGAAGTACAACCTCTCCTTTTCTTATCTAGGAAGGTTTGTTTCTATGATCTTCGACTAGGTTGCTGTTCCCACAGCCTGATTGATTATTCTAATCAATTTTTCATTATCCAAAAATATATGCTGTATTGTATCATACAATTCCATGATTATATAGCCTCCTTCTTTAGAAGGAAACCAGAAACGAGATCTACCATTCTAAATTACAAGATATCATTGACCTAGAGCCATAAATTCGTGATAAAATACAGAATCATCAATATCAACCCATTAATCTGTAAAAAAATAGTAATGATCAAAAAGGTCGCCTTTACAATGTATCCGGCTAAAAACCTAAATCAATCTCGAAATTTCTATGAAAATAAACTCCATTTAAAACCAACAAAAATATCGACCCAAGATGGCCTGGGTTGAATACGATCTTCCAGAAGGAGGTTGTTTTGTTATAACCAACTTAGCTCAAGATGTTTTTCCTAGTGCCAATTCTGGCAGAACGATTACTTTTGAAGTTGAGGACTTAGATAAACTGGTTAATCAAATTAAACCAGATGGTGTAACGTTTAAGCTCGATATTTTTTCATCGCCTGTGTTTGGCCCACTTCCAATAAACTATTAATCTCATTTTTTAACTAGATAATTAATTTCTTTGCTGATGACTCTTCGAAAAGATAAGCCGATTGATCTGCCCACAGAGACATAAATTCAGGGTTATTTTGTTCCACCGATGCTTTTCAAATAATTTTAGTTAATGCATTTTGGATGGGATAATCTGAAGAGTGCGCAATGTTACTATTCATTGATCGAATAAATTTATTACGGATTCCCAGTGCTAATTTGAGTGAGAAAAAAATTGTTAAAAAGATTGTTAATGTTGTATGTCATACTCGGATTTTATTAATTTATTTTTATACTCGAAATGAACTTCCGCTTCAGTACAAATTAAAAAAGCTGTTCCCATTTGAATACGATTGTTGTCTAATATTAATGCTACACAATACCTCTAACATCCATAATTCCACCAGCGGCGATAATAGGAAGGTTAATCTCGTCAAGCTAACTTGGGAATTAAAAAAATATATCGATGAAAGAATCAGCGGGTTTACCTATGAACGTTCCACGATTACTTCCTGCCTCATAAGATTGCGCGACGATAGCATCTATTCCTGATTTTTCTAATACTCTTACTTTCGAGAAAGAAGTTGCCTTTTCAAGTATTTTTATGGATTTTTCCTTTTCCTTTAAACTCTTTATCTAATAGTCGTCAGAAATTCTAAAATTAGAGAGTTTCATAGAAAAAAATATTCAATTTTGAATTTTTCTATCAATGAATTAGTGATTAAGTTAAATCCATTTTATTTCTGGATTATTTTAAAAATATATAAAATATTCAATATAATATAATGTCCTCGCTCTCCCTTATTGGACTACGAGGTATCACCACCTAAGAGAAATCCATATGATATCGTAACATTACAAAGATTTATTACAAAAGCACTTAGAATTAGAAAATGCCTACAAACTTGATGAAATCTTGACAACGCTATCTAAAGATTTTATTTTTGACGACAAAGCATTAGGGAAAATATTTTAGGGTAAAACAAAAGCTGCTAAATATTATAAATCTTAATAGAAAGCTTTTGAAATAACTGTTCATACGGAATTGCGTCATCATCCAGAGCCCGAATTAATAATTGTGGAGAAGTATTTTCAAGAAAAACATGTCGGTGATTTTTTAGTTTTTTTAGTTTAACGACAACGAATCAAGACATTGACATCCCTATTACTGTTTTTATTACGCTAAAGAACGTCTTAATGAGCAGAGAATGGTTTTATTTCAGTAAATTAAATTTTTTTCCCAATTTGGTAAATTCTAGAACTGGATTTCTAAATTGGGTTATGCTTATTAAAAATCCATTCTCACAATTTCCTCATTCTTTTTAGAAGAGAATAGCTAATTTTTATAAAAAAGTTCTCCCCTAAAAAAATAATAAAAAATCGGTAAATCGTTGAAAAAACAGAATGCTAATAAAAAAGAGAAAATTTAAAAAGTTTAGAACTTGAATAATGAGTGGATATTAATAATTGATTGACAGAGATTAACTAAGTAAAGTTAAACTATTTTCATATCCCCATCACAAATTTCTGACTTTCTAAATACGACCACTAAATGCTAGAAAAGCAAGTTGTCCATATCCAAAAAAAATATAAGCTAATTTCATTTCTAAAGAAACTTTTTTCTCTACAATCTAAATATCAAAACTAAAAAAGGAAACTAAATACTTTGCATAATAGCATATAAAGGATGATTTGTGTAGAGATCCAATCCAATACCTTAAATGGTTCGATTGTCATATACCATAAACTAGACCTAGTTTCTAATACATACTTCTGATACAAAATAACTAATAATTAAGGTAAGTAAATTAACAAATGGTTTAAGAGATAAAGTTTTATTAAATAACGCTTATAGTTGATTAACTCAAAAATTATGAAAGCGCTGGCAATGGTAACTGTGAAGCTAGGCTTTGTTAACGTGCAAAGAAGTAGTATGAATTTGGGAAGAATACTTTTTTTCCTAATATTAAATTTAATTTTAACATCCTGAAAATAAAAAATAAAGAATAAAATTAAAAATGGTTTAAGTAGAATTTGAATAGGTCCTAAGTTGTTAGGGTCCTATCCCCACATATTTTTAAGGATTACCATAGGTAAATAAATGGAGATTCTAGTGCTAATTATTAAATCCATAGACAATAAGATGATATAAGACAGATTAAGACAGTTGAAGTATATTGTTTTCCTCAAATTTCAATTTAATAAATTTAATAATGATAATTAGGTAAAAAAATTTTATATAAAGTTAACACTAAAGCAGCGCTATTAGCCGTATCAAAATCGGTTTTATGCTGAAGAAAGAATTGAAAAAACCAAGTAAAGAAACCAGTAGATAAATAGAAAATAGGCTTAGGGTCATCCCATAGGTATTTTATTCAGTATTTAAAGTAGTATTAAAATTATACGGATATGACTAAAAATTAAATTGTTATAACTACCGTAAGGAGCTTTTGTCATTAACCCTTGATTGAGGAATAGCAGATAATATAGACATAAAAAAATGAGTAGATAATATATCTTAGAAATAATTGTTATCTATTCTGAGTACTATTCTTTATTATTTCTTTCCTTAAAATCGATCGAATTTATTAAGTCAAGAAAGGAATGATATGCATTAACAGTGTTGAAACGATCATCACAAGAATGAAAGCACTATATCCTAAAAAATTTAAAAATTAAAAGAATATTTTTATAAAGAATATTTTTATTATGATTTGTATCCTTCTTCAGTAAGATTGAACCAAACGAAGTTAATAAAAAATTCCAATGCTAATTATTATTGTTTTCATTTCGTTCAAATAAAAGATTCCAGATAGATATCAACCCATGTAAATTATGGACTGAAAAAGATTGTTCCATCTTTCTTAACACAAAATCTATGCCGCAATCCAATTCGAATAATGATCCAGCACTGGAAAAACATTTTTTGATCAATTTTATAATTAATTTATTTTCTGGATACGAAAGATCTAATTAATATAGATACAACCCACCACCTCGCAAATATGGTCAAACTAATTTTTCTATGAAAAACTGTTTGCTCTTTTCTTTAACTTAATTTTTAATAACTCTTTATTTGTAATGCAGCAATTGATTAGAATTAGTTTTATTTTTTCTACAGAAAGTTTTTTTGCTCTATAAATTTGTATCTCAAAATTATTTTCCCACTTATTGGTTTCTGGCTGATCATAGTTAATGACAATCTTATTATTACAGAGTGAAATTCTTATTTTAGCACTTGGCATTATTGGCGAGCACTTAATCCGATTAATCAATGCAACAGAAAGGAAAAAACCTCTTATAATAAAAACATTAATGTAATTTTACGAAGCAACAATTTGATAAGGATCTGTCACTAGCTCGAATTCTTCTAGCGTGATCATGCAATTAATATTCAAACTGGCTGCTGCCTCATTCAAAATCTCCAAAGTCACGTAATTCGATCCATCATTGATCAACTGTCTGACAGCTTTACCCACTATGCGATGTGCCATTGTATAATCTAGATGATGTCGATGCATCAACATTTCTGCTAAATCGGTGTTATTAGAAAAGCCATTTAGTGCTTTTTGTTTCATGGTTTACTTTTTAACATCAAGCTGTGAGATTATTTTCGTAACCAAGTCAATTCCCTCAATAATCAAATCAATCGAGCGAGGCGATTCTCCGTAAGCAAATATACGATTATCGGGCTTCCCAGAACAGCCCTTCATAATTGAAGCAATGATAATGTCTTTTAAACCTTTAAAATAAACTAATCCATACGGATTCTTTTTCTGCCGCATAATGACGCTAGTTCTGTAATGTGTATTATCCAATTCAAAAATCCGATATCAACCATTGATCAAATTTGGAAATCTTCTATAAGTCTATTAATATTAACAGAAATCGCTACGAGATTAGAATAATTCTCTAATAGAATGTCGACACACCACATGGCATCCATGGCGTTCTATATCAATCTATCAAATCCTAGTAAATCTGCTAAACGTTGCCGATTAATTTTAAGACGAGAATTATTAACAGAACCACAACCAACAGGGCTATAATTTAAGGGATCAAAAGATTCTTCCAAACGTTCAAAGTCTCTCAATAGAAAAGATTTAAATATCAAAAGATAATGCGCGAAGATAGTAGGTTAGCCATATTGTAAGTAAGTAAGTAAGTAAGTAAGTAAAATCAGGAATTATAGTTTCAAGATTATTGGAAGCCTGTTCCAAAATTACTTCAGATAAAGCTACTAAGGATTTGGCAAGTCTTAATAATCGCTTTTTCATTGTTAAGAGGAGCCTTATCGTAGAGCATTTTCTTCTTGCTCGCCCTGTAGAAGCCATCTAGCCGAAGCACCAATTTGTTCTTTAAGGTAATGTTCCCGATTTTTATAAACTTCTCCAAAGGAAGAATCAAATAAATTTTCAACTAAAGAGTATTTATCCAGTTGAAGCTCAACCTTAGACATTCCATCAAACAGAATATCCCAATCATTAAATTCAAATTTATAAGTAGAATTTACAAGTAAAGATGATGCTTTCTTAGCTAATCCCATCCTATCGCACATGCCTCTTTGGCCTTTTATCATCTTAAACCCCATTAACTTCTAAGAATCTGTTGTGAAAATTTAAAAGAGTATTACTTCACAAATCTAACCTTAATGTTTCTAGTGAAATAATTTCATTCGGTACAATATTTCCTAGATTAACATTTGAACTAAACTCTTTAATAAACTAAGTTTGTTGTGCTTTTTGGGGAGCCTCAAAAATAAAATTGTTAAGTGAGGCAACTTGTAATATTCCTAGTTCTTTCGGAATTTCTTTAGAGGTGCGGAAACCCCCACTGTACCGCTTTTACGACCTTCAGTTACTATTTTGTATGCGCCAGCATATTCAAAATCTTTTATTTCTTGCGACCCTTTATAAGGGGCAACTACTATCTCAGCATCTTTACTACCAACTTCAGCGAGAAGTTTGAATGATTTTGAAAATTTTCAATAAACACTAACTTCTCTTTCAATGGGATACTAATTCATTATAAACTTCAATACAATCTACTTTCAACCTATGTAGCTAAAAAGGCGTATTGCTCTATTTGATCATGAATATAAAAATATTCAAAAAGTGTTCCACCAAAATAAACTGTTATTTCTGCTTCTCTAAGCAGACAAATTTTTTCTTCGAGATAAGGTACTAATAATCCTGTTCCCCACCCAAATTTTATGATGTCAATGCATTTTCCCGAAACGGAAATAAGATTTTTTTCATCTCATTTACACTCAACTCCTTGTCAAGGACATGGGTTATATCATTCACTCTCAGTTTTGATTCTTTGGCCGGTAAATTTAATGTAAATTATCATACTCTCCAGTAGTAAATTCAGTGTGTAGGTACATTACTGAAGTTATCCTAAATATCGCTGAAACCAAATGTAGCACACCAAATACGGGGATTATATCATCGAGATAACTCACTGTTTTACAGATATTCTTTAATTTGATGATGTAAATTTGCTTCTCTTTCATCAAAACGAAGATTTAATTTACCTACCCTTTAACGATTGTGCAATACAAATTACATTTACCTACAGACGACTTTCAAAAAAAATGGTGACATGTTATATTATGCAGAATTGGATATGGATACCAAGGTAACAGAAAGATTGTACTCAAAATCAATATAATTCAATCATCAGGATGATACAAAGTAGTTATCAAATTTAATGCGCCTTATTTTGCGCTCAATACGCAAAAGCGCATTGCAGAGAGGTTAAATCCTGAAAGGATCAAATCTGCTCCTTTCACCAATCTCGTTCAATCTAAACTGGCTGAATTAACAGCCGTTAAAAAGTTTTACTTACTCATTCATGCACCAGGACATTAGAAATAGCAACGTTACTGACAGACATCCAACCCGGTTATGAATACCATCCTGTCGATTGAAAAAAGATATGGTCTATTTGTTATTAAGAATGCTGTACAAGGGCTCTAATGGCAGATTAGCCAAGGGAAAGCACTAGGCTCAATTGGAAATATGGGAGCAATTAGCTTTTCCACCATACGAAAAATATTACTTCCGACCTTGGGGGCACTCTGTTGATTAATGACGAGCACCTGATTGAACGAGCAAAAATTATCTGTCAAAAGGGAATGAATCGTGAAGCCTTTCTTCAAGAGAAAGTAGATAAATATACTTGGATTAATATTGGTTCTTCTTTTTAATATTGGTTCTTCTTTTATAGTAAGCAAAGTGACAGCAGGAATTTTATATACACAATTTCACAATTTGAAGAAGTTAACAAAATTACTGAAAAGCGACGAACAATATCGGAATGATATCAGAAAGCATTTAAAGATATTGATTCTATTTGAAGACCTGTAGTTCCTCCTTACGAAACCCACAACGGACATATTATTATTTAATATTACATTACCTAGCAAAGAGAAAAGAACTTATTTTATAAATTACCTAAATAAACACGGCATCGAAAGTGTTTTCCGTTACATTCCTTTGTATTTATCACCTGCTGGCAAACTCTACGCCTTATCTGATTCCAATCAACTTAAAGTCACCGAACATTGTGCTGAACGATTGGTGTGATTACCGCTACATTACGCTCTAATAAATAGAAAGTGGAATATATCATTTCTCAAGTACTTAAATTTTTGCGAACATTTATTTCCGAACCAAACAAAAAATTTAGCCGATCAGCTTTCTGTTGAAATCTTATCTATCGTAAAAAGTAATCGCTTTATTTATACCCCGCTCTATCCTTTTATTATTTATTTATATAGGTTATCAACTTAGGCAAGAACAACAGAGAATTAGGTTCTGTTTGAAGGAAAACACACCAATTCTAGTTATTTTTTAAATAAGCAATATAACTTTTTTTCATCGAAATGATGAACAAAATTTTGAAGGTGAAAATCAATTAAAGACTCATTATTAAATACATAGGAATTATTCAGAAGCAAACTAACTATCTCTGTAATTTTCTCTTTTTTCTATGAACTAACAAAAATTCTCCGAAAAATAGAAGAATGAATTAAGTTCTTATTTTCCTAAGGAAAATCGCTACAATACGTATAATTGATTTTTATAAAAGTGGTTATAATATATTCTGTCAAGAAAGCTATAAAGATAATAAATTTATTAAATTTCTGAGAATCTACGCCTTCCTGTAAGAGATAGCCACAAAGCATTAAATAAAAGAGCTCATGAAAAAAATTCCATAATGGACCCATTATTGTTCACCAATACCTAATAGTCATCGCCTCCAGTGTATAGTCATCGCCTCCAGTGTAAGAATACAATTAAAGTAAAGGCGCCTAAAAGTGCCGATTATAAAGTCCCCAGGAAAATAATAAAACCAAGACTGCATAGCTAAATAAAATTTATGTTAGCGCATAAGTTATACAGAGTAAGAATAACAGGTCGATGAAGAAAGTAGTAAGAATTTTCTCCTATTATTAATAATAATTCAATAAAAAATACAATCCCTTTAATTAGAATATTATTATTTTTTTCATTGATTTGTAGGATAAATATAAGTTAATGATAAAAAGCTATAATAAAGGCAAAAAGTGGAATAAGGCAAAAAGTGGAATCTTTGCATACTGTAAGAAAGGAATGAGAAACTCACGTCCATATTCTATAGATCTTCGTAATAAATTCACCTTATCATAATTTGTGAGTTAGGAAATGAGTATTACTCTTAAAGAGATAGAAAAGCAAAGAAAAACTAATCAAAAGCACACCATAAAAAACCAAAGAACGGATTGCTGAGAACTTATCTTCTCTTAGGATCTTAGGACCGGAAAAAATAAAGCAATAACTAGGATGAATGGTGCAAGAGAAATGTTCGATAGTATCGCTAAAGAATAAAGCATTGCGCCCAATGAGAGCCAACTGTATTTTGCGTAAGAATGATGTGATTTAGATGAAACATGCAGATAGCAATAAGAAAGCATCAACATATAAACGGAAAGAACAGTTTGATAGCTAAAAATAAAAGTAGTCTGAGTATTGAGTAGAAAGGTGAAAGAAAGCGGCAACGTAAATGGAAGTGTCAATTTATTGAGCAAACAAAAGAAAAAACCAATACCGATAATACAGGTTGTGATAGCTTTAAGTTCTTCAAAAAATAGACAATTTTTAAATCCGAGCCTTATGTACAAGGCATTATAAAGATCTAAAAAAAACCATACCCAGAAATCAATCCATGTGCGAGCTGAGCCTAGGAATGAAGATAAAAGCCATGATCTGTACAATCGAAGCCTTTATCTGGAAGAGCATAAAACAAAAAATAAACGAGGTAGGCAAGAAAAATAGCCCAGCTTAAATACAAGAATGCTATCTTAAATACAAGAATGCTATCTTATTATAGGTTAAATCATCGATTTTTAATAGGTCTGCAGAGTCGTATTCCCATCAACCACATTAACTTGCATTTGAGTCATGGTAAAGCCTAATTATTGCAAAGAAACTGTGTCTTAACTGAAATTCATCCTCCAGTGAAGCATTGAGAAGTGGATTCTATTTTATGCACCTAACGTTGATTGTGAACGTTGAAACCTTGTCTTTAAACGATAATGCTGACACAATACGCTCCTATATAGTTAGCTAAGTACGGAGGCAAAAAAATCCTTCAGAAAATAAACTAAAATTTTAAGCTTAAGCAAACAGATCCAAAAGTAACCACTTTTAGATTAAAAATTTTAGGAATTATTTCCATACGTTACGTATATATTAGTATATATTAGGGAGAAATCAAACAGACAATGCTAAAAAAGCTTTTTAATACCTTAGAGGATTTCCTATCCTTAACAACCCACACCAAAATCTGGCTTCACTTAGGGTGGATGGACATTCGCCAACGTTATATGGGATCAGTATTAGGTCCGTTATGGATCACTTTAAATCTATCAATTTTTCTAGTAGCCTTAGGGATTGTATACTCTAGATTATTTCATCAATCACTACAAGAATATATTCCCTTCCTAACATGCGGGTTATTAGCATGGACTTTCATATCCTCGGTCATGATCGATAGCTGTGATATGTTTATCATGGCAAAACCTTACCTCTATCAAATCAAATTGCCTTTTACGCTATTCGTATATCAAACACTCTGGCGTAATATTTTGATTTTTCTTCATAATTTGGTTGTTTATCTAATGGTAATCTTCATCTTCAAAATAAAAATAACTAAATATGCTCTTTTATTTTTCCCTGGTTTTTTAATCGTTGCTTCTAATCTTATATTTATTAGCTTATTTATTGGTATAATTAGTACACGATATAGAGATATGCCTCCCCTAATCACGAGCTTGATTCAAGTATTATTTTTTATCTCTCCCATAACCTGGATGCCACATCTGGTTGAAAATGCTTCAAAAATAATTATATTTAATCCTGTGACATATCTTATTGACTTAATCAGGGCTCCGCTGCTTGGGGGTGCGCCACAAACCAATTCTTGGTATTTCGGATTGTCCTTTGTTTTAATAGGGTTTATTTTAGTTTCACTAATTTTCAACACTCAAAGGCACAAAATACCTTTTTGGTTATGATTTAGAAGATTAATAAAATGTCATCCATACACATAGAAAATCTTCACCTTGAATACCCTTTGTACGGGGTAAATAAACGTTCTCTTAAAAAGAGTATCTTAAACGCTGCTACAGGAGGAAAATTAAAACTAATAAATGGCAGTTCCGTGTCTGTAAAAGCCCTAAACGATATTTCTTTTTCTTTAAAACACGGTGATCGTTTGGGGTTAATAGGTCATAATGGTTCTGGTAAAAGCACTTTACTCAGAGTTTTAGCTGGAGTGTTTGCTCCAAAATTTGGGAAAGTTGAAATTGATGGTAAAGTCGCGTCCTTACTTGATATAAATATTGGAATACAACCTGAATTAAATGGTTATGAAAATATAAAAATTCGTGGAATGTTGTTAGGTCTTTCTAAAAAAGAAATAAAGTCTTTAATTCCAGATATTCAAGAGTTTACTGAGATAGGTGAGTATCTCGCCATGCCAATTAAAAAATATTCTACTGGTATGGCCGTTAGATTGGCATTTGCCCTTTCTACCATAGTGGATCCCGATATTCTTTTAATTGATGAAATTTTTGGTGCTGGTGATACCGCCTTTCAATTCAAAGCAAGAAAACGGATGGATAGTTTTGTTAAGAAATCGAATATCGTCGTCATGGCCTCGCATTCAAATGAAATTATAAAAACATATTGCAACAAGGTATTGTGGTTAGAACATGGGAATATGCGTAGTTTTGGAGGAGTCGAAATAATGGAAGACTCTAAAATAAGCACTTCTAAATTAGCCACAGTATCCTCATAAGATCGTGAGGAAAAAGACATGAATAGAAAAAAGCATTCGCTTCTGTTACTTTGTTATCTCGACCCACAAGGGATTGCCACAATTCCTGAAAATATAAACTACTTAAAAAGGTTTTCTAAATTTAATATTTATATATTGAATTTTTTTAAATATCAAGGACCTTATTACAAAATTCCTGCAGAAATAGATATTTCCCATTATAAGGGAATAGTCATTCATAATACAATATCCTATAATCTAGAAAATCTTCGCTACCTCGATAGCAATCTCAACACTCATTTTCGAGACTACCAGGGCTTAAAAATTTTATTTAAGCAAGACGAACAATTTAATACACGTCAAGTAGCAGAATACATTGGGCATAATAAATTCGATTTAATATTCACCTGCTTAAAAGAATTGGAAAGGCACAAAGCCTATCCTAAAGAAATAGTAGGTAATATTCAGTTTTATCAAATGCTAACAGGTTACGTCACCCCCAAAATGCGGCAATTGAGTTACCCTCTAGAGGGTCGCAAAATTGACATCGGCTATCGCGGATCAATTCAACCCTTGATTTTTGGCCAATTAGCTTACGAGAAGCGTAAAATCGGTTACGATGTACGAGTTCTTGCCAAACAAAAAGGATTAGTTATCGACATATCCAGTCGGTGGGAAGACCGCAAAAAGGGAGATGAGTGGTATAATTTTTAGGAAATTGTAAAGCCGTATTAGGCGTTGAGTCTGGAGCAAATATTTTTGATTTAGATGGTTCTTTAGAAAAGCGATTTTTAAAACTTAAATCCACTTATCAGTTGGAAAATGAAAATGATCCGGAAGTTGCTGAACGCATTCTTGAATTACTTGAATCAATTGGTGAGAAAATAGATTACAACCAGATATCACCTAGACACTTTGAAGCTGTTGCCACAAAAACTCTCCAAATCTTATATGAAGGAGAGTACTCAAATATTCTAAAGCCTTGGGTCCATTATGTACCTCTAAAAAAAGATTATTCTAATTTTGATGAAGTTTGTGATTTTTTCTCTTCTGATGAAAACAGAACAACTATCGTAGAACAAGCCTATCAAGATATTATTCTAAAACGCGATTATTGGATAGAAAATTTCGCCAAACACTTTGATATAGCAATAGATAAAATAGCAGAAAATAAAAATCTAAAATATACTATAAACATTAGATCAACAAAGCGTTCCAAGCATTTCTTGTTTCTGGATGCTGATGCTTCTTCAATCAAAAGCTATTTCTGCAAAATAAAGAAAAAGCTTTCCAATTTTGGAGCTATACATCTTCTTGCTATCAATAATCTCGGTAATGACATAGATGCTAAACAGATGCAGTATGGGACTCTTCGAATTACTGCACCCCACAACTGTGATAGACAAACTTGGTTAGAAATAAATGAAAAAAGATATTGTTCATGGCAGCTGGAACTTGTCAGGATTACTCTAATCGCGAATGCAGAAGAGAATTTAATATCTCAATTTTTAAAAACTATTGATGAGTTAAACGATTTTCATGTATTTGCCAATTATTTTGTGTATGTCAATTCTACTTTATTTTCCTTAGGTTGCCGTTTTCAAAATGTATCAGCAATTATTGCTTGTGATTTTGATGCTCTCCCTGCTAGGATAATGCTAAAAAATCTACTTAAAATACCTTTAATTTATGATATTTATAGACCATCTAATCCCTTAACGGATTTCCAATATCCAAACAATTTTTGGAATGACATGGAAAAATGCTTCCTTTCTTCCGAAGATTTAATCATCAAAGACAATAAGATTTCTTCACTAGAACTCATGAAACTGGGAAAAGTTCATAATAGATGTGTTGTGTTATTTCATTGTAAAAAATATAAATATTCATCTTTTAAACTTTCACTTAAAAAGCTTAAAGACTCAATAATTATAAAGAAGGAATCTAAATTTATTAATTATGCCAAACTAATCTGGCATAAATTCCCCTTATCAATACGCACAAAATTTGGTCCCTTAATAGTATCTCAAATAAATCGAATATTCAAAATTGAATTTGGAAATGAAAATCCCTGAACTTTTACAGCCATCAATCCCTCGCATATCCTTTTTTATCAAAAGTTAATGACAAAAGAAAATTACGATGCTCACTTCGGTAGAGCTAAATTCATTATCTTATCGCATCAAAGCATTTTGATAATAAAGACATCTCAAATATTGAAATTTCAGCGCCAAGATAACTACAATTTAATCGAATTGCTTTATTTAAAGCATCTAGCATCTAGTATATTGACATTGACCTTAAACAATCCTCTTAATGAGGATGGATGTACCGATAAACTGTTATAATTATAAATCATTACATGTACGGGGATCCCCGCCCGATTTCAACATTCTTTTGAATCGATTTAGAACTTTTTCTGGATTTTGTATATAGTGAATAACATGGGAACTATGAATATGATCAATTAAATCAGCCTCAAATGGTAACTTTGAAGAGTTCTCATCTAAGCGGACCTAATTCTACCTCTATATTTATTTACTTCTAATTGACTTTACTTCTAATTGACACCTTGCCTCTTCAAGAGAAGGGAATGAAACATCAGCATCTATTAGCTTTTTGGGTTTGGAATAATAGCCAAAACCAATTAAATCGTGATCAGGCCCACAAACAAAGTCTAAAATGACTTTATTGCCATAGCCTTTTACAGGCATATCAATTCTATATAAATTCTATACTATATAAATTCTATATAATTAGAATTGCATTATAATTATAATTCATTTAGAATGTTTCATCTTCTTTCCAGAATTTAGCACTTTTTCTATGTAATTTTTTGCTTAGGATAACATCTAATAACTCCCTTGTAACTTAATAGTTAAAGAAAAGTTTCCATTATTCACTCTATCTGGTTTCTAGGCGGCAAACAAGCTTCAAATATCGGGGACTTCTCATTACGAATCGATTCCACGATAAAACTTGCCTTAACAAGGATAAGACTGACACAATATGCCATTAAAATGATAAAATAACTCCCTAAATAAAGGAAAGTACTTACACAATTAAAATGAAATTGTAAAGTGGTGGGTCTTTACAAATTTTTTAAAAGATTTTCTATGTTAAATATTAAGGTAAATTTATTTCAAAAGCAAAAATTTTTGTTGTTCTTAAAAATTGTTTTAATGAGCATTACTCTGTCAATAACAATTAAATCCGTTGGATTGCCAGAAAAAACACCATTTTTATCCAAAGCAATATTGAACATAATTGAGAAAAACCCGAATACTATATACACCTACTATAAGAAATATGAAGCCACCTTTACTACAGCGTTAGGAAAACCGTTTTCTCAGTTAAATGATATGGGTCGAAAAATAGTTTTTGCAACTCTTGTGGCTTATAAATTAAAGCCTTATGGTGTCTGCTCACCCCCATCTTCTTCCCATTCTCTCCAGATAGACTTATCATGTTCATCTTTAGTTTGCTCAGATTATGTCAGGATAACCTATGAATTATATCGATTGCTGCATCCGATTGCTCCGATAAAAATAATATTTGTCGGTTGGAACGGCGGAATCATCGAAAATCATGTGCAAATTTTTACCAAATATACAGGAATCCCTTTACTTCTTGATCCCACTATCGGCCTCATAGCAAAAGCTACTTTTGATCAAGTTGCTTCAGGGCATAAAATTCCATCCGCCGAAATGATAAATTTCTATTCAAGAAATGATATCGACACGTTTTTTCATACCGTCATTGGAAGTCTAAACACTGGCAGCTATAAACCATCAGATCTTCTCTATTACTTCGAAAATTATCAATCTTTTCTTAATTCTACTGATAATAGAAACTATTGGGCAACCCCACAAGCAACTTCTCTACATATCCAATCTAAGGAATTGAATCAATACGGTCCTTACGCTTATTACATATCCCCTTTGAATTATGCGTCCCAAACAATGCTGAAACAACCTCTCGCGGAAGGGTGGAAGTCTGAATATTCTGCACTTAATCGCTGGTTTAAAGCTGAAAGCGCGATATCAATAAAAAATTTTAATCACTCTTTTTTAATAAAAACTAGCAATACAGCAATGGGTTATCAACTTATATCACCGACTTTTCAATTAAACCCAGGAACTTACTTTCTTATTTTAAATGGTCTCGTTTTAAATGGAGGAATTCGTATAGGTATGGCTCAAATGCAATGTGACAAAGCACCTAAAAACCAAACCCCTAGATGTAATGAAAAGAAATTTATCTCATTATACAGTTACATAGATAAGCAATTTGCTAAAAAGTCCAAAATTATATTTATCCCTATAGAATTGTCCCATACCTTAGATATTCGCTTAGTATTGTTAAATTTAACTTTAAAACCTCAATCTTCTCTATGGAAAATAAAATACATCACTATAAAAAAAGTCAAATAGAATCGTGCAACCTACAACCTAAGTTAAATGGCTAAATTTTTTTTGCCAGAAAGAAGAATTCATCTCAATTTAAGAGAAGTATGTTTCTTTTCTAAGTTATTTTTTAAAAAAGTTCTAGATAATAGAAAAAACATACATTATACTTTTGAAAAAGCTTCAAATTTAGACAAACACAGATTATGTGCGGTATCGCAGGGATCATATCTCTTAACAACATCTCACTTAATTCGGATTTCTTAATCGAGAAAATGAAGAATGCTTTGCTCCATAGAGGACCAGATGGTGAAGGAACTTGGTATTCATCTGACCGTCGTGTGTTTTTAGGTCATAGACGACTTTCAATTATCGATTTGACAAATCATGCTGCACAACCTATGCTCAGTCATGATGGTCGTTATGTATTGACTTACAACGGTGAAATTTACAACTATATAGAACTTCGTAAAAAATGTGAAAAAAGAAAAAGCATTTTTAATTCCAATTCCGACACTGAAGTTATTCTCGAATGCTTTCGTCATTGGGGACACAATGCTTTTTCTTTATTTATTGGAATGTGGGCCTTAGCACTATATGATTTGATCGAAAAAAAATTATTTTATCGAGAGATCAATTCGCTATAAAGCCACTTTATTACGGAATTGTTCAAAATAATTTATTTTTTGCCTCTGAACCCAAAGCTTTAAGAGCCGCTCATTCAACATTTAATGAAATTGACGATGTATCCATCCAACTTTTTATTGAAAATTCCTTTTTAGAAAGAAAGGATTGGACGTTTTTTAAATACATTAAACGATTTCCCCATGCACATTACAGTATTATCGATCTAAACAAACCGCTTGGAAAATTAAATTTTATTCGCTATTGGGCTCCTTCTCAAAAGATCAAAAAAATCTCCTTAAGCAATGCAGCATTAAATTTGCGTCATCTTATTATTCAAAGTATTAAACTTCATATGCGAAGTGACGTTCAGATAGGTTCTTGTCTAAGTGGCGGTATCGATTCTTCAACAATTGTCTCTATTGCTAGCGGCTTGCAAAAAGGAAAACCTCTTCAAACTTTTACTATCCATTATCCAAATCATACCCATCTTAATGAGTCTCATTGGGCAAAAAGAGTTGTTGAATTATCTGGAGCTATAGCAACATATGTCGAGCCCACCTATAAATCTTTTCAAAATGAATTATCTAAGTTAATTTCTATTCAAGATGAGCCTTTTGGAAGTATCAGCATTTTTGCTCAATATACGATTTTTAAACAAATTTCTACTTCCCAAACAAAAGTAATTTTGGATGGTCAAGGACCAGATGAAATGCTTGCAGGTTATCTAGGTTATCTACCTATTTATCTAAATTCTTTGCTGAATAAAGGAAATTATGTTCTTTACCGCCAAGAATTGCGAGCAGCAAAAAAGAGAATGAATATCTCCCTTGAGAAAAAATCATTCTCTAATTTTGTTAAATATTATCTAAAGACTAAATGCAATAATTTATTAAATCCAAATTTATCTATAAATTCTAAAAGTGAATTTGTTGATGAGTATGAACACAGATTATCTCAACTTAACCAGCCTCAAGGGGATTTTGAGGAGCAACTCAAAGATTTGGTTTGTGATTCAAACTTACCACAACTGCTCCGATATGAGGATAGGAATTCCATGGCATTTTCTATAGAATCTCGCGTTCCTTTTATTTCCAAAGACATCGTTGAATTTTGTTTATCCCTTCCTGTATCGCTTAGAATAAATAAAGGCTACACTAAAGCCGTTTTACGAGAAGCTATAAAAGGCATAGTCCCAGAGGATGTTAGACTGCGAGTAGATAAATTGGGTTTTCCTGCTCCGGAAGTCGATTGGCTAAAGAAAACATTCCAAATAAATATATCATCCACAGGCAGTCGAGAATGGAGAGAAATTATTACTTTAAAATGGAAACAATATGTCTTGAATGCGATATAGACTAATCAGAAAAAGAAATAGAATGACAATTAATCAAACCTTAGAGACACTGAAAAGTAAAATAGACAGCATCGTTATGTTCACCTGGTCTAATTGGCATACAGAAATGCGAAGCAATCGCTATCATTATTCAAAACGCTTATCGATCATAGCCCCTGTAATCTTTATTCAAGCTGATCTTGATAAACCGGCTTATAAGTTTGAAGAAACTGAACTATCTAATGTCATCTTATTGCATATATATAATGAATATGGTTCGATCCAAAATCAGTTACTTACCCAAGCATTAAAAGAAAAAAATATAAATTGGCCTCTCGCTTGGATTTATAATTGCAATTTTTGGGAATTCATCCATTCAACTTATTTTCCTTTTGTAGTCTATCATGCTACCGAAGCTTTTTATTCCGATGACGGTCCCGTAGCTTTTCAGAAGGAAACATCCTTATATAATCGGGACCAACTAGCATTAAAAGCAACCGATTTATTAATCTGTGTATCACAAGGTGTTCAAGAAAGCTACCATACTAACGGTAACTATATAGGTTCCTCTATTGTTATAAACAATGGTTGTGATTATCAATTTTATTCCTTATCTGCGCGAAAAAATATTCCAACACAAAAAAATATAGCTTTCTATCAGGGTAATATTTTTAACAAACTTGATTATGGTCTACTCAATCAACTCGTAAAGAGAATGAAGGATTGGCAATTTGTATTTTGTGGAAAAGTCGTTTTTGAAAATGATCAAGGTTGGAAAAATCTTATATCTCATGAAAATGTAAAATATTTGGGATTAATGCAGCTCGAACAACTTAGAGAAATAGCCTATCGATCAACAGTGGGGATTATTCCATTCGTGCAAAAAAACTTTATCAAAGTATCTTTCCCTCTGAAAACATACGAATATTTAGCTAGTGGTTTACCAGTGGTAAGCACACCGATTGATAATTTAATAAAAGAAGATAAAGAAAAAGTTATCCATTTTGCATCTAATGTAGACGGCTTTGAGAAAGCAATTCGTCAAGCTGGTAAAGAGCGTTTTGACAAGGACCTACTTGAAAAACGACTTTTAACTGCAAAAAGAACATCCTATGATAAACGATTCAAGCTGTGTGTTAATGCAATCGTACAGGGCCTGGAAGAGATAAAAATCCATCCTAAAACGATTGAAGATAAAAAATTAAATATATTAATTTTCTATTACCCAAATCCAAAGGGCCTTGAAAACATAAAAAATTATACTAAATTTATAAAACACAATGTTTATTTTCTTTCGAGTCAATTCGTAGTTCAATCCATTATTCAAGAGCCAGAGAGCCTTAATTTCTTTGATGGATTAGTTATTGATTTCTCAGCAATTCTTGCTAACCACTCCCTGACTATTTTCATGGAATATGCGAAGTCGCTTCAGAATTATCGCGGCTTCAAAATTCTTTGCCTCCGTGAACAAACATCACATTTTCAATCAAATTTAGAAGAGCTTATTAGACCCCATGTGAATGTTCTCTCTACTAAGAAAAATAAATCAATAAAATTCATTAAAAAATCCCCAATTGGAGAAATAAATCTTGGCACTTATAATAATTTAACAAATTATTTCCTTGCACTTTCAACTATGTTCAACAGAAATGTTCCTGCAAGAAGAATCTCTAAACCAGAAACAATTTATACTCATATTATAGATCTCTATTCCAGAACAAACAAAAAATTTTTTAGAAAAAAATATACATCCCAGGAATCATTAAAGAAATCTCTCTACTCAGCTATCCAATCGATAAAAAAAACAATGGAAAAATGAAAATTTTAAAATTAATAATAAAAAGACAAATTTTAAAAATGATCCAATATCAATTTGTTTCTAAGTTATTAAGGATAATTAAGCGAATTTTTCCCGACCCTTATAATAATCTAAAAAAATTTATAAAAACGCGGTTCGCTTTGGATTAAGCTCTATTTTTTTGAAAAATAGTCAAGTAAGTTTTAACTTATAGAGATAATCAGTATTATGAGATTAATACATTATTCATCCGCCCATAAACATCCTCAAACCGCACAATATCGTCTTCTCCTAGATAATGGCCACTTTGCACCTCAATCATTAATAAGGGTTGGTCACTGGCATTGCTCAATCGATGTTTGGTTTCTTTTTCGATATAAGTAGATTGATTAGAAAATAAACGAAAGCGATCTTCTCCATTAACAACTTCGGCTTCGCCGCTGACCACAACCCAATGCTCGGAACGACAATGATGTAACTGCAAGGAAAGCGCTGCGCGAGGATTAACCACTAAATATTTTACCTGATATCCCAAACCTGAAGCTAATTTTTCATAATACCCCCACGGACGATAAATTCGTTTATGCTCAGTAGCAACAGAATCTTGTTGCAACTTCATCTGTTCTACAGCAGTTTTTACTTCTTGGGCATGATCTTTATCAATCACCAAAATAGCGTCGGGAGTACTTACAATCACTTGATCCTTCACACCAATGACAACTACTCGCCTGCCTTCAGAACTAACTAAACAATTCTGGCATTTGCTCATCAGCACATTGCCATATTGGACATTACCCTCAGTATCAGGCTTCCCTGTTTCCCTAACCGCTGACCAACAGCCAAGATCATTCCATTGAGTGCAAAGCGGCAACATAATTGCCTTATTGGTTTTCTCCATAAGCTCATAATCAATAGAGCCTTCTCGACAGGAATTAAAATCTTTACTCACTCGGAAAAATTCAGATTGTTTCTTTGTAACTCGAAAAGCCTTTTGAGTTTCAATAAAAATATCATTGGCTAAATTTTCTAATTCAGTTAGGTACGTCTGAGCTTTAAATAAAAACATACCACTATTCCAATAAAATCTTCCTTGGGAAATGAAATTTTTTGCTTTTTGAAATGAGGGCTTTTCGATAAAGCGACTCACCCGAAATCCGGTTGCGAACGGGTCTCCTTTTTCGATATATCCATAACCGGTTTTAGGCGAATGGGGTTCAACACCAAATATAACAAGATGATTTTGTTCAGCTAAGTGAAGCGCTGTTTCTACTGTGCTTTTAAAAGCAACGTGATCACTTAAGTAATGATCTGAAGGTAATACGAGTAAGGTAGTAGGGTCTATATACTTGCAGACATATTGAGCAGCTAAAGCAAGGGCTGGAGCTGTATTTTTTGGATAAGGCTCTAAAATGTAATGAACATTCGTAAAACCAATGGCCTCCAATTGATCTCGACATAAAAAATAATAATTTTCATTTGTAACTACGATTAAATCCGAAATGCCAGAAACATATCGGGCTCTTTCCGCCGTTTTTTGCAGCAAAGATAGATCATCAAATAACTTACAAAATTGTTTTGGATAGCTTTCCCGAGAAACAGGCCACAATCGGCTCCCAATACCCCCAGCTAATAAAACAGGTATGATTTGCTTTTCCAAGTGTGTCCCTCCAGCAGGAGCTTAGGCCAACTAATAAGATCAGAAATGGGGTGGACGATGGGACTCGAACCCACGACAACCGGAATCACAATCCGGAGCTCTACCGACTGAGCTACGCCCACCATTAAGTCATTTACTTCATATCACAATTAATTATTTTTTACCCGGAGCATTACTCTGCCTTCAGTCCTCTGAAACGCGCCCGGCAGGATTCGAACCTGCTACCCTCAGCTTAGAAAGCCGATGCTCTATCCGAGTGAGCTACGGGCGCGCATACCGTTAGTTATAATCACGTAACCACGCTTGAGGGTCAAGTTTAAGTTGGAAATCAAACTCAAACAAAAAATCACCACGCAGTGATGCGTCGTCTCTCTTCCTAGCTTCTGAATCGGGGTAGAGGGATTTGAACCCCCGACATCCTGCTCCCAAAGCAGGCGCGCTACCAGACTGCGCTATACCCCGCGCGGGTCTTAAGAAAGAAAACATGATACTGTCGATGTTAAAATGCGTCAACAGAGATTCCTTGCTAAAGAAAACCTTATTTATTTTTTCAGGCAGAAAACCTTGCATAGACAATCCACCGAACATAAGACTTCTTTCGTATAAGGAATATCTGTTATTATTCAGCAACTGAAACTAAAGGGATGCCCCCTAATGAGTAACCTCCAGCGCCTTATCAAAAAGGCTTATCATAACAAAGACGAATTCACTAGCAACACTACTCCGAACAAAATTCGTGAAGCTGTACATCAAACTATAGAACTACTGGATCGGGGAGAAATTCGTATTGCTGAAAAACGTAACGAGCAATGGAGTACCAATGAATGGGCTAAAATGGCCATTTTACTTTATTTTAAAATCGAACCTCTCAAAACTTTTAAAGGGGGTTACGCTTCCTTCTATGATAAAATCCCTTTAAAGAACGATCACCAAGCGGAATTCAGTGAACAAGGGATCCGCATTGTTCCCCATGCAATCGTACGGAAAGGCGCTTATTTAGCCCGGAATACGGTACTTATGCCAAGTTATATCAATATTGGTGCCTATGTCGATTCAGGAAGCTTGATTGACACCTGGGCCACCGTGGGCTCTTGCGCGCAAATTGGAAAAAATGTTCATCTTTCTGGTGGTGCTGGCATTGGTGGCGTTCTCGAACCTTTGCAGGCGCATCCTACTATCATTGAAGATGACTGTTTTATTGGTGCGCGCTCTGAAATTGTAGAGGGCGTTATTGTTGAAAAAGGTGCCGTTATTTCCATGGGTGTGTTCATCGGCCAAAGTACCCCTATTTATAATCGACTCACCAAACAAATTACTTACGGACGAATTCCTTCTGGTTCTGTAGTTATATCGGGGAGCCTTCCTTCTCCAGAAGGAAATTACAACCGATATAGCACGATCATAATTAAACAAGTGGATGAAAAAACTCGAAATAAAATTTCCCTAAATGAACTTTTACGCGAAAATTAATATGAACGACACACTAAAACTTTTAAAACAACTCATCGAACGTCCTTCTATCACTCCCCATGACGCTGGTTGCCAAGACATTTTAATTGAACGCTTAACCTCCACAGGATTTCAATACGAACGTTTACCCTTTGCAGAAGTCAACAATCTATGGGCTTGGCACGGTAAAAGCTCACCGCTCATTATTTTCGCAGGCCACACTGATGTTGTCCTGCCCGGAGATGAAACACAATGGGTGTCCCCCCCTTTACTCCTACAGAAAAAAACGGATATCTTTATGGCCGAGGAGCTGCTGACATGAAAAGTGGGTTAGCCGCTATGGTTGTTGCCGCCCAAAAATTTGTTAAGCAATACCCCGATCATAACGGTACAATTGGATTCATCATTACCAGTGATGAAGAAGGCCCAGCAAAAAATGGAACGCGTAAGGTAGTGGAGTATTTACAAAAAAAGAATATAAAAATGGATTATTGTATCGTGGGTGAAGCCAGCAGCAATAAAACCTTGGGCGATGCCATTAAAATCGGCCGGCGAGGATCACTTCACGGTTACCTCACTATTTTCGGCAAGCAAGGCCATATCGCCTACCCAAATTTAGCTGATAATCCCATTCATTGCTGTTTTCAAGCATTTGATGTTCTATTAACAAAAACAACTTGGGATAAAGGAAATGATTATTTTACCCCTACTTCGTTGCAGTTTTATAATATTGAAGCAGACGGTGGGGCCGCTAATATCATTCCAGCAAAATTAAAAGCCAAATTTAATTTTCGTTTTGCCCCTATCCATTCTCCAGAAATACTTCAAAAAAATTCGAAACGATTCTCGACCAACAACAGCTCAAATATGAGATTCAATGGAACCTCTCCAGCCAACCTTTTTTAGCGGGAATGGCAAATTAGCAGCCATCACCCGTGAGACCATTAAAGAAATTTGCCAGCATGAGACTGAACCCAATACATATGGTGGAACTTCCGATGGCCAATTTCTGGCTGCTGCTGGTTGTGAAGTCGTTGAACTAGGGTCTGTCAATAAAACCGCTCATCACGTTAATGAGAATACTACCATTGCAGATCTCAATAATCTTTCTGAGATATATTTCCAGATCCTTCGGCGAACCCTTTCTTAATACTATTTTAAGATCAAATAGTTATATTACCTTTTAGACAAATTATGCGGAATTCCCGGAAGTAGGCTTTTTCAACTCAGACCACTTTGCAAAAAGGGGGATCCCTGGAACGTACCACACTACCGCAAACAAGATGAGTCCGCGGGGGACTAACTTATTGCACTTATCGGCATTCTAGTTTAATCTTGGATCACTTTCGCGTTATTGTGGGAATAACTGAGAAATAGGATATCTGGAACGTGACAGGAGGGGTGCTCGAGTGGTTGAAGAGGCACGACTGGAAATCGTGTGTACGCTAACCCGTACCGAGGGTTCGAATCCCTCCCTCTCCGCCATCTGACTAGTTATAATCTATTATATAATTATGGATGGAGACACCCCCCATCTATGGCCAATCTTGGCGCACAGATGGACGTTTTGGAATATGATACGATATGTATATGCTGAGTTCAGTGGCCACGGAGGTCCCCTTTCGTGACAGATTGCCGTAAACCCCGCCAGGCCCGGAAGGGAGCAACGGTAACGGTGGATTTGGTTGCCGGGTGTGGCTTTTGTGGCTACTTTTTTTAGGAATGGATTAATATGGTTCATCAAGTCTTAGCACGAAAATGGCGTCCTCGATGCTTTCAAGAAGTGATTGGTCAAGTGCCGGTTATTCAGACCCTAAGTAACGCTCTTAATCAACAATATCTCCATCACGCTTATCTATTCACCGGCACCCGGGGCGTAGGTAAAACCACTTTAGGACGACTACTCGCTAAATGTCTTAATTGTGAAAAAGGCATTACCGCTAATCCTTGCAATATCTGTAGAAGTTGTAAGGAAATCGATTCCGGTCGATTCCCAGATCTTTTTGAAGTAGATGCGGCTTCTCGCACCAAAGTAGAAGATACGCGAGAGTTACTGGATAATATTCAATATACGCCAGCGAAAGGCCGGTTTAAAGTATATCTAATTGACGAAGTGCACATGCTTTCAGGTCATAGCTTTAACGCCTTGTTAAAAACTTTAGAAGAACCGCCTAGCCATGTTAAATTCATCCTTGCCACTACAGAGCATCATAAATTACCCATAACCATCTTATCCCGCTGCTTACAGTTTCACCTCACCCCGCTCTTACCGGCCCAAATTACCACTCATTGTCAAAGCATCTTACAAAAAGAGAATATTGAATTTGAAAAGGCCGCACTCGATCTATTAGCTCGAGCTGCTAATGGAAGCGTTCGCGACGCTTTGAGTCTTTTAGATCAAGGGATAGCTTATGGGAATGGGAAGGTCCTTACAGCCGATATGAAGACTATGCTCGGAATCATTGAACCGACTTTATTGTTTGATATCCTAGACTCCCTTATCCGTAAAGAAGGAAAGGATCTGCTGAACTGTATCAACAAACTATCCCAACAAGGAGCAGATTTTTCTAATGCTCTTAGCGAATTATTGGCCTTACTTCACCAAATTGCGGTTATTCAAGCCGTTCCTGACGCCCAAATTGAAAACGATAATGAACAACGACTACGCCAACTAGCGAACCTCCTTCATGGCGAAGATGTGCAGCTCTTCTATCAAATTGGCCTATTAGGGCAACGAGATTTACCCTATTCTCCCAACCCACAAATGGGATTTGAAATGACGCTATTACGAATGCTTGCCTTTTATCCTGAATCGACGTCGCCAGCAATTAAAAATAAACCGTCTCAAAAAACCACCAGCTCAACGCACTCTTCTTCATCATCTAAAGAAATTCAATGGCATCATCTATTACCTCAATTAAATTTGACAGGCGCTGCTCTTGCTTTAGCACAACAATGCAGTTTCAACCGAAAAACTGAAACGCATTTGCATTTAACTTTAAATCCCAAACAAAAACCCTTGCTGCAAGAAAAACAGGTCCAAAGAATCTCAGAAGGAGTAAGTAAATATTTTAATCGATCCATCAGTGTGAAAATTGATATCAGCGAAAATTCCGGAGAAACACCCTCTGCCATCGTTGAAAAAGTAGCTCAAAATCGCCAGACGGAAGCGGAAAAAAGAATTTTAAATGATCATCAGATTCAACGAATAATGCAAACTTTTAACGCGACTGTTGTAAAGGAAAGTATTATTTCGCATGAAAAAAAGCATAAAAGACAGGATAAAAATGATAACTATCCAAATTGAGTGGAGGTATTTCAATGGCAACATTACCAGAAACCGATAATCGCCCTACTGGCAGACATCAAAAAACAGAATTATAGACATGCAACAACAGGTGCAGTAAAAAAGTTCGGATTACAATGACAGAGACTTATAATTTTGAAAATATTGAATTTAACGAGCGCGCATTACAAGGCAGGGTTAAGGAATTTAAATGGCGTATTCGCGAAGCCTGGAAAAATTTGAGCGAAGCTATTCAAAAAAACTACCCAATTCAAGACAATCGAACTTCTTCAAAATATGCGTATACCTGATGATATTCGCAATATTTCCATAGAAGAAGGTGGAAAAGGAGAAGGTGGTCGACAAAAAGCCATTACGGACGGAGTTCTACTAACTAAGAGAGAAATCTTTGTTTAGCCCACTGATAAAAGAGCTTATAACTTCGCTTCAAAGCTTACCCAGCGTGGGGCCCAAATCTGCGCAACGGATGGCTTTTCATCTTCTTGCAAAATCCAGACGAGCTAAGGGATTGGCTTTGGCTGAATCTTTACAATCCGCTATTAGCCAAGTGGGAGAGTGTCAATTATGCCGGATTTACACTGAGCAAGATGTATGTGACATTTGTGGTAATCCAAAACGTAATCCGACTCTCTTATGCGTAGTAGAAAGTCCAGTCGACGTAGCTGCCCTCGAGCAAACTCAGATCTATTCAGGTCGTTATTTTGTGCTTCAAGGACGTCTTTCTCCATTAGATGGCATAGGGCCCTACGAAATTGGAATTCCTATTCTCCTTGAACGCTTGCGGAACGAAACCATCACAGAACTCATTATCGCTACCAATGCAACTATGGAAGGCAAAGCAACGGCACATTATATTGCAAATCACATCGATCAGACTAAAATAAAGTGTTCGCGCATTGCCCATGGCGTGCCAATTGGTGGTGAATTGGAATACCTCGACGGTGGTACATTAAGTTACGCGTTCCATTCCAGAGTACCTGTTGAAAATTACAATTAAATTGAAGAGGCGACAATGATTGGTGGCAAATTTGATCTCGGTAATTTGATGAAAAATGCAAAAAAATTCAGGAGATGATGCAGAAAGCGCAGGAAAAATTATCGAAAATTGAAGTTACCGGTGAATCGGGTGCTGGCATGGTTCAAGTAACCCTTACAGCTCAACATGAAGTCATCAACCTTATTCTCTCTGACGAACTTCTAAAAGAATCAAAAGAAGTTATTGAAGATCTCATCAAAGCCGCTTTAAACCATGCCAATCAAAAAGTTATTAAAATTACTCAAGAAAAAGTAATGTCTGCCGCTAGCCTCTTTGGTAGCGACGAAGAAAGCGAAAAATAATTCCGTAATTGCTGAATTTTATCCCTCTTCTGTGCTACTTTTTTGGCGCAATCGGCAATTCTGCTTGTTTCGGATCATTTACTTTTTTAGCTTTTGGCCACACATTCAATACCGCTTTCATCAGTGTAGCTAAGGGAATGGCAAAAAATATACTCCAGAATCCCCAAATACCGCCAAAAACTAGAACCGATAAAATAATTACAATTGGATGTAGATCCATAGCTTCTGAAAAGAGAAGTGGCACCAATAAATTTCCATCTAAAGTGATAATTACAGCATAAACAATCATTAAATAAGCAAAATGCGCGGATAAGCCCCATTGCATTAAACCCACAACACTAATAGGAATAGTAACGATCACCGCGCCAATATAGGGTACAATCACAGACAACCCTAATAGCACCCCTACTAAAAAGGCGTATTGCAGTCCTAATAGCGCAAAAGCAATAACCGAAACAAAGCTAACAATAATTATTTCAATCACCCGCCCCCGAACATAAGCACCGATTTTTTGATTCATTTCGTGCCAGACAATTCGAATAAGTCCACGGCGCTCTGGTAAAAAACGGCTGAGCCAAACACTAATAGCTTCGCCATCTTTTAAAAAGAAAAACACGAGTAAAGGCACTAATACAAAATAAAGAATAATCTCAATAATGCTAGGGATAGAAGCTAGGGAAAGGGATAGAATAAATTGTCCAATTCGAGCTGATTGCTGATGTAAATAAACAGCAAAGTTGGTTAGCGGATCCGTCGGAAACAATTTGGGATAGTGGTGCATGAACTCAGTCATCCACGCTTGGCCTTTAGTAATAGCCCGAGGAAATTCATGTACCATGCTAACAAGCTGTTTCCACATTAACGGCAGCAAACCAAAAAGAGCAAGTACAAAAAGACCTAAAAAAAGAGATAGACTAGCGTGACCGCAAGCCAGTGGGGAACCCCCCCATTGTTCCAACCACCGCACCGGTGAAGCAAAGAGATAAGCAAGCACGACACTTATCACTACTGATAATAAAAATTTCCCGAAAAATTCAATTAACAAAAAACCAAAGACTAAGGTGAAAAACAAAGCCAATGCTTCGGGATCCGAAAAATGACGGACAAACCAATTAGAAATACCTTGCAAAATGGGATTTTTACTATTATGATTATGCATCAACTTCAATATTTCTTATACTTTCAATCATCATCATCGCTGCGTTTACGGCCTCAGCCCCTTTATTACCTCTCTCTCCGCCTGCGCGGGCAAAAGCTTGTTCTTTATTTTGCGTGGTCAAAACACCAAAAATAATGGGTATTTCATATTCCAAGGCTACTTGTTGACATCCTAAGCTTACTTGCTGACAGACGTAATCATAATGATTGGTCTCTCCTCGAATGACCGCACCCAGGCAAATAATAGCATCATAACGTTTAGTTTTTGCTACTTGTTTTGCCATTAATGGAATTTCCACCGCCCCAGGCACCCAAACCGTTTTAATCTGATTTTCTTTAACATCCAACTCCGCTAAACGAGACAAAGCTCCAGTTAATAATTTCCCTATCACTGGTTGATTAAATTGACTAACCACAATAGCGAATTTAAGTTGACGTGTCATTAATCGGCTCCGCTGTTAAGTTTAACAAGTGACCTAATTTTTCTCGTTTTGCTTTTAAATAACGAATATTATCGCCTATCGGGACTGCTTCTAAAGCTACCCGTTCTAAAACTTCGATTCCATAACGCCTTAAACCTGAAACTTTGTTAGGGTTATTGGTTAATAAACAAACTTTTCGCACTCCCAAAACCCGCAATATTTGCGCTGCCAACCCATAATCCCGCAAATCTGCTGCAAAACCAAGGTGATGATTCGCTTCTACCGTATCCAAGCCTTTTTCTTGCAAAGCATAGGCTTTTATTTTATTCCCTAAACCAATGCCACGACCCTCTTGGCGCAGATAAAGTAAAATTCCTCCACGATTAGAGATTTCATCTAAAGCGGCTTCCAATTGCCAACCGCAATCGCAGCGGGAAGAGCCAAACACATCGCCGGTTAGGCATTCCGAGTGAACACGTACCAGACAGCATTTATCACTTGACTTTTTCTGACTAATTAAAGCCACGTGTTCTAAATTATCGATCCAACTACGAAAGGTTTTAATTGTAAATTTACCTTGATTTTTAAGTGGCAACGTGGAAGCGGAAATTTCATCAATCAAAATTTCGTGATTAATGCGATGAGTAATCAAATCATGAATACTGACAAGCGGAATCTGATGGTGTTCGGCAAGGTGTTGTAAATCGGGCAAACGCGCCATACTACCATCTTCACTCAACACCTCACATAAAACAGCGGCTGGCTTCAATCCTGCCAAACGACACAAATCGACACTTCCTTCGGTATGCCCCGGCCGGGCTAAAACCCCTGCATCTTTCGCTTTCAAAGGAAAAATATGGCCGGGCATAACAATATCGTCAGGTCCACTTTTCTCATCAATCGCGATGCGAATTGTGCGAGCTCGATCCTGAGCCGAGATTCCTGTTGTGACATCATAAGCTCCTTCAATAGATATCCCAAAAGGAGTTTGATAACATGATCGATTTCGATCTTCCATCACCATCATAGGAATATTTAAACGTTCAAAATCGCTAGCCATCATTGGCAAACAAATTAAACCTCTTCCATATTGAGTCATAAAATTAATCTGCTCGGACGTAACGTGTTCAGCAGCGACAATCAAATCGCCTTCGTTTTCTCGAGATTCGTCATCAACCAGAATAACCATTCCGCCTTCACGCAAAGCCTTTAGAGCAGTTTCGATACTATCAAACGCTTTGTTCATTAGATATTATCTCCCGTGTTGTTTGAGCAGTAATTTTTGCTATTAAATCAAATTCGACATTCACCTCGCGCCTTATTACCAAATCTTTTAAATTTGTTCTCTCTAACGTGTGAGGAATTAACATCACCGAAAAGACATCTTTCATTACATGGTTAATTGTTAAACTCACTCCATTTATTGCTACACTGCCTTTTTTTATCATATAAAGTTGAGATTCTTCTGAAATACCATTAAAAACCATTCGGGCGAATTTAGTCTCTTCTTCTTTAGATACTAATATAATGGTTTGATCGATATGACCCGTGACAAAGTGGCCTCCCATTCGGTCCATTAATCGTAAAGCACGCTCCAAATTGACCTGATCGCCTATTTTATAAAAGCGCGCTGAAGTACGTGCTAAAGTTTCGGAAGATAATTCACAAAGAAAACCGTTCAATTTTGCTTCCACAACGGTCACGCAAACGCCATCCACTGCAATGCTTTCCCCAGGCTGCAAATTCAGAAATTGCGTCTCAACGTATACCACTGCCCGTTCCGATAACATTTTAATAGACTGTATTGCTCCGCAATGGTCAACAAGACCCGTAAACATAATCTCCACTCACTACATTAAAACAGATTGATATCTAAAACAGATTGATATCTACCAATCACAACCACACGACCAAAGGGCTTAATTACGGAAAGGAAATATATAAGTTTTCCAAACCTTCTTCCATTTGGACTTTAACCGTTGGCTCTGGAATTTACTATATGCCCCTTCCCAAACTGAGAGAAGCTCGCGCGCTCATTTTACAAAAAAATCACAGCAGTCGGGGGACCTTCACCCCGCCCTGAAGGTCTTTTTAGTAGTACAGTAACAAATCTGACTAGGAAGTCAACTATCGTTCTAAGCATTGCCTCAGCTAACGACCGCGGTGACTGGATGCAGGGACTGAAATGAAACTCTCTAAATTTAATTCAAAACTTGATATCGCACACAACATCCTGCCCAATTTGACGCCATTGAATGCGATGCTCTTGAAAATCAAAAGGGAATTGAAAAGCAGAGGCAGCTTGATCACCCATAACCTTAGGGGCAACATAAATTAAAGCGCGATGGATTAATCTTTTATGCAAAAAAGATTGAAAGCATTTCCCCCTGCTTCCACCCAAAGATCGTGAACTCCATCCGCTCCAATTGTACTTAAAACTTCATTAAGATCCAAACCTTCTTTGGTTCCAGTTACTCCGACACAACGGATATTTCTTTCAGCAAGGGATTGTTTACGCTTCTTATTAGCAGGTTCTTTATGAAAAACAACTAACTTTTCTGTCGTCTGATGGACACAGGCATTTAACGGTAATCGTAAATCAGAATCGAGAATATAAACCGGCTTTTTTATTGTCTCGTTGACAAGACGCACATTTAATTGAGGATCGTCTTGTAAAATTGTATTTATTGTCGTCAACAACGCATCACTTTTTTTCGAAATTCATGGGTGTAAAGTTTCAATTCTTCTCCAGTCAGAGCGACAGGTTTGCCTTTAATCCCCGCAATTTTACCGTCCAAACTAAGTGCTAATTTGATGGTTATCCAAGACCGTTTGTTAGCCGTCCAATAGGAATAACTTTTATAAAAGGATTTAATTTCAGGTATCTCCAACAAAAAACAATCAATTCCTGCTTGTTTTAGCGCTTGAGCCCCTTTATTAAAAACATTCGGATTAGGATCAGCCAAGCTATAATAAACTGATTTTATTCCAGTTTTGATAATTAAGTCAGTGCAGGGTGGTGTTTTTCCGTAATGGCAGCAGGGTTCCAAAGTAACATACAAATCTGCTCCTTTCACATTTTCACCAGCAGAATTAATAGCTTCTACTTCCGCATGGGGAAGACCGTTCCGCTTATGAAATCCTGTAGAAATAATTTTATTGTCTTTAACTAAAATAGCCCCTACCGCGGGATTTGGTGCACAAAATCCGCGCCGAATTTCGGCAAACTCCAATGCCTGTTTTAAATAAACTTCAGAATTATTCATGAGCTTCTAATAAACAAGGATTATCACTGAAAATAGCCCAACAACCCTTGGGCAAACAAACTTCGAGCGACATCTGCATCGTTAATAGTATAATAGTATAAACGAGTAAATAGTAAGAAGCTTGTAAATAGTAAGAGGCTTGTTTAATAGCTTTATCCTTTCTAGATTTAATTTCTTATAATTTAGATGAATTGATACGCATTGATGCATTTCCAACAATACTTGCCATTTCCTAGGCCAGGTATTACAAATATAATCTAGAAAAAATGATCGTCCTCTTTTCGCATTGCCTGCAAACAAGCAGACGAAAAACTGGAAATTAAAGGTTTTAGCAAATAATCCGGCCAGTAGGCTTTTAATCCCAAAGAAACTTGTTTTGCTAATTTCTCTGCGTCAGAAACAGTTGCTTTTACTTCAATATTAATTCCTAAATTTAATTCCGCTGCTTGTTTTATATATTCAATAAAGCTGGGTACACGTTCATGGATAAAATCCCTACTGAAACAACTGCCTGCCTCGAGCTCAGAAATATCTGCTTTCGTTAATTTAGTTGCTAAACCAGAGCCATTTGTGGTCCGCCTCAGCCAAGGGTCGTGCAAAATAATCGCCTGCTTATCTTTCGTCAAGCGCACATCTAAAGGCGTTCCCCGATGAGCAATTATTTTTGGCAAATTAAGCTGTAACAAAAAATTTCTCCTCTTACATATTACCAAAATCCTTGCTACTATTGGTGCACCTTTTTTCCAGGTTATTAAAGGATTTCATTTATGCCACAAGTACGTAAGCGAAATCATCCCACGCACGAAGGCTTGATACGTTATGCCCGAATGCTCGGCTTTGGTGACATTCATACTAAAATTGATCCCGCGAGTAGACTTCAAGCTATCATTGCTATTCACAGCACTAAACGGGGGCCTGCTATTGGTGGTTGTCGTTTCTACCATTACCCGTCGATGGGCTCAGCGTTAAAAGATGCTTTACGCTTATCCTATATGATGACCCTAAAAGCCGCTTTCAGCGATCTTCCTCACGGCGGAGCTAAGGCTGTCATTATGAAGCCCTCTGTCACTTACGACCGAGAAGCGCTTTTTCGTTCTTTTGGTGATTTTATTCATGACATAAACGGACGATACATCACAGCCATGGATATCGGAACAACGACAAAGGATATGGATATCATAGCTGAGCGCACACCCGACGTAATCGGTGCTGCAGGAACCGATAAAATTCAAGGTGATCCCTCCCCTTTCACTTCGAAAGGCGTTTTTCGTGGATTACAGGCCGCTGTTAAATTTAAATGGAATAGTGATAATTTAGAGGGCTTACACATCGCTCTACAAGGTGCTGGCAAAACCGCTTACTATTTAGCCGAACTTTTGCACCAACAAGGGGCAACCCTCACTATCTGCGATCCTAAGTCCGAAGCGACCCAACCCTTTGTGGATAAATTTAAAGCCACAGTAGTCTCTCCCGAGAAAATTTATGACGTAAAATGTGATATTTTCTCGCCTGCTGCTATTGGCGGTGTCATTAATTTAAATACACTCAACCGAATTAAGGCTCCCATTATTGCGGGCCCAGCTAATAACCAACTTGCCCATAGAAAATATGGTGTTATTGCTCATCAACGCGGATTTCTCTACGTTCCCGATTATGTTATTAATGCCGGAGGATTAATTCAAGCAGCTTCAGTGCATGATTATCATAACGTGGATGTCGCTAACAAATTAATCGAAAAATTATACGACCGTCTTTTAGAATTATTTAACCGTTCCATTAAAGAAAACAAACCAACCACCGAAGTAGCCGATTTAATGGCTAAGGAAAAACTTGCTGTCGGGAATTCTTATTATCTGGAGACGGTATGACACCCAAAATGACCACTGTTGCCAACTTTGCCGTTCGATATTTACAGTTTCTCGATGCGAACAGTCACCCTACCCAGCCTTTTCCTGAATTTGTAAATCCTGATGCTCTGTTGCATCTTTACCGTCAGATGGCTCTCATTCGCCACTTCGATAATAAGGCCGTTAACCTTCAACGCACCGGAAAAATGGGTACCTACCCTTCTTCTCGAGGGCAGGAAGCAGTGGGAGTTGGCATGGGAAATGCCATGCAAGCCGAAGATATTTTTTGCCCCTATTATCGGGATCAAGGAACCTGTCTCGAACGAGGAATAAAATTATCGGAATTTTTAACTTATTGGGGAGGAGATGAGCGAGGTAGCAATTACTCTAATCCTAACGTTAAAGACGATTTTCCTAATTGTGTTCCTATTGCCGGACAACTTTTGCACGCCGCTGGAGTTGCCTATGCTATTAAATATCGAAAACAACGTCGTGCTGTAGTAACGATTTGTGGAGATGGCGGAACTTCTAAAGGCGATTTTTACGAAGCAATTAATCTAGCTGGGTGCTGGCAATTACCGGTGGTTTTTGTGGTCAATAATAATCAATGGGCTATTTCGGTAGGCCGTAATCAACAAACCAGTTGCCAAACTTTAGCCCAAAAAGCCATCGCCGGAGGGTTTAATGGGTGGCAAGTAGATGGTAACGACGTCATTGCTGTCCGTTATTCTGTTTCTAAAGCTCTAGAAAAAGCACGGGTAGGAGGTGGCCCCGCATTAATTGAGGCCATCACTTATCGTTTGTGTGATCATACCACCGCCGATGATAAGAGCCGCTACACCCCTTCCGAAGAGCTAAAAATAGCTTGGAAACGCGAGCCTATCGCTCGGCTTGGCTATTATTTGGAATCTCAAGGACTGTGGTCGCGAAACCAAGAAACGGAATTGCAAATGGAATTAGCCAATGAAGTCGATCAAATCGTGAAGGAATTTTTAAATAAGCCACTACCTAAACCGACAGATATGTTTGACTATCTCTATGCGGAACTACCAAAATCGCTTAAAAAACAACGTAATGAGCTTATCAGAGAAGAAGAATGACCTATATTACGTTGGTTGAAGCAGTCAATCAAGCGTTGACCTATGAAATGGCGAAGGATGATTCGGTTATTGTGCTAGGAGAAGACGTTGGTATCAACGGCGGGGTTTTCCGCGCTACCGTAGGATTGCTCGAAAAATTTGGACCAGAGCGAGTTTTAGATACACCATTAGCTGAAAGTATGATCGCGGGGATTTCAATAGGAATGGCGGCTCAGGGCCTAAAACCTGTTGCCGAATTTCAATTTGAAGGATTTATTTATTCTAGTTTAGATCATATTTTGAGCCATGCAGCGCGATTGCGGAATCGAACCCGAGGTCGATTACATTGTCCTATTGTTTATCGCGCTCCTTTTGGCGGCGGTATCCATGCTCCAGAGCACCATTCAGAAAGTATGGAAGCCCTGTTTGCTCACATTCCGGGATTAAGGGTCGTTATTCCTTCTTCTCCCGCTCGATCTTACGGGCTGTTATTAGCTTCTATCCGTAACCCTGACCCTGTTCTTTTTTTAGAACCAAAGCGGATCTATCGTTTAGTAAAGCAAGAAGTTCCTGATGATGGGAAAGCGCTTCCCTTGGATCAATGTTTCATTTTGCGTGAAGGATCTGATGTCACACTCATTACGTGGGGAGCCATGATCAAAGAGACTATGGAAGCGGCGAATCAACTGGCTCAACAAGGTATCGAAACAGAGATAATCGATGTTGCCACCGTAAAACCGCTGGATATGGATACTATCCTGTATTCTGTAGAAAAAACAGGGCGTTGTGTGATCATTCATGAGGCCCCATTAACCGGCGGAGTTGGGGCGGAGATTGCAGCAAGTATTGCGGAGCAAGGCTTACTCTTTTTATTGGCACCCATTAAGCGAGTAACGGGATATGACACTATAATGCCCTATTTCCAATTAGAAAAAAATACATGCCCAGCACCCATCGGATCGTTAAAGCGGTACAGCCGTTGATGGAGTTTTCTTAAATGAAAGTTTTTAAATTACCAGACCTTGGAGAAGGCTTGCCTGATGCCATAATTCGTAAATGGTACGTGAAAGAAGGCGAGGAAGTGGCTGTGGATCAGTCGCTAGTCGCTATGGAAACTGCAAAAGCACTTGTAGACGTTCCTTCTCCCTTTGCCGGTAAAATTGAAAAATTATTTGGCGAGCCGGGAGATATCGTCAAAACGGGTCACCATTTAATTGGTTTTGAGGGAGAGGCTGAAGAAGTAACCTCTCAAGACGCTGAGACAGTCGTTGGCGCCATTGAAACCAGTGAAACTGTCTTAAAAGAAGCAGCTACAGGCATTACTGTTCAAAAATCCGAAGAAAAAAACGTTGTTAAAACAACGCCGGCGGTGCGAATGCTGGCTAAGCAGCTTGGAGTGGATCTTTCCACCATTAAATCTCATGGTAAATCTCAAGGGGAAATGATTACTGCCGACGAAGTTAAGGAAGCCGCTCAATTACAAAAAACTTCTTCGAAAAGCGCTCCAATCGAAGGAGGGCTTACCTCTTTATCCAATGTGCGACGTGCAATGGTTCTCAGCATGAACCAATCCCATCGAGACGTCGTTCCTGTTAGCTTAGTGGATGACGTAGATATTCAGTCCTGGGAGGGTCAACAAGATATTATGATCCGGCTAATTCGAGCTATTCAAGAGGCCTGCAAAGAAGTTCCCATCATGAACGCTTATTTCGATGGCGAGGAAATGGGCTATCAAATAAAAGAAAATATCAATATCGGGATAGCAGTCGATACCCATCATGGCTTATATGTCCCGGTTTTAAATGATGTTGCCCATCGAAACGATAACGAGTTACGCCAACAAGTGGATCGATTCAAAGAGATGGCCCAAACCCGAAGCTTTCCTTCCGAAGACCTTCGTAGTGCCACAATTATGTTATCCAATTTTGGGACTTTTGCAGGGCGCTATGCAAATCCCATTTTACTGCCACCCATAGTTACTATCATTGGTGTCGGTCGCATAAGGAAACAAGTAATGCCTGAAAATGGCCAGCCTGCAATTCATAGAGTATTGCCACTCTCCGTAACTAGCGATCACCGATTGATTACAGGCGGAGAAATTGCGCGATTTTTAAAAGTATTAATTGATTCGCTAGAAAAAGCCTGATTTTAACTCAAGGCTCAAAGTAGAGTAGCCGAGAGCCTAGATTTTGCAAACTTACGGTAGAGTATTGTAAACTTACAGCTGCTTCTAATACGTAAACACTATGACAAGACACTATATCCAGTGAAGGCCGCCTATCATGAACCTCTCGAAGAATTAACTTCCCACACACGTATTTATGCATCAAGATCAAGCCATTTTATTTCTCTAATGGAAGAGTTAGAAGCTCTGCATTGGTATCAAAAACGCCTTTGATATCTACCTCGACGAAGAACTGAAAGCAATATTAGCCCATAATCGGGATGAAGAAAAAGAGCATGCCACCATGGTTCTAGAATGGATTCGGCGTAATGAATGACCCCCAGGTTTTGATAAAGAATTGCGAGAATATCTTTTTACGATAAGCCTATTGTCGATATTCATTCCAAGGATTAAGTCATTTTAGCGTAAGTATTTTGCAATTGCTTAATCTCTTGGAGCGCCGGCCCCCGCCTTGAATCAGTTATCGATCTCTGCAGGGCAAGAGGAGGGGTGTGGTCTCGTCGCAGTTTAATTTCAGTACCCTCTCTAAAAGACTAAAGGCCAGTTTCAACCGCGGTATAGTATAGGGCAAATAACATAAACCACCACCATGTAAACGATGGAAAAGCTTAAGCAGATCAGTCCTGTTGTTTTCTTGATACAACTTTTACAAGACTTCCTCTTGAATTAACAGTTCGTTTATCAAATTTTTCAAAATACTTTAATTAATTTTTCTTGATATGCTTTTTTAATCTCCTCATCAGCATGAGAAGTTAAATCAATAATGAGTGGTAGCATTTCGAGTTTGTTCGCGAATAACTCGAGCAATATTCAAACCATTCTGATCCGGTAATCCAATATCTGTATGGATGAGATCAAAAGATTGGACCTTATTAGCTTCTAAATCCTCTTTTCCAAGTTTAACTGCGAAAGGTTGATAACCAAGACTGGTTAGCTTTTCTTTTACTACATATTGTGTTGGTAAGGATCGTCTTCAATCACTAATATGCGCACAGAAAATAGCTGCGATTCCTGAATAATTTCTTTAGCAATATCAATTTCATCTAGATCTTCAAAATTAATTGAGCTTTGAGAAATTCTTATAGGAATATGACAGGCAAAAGTGCTACCGACGCCAACTTGGCTTTGAATCTTTATTTTGCCCACTCGAATTGTTCGGGGTATAGTTCAACAATATAAAGTCCTAATCCAGTCCCATGATATTTATCAGTCCTAGAATATTTATTTTTAAAATAAGGAATCAATCGCGTAAAAAGTTCAAAAATTTTATCGTCTCTATTTTCCAGGTACACCAAATACCAGTATCTAAGATATCAATTTTTAAGTTAATCTGATTTTCTCTCAAGTCCTCTAAAAAGAAAGATACTGTAATTTTTCCCTTATTAGTAAATTTAATCGCATTAGATAACAAATTTAATATAATTCTATGGATCAAAGCCAATTGGCTACAACATTAAAAGGAATCGATGAATTATAATGGGTTTCAAGCTTCAGATGTTTGACTCCTATGGAAGGCATCATGAGTTCGATCAATTCATTTAACAATAATTTAGAACTAAAATCTACTCCTTCCTTAATCTGGAAGTTGCTTCTGTTCAGTTTTAGCAATGTCAATAATGCCATTTAAGAATTCTAATAATTGTTTGCCTGATTGCATAATATAATCGATACTTTTTTGTCTCTTGAAATCATAATCGGTTTTACCAATAAGTTCTGGAGCCGAGCGTAAACGGGAGGTTTTCACCCTAAAATCATTACAGCCCAAATATCGGCCTTGACGATGTTTCCAATAGAAACTTCCAGAAGTGCAAGCCACTATATTTCGCAGAAAAATCTCGATGTTTTTTCTTTTCCAAAAAACACCTTAAATAATTTTTTTCCTAAAAATCCCTCCATTTCCCTATTTTCCTTATAGTATTTTAATATTAACGGCCCATTCGAGGGACAGTGTTCGAAGAGACTGTCAGTTCAGACGGTTCAATAAAAATCCATTTTGGGTTTTTCTATAACAAAACGAAATATTGCAGCTTTTATTTCATCTTCGATTGTCTTACAAAATTTTGCGCCAACTCTGAGTTCTGATTTCTGCGTATGTGATCATATAAAAGTTCAGTTTAGCCATACGGACAGATGATAATTTCTTCAGCATACGTCATTCCCGCATTAGAAAGTGCTTTAACCTGAAGGAGACTTAATCCCATCAACCCCTGCGTTGTCAACAATATTCCTTGAGAGGATACACTGTGCATAGGCTTTACACCACGGAAATTGATGGGATTACCACCATTTTTACTAAATATCCTGGCATCTGATTCATTTATCATCGCAACGTCTGCATGAATATCCTTTGGGATAAAAACGCCACAGCCTTTAGTAAAAGTTTGTATTAATTTCAAAATCGATAAGAAGAATTCTTTATCTCCTGAAGACAAACTAAAAAGCCATTTAGGTGTTTGACTATACTGAACAACCTCCTGCACAACATTAGATTCGGTAATATCTTTTGAAGTACACCTAACCACAATCGTTGAATGCGCAAACAAATTAGAAAGACTACTTAACTTAGTAATCCCGGAGGGCAACTCAATCATAAGCTCTAGCTTCGTATCATACACCAGGACTTTATATTTCTTTACCATCTCTACCATCTCTAAAGCAAATCGTTTCCCCATCTCACCAAATCCAGCCACACCAATAAATTGGCTTTCTTCGACAGCGATCTGAACTACTTGAGGATATTCCCCATTTTTTAGCGGCAACAGCTAGCAATGTTGAGAATAGAATAAGGGATACATCTTAGATTCATCTTAGATTCATCGCCAGAGGCGGTCAATTGAGCGCCGATGATAAATTTGGATAATTTTAATACTTCACTGAGCATATAAAAGGGGTATTGTAAATGTGATAATCTCTTATCCCAAGCACACCATACTCCCCTACCTATGACGTCGTCGATACCGTCCCATTGGGGAAGTGGCTGTAGTGGAAATAATATGAAATCCATTTTTTTCAAGTTGTTCCAAAAACCCCCGGATAAGTAGAATATGGCTTGCCGAGAATAAACACATTTTTACTTTTTAATCCATAATTTTTAACTAATAATTCCAAGAGCTGCCAGTTTGTTTCAAGAAGATTTAGGAAATAATTACTACCATATCATTCAGCTCTAGCTGCCATTTAAATTTGGCCATCATCCCTTCCAGGGTTTTAACGAAATCAAAATCATTTTTCCTTTATTAGAAGTACCGATCCGAGGTGGGGAAAAAATAGTTGGCGATAGAAAAATTTCGGACTTTTATTTTACTAGCTTTAATGATTATTGACAGAGGAATTCACAGAAAGCGTCGATATCTACTGTTAGAACATAATTCCAAAAGGATTGAGTGGATAGGCAGAATTATTAGTTAGAGAAACAAAATAATTCATTAAAAGATTGCAGTGCAAGTATCCTTTCAACGCTATCATTTTTACTTACCCTAATAAAATAAAACTCAACATTCCTTATTATCTCCTTTCATCTTCCTACAGAAGATGAATTTAGAATCCTTTCTCCGTGCTTTTAGTTAATTAGCATCCCGAATAAATTATTCGGTAAAAATAATTAATTATTAATTCTTTCATTGTGATAAAAAATAGTAAAATAAAAATTTAAATTTATAGAATTAAATGCTCCTGAGAATCCACTACATCTAATAACTCACTATTCCACCTATTATTAGGAAATAAACGAAAATTATTGTTAACTAAAACGTTAGCAGCACGTAAATCTACACACTCAATTGTATTAGTATCAACGTGCTCTTGAATATTCTGATTATTTAAAAATTGCAAATGAGACCATAATATCAAAACCACAGCCGTTAATACACCTGCCAGCATGATATTTGCTAAATTTCCTGAATAAGAAAAATATCCGTCTTGAAACGACGTCTCTGCAATAAGTTTGAAACCGAGGCCTGTGAAATAGCTTGAGGCCCCAGCTATTCTTGTGAGAAAAAATAATTTTGTCCTACTCCAATAATTTCCTTTTCTAAGGTTTTTTAAAATAGAAATAATTGTTTTCATCAACTGTTCGGGGAATTGATTAATATTCTTTCCATAAAATAAAGTGGTGAGGAGCTTTGCTAACCCCCAACATGATTGAAGATATATTTTGATAATGATGGTCCGCCCCTATCTAGATTTGGGTAGAAGTTTCAATCCCCTGAACAGTTAGGCAGCCAATTTAAGATAATAACTATCGATGATGAAAGACAAAGTATTTTCCCAATTAGAGAAGAAATGCCTATCAAAATTCTCTCCATTCTCTTTTTGGGTAAATTAGGCCAATGGTTCTCGACGTGCTTCAAAAATTACTCCACAGATTCCTGAACGTTTCTATTTCTTATTTCTACCCCAAAATTAAAATCATTTAATAATAATTCGAATTTTTTAAATACCTAGAAGAGTCATTTTTATCACAAAGAGAAGAAATAAAAACTAATGTACTTGCGAAACAGGTAGCTTTATAAACTAAAAAACTTATAAAAAACATACTACCTCACCAGGAACACTTAAAAAGGCTTTTCGATCCATTTCTGCAAAAATAATCCTTGTTAATAACGACCAATGAATATAACCATCTCGCCCAAACTAAACCGATCCTCTTTTCTTACGTTTCTACAACGCAGTAAAGAACTAGAGATTAACACTACAAGTTTTAGCAGATCAATAACAGCTTTTTCTGAAGCAGAAAATAACGTTTATTTAAAAAAGAGTACTGCTTCAAAAGTAATTAATGTAATCGAACCATAAGAAAGCTCCCACTGACTTAATTCATTTAAAAGCTTGATTAAATTCTGGGTAGATTGTAAACCTCCAGCTCGTTCAGCATTAACAATCAACTAATGCATTCAAAACGGAGGTAAGTAAACCAACAGCCAAAAAAACTGCACTCTCGGCAAACGTAGAAAATTTAATATTTGGAATAACCTCCTGAAGAAATAAGAAAGGACCAGCACGATCTATAAGACCTAAAAAATCTAATGTCATAACCATTCTCCTTTTGATTATTTCTAAATCTAAAAAAATTATGATGTACCACACTACAAATAATGATCAATACAATCAATTTATCCATGCCCGCGCATTGCAGAACATCTGAATCTACGGACTCATTTTATTTCATCGTTTTAGATACCAAGAAAATTGAATTGTACTAAAAACTCGTTCAAAATGAGGCATAAGAATAGTTATTCGACCATCCGGGGTGGTAAGACCTGTGATTCCAGCTGAACTACTATTGAGATTCGCAGCATAATCGATGGTAGGAATTTCGCGAGGATCAATAAAACGCAAAGTAATAAGTTTATTTTTTTATTCGCTGCTTTTTCCGCTTCAAATAAAGCACTCCCTTCACCATAAAAAACTACAATAGAAAGATGACTACCATTCATTCCTTGGAAAAAATGCTATCAAAACCCGAAAAATAAAAATCGGAAGCCATTTCTCGATGAACATTACTTCTTTGCTCACGTAAAATAGTAACCCGTGGTCGAGCTCCTGCGTTAATGCAGGGAAGTGAAACATTTTCGTTATTATCAAAAGTAATTTCTGCTATAAGATCGGGGTGATCTTTATTTAATAATTTATCAAATTCATGTTTAGCGCAATCCCGATTACCTCGTAAGGCCTGCAACCGATAACTTGTCTCGCTCCACCATCGATGCAGGACGCTACGACTTTCCTAAAAAATTTTTTCTTCTTGGAAATTTAAAATAAATTCATCCGCTTCATTTAGCTCCCCAAGTATGTGCGTATATATTTTTAATTTGTGTTTTTCTAATATTGTTAATACATCCCACAACATTTTCTTTTTTAACTTAAATAACAGCCCCTAAATCCTCATTGTGTGATTGTGTGGAAGGGGGGTTTACTACCTAATGATTATAACTCAATGGTAATTCCCGTGTGAGCGGCAAAAGCTATTTCGCATAAAGTTGCTAATAACCCTCCATCGGGAACCTCCATCGGAACAATCGTGATAAGCTAATAATAATTTTTTACGGCTGAGCGTTTGAATCGCTTGAAAAAATTATGTATAAGAAAAGGGTCATTAACATCAGGCAGTTGATCTCCTGGCTCATTATAAACTTGAGCTAAACAAGAACCTCCTAATAAATGGGCTCCTTTGCCCAAATCAATGAGCAACAATTGAGTCTCGCCCACATCGGTTTGCAATTGTGGGTAAGGGTATGGAGCACATCTATCTAACAGACAGGTGGTGCTGTTACCGTGTAATAATTAAGGAAAGCGGGTGACACCACACTTTGCTTTTGGTTGACGTCTTACCAAGAAGAATGTATAGATAAGGAATCCTTACCTACTGTATACAAATTCCCAACGCGAGATATAGTTCTTTCGCAACGGCTCGAACGGCTTCATATAAATTGCCCTCTCCTGGAAAATTCGCTGCTGCCATCTAATTCGCCGACAAAACTACTTGGGAAATTTTATCAACAGACGCAGAAGCTATCTTGGTGATGGCTTCGCCGACCACCATTCTCGCCAATGCAACAGGATTCATCATCGCAAGGGCACTCGTTCACCCATGGCCAAGGATTGGCCTTGATAACCTACAAAACTATTCGCTATCACTGCCACATCCGCCACTGGCACTTGCTAAGACCCAACCACTTGATTGTGCACTAAGACCTTCTACAGAACGATCGCCAATAGTAATTAAAAAACTTTTATCGGCCACACCAATCGAGGGATATTGTAAAATACCTTTAATAGCTTCGGCCTAATCTATCCGTAGTATCGAAAGGCGTGGTTCTAGGAGGATCGTCGCCGATCTTCTCGCTACATAGGTGACATGCCATCAAACAATGAGGACAACGGCACATCAATAGGACGAGTATGAAAATAATTGTCATTCACTTCCAATTTTTTTCTGCTGTTTAGCATAACCCGACTGCAAAAGGACATCGCTCACGTTCAGCAATAACGCGAAATATCTCTAGCGATTCTGATTTAATAGCTAAAACAAATCGTTCCTGTGCTTCACTACACCATATTTCTAAGGGCGTCATTCTAGGATCAGCATTCGGAACTATCCCGCAACTCAAATTCTCTCCCCACATTCGATAGCTTCAATCAATTCTGGAAAGGGATTTGATAACCCCACCAGTCCCCATATCATGAATACTCAAAATAGGATTTATTTTCTCCCAGAGAAACACATCCATTAATCAATTCTTGTGTGTCCAACGTTGCATTTCAAGATTCGAAATGTTGCACGTATGCAAAATCCAATGTCTCGGTGGCTTCCTTGCTACTTCGAGAAATGGAGATGCGAAATGAAAAACCCCGTTAAACCTGCTTGACTTTGCGCACCACGACCTTGTTGCCGCCTCATCCGGAATTTCTCCTCCATTTCCTGTTGCTGCTCCCACAAAAGGAGATATAGCAGTAGGGTGATTTTATGTCATTTCTACTTTCAAAACGGGATGCAGACATTTTTTTACTTTCATTTTTTACTTTCATAATGATGCGTAAGATGGTTAATTTCAAGAGAAGTGTGACTGGCTCAACCTTTGATAATTGCCGCATTATCCCGATACGCCACAAGTACTTGTTTCGGATTTACTTGATAAGTATGACGAATCATTGCAAATAAAGATTCTTCTTTTAATTGTCCATCGATTCGCCACTTCGCATTAAAAATTTTATGTCGGCAATGCTCGAAATTTACATGAGCAAACATCATTAATTCAACGTCCGTCGGATTTCAATTTAATTGATGAAGCGCTCCAATTGCTTTCGCTCTCCAGGGTTTAAAGGGTTTTCACATTCAATAAAATAGCCATAAATCGCTTCGACAGCGCTGGCCTTAGGTTATTTTTGTTGGAAACGTTGGAGGACTTGTTGTTGACGAAATGGAGTTATAAACCTGGGAACTTTACAAAAATAGGATATCTGAATCTAAGCTTATAATCCCCATCAAGCTCTCCTTTTGAAAAAAGGAGAGAAATAAAGAAATTATAAGATCCCTAAGAGGGGTTGGTCAGAATTCCTCTTTTTTCATGAATGGAGGAATTTTTTTATTTTTTATTTACAGAAATTAAATTCACCTTAAAAATCAGAGTTTCATTAGGTGCAATTGCGCTTGGAGCACCTTTATCCACCATAAGCTAATTGGGGTGACACATAAATTCCCACATTGCACCGGGTTTCATAGCACCGGGTTTCATATGAATCAATGCTTCTTACCATCCTTTAATTACATCCTTTACTGGGAGGGAATGTTGCAGGCTTACCCACGCTTTCAAGAGCTATTAAATACAGCACCCATCTAATATCGACCTTCATAATTAACAGTGACCATGTCATTGAAAGCAGGACTTTCGCCTTTACCTTCTTGTAAGATTTTGTATTGCAGAGCATCAGCTAGAGTTTTTACACCAAGTATTTTTATTAGCGGCAAAAAAGGTTGCCCTTTTTAAGCATTTTGTTAAGCTCTTTTTTTCATCTGAGTCTGCAATTTTTGTATCGCTTGCTGTTGGAATTGTTCTAAGGTAGTGTGCATTTCTTCGTCAGTCATTTGCGTTTTTTTACCCGAATAACCGTCGCTTACGCCTAGGGAGAAAATTTGAGGGTTGATTTTAATTTCATGTTTTTGAAAAGCTTTTCCGGTCACAACCCCCATGGAATAACTTAACTTATCCTGTTCCGTAGTTAACGACGTTGCTGCTTGCACGGTTGCACCGGCAAGCAGAGTGATTCCTAGGAAGGGTAAAATCAATGGTTTCATTGACTGTCTCCCAAATTTTTGTTTTTAGTGAGGTACATCTTAACAAGAAAAAGCTTTGAATTCAAATTCTTACCTTGAAGACAACCTTTTTAATCCACGCTCCCTTTACTCATATAAAGTTAATGTTGAATATTATTGGTCTTCCATCGCCATCAAAGAGGCGTTTCCACCGACGGCTGTTGTGTTAACCGTCAACGTACTTTCTACGCAATAACGAGGCAAATAATGCGGCCCACCGGCTTTAGGCCCTGTGCCGGATAACCAGCTTCCCCAAAAGGCTGAACACCTACGACAGCCCCAATCATATTGCGATTGACATAAATATTACCTGCATTAATACGACGCTGAATATAATCTATCGTTTCATCGATACGGCTCTGGATGCCAAAGGTGAGCCCATATCCTAAACCATTAATATCGTCTATCACTTTATCCAGGTCCTGGCGACGATATCGCAGAACATGTAAGATAGGTCCAAAAACTTCGCCTTTAATCAAGCTTAAGCTAGAGCTAGATAATTCATAAGCTTGGGGAGCTACAAATGTTCCATGAGTTGCTGCTAGGGGCAAATCAACTTTGTAAATTAATTTCGCTTCTTTTTGCATAAAAGCGGCATGTTCTTGCAAAGTTGCTTGAGCCTTAGCATCAATAACGGGTCCCACATCGGTGGTTAATAACATGGGATCCCCTATTTTAATTTCGGTCATCGCACCTACTAACATTTTTATTACATTATCGGCAATATCATTCTGAACATATAAAATGCGAAGAGCAGAACAACGTTGGCCTGCGCTATCGAAAGCAGAAACAATCACATCTTGAACTAATTGCTCGGGCAGTGCTGTCGAATCTACTATCATGGCATTAATACCAGATGTTTCTGCCACAAAGGGGACGATGGGGCCAGGTCGATTAGCTAATGTTTTTTGAATATGACGGGCAGTATTGTCAGAACCCGTAAATATAATTCCGCTGATTTTGGGATTTTCAATTAATGTTTGCCCTACAGTTCCTCCAGGACCTGGCATTAATTGTAAAATTTCTGTAGGCACACCCGCTTCGTGAAATAAATGAGTGACCTTAGCTGCTGTTAAAGGTGTTTGTCCCGAGGGCTTGGCAATTACGGCATTCCCCGTTACCAACGCTGCAGCGATTTGTCCTGTAAATATAGCTACCGGAAAATTCCAAGGACTAATACACAAGATAATACCGCGACCATTCATTCGCAGTACATTGTTTTCTCCAGTGTAACACGGCAACACTGTATCATTTAGCTGTTTTTCGCCCTGCTCGGCATAATAACGACAAAAATCAATAGCCTCGCGGACTTCCGATAAAGCATTTTGGAGAGTCCTTCCCCCTTCACGCACAATCAAGGCCATTAATTCGGCTTGATGTTCTTCTAACAAGTCCGCCATTTTTCGCATGATGTTAGCGCGCGCGTCCACCCCTTTCTGATTCCAGTCGGGGAAAGCCGAAGACCCTATTATAATGGCTTTTTCTACATCGGATTCATCTGATAATTCAATCACACCAATCTGGCGTCGATTATCGGCCGGATCAAAAACAGCTTTACCCTTTTTAATCTCACGTAAGAATGGAGATGCTTGCCACGTTTTTTCTAGTGCATTATGGATCGATTCAGCTAGAGGTTTTAATTCCGCATAATTGCTTAAATCTCTTCCTATTGAATTTAATCGCGCATTAGCAAAGAGATTCCTAGGCAAGGGAATCTTAGGATTAGGAATTTCCCCCAACGTCTCAATTTTTTTAATCGGACTTTCGATCAGGTGGGAAATTGGTACCGTTTTATCCGCGATTCGATTGACGAACGAATTATTAGCTCCATTTTCCAATAATCGCCGAACGAGATAAGGCAGCAAATCTTCATAATACCCTACCGGCGCATAAATTCGGGAGGGCAAATTTAATTTTGTAACGACATAATGATGTAAAGCCTTACCCATACCCTGTAGATTTTGGAACTCAAATTGGTAATCCTCATAACGAGGATCCATTAATGTTAAAATCGCTGCAACCGAATAGGCGTTATGAGTAGCAAATTGCGGATAAAGAGCGTCTTGAGCACTTAACATCTTCTTTGCGCAAGCAATATAAGAAATATCCGTATTCACTTTCCGCGTAAAAACAGGGTAATTGATCAATCCTTCCATTTGAGCTAGCTTTATTTCGGAATCCCAATAAGCCCCCTTCACCAGACGAACGGAAATACGGCGTTTTTGTTGGCGGCTCAATTCAATTAACCACTCAATTAATGGCAAAGTGCGCTTTTGATAAGCTTGGACAGCGAGACCAAGACCTTCCCATCCAGAAAAAGCATTATCTGTGAATAATCCTTTGAAAATATCCAGCGACATATCTAATCGATCGGCTTCTTCCGCGTCAATAGTCATGCCAATTTTCTGTGCTTTTGCATGCAGAGCTAATTCTTTTACGCGTTCAATTAAAAAAGGTACTGCTTCTTCGCGTTTTTTAAAATCATAGCGAGGATACAATGCAGATAATTTAACTGAAATACTCGGCGCTTCGTAAATGTTTTTTGTATCGTGACTTTTTCCTAAAGCGCTAATGGCATGATAATAGGAATCATAATATCGATCAGCATCGTTCTGCGTTCGTGCCACTTCGCCTAACATGTCGTAAGAATATCGAAAACCCTCTTTTAAAGAGATCTGCGAGCGCTTAATAGCCTCTTCAATAGTACGGCCTAAAACAAAATGCTCGCTCATTAATTTCATTGCTTCACGGATTGCTTTGCGAATAATAGGTTCGCCACTTTTGCAGATGAGATTACTCCAAATGGTTTTGAATTGTCCGTTTTTTTCTTTTTTAATATTTTTCCTGAAAGCGCTAATCCCCATCTGGCAAAATTCACAAAGGCGGATTCACTCGCACCCACATATTTATTCCATTCCGCACTAGTCAATTTATCTCGAATTAATAAATTTTCAGTTTGTTTATCTGGTACGCGTAATAAAGCTTCCGCAAGACACATTAATAAAATTCCTTCTTCGGTGGAAAGGTCATAATGCATCATAAAGCCTTCGATACCACCCTTCTCTTTTTCCTTTTCCCGCACAGCGATGACTAATTTTTCTGCCCATTGACTCACAGCACGTTCAATAGCTGGGGTAAAATTAATCAATTCCAATAATTGCTTTATACGAGCAGTTTCATCCATTCGATAGGCTTCATTTAATGTCGGCCGTATCCAATTAGGATCGAATGGTTTCTCAAAAAAAGTTGAATTATATCGGTCATGTCACTCCTCAACCTTTAGTTTTTCTCAAAACGTCTAATGCTCGCTTGAAATTCTTTTTCCGCCGCATCTTTATCCTCCCAGCCTTTCACTTCGGCCCATTTATTAGTGGGCTCCAAATCTTTATAGTGTTCGAAGAAATGGGTGATGATATCGAGTAAGAAAGGGGATACATCTTTAATAGATTGAATAGATTCATATTCTCTACAGGCTTTAGCGAGAGGAAATGTTAAAATTTTGCTATCTTCCCCAGCTTCATCTTCCATTCGCATCAAACCCACAGCTCGAACACGCATCAACGTTCCGGGCTGTAAGGGCACTGGCGTCATTACTAACACATCGAGGGCGTCACCATCTTCCGCTAGGGTGTTTGGTACGAATCCATAATTACAGGGATAGCGCATGGCCGTAGGGATAAATCGGTCAACGGTCAAAAACCGAAATTCTTTATTGTATTCATACTTAACTTCACCCCCGTTCATAGGAATTTCAATAATTGTATTAAAATCATTGATATCCTTACCTACTGAAACCGTAAGTGTCATGACCACTCCTTACTAAATGAAGAACGGCCGATAGTATATCAGGTTTAAAAACCCGATGAAGTAAAATCACAAACAATCAGCATATCAGCCGGAGGAATCACTGAAAACTCCAATTCCATTTAAGTTTTCATTTCCAGTATGATAAGCTTCTTCTCTAAAGATTGGGATTTGTCATGCAGTAAAAGAGCAGACAACAATCGAGAGCGCGATCTGAATTTTTCCAACCTTCTCCTCAGTCCGAAGATTTAGAATTTCCTCCTCTAATTTTCACTCCTGAACAATTGGAAAATTGTATTTTAGAGTTTATTCAGCAGCCTGATGAACTAATCAAAACAAAATTAGCGCTCTTATTCGTCATCCCTGACTAGACTAATTTTGGATTAATTATTTTGCTAACTCTCTGTGTCCGTTTAAAAATCCATCGACTCAAAACACAACGCGATGATATCGCTGACTCTCGAAATCCGTTTGATATTTCGGCAGGTCAATATTGTTATATTCAATATCAGCATGCCGACACCGAGAAAAAGAAACGTCAGTGGTTAATCTGGGCGAAATTTTGGAGATTATCTTTGTATGGATCGGCTCAATATGAGAGATTTAAAAACATTCAAAAATCTTGCACTCGAAAATAAAGAAATAATCGAGGATCAAATTTCAGTAACCTTGGAGCGAGCCCAAAGAACAGCCAATCTGCATAGAACTGCTGACTATAGTTTATTAGCAGTGACATATTTTCGCCTGGGTAAATTCTTTAACTAGCGTCTTTCAACTATGTATTCTGAAGTACAAATCTTTGCCGATTCTTAAGCTCAATTCCCTAATTTCTATAGTTTATTTTCTGACCCAGCAAAAGGTTAATTGATTTCTTTTTATTACGAATCTCTACGAATACCGTAACTATTTAGTTAGAGGAAAAATGTGAAGCCATCAATCCATAATGCCACTATAGGAAAAGGTCTCTTTGAGCGGTGTGGTGGGTGGCGCGATATTCAGAAATAAGAGGATTAAGTCAATTGCAGAGTGAGCTCATAAGTCAGTTGGAATCTGTTTGTTTCCCAAAATCATTATTGATTCAGCATTGATTCAGCTACAAAAATCCTTAATTCTGCCCTTACGTGTGCTATTACACAGGGTAAATAGACTGCTTAACCGCTTATATTAATATCCTTAAACCTATTACAAATGACAAACTCACCTTCGGAGCCGAATACAACAGACCCACCCGCCGTCTCTAGTCATGCTTCACTTTTACGCGGATGACACTAAAGTGTAAAATCAAACGTGCTTAGGGAGCATATATTTTTCGATTTTAATTTAAAACGCAAGAATGCTTCTTTTTTTGATGGTCTTTCTGCTAAAAGGATATGGGTTGGTCTATATCGCCTCCATTATGTAAAAAAACAATAAGCGGATTCTGTTTTGAATTTTTTATAATATAATTCACCAACTGATTGAAAAATATTGAATTTTTTAAATACAATATTCATATCGCATCTTTACTGATTTGAAATTGCTTAGTTTATTTTATTTTAAAAATTAGCAAAAAATGCTATCAATCAAATAATAATTAATTATAATAATTAATATTAACACTGGCAAATGTTCCAAATTCGGAATTGGATAATTTTTGATAGATGGTAAAATTTTAATTGTTCTTCCAAAAAATTACTCTGGTGCGTTTTTAACCGATATCTCAAAAACAACACCAAACAAAATCCACCATCCCGCTAATGCATTCGATTCAGATATATGATCAAACGATGGTGAAAGTATACAGCTAGCAGTGAATGCTAATACCATTTAAGTGGATGCAAATTAAGCTGATATTTGATATATCCTTTATCAGGATTATTTATATCACCATAACAGTATCGTTCTAGCACTCTGATAACAAGCAATGGTCACTTTAGAAATTAAACGCCTAGGCAACCTTTTTCTTTTTCTTTTTCTTTACCGTGCAACCTAATGATTCAACCAACATCGATTAATACCACTAAGGTATTTAAACTAATCCCCTTCTCTTTTTGCCTGTTTAACCAATCGATAGTGTTTTGATTTTGGTACTCTTGCTGAACCCATTCCCCACTTTTGGACTCTAGTTAACCAGGACTGGGTATTTTTCTGCCTGATTCTTTGGCGGCAGATAGCCAATCTTGAAGAATATCTTAGTCATTTTCAATGACTTCTTCAATAGAATTACCATCAGATATACACAATTTGGAAGATCAGGAACTCTATTAGAAATCCGTCGCCCCCTTCATTAGATAGAAAGCTGGCGAATCGTAAAAGTATATTCAGGAATTTTTCTCATTTTCTCATTCTTCCAGCAAATGGAGTATGGAAAATGATTTGTAACCTTCTGTTTCTCAATATTTTTTCAGAAATGATCACTCTTTGCTGAAATTAAATTAACCACGCTGTCTTAAGAGGTTGGGTGAATAATCTCTATGGCAATTCCTATACGCTTAAAAATAGACCAAGCAAACTCGCTCTTAACCCACAGTAAGACTGCTCGACGGGCACTGATGAACCTGGTTCCGATTTTACCCAAGCTCGTCGTTAACCTTTCAGCGGTGGCTTCTAGAGTCCAGTGGGTAAATCTATCTCCCTTGGGACCCAATTCCCACAAAGAAAGAGCTAATCGATCCGGCACCTTGCGAGGAATTTCACTCTTCCCATCATTTTTCTTGTGACTTACAAAATCTTCAGAATTAATTATTGTGGGCTAACTTCATTGTGGGCCTAACTTCGCCTACTGGTTTATACGCTTTTTAATTAGAGTTCTAGACTTTTCTGAGAGAATATGTGGTCTCGATAGGTAAATCGAGAAGCTTCAAACGTTCAGAATACACTTGAAATTTTGGATCGGTAAAGTTAATGGTTATTCTTTCTCCACCAGCGTTCGTATCGAGAAAAACGATAGAACCATTTCCCAGTTCCAGTGCATAATTTTCAAGCCATAATTCCAGAGTAGTCATTGATGCCTCTTTCTCGGTAGTCTCAACTTTCATTGAGCTACCAGCAATTGCGATTTTCACTAATGGCACAGACTTTTACCTCACTAAATAAGGTTTTAAAACGTTATTCGTGATAAATCCGTGATAATTCTGGAAAGAAGGTATCTTTTCGTAGTAAAAAAGCTATAAAAATGGGTTCGAAAAGGAAAACTCTAATGGTTTGCCAATACATCCTGTAGAATTATCTCTAACAGAGTCTTATTATCAGTCCAGTTTAACAAAACTATCTTAAGGATTTCTTAAAAATATTGAAAATTTCAGAGATTTAAGTAATTTTTTGATCAATTTCATGCCGTGAGGCTCACGGTGGGAGGCGATAATCTCTTCCATTTCATATGTCATTGCTTTCTTAAAGAAAGAAGTTCGGCCAAATGTTCAGAAATTAACATTGCATATCAAGAAAGAATCCTAATTATTATAAAGTTTTTTCGGCGCGGGGTTCTTATATTTTTCTTCAAAATTTTCTAACGGGCCTATTTTAAACCAACCGGATAAATCAATATTTTTAATAGACGAATCTCTAAAAAAAAGAGATACAAAACTCTATTGAGAAATAATCTAACCCACTCAAAAAATCCTCGTTAGAAGTTTGATACTCATGGCAATGATATAAAAGATCATTAAAAATTCGGCCCCGCACCCCTATTAGATTCACTATCGTCGAAAGCTTTTTTCAAATTATTTTCAACAATTACTAAGGATTTCTTATAAAATAATCAATAATTCATTTATTTTTCTCTTTATGCGACCGAAGAAATATAACAATCGATACTTAAGATTAAATAAAAATTCTTAATGCGATACTAAGTTGAAAAACGCTTTTAACAGCACCACCACGTGGATTAAAAGCTCCAAAAACGAAAATATTCCTCTAATATCAAAACAAAATATCGGTCTCCCATGCTTGTCCTCGGAAGGCCGAAAGGGGTGTTTTATTTGTCGTGTATGAAGAAAATTACTAACGACGGGCTTGGAAAAAATTTTTTAGCACATGAGCACATTCATCCGCTAAAATTCCGCTTGTCCAAGAAATGCGATGATTAAGCCGTGGTTCATTTAAAAGTTGAAAAACGCTTTTAACAGCACCACCACGTGGATTAAAAGCTCCAAAAACGAGACGCTGAATTCTAGCATGAATCATCACGCCAAGGCACATTGCACAGGGTTCTAAAGTGGTATAGAGAGTCGTGCCAACTAATCGGTAATTACGGAGATTTTTTGCAGCCTTGCGGATCGAAAGTAATTCTGCATGAGCCGTAGGGTCGGTTAATCCAATAGGATGATTAAATCCCTTTCCAATAATTTCATTATCTTTTACCAAAACTGCACCCACCGGCACCTCTTGGTTTTTTCAGCTTGCTTCGCCAAGAGAAGCGCTTGCTGGATAAAAAATTCATCAATCATATACCAACATTCTATAATAATGTTCCAGTGAAAAAGAACCAGAACTAAAATCCTTTCCTGCTGTGGGAAAAGTCAATTGAAACTGATTTTTTAAGGAGCTAGAACTTCAATAAGAGTTGAGTATAATAAGCCATACTATAACTTGGATAGGAAACGACAAAACGACAAGATGATTAAGACCTATTTAAAAATTATCTTTCTTAAAGCGCCTTTTTTACTCTTTTTATCGGGTTGTCATACTATTTCATGGTTTAGGCCAAGATTTACAAGCTGGCGGCAAAGCTATAAGTCATTCAGACTAAAAATTTGAAAAATAATTAATTTTATTTATTTTTAACAAAACTCATTTTTCCAGAATCCTCCAAACGATCTTCTTTTACATTTTTTCAATCCGCCTCATTTAGTTTCTTTCGAATCATTTCTTACAAATTGTGCTCAGTTACTTGATTTTTTGAAATTTTTCCAAATTACCTCTCTCCATTCTTAATTAGAATAGTGGATCTCCCTTTTATCAAAGCTCCAAATTCGCTGTAGTGGAAAGCTCCTATGGCGAACAAACTAATCAAGAAAAATAAGCAAAGCTGAGCCCGCTATCGCTTCTAAGAGCGTAAGTGGCCGTCGGAGGATGGTACGTCTTAAAACTGCACCGCGGGTAATGATGATTAAAACAAAATCGAACGCTGTTTCAAAATTAAATCGCTTATTGCCCATACGAAACAAAAAAATGGGATACACAATAAATAATTAGGATTCTTATAAGAATGTAAAGAATGCTTTTATCAAAGTTGATTTTGCTAATATAATATTGCTAATATAATAAAGTAATACTGCGATCCCTCTTCAGCGTTAATATGGTTCAGGGGTATCATATTGATTTATGACTGTCTCCTTCAGTCATCTAATGGCAAGATGAACCGGTTCCATTAGCCGATGCCAATGAGCTAAAATGCCTATATATGATTTAATTGGCAAAAAATGCCACTATTACGCTCCTTCGGAATGGAGGAGGGCGCTTAAGAATAGCGATGAAGAAGATTAAAACGGCCGTAATTGGTGTTGGCTATTTGGGCAAATATCATGCAGAAAAGTATAAGTATGCTGCTTTACCGCATTCAGAGCTTGTGGCCGTTTGTGATATCGACCCTGAACGGTGTCGTTCAAAAGCCAACGAATTAAACGTTAAATCCGTAATCAATTACCAATCTCTCCTTGGCCTTGTGGATGCAGTCAGCATTGCAGTTCCTACCCCTTTGCATCATAAGGTGGGACGCTTTTTTTAGACAATGGGATCCACGTTCTATTAGAGAAGCCCATTGCTACTTCTTTGGAAGAGGCCGACGACTTAATTTCTGCTGCCCAGAAAAATAAGGTCATCCTCCAAATTGGTCATCTCGAACGTTTTAATAGCGCTGTCAAAGCGGTAGAATCTCAAATTTCTAATCCTCGGTTTATTGAATCGCTGCGTCTGGCTCCCTTCAAATTGCGAGGCAGTGATGTCAATGTAGTGTTAGATTTGATGATTCACGATATCGACATCATCCAATCTATTGTGAAAGCGGATATCCAAAATATCTCTGCGAGCGGCGCCTCCGTGCTATCTCCTTATATTGATATTGCCAATGCCCGTATTGAATTTAGCAACGGATGCGTGGCCAATGTAACGGCCAGCCGTGTAAACCTTAAAACCGAGCGCAAACTTCGAATTTTCCAGCATGATAACTATATTGCTATTGACCTCGATCATAAAAAAATCGCTATCCATCGCAAAGGAACTCAAGAAATGTATCCAGGCATTCCTGAAATCACCCGCCAAGTTAAGCGGTTCGAAAAAGGTGATGCGTTGCTTGATCAAATATCAGCGTTTCTGGATTCTATTATCCATAACAAACTTCCTCTAGTTTCTGGAGAAGAGGGGAAACGGGCTTTGGCGACAGCTTTAGAAATTTCATTAATTGTGCGACGAACTAACGAACTATTTCCAATTTCTTCAATCGCTATCTCTTAAAATGAACACTCATTCAAAACAGATTTTAATCATAGCAGGTGAGGCCTCAGGAGATTTACTTGGCGCTCATCTTACAAAATCACTGAAATTCCTTGATCCACAACTGAAAGTGGCTGGTATGGGCGGAAAAAGAATGCGTGAGGCAGGAGTTGATATCTTTATTGACGCCGAAAAACTAGCAGTCGTTGGAGTATCAGAAATAATTTCTCAATTGGGTGATATACTTGCGGCTCGCCAGTGTCTAAAAAATCGCTTTAAGATCGAACGACCTGATTTAGTAATTTTTATTGATTATCCAGGCTTTAATTTACATATGGCTAAACAGGCTAAAAAAGTAGGAATTAAAGTTCTTTATTATGTAAGTCCGCAAATATGGGCATGGCGATATGGTCGTATTAAAAAAATAAAAAAATATGTAGATCACATGGCAGTTTTATTTCCTTTCGAAGAAAGATTATATCAACGAGAAAATATTTCCGTCAGTTTAGTTGGACATCCGTTAATCGACATTACAATACCAACTTTGCCGCGTGAAAAAGTGTATCAAAAATTCGATTTATCAACAGAAAAGCCCATTACTGGCTTATTTCCCGGAAGTCGTTCTCAGGAGATTGCCCGCTTGTTGCCCATTATAACTTCTGCTACGCGCCTTATTAAAGAGCGCCTCCCTAATGCTCAATTTGTGTTGCCACTGGCACCTAATTTGTCTTTTCAAGATGTTCGAAATTATTTATTTCCAGACGTTAAAATTATTGAGGACAATACTTATAATGTACTTTCTGTATGTGATGCCGCTATTGCTGTTTCTGGCACAGTTACATTAGAAATTGCTTTACATCAAATTCCTTTTGTTATTCTCTACAAAGTGAGCCCTCTGACCTATTGGTTAGGGAAACGGCTTATTCAAGTCCCATTTATTGGGCTCTCTAATTTAGTGGCTGAAGAACCCATTACACCTGAATTTATTCAGCATCAAGCCACTCCTCAGGCTATTGCTAACGAAATTTGTCGCTTATTAGAAGATCACTCTTATCGACAGACTTGTCTAAATAAGTTAAAACGGCTTCGAGCTAAGCTAGGGGATAGTGGAGCCTCCCTCAAAACGGCACAGATCGCCCTAAAACTAATAACTTCTTAATTTATTTAATTTTTTTATTTTAAAAATTTGATCATTTTTTTGAACAACCATATTAATTATGGTATTAGGTAGAAGATTGATAATTATTAGAATTAGGGAAGAGTTATGAAAACGATACTGATATTAGTTCTAACAGTAATGTTAGTAAGTGTCTTTTCTTGTAAAAAAGCAAATGATCGCACACAAACACAAGGGAGTACAAGAGTTCTACAGACACCACAGTAAAGGGATAAAGGGTTCAATGACAATGCTTATAACCGTTTTATCGTCATACATGGAGCTTAGTATGCAAATGAAGATTTATAAAAATATGGAAGGGCCCGGTCGTAGTTTGGGCTTGCCTGCCCTGCCGTTCCTATTTTTCTTACTAAACCAATTATCGATATTATGAAAGACAATACGTTGTTAGTAATTTATTATTCTAATAATAACTTATAATAACTTAATAACTGGTTTTTAAAATCAAAATTTTTCCATTGTAAAATAATTTTTCTAACCAATCTTCAGAAAATAACCAAGCTTCAGAAAACAATAATGAAATGATAATGTAAACTAAGCCTATAAATCAAAAGGAATTACGCGGCGATATTATTTACGCCGATCTTAATAATGAGGCCACTCAAAGTATATAAATATATATTTAATTTTCTAATTTCTTGTTTGTAGGTTTTTCTATCTACTATTTCTGGCCTTCGCAACCGATCCGTCCAGCGTTATTCATTCCGTTCCCTTTACAAAAGCCCAACGTTAAAGCCCAACGTTATTTAATACACAGTTTGAGGCCATGCATCATTATCAAGCTCTTTCTTTCTATCAGGCGAAATTAATAATAAGCTTCCCTTCTTTCATACAATCTGGACAATTTCTAATAGATTATGTACCTGTTGGCCACGTAAGATATTTTTTATTCTATAGTTTTATTTAGTCTCATCATAATCCTAGTTGCTAGATTGGCCTCTGGGTGGCATTTCTTAATTGGTATTTTAGCATGAGGTTACCTAAAGGAGTCCTAAAAAGAACTGAAAAAATCAGATTAAGCAAGATTATCCGTGTGTTGAAAGTTGCTCATTATTTTTATAACGTGCAAATCCACGAGTGGAGCTATTAATCATCAACAACAATTGATTAATCTCTGGTGTTTCCATGGCTAATTTTTCAAGCTCAATTCGGATATCTTCTAATTTAATATTAGTACGGTAAATTAGCCGATATGCCAATTTCAATGACTGCATCGTCTTAGAATTAAAACCATGGCGCCGCAACCCGACTAAATTCAACGCTGTGGGAATACCGGGATTTCCAGTAACAAGCATGTAAGGCAAAATATCTTGATAAACCTTTGCCGCACGCCCTAGAAAACAATAAGCACCAATCCGACAAAACTGGTGAACCCCCGAAAAAGCACCTAAATTTGCATGATCGCCTACTTCAACATGCCCCGCAATTGAAGCAGTATTAGCAAAAATAACATGACTTCCTACTCGACAGTCATGGGCCACATGAGAATAGGCCATCAAATAATTATTATGACCAATAGAGGTCACACCATGGCCTTCGTAGGTACCGCGATTAATAGTCACAAATTCACGAATGATGTTCCTATTTCCAATCTCTAGCCGAGTTTCTTGACCTTTATACCCGATGTGTTGAGGATCAGAACCAATAGAGGCATACGGATAAATTTTATTATTTTTTCCTATCGCGGTATTTTTTCCAATCATGACATGAGCGTCGATTTGGGTATCATCCCCAATTACGGCATTTTTACCAATGAAAGTCCAGGGACCGATAGTTACATCGGAACCAATTTTTGCGCTAGGGTGAATAAGTACTCGTTCGTCAATCACTTTTTTTGTCTCTTATTGTCATAAATTCGGCTTTACAGGCAAGCTGTCCTTCAACCTTTGCCTCTCCCTCAAATTTCCACAAACGTCTAGATTTAAGTACTTTAACTTCTAAAATTAATTGGTCACCCGGTTCGACGACGCGCTTAAATCGTGCATTATCCACACCAGCGAAAAAATAAATATCCTCGTGGTATTCAGGTAAATCAAGGGATTTAACAATTAAAATCCCCGCTGCTTGTGCTAAAGACTCAATAATCAAAACGCCTGGCATTACCGGACGAACAGGAAAATGTCCCATAAAAAAAGGTTCATTGGCCGTGATATTTTTAATTGCCACTAAGGACTTGTGTTTTTCCATGGCTATCACCCGGTCAACCAACAAAAAGGGATATCGATGGGGGATATATTTTTTAATCTCGCTGGTTTCCATCACGCTCATCGCACAACCTCTCTAATCGTTTTAATCTTTTTGCGAGTTCGTCGAGTTGCCAAAACCTAATGACACTTTTGTGCCATTCACGACTAGGTTGCATTCCTGTCCCCGACGAATACACCCCTGGCTTGGTAATTGATTTTTGGATCATGCCCATACCCGTAATAACGACGTTGTCACAAATATCGATATGACCATTAAGACCTGCACCCGCACCAATCATGCAATGGCGTCCAATAGTGGTGCTTCCAGCGACACCAGCACAGCCAGCAATCGCTGTATGATCGCCTATGCGAACGTTATGGCCAATCATAATTAAATTATCCAATTTAACGCCATTTCCGATTACCGTATCTTCAAGTGCTCCTCGATCAATTGTGGTATTAGCTCCAATTTCTACATCGTCTCCAATGACCACTCGTCCCACTTGAGGAATCTTAATCCATCGACGTTGTTCATCTTGAGCTAAACCAAATCCATCTGCACCAATAACCACACCACTGTGAAGAATATTTCGATCACCCACAATGGTGTGATGGTATAAAGTTACCCGATTATACAAACAACAATCTGCGCCCAGTTGACTGCCGCGGCCAATACTCGTTCCTGCTCCGATAATGGTTCGAGAACCAATCACTACTTCATCTTCTATAACAACATAAGACCCAACGTGTACGGTGGGATCGATTTGACAATTCTTTCCGATAACAGCAGTGGGATGAATACCTGGCTTTGGTCTCACTTCAGGTAGTAATAAAGCTAATAATTTGATAAATCCTAGCTTAGGGTCCGGCATAATAAGGGCGTTTATAGGACAGTTTTTTGCTAACTTTTTATCTAATAATAATGCCGAAGCTTTTGTTTGTGTTAAATATTTTTGATACTTACGATCTGCAAGGAAACTTATTTCTCCGGGCTGAGCGTTCACAATTGAAGCGATATTATGAATTTTGCAATCGCCATGGCCCTTCACCGTGGCACCGATGGCGTTTGCTAATTCGTTGAGTGTATAAGTTAATTTCAAATTTGATCACAAAATTAAAGGCTATTTCAATTCGGAAATCACGTCTGAAGTGATATCTTTACTATCTCTCGCATAGAGTACGGTGTCCTTTGGTAAAACCAAATCTACTTTCTCTTTTTCAGAAATAGCTTTTACAGCGCCTGAAATTTTTGTCATAAATTCACCCATGGCTTTATTCTGTGCATTATATAATCCTTGCTGAAATTCGACTTGTGCTTGTTGAAGTTCCTTTTGTTTTTCATCAATTTTATTTTTTAGATATTGCTTTTCTTTTTCACTCATCACTGCTTCATTGCGTTGAAATTTTTTAGTATCCTCTTGCAAGGATTTACCTAAATTAATAATTCTTTCACGTTGTGGTGAAAATTCTTTTTCAAGCCGGGTATTAATGTTCTTAACCTGCAGTGATGCTTGAAAAATTTGCCGCATATCTACCGTCCCCACAGTTTGCCCAATAGAAGCCACTGCCCAACTCATTGCCACCGATAAATAGGTAGCCGCAAATAAGCGTTTCATCATGACCTTCTCCTTAAAGTAAGGTAGTACCCATTATAGTTCAGCTTCTTATGTAAACCAAGCTCCAGTCAACTCTTCTTCCCCTTACAAGCTCACCCCAAAAGAAAATTGAAATGCTTGGAAATTATCCCCTGCTCGACGATTCAGCGGGAAGGCTAAAGTGAAATCGATTGGCGCAAAAGGCGTGTACCATTCTGCAAAAAGACCCAACGAGGGGCGTAAATTTTTAAGAGAAAATTTATCGTCTTGGATGATCTGTGGCCGGATATTCGCCTCAGGATCAGAAGCACCACCCCGTGCTGGAATTGCGATATCTCCTGGAAATCGAGGTACTTGAAAAACATTTCCTGCATCAAACACAATAGCAGTACGAACCTTTTGACTAAATTGCGGCAAAATTAAATGCACTCCAAAAATAGTTTCTAAATTACCACCAATAGCGCTAAAATCACTACCGAGTGGATAACGATTCTTTGGACCTAATGAATTTGGAGCGAAAGCAGGAACAGAGCCAATTCCTCCGGCAAAAAAGTTTTTGAAAAAGGGCAACCGATCATGACCGAATTTGTCTCCATAACCGAGGGTTACTAATAAATTTAAAATAAACCCATGGCCCAATGGTTGATAATATTTTGCTGCGTACGTTGCTAAATAACAATCTAAACTGGATTTAAAAAGAGGAACACCTACTTCCAAGCTTAATCCCGTATAAGGACCTTTAGTTGGAAAAATTGTGCGATCAAGCCCATTATAAACCCACCCTGCTGTCAATTTAACTTGGTTATAGTTGGCACTGATATTTTGCACCTCGTTAGTGGTGTCCCAAAAAGCCAGTACACTCGGTGCAGCGTTAGCGATATCGACATGACTGATAGTGATATCTTTCAACCCGTAACCAAACATAATTGAATTACGTTCCGAAACAGGATAGCCGTAGGTGACATCGGCTCCATAACCATCTTCTAAATAAGAGGCAAGGTTAAATTTTGCATCCGGTTTAATACGAGAATAATAAATTGAGAAGCCTCGCTGCAAGCCCCATGTCGTGTAATAAGGATTGTTATAATTGATGGAATAATTTTGTTGGTATTGACTATTTTGAAATCCAATCGAGACATACTTCCCCGTTCCCATAAAATTGGGTTCTGATATACTAGCACCATACAAAAACCCATAGACATCTGAATAACCACCTTGAATGCTGGCTCTCCCTACTGAAACTTCTTTCACGTGATAATATAAATCCACTTGGTCACGAGAGTTGGGTATCGGTTGCGGTGTGTAAGTAACGTCAGACAAATAACCCAGTAATTCTAAGCGTCGTTTGGATTCTTCAATTTTTGATAAAGAGTATGTGCTTCCTTCATATTGACGCATTTCTCGACGCAATACTTCTTGATCCGTGCGTTGATTGCCGAGGAAATTAATCCGACGTACATAAACCCGTTCACCAGGCACTATGGTGAAATTTATATGGACCAAATGTTGTTGATCATCAATTGTTGGAATGATTGTCACTCTCGCGAATACATAGCCCCGATCTGCTAGGAAATTACCAATTTTTGTGTTGGTATCAATTATGGCTTGGCGAGAAAATACATCACCGGGTTTTAATGTAATTAATCTATAAAGTCGCTCTTTAAAACCGTAAGTCTCACCACTTATCTCATAACCCTTAATTCGGTATACCGGTCCTTCATTGACGTAAACCGTGATATAAACACTTTGTTTATCTCGCGACCATCGAACGTCGTGGGAAACAACTAGAAAACGCAAATAACCATGATTTAAATAAAATGTAATAAGTCTTTCTAAATCCTTTTCTAATTTAATTTGTGAATAACGATCGGCGTGGCTAATACATGTAAATAAACCAGAAGTTGTTAATTTAAACTGGCTGCGTAAAGTGCGCGCACTAAATGCGCGATTTCCAACAAATTGAATGGAGAGGACTTTCGCAATCCCGTCCTCATTAATATTGATATAGAGCGCTACGCGATTGCGAGACTCTCTAATGACGTTAGTCGATATATGGGCTGCGTGGTATCCCATCGCACCATATTGCTGTTCCAACCCCTGCTCGATTTCCTTTAATTTAGTAGGATCGAAGGTCTGTCCCTCCATAATTCCCAATTTGTTCAAAATGGGCCGCAATTTTTTGCTAGTAATAGCTTTATTACCGCTAAGACGAATCAAACTTATTGTAGGGCGTTCTTTTACGGTAATAATAAGAGCCTCCCCACGGCGGCTCAGTTGAACATTGTCAAAAAATCCCGTTTCATAAAGTGCTTCAATAATGACTTGGCCACGCTGGGAAAAATATTCTTGCCCTTCATGGATCGGAAGATAACTGCGAACTGTGCTTTTCGAAATCCCTTGCAAGCCTTGGATTTGAATAGAACGGATAACAAAAGCATAGACTGATAAACTAAAAGGAAGATAGAAAACAATTATTGGAATCGTGAATAAGAAGCGTTTATGAATTCTCATGATAATAAGGCACCTTTTCCTAATTATTCCTTATCCTTGATTATATCTGTCAACAATTCGCTATATTTGACTGCGTCACAAATCCTTCGTGCTAAAAAGACCAAATAAAGGGAAACATTATAACACCTGATTTACGATTATCCATAGTCGAGAAATAAACACTAATGGTTTTTGCGAGTATCACTTACAAACTTTTATCCCCTAGATTGAATTCTGTGCTTAACGATAACCAATCTTGCTTTAACCAGTCTTGCTTCTAATTTCTTTCTTTAGGGAAAAAGTTCTTTAGGGGAAAAAGTAGGTTAGAAGAAAGAGCGGGGAATATTCATCGAAAAATCAAGAAACCAGGTACAATAGAAGTACGTGAAAAAATCTAGGAAAGACAACGGATGGCGCCGATGGACCCTTTAGAAATCTCTGGCTATCTACTAAAGCCTTTGACTCCCAACAACCCTGTCCTCATCAAACTCACTCTTCTCACGACCGCCGATCACAAGCCCAATGAAGGATTTTCCCAGTACGATCAGTACAGAATTCTTAAGTGCTGAAGTGCTCGAGATGCGATTTAAATACACCTTCTCAGAATTTCTTTGAATTTCTGCTTCTTATATTTAAAACCATTGACACTCTTTCTTGATGATTGGCAATGGACTTTTCCGTTACTGCTATTCAATTGTTCTCAAAGACAATACCCGGTCAGTTCGTTCGTTGAACTTAATTTAAAACCTCTAACACTTCAGAATCTACAACATTGGCTCAGTGATAGTTTCTATCGATCGGTCGATGATGTGGAAGAATTAGCGATAATCTGCCAAGAGAAAACAGAAGGAAATCCTTTTTATTTTATTCAATTCGTAACTACGCTTTGTGAGAAAGAGCTCATTTAGCAAATCTGCTAATTGTGCAAGCGATTTTTAAAACCCGGTGATAGGCGGGGCGAGAGTCGATAGGTCCAATTGAAGGATTATGTTTTGAAAAATTTTTTCATCTTCCTTCAACAGTTGAAAATGCTCGGCGAGCTCACTAATTTGAGTTAACCTTGCATTCGACTTACTACTCCGTTGAAGTTTCCACGCTTGAGCCACGCATACACACTGGGCAAGGACGGAAAGACTCGGCTCACATTCACTTCAGAGAAGAGGAAAATAACGAGAAGAGGAAAATAACCATTCCGGTGGCAACGGTGGGATTTCCACATGCAAATCAATGCCATCTAACAAGGGAAGTGAAAGACGCGATTGGTACTTCTGTACTTGCTGGCTGGTACACCGACCTCGTCCTTTCGGATCTCCGAAGTAGCCACAAGGACAGGGGGTTCATTGCCGCTACTAATTGAAAGTTAGATCGAGAAAATTCGAGTAGAGTTAAATTGGTGTGGAGCGCGGAAGGGTCGCTGCCACCAACACCTAAAATCAAAACCCTTTTTGTTCAAAGAATAAACCGTAGCAATTTCCAGATCCTCCATCCACGGTCAAACTGAACTTTGCGCCTCTTCTTGCCAAGTAAGAAGAGGGGGACAAACCTGATTTTCTTTTCGTAAATGCGCACAAACGTCAAGTAAGTGATGGGCAATGAAAATTTTACCTGCGGCACTTAACGACACTTCATCGGCATTCATGTTGGAATTATCGGCAGCTATTTTTTTACAAGCTGAAGTTTTTTTTACAAGCTGAAGTAATTATTAAACTTCGGCCAACTTTTACCGTGGAGATAGCAAAAGACAAGCCCCGCGAATAGTACGAAGTTCGCCGGATAAAACCAATTCGCCTGAAAATTCGTAAAAATTCATAATCATTTAACTGATCTTGAGGGATTTGATTGGAAGCGGCTAAAATTCTCAATGCGATGGCTAAGTCAAATCTCCCACCCTCTCTAGGTAGATCCGCAGGCACAAGGTTTACGGCAATCCGCTGAATGGAAAAAATTCTAATCGGCTATTGATAATTGCACTACGAACGCGATGGCGGCTTTCTTTGACAGCCGTTTCCTGGGGTATAATCCGGAAATGGAAAATCTCGGCATTCCATTTAGATAAGTGAACTTGGACAGTCACCGGAGGAGCATCAACGCCGGTGCTAGCTCGGGCTATGCACTATGGCAAAAGACAAATACTATCTTTGGTGTCTTTCCAGCTTGTTTAGCTTTTCTTCAAGAGCCTGTAATTTTGCCCGGGTCCGAGTTAACACCTTCATTTGTATATCAAATTCTTCCCGAGTTACCAAATCAAGTTTACTAAACGATTGTTGTAAAATGCTTTTAAGATTTCTCTCTAAATCTTTAGGCAAGTTTTTAACTCCAGGCGGTATCGATCCTAAGAGATAGGTAACGATATCATTAATGTTTTTTGGATCAAACATAAGCGATTCCTTTTTATTTTAATACTATATCATCCCATTAAAATCTCGTGAGTGCCCCCACAGAATAATCTGGATTACTATGATCGAAATATAATGGAGTAAATTTACTTAGCTTACTCACTAGTAACTCCCAATTAAGTTATACTCCGTTTCTATAATTATCTATGCCATACTCCAAGCAGGTAAAACTCCTATCGTTCACCTTCAACGTATTGGTAAAGCTTTCTCCTGCGAACTTTATGAACTTTATGGTAAATGCGAATTCTTAAATCCCGGTGGGTGGTCCGTCAAAGACCGTATCGGTATTGCAATGATTGAACAACCTGAAAAATAAGGAAAAATTAAACCGAATACCTTAATTGAACCGACGTCCGACAATACCGGAATTGGTATCGCACTGGCCGGAATCGTGAAAGGTTATAAAGTTATAATTACGATACCAGAAAAAATGAGCCACGAAAAGCAAATCGCTTTAGAAGTCTTAGGGGCTAAAATATATCGCGCACGGCCCACAGAAGCGGCTTTTGATAATTCTGAAAGTCATATTTCACTGGCCAAACGATTAAACCAAGAAATTCCTCATTCTTTTATTAATGAATATTAGAATAATATTAGAATAAATGATAAAGATTCTTTCTTAATCGCCCGACGCTTAATTCGTGAAGAAGGATTGCTAGTTGTCGGGTTCTTCAGGCTCTACCATATGGGCCGGCCCTTCAAGTGGCGCAACGTTTCAAAGAAGGCAATCGTTGCCTGGTTCTTTTACCCGATTTCATCTGTAATTATTTAACTAAATTTTTTAATGATACCTGGATGAAAGCACAAGGATTTTTGTAGTCAAAAATTATCTCTATTAATAAAATAATAAAAATCCGATATTGCTACGCGGGTTATTCATGCTGGTCAAAAGCCCCATCCTACTACCGGCAACGGTAATGATGTCCGTCTATCTGACTGACATCGACTTATGCCCAAAAACGTTTTCTTGCCTTCATAAAAATGAGTTAACTTTAGGAGGGCTAACCTAATTCAAGCGTAGTCAATCCACAGATCTGCTGCATCGGCAACTTTGTCGGCATTTGTAAATACATTCGAACTGTTTCAAAAACGAAATTCATATTATGGCGCTTTACCAACGCCATGGCATCCAAATTTAATTCAGTTATATCCAAATAAATATCCTGGCCAATGGCGTAATTGGCTAAATAATTAAATAAAGATTCCGCAATTATTTCTTCATTTGCAAATAAAAACCCTATTTTATATCCTTGCTGGCAACGCTGAATAACATCCCTAACCCTTCAATAGATTATCGCTTACATAACACAGCTAGTCCATCCGCTTAATTAATCTAAGCTAACAAAAATGTGGGACGCATTATCGGAAAATGCAAGCTATCATAATGAAATACCTGTGCAAAGGCAGGCGAGTTAAAAAAATAGTTTTTTGCGGGCTTAAAATTTTTTAATTTTTTCACCCATACCATTGAAATCGCAGATTACGATGCGGATATTTAAATCCGTTCTTAGCGTGTAGGCTACCTGCATTTCCACCACTCTGTCCAATCCAGCATTGCGCGAACCAACATAATCTAATCTCTGTTTAGTCATGGCTAAACCGCAACCGCAATCACGAAATTTCTTTTTAACAATTAACAACTTAAAAAGCAAAATTTTCGTCATAAATAACACTAGAAGTCACCGCTACTGGTTCGTCATTACACTTTCCAATAAATAATCTTTCTGGATTAGCTCTATAAAAAATCTCCGCATCGTGAATTTTCTGGGATTCCAGCCCTCAGCCATTAGCCCACTCAGTAGCAATGTAAGCTTCAGAAGACATCATGGGACAAATCTGAAAATTATTTTTCATACGGATGTTGCTCACACCAATATTTTGCAATTTCATGACGGGTAGTAACCCAAATATCTTTAAACGAAGCCAAATAATATAAAAATTTCCTAATCGCTTGTACTCGACTCGGGTCAGCCTGAAATGCAAGCATGTAAGGCAACTGTCATCAATTTTGGTTTTTTTTTCGTTCTTGATATAAATAATGAAAAGTGTTTTTTAAGTAACATATGTAGTTTTTTATTAACTAGCAACCAAAAAAACTAGCAACCAAAAAGGCAAATCGTCACTATAACTCTGTCAGAATCATATAAAAGTACTTTTTCAACAGTAACTCTCGTGTTGTATGCGCTCTCCATCTCTCCACGTATACCAACCATTTACTTTCTCTGTCCCGTTAAATTTTCGATAATTTGAATCGTATTATGAATGTGTGTTTGTTCGGTCAATTTATCGACTTGATTGTAATCAATCCAGCGGTAACCACCATGTCCCGCAAATCTCATGACCTTCAGCAGAAAAAGCTTTTATAACATCTGGATTGTTTTACAGGCCATTCCAACAAGCCCACAGAATAACGGGAATTTTATAATCATTGAACAAACGAAATAATCGCCAAATCCCACAGCGAGACCCGTATTCGAAAATTGATTTGCTGAAAGGATGCCGATCCGCCTTTCAAATTTCCAAGTTGTCAATTTTAAGTTGTCAATTTTTCAGACTGAGGATCACTATTGAGGATATTTAATTCAGCTCTTTCTTCACAATTGATAATAAAATTAATGGCCATTCGCACCTGATTAGGCCAATGCGCGCTGGGCGGTTTTTCCCGTAGCCAATATAATTTAAGTGTGGATAGGTCATTGCTCCCTTCGAGCTCTTCGGAATATAGCATGGCTCTGAAAGAATGTTCAAATTGGCAGCCTCACTGTTAAGCTAAGACTCTCCCCGCACTCCAATAAAATCAGTGCAATTTTCTTAAAATTTTATTACCATGACCACTTCACATGACCACTTCATTTGAATTAGGGATTTTAGCATGACGCACACAACCTTATTTACTTCAGAATCTGTCTCGGAAGGTCATCCAGACAAAATAGCCGACCAAATTTCTGACGCTGTTTTAGATGCACTCATTGGTCAAGATCCCCGTTCTCGCGTAGCCTGTGAAGCCGTAGTGAAATCCGGCATGGTTTTTGTCGCAGGAGAAATCACTACCAGTGCTTGGGCTGATATAGAACAAATTGCTCGTAATACCGTCTTACAGATCGGTTACAATGACCCTCATATTGGTTTCGATGGAGAGACTTGCGCCGTGCTTTCGGCCATTGGCAAACAATCACCCGATATCGTAATGGGTGTTGATGGACGCAAAGACCAAGAATTAGGGGCTGGTGATCAAGGTTTAATGTTTGGATATGCTTCGAGAGAAACCGAAGTACTTATGCCTGCCCCAATTACCTATGCTCATCGCCTCGTTCGTCGACAAGCAGAGTTGCGTAAAGAAGGTATTTTTTCCTGGTTACGTCCGGATGCTAAATCGCAAGTTACGCTCCGTTACGAAAATGGCCTTCCTGTAGCAGTAGATTGCATTGTGCTTTCCACGCAACACAGTCCGCATATTCTTCAAAAAGATTTACGAGAAGCTGTCATTGAGGAAATCATTAAACCTGTTATTCCTCGGGCTTGGATTACAAAAGAAACTCGATTTTTAGTAAATCCCACTGGACGCTTCGTTATTGGTGGACCGCTTGGTGATTGTGGATTAACGGGACGAAAAATCATTGTTGACACCTATGGAGGAATGGCTCGTCACGGGGGGGCTGTTTTTCAGGAAAAGATCCTTCTAAAGTAGACCGTTCGGCTGCTTATGCCGCTCGTTACGTTGCTAAGAACGTAGTAGCTGCCGGAGTGGCGGATCGCTGTGAAATCCAAGTTTCTTATGCCATAGGTATTGCTGAGCCTACTTCAATTAACGTTGAAACCTTCGGAACCGCCAAGATTGATGAGGCGCGTATTCAACAACTAATTATGGAATTTTTTGATCTTCGTCCGGGACGAATTATCGAAGATCTTCGATTGCTCCGACCTATATACAAAGCTACTGCTACCTATGGCCATTTTGGTCGGGAAGAGCCAGAATTTACGTGGGAGCGAACTGATAAAGCGGAAGTACTTCGCGAGACTGCGGGTTTACTTTCAACCTCCACCCCATATCCTTAAAATAAAATAGCGAAATATCGAGTATTAAAAATGGAAATGACAATGAATCAAGATTTTCGAATTGCTGACAGTAAATTGGCAGATTGGGGTCGAAAGGAAATCGACATTGCTGAAACGGAAATGCCTGGATTGATGGCCTTACGCCAAAAATATAAAAAGAGTCAGCCATTGAAAGGCGCTCGCATTTCGGGCTGTATCCATATGACGATCCAAACAGCTGTTTTAATCGAAACTTTAATTGAGCTTGGTGCTGAAGTTCGATGGTCTTCCTGCAATATTTTTTCCACCCAAGATCATGCAGCTGCCGCGATTGCAGAAAGAGGTATTCCGGTTTTTGCTTGGAAGGGAGAAACTGAGGAAGAATACTGGGAATGCATCGCTTCTACTTTGGAAGGTCCTAACGGCTGGCAGCCTAATATGCTATTGGATGATGGTGGAGACTTAACCGCTTATGTTCTGGAAAGAAATCCGAAATTAGGGGAAGATATTCGCGGCGTATCCGAAGAAACGACCATCGGAGCTCATCGTCTTTATAGAATGCTAAAAGATGGAACTTTAAGATTCTCCGCTATCAATGTAAACGATTCAGTAACGAAATCAAAATTTGACAACCTTTATGGATGTCGCGAATCGCTCATCGATTCTATTAAGCGGGCAACGGATGTGATGATTGCAGGAAAACGTGTCGTCGTCTGCGGATATGGGGATGTAGGTAAAGGTTGTGCACAGTCCCTTCGTGCCTACGGCGCTACGGTATATATTACCGAAATTGACCCTATTTGCGCTCTACAGGCCTCCATGGAAGGTTATCGAGTTATAACCATGGAAAAAATAGCTCCGATCGCTGATATTTTTGTTACTGCAACAGGCAATACTGACATTATCACCCACGAACACATGACTCAAATGAAAAATCAGACCATTGTTTGCAATATTGGCCATTTTGATAAAGAAATTGACGTCGATTCTTTAAAAAAATACCAATGGGTCAACATTAAACCCCAAGTCGATCAAGTTATTTTCCCTAATGGAAAACGACTGACGGTTCTGGCAAAAGGCCGTTTAGTTAATCTTGGCTGTGCGACAGGCCACCCCAGCTTTGTTATGTCGACTTCCTTCACCAATCAAGTATTGGCGCAGATAGAATTATGGCAATATCCAGAAAAATATCCCCTTGGCGTATACGTATTACCTAAATACCTGGATGAAGAAGTGGCACGTCTTCATTTACAACAAGTGGGCGCCAAATTAACGGAATTAACGGAGAAACAAGCCACCTATATCGGAGTTGATCGCAAAGGACCGTTTAAGTTGGATCACTATCGATATTAATCTCGCATCGTTTCTACACAACAACACAAATTAAAACAATTATTTTCACAAATTAGCGATTAATAGTCTCTCCTTACAGTATTTATACAGTAATCGAAAAAATCATGCGAGAGGTGAAAAAATTTTTTACCCTACCAATTGGAGCTTGTTTTGTTATGATCCCATGGCTAATGAACTCTTCTTTTTTTATCCAATAGGACTGGAATAAAAACCTCATTTGAGAAATACGGCTAAAAAGAGGGAAGGCATTGCTGGGGTACTCGTGGCAAAGACAAGAAAACCTCTCTTTATTCAAGACTGTCAAAATGATCCGCGTTTCATACAAACAACAAAACTCGCTCGCTTATTGCGGTCCATATTAAATACAAAGATATGTTTATTTGGTGTATTGGAATTGGTTAATTTAGAAAAAATTCTTCTTCTAGTGAAGAATAATCAGCCGACTACTATACCCCCCGGAAAGGATAGCAGCCAGGGGACTAGCATAGGGCTATCATTTTGGTGTGAAGGCAGCGTTGTAACAGAAACCCCGTCGATTAAGCTCGTCCTCAGGATATTCTTTCAACTCTTTGTCTTCAAAGGGAATAATTTACTCTTTGTAAGAAGACAGTAAAAAAGGCGTAGCATGGAAAGGAATTCATTATTTTAAAATGAATTTCGTGAAAGACCGCTAAACTTGTAGCACGATTATTTTGGTATTGTTCGCGAATTATGGAAACTTCTCACCCAATGGGGCACACCCAGTCACATTATGGCTTAGATTACTATTACCTAGTTTTTTCATTAACTTTCTCTCGCTTGCATTTCCCTTAATTTTCATTCAAGTCTATGATCGAATTATTCCTCATCATTCGACCTTCACACTCGCATTTTTGATCATCTGCCGAATCACTGCCATTGTCATGCTCCTTTTTTGTATTGCAGAGTATTTCTGTTAATTGGATTAGTATACGTTTTGAATATTTCACCAATCATGATATTTTCCATCGCCTTTTTGAATTGTAAGCTCAACAAATTTTAAAAAGAAGGCAAGCGGACATTATTTAAAAGATATTTTTTGAGATTCTTTATATTATTCTTTATATTAAATATTATTAGCTCAATCAAGTATTAACAACTTTATTCGTTTACCTTTTATGCTTTTATTTTTTGGACTGATTAGCTATATTAGCGGCTATTTAACCTTCATTACAATAGCAATGATTGCATTTTTATTTTTTACTTCAGGGCACTTAAAGGATTTAGAAACTCATTTTGAAATTAAAAATACCGAAGATAGTGGGCTCTGGAGTTTTTTAACTAACATTTTCTCAGGCGCTAAAACATTAAAATCCATGGTGTCAGAATCTCTGATATTACGGCGATACGAACAACTTCTTAATAAAATTTAAAAGAAAGTCGATCAATTCATAAAGCTTCCACTTGAATTCAAGCAACCGCACACTCCATCCAATATGGCACATCAAGACTGGTCATTTTAGTTGGCGGTGGAATACTTTTGGAAGGCAATTTAAGTCTAGGTGCTCTAGCAGCCACTGTTTTATTGACCGAACGAGCCATCCAACCGGTTTAACGAATATTAGTTTTATCGCAACAATATCAATCAATTCTAGTGGCGAAGAAATCAATAGAATCTTTGCAATCATTCCCATCAGAAAAATTGAAAGAAATCTCTGATTCTCAGCTGTTAGAAATAAAAGGAGATATCTTTTTAAAGATATTCCCTTTCAATATGAAAAAGATAAATAAATTTTAAAAAATATTAATTTTCATCTGGCACCAGGTGAAATCATGGACATCACTGGATCGAATTTTATTGGCAAAACGGCATTACTTGAACTCATTCAAGAACTTTATAAACCAACCAAAAGTAAAATTCTCATCGACGGGAGAAATATAAAGAATTATAATAAAATAAAATTAAGAGAAAAAATTGCCTTCTTACCAGATCAAGGGAAACCATTTCATGGAACGATTCTAGAAAGTATTACATTATTCCGCTGCGAAAAAATAGAAGAGGCTAGAAAATTATCTGACCATTTCGGGTTATTTGAGCTTATTTGACCCCTCCCGGAAGGCTTCGAAGCTATCGTAGGGGAGGCAGATTTAGCGAAGTTTCATCTCAAGGCATTATCCAATTCATTTCCACAATCCGCGCACTAATTGAAAAACCCAAAATTATCTTATCTAACGAAGCCAATGCCTAATTGGGCTATCTCACTAATAAACTTTTTCTAAAAATTCTTAAAGAAATGGAAAAAACCTACTCTATAATTATAATTTCTCATCGATCATCTGTATTAAAATTAGCCTGTCGACAATACGAAATAATTAATGGTCAACCTCAATTTAAAACAATAGATTCCAATAAAAAATTATAAAATCAGTCGAGAATCTCTATAAAAATTATTTCAAAGAATTTAATCCCCTTTTATTCTACTTTATTACTTTTCTAAAAGCTTTGCATTTCGAAGGAAATATTTGAAATATCGTCTAAGCATTTCCTTATTTTTTTGCACGTCTTGAACTTAATAATTTTCTTTAAATAATGGAAATGTTTGGTTTTAGATACAAAGAATTTCAAACTTCCTTACCCAATTTAAATTAATAATTTCTTCCTTGTCTATTTATCACTTCAGATCAAATTCTCCATATTTTATTAAAAAATGAAGATAACTACTATGTTACTTTTTCAGAGAAAAACGGATAGAAGATAATCCTCCTTTTACCAAAAAATAGACTATTTTTATTTTCGTCATCTTACGAAGTAAAAATATGAAATCGAACAACGATAACAACTTACTTCTTGGCTATTTGATTTTATTAAAAGATTTAAATTAAAATTAACAAAATTACTTATCATTAGCTCGTCAAGCAGAATTTTGACCTTAGCCATCTCACTTTATATCCTGGTTGTCTATAATCGCATAGTTCGTGCTTTATCTACCCAAATGCTATCGGGCTTTGATGGAGGTATTCTCATTCATTGCTCTTTTTGGAATTATATTGAAAAGGCTTCGAGTTAGTCTTTTAACCTATATTAGCAAACAATTAGATGTAACCATAGGAAGAGAAATATTAGAAAAAATTTTATTTTTACCACTTTCCTATTTTGAAAAAAATTTGATTGATTCTCAGATTGCGCAAGTTAAAGATTATGATTCCTTACGAAATATAATTACAGGAAAATTGATAAATATTATTTTTGATATACCTGTTGCTATTTTATTCTCAATAATCATGGGATTTCTAGCTGAAATACTCGATTTAATTCTAATCATTATCGTAATACTGTTTTTATTATTTACTCTATTGTTTTATAAATCGATTGCTCAATATATTAAGATGATCTTATATTAATTTAGAAAAAATAATTTCCTGCTCGAATCAGTAGAAAAATAAATGTTCTAAAACATACCAACACGAATTCCATTTGGGAAATTTGTTATCAAAATACATTATCAGAGATAGTGTTTTTAGCTTATCGATTAGAAATTTTTTTCGTGACATAATTACTGCACTATCGGAATTTACTGTGTTCACGTCTGGATTCTTAGTTATCAGTTTTGGTATAATAAAATTTTTCTCTGACATCCTAATAATAGGTGTATTAATTACAGTAATGATATTAACTTAGAAAATTTTAGATCGTTTTCTTACTACATTTATCTCTATTACTCGAATTACAAAAAACGGTTTAGCATCAATCAGTTTTCCGTACTCATTAAAATACCTAATGAAACTCAACTTTATCATTGAGAACCTTTGATTAGGAATATTCTTGGCCAGATTCGTTTCTCTAATATCACTTTCCGTTATTTATCTCAAGCAAAAACAGCCATTTTTAATCTCTCTTTCAACTTTCCTGAGCGAACAATCACCCCGCCGTTACAGGCCCTTCTAGATCCGGCAAATCAAGCTTGATAGAATTGATATTGGTCTCTATGGGCCCTAAGCAGGAATATTTAAATCGACAGTAAGAATGTAATCCAACCTAATTTATTAGAACTCCGGCAACAAATCTTCTACATTGCAGAAGACAATAAATTCTTTTGTGGCATAATAAAATAGAATCTACGTTTAGAAAATCCCCCTTAGCTACAGATAGTAAAATTCGCAGTGTACTAGAAATAGTAAATTTCACTAAAGAAATAAATGCCATACCTTACAGGTTGAAAACAATAATCCGTGATAAATACCAAAATATTATTAGTTCCAGCGTGCAAAATTGACTTTCCCTAACACGAGCATTATTGTAAAATTGAGTTATTCTTCTTTTAGACTAATCCAGTGCCACACCTGATAAGCGAAATGATAAAATATTTATGATACTCCTGAAAAAATATTATCGGAAGAAGACAATTACCCTAGTAACAGATAGCCCCTCCCATATGCAGCTGACAGATTAGATTATTATTCTTGAAAAAGATAAAATTTTCCCGAGTAGAAAATCTTCGGAAATTGTTCCGAAAATAATGATGGAAGTGAAATAAAGGAACTGCAACTGTGATATTTACCTAAAAAACTTAGATTGAATCCATTCAATTACGATAATTAACTTTTTCACTCGTTACTATCATCTGTAGATTTCTTGTAGCTCTTCTTATTTGGACATTATTTGTATAACTTTAAGAATTATCTTTGAAAGTAGGAAAAATCACCTCTGTGGATCGAATTAGTGTTGTTGAACACCTTGAAAGGTGGTATTTTTTCAAACTATTATTCGACGAAGGCGCTCAGGTAAATGAAGGTCAACCTTCTGAAAAAATCAACGAAAGGCTAGCAAAATTAGAATTGTAACAATTAGAAGTGAAACAGTTCAATTTATTAGCTGATATAGATCGTGAAAAATCTTTTATTGAAGGAAAGAAATACCAGTTAATATTACCAAAAACTTCAGTACATAAAAATGAAACTTATATTTCAATTGATGAAATATAAAAAAGACAACATCAAAATTATCAAATGCAATCTTAAGCATTAAATCCGCAAGAGGCTGTTATCGTACAACAGATTTTGCAACAAGAAAAAGAACTTTTAAAATTTAGTGCAGAGCTAAAAACGGCTAAGAAAAAACTTGCCCTTTATCAACAATAAGTTGACATATTTAAGCATTTGATAGAATCCGGTTATATATCTAAAGCAGATCTCATTCGTGCCAAAATGGCTTTGCATTCTGTGTCTGGGACTGCTTCGCAGCTTACTAAAGAAATTTCAGTAAACCAAAAATCCTTAAAAGAAGCAGAAAATCGTTTGATTCAATTAACTCAGACTGAAAAACACGACTCAGATAATCGTTTAGAAAAATTTTAAAAAGAGTTATTTACGACCTAATTCGAGATACAAAGAGTAAAATACCGCTTTAATAATACTGTTATCTGATCACAGATTACTGGAATAATCGTAAATGTTAAAATCATCGAGGTCAAATACTAGCTTCTGTAGGTTTTGCGATGAATATTGTGCCTGTCAACGCTACTTTACAAGCTGAAATTCGTATTCGCCCTTCAGATATAGAGTTTATTATCGTTAATAATCTTACTTTCGTTAAAGTAACTACCTATTATTTTACTAAATTTTAAGGAATTCAATGAACTTTAAGTCATTTATCTTTTACGGTTTTTTCTTTACGAAAACCACACTCTCTATTTAGGCTGGGTTTCTTTAAATCAGAATTATATAGGATTAGAATCAAATAAAATTTTTTCCTGCATAATTTTTAAAGCTGATATCATCACTGGGGAAAATTCTTTGTTGACCTATATTTTAAAACCAGTTAAAATTTTGCCTCCCGATATTTTTATAACAAATAACAATAATAAATTGATGGTAAAAGAAATTCTGGAAATCTAGCTTATTCAGACTTAGACAAAAATCAATTTCATCTCGCAATTTCATCTCGTTTGTCAATCTCAATACGATTTGATTAGTCAAAAAATTAGAGAAATGGAAATGCTTTTAAGATAGCACCATCCTGAACTCGGTGAATTACTTCCAGAAGCATTTATATCAATCGCCAAACGATCTGGTCTAATCACTTCCATTGGAGAGTGGGTCATTCGTGAAGCCTGTCGTCAATATCAAGAATGGCAAGCATTAATTTCGATGAAAGATTTCAATTAGCTATTAATATTTTACCTACTCAATTAACGAAAAAGCTTGCGACCACTGTAATCGATATTGTTAACGACACAAATATATTTCCTAGCATCCTTGAATTTGATATTATAGAAAATTCATTAATAACTCATTTAGAAAAATATAAGACGTGCTAACAGAATTAAAAAAGCGTGAATTTTCTATATCGTTTAATGATTTTGGTACTGTCCATTCATAATTAGTTTATCTAAAAAATTTACTTATCATCAACATTAAAATTGAAAAATTATTTATAAATGAAATACTAACTAATCATTGCGATACTATTATCATAAAATTTATCATCTATTTGGCTAACCTTCCCTCCACATTTTTCAAAAATAGCAAAATGATTTGAAAAGAAAGAACAAATTGAATTTTTAAAAGAGAATGGTTATCATTTTATTCAAGTCAATTATTTTTCTAAACCACTAAAATCTGATGCGATATTTAAATTATTAGTAGAGAATTTAAAAAATTAATTTTTATTCATTAGTCTCATTAACTTCACTCGTGTTTTTTATCTACTAAATAGGCAGCCTAAATTCGTATTTTATATTAAAAAATTAAGGCGAAATGGTCTTTTTTTCAATTTACAATTCGCCCCACAAAATCCTAAATGGGAAATAATTGTTTTCATAGGTTCGCTTTGATTCAAAGTATAAAATGTAGTCCTGGAACCCAATAATTGATTAAATCTTCACAAAGTCTAGTAACTACTTTATCCCGTATCTTTGAAGTGCTTCTTTGTCATTCTTATAAGTTTCTAACTGCTTATAAATCTATCGGGATATTTCTGTTCATAAATTTTAGAAAATCTCATTAATCTTTTAAAATCACTAATTGGCATAATTCCTAGAATAATCGGAGCATTTATATTTTAGTTTCTGACAACTTTCTACAAAATAAAAATAGGCGTCACAACTATAGAAATATTGAGTAATCACCATATTAGCTCCAGCTGCAATTTTTTCTGAAAATTTTTAAGCGCATTCATTACATTTTCTGATTCAGGATACAATCCTGGATAAATAGCTACCTCAATACAGAAATAGTCGTCCATTAAGTTTGCAAATGTATGCCACGATTTCATTGACATGCTTAAAATCTTCACGGATTAATGTCGCTCCTTCAAACAAATCACCTCATAACACTACCAACTGTTTAATGCCTAATTTTTTATAATGATATAGTAGTTCTCTAACAACAGTTTTAGAGAGTCCAACACAAATTAAATGAGGGATAATATCAATAACTTCTTCAAATAAAGCTTTAACGACATTCTTTGTTTTATCTTAGCTTCCTCTATCCACACCAAATGTCAACAAAAAATAATCCAGCGCAAAAATCCGATCAAGTCTTCCATGGCCATGTTTACCAAATTTTATCGAATCTCTACACCACATTAGGAGGAAACAGCTCAAAACTTACAGAGAAATGTCGAACTTTCATACTATTATATCTACTTGCTTCCCCTTATTTACTGACTGAAAGCAACTCCCCCGAGGATAAAGAATCTTTTTCTGTAGTAAAAGGCTCTCGCAAGTGAATGGCTGCTTGGACCAATATTGATGAAGTACTTTCTTAATTTCCTCCCAACCCCCGCGTTTTCAATCCACAATTTGGATTAATCCATAAGCGTTCTATAGTAATGTATTGAAGCGTACGAGTTATCAAATCTTTAATTTCAGCAATGCGTATACTACGCGGAGAGTGAATATCATAAATACCTGGCCCAATATCGTTAGGATAAGCAAATTTTTCAAACGATTTTACTTTCTATTTGGGATCGAGAACTTTCAATAGTAATAATATCTGTATACAAGTCTGATATCGCTTCAATAATATCATTGAATTCACCGTAACACATGTAAGTATAAATGTAAGTATATCTGTGTTTAGTCTTTTACACCACATGAGGCTAGCCGAAAATATTTTACTGCCCAATTAAAATAGTCCTGCCAATCTGCTTTTCGTAACGGCAAGCATTCCTAAAAAGCAGACTTATCAATTTGAATGAAATTGATACTTACGCACCCGCACCTACGGCCTTTAAATCGTGTACTTCATCACGCAAAGCTAAAGCAATTTGTTTGGCTGTCTGTGAACGTGGGTTGACATCACGAACGAATGACCAAGCAAGAATGATAAGAGGGCTGTCAGTATACCTTTAACGGGTTTAGTGGTGAAGTTGACTGGAAATATTCAATCCAATGCACAGTCATGAGACGATCACGATTAACATCACCATATATAATCGAGGGTTTAACACAACACGAACCGTAACTCTGAATACAACCATTGGAAGTAATGCTATTCCTTCCAAAAATTCTCCGAAATATTCCACCATGTCATTCCGTTCTGCTTTACCATGCACTAGCATATCTAATCCTAAGTCAACCTGGACACCGATTACTTCAACAATATGTTGACGAATATTTTCTTCGTAGGTCACTTCATCTAAAATCCCTTGCTTATAATTTCGTCGCAAACAACGAACCGCTGGGGTTTTTAAAAACGAACCAATGGTAATACTAGGAAATAAAGGCAAGTTTAGATACTTTTTTTGTACTTCTTTACGTATAGCGTACTCGTTTTGACGCCGCATCCATCGTTCATTAATAGTAGTTAATCGTTTTTGTACATTTGCATTGTGAATTCGCCCAGAAGTTTTTCGAGATAAAATGAACTGATTATTTTCCGATAGCGCAATACAGCAATAGCAATACTTTCTCGACTTTCCTACAAACCACGCGCGCTAATAACGTTACTTCTTCAACCTTTTGTTTGGCAAATGATCATCATGATCTCAATTCAATACCCAATTTATTTTCCTGATCCAAATCAATGGATACATGTAATAACGAACAAGAAGACGCCATCCATAATCTGTTACCTAAAGAAATTTAAGCTTTCTCTAAAAAAATTACTCTAAAAAAATTAATGAACGATGTAAATTGTTACGCCAAAAATATTACGCCCATCCACAATGCCTAGCGACAATACTTTTTCTTTTTGAAATTGAGTCAACAGAGAATTAAACTGCTCTGGTGCTCGACAGCAATCGATATGCAAACCATCTATTGGTAACTGGAAGACGATGGATAAATTACCTTCGAAGAAACCAAAATAAGTAGCCAATAAACTTTTAAAATTAGAAAAATCGATCTTTTGATAGCTTTGCAATGGGTAAATCTAAAATTAGAATTAGTTCGTCAATTTGAACTCATTCCACTCCTAGATAAGCTAATTGATTAAAAATTTCATTGTAAACGGGAATCAATTTTTCCATTAAGGATAATTTATCAAAAGGTTTCCCTTTTACTTTCCCTAACCACAAAAATGATAGAGGACCTAAAATAACAGGCTTTGCTCGGTAACCTTTTTCCAGAGCCAATTTTGTATATTCGAATAATTCTTTCGTCTGAAAATTCTAAGGTTTGATCCACGGTAAATTCAGGAACAATATAGTAATAATTCGTATCAAACTACTTAGTCATTTCACAAGCCGATGTTTTAATCCCATTAGGGGCTTGCTTGACCCCGAGCCGTGCAAAACATTGTGTCAAAATTGGATTTAAATTTAATTCCCGAAAACTTGAAGGAATTGCTCAACCATTAACGCGGTATCCAAAACATGGTCATACCAACAAAATCACCTACAGAGATAAAATCAAGACCGGCACTCATTTGAATCTTCACAATGAGAAGGCTGTAATTGAAAGGCTTGTTGATGCAATTGCTTTTATGAAATTTCTCCTCGCTAACAAGCTTCTATGGTTTTTTTCATCTCACGTTTATAATTCTAATGAAACGAAAACTTAAATTATGTTCGTAAACCACGTAGTATCTCCTTATATCATTGATATAAAGATTACCGTAATGATTGCGCAAGCAATTTGGCAGGAACTCAATAATGGTTCAACCGCTTTAGCTATTTAGTGCCCGCAAGCTGATGATCAAATCGGCATTTCAGTTATGTTAACGACTTTTTAGAAAACGTCAAGAATTTTGCTCTTAAATCCAACTTATTTCACTTTTCAAAGAAATTCTATGCACAGAAATTTTATCCATTTAGCGCCTTGTTAAGTAGGTTAAAAATAATTCTGCCGGGTTACTTCCTTTACAAGGCGTAATGTTTCGTCCGCAATATCATTAACCTGATCGGTACCATTCTGCAAAATCTTATATACGTGCGTATGATTCGTTTCGTATTCAGCACGACGTCTCTGCAGAGGCGCCAAAAATTCTAATAATACGTCTACTAAGCGCTTTTTACATTCTACATCACCAATTTTACCTTCACGATAATGCTGCTTCGCTTGTTCTACCCATTTTTTGTCAGGGTTAAAGATGTCGTGAAAAATCCATAGGGGATTATTTTCAACCGTTCCTGGATCCGTCATACGTAAACGATTTGGATCCGTATACATATTCATAATTTTTTTCGCACAACATCCGGCGGATCACTTAAAAAAATGGCGTTATTTAGCGATTTACTCATTTTCAATAATTGGCCATTTTTGCTAGGCCCCCCAGTTCCAACTAATCGCCGGACACGCCCAACCTTAGCTTCCGGTATTGGAAATAAACCACCGGCCTTTAAATAATCTTTATCTTCACTATGCGGGTCTACTCCGCAATACAATTCATTAAAACGCCTCGCCACCTCACGAGTTAATTCTAGGTGGGGAACTTGATCTTCACCTACAGGGACGATTTTAGAACGAACCGACAAAATATCAGCTACTTGCATAACCGGATATAATAAAAACCCCATCGAATAATTGTCCCCCAATTCTTTATCTCGAATTTCATTTTTAATAGTGGGATTTCGCATTAAACGGGGAAACGGAATGAGCATACTAAAAAAAGCCGTTAACTCCAAAATAGCTGGGACATCCGATTCAATAAAGATTATACTTTTTTCGGGATTAATACCCACCGCTAAATAATCGAGAGCGATGTCTAATGTACTTTGGCGAATCTCCTCAGGTTTTTCAACCCGAGTAGTAAACGCATGAGTATTGGCGAGCAAAAAATAACATTCATATTCATCCTGGAGGGAAACCCGATCTTCAACTGAACCTACCCAGTGTCCCAGGTGGAGACGCCCTGTTGGCGTATCGCCACTGAGCAATCGCGGTTTCTGTTCAAATTTAGGCATGGAGCCATATCATCGCTAGTTCATAGGCTTCTGTCAACCTCGGCACAGTTCGGGTACAATAGCCGACATGGAAAATTTGGCTCTTTTACAATCATTAAATCCTCGACAAAAAGAGGTAGTTACCTCCTTATCTCCCTACGTACGTGTTCTAGCCGGCGCAGGCAGTGGTAAAACGCGTGTATTAACTCATCGCATTGCTTGGCTTATCCAACAACAGGGTGTGTCTCCTTATAGCATCCTAGCAGTGACTTTTACGAACAAAGCCGCGTACGAAATGCGAGGACGAATTGAAGTGATTCTGGGTATTCCCATTACGGCAATGTGGGTGGGGACCTTTCATGGTTTGGCTCATCGTTTACTCCGAGCACATTGGAAAGAAGCCGATCTACCCCAATCGTTTCAGATTCTTGATTCCGACGATCAATACCGTTTAATTCGTCGTGTTCAACGAAGCCTCAATTTAGAAGAAACTCAATGGCTCCCTAAACAAACCCAATGGTTTATCAATAAGCAAAAGGAAGAAGGTCGGCGACCTCATCAAGTGGCTAATAGCGATGACAGCTATTTCACAGAAGTTCTAGTCAAACTATATAAAGCCTACGAAGAAGTTTGTCGCCGAAGTGGGCTCGTTGATTTCTCGGAATTATTATTGCGCTCGCTTGAATTACTCCGCGATGTGCCATCGATTCGCCATCACTATCAACAACGCTTTCATCACATTTTAGTGGACGAGTTTCAAGATACCAACACTATCCAATACGCCTGGCTGTGTGCTTTGATGGGGAACAATACGGGAATGATGGCGGTGGGAGACGACGATCAATCTATTTATAGTTGGCGCGGCGCGAAGATAGAAAACATTCATCGTTTCTCTCGGGATTTTACTGATGTTCAAACGATTCGTTTAGAACAAAATTACCGATCAACACAAACCATACTCCACGCTGCCAATGCCGTTATTGAAAATAATAAGAACCGTCTCGGAAAAAAATTATGGACCGCGAGCAATACAGGCGAGCGAATTAATCTATACACGGCTTTCAATGAACGTGATGAAGCTTTTTACATCATCTCATGCATTGAATCGTGGATACAACAAGAACGAAAATACAGCGATATCGCAATTCTTTATCGTTCTAACGCTCAATCTCGTTTATTAGAAGAACATCTTATCGATCGACAAATCCCCTATCGCATTTATGGGGGCCTAAAGTTCTTCGAACGGACAGAAATTAAAGATGCACTTGCCTATTTGCGCTTATTAGCCAACCGCCACGATGATGCTGCTTTTGAGCGCGTTATCAATACCCCCACCCGTGGTATTGGTAATACCACACTGATAACGTTGCGTGCTGCCGCTCGTGACCAAGGCATTTTTTTATGGCAAGCTGCAATGCATTTAATTAATAATCAGGGTTTGAGTGCTCGTGCCCTTAATGCCTTACAACAATTTTTAAATTTAATCGAAGCACTCAGTGCGCAAACAAAAAACCTTTCTTTAGCTGAACAAACGGAAAAAATGCTAAATCAAAGTGGTTTGCTTGCTCTCTATAAAAAAGATAAAAGCGAAAAAGGACTTTCCCGCGTCGAAAATTTAGAAGAATTAGTCAGCGCCACCTCGCAATTTATCCCAGAACTGATGACGGACGAAACTATTTTATTATCACCCCTAGATGCTTTTCTTTCTCACGTCGCTTTAGAAATTGGTGAAGAGCAAGCAAGTTCACACAGTGATTCCGTAAATTTGATGACTTTACACTCTGCTAAAGGACTAGAATTTCCTTTAGTTATTATAAGTGGATTAGAAGAAAACTTGTTTCCTCATCACATGTCTACAGATAGTGAAAATGGATTAGAAGAAGAGCGGCGATTATGTTATGTGGGAATGACTCGTGCTAAAGAAAAATTAATTTTAACTTACGCCGAATATCGACATTTACACGGCCTAGAAAAATTTAATCAGCCTTCACGATTTTTGAATGAAATTCCACCAGCATTAATCAATGCGGTCCGATCCACACTTAAAATATCTCGACCAGTTTCTATTACCTCTACGCAACGACCTCAAGCGAGTGAGACCGAATTTTATGTAGGACAGCGTGTTAATCATCCAAAATTTGGTAGTGGTATCATTATTAATTACGAATGCCAAGGTGAACACACTTGTCTACAAGTCAAATTTGACAACCATGGAGAAAAATGGCTGGTATCCAGTTATGCGAAATTGGAAGCATTGTCATAAATACTTCCTGGGTATTAGTGCCTAGGATATAACCATCCCTTGTCGCCATTAATGCTAATCGGAGCGATTTTAAGCTTCTTAAAATCTACTCCAGCCTTAACGAAGCGTAGTCCAACACTTTGCAGTAGGAGTCGTTTTCGCTGCAGTTGCTGTAGAATTACCCTGTATTAATTTATCACGAAATCCGCTGGATTATCGCCCTTGGATTTTCTGCAGGCGTTGCTGTGATGCTTTTCACAAAATGGCTTGTCCATAAACTTTCTGTATTTATCCAAGCTTTAAAAAACTACCCTTATCGCTCATCATTTTTGTAGTAATCGATATTTTTATTGATGGTATCTTAGTAGGGGTTTGCTTTTGGAAAGTCAAAGTAGCGGAATTACTATGGCCTTAGGATTGCTCTAGAAACTCTTTTTCTCAGTATGGAAACTACTTTATAAACATAGCCAAAAGTACATGGCCAAAAGTAAATGTTAAAAAACTGAGTGGTATTATTGTTATTTTTCTCATTTCGCTTTGTATTTTATTGGGGACCTTGTTGGACTTTGGTGTCGTTTCTGCTTTATTTTACAGTATTCAAATAGCAATTATTTATTTTGAAGTTCCTGCCTTACTTTACCTGATAGACGAAGAATTATTAATAGAAACTTTATAAGGTGCCAGAGAAACACACCTTGCAACAATTACTTTTTTGGTAGGATTTTTAATCGTATTATTTCCCCATTAATATTTTTTCTGTTGGAAAGAATTTTAGCACTCGCTTTTCACGCTTAAAAAGAATTAGAAATTTTCAAGAATTTTATTCCATAAATAACTGTAGGGACTCTCTGAAAAAGTGGTAACCACTTGGAATATCATTACTAAATGCGGTTGTTTTTATTAATCGATTTTGGCTGAGATAATGAAAGTCGACCATCTTGGTGCCCACAACCATCAAGGTAAAGTTTTGTTACGTCGGCAAATAAAATTTCAAAAATTGTTTATGCTTCTGACAATAAAACCGCTCTAAGTGAAGTAGAGGAGGACAATCAGAGAAATGTTTCAAGAATGTTATTAATTATTTCTTGCGGAAATTTAAATGTGGCATATTCTCAATGATCGCTAACGATCACGCTATTATGATAGATCAATTAATACAAAAGGAATACTATATTTAAGTAAAGGAATACTATATTTAAGTGAAAAATAAATTTCAGAAATGAGAGGTTTTAACGGGATTAATTTAACATATTTTGGAGGAATCTCCAATGGAAAATTGAGACGCCTAATTTCTTCGTATATCTTTATCTCAAATACCGGCGGTAATATTGCCGTGACCAAATTCGATAACGTTCGCACCATAATCATCACTGTCTTTCGTTCCAATTATAAGATGCTCTTGCTCCATTACATAACACATTCGTTCCAAGCAATTTTTTATGTCTTTTGCTTTAGTCATTTTATATGCTTTTGAAAAATCGTTATAAAGTTCTCCTGCACAATCCGTATCAAAAAATCAATAATTAAAAGGTATTTGGAATGTATTTAGTAAATTTTTTAATGTTTCTCGAAGGCAGTATTTACTTCTAGCATAGAAAAGCTCGAATTTAACGTCTGTCCAATATTAAGGAATCTATGAAATGGAGCATCCTTCTGATCAATGATCGTATCTTTTTGATAAAGGGCTTGATTATTTTTAAATAAAGCAGTAAGTATTTTTAGCGCACTTTTTAGTTGAATTGTAGGAATCGTAAAGAGCTACTAGATAGCCATTTTTTACAGCTTCTTTGATAACATTTCGATGCAGAATCCCTAGCGAACGATCATTAAACCTAAGCCGCCGCGTGATAAAGGCCGATAGATTGCAATTGTGACAACGTCCAAAAAAACTCTATTTCTCCATTCAGAAACTTTATTAATTGCACTGATAAAAATTAGTTGAATTAGATTTTTATTAAATTCAATTTGCTCCGCTTGTTGTTAACCGATTTTTTCCTTTCTTTAATAGGGAAGCAGCTTCAGAATTTAACCATACGGAAACGAATCTAGATCTCTTATAAAGAGATTCATTTTTTACTAAATGCATCATCAATTGTTCAAACTCATATTTATCTCAATTAGAAATCCAAGGTTGATCTGCTAATGTCTGCAAAACAATATTCTGATATTTAGTTTTTCCTAAATATACAAGATATTTGACGATATTTGCAGACGGAGCATGCAATTCTTCTAAAAGAATACTTTATAATTTCTTCCAATATAATTTCTTCCAATTCACGTTCGAAGCCCCAATGAGCTCACCCCTCCATAAATAAACATAGGAGCTCCATAGAGCTTTTGGATGTTTGGAGCTACTTCCTCTTTCTAAGCTAGGGTAACAAACTGATTATGTCATTTTTTATTGGCGAGATAAGTTTTTTCAATAGAAACAATAGTCGGCTTTGCAATAAAAATACGATAAGAAAAATGTTGATTGATATTCAAAGTATTAATTTTTTGAAAAAAAGACTAATAAATTATTCCCCGACTTATTAAACCAATATTGGTTGTCATAAATATTGTCAACAATAAAAGTAGCTAAAAAATCTAAATACAGCGCGCCTAGAAATTGTATGGATAATCCAGAAGTGGCCTCTCGGTTTTATTCTGAACACCCCCCATATTGTTTGTTAAATAATTCACACAGGTCGGATTAGTCACGGATATCCGCTTTTTCCTATCCCATAATGGGTAAAAACCAGAGTTTTTGCTTCTCCTCCTACAATACAATAGAAAAGATAATGACAGCCATATTTTTGGCAGTAAAATCTACCAAAAGACTCTCATCAGTCCACAAAGACAAACAAATATTTAGATCACCTCTCTGGAAGCTTATTTTCTTATCGGTTTTTAGCAGGTGCTGTACGAGTGTCGAATCAGCAGGTTGACCTTCGGAAATTATAGTGTTGTTATAACGAATACTCAGGCTCTGAGGCGAAACATAAACACAATATTTATTGTCTTATCATAGAGCTATTTCTTTATAGGAAAGATAATTTTTAACAAAAAAGATAGTTTTATTCATTGACATGAGCCCTTCTTTATAATCAATATTGAAAAGTAATAAATTTATTGCTTCTCAAACTATCAAACTATATTAATATTTAATAAAAAATAGAAAAATGGTATAAGCTATTTTTAAACGGTTTATTGATAAGCGATTGGCTGCTTAACTCCCAGAGGCAAAAAAATTACGATAGTAGGTAGAACGCAGATAAAAGCCAGAATATTCACAAACCCCAGCGAATAAGGGGCCGCCCCCGCAACAGTGGGTTCCTATCCCACTGATAATAACTCCGATGTCCCTATACAATTGGTCCTATACAATTAATAAAAATACTAGTAGTTGATCCAAACGCGATGGATTTTTTTAAAGGATAATTATAAAACTTACAAAGAGACACACTAAAAGTTCCCCCACCCATTTCTAACAAAACTAAAAATCTATCGATTAATATTCCTGCTATACGCATTCCCACAACCCCTGAGGTTAGCCCAACTTTGCATCACTTTTTTCTTTTTTTCAAAAAAAAATATAGAAAGACAGCATATAAACAAATAGAAAAAAATTTTTAAATACGTATTGGGAATAAATTTCATTATGGAAACTCCCATAATAGCTCCCACAATCACAAAAGGCACCCATTGTTTCAATAATGGAAAATAAAAGTTACCCATTTTGTACTGATGCTGCGCAGCGAGAAAAGCATTGGGAACGACCAAAGCGAGAGAAGTTCCGACCGCAGTATGCATAACAGCTCTATGGGCCACATAGAAAAAGGGTGAAATTGTTAATAATACAGGAACTAGAACAACTACCACCCCATCAACACCAAATAAACTACCTAAAAAACTGCCTACGGGGCTTCTACTATTAATAAGATTAATGCGAAATAAAAGTCTTTCTATTCTATGCCAGTCGGCATTCTAATTTTCCTTTATTAATTGCGAGAACGACAATAAGTTTCTCGTAAACAAAGAGCAGCACCTAGAGCGATTAAAAATCCGATAGGTAAAATCAACATAGCCCAGTGAAAATCTGAAGCCACGTAAACACCCATTGAATGATGAAAATAAATCGTATGTAAATCCATGAGACGGCCAAATAAGGGTTGGAAGATCGCCTGTCCACCCATAGTAGTAATACTAACAACGCTGACTGACATAGCTGTTATTACGGATATACTGTTTTCAGCGACTGTAGGATATCCGATAATTTGACTACTAGTGGTTAAACCCATTGCCAAAAATAGTATAAGCAAAGAAAAGAATGATAAATGGGGTATTTCTATAATTGCTAACACTAAGGCTAACGATAAAACAGCACCTACTAACATCGGCAATCTTCGTAAACGAATTTTATCAGATAAAAACCCTACTAGAGGTCCACCCACGACAGTTCCCATAAATAACATACTCGTAATATAGGTAGCCTCAATTTTGGGAACGTGATGCGCATCACTTAAATATAATATGCCCCAAATTCCTCCCAACAAGCATAAAGGCAAATTCATTAAACAAGTATATACTCCACCTAGCCAATTTTGTAATTTTAAAAAAGCTAACCCCATACTCTTCCAATAACCAATATCATTAATTTGCTGACGTTCCACACGATGATGTTCGAGATAATAATGAGGGAAATCCTTCACAACACTCGCAATAATCAAAAAAATTAAGCAGCCAAAAGCCGCATCTATTAATAAAACCTTTCGCCAATTTAATGCCTCTGCTAATAAGGTAAGAGGTGTTTGCGCTGCCATTCCTCCTAGCATTGCCATAGTCACAATGACGCCTGTAACCAGAGCCAATCGTGTGGAAGAAAACCAACGTGTAGCTAAGCGTATGACACTTAAAAAGCAAAACGCACTTCCAATACCCATCAAAAAGCGAAAAATGCAAGCGGAAAATAATGAAGTGGTTAGCGCAAAAGCGGTAATGCCTAAAATACAAACGCTGAGTGAGAACAAAATTATTTTCCGGGTGGAATATCGGTCGAGTAACATGCCTGCTGGAAAAAGGAAAATAACATTTGAGATAAAATAAAAAGAAGATAATTGCCCTAATTGAGTTGCTTGGATATGGAAAGCCCGCATTAGTGGAAGGCTAATTGCATCAAACATATTCATCTGAATAAATTCATAAAAGAAAAAAAGAGATGCCGACAAACATACCACCCAAGCTTGCCAAAGATTGGTATGTGGAACTGACTCTGATAGCTTAAGAGAATTATCAAAATTAATTAGAGATTCTTTCATCTTTGTATTTGTCTTTCTTTATAAGAGATGCAATAGGTTTCCCTAGATAAATACGCCATGACTAATCCTAATATAAAAGCCAGCAGCATAATCGCCAGCGCGAATTGGTAATCGCTGGATAAAAATAAAAGCACATGGTTAACAATCTGATGTGGCCCATTGCCATTCCATTTAGTCGTGCAAATAGATGTTGCGTAACCCCCCACATAATCAAGACGGAAGCCCATGCCCTCCGCAGTGCCAGTTAGAGCCAAGGGATTACTTTCAGCGATCAAAGGATAACTAACAATCTGTGTACTAGTAATAAATCCGAGTCCCAAAAAAATAATTAATAAGGCTAGCAATGATAAATTCGGTAAATACATCAATAATAAAATTAGAAGTAACGCAATAACAGCGCCCACCATCATAGGTGTTCGCCGACATTTGATTCTATCTGACAACCATCCCACTACTGGAGCACCAAAATAATAGTGCCTCTAAACAGCATAGAGGTTACAAAAAAAGCATCAACTCGCGTGTCCAACCCTCGAATTTGAACTAAATTAAAGGCTTCCACACATAGCACCTAGCAAAAAATCGGCAAATTCATTAACGAAGTATACAGACCACCTAACCAATTTTAGCTGTTTTTTACAGTTCGCCACAATACTCCGCGCCAAAAACCTAGGCCGTGCAAATGCATTTGATACTCTCGAAAAAGACTGTCCTAACCCCCGAGGGAAATCTTTCATTAATAAGACAATCAACAAGAGCATAACGTCGATGAGTAGGGTCATTCGCCACCCCAGGGCATCCGTCAGCAAGGTAAAAAAGGGGGGTTGTGCAACCATTCCTCCGATCATAGCCAGAGTCACGATCAAGCCGATAACTAAAGCCATCTGACGAGGCTCGAACCATCGGAAGCTAAGCAAACATTGCTTAATAAGCAGAAAGGATCCCGCAATTCCGGTAACAAAACGACATGGGTCACCTGCCAAATCGATGTGGAAACTGCGAAGCCAAACGTACAAACTATGCTAGCTGCCATAGCTAAAATGATTACTTTTCGCGTCGATACTCGATTGAATAGAGCATCCCAGCAGGAAACAGAAAAACGAACATTGGCATAAAAATAATTTGCTGATAGATGGCCTAAACAGGTAGCCCTAATATGAAAATCACGCATTAAATCAGGACCTAACACATTAAACATATTAAGCTGCACGCATTCGAAGAAGAAAAAGAGTGAAGCAGTGAAATAAACATCCCAAGGCTGCACGGGATAATCGTAAGTAATGCTTTTTGAATTCATCATCGACACAGTCAATGCCGGTTCCACCATAAAGTGCTCTCCGACTAAATTAAGAGAGCATTATATAGAAAAAGTATTTAGAAGAATAGCTGTGAAGAACTGTAAAAATATGTGGCAACTATTTCGTATTACTTGATCCCTTTCCTCTGTTGAGGTACAGTTAATCTCTAGATATTGAGAAAGAATGCTGTGACCCCCCGAGCGAAAATTAAAGCAAGCAGGCGGGGGTCCCCTACCAAGAAGCAAAAAACTCAACTCAGAATTGAGTCCAAAATGATTCCTCGTCCTAAATACCAAGATCCTGATTACCAAGGCAGTGATAAACTTCTCAACAAAGTAGCTATCTATATATCACTGGAGGTGATGGACTGGAGGTGATAGCGGCATCGGCCGCTCCCGTTGCCGTCGCTTTTGATATTGAAGGTGCGGATATAGTAATTACACCTACCTCAATGAACATAAGGATTCCGCTGCCACTCAGAAAGCAGTTGAATCAAAAGGACGAAAATGCCTTCTTTTGTCCGGAAATATAGCTGACCCTGCTTTTTGCCAATTAGTGGTAAAAGATACCACTTAAAAGTTTAAAAAAATTGATATCTTGGTGAATAATTCAGCCAATCCAAGAATTTGCTAGCAGCGTTCCCACAACAGGTCGGGCAGTGGGAACCCAAGGAGGTTGCTGTTACATTTTTTTGGTCTCAGCTGATTCTATCTCTATATATGTCCGGTCAAGTCTTACATCCCCAATTGGGAAGTTATCGTTAACGGATAACTGTAACTAAATGAGAGACAATTTAAGGAGGTCTTTATGAATCAGGAAAAAAGAGAAGGTTATATTAAAACTTATTGGGATTGTCGCCATATATGCCAAAATATTATACAACCATTGTATTCAGGAAGGTGGTAAGCACACTGAACCAAGCCAAAGCCACCTACGTATGATGATGGACTGTATTCAAATCTGTCAAACAAGTGCTGACTTTATGACGTGCAATTCTAAATTTTAAAAATCCATCTGCCAAACTTGCGCCGAATTTTGTGAAGCTTGTGCCCAATCCTGCGAAACTATCGGGGATGATAAAATGAAGAAATGTGCACAGGCTTGTCGCGATTGCGCTTTCTTGGGAACTTTAACTCCCTTTTTTACGCACTTTCGACAAGTAGATGGTGATTGCTTGTTTTCGACTTTTTACTTTTTCGTGTTTAGGACTACTATGAGCCTTTCCCCGTTTGTAACGAGGCATTTCTTTTTTAACTTCTTTTTGTAAAGTCCTTTATGTAGTTATTTATACTTCAATTATAGTAGACCAGAAAATTTTCAGCTGAGGCAATTATAGAGGCTTGTCCTAACCAAAAAAGCGTTCATTACCGCCAATTTCGACTGCTTTCCCTCTCAACGAACAGTATTCCCTTCATCATCAATACGTAAATTCATTTGTAGCCTTGCGACCACAGACAGTAGCAAATAGTTTTTATTTCGATTAAAAGATCTGCCCATACCAGAAGATAAAGGCTGCCCTTAAAGGATTCGCCTTGAAAATCGGCGCGAATCCCATAAGCTAAAATGGGAACATTTAATTCATCGGCCACTAAAGCTAATTCTTTCAACTGTAATTTTTTTAAAAATTGAGCTTCATCGACTAAAATACAACGAATATTTGGATTTGTTTTTAATTTAGCAGAAATAATTGCAAATAAGTTCCTCTCTGTCTGAAATGTGTAAACTTCGGCCTTTAAACCAACTCACGTACTGATTTTACTTTCTCCATCACGATTACCCAATCGCAGGAAGAAATAAGAGCGTGCGCTTAGATCTCTTTCGATAGGTTGTCTGTCCGTACCCGTTGTATAATATTCTTTATAGAATTGAACTAATGGATTGGTTCGCTCCAACTTTTCCATTCCGTTAATTAATAAACAGTGCGTACACTGAAGTTGGTATTTTTCGTTAAAACTATATAAAATTTGCCAATGTTGATCGGCAGAAGAAATATTTTTATTAATAGGCAAATTTTTATTAATAGGCAAATAATAAGTATGAAAATTAACTACATAAAACTGCTGACATCGTATTGAAAATACTTTAAATACAAAATTATTGCCAAATCTCGGACTTATTGCAGGAATGTAGCTATCAAAAATTTCTTTAAAATTTCTTCATTTAAATTATTTCTTACTAGAGAAAACCCGTCCATATGAAGATGAGATCTGAAGATGCCATTAATCACGGAACTATATTCAGATATAAAAGAGAGAAATTGTCGTAGATCATCAGGTTGACATAAAGACGTTGTCTTTCCCGAATTCAACGTTTTATAAACACCAATTCCAAAGGGAATATGAAAATACCAACCAAACCCGGATGATGTTGGAGAACTGCTTGGGAAAGTATTTGTTGCAGCCATTTTAACTCCTCCTGAGCGGGGCAGCCGCAACACCGGGGGCTCTGAGCTAAGCTTTTGCCGAAAAAAACACGGAACTTAATACTAAAATTCTATTATTTAGGAGATCCGGGGCGTAATTTTATAATAACCCGTATAGGGAAGGGTTTGAAAAGAAAACTCGCCTGATCCACGCCGCGCGCTCATCAAAAAAATCGACTAGAGGTTAGCCATATCACTATAAAAATCTCCTTCCGATTCGGAATAATAGTCTTCCCCATAAGAATTATTATTACCTATAGCAAAATAAATGGGCATTTTTTGAAAGGTAGTGTGGAACTCATTTGTTAAAAACTGCGTCGTTTTCTGCACAAAAAATTGATATCCTTTAAAGGAGGAATCCCCTGAATAGGGTGTATATTTCTCTTTGTAATCATGCGCCAGATAGTCGCTTATCAGGAGAGCACAAAAGAAGGCTAATTTTGTGCTCCTAGGATTTTCTATCCATTGAGTATCGACTTTAAAAGAGGTTAATCTGTATCTTGATCTGTATCTTGGACCATAGGTAGATAACGTTTTAGCTCATATTGTTCAAAAATGACAGTCCATTGATCTACAGGGGCTGTTTTTAAATTAATAATGAAAGGAAAAATACTCTTTTTGCTTTCACATGTATCAAATGGATCAAAATGAATATCTGTTATACTAAAAAATTAGCTATCTTCGAGGAAAATAGATGGGAGAAGAGGAGTTAAAAACTAACAAGAGTATAATCGTAAAAATCTCACGAGGACAGCATAAATAAAACCCCGAGGAACTTCAATGTTTTCTCATTTTTTAGGAGTTCCCGCTTCAATCCTGGAGCATATAGATTTATAATACATAAACAAAAATTAAACTGAGTATTTTGTCGTGAAATTACTATCTGCTATCCTTTATATCGTTGGTTTTTCTGTCTTTTCCCAAATAGTGCTGGCTTCCCCATCAAATAGTAGTCCCGCAAATAGTAGTAGTAGTCCCGCAAATAGTAGTCCCGCAAACCCAGAATTCCGAACACCTACCAATGGATTGCCCTCTGGTTATCTCAGTTGCCCCAAAATAAGCGATCTTCAAAAAGATTCTCCGAAAATGGTTTGGTTTGCGAAAAACGGTTGGCTAAGTTATGCGGCTTCCTTTGCCACTCATATAGATAAATTTTTATGGACCCAATGGCAGGAGGTAAACCTACGAAATATCACTTGCCTTTATGCTTATGCTTCTAACGAAAAAATGACATTCCCCATCACCTTGGAATACAATCTGCTTGTATATCAACCTACTGGCAGGAAGTGGAGTAAAAATTTAGGTGGTTACGCCAATTGTAAGGCATCTAATCAATACCAATGTATTTTCAAACCTCAAGCTCAACTAAAAGTCGGCGATGTTTATCAACAAGCCAGCCAGCCAATTAAAGAACAGCGCTACTCAAGAAGAAATGGGGTTTTAAGAATAAGGATGATTTAGCAAATGCGGCGTTTCTTTAATTTTCCGTTAGGAGCTTTTCTTATTTTTCTCTATATCATTCCTTCTTTTATCTTAGGAGTACTTGCGCTTATTTTTGGTCTTCTAGCTCGACTCATGCCGATTAAATCTTGGTATCGGGCGGTAATGAAAATTGCTTTATTCTTTCCTACTCTCTGGGCCATTAATTCTAGTAAATTTCTAAGTGTGCGCCGTCATCGCTGGAAAATTGAAGGCGAAGGCAATCTTTCTCCTAATAAATGGTATCTCTTAATTAGCAATCATCAAACCTGGCTTGATATATTAGTGCTTGGACGCGCATTCGGTCATAAAATTTCCGTCATTAAATTTTTTATGAAACGAAAGCTGCTATGGAGCTTGCCTATACTCGGTCTGAGTTGCTGGTCTTTAGGTTATCCTTTCGTTCGCCGGTATTCCCCCCAGGCAATTCGCAAACAACCAGAATTGAAAGGACAAGATATCGAAACCACAAAAAAAGCATGTGAAAAATTTAAAGAATTCCCAACCACAGTAATGAATTTTGTAGAAGGTACTCGTTTTACAATTGCTAAGCAGCAACGCCAATCTTCTCCTTATATGCATTTGTTAAAGCCGAAATCGGGTGGGATTGCGATTGTTATAAAAGAATTGCAAAAGGAATTGAGTGGAATTTTAAATGTGACCATCCATTATTCTCAACCACTCACCTTATGGAAATATTTTCGCGGTGACCATTCTACTATTACCGTTCATTATGAATTGTTACCTTTAGCTGCTGATCTTATCGGTGATTATTATGAAGATCGTGATTTTCGTCGTTATTTCCAGCAATGGCTAAATTTGCTTTGGGAACGCAAAGATTTATTGTTAGATAAACTAAGTCGTACAAACGATTGATGATCAGTAGAAGAAAAATCACCATTACCAGCCGGAAAAGTCCATTGGCACTGCGGCAAGCAGAAATTGTAAAACAACAACTTCAAAAAAATAATCTTAGCATTCATTTCACTATCATCGGGTGGAACCACGGAAGACGACCCCCCTAACAAAAGGTCATTAGCCCAAAGTGGCGGGAAAGATCTCTTCGTTAAAGGAAGATACCCAAATTCATGACTTATTGAAACCCCTCGATGATAAAAAACACGGAAATTTGTAATTTCAGAACAAGCTGTTAACTACAAACTCGGCGGCGATTGCTTCACCCCCATTGCAGCGTATGGAATCTTTCAATAACGAAGATTTTTCTCTCTCTGCTATGATAGGAAATCCATAGGGTTCTTTGGTTCTCTATACTAACGGTTAAGGGCACAAATCCGAAGAGGCGCAAACTCTTTGCAGTCTGCTCAAGAACTCTTAAAGCAAGGCGCTAATTCGATATTGACGGAATTAAAACAAAAATGTTGAGCAACTTAAAAATCTGTGTCTCAGTAATTGGGCTAACTTTCGAATCGTTTTTATTGCAACTCGAGAAAGCTCAAAATCTGACTGATTTTATAGAGCTTCGTGTGGACTTCATTCAAGATATAAATCCAGAAATGTTAGATGTTATTGCTACACACACCAATAAAAAATCTATCCTATGCTGCCGCGCTAAAAAGGATGGCGGAAAATTTGAAGGCACCTTGGAAGAGCAAAATAAAATTCTACAAGTGGGAAATAATCTCGGATTTAATTATTTGGACATTGATCTTTACCTTGCAAATAAAATTACTATTCAAAACAAAAAAGCTAAATTTATTCTCTCTTATCATAATTTCAAAAAACTCCGGAGTTCAAAGAACTCAAAACTATCGCAGCGCATATGTGGGATTTTAAGCCCGATGTTCTAAAATTTGCAGTTATGACGAATAGCCAAACTGATGTTAAAACTTTATTTCAATTACTACTCAATAAAAAAGAAAACGAAAATATGATTGTTCTTGGCATGGGCGATCAGGGAAAAACGACCCGATTATTGTCACCACTATTAGGGGGTATTTAACCTTCGCCTCTCTGGAAGAAGCAAAATCAGCACCAGGACAAATTACTTATGAAGCAATGGAAAATTTCTACTATAAGTTCCAAGAAACTTTAGATCACTAATACTATTCCGCTCCCATTAATCTAATTATATAATACAAAACACTTTATTCGCGCGAGGAATTTACCATGTACAAGTTCACTTTCTATGTTCCTGAAGAACACTTAGACGAGGTTAAAAATGCTTTATTTGCAAAAGGGGCCGGGCGAGTCGGCGATTACGATTGCTGTGCATGGCAGACCTTAGGAGTGGGACAATATCGTCCTCTAAAAGGCAGTCACCCCTATGTAGGCAGCCAGGACCAGATTGAAACTTTTAAAGAATATTTAGTAGAGATGGTTTGCGAAGATGGGCATTTACATGCTGTAATCGAAGAATTAATGCGCGTCCACCCTTACGAAACACCTGCTTATGCAGCATGGAAAATAGAGCTTTATGCGAAACAATCGATTAAAAGATAAGACTATAGTCATTACTCGTCCCAAAGATCAAGAGAAAAAAACTGAAAAATGACATCGAAAAAATAGGTGGGAAAGTCATTTTATTTCCTACGCTGATTATAAAACCGCTAAAGGTAGACCCAAAACAATCCAGAAAATCTTTTTTCCAGCGACTTTATGTTATTTTTAAGCGCTAACGCTGTAAGATATGCTCCCAATCTAAGCTTTCAAAAGCCAATCAAAAAATAATAGTAGCTATTGGGGCCGGGAATAGCTAACGCATTGCGTCAACGAGGAATTTCCGTAAATGCGCTTCCGAAGAAATATAGTAGCGAAGGCCTTCTGGAATTATATCTATTCTAATATCTATTCTAAAAGATATTCACGGAAAAACTATAACTTTCTTTTGTGGAAAAAACCTCGACCTTAAAACACCCGACTTTATTTAAAGGATAAATTAAGAGAACGTGAAGCAAAGACGTTTCTAATTTTTTGCTACCGACAGAAAAGCCTTTATGTAGGTCCCCAAATAATCGAAACTTTAACTAAGATATCCATTCATGCTATGGTATCTATGAGTGTGGAAAGTCTGCAGCACTTAAAGGTTTTATTTTCTTCACACTGGAAATGGCTACAAAGCATTCCATTACTGGTCATCAGTGAACGGATGTGTGATATTGCCATTTCTTATAGCTTTAATTACGTAATGATGGCAGGGGAATCCTACGGAAACAGCCATTATCGAAACATTGCAAAAACAGATACCTTAATTTAAGGTAATTCAAATTACTTTTTCAATAAGGAAAAGCTGTGCCTGAGACGTCTACTTCAAACGACTTGCCTAAAAAGCTGAAACCGCGCCCTCCACGGAACACTGGTTTATTGCTCAGTATAACTGCGCTTATTTTGGCTTTGGCATGTATTGGCTCAAATATCGCTATTTGGCGCCACCTCAGCACCCATCAATTTGAACGTGAACTAGCTGAACTGAGAATCAATTTGCAACAATCACAAGCACGAATGCAAGCAACACTTAACGCTAATCAGGCAGACATTGCTCAACTTTCTCAAAAATTTACTAAGGCTACTTCTGAAAAAAATATTGCTGAAGCCTCTTACTTAATCCGTTTAGCCAATATGCACTTGGTGGTCGAAAAGGATTTTGCGGTCGCTCTTCAATTACTGAAAATGGCACGACAACAATTAGAATCCTCCTCCCAAGAGAGCCTCGTTCTATTAAAGGAGGCAATCGATCAAGATATTACCAATCTTTCTGCCAGTGCGCTCACTAAAGTAACGAAGCTCTCTGACCAATTAGATCAATTAAAAATCGACATAGGTAATTTATCACCGCTTCCCTCTAAGGAATTCTCTGAAATAACATCGGCGAAAACTGAACCTACCCCAGAAGAAAAAAATTGGTGGGAAAAACTCAAATATAATCTGGGTGGCTTAAAGAAACTCTTTGTCATTCGGCGAATCGATTATCCTACTTTACCTTTATTGGAACCTCAGCAAACTTTATTTTTAAAAGAAAACATCCAATTAAAATTAACTCAAGCCCAATGGGCCCTAATCAATCGAAATTATTCGCTCTATCAAAAAAGTTTGAGTACCGCCATTCAATGGTTGGCTGAGTATGACTCTAATCAAACCGAAACAGCTGCGCTTATTAAGAGAATACAAACTTTAGCTGCAGTTGATATTGAACCTACTCTTCCCTCTTTAAAGTCCTTACAGGCACTTGCTAATACTTCAGTTTCGGATAAAAAAACATGAAATTTTTAATTTTATTATTCCTTCTTCTTTTATTGTCGCTTTGGCTAGGGCTGGAAATGGCTCAAGATACCGGATACGTATTAATCATTTACCATCATTGGAGTATTGAGACAACCTTGTGGGTAGCTCTCATTTCTTTGATTGTTCTCTTTCTTTTTCTTTATTTTATATTTCGCCTACTCAGGCGCGCCATCCATCTTTCAAAGAATATGCAACGATGGCGGAAAATGCGGCTTTATCGACGCGGACGTCATCTCACTAATACTGGCTTGTTTGAGCTTGCCAAAGGACGCTGGCAGCGCGCCGAACAGACTTTGACAAAGTCGGCCAAAATGATTCGAAGTCCTCTTATTAATTATTTGTCCGCGGCTCAGGCCGCCAATGCCCAGCAGGCTTATGAACGTCGAGATAATTATCTACGCTTGGCTCATGCGACTACTAAGGGGTCTGCTATTGCTGTGGGTCTTACTCAAGCACAATTACAAATTTGTAACCACCAGTGGGAACAAGCACTTGCTACCTTGCAGCATTTAGATCAAAAAGACTCTCATCATGAATATACATTAAAATTATTAAAACAAGTCTATTTAAAACTTCAAGATTGGCAAAATTTGCGCCTTTTATTTCCCGGTTTACGAAAATTTAAAGTGGAACCTCCGGAGACTTTATCTGCTTTAGAAAAAGAAACTTATATTAATTTGCTCGCTGAAGCTTACCAAAAAGGTAAGCAGCCTTTAATTAAGGCCTGGGAGTCGTTGCCTCGTCATTTTCAACAAGACGTTGATTTAATTGAACCTTATACACGCTATTTAATAACTCTTAATGAAGCAGATAGGGCTATTCCATTAATTGAACACACACTCAAAAAAATGGAATCCAGCTCTGGTTACGACTTATGGTTTAGCGCGCCCTATTAAAGAATTTAAACAATTACCAACGGCTGAATTATGGCTTAAAAAATATCCGAAGGAACCAGAATTATTTCTTTGCTTAGGAAGATTAAGCCTCCGAGAAAAACTCTTAGGCAAAGCTCGTTATTATCTTAAAAGCAGTATTAAATTAGCACCTACACCAGCCGCTTACCAAGAATTAGGGAGAATTTACGAGGCACAAGGCCAAAAAAATACTGCTTTAGATTGTTATCGAAAAGCATTAGCCTTTGGAAATATCTAGAAATTAATTATGAATTCATTTCGCTTTTTCAGTATAGTTATCTTTTTGTGTGTCGGCTGGGTTCTCCCACCCCTGTGCAAATTCCAAAATTTATTGGAAATATTTAACTGCAGATATTGAATACACAGCTGTTAATCCTTCCTATTCTCAGTCTATGGAAAAATATATGCTTTTAAAATTGATTTAACTTGCTATATTTTTCAAATAATAACAGCAAAGGATTTAAAACAAACTGCTCTTTTTGCCAATCAACGGGACACAACCTCATAAAGTTTTTATTACCATAAATGGTGGATTCTTTACGCCTACTTTACACAACCCCCCTTGAACTAAAAATTAATAATCGAGCCCAGATTGTCAGTCCGCAAAATTATTTTCCTTCTCCACAAATTAATTTTGCTATTCAGGCTGGTCCCTCGACTAATTATTAACGGTTAGATCCCAAAACTTCGAGAGCGATTAGTTCAACGAACTTCACTTTACATTATAAAAATTGGGAAAAGTAATTATCGCTATTACTAATCTTAATTTATTATTAACGCCCACCCAATTAGCCCATCTTGTTAAAAAATTGAATTGCTACAATGCTCTCAATTTAGATGGAGGGACTTCTTCTCAATTATTTGCTCGAATCAATAATTTTTCACTAAACGTACCAAGCTTCGACCAGTAGCCGATCTTATTCTAGTGAGCCAGTAAATTATTCTCGCTTAAAAACAACCAAATAATTGATATTTCACGCCGAGAATGACGTAGCAGACAGATATTTTAGAGATAAAATTAGCTTGTATGGTTTTCCCCAAAACAGTGCTTTCACACGTTTTTTACAGTTTGGCCGGAACGGTAAATGCTTTCTTTAACCTGAGGACAAATTAAAAGCAATCTTTCAGGTTGGGCTAAAACCCTTTCAGTGATCAGTAAGGAAAAAAGTCATATCTTTTTCTTCATAGTTTCGAATATAGCACAGATTGCTTCATAAATTACAGTATTTCTTTCTAAGACTCTTTTGATGATACTTCCTCTTTTTTGAAGAGGGGGGATGTCGTGATAATTATAAATAAACGTACCTTTTAATCTGGGGAGGGATTCTTTCTATTTGATTACTGTGGCATTTTCTAATCCAATTCTTAATAGAGAAATCCGAGCGATAAACAATTTCTTTGTATAATACTTCTTTTGTATTACAAAGTGTAAAAGCGGTAGAAGTTAGGGGGCGTAGTGTCGATACCGGACAACAAGTCGCAGTTTCCCAACAGGACGCTACAGAATTTTATTTTTCCACACCCAATAACTCAATTAAATGATCATCTTTGTATTATATGTTCTTTCTCATTAGCAGCTACCCCTCCTATCATCAGAATCGTTTTACAAGCTTGGGGGAAGCAAAAATTTTCTTCCATCAATCACCACCAGTAAAAGAGAATGAAGGCAAATAAGTAGAAAAAATACCCTAAAATAGACTTCCCTAGACTTCCCGGAGTGCGAATTATAAAATTTTTGCTCACTCTGCTTTTGAACTACTTTGCAACCAACTACAAACCTAGAGGAGGAGAGTTGCTAAAAGAAGTATTAGCCTTTCATTGAGTCAAAGAAATCATTATTTGTTTTTGTTAGCTTTAAGCGATCAATTAAAAATTCGCTTGCTGCCACTTCGTCCATAGGCTGTAAAATTTTACGAAGAATCCAAACTTTTTGTAAAACATCCTGCTTCATCATCAATTCTTCACGCCGCGTACCCGATCGATTGATATTAATAGCGGGAAATATTCGTTTCTCAGCAATTCGACGATCCAAATGAATTTCCATATTACCCGTGCCTTTAAATTCCTCATAAATCACATCATCCATTTTAGACCCAGTCTCGATTAAAGCAGTTGCAATAATCGTCAAACTACCACCCTCTTCGATGTTACGTGCAGCTCCAAAGAAGCGTTTTGGACGTTGAAGCGCATTCGCATCCACACCTCCCGTTAAAACTTTCCCTGAGGCTGGAATTACAGTGTTGTAAGCTCGTGCTAATCGAGTCATAGAATCAAGCAAAATTACTACGTCTTTTTTGTGCTCAACGAGTCGCTTTGCTTTTTCAATAACCATTTCTGCTACTTGGACGTGACGGACGGCAGGCTCGTCAAAGGTGCTGGCCACCACTTCTCCTTTTACAGAGCGATCCATTTCCGTGACTTCTTCCGGCCGCTCATCAATTAACAGCACAATTACTACACACTCGGGGTGATTACTGGTAATCGAATGGGCAATATTTTGTAGCATTATCGTTTTACCAGCTTTAGGCGGTGATACGATTAAACCTCGTTGGCCTTTTCCAATAGGCGCTACCAAATCAATAATTCGAGCGGTAATATCTTCCGTACTGCCATTTCCCATTTCCATTTGGATTTGTTCATCTGGAAAAAGTGCCGTTAGGTTTTCAAAAAGAATTTTGCCCTTAGAAGCTTCGGGTTTCTCTAAATTAATTTCATTAACTTGTAATAAGGCAAAGTAGCGTTCTCCCTCTTTAGGAGGACGAATTTTGCCTGAAATAGTATCACCAGTACGTAAATTAAACCTTCGGATCTGGCTGGGAGAAACGTAAATATCATCAGGACCAGCTAAGTAAGAACTGTCAGCGGAACGTAAAAATCCAAAACCGTCTTGGAGAATTTCCAAAACTCCATCGCCAAAGATGTCTTCCCCCTTTTTAGCATGGGATTTTAAAACCGCAAAAATAATGTCTTGCTTTCGGGAGCGTGAAACGTACTCCAAATTCATTTCTTGGGCAATTTCCATTAACTCTGGAACTGATTTCTGTTTAAGCTCAGTTAAGTTCATAACTTATGATAAAACCTCTTCGTTGTTTAAATAAATCGATTTAGGACTTGCCCGTTATTTCGAACAAGCATCCTCTTCCAAAGGTGCATCCCGATTGGTATTCATAGTTAGTAATTAAACCTAAAAGCGATGGGATTATAACCGGTAGGCCACCGTGATATGGGGATTCTAGTGACTTATCATGAAGAATGCAAGTTCTCGTCCAAAAAGGCGACTAACTGCGATTTGCTCAATGCACCTACCTTAGTAGAAATCACATCCCCTTCACGAAAGATCAAAAGACTGGGTATTCCTCTTATTCCATATTTAGCCGGCGTCTCCGTATTATCATCTACATTCATCTTGAACACTTTAACACGACCAGAATATTCTTTGGCTATTTCATCTACGATCGGACTAATCATTTTACAAGGTTGACACCATTCAGCCCAGAAATCTACCAGTACCGGCTTGTCTGCTTTAAGGACGTCTTTGTCAAAATTATCATCCGATGTGGAATGTACATATTCGCTCATAAATTATACCCCCTTGACAACATCGTAATAGAATCCAAGTGCTGGAGCAACTATTTCCTATAACGCCCACCGAGTTCCTATTTCTATTAGAAGGATATTAGGATTAAAAACAATTATTGAAATTAATTGCAACAAAACCAATAAGAAAAGATGCGAAACATCAAATCCAGCCACTATTGGAATAAGTCGATGTACCGAACGCATTAAAGGCTCCATAATTAAAGATATTATTTCTGCAACCGAACTGCGCTGTAAAGAAGGTAACCAACTCATGATTACTCGGATGATTATGGCGTAAAAATATAGAGTCATAAATTTGTTACCCAACGAACCAATTGCTATCAAAAATAATCCTAGACAATGAGGTATTATCTAAAACCGCAATCCAAGTATAAGCAAGGGCCTGGATAGGCCCAAAAACTGTCAGCAGTAGAACGGTAGCGAAATCAAATCTTCTGAAACCAGGAATAATACGATGCAAAGGGCGAACAAAAATATTATTAAGCAAATTACCAATTGCGAAACAGAGTTATAACAGCTAGCGCCCATTTTTTGTATGTTCAAACGAACCATAACCATATCAAACGAAGCATGAGGATAAGTATTAAGTATTAGGATAGATATAAAGTAAAGATCAAAAATAAGACCTATTAAAGATATACCAGCATTTGTAAATACAATCACATCTCTGCTAAGGGTGTGAATATTTTTCTAGATATCCAAATTTTCATCCCTGTTAGTGTTCCTATATAGACGTCTAATTATTATAGACGTCTATTAGTAGGTTTCCCTAATACATGAGAAGTTGACTATTTCAACTAACTAGAGCATCCAAAATATTCAGCTCTTAACTCAAAAGGGTAATCTGCTAACGGCTGGCCTGCCTGTCGAGACTGCGCAGTTAAACTAAAAAATCCTTGTCTCCCTGTGAACAAATTTACTATAGGCACGAGATCTCTGCGGAGCAGAAGTTCAATAGGAGATCGGTCTCGCCGCGTTTTGCCTTCGTAAAAATCTTTCATCCTGTAATCGCATTACGACAACTTCCTCTAACCACGATTCAACGTCAGGAAGATGATATCGAATAGGTTTGCTATCTACTTCAAACTATCATCCCCCCTGTCGATTTTTAGATCTTTCGGGGGCTAGCTCTATCCCATAGAGGATGAATATTTTAACAAATAGAGCTTCTACCTACCTGGGTAGAATTAGAATTAATCACAGTTGATAAATCTCTCTCTTTAAGACGGAGGAGTTTATTTTTGTCTAGAGAAAATTTCCCACATTTTTTCAAAATATGTTCTATCAAAAAAAGCTGAATTCGGATCAGTTTAAATTTATTCCCAGATTGCAGCGATAGGGTCTTCAATACAGTCATTATCCAATTATAAGCTTCTTCTATATCGATGAAAGGAACTAAGTCTTCCGCTTTAATAAATGATCTCAGCTCTTTTCCAAAAAAATCGCTATATTTATAGTAATTAACTCATTTATTCTTCTTGGTGTCTTTCTCACTTTCTAACTCCAGCTTGCTAAAAATTAATGATTGAATGTCGTCGCTTGTCCAATTTCTCTTAAATTCCTTAAATAAGAAGATTATAAAAATACTTGAAGAATTTCTGAAGATCCTTCAATAATTCTAATGAAGGTTAGTTAGTCCAGATACGATCAATACTACCTTCCTGACGATAGATTAGCCAGTTCACCTGCTCCATAATCATTCTCATGAAAAATTCAAGCACGACCGACCCTTCACCTCACAATTTAATAGACTTGCCGAAACTGTCCCCTCTCTTCCTTTATTCCTAGAATATCAAATAAGAGTAATAAAATATATTGAATTAGGATAGGGGCAATTACGTAACTTATCGAGCGCCTTCATCAAAGTTCAAAAGCCCACCACTTTTTTTAAATACCTGTAGAAAATCCGCCAGTAACTTTCTATAATATTTGAATATTTGTAAACATAGAGATTTAGCTTGTTGGTTAAAATCAAATAATCCACTGCGATTTTTAAATCGACTTCTCTAATTCAACGGAGAATTCTTTAGCACGCTGAACAGCCGCCTTCAATACGTTAGTAAATAATTCGGGCAAATTGCCCGATTTTAATACTTTAATCGCTTGTTCCGTTATGCCACCTGGCGATGTAACAAATCGACGCAATTCGACCACATCTTGTTCCGCTTCCAACGACATCCGCGCAGCACCCCATACCGTTTGAGCCGTCAGTAATTGAACCGTTTCTTTTGGTAGTCCTAAAACCTCTCCTGCTTTCTGTAAAGCTTCCATCACGAAAAAAATATAAGCGGGACCAGAACCAGAAAGAGCGGCTACCTTATCAATTTGATCTTCCAAAGATAACCAAACCACAAGCCCAACGGCGCGAAGAATGGATTCCGCCAAATTTCTTTGCTCCTTAGTCGCCTTCTCATTAGCAAATAAGGCTGTTGCACCAGTTCCCACGGAAGCCGGAGTGTTCGGCATGGCTCTTACAATGACTGACTCGCTTTGTAGCCATTGCTGAAGCAATTTAACCGGGACACCAACAGCTATAGAGATAATAAGAGGATGAAACGTATTAATGATGTCTTTCAATTCTTCACATACTCCTTTAACCTCATTAGGTTTCACAGCCAGGATGATAACATCCGCATTCGTTGCGCCCTCGCAGTTATTCTGGGTCGTGCGAACTTTGCATTTTTCTCGAAAAAAGTGAGCTTATCGGAAGTAGGGTTCGTGACACAAATACGATTAGGATCATATCCATTAGCAATCAGGCCGACCACAATATTGCACGCCATATTACCACCACCAACAAAAGTAATGTTAGCTATGCTCATGCGTCAATCTCCCACATAATTGCTTTTTAAAAACTAAATTGTGCTTTGATCTCGCGGACCAAAAATACCGGTACCTATTCGTACCATCGTGCTTCCCGCCGCGATAGCTGCCTGAAAATCATGGGTCATCCCCATCGATAACGTATCCAATAAAAAACCTTCTTCTATTAATTGTTGTTGAGCATTTTTTATTTTTTCAAAATCGTGTTTTTGCGCCTTAAAATCTTTTTTAAAAGCTGGAATTGTCATTAATCCGCGCAATCGCAACCGCTTAAATTGATTTATTTCAACAACGAATTTTGGCAAATCAACAAGACTGATTCCGCTTTTATTTTTCTCCTCACTGATATTGATCTGAATACAAATGTTTAAGGGAGATTGTTCCGAGATTCGATATTGGTTCAACTGCTCCGCAATTTTTAATCGCGAAATGCTGTGCACCCACTCAAAATGAGTCGCGATAAGACGCGTTTTGTTAACTTGAATAGCTCCAATAAAATGCCATTCCAAATAAGGATTCTGTAAAGCGGCCATTTTAGTAAGGGCTTCCTTCACATAATTCTCCCCAAACCGAGTTTGTCCCCCAGCAATTGCTGCCTTCAATTTATCGATATCTTGTGATTTGCTAACAGCTAATAGAATAATGGAATGAGGTTTCCGCCCATATTTTTTTCTGTTTCATGAATTTTCTGCTCAATATTTCTAATATTTGTTGCTATGGACATTTTTCTATAGCAAATTTAAAAAGAAATTATTCAATTACCGGGCCTGCTTTTTTAATAGCATCTGTTACCTGAAACTTTACGAAGTTTTCTTGAAATTTTTCTATCAACGTGAGGGCTTTAATATCGTACGCTCTAACATCTGTCCAAGCCTGGCGAGGATTTAAGACTTTATCCTCTACACCGGTAGCCGATTTAGGAATTGCCAAATTAAATCCTTTCAAATTTTCTGTAGGTTGATTTCTCAATTTCCGAGTAAGTATAGCATCAATGATGTTGCGGGTTGTAGGAATGGAAAACCGCATACCTCCTTCTCCATAAGCACCGCCTGTCCAACCCGTATTGACGAGATAGACTTGACATTGTGTTTCTTCAATTCGCTTCATGAGCAATTCTGCATATACCGTGGGAGGACGAGGGAAAAATGGCGCTCCAAAACAAGCGCTGAAGGTGGGCGTAACACCTTTGACACTTCCCACTTCTGTGCTGCCTACTAAGGCGGTATAACCACTCAAAAAATAATAAGCAGCCTGCTCTTTCGTGAGCAAAGCAACGGGAGGTAATACGCCGTACAGATCACACGTCAAAAAAATGACTGCATCTGGGGGTCTTCCACGATTGTCCTTGACACGCAAGGCAATATGTTCTCTGGGATAAGCAGCACGGGTATTCTGGGTTAAGCTCGCGTCCCTATAATCGGGTTGACCATCCGCTTGTAAAACCACATTTTCGATAATGGCACCATGATGAATGGCTTCCCAGATCATGGGCTCACGTTCTGAAGATAAATCTATACACTTGGCGTAGCAACCCCCTTCAAAATTAAAAACTCGTGTACGGCTCCACCCATGTTCATCGTCACCAATCAAAAATCGATTAGGGTCTGCAGACAATGTTGTTTTGCCAGTCCCCGATAAGCCAAAAAATAAGGCAACATCGCCCGATTTACCAGCATTTGCAGCACAATGCATAGGTAAGACGTCGTGAGGAGGCAAGAGATAATTCAATACCGTAAACATTGCCTTTTTCATCTCCCCTGCATAAGCCATGCCTACCAAAAGAACACGATGTTGCGAGAGATTAATTATGACAGCACCGTCACTATTTACTTTATCCCGTTCAGGATCCGTTTTTAACCCGGGCACACTTAAAATAATCCACTCAGGATTCCCTTTGGGATAATTGCCATCAGGTCGAATAAAAAGGTCACAAGCAAACAAATTATGCCAGGCCAATTCAGTAATTACTTGTACCGGAAGAAAATAATTCTCATCTGCCCCCACTTGCAAGTGAGACACATACATAGGGCACTTGGAAAGATAGACATTTGCTCGATTCCACAACTGATCGAATACAGCTTGCACGATAGGTTGATTAACATTCCCCCATTGAACTTGATCAGCCGTTTCAGCATCTTTGACAATAAATCGATCTTTAGGAGAACGTCCTGTCCGCTTACCGGTTGTAACAGCCAAAGCACCTGTCGAGCTCAATTTACCCTCACCCTTTTTAAGGGCATGCTGAATGAGTTCATCACCGGAAAGATCGGTGTAAACAATTCGTGAAGCGATTTGGTTCATATGCTTTCCCTCAGCCATGCTAAAATGAAATCATTATGGCAAATTATTGATGTATTGAAAAGGGAGTTGCGGCCTAGGAAATATCGCCGCATACTTGCGCTGGTATGTTAAAAACAAATTTTTTATCAAATTATTTTTTAGTGGCCATGCCCCAATTAAATGATTTTAATTTCACCCAATCTGTTGTGTATATTTCTGAATATGACGATAAAGGAGCGCTAGGAATAATTATTAACAAGCCTCTGCAACAAGTGACTTTGAGTAACGTGCTAGAACATTTGAATATTAAACTCACGGTCTCCAATATTGGGGAACTTCCTGTCTTAATGGGAGGACCAATCAGCCAAGAAAATGGTTTTATTATTTATGAAAACCAGGATAAAAACAAAAAAGTCCAACTTTCTGTATCTGCTTCTAAAGAGAAGCTAGAAGATATTGCTAATAATAAAGGTCCTGATAATTTTCTAGTTGCATTAGGTTACGCTGGTTGGGAAGCCGGTCAGTTAGAACAAGAAATTTCTCGCAATGATTGGCTTATTGTGCCCTATAATCGAATTATTTTGTTTGAAACGCCTTTAAAACAGCGATGGCAAAAAGCAGCATCTCTAATTGGCATTGATATCAACCGGCTTTCTGATCAAGTAGGTCATGCTTAAGAATGGATATACCTCGTACCCCAATAGGTATGAACGCCGTTAAATTTTCCCATTTTACAGCATTGGGATTTGATTTTGGTCTGAAGAGTATTGGTATAGCAGTAGGTCAAGCATTAACACAATCAGCAAATCCGGTCGCTATTTTAAAAGCTGAAAATGGCGTTCCGGATTGGGAAAAAGTAAAAGAACTTATTGAAATATGGAAGGTTGATGTCCTTGTCGTTGGAATTCCTTACAACATGGATGGCTCAGAACAGCCTCTTACTCATACTGCGCGTAAATTTGCAAACAAATTGAAATTAAAATTGGGCCTTCCGGTTTACACTGTAGATGAACGTCTCACCACTATTGAAGCCAAAAGATTGTGGTTTAACCAGAAGTTTCAAAAAAATGTTAAGCTTCCTCAACGATTTGATGGTTATGCCGCCAAGCTCATATTGGAGCAGTGGTTACAAGAAAAAGTAGGTCGAATCGACAATGGTTAAGAAAGATTTTCCTTATCACCTACTGGGTATGCAATCGCTCACCCGTAATGAAATTGATCTGATTTTGCAACGAGCGAACGATTTTCTTGGTAATGTCAAAGAAAATCGAGTGTTTGACATATTAAAGGGGCAAGTGGTTGCTAATTTATTTTTTGAAACCAGTACCCGTACGCGTAATTCTTTTGAAATTGCAGCAAAACGATTAGGAGCTATCGTCTTAAGTCCTGATCTTAAAGTCTCTGCTTTAAATAAAGGCGAATCGCTCTTAGACATGGCTCGAAATTTACAGGCTATGGGAACGCGTTTTTTTGTTATTCGTCATACTGAAAACAATCAGCCAAGGATGTTAGCAGAACATTTAGAACAGGGTATCGTTATTAATGCTGGTGATGGGAATCATCAACATCCCACGCAAGGACTCATCGATTTAATGACCATCCAACAACACAAACCCGATTGGACAAAATTATGCGTCACCATTATTGGTGATATTTATCATTCTCGAGTAGCAAACTCCTTAGTGTATGGATTATTAATAATGGGAGTTCCTGAAATTCGAATCACGGGTCCTTCCCAATTACTACCAGAAACGGTTAAGAATCCCCGAATTAAAAAATTTCCTGAATTGGAAGCAAGCTTAATTAATAGCGATGTGGTTATTACTCTTCGTCTGCAGAAAGAACGGCATAGCAATCTCATGGAATTAAATACTTTCCGTCAGCTATTTGGTTTGTCAGCCGAAAAATTTGCACTAGCGAAATCTGACGCAATTGTTATGCATCCAGGTCCTATCAATCGAGAAATTGAAATGACTTCCGAAGTGGCTGATGGAAAGCAATCGGTCATTCTGCAACAAGTACAAAATGGAGTGGCTATTCGCATGGCGGTCTTAGAGTTACTATTTCTTGCCACCCAAGATCGAACCTAACACACCATCAATAATTTGTGACGACCTACTTGACTGCCCAAAGTTCTTGCCGTGGACTTCAATAAGGTTTCTGCAAAACTTTGACACTGGGGGGCCGGATAGGTTTCACAGGCGGGAGGGGAAACCTCAACCTGTTGTGTTTGTGTCTCCTGTTTTTATTCGATTCTTTTCGAATGACTTCATAGGCTGATTCGCGATCAATTTTTTTGATCATAGACCCCTTTCAAAAGAGGGCTCGCTATAAATGCGAAACGTTCTTGATCGGTCAACGTTCCCACTCGGGAACTGGGGAACCAGAATCTTTACTTTCTCAACCATTTCCGGCGTTCCTGATTTATCCAAGAAAGAAACTAATGGCCTTTCTGACGGCTAATTCCTTAATTATCTTTTCAGTTACTGAGTTGGGATTTTGTCGGAAAGTTTGCGCCACCGTTTTTACGGGTTTCTGATCTTTGGGTGTAAAGGCGCGTAGTGCGTGTTGTATACCCGATTGCCTAATTGTCCTAAAACAAATTCCGGCACATCGAGCAGGCTTTGCGTTACGAAATAAACACCTACTCCTTTTGGACGCACTCCTTTTGGACAAATTAATTTTACCATTTGTTCTATTTTTCCTAATAATAATTTATTGGTTTGGGAGTGAGTGTCGCCAACTTCAGGCAATTATTCAAATAATTCAGATAAAAGCTACAAAAGAAAAGTCGTATAGATCCAGCATCATTAATAATCGATGTAGCATCTAGAATACTAATTACTTCTTTGCCAGAACAATCTACCCGCATTAAATCTTCTAATTTAACTGTGGTTCTGGTTCTGCAAAAAAATTGATGGCCCCCAGGCTTCGCTGAGACCTAATAAACTGCGTTGTAAGGAACCGATAGAACTCGTAGAAATATTTCCGTATTGTATTCTTAATGAAGAAGCATCATTCTCTCCATCCAAATTAAGTAAGAGTAAGTCACGCAAATCTTTATAAATCCAGCAATAATTAAATCCAGCAATAATTAAATCCAGTAATAATAATCCTTGTTTCCTTGTTCATCTGCAATATTAAAAGCGACATCAATGACACCAGCTTGAATATCATTCGCACCTAAAAACCGTCCCATCAATAACGGCCATACTGAGCTAACCGTGGTTCACAACGGATGTCCTCGGCGTCCATAAAGATCCCAAAATATGACAGGACAACCGTTTAGGAATCGGCGGCTCGGCAATACCAGTCAAACCCCCTTAACGTCCATTGCAAAAACCGGCATCCCCGCTTCGAAAAATTGCTCAGCCATACCCTATGCAACGTGATAGTTTTATCCGTACCCGTTGTGCCTGCGATTAAAGCGTGTCGATTTGTATCAATAAATCTAAATATTCAAACTCATCGTCCACTTTTCTTAGCAATAAGAACTTGTTCCATAGCTTTTTTCTATTCTCAGCCTTCTTTTTAGTATAATAAATTGTATCGCAAATAAAAATTTTAAAAAAACTAATTTTAAAAAAACTTTAACTAGCTTACTTTCTTAATTTGGCTATGGATAACTTATCCATAGCAAGTTACAATAAACTCCTTACAAAATTCTAACATTAAATTTTTAAACATACCCTATGTCAGTGCCAATATCTTTATGGGACAAGTGTCTTAATTATTTGCGTGACGAAATTCCGCCGCAACAATATAAAACTTGGATTCGACCTTTACACGCTGTAGAATCTAAACAAAACGGTTTATTATTGCTGGCGCCCAACCGGTTCGTGCTTGATTGGATTAATGAGCGATTTTTAACTCGAATTCGAGAAGTTCTCGACGAATTAACTGAAACACCTCCCAAAATAGAGCTACAAATTGGGAGTAAATTTTCCACAGAAGATGATCCAAAAAACGAGATTAACACGCCGCCTATCCATAAGACAATTGTTGGAACCCCGATTGTTCATTCACACACCAATATCAACAGTAATTTCACTTTTAAAACATTTGTAGAAGGTAAATCTAATCAGCTTGCCCGAGCAGCCGCTACCCAAGTAGCGGAAAACCCGGGTCAGGCCTACAACCCGTTATTTATTTATGGAGGTGTGGGTTTAGGGAAAACCCATTTAATGCATGCTGTTGGTAACGCCATTTTACAAAAAAATCCTGAAATGAAAGTCCTGTACCTACACTCAGAACGCTTTGTTGCCGATATGATTAAAGCCCTCCAGCACAATGCGATGAATGACTTCAAACGTTTTTATCGTTCGGTAAATGCGTTACTGATCGACGATATTCAATTTTTTGCTGGGAAGGATCGATCACAGGAAGAATTTTTCCATACTTTTAACGCTCTTCTCGATGGTCAGCAGCAAATTATATTAACTTGTGACCGTTATCCTAAAGAAATCAATGGGTTGGAAGAAAGGCTGCAATCGCGATTTGGATGGGGATTGACCGTAGCCATCGAAACACCGGAATTAGAAACCCGGGTGGCCATTTTGATGACAAAAGCGGAACAATTAAAAATGCATCTTCCTTATGAAGTAGCGTTCTTTATAGCGAAGCACATCCAGTCTAACGTACGAGAGCTGGAAGGTGCCTTAAAAAGGGTTATTGCTAACGCCCACTTCACAGGGCAACCAATAACGGTTGAATTTACTCGAGATGCACTTAAAGATTTGCTTACACTTCAAGCCCGCCTGATTACTATCGAAAATATTCAAAGGACCGTAGCTGAGTATTACAAGATCAAAGTAGCTGATTTATTAGCCAAACGGCGAAGCCGCTCTATTGCTCGACCTCGTCAAATGGCAATGGGTCTCGCTAAAGAACTTACGAACCATAGTCTTCCAGAAATTGGCGATGCATTTGGTGGTAGAGATCATACAACTGTATTACATGCTTGTCGTAAAGTGAGAGAACTACTTGCGACATCGCTGGATATTTTAGAAGATTATAAAAATCTGATGCGAATTTTATCCGGTTAATTTGGATGATTAATATTAATATTAAGGAACGCCCATGAAACTGAACTTAATTCGTGAAACGCTCTTGAAACCTTTACAACAAGTCATTGGAGTCGTGGAACGCAAACAAACGTTACCAATTCTCTCTAATGTGTTGCTGTCCACCGAAAACAATCAGCTTTCCATTACGGGCACAGATCTGGAGGTTGAATTAATAGGACAAACGAAATTGGGCGATGAAAATTTAGAGGCTTCCCGCTTAACCTTACCAGGCCGCAAATTGATCGATATCTGTCGTGCTCTGCCTGAAAACGCGCCAATTGAGTTACATCGCGATAAAGAAAAAATTATATTGCGTTCAGGCCAAAGTCGCTTCATGTTATCGACCTTACCGGCCGATGATTTTCCGATGGTAGAGAAGCTTGAATGTCATCTCAAATTGACCCTACCCCAATATCAACTTCATCGCTTGTTGCAGCGAACTTATTTCGCCATGGCCCAGCAAGATGTTCGATATTATTTAAACGGTTTACTTCTCGAAACGCATCCGACTAAATTGCGTGCTGTTGCCACCGACGGTCATCGCCTTACCTCCCACGTCTTAGGAATTGAAACCGCTATTGAGCATGGGTTGCAAATTATTATTCCTCGAAAAGGAGTTATTGAATTATTACGACTTCTAGCTGACAACGAAAATTCTGTTACGTTAATGATTGGGAACAATCATGTGTGTATTTCTACTATGGATTTTACCTTTACTTCTAAATTAATCGAAGGCCGTTTCCCCGATTATGAACGAGTCATTCCTAAAGGGGGTGATAAACAAATTACTATTGATCGAGATCTGTTAAAGCAAGCGCTTAGTCGAACCGCTATTTTATGTAATGAAAAATTTAAGGGAATCCGTTTTGAGCTTCGCCGCGGATTATTACGTATCTTGTCCAGTAATCCAGAGCAAGAAGCAGCTGAAGAAGAAATTAAAATTGATTACACTAAAGAAGAATTAGATATTGGATTTAACGTTAATTATTTGCTGGACATTTTAAATGTCGTTGAGCAGGGGATGTGGTATTAACCTTCTCTGATTCAAACAGCAGTGCATTATTAGTTACTGAGGCAAAAAATCAAATAGACAGTGCCTTCGTCGTCATGCCTATGCGGCTTTAATTGGATGCCAATAATTGCATCATTAAAAATCAATCAATTTAGAAACTTAAAAGAGGTGGCTATTTCGCCCACTTCGGGGTTCAATTTTGTCTTTGGCCCCAATGGAGCTGGAAAAACAAGTTTACTCGAATCGATTTATTTTTTGGGAGTCGGACGATCCTTCCGAACCCATCTTACTCAACGACTTATCCAACATGCGGCTGATCATTTCTCCGTATTCGTTACTATTAAGGAAAAGGAATACCTTACCCCTCTCGGAGTTGAACGGTATCAATCGGGGGATCGACGTTTAAAATTTGATGGTGAACCAGTTTCTAATTGGGCTTTATCGGCAAAGCAATTGCCTCTTTGTTTATTAAGTGCCATGAGTCACCGCTTTTTGCTGGACAGTCCCAAAATTCGTCGGCAATTTTTAGATTGGCTATTGTTTCACGTGGAACCTACTTTTTTCCTGCATGGCAACGCATTCAACGCTCATTGAAACAACGTAATACGGCCCTGAAATCACAACTTCCGCTCGATGAAATTACTCATTGGGACCAATTCCTTACTGAAGACGCTGAGTCTGTTGATCTATTACGGCAGAACATTGTCTCTGAGTTCAAGATTCTCTTTAATCAGGTGCTGCAACATTTTTTGCCTGATCAAAACATTCTGCCTCATTATTATCGAGGTTGGCCTGAAAAAAATCTCTGTTGGATCAGCTCCAATCTAATCTCAGGCAAGATTTACAGCGCGGTTATACCCAAAGTGGACCTCAACGCGCCGACTTTCGACTTTTGATTCGTGATCTCCCGGCTCAAGATATTCTATCTCAAGGACAACAAAAGCTCGTTACTTACGCACTCCATCTTGCTCAAGGACTCTTTCTCAAAGAGAAAACTCAAACCACACCGATTTACTTAATCGATGACCTAGCAGCTGAATTGGATACTGAGAAGCGTCACCGAGTAATCGATTTTTTAATTCAACTGCAATCCCAAGCGTTTATCACGGGAACAAATGCCGAAGAAATTGAAATTCCCAGAGATAGCACCGTGTTTCACGTGGAACATGGAGCTGTTAATTTTCTTTCTAGGAAAAAAGTGAATACTAACTTTACTTGGCTTCAAAGGCCGAATTTATATGGATTTCCTCTTCTAGAGAATTAAATATCCATTTAACTTACAATTCACTAGCCCAAAGAGAGTCTCTCACAAATTATAATGCCACAACTCATTGCGATAGTTTATAAATCCAACATGAATCATCAGATAAAAAAAGTACTCTACAATGGGTACGATAATATATATTCCACTGTTGGGGATCAATCCTAAGTTGGAGATCCTATTCTTTTTCAAAAAGTCCGTTCGAGATAATTCACTGACTTCATCAAACTCGGTACCGAAAGCCCATGCTTGTCCTGAATGACTACTATGACCGATAGCAAAATCAACTGCTCTCTCAGAATTATGTGGAGAAATAGCAAACCGACTGGAATCATTAGGATACGCCGCATATTTTCTGGCTTCTTGTTTAATATTTTCCTTTATCCAATCAGGATGCTCTTTTCTTACTGTTTCACACATAAAATCAAATATATCCGCCTGCGTTTCTAGAAAATGATAGGTATCGAAAAGAAGCAGCTATAATGCGGTGCCCAGCTGTTTCACTACAATTTGCGACCGCTCCAAAACAGAGCGAAGTGTTAATATATAATCTTGTGTCCCTTTTCTAACTTCCTTTCGATAACTATTCAAGGGAATAAGGTGTTTTTCTCTTGAGATCATACAGCATTTAAAACCTTGACAAATAACTTCAATCTCTTCCAAAGAGGGTAATTGATACTGAAAGCTAATGGGTTTATACAATCTTTCTAATAACAAAGAATTTAATTTTATCTCCATGGAGGTATCCTTCTAAGTGTCCTATAAACTTAAAAAGTTATCTCCAGTAGCCATCTCGAGAAACGAAATTCCAACTAATGAGCTATTATGTTTCACGTGAAATATAGATTGAAATATAGATTGTTCATTTCCTTTCTCTTCAAAAGTTTAACTGAGATAACCATACTCCACAATAAACGCAACAGCTATCCTCTTTTATGATACAATTAACTCGTTATTTAGAAGAACAGAAAGGGTAGAAGAGCAGAAAGGGATCTATTTCAACTTGGTACAGAGTGTAAATGAACGTGAGTGTCTCACAAAAGTACGATTCTTCAACAATTAAAGTTCTTAAAGGCCTGGATGCCGTCCGCAAGCGACCCGGCATGTATATCGGCGATACGGATGACGGCTCTGGCCTTCACCATATGGTATTCGAAGTTGTCGATAACTCCATTGACGAAGCACTTGCTGGTTTTTGTACTCATATCTGGGTAATTATTCACGCCGATGGGTCTGTTACCGTCCGGGACAATGGACGGGGAATTCCTACAGGAATTCATCCAGAAGAAGGTCGCTCAGCAGCAGAAATTATTATGACCGTGCTTCATGCGGGTGGAAAATTTGACAAAAACGTCTACAAAGTGTCTGGCGGTCTTCATGGTGTAGGGGTTTCAGTAGTCAATGCCCTTTCGGAAGAGCTTCATATGACCATCCGCCAAAATGGAAATGTTCATTATCAACTCTACAAAATGGGAGTTCCTCAAGCCCCTTTAACAGTAAGAGAAAAAAGTAATAAAACCGGAACGGAAATTCGCTTTAAACCCAGTGCTAATATTTTTAGCGACACCGAATTTCATTATGATATTTTAGCCAAACGACTCCGTGAACTTTCCTTTTTAAATTCGGGAGTGCGCATCGAGCTCCTCGATGAACGGAATGGAAAAGGAGATATCTTCGAATACGAAGGAGGGATCAAAGCGTTCGTTGAGCATCTCAATAAGAAAAACCCCCCTTCATCCGGATGTTTTTCATTTTGCTACCGAAGAGAAAGACATTGTCGTAGAAGTGTCAATGCAATGGAATGATGGATTTCAAGAAACCATCTTTTGCTTCACTAACAATATCCCCCAAAGTGACGGCGGAACACATTTAGCTGGATTCCGAGCTGCATTGACTCGGACGATTAACAATTATATTGAAAATGAAGGGCTTACTAAAAAAGTAAGATCGCTATAAGCGGTGATGACACTCGTGAAGGATTAACAGCCGTTCTTTCCGCCAAAGTACCTGACCCCAAATTTTCATCGCAAACAAAAGACAAATTGGTCTCCTCAGAAGTTAAGCCCGTAGTTGAAAGTGCAGTGGCTGAAAAATTTCGCGACTACCTATTAGAGAATCCCAAACAAGCACGCGCTATTGCCCTAAAAATCGTCGATGCTGCTCGAGCACGAGAAGCGGCACGCAAAGCGCGCGATATGACGCGACGGAAAAACGTACTTGATCTCGGTGGGTTGCCTGGAAAACTGGCCGATTGCCAAGAAAAAGATCCAGCCCTATGTGAACTATTTTTGGTTGAGGGGGATTCGGCTGGCGGCTCAGCCAAACAAGCTCGTGATCGCCGCTATCAGGCTATCTTACCTTTAAAAGGTAAGATTCTTAATGTAGAAAAATCCCGATTTGACAAAATGCTCTCTTCTGCCGAAGTTGGTACGTTAATCACTACCCTCGGTTGTGGAATTGGTCGCGAAAAATATAATCCTGATAAATTACGTTATCATCGAATCATAATGATGACCGATGCGGATGTCGATGGTTCCCATATTCGCACGCTTTTGCTCACTTTTTTCTATCGGCAAATGCCAGAACTGATCGAACGGGGTCATATTTACATTGCCCAACCGCCACTGTATAAAGTAAAAAAAACAATCAAGAACAATATGTTAAAGATGATCCAGCACTCGACGCCTTGCTGCTCCAATTGGCTTTGGAGGGTGCCGAACTTTACGTGAACCCTCATGCCCTCGCCATTAGCGGATTAGCGCTCGAACGTTTGGCTTCTCATTATCAGACCACTGTGAGAATCCTCAAGCGTTTAAGTAAACGTTACCCACCTACTATTTTAGAACAGTTACTGGAAATTACTCCGTTAACGGTCGAACAGCTTAATGATGAGTCACAAGTAAGCGCTTGGATAAAAGAATTAGAAAACAAACTTTCAGGGCAAAAAATAGATACTGGTACTCGATACCATCTTTCTCTGAAAAAAGACGAGGAACGGGAACTGTATTTTCCTGTTGTTTCAATTACTAGTCACGGAATCACTCAAAAGTACCTTTTTAATCAAGACTTTTTTGGCTGTGCCGATTATCGCCATATTATTAATTTATATAGAGAAATATCGGGATTAATTGAGGCTGGAGCCTACATGAAACGTAATAATAAACAACGAGGAGTGAGTTCTTTTGGAGAGGCATTAAACTGGTTTATTGAAGAAGGGAAAAAGGGATTAACAATACAACGCTATAAAGGTTTAGGTGAAATGAACCCTGAACAATTATGGGAAACCACAATGGATCCGGAAACTCGCCGCCTCTTATCCGTCGGCATCGAAGATGTTGTAATGGCAGACGAAATTTTTACTACTTTAATGGGTGACCAGGTTGAACCTCGCCGCATCTTCATCGAACAAAATGCATTAGCTGTTGAGAATCTAGACGTTTAAATAGACTATCCACCGAGTGTCCTATACTTAATTATTTTTACACTCTATGGTTTCGGTATCTCATAACGAGTTATGAAATTAGCCCGTCTGCAGTGGTCTATAATAATTAAAGAATTAACGTTCAAGGAAGAGGTAAATGGCAGTACGTCCCCTTTGGAAAGGTCAAATTTCATTCAGTTTAGTTAATGTTCCTATTTCTCTGTATCCAGCAGTGGGTGGGGCAGAAGTTCATTTTCATCTATTATTAGAGATAGTCAGTCGCAATATGGCTCGCGTTCGTTATGAACGCGTGAAGGAAGAGATAGCCAAGAAATACCTTGGAATGAAATTATAAAGGCTTATGAATACGATGGCGGAGATTATGTCGTTGTTGAAAAAAAGATCTTAAAAAAAGGATATGTCATGTTACGAGAGGTATTAAGAAAAATCTGATACCGTGGGCGTTTCAAAAATTGTGATCCGTTCTAATCAGTATTTAGCCGCTGTATTTCCTTATAAAAATGGACTCCTCGTTAATCTGCTACTTTTTGCAAAGAATTCAAAAAATTAGAAGATTTAAATTTACTCTCTCAAAAAATCAAACAATATAAAATTACGAGTAAAGAATCAGCAGTGGTCAAACGGTTAGTTAATGCCATGCCATCCAAATGGGAACCTGAAAAATACCATGACCAATTTCGCGAAAAAATTATGAAATATATCAAAACCAAAATCAAAATAGGCAAAACAATTAGCTTCGAAGAAGAAGGAATTCCAATTAGTTCTAACGTAGTCGATTTTATAAAATTGCTTAAGAAAAGCATTCAAGAAAAAGAAAAAAACAAAGAACCTCAGCAAAAAGAAAAACGATCACTCAAAAAACAAGTGCAAACAATAGGTAATTTTTGTTTTGAGTGTAAAAAAATACCGTCAAAAATTCGATTTCTCGCAAACTTCTGAGCCAGATGGCGAAATCATCTCGATATTAGATCAACCTATTTTTGTAGTTCAGAAACGTAATGCCTCTCCTCTCTACTACGATATTCGATTAGCATTACAAAATGTTTTAAAAAGTTAGGCCATTCCCAAAGGTCCTGTATTAAATACAGATATAAAACGACTTACTATCCAACTGGAAGTTGATACCATGGAATATGCAGATTTTTGGAATATGCAGATTTTGAAGGCAATATCACTAAAGGACATTATGAAGTCGGCGGCGTTATCGTATGGGATCGTGAAACATGGAAACCCGAAAAAATTCTTGTGAAAGTTTAAAAGCCGGAAAGCTCGTTTTCACTCTTAATGGGGAGAAATTAAAAGAAAAGTAGTAGTCTTTAAAACCACAACTCGCTAAATTAATTACCTTGATATCTGTTTCCTCTGAATAGATTCATGAAATTAAATTCGATGGTTATCAAATTATCTGTATTCTAAAAAAAAATAGAAAAATAAAATTTTTTACTTGTAAAAAACAAGATTGGGCTTCAAAATTAGAACTCCTCGTTAATAAGCTAAAAATAATTCCTGTTAATAATACAATTTTAGATGGAAAAGTAGTTATTTTAGATAAGGTAGACCGATCGCATTTTCAAATTTTAAAAAATTCCTTAAGAACTAAAAGTAAAAATGAAATAAATATTATATCTTTAATATTCCTTTTTACGAAAACTTCGATCTTTCGAAAACACCTTTATTAAAACGCAAAGAGCTGTTAAAAAAATATTTTCTCGTTGGATTGAAAAAAATTCTAATATACTTGATTCGAACCATATAAAAGAAAATGGAAAAAGTATATTTAACAACGCCTGAGAATCGGATCTCGAGAGTATTATTTTTAAAAAAGTAATTCCTCTTATGAAAAAAAAAAGAACGAGTATCTGGTTAAAAATTAAATTCAAAAATCAGCAGAAATTTTTCATTGGAAGTTATACGGATCTAGCGACGAACAATCTTATTTTAGCGCTTTACTTTTTGACTATTTTCAATGAAAAAAACTTATTTATTGTGGTAGAACAGAAACTAGATTTAATTAGAGTTATAGTTAAAATAAGTATATCAAAAATTGATGGATAGAAAATAAACCAAATCCCCTTTTAGGGGAGGTTCCTGATTTTAAAAAAACTTCATACATTGGGTAAAACCCAATCTGATTGCTGAAATCGAATTTTTTAATGGACAGAAGATAAACGATTGAGACAGCCGGTCTAAAGAGTTGCGCGAAAATAAAAAAGTTCAACAAACCTATCAAAAAGTAAAATTTCGACGAATAAAAATTCAATTTCTCGGGAAAAACTGACAAATGCAGAAAAAATATTGTATCCCAAAAATAGGATTACCAAGCACCAATTGACTGAATTTTATTTAAAAATTTATGACTAGTTGTTACCGCACATCATTCATCATCCCTTAGTGCTACTACGCTATCCTGATGAATATGACAAAGAGTGTTTTTTTCAAAAACGTTTGGATATAAATACGGAGCCTTTCATTTATGGTATAGATCTTCAAGAAAAGAGTAAAAAAATTTATGTAATTATCCGAAATTAAAAAAAGGTTTTATTAGGCTAATTTAAATAAAAGTTTTGGAAATTCATCTTTAGGACAGCCCGCGACAACCATGTCGAAAATCTAGATCGCCTAATCTTTGACCTCGATCTTCACTATACAGTCAATTGGAAAATTATAATTGAATGCGCACAAAATGTTAAAAAAGTTTTAAATTTTTTAGGGCTTAAAAGCTTTGTAAAAAATCTATCGGAAAGGGATTAGATTTATATGTTCCCATTCGTCTTCATTCTAATTAAGATGAATTTTATGATTTCGCTCATCAATTGGGAAAATTAATTTTAAAAATTAATCCTCGGCTTTACAAGGCTAGGCTTATTAAATCAAGGCTTGGCATTAAATCTAAGCAGATTAACAAAATATTTATAGATTATATTCGCAACAATTGAGGAGCTACTTGTGTCTCTATTTATAGCACTAAAGCAAAAAAAATACGTTTCCATCTCTACGCCCGTTCTCTGGAAAGAATTATCTTCAATCAAATCTGCTCATCAATATAATATGGAAAATATACTTCATTGCCTGAAGCGTTAAAAAAGATTCATGAGAAGATTTCTTTACTATTCAGAAAAAATCACCAAAAAAATGGGAAACATTTTCAATAATAAATAGAAAATTTAATCGCCAGTCGTTAAAAGGTTTTTAAGCACTGTAAAATTAGGAACCATAATTTGCTTACAATCTTTCTGTAAAATTTTATATCGAAGATGAATGTCAATAACTTTTCCCACTATATTACTGACTGTAATACGGTTTTTTATACGGAAAGGCTCATAAAATAAAATCAAAAAACCAGTAAGCACATTAAAAAGCATGTCCTTTAGGACAAATCTCACTGTAAACCCAGTTAATTCGAAGCTAGTCACCAAAACAAGTTACGTTAATGCCCATCGTTCCAAAAGCAGTAATGTTTCCAAAACTACTAACACCATTACATAACCAATCTGACCTAATAATTGCAACAAATAGCGGCATCCTGAGCCCGATTAGGATAAAAAAATAGCGAATTAAATAACGAACAATTAGAGCGATAAACCAAACAGCCAAAAAAAATGAGTACCTCCACCCCACTGAAATTTTAGGAAGCGCACCCATAATTTTGGACTAAATAATAGTCATCTCCGCTTCAATTGGTTTTAAATTATCTATGGTTAATCTCCTTTTTTAAAGCGCAAAAATAACCTATAAACTATGCTGGTTGTTCTCTTTTCGCGATAAATTTCCCAATTACTGGGAAGAATAAATGATATATTCTTTTCAGCTTCAACGTAAATATAAGCTTCTGGGGCAAGAATTTTTGTTTTCTCTAACCAAAGAATAGCTTGATTGATAAGCTCTTGATAAAAGGGTGGATCAAGAAAAACAATATTAAAAGGAGAATTTTTTAGCTCTGGAATTACTGAAGGAAATTCTTCACAAACAAATTCAGTATTTGTGGCATTTAAAATTTCTGCATTTTTCTGTAGGATTTCAATAACGCTCTTTGAGTGATCAAGAAATGTAACGTGAGCACATCCTCGGGATAAAGCTTCAAAACCTAAGGCTCCACTACCTGCAAACAAATCTAAACAATAAGCATCTTCGATATAAGGAAATAACCAATTAAAGAGGGTTTCCCGAATACGATCCGCGGTGGGTCGCAATTCTGGTAAGGAAGGAAAAGCAATTTTCCTTCCTCGCCATTTTCCACCAATGATTCGCAATTTTCCTGATAAATACCTAACCATAAAAACCTATCACCTGGATTTTTTTGGTATGCGCAATAAGTCTTTTTCCTAACATTTATCCTGCCTTCTTTTTCGTGTGGAATACTGTCTTTAGTGCTTTCGTCTACTCTCCCTTCGCTTCTTTGTCCAAAGACAAAGACGAATAATTTAATGCCCTTTTTGCACCCACCACAATAAGTGTCATTTCTTTAGAATGAATAAATGTTGCAAACTCAGCTTTTACTTGCTCCGAGAGGTTACCACTTGTATTTTTTGTGATACGTATCAAGATAATTTAAAGGCAAATGATAAAATACAATATTTGTCACGTTGACTAATAAATTCGCATTCGTAGATAATTCCAGAGAGAAACCACCGACAATATTTTCTTTGCAGCTTCTAAATTGGGATATATTCGGACCTTCTTTAACAAAGCGCCGAAACGCCGTTTGCGCCACTCCTAAAGGCTCATGCGCTTTGATCATTCGCGTTTGCAGTCCTATATAAAAAGTACCTCCATAGCAAATCCTCGTTCATTTTTTACATAATTAAACAAAATCGAGGATAAAGACAATCCTCCTAATATTCGATTTCCAACCACTAGGTGGAAAATAATAAGGATTAGTTAGGCCTATTCTAATTTGGCCTATTAAAATAGTGTTCTGTTCTAATAGAACAATTATATATTGATACTTGGCGACGATATTAGCTTGATCTGGAACCAATGGTTCAGTAGATTGTCCTATGAGCAATGAACCTATTATTTCTTGTGAAATGCTTTCGGCTTGCTTTCGCGTCACATCACCCACAATTACCCCGCTGCATTTTTTACTACATAATACCATTGATAAAATTCTTTTACCTCTAATTCATTAAGATCCTTGACTGTTTTTGAAGTTTCTTCCGGAGAATATGGCCATAGGAGTGATTCTGATAAAGAATATGATAAAAAGCATTGGTGAAAACCGCCGTCCGTAATTTCTCGTTATATTCGATATCTGAAAGCAATTCCTTTTTAACTCGCGTAAAGGGGCCAAAGATGGAAAACTGGGCGCCGTTAAAACTTCACTTGATTGCATCAAGGCAGGTTTAAATATTCCGGCTTCACTAAGCTACGTAAACTAACAATTGCCATATCACGACTGACTTCGTTGTTATATTGAGCTCTTGGAATTTCTGGCGCGATCACAAAATAAAAATCTACCCTGTTTTTTATTTACCAATCCTGAATCTTGGCTATAAACATCCCATTACGGGACTAAATGGAAAAAGACATTAATAGATCAATGAAAACGATTAATACTCACATTGATGTAATCCCGAGAATAAGGATTGAAAATTAGTTTTCTCTGACGGTTTGCCTGTCAGTTGTAACAGAGCAATCATTAATCGTTGTGGTGTTAAATATAATTGAGTGACTTTTTGAATTTGTTTTGCCGTTATCGATTCAATTTACTTCACCTTATTTTGAGAAATATGCTAAAATAGATTAATGGCTTCTAGGTACAGCTTCTAGGTACACATAATATAGTACACCAATATATAATATACATTTATATAATATATATTACTTGATTCATCAATGAATCTTGATCATAAATCTTCTGAGCAATAACTTACCTTTTTACTCGATTTAATTCTGGTTGACTTATCAAATTTGTTTGCAACTTCTTTATTTCTTCAATAAAGGCTTTTTTTAACTCAGCAAGACTATGATCTTGAGTAGGGATCCCCACATTATTGTGAATTGGTTACTGTGCAATTGGTAGGGTCGTAACTCGCTTTGGCCCCATATTGGCGATTTGATTTTCTCGAACTAAATCACGAGAAAATCGAGAACTATCAATACCACCCAACAAAGTGGCTAAAACATTCAAGGCATAAGCCTGCCATTGCTCTTTAGTTGTCGTTAAGGAGGAGGTATGATATCCCTATCATCACCATCAGTAGTTTAGCGAAGAGCTGAACATAAATTAATTTCGTGCCCAACGAAGAAATTTCCGTTTCTGGTTTTAAATTGGGAACAGGAAGCGACCTAATTGAGCCAAAATATTCTTTGGCTAACGCCAATACATTTTCTGGTTTAACATCCCGTACTATAAGGATCCAATAAGTTAAGACGACAGGGTTGTCATTAAAACGCATCCGCCGTTCTTCCATCGCCGTTCTTCTATAACCACTTGAATTTCTTTATTAAATCAGCTAAACTAAGTAACAAATTTCTCATTGCGATCGGCTTCTAGATTAAATGCAATAAATAGCGGATCGGCACTCAAACATCCAAAATAAATAGTAAAATCGTCTCAAGTGGATCGCTTTAGCATTCTATCATCCGAAACCGTTCAATGTTACGATACAATTTACATTGTATCTGTTTTCAACAGGAATGCCATCTATGATATTTCGCTTTTCAAAATCAAAACGTCACACACAAGAAGCTAAAGAAGAAGAGCTCCCTTCACTGCCAAAGAAGAAATGGATCGGCCGGCTTAATGAAAGTTTAAAACGTACCCGTCATCGATTTAGCGATGGGTTGGGAAATCTAATTCTCGGAAAAAAACAATCGATGCTACCCTTCTAGAAGAATTAAAAACGATTCTCCTCTCAGCGGATGTAGGTGTGGAAGCTAGCCAAACTATCCTCGGTAATCTCTTTCAACAAATTGCTCGGAAGTCATTAGCCGATTCAACGGCACTAATTAATGCGCTCAAAAATGAATTGCTTTCAATTCTTGAACCTTGTCAAAAACCTCTGGAAATTACTCAATCGCCTTTTGTTATTTTAATGGTGGGAGTCAACGGCGTAGGAAAAACAACTACCATCGCTAAGCTTGCTTATTTCTACCAGTCTCAAGGAAAGCGAATTATGCTAGCGGCAGGTGATACTTTCAGAGCAGCTGCTATCGAGCAACTTCAAACATGGGGGGAACATAATAATATGCCTGTGATTGCTCAACATCCAGGCGCAGATAGCGCTTCCGTTATCTACGACGCACTAGAAGCAACGAGTGCAAGAAATTATAATATATTAATCGCTGACACCGCCGGTCGCTTGCATACTCAATTACATCTTATGGATGAGTTGAAAAAAATTAAGCGCGTTATAAAAAAGGTCAATCCTGAAGCGCCTCACGAAACTCTGCTTGTTATTGATGCAGGAACTGGACAAAATGCACTCAATCAAACAAACCAATTTAATGAACATATTGGACTGACAGGCATCATCCTCACTAAATTAGATGGAACAGCAAAAGGGGGATAATCTTCGCCATCGCTCAGAAAATGCGTTTACCTATCCGTTTCATTGGTATTGGCGAGCAAATTGATGAACTAAGACCTTTTAATGCTAAAGAATTTATCGACGCATTATTTTAAGAAGTCGTTTGTGATTCATTTTACCAAGGTTACTAAAAACTATTCGAACGGACATTAAGCCCTTAATAATATTTCTTTTAATTTGAAATAAAGCGAAATGGCTTTTTTTAAATAGGCATTCGGGAGCCGGAAAAACTACATGAAAAAACTACATTATTAAAACTGATGGTGATGGTAGAACGTATTGCTCGACGGAAAACGTATTACTCGACAGAAAATTTATATAAATAATCGAAATTTATCCCGCCTTCTCAAAAGACAAATACCCTATTTACGCCGCCATATAGGGATGATTTTCAGAATCCCCAGTTGCTTTACGATCGCACTGTCTTTACGATCGCACTGTTTTTAATAATGTTGCTATTTCCTTAGTTATTTCAGGCTATCGATATCAAGAAATTAATCAGCATTTTCGTGCAGCATTGGATAAAATCAAATTATTGAAAAAAAGAAAATTTATATCCTTCTGCTCTATCGAGTGGTGAACACCAACGTATCGGGATTGCACGCGATATTGTTAACAAACCAATGATTGTTTTATCTGACGAATCTACCGGAAATTTGGACCCTGAGTTGTCTTTTGAAATTATGCGGCTGTTTAAAGCCTTTAACGCTATAGGTTTTACTATTCTTGTTGCTACTCACGATTTAACTCTCATTACTCCTTTAAATAATCAAATCATCACATTAAAGGAAGAACGTTTATTTGGGAGAAAATTCAGATGAGTAGAATCGCTCTTCTCGCGATCGAAAAAAGTATTTTAATCCTTTCATTTTATAGGTCGTGAATCACCTTCGTGCTTGTATGTATGTATGGTTTAGGTGAACTTACACCCGAACCGCCTTTAGCGAGTTTAATGACGGTCGTTATTATGGGTGTGGCAACCGCCGCCCCCTATCCGCCGCCAGCCTTTTATTTATTTTTACAAAATTTCCAAGCGCTACAATCGCTAAATAAACGCTGGAATGGACAGGGAACTATTTCGCTTATCCAAAACTAAAACTCCAAAATTCCAAATAAAAACATTCATTGCTCAGCTCAAAAATCGCAACGATATTTCCCATATTCAATATATTTCTCCTTCCTTTGGGCTTAATGAATTAAAAAAATTGATGGCTCTCGAAAATATAATTGATACCTTACAATCCAATCCATTGCCTCCAGTAATCGTTGTTTCTCTCAAAAATAATAATTTACATAATTTTTAAGGTTTAATAATGAACCTTAAGTCCTTTGCTTTAGTAGATACCGCGCACAATTCGATTTGACGTGGGTAAAACGCTTCCATTATTTTGTCGTTCTTGGACAACGCATTACGATACCTTGGCCATTTTATTTGGGATCGAAATAATTTTAATTATCTGAAATACCATTCGATTAACGACAGAGAACCATCGCCAAGAAATTATTATTCTCAAATTAGTGGGAGTTACGACTGGCTTCATTTCTGGTGGTTTTCTCGCATGGCTTATTATTAATTTAATGTTGTTGGCAGAGTTGCCCAGTTGAACATTTGGCAGCTACTTACAATAACCATTTTTTAAATAAGCAGCGACGAGCGTCCAAGTGGGCTTGGAAATACTCTTTTTTCAATTTTTATATTTCAATTTTTATAGGTCTCTTCGGATCCTGCTCGCCTGAAAATTTTTCACATTTGGATGTAAGAGCTTTTTTTTCAAATTCGCCATCAGGCTAACTTATTCCCAAACGTTCTTCGCACTTACTTCGCACTTAGCTAAAAAGCCCATTCCATAGTTCTTCACGTGCTTCTCGATCATCCTCTTTCTCGTCTTCAATAAGGGTCTCTAAAGAGCATCTTAAAACGCAGCATTTCTGTTCGATACAGACTAACGAGTTCCTGCAAAGGTTTAGGGGGCGATTGCCTTCTGCTATAGCCTGAATAACTTTCTCTTTGATATATTTCATTCCCCCTCATCTCTATCTTCTTGAGAAAAAGTAAACTGGTCTAAGTAACTGATAACATCTTGTTCATCATAGTGCGCAATAAGTTCTTCTATTGGCTTTAGCCCGTGCCCATCCACTATTGTGGAAATCACTTGCCTCATTAGATATAAGATGGCTTCAGGACTACACCCTCTGCTTGAGAAAATTCATAATCTTGTGCCCAGCCCGTCGTATCCCCAAAAGAATCTTCTTTAATAGTAATACCATTCCGCGCACAGTTACGCTTCAGCGGGGAATCACAATAACGAGACCAATCGTGTTTTTTCTTATCCCCTCTCAGACCTTCACTATTTACATAATATCGCCAGCAAGTTCTTTTATAGCCTAACACCATACTTAGTAAAGTATCGTTTATCAAAATCTGATTTGAAGTTGCAAATAATTCATATAAACTTTGCGTTAATCTCATTATTTCCTCCATTCGCTATCATTCTCATTATGTCAATAAAACATAAGATTATGACAATAACTCTCTGAGATTACGAGAGATCCATAGCACTAAGCCAGAAACGATGTTAAAATAAGCGCTCTCAAAAAATGTCAACTTATCAAATATTGAATAAAATACACCATGAATCAATTTCTAACGCAAGTAGAAGAACGGTCACTATCGATTGGAAGTTTAGGTAGCTATATTAGCTGGGTTAATCGTATTCCCATGCTAAGCGCTAAGGAAGAACACGAATTCGCTACCCAATTTCGGCAAAATAATGATCTTGAAACAGCCAGAAGGCTCGTCCTTTCTCACCTACGATTTGTTGTTCGGATTGCACGAGGGTATTCGGGTTATGGATTGTCTCAAGCAGACTTAATTCAAGAAGGGAACATCGGCTTGATGAAGGCCGTTAAACGATTTGACCCTAAAATAGGTGTTCGCTTGGTCTCCTTCGCTATTCATTGGATCCGCGCTGAAATACATGAATTTATTCTTAAAAATTGGCGTATTGTTAAAATTGCCACCACCAAAGCACAGCGAAAACTCTTTTTTAATCTGCGCAAACATGTAAAAAAACGAGGCTGGTTTAGTAACCACGAGGTAGCCGCTTTAGCCGAAGAGCTTAACCTAAATGCCAAAGATGTGCGACAAATGGAGGAAAGGTTAAACAGCCACGATGAAGCTTTTGACGGTATTGATGATGAGGGCGATGGAAGAAATGCAGTCTGGGCTGTATCACCACCAGCCCATTACCTGGAAGATAAACGTTATAATCCCGCTATACAATTAGAACGAAGTGACTGGTCAGAAGATCAAGAACACCGCCTTCATAAAGCACTTCAGATCTTAGATGAACGCAGTCGAGATATTCTCCATCAACGTTGGCTGAATGAAGAAAAGCTCACTCTGAATGAATTAGCAGAAAAATATGCGGTTTCGGCAGAACGCATTCGTCAACTCGAAAAAAACGCTATGCAGAAAATTCGCGAGGCAATGACTGCTTAATCTTCAATTTTATAAAGAGAGATATCGTGAAAAAAATGTCTTACTTGGTCCACTGTGTTTTTGGTTGGAATGCTGAGCGGCTAATTTGAGCATAGCTGCTCCCTTAAATGCTGTTCCCTTAAATCCACCCGATGCGCCTCAACCTCTCCCGCCGTCATAGCACCAACAGAAACCGCAACGTCCACACACGAACAAAAACGAGAAATAGAAAAAATTATTTGCGAGTATTTGATTAAAAACCTCGAAGTATTAGCAGAGGAGGCTTCCCCAGGGATTACAAAAGGAAGAAGAAGAAGAAGAAGCTTGACAACAACAAGAAACTTAGGTGGTGGTGATTAAAAAGAATGCACAAAAGCTCTTTTTCAAGATACAGCTTCACCCGTAGCAGGCAATCCAAATAGGAACGGAATTACGTTAATAGAATTTTGATTATTAATGTAGGTCACTGTAAGGAAATGAATCCACTGATTCAAAACTTAGTAAAACAAAATAAAAAACCTTCGTCTCGTTTTCAAAGAACCTCCCATTTTTGGAGGTCAATCCCAATTTGCTGCTAAAGCTTCTTTGGCATCCCTAAAACAAGGCAAATATTATGCTTTTCATGATACCTTCCTTAGCGTCGATAAGCCATTAACCAATAAAATTGAAATTGTTTTTCAAACGGAAAAAACAGACCTAAATGTGGACCAGTTAAAAAAGGATATGGAAGACCATTCTATCCAACAACAACTTAAAGACAAGTTCCAATTAGCACAGGCTTTACAACTGGTCGGTACTCCAACTTTCGTTGTCGGTAATAAGTTGCTAGATCAATTTCATTTTATTCCTGGAGGGACTTCACAGAAAAATATACAAAATGCGATTGACCAAGTGGCGAGGCCAATACGAAGAATAAATAAAAGCTACTATTTAACTTTTATTTTCCATCTTCAACCACAGAAGAAGGAAAAATAGAGTTTTTATTGGGATTTTATTTGAATAAGTTTCCGGGTACTTATCTGGCTTTCCATTCCAGATCGTGATAAAAGTCTGCAAATGAAATCATCACAACGGATCAATTTTCAGCAAACCATCCTCACCTTGCACGAATACTGGGACCAGCAAGGTTGTGTTTTGCTCCAACCTCTAGACATTGAAGTAGGAGCGGGCACCTTTCATCCGGCTACTTTTTTACGGACAATCGGTCCTGAACCTTGGCGAGCTGCTTATGTTCAACCTTCTCGACGACCTACAGATGGTCGATATGGAGATAACCCCAATCGCACCCAACATTATTATCAATATCAAGTCGTCTTAAAACCCTCCCCGGATAATATCCAGGAACTCTATCTCGGTTCATTAAAAGCATTGGGCATCGATCCTTTAACCCATGATATCCGCTTCGTAGAAGACAATTGGGAAGCTCCGACATTAGGTTCCTGGGGGTGGGATGGGAAGTTTGGCAAGATGGAATGGAAATTACTCAGTTTACTTATTTTCAACAAGTCGGCGGCCTTTCATGCGAACCTGTGACTGGGGAAATTACTTATGGTTTAGAACGATTAGCCATGTTTCTCCAAGGTGTAGACAATATGTTTGATTTGATCTGGACAAAACGGTCTGATGGACCTATCACCTATGGTCAAATTTTCCATCAAAACGAAGTTGAAATGTCAGCTTATAATTTTGAACAAGCCAATGTGGATTCTCTCTTCAATCATTTTGATTTTTACGAAAAAGAGGCCGAACGATTAATTGAAGCTAAAATTCCTCTTGCAGCTTATGAAATGGTATTAAAAGCTTCCCATACGTTTAATCTTTTAGATGCCCGAAAAGCTATTTCGGTTACGGAACGGCAGCGTTATATCTTGCGCGTTAGAAAATTAGCCTATGCAGTAGCAAAAGCGTACTACTCAGCGAGGGAAGAACTTGGTTTTCCAATGTTAAAGGCAGCGAGAGTGTAATGGTTACCCAAGATTTTTTGTTGGAAATTGGTTGCGAAGAATTACCTCCACGCACCTTGGATAAATTATCGTGTACCTTGTCTCAAAATATCAAAAGAGAACTCGAAAAAGCTGAGCTGTCTTTCGAATCTATTCACCGTTATGCAACCCCTCGCCGATTAGCGGTATTAATAAAAAGTTTAACATCGGAACAGCCACAGCGTACTTTAGAACGTCAAGGTCCTAGCGTGAAAGCAGCCTTTGCTAAAGATGGCACCCCCACAATAGCCTGTTTAGGATTTGCTCGTTCCTGCGGTATTCTAACGGATCAGCTTCAAATAAAAGAAACAGAAAAAGGAGCATTTATTTATTGTCGAATTGAACAGCCGGGCCAACCTACCTGCAAATTACTTCCTAAAATTATTCAATCTGCCATCAAAAACCTGTCTATTCCTAAAGCAATGCGCTGGGGAAATTATCCTGAATCTTTTGTGCGTCCGGTTCATTGGGTAACAATGTTATTTGATAAAGAGGTCGTACCAACAACCCTTTTAGGCCATGTAGCGGATCGTAAAACGTTTGGGAATCGTTTCCATCACCCAAAGGGTATTGCCATCACCAAACCTAGAGACTACCAGCAATTACTGCTAAACCATGGAATGGTTATCGCTGATTTTGATAAGCGACGCGAAAAAATCCGCGAGTTAATTAAAAAAACTGCGGCCTCAAAAGGAGAAGTAATAATTGATGAGGAGCTACTAAAAGAAGTAACCGGGATGGTCGAATGGCCCGTAGCGCTATTGGGCCATTTTAAACCGGAGTTTCTAAAGCTCCCCCTGAAGTATTAATCACCACCATGAAAGTTCACCAACGCTGCTTTCCTGTAAAAAATAATCAGGGTGATCTCTTATCTTATTTTATTCTCATCAGCAATATTGCAAGCAAAGATCCCAAATGCGTTATTGAAGGAAATGAGCGAGTCATAAATGCGAGATTAGCAGATGCTTCCTTTTTCTATCACAACGACCTTAAAGTATCACTCGAAAGTCGACTCCGTAAACTATCAGGAATTATTTTTCAGAAAAAATTGGGAACCCTAGCGGATAAAACCACACGCATATCCAAATTTACTGATTTCATTGCCAAGCAAATTAAAGTCGATGAAAAGCTAACAAAGAGAGCGACCTTATTAGCCAAATGTGATTTGGTCAGCGAAATGGTTTATGAATTTCCCAGCTTACAAGGGACAATGGGTTATTATTATGCTTTGCATGATAAAGAATCTGACATCATCGCCCAAGGAATTAAAGATCATTATTTACCGAGGTTTTCAGGAGATGAGCTTCCACGAAATTTAGAAGGGGTCTGCGTGGCTTTAGCAGATCGCTTAGACACACTTATCGGTATTATCGGTATCAATAAATCCCCTACAGGCGATAAAGATCCATTTGCCTTACGCCGAGCCGCTCTCGGAATTTTACGCCTTTTAATTGAAAAAGAACTCCCACTTGATTTATTAACGTTATTAAAAGAAGCAGAAAAAAATTATATCCACAAATTACCCAACCAGAATGTGGTTAATCAATCCTTCGATTTCATTATCGAACGGCTTCGCGCTTGGTATCTTAAAAAAAATGTACCTCCTGCAGTTTTTATGGCAGTCCTTGCTTCTCATCCTACAGAACCACTTGATTTTGATCGGCGTATTAAGGCCGTCCAATATTTTCAAACCTTGCCTGAAGCTAACGCCCTAACGGCTTCCCACAAGCGGGTAAACAATATTTTAAAAAAACAATCGTCCGAAATGGTAGCTGATCGTATCGATACTTCTCTATTCGATTCGGATACGGAACGGGACCTGGCCGAAGCACTTAAAATTCATGCAAAATCAGTCAACAATCTGTACAAAAAAGCGGATTATACGAAAGCATTAAGTGAATTGGCGATATTAAAAAATCCTATTGATACGTTCTTCGATAAAGTCATGGTAATGGTCGACGACAAAAAAAGCGTGACAATCGATTAGCACTCTTAACGTCGCTACGACAGTTATTTACAAAAATTGCTGATATTTCTTTGTTAACATGAATGTCCGAACAAAAGCAGCGCTTATTTTAAGCGAAGTAATTCAAAAAAAACGATCGCTGACGACTCTTTTACCTTATCAAAGAAATAATAAAGAGCAATCGCTTTTACAAGAACTTTGTTATGGAGTTTTACGCTGGTACTTTAAATTAAAAATCATTACTGAAGCGTTGCTGCATTCACCCTTAAAAAATAAAGATCACGATATATTTTGTTTACTTTTAGTAGGATTTTATCAATTAAATTATCTAAAAATTCCTCCCCACGTAATTGTTTCTCAAACTGTTGAAGCTGCTCAAAATCTTAAAAAACCTTGGGCCAAGGGTTTAATTAACAAATTGTTGCGCCGTTTTATCAGCGAAAAAGAAAAATGGATTGCAATCTCAGAAAAAACACTAGAAGGAAAATACGCACATCCGGAATGGTTTATTCAAGAAATAAAATCGGCTTGGCCTGATCTTTGGGAAGACATTTTAGAAGCCGATAATCATCGGCCACCATTAACATTGAGAGTTAATTTAACTAAAATAAGTCGAGATAATTATCTTAAATTACTAAAGGAAAATAGAATTTCTGCACAAAAATCGGATCCTTCTCCCCCGCCTACTGCCATTTATCTCAAAGAACCTTGTCCTGTTTACCAATTGCCCGGATTTGATAAAGGTTATTGTTCTGTACAAGACATATCAGGACAATATGCTGCTTATCTTTTAAACCTAGAGAATGATCAAACTGTTTTAGACGCGTGTGCTGCACCGGGTAGTAAAACCACTCACATTCTCGAACTTAACTACCCATTGCGACAATTGATTGCAATAGATAAAATCGAACAACGATTGACAAGGATTAAAGAAAATATAATTCGTTTAGATCTATCACAAAAATCCTTACGACTTATAGTGGCTGATGCAGCCCAGCCAAATCAATGGGCAGAGAGAAAAATCACCTTCGACCGAATTCTACTCGACGCCCCCTGTTCTGCTTCTGGCGTCATCAGACGTCATCCGGATATCAAATTACTCCGCCAGCCTTCAGATATAACCCAATACTATGAAGAACAATTGCGTCTTCTAAGCAGTCTATGGCCGCTACTCAACCCTGGAGGTGCCTTACTTTACTCGACGTGTTCTGTCTTGCCTGATGAAAATGAAAAAGTCATTAATGCTTTTTTAACGACGCAACAAACTGCCGCCCAAACATTCGCCCTAAAAGTTCCAGGGGCTATTTCATTAATTCACGGAATTCAACTTCTTCCCGGTCAAAATGGAGGCGATGGATTTTACTATGCGCTATTAAAAAAAATTATTCCTTAAGGTTGTTGTAGTACACAGCTAACACATCACATTTTGCACCATGTAAGGCAGGGTTGGCTGTTGAGCCTAGAAGCGATTGGATACCGTGCCGAGCCGTGACTGCCCACCAGAATCAAATCAACTCCAATAAGAAATTATAAGAAATTTCACTATCTGGTGGTCTGAAGGAACATTCAAATTTAAGGAAATATCTTTTATATGGTTATATGGATATGGATTTCTTAACTTTCTCAAGTAACATATCCTCTATATCCACGCCTGCAGAAATGCCATAAGCAGCACCCTAGCTACCCATATGTTCCACCGCATGAACTAAATACAATTCGGTCCCTTCTGCCACCATTAACTCTTTAGCTCTTTTAATAATCAGTTGATTAGTCGTTAAGTCTAATCAAAGCAAGAAGAATTTTCTTATAGCCCATAACCCCTTCCTTTTCAGAAAGGAACTATATTATAGATTATAGCGATTATAGATTATAGCGCTGTTAAACATAATCCTTCAAAGATCAAAACTGTGTATAACTTGTCATTAGAGGATCGATAGTTTGGATCGACCCAACTTATCCACAAATGTCCACAGGATGTTCTAATTTAATTCTTGCAGAGATGCACAGTGGACTACACTAACAACTCATTAATTTTTAAAAGCTATTAGCTTTATAAACAGTATCAACAGGTTTAGATACAACTATCAAATGAATTCTAAATTATTTAGTAATTATTTAGTTATTAGTGTTTAAAAATCTTAATAGAGACAAAATTACTGAAAGCAGTTAGCAGCCTCTGGTTAGCCGTGAATCTGAGCCAGTAATTCTTAGAAAGCAATTCGTTGTTTGACACGCCGATGCACCCTGATTTATGATTATGAATCTTCTAATTACCTTGATTAGGTGAACGGTTATGAAACGAACCTATCAGCCCAGCAAACTGAAGCGAAATCGCACACATGGCTTTCGGACGCGCATGGCTACTAAAAATGGTCGTCAAGTAATAAATCGGCGCCGAGCAAAAGGCAGAAAACATTTAGTAGTTTGATGAATCATAACTTCTCTACGAGTTGGCGAATCCGTACCACAGCTGAATTTCACCACGTTTACTTGGGACGTCAACGTTTGTTAGGACGCTACTATTTGCTCTATTTTCAAAATAATAATTTAAGTTACCCTCGTTTAGGTGTCGTAGCCAGCCGAAAAAGCTTAAAAAAAGCCGTAATGCGAAATCGTGCAAAACGAATAGTGAAAGAAGATTTTCGTCTGCAAAAGCATCGTCTGCCCTCAATAGACATTGTTTTTATAGCAAAATCTCGATCAGAGGAGGCAAGCAAAAAAGAGTTGCATGAATGTGTAAACCGATTATTCAATCAATTGATCATGTAATCCGAAGTATCTTCCTCAGAATGATTACAATTTATCAATACCTTATAAGTCCTTATATAGGAAGCGCTTGTCGATTTTATCCGAGTTGTTCTTGTTATGCTAAAACCGCTTTTAGCCGATTCAATGTAGTAAAAGCGATTTATTTGACCCTTTCCCGGCTTTTGAAATGTCACCCTTTCAATTCGGGGGGCATAGATCAGGTCCCTAAAAACCACGAAAAATTGATGTAATGATGGATATTAAAAAAGCGATTTTATATATCATTGTGGCCCTTTTAGCTATTACGCTTTTTAACGCTTGGATGCGTGATTATCCGCCTGATCTGGAGCAAAACCCTAAATCGGTGGGTACGGAAGTGAATGAAAAAACATCCACAGACTATACTCCACCCATGTTCACGCCGGATACGGCAGAAAAAACCAGAATCGAAGCGGCGACGGCCTCTACTCTGAATCAAGAAAAAGCTTTCGGAAGGCGGTTAGTTACCGTTAAAACCGATGTTTTAGAACTGGCTATCGATACTCACGGAGGGAATATTGTCTCAGCTAGGTTGCCTAAATATCCGATCTCCTTAGAAGAAAAGCAAACCCGTATTCAAATTTTGAGTAACGATACGGACCGTCTTTACATCGCTCAAAGCGGCCTAACTAACTTGAATGGGGAAGTTCCTATTCATTACACAGCACAAAAAAAACAATATGAATTAGCGAATAATCAAAATAAACTTATTGTTCAATTAATGGCTCAGACTCCTAATGGCTTGCGCATAAGCAAAACCTATACTTTTCATCGTAATGATTATGCTATGCAGATTGCATACCAAGTGCATAATGCCACAACCAAGCCCTGGGAAGGCAACCTCTATACTCAAATTACGCGGCGCGAGCCTACCGCTGAACACAAACATTTTTATCTACGCAGTTATAACGGTGCGGCCATTTCTAGTCCACAAATACCTTATGAAAAAATAACTTATGAAGCAATGGATAAGCAAAATATTAATCGCACTTCCAAAGATGGCTGGATTGCCATGCAACAGCATTATTTTTTAAGCGCTTGGATTTCCGGCAATCCAGATCTTACGTATCATTATTATAGCCATGTTATTCCTTCTGAAAGCGGCCCTAATCTTTACGTTATTGGTTTTGTCAGTCCTCAAATGAGTGTGGCCTCTGGGGAAACAGCTACAAGCTGTGCAACATTTTATGTTGGTCCCGAGGTGGCAAAACGCTTAAAAACATTAGCACCGGGACTAGATCGTACTATTGATTATGGCTGGTTGTGGCCAATTTCGACTTTGTTATTTTGGATCATGAACGCCATCCACGCGGTGGTTAAAAATTGGGGATGGACTATCATCCTGACGACGATTCTCATTAAAATCATTTTTTATTGGTTTTCTGCAAAAAGCTTCCGATCGATGGCTCGAATGCGTGAAATTCAGCCCCGTTTGCAAGCTCTAAAAGAGCGCTATGGTGATGATCGACAAGCATTAAACCGCGCTACAATGGGACTCTATCATAAAGAAAAAATTAATCCATTAGGTGGTTGTTTACCCATGCTAATCCAGATTCCGGTATTTATTTCATTTTATTACGTAATTATTGAAAGTGTGGAATTGCGCCAAGCGCCATTTATTCTTTGGATTCACGATTTATCTGTTAAAGATCCCTATTATATTCTGCCTATCTTAATGGGGCTGAGTATGTTAGCTCAGCAATCGCTATCACCAACCTCTCCCGATCCCGCCCAACAAAAAGTGATGTGGATTTTACCAGTTGTCTTTACGGTATTTTTCATCAATTTTCCTGCCGGTCTTGTATTGTATTGGTTAACTAACAATATGGTACAAACTTTACAGCAATGGTATGTCAATAAAACCTACGAAAGTCATAAAGCTAAATTAAAAATTCGACCGGAAAGAAAGAAAAAATAAAAATTCTACAAAAGTAGAATACGTCGTCTTGTTCAATAAAAAATTCTTTTAATTAAGGGCCGGGGCCCCCTCGCAGTCCGGGTTTTCGGTCCTTGAGAATCTTATTATTCTCTTCTGTTAGCCTTTTCATCTTTTTATCTGTTTTAGCTTTTTATCTGCTTTAGAAAGACTATTGGCTTCTTGTGATTGAGTCTTTCCTATACGAGATTGTCCTCCAGCACCTCGGCCAGCAGTTTTATTCCACCTGATAGGCCCTTGCCATAACAAGCTCCTAAATGTCACTTAGCAAATAAAAAAAATCACCTTTTATCCTTTCTATGCGGCTTTCCATTCCATTTACTACTTATTTCAGATGGTAATGAGTAGCCACGGCTGGTTGAAGGCCCGAGAGTGGTAAGATTATGTTATAATTTACCTTTTTTTGTATTAAGGTCAGTATCCAATGAAATCATTGCCTGAAACCATTGCCGCGCTAGCCACTCCAGCAGGTCGAGGAGGAATAGGTATTATTCGCGTTTCGGGTCCGAGTACGTTCCATATTGCGAAAAGAATCATAGGATTTATTCCAAAACCGCGGTATGCCACCTTGAGTGTATTTAAAGATTCTGAGGGTGCCTTCCTCGATGAAGGAGTTGCCTTGTATTTTCCAAAGCCTCATTCTTTTACGGGTGAGGACGTATTAGAATTACAGGGGCATGGTGGGCCGGTAATTATGGATAGGCTTTTAAAAAATATTATCCAACTAGGAGCTCGATTAGCCCGGCCTGGAGAATTTTCCGAAATGGCTTTTTTAAATAATAAAATTGATTTAGTTCAAGCGGAGGCCATTGCGGATTTAATTAACGCTACTTCGGAACAAGCAGCACGTTCAGCGATTCGTTCGCTTCAAGGTGAATTTTCTAAGCGAATTAATGAATTGGTTAAAGGCCTAGTTGAGTTGCGTACCTATATTGAAGCAGCTATCGATTTTCCCGAAGAAGAAATTGATTTTTTAGTAGATAGAATCCTCCAAGAAAAGCTCAAAAAATTGTTAAAAAAAGTCGAAGAAATTGAAACAACAGCAAAACAAGGAGCTCTATTGCGGGATGGTGTCACTGTTGTTATTGCAGGTGAACCCAATGTAGGAAAATCCAGTCTATTGAACTTTTTAAGCGGGCAAGAAACAGCAATCGTTACCGATATTGCAGGTACTACTCGTGATATTTTGCGAGAATCGATTCATATTGATGGGATGCTGATTCACCTATTGGATACGGCGGGATTACGAATTACTGAGGATATCGTAGAAAAAGAAGGTGTTCGGCGAACTAAAAAAGCTCTTGAGCAAGCCGATCTTATTTTACTAATGGTAGATGCTTCTCAAGCTTCATCAAGAATGATCGAAAAAACTTTAGCCGATCTTTTCTCTGAAAAAGAAAGTCGAGTCCCAGTTATTGTTATTGAAAATAAAATTGATCTGACGGGAGAAAAACCATCCAAGGAAAAGAACAATTACCTACGGATTAAACTTTCCGCTAAAACGGGAGCCGGTATTAAAATTTTAAAAGAACATTTAAAAGAAATCGTGGGATTAAAAACGACGAATGAAAGTAATTTTATCGCTAGGGGTCGTCATTGTGATGCTATTAGAAGAAGCAGAACGTTTCTTCAAAGTGCTTACAAGCAATTGACTCACCAAAGAGCGGGTGAACTCGCAGCAGAAGATCTTCTTCATGCTCAACAAGCCCTATCAGAAATTACCGGTGAATTTACCTCTGACGATTTGTTGGGAAAAATATTCTCCGAATTTTGCATTGGAAAATGATCAAAATAAGAAGTAACCGCTTTATAAAACAATGAATTATGCTAAAATTTACCACATGAAAAGTACCACTCAACAATTCGACGTTATTGTAGTTGGAGGAGGCCACGCTGGAACCGAAGCGGCCCTAGCATCTGCGCGGATGGGTGCTCGAACTTTATTACTTACCCATAACATCGAAACACTCGGCCAAATGTCTTGTAATCCTGCAATTGGTGGAATTGGTAAAACCCAGTTAGTTAAAGAAATAGATGCCTTGGGGGGCATCATGGCTTATGCGACTGATCAATCTGGCATTCACTTTCGCACGCTTAATTCACGGAAGGGCCCAGCAGTTCGTGCGATCCGTGCCCAATCTGATCGCACTCTCTACAAAGCATCCATCCGCCGAGCATTGGAAAATCAGCCAAACCTCTGGTTATTTCAACAAACAGTGATTGATGTAATCCAAGAGCATAATCGAGTGAAAGGTGTCGTCACCCAAATAGGTCTTTGCTTTCATGCTCTTGCTGTCATATTGACCGTAGGAACTTTTTTGAGGGGCAAAATTCACATTGGTATGAAAAATTACAATGGTGGTCGTATGGGGGATCCTCCCACCCTCGCCCTCGCTGAGCAATTACGAACTATGCCCTTTCGGGTAGAACGGTTAAAAACTGGGACACCTCCGAGGATTGATGGGCGGACCATTGATTATTCTCAACTGGAAGAACAACTGGGTGACCAACCCCTACCTGTGATGTCCTATTGGGGAAAGGTAAGCGAACATCCGAAGCAAATTTCCTGTTTTATTACTCATACTAACAAAAAAACCCATGACATTATTCGATCGGGATTGAAAACCTCGCCACTCTTTTCCGGCGTTATTGAAGGTATAGGACCCCGCTATTGTCCTTCTATCGAAGATAAAGTGGTTCGGTTTCAAGATCGTCATTCACATCAAATCTTTTTAGAGCCAGAAGGATTAAATACCCATGAAGTTTATCCCAATGGCGTTTCTACGAGTTTAGATTTTGATGTCCAAGTAGATTTTATTCATAGCATAAAAGGGTTAGAGAATTGCCACATTACCCGTCCGGGCTACGCTATTGAATATGATTATTTTGATCCGCGCGACTTAAAATCTTCTTTAGAAACGAAGTATCTACCAGGACTTTATTTCGCAGGCCAAATTAACGGCACCACGGGTTATGAAGAGGCAGCAGCGCAAGGCCTTATTGCTGGAATTAATGCTGCTTTGCAAATTCAAGAGCGTGAGCCTTGGACGCCCGGGCGCGATGAAGCGTACATTGGGGTTTTAATTGATGATCTCATTACCCGAGGTACTAAAGAACCCTATCGCATGTTCACGAGTCGTTCGGAATATCGGTTATTATTGCGCCAAGACAATGCAGATTTACGACTGACCCAAAAAGGACGGAAATTGGGATGTGTGGACAATGTTCGGTGGGAATCTTTTATCCGTAAAAAGGGAATGATTGAGAAAGAACAACAGCGATTAAAAAAATATTGGATTAGACCCAATACAATTGTGGCGCAAGCTATTGAAACACGGTTTCAACAAATGTTAGAACGAGAATATTCTTTATTAGATCTTTTGCGTCGGCCAGAAATTACTTATTCCCAATTGATGGATATTGAAAAGTTAGGGCCAGCGGTTTTAGATGCGGTTGTGGCTGAACAAATCGAAATTCAAGCAAAATATGAAGGCTATTTAGCCCACCAACGGGGGAAATTTCCCGTCAGAAAAAATATGAAAGCGCACCAATTCCTCCAACAATGAATTATGAAGAAATTTCTGGTTTATCCAATGAGGTCCGCGAAAAATTACTGGAAATTAAACCTACTACCGTGGGTCAGGCGGGTCGCATTCCCGGAGTTACTCCCGCAGCAATTTCCTTATTGCTTGTTCATTTGAAAAAAAGAGAAATTTTCTGAGCATCTCACTTTTTTTCTACAGAAAACGATGAGGGAAGAATTAATTAAAGAAAAATATCGAGGTTCTGAAAATTAATATCTCGGAAGGAGCGCAGCAAACGATACTTGATTTTATTATTTTCTTCAAAAATGGAATCAAGCTTCTAATCTCACTGGAATTACGGATTTCGATACTATAGTGACTTATCATCTCTTGGATAGCTTATTAATTCTTCCTTAATTTAAAAGGACAAACTATTTTAGATATTATAAGTGAGGGGCGGCGGGGGTTTTCCCAGGGCTGCCTTTAGCATTGGACTGTCTAGATAAACATTTTACTCTGCTCGATAGCCAAATCCAAGAAAATTGCTTTTTTACGCCAGACGGTGGCTCATTTTTAGTTAACTAACGTAAGCATGGTAAAATCCCGGGTAGAAAATCTTATCAGCCCAAAGGATACTTTGAAGCAATCACGGCTCGCGCTTTTGGTCCTATCAAGTTTTGTGGATCAGAGCCAACATTTTCTTTGCTCCAACGGACGATGGTTTATAATGAAAGGCACCTATCCAACGGAGGAATTGCAAGCAATCGAACAATTGATTTGGGTAACATCGCTTGCTCGTGCCAGGTTTAATATATCGGAGCGTCATCTTGTCGAGATTAAGAACAGCAGTAATTGCCATAGCCAACCAAAAGGGAGGAGTCGGTAAGACCACGTCAGCGGTCAACCTCGCAGCTTCGTTAGCGGCAGCGAAACTCCGTATTTTGTTAATTGATATGGATCCGCAAGGTAGTGCTACGATGGGCTCAGGAGTGGACAAACAAACCATCACTTCTTCAACTAACGATATCCTTTTGGGAAATGCTACTGCACAACAGGCTATGATCTCTACAGGTTGGAAATACGATTTACTCCCTGCTAATAGTGGTCTTACCGTGGCTGAAGTCCGCTTATTGAAAGCAGGCCAGAAGGAACATTGTTTAGAAGAAGCGTTAAAGCCTATTAAGAATGCTTATGATTTTATTTTGATCGATTGCCCTCCTTCTTTAAATATGTTGACGGTGAATGCGTTAGTCGCGGCAGACAGTGTTTTAATTCCCATCCAATGTGAATATTATGCTTTAGAAGGTTTAACTAGTTTGCTGTCGAGTATCGAGTGGATCCAAAAAGCGGCCAACCCTGCGCTGAAAATCGAGGGATTATTACGAACAATGTACGATGGGCGCAATCGGCTAACTGTGGAAGTTTCTGAACAGTTACTCGCCCATTTTGATGAGAAAGTTTATAAAACAGTTATTCCCCGAAATGTTCGTTTAGCAGAAGCACCCAGCTATGGTTTGCCCGCGATGAAATATGATAAAAGTTCTCAAGGGGCAATTGCCTATTTAGCTTTAGCTGGAGAAATAATGCGTTATCATGAGGTACTACAATGACAGAAAAGCGGGGTCTTGGACGAGGGTTAAGTGAGTTGGGATTAAATGAATTACTGGCTGACATTAACTGCTCAAGCTCGTCATTTTCCGAAGACAGCGAATTAAAAAAATTATCAATCGAGAAGCTCCAGCCGAGTCATTATCAGCCGCGGCGGCACATAAATAAAGAAGCCTTAGAAGAATTAGCCAGTTCAATTCGTTCACAGGGAATCATTCAACCTATTGTTGTTCGATCTCTTGGCACTTATTACGAAATAATTGCCGGTGAGCGTCGTTGGCGAGCAGCACAGTTAGCTGGACTGAAGGAAATTCCTGTTGTTATTCGCTCAATTTCTAATGAAGCCGCCATGGCAATCTCGCTTATTGAGAATATTCAGCGACAAAATTTAAATGTCATAGAAGAAGGGATTGCTTTGCAACGATTATTAAATAAATTTGCCATGACTCATGAGGAAGTGGCTGAAGCTGTCGGTAAATCCCGTGCGAACGTTACTAATCTATTGCGACTCTTAAAATTGAATGCTGATGTCCGTCAATTGGTCGAAGAAGGTCATTTAAATATGGGCCATGCTCGGGCTTTATTGGCGGTGGAAGGGGTGTGCCAAAGCAACATAGCTAAAGACATTGCAAATAAAGGTTTGTCTGTGCGCGAAACGGAAAAAATAATTCGCCAGTTACAAGAGAGTGGAAAAAGTGAAATACTTCGTACTTTTGTAGATCCAGACATTGCTCGCTTACAAAAGGATTTATCAGATAAATTAGGTGCTACAGTGGCCATTCGGCATAATCCAAAAGGTAAAGGCAAACTTGTTATTCATTATAATAGCACGGATGAATTAGAAGGAATTTTAGAACGAATACGATAACAGATGATTTATTTTTTATGGACAAACCGCAAGCAAGTGCAAATTGAATCCAAACTCATTGTCATTACTCATCAATTTTTATTGGATTCAGGAGATGATATCACGCCGCCCGATTTCTTACTCTTAAAGCTCATTTAGACTGTGATTTAGGAATTGGAATCCTAGAAAAAGCCGAATTATTTAATCGTATTGAGAAATCTTTGGACGTTGAAGAATTGGCTGAATCCTTAATAACGGAAGAGCAGCGATTAAAAGACTTGTTCGAAATAATAAAAGAAGCACAACTTCGATACAGCGGAAAAAGCGAGAACTTATTTCAAAGCTTCCTCCCACTCATACAAACCCTTCTGTAGCAAAAAAATTTAATCGAAGTTGTAACTCTTTATGCAAAAAATGATCAAATGGCCACATATTATTTACATAATGAACGAGGGGATGAAAATATTATCGGCTACGAAGAACTTTTTAGTAAAGTAAAAACCTTAACTAACAGATTAATTCATAAAGGGCTTAACGTCCGGGAAAACTGTTGCTATTATGCTTTTTACCTCATATGAATTTTTTTATGCCTTTTTAGGAACTCTACTTTCCGGTGGGTATCCCTGTTCATCTTTATCCTCCATTTCGTATGGATCATCTTGAAAAGTATGCAAATTTTTGGCTGTGCTACAGGTTTAAGTAAATTATTACAAACCTTTATTTTTCTACCTCGAATGCCTTATAAGAAAGCAGTACGGGTTGGGTTTGAAACAATTGTGTAAACGCTTCGCCGATTGCCCAAGTACAAAGAAGTCTTTAAATTTTTAATCGTGCGCATGATATATATCGATGGCTTGAATAGCATCTTTGTTTTCGGACGAATTTATGCGGCAGAAACATTTGGTATGAGTTTTATTATAAGTTTTACATAAGTGCTTGGTTCAGTTTGGGATCGCTTTAAATATCGTGGCCGGTTTAGGTGCTATAGCTTTTGCATGGTTAGATGATTTTTGAGGCCAAAATCTACGATCTTAATTTCCTTTTTGGGTTTTTGGAATGGTGTTTAGCTTAACGGTGGGTCGTCCTGTCCAGAGGCCCCGCTAGTCGATCATTAATAATTAAGCTAACACCGCCTCTCATAATAACCAAGATGTTTGGCTTTTATGTATTTTCGGGGAAAGCCACAGACTTTATTGGGCCCTTGGTTTATTGGCTTCTTTACAGTTCTTTTCAATAGCCAAGAGGTTGGGGAATGAGTGAGGGTTTATTTTATTTTTTGTGAATGTCCTCAAAAGAGACTTATTTTTTTTAACCATTGAATTTATTTTCCCAACTTCCGTATATTTTGACTTAATCTTGAAACCAGCCTATCATTTAAAGAACGCTCAACAATTAGGAGCGTGTATGCATTATTATATTTTTTGTGATTGCTCTGATTGCCGCCATATTTGGATTTATGGGTATATCTGCAGCTTCAGCTGGGATTGTGAAAGTTCTCTTTTTTTAATTCTTATTACTGTTTATATTACTGTTTGTAATTTCGCTTATCGTGTGACCCTTGTTCGAGGTAGAAGATCCCCCCTCTTCCTTATGTCATCCCTAAAACAACTCTCATTAGCAGCTCTTCTTCTTAAGGAGTAAGGCTGTCTAGTAAAATATAAGGAAATTAATTATGCTGATTTGAGTACTAATATTTCTTGTTATTGCGCTTTATCACAGCGCTTTTTGGCTTTACTGGTATTACGCGTGTGTCTTCGGGCATCGCTAAGATTATCTTCTTCATATTTTTAGTTCTTTTTATTATCTTATTGACACTTTATACAATATATTCGATATATTCGAAGACACGAAAGAAGGATGCCGCCAGAGATTCCGATGTATCAACCAACTGCAATTAATGTCCGCTGGGGAATCCCATTCCTAACAGGAGATTCGGAGTGTTAACCTTGTTGCCACCCCTGCCAAAAATCTATATACTCGCGAAATTCTAACCGTTTTTCGGTGGCAGGGGGTGTTAATGTGTCAAAAGTCTCCTTCAAATAAAGTAACACAATCAGCTCGCGTGATTGCTTACCGGATAGTCGGACTGCAAGCAATGATCGTAGTTGTCATTGCCTTGGGATGGTGGATAAAGGGGGCGATAGAGAATCTTTCTGTGCTTCTAGGAGGCATGGCCTGTTTGTTACCGAGCCTCTATTTTGCTCGCCGTTTATTTGCTACCACAAGCCCTCGAGTGGTCAAACAAAGTATGGTCAACTTCTATTTAGGAGAAGTGATCAAATTGGCACTGAGCGCTGGGCTGGTGATTGTAATTATCTTATATATCCCAGTTTCTATTGTGCCGTTTATTATGGGATTTGTGGGAGCCCAATTTGGATTTTGGCTCGCACCATTAGTTATTAAATTAGATAGGGTGTAAATGAGCACACAGGCCAACTTAACATCAGCCGAATATGTTCAGAATCATATGGTCCATTGGAAGCTGAACCTGCATAATTTTACATTTACGGATGGCGGCTTTTGGACACTTAATCTCGATACCCTTGTTACTTCTGTAGTGCTCGGTCTCTTATTTTTTACTCTCTTTTATGTGATTGCACGGTGTGCAACAGCCAATACTCCCGGAAAAGGACAAAATTTTATAGAAATGGTTGTGGAAGCAATCGACAACACTGTTAAAGATTCTTTTCATGGCGATCGAAGTTTGGTGGCGCCGCTAGCGCTGACCATTTTCATTTGGGTATTTTTAATGAATTGTATGGATCTTGTGCCAGTTGATTTAATACCCCGCTTATTTGATTTTGCTGATGTGGACCATTTCAAAGCAGTTCCTACCGCAGACCCCACCTTGACTTTTGCTATGTCGATTACCGTTTTTATTTTGGTTATTTTTTATAACTTCAAAATGAAAGGCGCTATTGGCTTAGGGAAGGAAGTTTTAAGTCGACCGTTTGGCTGGTATCTCATCCCTATTAATGTAATTTTTCGTTTGATTGATGAAGGGGTTAAACCGATTTCCTTGGCGTTGCGACTTTTTGGAAATCTTTTTGCAGGAGAATTAATTTTCATATTAATTGCGTTGTTACCTTGGTGGAGTCAATTTACATTAGGCATAGTTTGGACTGTATTCCATTTGTTGGTGATCACAGTTCAGGCATTTATTTTTATGATGCTGACGGTTGTATATATCAGCCTCTCAGCGGAATCACATTAATATTAAAGAGGAGAAGTTGATGAATATTGCTCAGTTAATTGCAAGTGTGCAAGGGCTTTCAGCAATTGCGGCAGGCTTATTTATTGGGCTTGCAGCTATGGGAACAGCGATTGGCTTTGGGATACTCGGGGGAAGTTTTTGGAAGGTGTGGCTCGGCAGCCTGAATTGTCCACCATGTTGATGATTCGTATGTTTTTAATGGCAGGATTAGTGGATGCATTTGCGGCCATCTCACTAGTGATGGGTTTAATTTTGATTTTTGCTCGCAATCCATTTTTGAATGCCGTAGTAAAAGCTGTAGGCAGAGCCGCCGCTGGTCAATAAAACTAAGCTTGGTTCGTTGTTCGTGTGCGTCGACGAGTAGAAGTGCGCAGTGAAAAGAGGTAATGAGAAAAGAGGTAATTAGAGTGGATATTAATGCGTCGTTGATTGTGCAAACGCTAGTTTTCATAGTCTTTATTGGACTAACGATGAAGTTTATATGGCCGTCGATGATAAACGTGCTGGAAACTCGTCGTAAAAATATCGCGGATGGATTAGCTGCTGCGGAAAATGGCCATAAGGAACTTGAACTAGCAGAAATTAAAGCGAAAGAAGCATTAGTAGAGGCGAAAGCACAAGCGGTTCAAATAATTGAACAAGCAAACCAACGCGCGAATCACATAATTGAAGCTGCTAAAAATAAAGCGCGCGAAGAAGGGGCACAACTTTTGCAGTTAGCAAAAGATGATATTAAACAGGAATACAGTGCAGCAAAAACGGAATTGCTTAAGCAGGTATCTGACATCGCTGTGGCAGGCGCGCAAAAAATTTTGCAACGTGAAGTGGATAAAGCCAGCAATGATTATTTAGTTGATGAATTGGTTAGTGAGATTTAAGGATGGCCTTACATTTAACACTTGCAAGACCGTACGCCAAAGCACTCTTTACGGAAGCTAAAGAGACAGATCAATTAGCCTCTTGGTGGACAGCATTAAATGCACTTGCAAAAATTATTAAAAATAAATCAATAATTCCAATAATTAATAATCCCAATATTTCGCATGAAGAAGCAAAAGATTTGTTGCTTGAGATACTTTCTGAAATTGATCCAGAAATTACTGATATCCCAAAAGAAAGATTGGAAAATTTTCTTCAATTAATGATGGATGAAAAAAGATTAATTGCTTTACCCGATATCGCTTTGCTCTACTACAAGCTTTTAAATGACTATCAAGGTGTAACAAAGGCTGAGATTATATCTGCTTTTTCTTTAAGCAATCACCAGCGGAAGCAATTTAAAAAGAAGCTGGAAAAACGATTTCATGCCGAAGTGAAATTAAAAGTCACAATCGATGAATCTTTGATAGGAGGCGCCATTATTCGCGCCGATAATTGGGTCATGGATGGTTCTATTAGAGGAAAGCTAATCCGATTGGCGGAAAATTTAAAGGGGTAACGTTTTATGACGAGGCAATTACGAGCAGCCGAAATTAGCGACATTATTAAATCGCGCATTGAAAAGTTTGGTATTAAAGCTGAAGAGCGTACGGAAGGCACTATCGTTAATCTCAAAGATGGTATTGTTCGAGTTTATGGGCTGCACGATGTTATGTTCGGGGAAATGATCGAATTTCCAGAAAATACCTTTGGTTTAGCGTTTAATCTCGAGCGTGATTCAGTCGGGGTCGTCGTAATGGGCCCGTATGAACATTTAGAAGAAGGAATGACGGCCAGCTGTACTGGACAAATTTTGGAAGTTCCAGTGGGCGAAGCTTTGTTAGGACGAGTAGTGAATGCTTTGGGCGAGCCTATCGACGGCAAGGGTCCTATTGAAACTACACTCACCTCCCCTATTGAAAAAGTTGCACCCGGCGTAATTACTCGAAAATCTGTAGATACACCTTTGCAAACTGGAATTAAATCAATCGATGCAATGGTTCCGATTGGTCGTGGTCAACGGGAATTGATTATCGGCGATCGTCAAACAGGAAAAACTGCTATTGCTATTGATACGATCATTAATCAAAAGAATACCGATGTAAAATGTATTTACGTTGCCATTGGACAAAAACAGTCCTCCGTTGCAGCTGTGGTGCGCAAATTAGAAGAACACGGAGCGATGGGGCACACCATTGTTGTGAATGCAGGTGCTTCAGAAGCAGCTGCTTTACAGTATTTAGCTCCCTATGCGGGATGCTCAATTGGAGAATATTTTAGAGATCGTGGGCAAGACGCATTAATTATTTATGATGATTTAACTAAACAGGCCTGGGCGTACCGTCAAATATCCCTTTTATTACGTCGCCCACCGGGACGTGAAGCCTACCCGGGTGATGTCTTTTATTTACATTCCCGATTATTGGAAAGAGCAGCCCATGTTAATGAACACTATGTAGAACAATTTATCGAGGGCAAAGTAAAAGGTAAAACCGGTTCGCTTACGGCATTACCCATTATTGAAACTCAAGCGGGTGATGTCTCGGCATTCATTCCGACCAATGTGATATCAATTACGGACGGACAAATTTATTTGGATGTTAATTTATTTAATGCCGGTATTCGTCCTGCTATTAATGCTGGTTTATCTGTTTCGCGAGTGGGTGGGGCAGCGCAAACTAAAATTATTAAAAAATTAATTGGCGATTTGCGAATTGCTTTGGCGCAATACCGTGAGTTGGAAGCTTTTGCTCAATTTGCATCCGATTTGGATGAAACTACTCGCAAACAATTAGACCATGGACAGCGAGTAATGGAAGTGCTGAAACAACCTCAATACCAGCCCTTAAGCGTCGCAGAAATGGCCATTTTGTGGTACGTCGTGAATAATAATTATTTGGAAGATGTAGAGTTGAAAAAAGTAGTAGATTTCGAAAAATCCTTAATAAGTTTCCTTCACGATCAGCATCAAGATTTATTAGACGAGATTAATAAGAATCCGGATTATTCCGAGCGGATGATTGAAAAAATTAAATCCATTATAGAGGAATTTAAGAAAACACAGGATTATTAATTCTGGATATTGATTTAATTATAAGATTTATGTCTTAAGATTATGTCTAAAGCACGAGAAATACGAACAAAAATTACCAGCATTAAAAATACGCAAAAAATTACGCGGGCAATGGAGCTTGTGGCAGCAAGTAAAATGCGAAAAGCTCAGGATCGCATGGCGATGTCTCGACCATATGCTGATAAAATTCGAAAAGTCATCAGCCATGTAGCTGCAAGCCATGCTGAATACGCTCATCCTTATTTGGAACAGCGCGAAGTAACGGATCGCGTAGGTTATATCATAGTGAGTACGGATCGAGGCTTGTGTGGTGGGTTAAATATTAATTTATTTCGCGCTGCTGTGACAGAAATGAAACAATGGAATGAAGAAAATATTGGAATTGATTTATGTGTTATTGGTCGAAAAGGTGAAGCCTTTTTCAGGTGTTATGGAGGCAATGTTATAGCTGTGGCAAATCATTTAGGAGATGAACCCGAAGTGCAAAATATTATCGGCTTGGTGAAAGTGATTCTGGATCGCTTTAACGAAAAGAAAATTGATGCCATTTATATTGCTACCAATGAATTTGTAAATACCATAATTCAAAAACCGGTTATTTGCCAATTACTCCCTTTGGTAGCTGATAAAAAAGAAGTTAAAGAAGGTTTTTGGGATTATATTTATGAGCCTGATGCCTCTAAAGAGTTATTAGAAATGTTGTTAGTTCGGTATATTGAATCGCAGGTATACCAAGCTGTCATTGAGAACATCGCTTGTGAACAAAGTGCGCGTAGGGTAGCTATGAAAAATGCGACAGAAAATGCTGGGCAATTAATTGATGAGTTGCAGCTCATTTATAATAAAGCGCGCCAGTCTGGGATAACCGAGGAAATTGCGGAGATTGTCGCAGGTGCTGCTGCAGCAGTAGAATAAATTGAAAAAAATGAGGTAACGCGAATGACAACGACTGGTACTATTACCGAAATCATTGGCGCTGTGGTTGATGTGGAATTTCCACGCAAGGCTATTCCTAAAGTCTATGATGCTCTTCAGATTAGTGATAACCAGTTGACATTGGAAGTCCAGCAGCAACTTGGCGATGGAGTAGTCCGCACCATTGCTATGGGGACCACCGAGGGATTAAAACGAGGTATTGCTGTAGTAAATACCGGAAGGCCAATTGAGGTTCCGGTCGGGGAAAAAACGTTGGGGCGCATTATGAATGTTCTCGGGGACCCGATTGATGAAGCTGGTCCTATCAATGCGAAAAAACGGCTGCCCATCCATCGTGCAGCTCCTTCTTTCATTGAACAATCGGGAACCACCGAATTATTAGAAACCGGCATTAAAGTAATTGATTTACTATGTCCCTTCGCTAAAGGAGGTAAGGTAGGGCTCTTTGGTGGTGCAGGCGTGGGCAAGACCGTGAATATGATGGAATTAATTCGCAATATTGCTATTGAACACAGTGGTTATTCCGTTTTTGCTGGCGTAGGGGAACGGACTCGTGAAGGAAATGATTTCTATCACGAAATGAAAGAATCCCAAGTCTTGGATAAAGTAGCCTTGGTATATGGCCAAATGAACGAGCCTCCAGGAAATAGGCTCCGCGTTGGTTTGACAGGACTTACCTTGGCGGAAGCCTTTCGGGACGAAGGTCGTGATGTGTTGTTATTTATCGATAACATTTTCCGCTACACATTAGCGGGTGTAGAAGTGTCCGCTCTTTTGGGTAGGATGCCCTCCGCAGTAGGTTACCAGCCTACTTTGGCCGAAGAGATGGGTGCGCTCCAAGAGCGAATCACATCTACTAAAACCGGTTCTATTACCTCTATCCAAGCAGTATATGTACCTGCCGATGATTTAACGGATCCTTCTCCGGCCACAACTTTTGTTCACTTAGATGCTACCGTGGTTCTTTCTCGTCAGATAGCCGAACGAGGTATTTATCCCGCAATTGATCCTCTTGATTCCACGAGTCGCCAACTTGACCCATTGATCATTAGGGAAGAGCATTATCTAGTTGCTCGTAGTGTTCAAGAAACACTCCAAAGGTACGAAGAATTAAAGGACATTATAGCTATTTTAGGAATGGATGAGCTTTCCGAAGAAGACAAGCTTTCTGTCCGTCGGGCGCGTAAGATCCAGCGATTTTTGTCTCAACCTTTCTTTGTCGCCGAGGTATTTACAGGAGGGGCTCCGGGTAAATACGTTTCGTTGCAGGATACCATTCGTGGGTTCAAAAGCATTATCAATGGAGAATATGATGAACTCCCTGAGCAAGCCTTTTATATGGTTGGAACCATCGAAGAGGCGATTGAAAAGGCGAAGTCTTTATAATTATTTTCAAAGGGGATTTTTGAGAAACCACCTTCCGTAGGAAGAAAAATTCCTGAGATCAGGTGTTCATGAAGAAAAGTCATGAAATATTGATTGTTGAAAACTATGACTAAAACAATGCAATTAGAAATCGTTTCAGCTGAGGCTGGTATATTTAGCGGCAAAGTTGAGAAAATTATTGTCACGGGAAGTATGGGTGAGCTCGGTATCTACCCAGGGCATCGTCAGCTCTTAACTTCTTTGAAGCCAGGGCAAATCAGTGCCGTTTTAGAAAACGGCAAAGAAGAAGTATTTTATATGTCGGGTGGAATGCTAGAAGTCCAGCCAGAGATCGTTACAGTTTTGGCAGATACGGCTTTACGCTCTGCTGATTTGGATGAAGCTGCTGTGATCGCCGCTAAAGAAGAAGCAGAGCGCCGATTAAGTGAACAAAAGGCAGGAATTGAATATTCACGCGCAATGACGGAGCTTGCAGAAGCTACCGCTCAGTTGCGTGCCATCCAGATGATTCGTAAACGCGCAAAAGGTTAGAGGATTTATAATGAGAGATTTTGAATGGGGTTAAGCGTTGTAATTTTAGCAGCCGGCAAAGGAAAGCGAATGACTTCTAATATTCCAAAGGTCTTACATTCCTTGGGTGGTGTCCCCCTTTTAGAACGGGTAGTAAAGACGGCGCAAACTTTAAATGCTGATACAATTCATGTGGTCTATGGCAATGGAGGAAAGCAGGTCCGAGAAAAATTGGGTTATTTACCAGTTAATTGGGTCGAACAAGAAAAACAATTGGGCACAGGTCATGCTCTGCTGCAAGCCATCCCCTTTTGTCATGATGACGATCAAATTCTTGTTCTGTATGGAGACGTTCCACTTATTTCTTCTGAAACTCTCACGGGTTTATTACAAAATACACCCCCTAACGGACTAGGATTAGTTGTTTCTGAATTACCGGATCCTCGTAGGTTTGGACGAATTATTCGTGATGAATGCGGCAATATCATTAGCATTGTCGAGTATAGAGATTCGAATGACCAACAACGAAAAATATGTGAAATTAATACCGGTATTCTGACTGCTTCGGCGAAGAATTTAAAAAACTGGTTGGCTCGCCTAACTAACAACAATTGCCAACAAGAATACTATCTCACCGATACGGTGGCTTTAGCAGTCGCTGCAGGATGTCCCGTGAAAAGTGTTAAGCCCTCTTTTTGTGAAGAAGCACAAGGTGTTAATGATCGTTGGGAATTAATTTATTTGGAGCGTTATTATCAGCACTTAATAGTCAAGAAATTAGCCTTGAGTGGGGTGACGATTGCTGATCCGGACCGAATAGATATTCGAGGTGAAAAGATTCAGGTTAGTCACGATGTTTTTATTGACGTTAATGTAGTTTTGGAAGGAGAAATTCAATTGGGAGCCAATGTGAGAATCGGCCCCAACGTCATTTTAAAGAACGTTATCATTGGTAATGATACGGAAATTTACGCAAATAGTATCATCGAAGGTGCCAGAATTGCAGCCCATTGCAGCGTCGGCCCATTTGCTCGCATTCGATCTGACAGCGTTTTGGAAAAAGGGGCTAAAGTAGGAAATTTTGTAGAAATTAAAAAAACAATTTTGGGACCCAATAGCAAAGCTAACCATTTAACCTATCTCGGCGATGCCTCCATCGGAAAAAATGTCAATATTGGTGCCGGTACAATCACTTGTAATTACGATGGAGTTAATAAATGGGAAACTAAAATTGAAGATGGTGCTTTCATCGGCTCAAATACCTCTCTTGTTGCACCCCTAATTGTAGGAAAAGAAGCCACCATTGGAGCCGGTTCCACAATCACCCAAAACGTCCCTCCTCATCAACTGACCCTAGCTCGCAAACGCCAGAGCACCATTAAAGATTGGCGCCGTGCGAAAGAATCCCCAGAGAATACTTCAGAAGATCATTCTCCCGAATAAAGATTTACTCTAATAAATAGAGCATGGTACATTTTTCTGGATTGGCAGGAAGAAATAGTTTTTTATTAAATTAATTTACAGCTTTATATTTTTATATATTTTTAAAATATGTTTAAATTAACGTGCGTGTCGTGAGGCAAACATCAATTCCATAACTTTTTTAAGAATGGGTTAAGGTTAGAGATAATTTATCTTTTCTAAAAAGATAAAGGATAAAAAATCATGTCTCGATTTTTCTCCGAGAAAATTTTTATCGCTCCGACCATAAAGAATCCAGATAATGCCACTCCCAGTAATACAATTTTAAATCAATTATTTCGCTATACTCAAGAACATCCATATTTGGATAATCTTAAAGAAGATGTTGGGCGAGTAGTTAATTGTTTAAAATATATAAAAATCAATCTTGATTTCATTGCTTTTTTCTCTGCCATTACCAAGATGATCCTGGCACGATCCTTTTATTCGTTATTTTTATGATGGTGGAACGCCCCTTTAAAAATTCCTGAACGTGACCGAAAAAATGGGGTGATTTGTGATTTTTTTGGGACAAGAGTATTGTATTTTAATTTCTATAGCAACTCTTTGGAAGCTTGAGAAGCACTTGCGCTTCATGCCCAAGAATTTGGGGATGACGTTCTATTTATGAAAAATAAAGGGATACCCTGATTCGGTTTGGTGTATCGAAGCACGGACGAGTGGAGTGATGGCTATCACAACAGCCATTCGCAAAAGCGGTTTAACTTTAGATATTCTTTTTGAAAGTTTCTTTTTGAAAGTTTTTCGCATACAGGGGTGTTTAATAATCCCACCATTTCCGATTCTCTAAAAAGAAAGAAGGCACAACAATTTATTGCGCCTTATCTTTTCAAAAATACCCAAATGCCTATTGCTCTTAGTCACTCCACCGCGCAAGAGTACTAAGTTTTTTGACGGATGTACAAACAATTGAACTTACCGAAGAGTACATTCCGAAGAGCACATTGATCGTTATCTTAGAGAAATATTAGCGCTTGATGATAATCATCAAAAATCGCAATTATCGGCAGAAGATATAAGCCGTCTTTATAAAAATCATTGAAATCAATGTTTCTACCTATCTTTAAATAAGGCTAAAACTGGCATAAAATATTATTTTTTGCTGAAAAATCTACACAGGATTTTGTTGCCTTTATAAAAAGTCTCTCAATTCTACATTCTTTTGGTGTTGAAGAAGCGCGTATCACAAAAATTAAGAGGGCGGATCTGATTGTCTTTGCTGTTGGACTAAGTGTTAAATAAACAATTTGAGACACTTACTCAAAAAGCTCTGAAGATTTTTTTAATTCTTTACATAATAAGCACTTTCGTGAGCTTATTGAACATTCCTGTGCGTGTAAGTCAGCTGGTTTTTATTTTTGATTGGTAAATATGAACGTGATCTGGAACGTATCTTCACATGGCCAGATAATATTAGTGAAAATTGTCAATTATTCCATTTGGTTACTAAATTTCAACCGCCGAAAATCTTGTTAACATATTAATAAAGAAAGTCAGTATTAAAGTAACTCCTTTTGTAAGCAGTAGCTGAAAATCAACCGGCGAAAGCATTTTTTGGCGCTGTTAAGCAAAGTAAGTTCGTCCATAGTGGATGTTGCGTTAAATATTAGCCGATGTAGATGGTAAGAATCTACTTAGTTACGTTGTTCGCTATCAACCGGCGGAGTCTCCTGTTAAGTGGGGGCTTTAATGGCTAAAGTCTCTTCATTAGGAGGGCTTTAGATAGAGTCTTAAAATCGCCAAAAAGCCCTGTTTAGGGTTTTTTAAGTGAAGTGTGTAGCATTCCATAAATAAAATCAGCACAGTTCACTAGATGCAGCCTTAGTTCTGCAGGGGCCAATGATGGAAGAACTTCCTTCCTTAATGACAGCTGCTATCTCTCAATCGGAGACTGGGTTTATGGTATTGATTGATAAAGCAAGTGCTTCAGCAATTAATAAAACGCTGCAGCTATTGCTCGACAATGGATGGACCCTTTTATAGGTTAACATGCTAATAATGCATTAACGCGAGCCGTTTCTCAGGAGAATACGATATATATTTTAAAAGTCTTATTTACTATATTTCACGAGGTATTTCAGTTGAACTCTTTCCCGCCGCATTACGGGAAAAAATTATTACGGCTATGACACCATTTAAAAAACAATTGCAAATTAAAGATTTATTTGTTAGGCTAAACCCTTCAATTTAGATAGCGGTTTGTCCAGAGTACTTCTACCCGACCAAGAAAAAATCCCGCTGATAGTTTAGAAATATTCATGTTACGATTTCTGTTAAGCTATGAGCCATTACCCCAAATTACCCACATGGAATGCTTTGCTTCTTAAGAAGATCGAGAAATTTATATCAGCAGTTTAACTCGTTTTCGTCGTTATAATTTTTATTCGTCACAAACTATTCGCAGTGTGTTATTAGCAAATGGTCATGGGGCAGGGGGCACACATCCTTATCCAGAAGAGGAAGACAACCACGAGGCGATGTATGAGTTGTGCCAAGTATTTGGAAAAATTGGAAAAAAGGTTTTGCTTCATGGATGGAATATCGATCGTTACTCGCTCAAGCTCAAAACCCTCAGTTAAAGGGGTTATTATTCTTGATGGATAAAATAGGGATTGTATTAAGAGGATCTACAATTGCCTATTCTGAAAATTTCTTAAAAAGAATAGATAATCTAGCTGCTGTTGCAGCAACAAGTAATCTTTTAATTAAAATTGTCAAAGAAAAAAAGAAAAAATAGTTCACAGTTTTTAAAACAATTAAAAATCAGTTATTGTTATCGGCCTAATTTGAGAATCGAACCTCCAAAGGATGCCACGCATAAGTATCACCATTTGACAGGTGGTTTAGAACCTCCACCGGTTCTGTAATCTTATAAGTTCTGTCTATGACATGGATTTCCCGAAACTTACAAATTCCTCTTTATGTATGGAGAGCAATGGAAAGCAAGCGTGTGTTATTAAGGCTATGTTGTTTTCGGATAAGAGAACTTATTTATCAAGATTGGATGGAAGAATACAATAGGGTGAAGTGCTATTCCGATTAGAATTATGATTATGGGATATTGCATATACAGCTGAAAAATTATATCAGAAAAGATACACTATTTCTCAAGAAGATTTGCGACCGTATTTTCCAGAGGCACAAGTGGTTCAAGGGCTATTTAATGTAGTAAATCGTCTATTTTAGATCTCTATAAGGCTGATGGTCGATATCGATATTTGGTATCCAGATACGCGCTGCTACGCGGTGTATGATGTGCAAGATCAATTTGCGCGGTTATTTTTATGTTGATCTTTATGCTCGTGAAAATAAGTGAGGTGGTGCATGGATGGATGATCCTCGTTTAAGACGCCGATTGTCCAATAGAGAAGTGCAACTTCCCGTAGCTTTTGTTACTTATAATTTTAATCCGCTGGTAGGTAATCCCTGCTCTCTTTAGTCATGACGAAGTGGTGATATTATTTCATGAATTTAACTACGTGATTGAGCATATGCTCACTAAAATCAATTACGCAGAGGTTTCAAGAATTCATGGAATTCCCTGGGATGCTAAAGTAATGGCTGCCGATGCATTTTCGCTTTTCAAAGAGAAAGGAATATTTAACTCCCATAGCGCACAACAGTTTTTGACTTATATCTTAGAGTAGGAGCACAAATCGAATGCTAATGCTTTTTATTATTTAAAAAATGGAAAAGTATCTCAAATATTGATAGTTGGTGTGAAGGTTATTCACCCTATATTTGGTTGGGTTTCGATACGATGCGAGTTTTGGGAAAGGATTTAATAAAATCCCAGAAAAAACTTCGCGACCAATGAGTGCTTCGGTCACTGGTTTTGTGGTTTCTATCGGACTGGCATTCTGATGCTGGAAACCCTAGAGAACGTCTAAAACCGAGGTGTCAAAATTTATGCTTGAAATTTTAAGCGTGTAAATAGCGAGGGTCAACGTCAAAGGGGTTCGATAACTGTGCCTAATCCCATCGGCGTGCAGCTTTGCATTCAAGGAGCCTTTGAAGGAAGTAGCAATTTCTCCTTCGCAAATTGATACTATTAATGGACATTTGATGGGAACGATGGCAGAAAAATTAGAACTTAAAATTGGTGGGCGTCGGCTTTAAATTGCAAGCCACAACACAAATTAGCTTAGGTAAATTCTACTAAATCGCTAATTGAACACGCATTAGGTGGTTCTGGAGAGATAGAGTCTATCGCTTCAGTTTTTCAATTACACAAAGAATTTATTCATGGACCGTTAAATTGCGAAGATATCCATCCCGAATTAGAAGTGTTTCAAGATAGAATCATTCAGCAGACTCAAGAAAAATCCATTAATATTTTAGCTAAATCAATTTTCGGTTTTGGTGATGTGAATATTGGTCATGAAAATCCCAGAGTAAACACTCAGGAGCCCCTTCGTTAATACCAATTGCCATAATTGATACATGCGAGAACGAAAAGTACGGGCCAATGCATATAAAAAAATAATCCCACATGCGGTAAAACTTCATGGTATTTCTAAATTTCCTATCTCAAGCCATTAAAGTTTTATCATAATAGGAACCAAAATTATGACAATCTTTCATAACGAATAAATTCTCAAGCGCTTTGCTAATCTGAGCAATAGACCGTATTTGTCCGTTTGGAAAAATGTATTTATCAAATTACGTGTTACCGCTTTTAATAGATATATTTTCCAATGGTCTGGAGTACAAAAATTCCATCATTTTTTAAATAATTACAAACGGATTTAAAAAAAAGTTCGATAATTTTTGTAACAGATATATTCAAACATACCTAAGCAAATAATGCGGTCAAATTTTTTGTTCAGATTAATTTCACGATAATCTTTTAACTCAACTATAAATAACTGTCAATCATAACTGTCAATCCTTGTAATGCTCTTTCGCATATTCGCTTTGTTCCTTCTGATAATAAGCAGATCTATAAGTCATGTAAAAATCAAGCATTCGAATATAAAGTTTGTTGCCTACATCGTAATGGGTTTTGGAAACGATATAAGACCGTTTTTTTGATTCAAAATTCATGAAATAATGCATGGGCCAAACGAAAGAGAAATTTTTATTCTAATTAACTTTTTGGTTTAAATTAGTGTACATAATTCACGATATAAATTGACTAATATTCTCACAATCCTACCAGTCATCCATATAGGATTTGCCGAGCCCCAACGGGCCTTCGAGTAATGCTCGATCATAAGTTTTTTTGTTGTGAACTTTAACATCGAAAGGTCTGGATCCGTTGATTTGGATTCCAGCTAAAGCCAGAAATTCTTGAGAGAGTTTTTTTAGATTTTTGAATTTTGGATTGATTAATCATTCAATAACTCGTTGTTTTAGGTAAAAACCAAATTTATTAGAGGAAGTCAATTTTTCTTCTCCTTTAAGAGGAGTTAAAGCGACAATCAATATATCCAAATATCCAAGCAGCGAGAGAGTATGTTGGTATTTTCCCCGAAATTAAATTGGACGGTATTTATACTTAAATTGATCAACAATGCTTGTTTGATTTGAAAACCTTGGTAATAATATGTCTTTTATTAGAGAGGATAGGAATATGGGTAAAAACTAAAATATTCAAAAAAAATTAAAGAGAAAGTTAAAGAGATCGTAATACCTTTTAGTAAAGCGCCGAATGCCGTAGCTCATGCAACCTCTCTTCTTGATTTACGGAAGATCTACAAATTTCAGCGCGTTTGATTGATATCATTCTGGCATTTGAGGATGCGTTTGATATTGAAATTTCCGATCAACAAGCCGATGAAATTTTAACAATTGAGGATGCTATCAACTTAATCAGTAGTCAGCTGGAATCTACTGTTGACTATTATTTATTTAGGAAATGATATCGTCGATTTGGGCGATCTTGGGACGCATAAAAAATTTCTCGATGTTCGTTTTTTGAAGAGAGTTTTTCCCCTTTGGAACATGAAGCGATTTTAGCATCAGCAAATCCAATAAAGAGGCTGCTTACAAATCATGTAGTAAAGATACTCTCGAGCTTTTTTCCGTTAAATTATTCGTTTTTTCGGAGTCGGATTTAATTAAAGTCCAACGATAGGAAAATTTTTTTCTGTTTTTATAGTTCAATTTTGGTGAAATGAATCACTCCTTAAATTTAAAATAAAAAATATAGTCAAAGAAGTTATTCATGCAGTTGCTTTGATAGGAGAGCCAGCGACATCTTTTAGCTTTCGTCCAGTAGTAATTTGCTTTCAACGTTTGAGGGGCAGAACAATTTCTACTAAAAAAGAGTCAGCCGCCGTAAGAACACTCGTAAAGGATTAGGCTAGGTGGTCCACCGGGTTGGGGAATCATATCAGAGTGGAGCGATCAAAAATTAAAGGAAAAACGTCTGGGTCCACCATGTCTTTATTCAACGAACAATGATTTATCTTCCTTTCAACTTAGCCTGGCTCACGATGGTAGATGGGTTGGATTTACACTGCTGTCAGAGGGGATTATCTGATAAATCAAGGAGAGAAAATTTCTTTTGGATTTGACGAAATAACCTTTAAAAAAAGACGAGAATCGATAAAAGCGCAAGGATTGAATTGGCAACTTTGTGCCACAGAGCTTAGTAGCTTCTTGCGAGGATTAATTGAAAATCACATCGGACAAGTTTCTATTCCGCTAGGATTATCTGGGCCGTGTATTGTAAAAGGCACTTATGTGTAAGGAACTTATTATATTCCTATTGCAACGTTGGAGGGGACATTAACTCTATCCATGTCGCGGGGATTTAATGCAGTGGCCAATGTGGAGGGATTCAAACGCAACATGTCCAACAAATTTTATCGCGGAGTCCATTATTTCTTTTACCGATCCAGAAACGATACCTATATTTTCACAGTGGATTGACGATAATTTTCTAAATTTAAAAGAAGTTGTAGAAAAAAACACAGAACATAGTAAGCTTTTAAGAATTGAGCAATATCAAATTCGTCATTAGTTTATACTTGATTTTATTTATGCGACGGCAGAAGCAGCAGGCTAAAATATAACAACCTTTTGCACGCATGAGGCCTGTCATTTTATTCAAGCTAGGTTAGGACAAGAATTTGCTTTTTCCTACTTCTTAAAATCAAATTTTAATTCCGATAAAAATCCTTCTGCAAAAACCCTTCTTACTGGTTGAGGACACAAAGTAATTGCTTCATGTACGTTGCGGCTGAAGTTTGTAAAAACTTTTTAGGGTCTTCTCCAGAAGACTTAAGGACGAGATGCGGATGGCGGGTTATGGAAGCGGAATGGCAAGAAGTATAGTCGGCGTCAATTTGCATGTGGCAAACGAATTGACCACTATTTATTTATCTCGCCACAGGTCAAGATTATGCTTGTGTAGCTGAAAGAGCATTTAAAATTAATGGATTTTCTAGGAGAAAATTCGTCAAAACGATTTGCGGAGCTTGTGGGCGCGAGTGTTTTAGCTTTAGAAATATCCTTAGGATCGGATATGATAGCTCAGACTCATCTGCTATTTCTTCCAAGAAGAGAAAGATACAAATCTATGCAAAAAGTTAGAGATTATTTCTATAAACTGGGATTTAAATGGTTTTGTTTAATAGTTTTTAATTGGTACTGTCGTTTTTATGTATATGATCGTCAACATTTTCTCGAAGTTCTTACATTTTATACAGTAATCACCCCCAGCCATATGGATACACCCGCTTTGATGTTAGCTGCGGGACGTCCATTTAAAGAATTTAGTATGTTAGCGGCGAAAGACTATTTTTTTAATCACCAAGGAATGACGTCTTTTTCTTCGAAATTAATTAATTTAATTTCGGTCGATAGAAAAAATCCTATAACAACACTAAGAGATATTCAACGATATTGAAAAGGCTTTAAAGAGAATAATCATAAATTGATTATTTACCCTGAAGGAACACGCTCAAAAACAGGCGAATTTTTGCCTTTCAAAAAAGTACTGCCTTTATTGAACTTGCATTCCAATTACTACCCATCGTTCTATCTGCATTGAAGGGGACTAGTCAAGCTTTTTCTAAAGGAGTGTGGAATGGTTAAGCCGCGAGGCATAAAGATTTATATTGATGAGCCGATTTATCCTCAAACGTTTATAGCGAGTTTTTCTAAACTTTCGCATTTTGAATGTTGTGCTTGTTATGACCCAAGCAATTTATACAGCTATTACGCAACTGAGAAAATTGACATTATTAAAAAATAACTATCAGACAGTTAGGGAGTAAACTCATATGATTATGAAATGGTGGAGTTGGGGAGCAGAAAATAAACAGGCTAATTTGGTCAAGATTCCAAAATTTTTGCCTTATGTAGAACGCATTAGTAGAACGACTATTCTCGTTTGGCTATTATTCAAGAGGGCGCATTGGGAACTGAATTAGAGGTGCAATTGAATGTTAAAGGTTTTTCTTTAGGTCATTTAATTCGAGTGTAGCATGATTAGGAAGGAGTTCAACTAGATGGGAAGCTGTTTCATGTTCGGAAAAAATGCTATCTTCTATTCAAGTAGGATGCTTTTTCTTCCCACTAACGCTTTTTCAATTTCGGTTTCTCTATTCATATAGGCAAGAACTTTGCTTTATTTTAAATAGGAAACAAGTGGAGATAAGCCTTACATAGATTAAAAATGCACCGGTGGTTTAAAAATTTATTCGCTATTTTGGTTATAACCTTTTATATTTTAATTTCAGAATTTTTAGCGCTGCCGATTATCATTTTAGCTGGTTTTTACTTTTTTCTCCCCGTTAAATCTCGGCGTCAAACTCTTCGAAGGTTCCCTTTAAGTATTCTCCTGTTATGGACAGGTTTTTCTAACTGGATATTCCGTCTGCGTCCCGGCCACTATTGGAGAATTGAAGGAGACGCTGACTTAGATCCCAAGTCCTGGTATATATTAAGCGGAAACAGTCATTGTGCTAAAAGCGAAGGCAACGAAGTGGTGTAGGTGAGGTTATGCTGCGGTCTTCGCTGACCCAAGGCGGCGCTTGATGCCGTGCCCCCTCCATTGCCTTGGAATTTACCGCCTGCGTTATTCGTTGTAACCTACTCCAACCCGGAGTAACAAGACACACCAGCATTGCGTTTAATTCCTGGAAGTAATAGCATGAAGGTAGTTGCAAAAATGAAAAACCCCTTTAAGCGACTTACCCAATCAGAAGATGTAGCCAACATGATAGCATTCATTATTAGTGATGCCAGAATCTGCGTGGATTAATGGAACCATTATTCGCGTGGAGGGTAGTGAAAAAATCGGAAATTTATAATTAATTAGAAATGAGAAAGAATGTCAAAAGATAATCTTAAAGAAACGGCAGCGCTGGAGGCTATTCAATATATCAAAAATATTGACATTATTGGCGTTGGCACTGGATCCACTGTGAATTATTTTATCGATGCGCTCGCTGAGATGAAACATCAAATCGAGGGAGCAGTGGCTAGTTCTTGTGTTACGGAAAGATACTTAAAAGAAAAAGGGATTACCTTAATGGATCTTAATTCAGTTTCAAATTTGGAAGTGTATGTAGATAGCGCAGATGAATTTAATAAACATTTTTATCTTATCAAGGGTGGGGGGCGCACTGACAAGCGAGAAAATTATTGCTGCTGCCTCTAAGCATTTCATTTGTGTGGCAGATGAAAACAAACAAGTCGACGTTTTGGGTAAATTTCCTTTGCCCGTCGAAGTTGTTCCAATGGCCCGAAGTTTCGTCGCGCGTGAAATTGTAAAATTAAAAGGCGATCCTGTTTATCGTCAAGGGTACATTACCGATAACGGCAATGTTATTTTGGATGTTCGTAATTTAAATATCCTTGATCCATTGGAACTTGAAAGAACACTGAATAATATCCCTGGTGTTGTCAGTAACGGACTTTTTGCTCATCGCCCTGCAGATACTTTACTCGTGGGAACTTCTGCTGGTGTTAAACTTTACAGAAGATCACAAATATAAATCAGGAGTTTCGAATATAAAATTGACCACTTGCACTTCTCGCTATCATGGGTATAATGGCTCGCTCTAAAGCTTATCTACGGGCACGCTTTGATCGAATCTCGTGAGATTCCAATGGAGACTATGAAAAGGAGGTTCTGCGTGAAACTGTCGCCGCTTTGGCAAGTTGGCAAGGTGGCTTTAAGATAAAGGAAGTTTATCATGTTAGTCCTAACAAGAACACTTGGTCAGCGTTTAATTATCGGCAACGATGAGAAAGTCAAAACCGAAACAACCGAAACCTCAGCACATTCAACTACCCTACGGCGGGGAGATTTATCCAACGAAAAGATTGTCATAACAGTCTTGGAAGTTCGAGGTAATCAAGTGCGAATTGGTATCGAGGCGCCGAAACATATTCCAGTTCATCGAGAAGAAATTTATCAGCGCATTCAGAACGAAGAAAAGACAAAGGTACCTGAAACAGAAAAAATTGAGTAAGAATAACTTCCTTTAAATCTCTGATAGTGGAGTCTCCATACCCGCACACAAAAGGGGGTTAATTAATTTTTAACCGCCCTCTCTGCCCTCATCGACCATTTCGTCATATGCGCCCTGTCCAATTAAAAAAATATTTATAGAACAATTAGTTATGATCAATCGGGACAATGAATGTCAGTGTTTTTCATTTTGTTGCGTCAAGACCAGAAATAAGAAGAAGCTTCAGTTAATACCGTTTTAAAATAAGGAAATCTTTCTCAAAAAGAGGTATAATCTGTCTATCTGAAGTTACAATGGGAGTATCTGATGACAAGAATGCAAAGGGTTTTAGATCCTCAACAGATAAAATTGTACAGTAACCTTTGTACCCTCGAAAAAAAAGAAAAACAGACCTATGAGGCGTTAGCCGCCTTAGTCACTTACTTAGATAACAAACGCCAAGGATGGGAACTCTCCGATTTTAATAAATTTAAAAAAGAAGTTTTAAAGAGCGCTGGTGAATTGGCCCTTTGTGAGAAGGCTAAAGGAGCTTGGCATGAACCCAAATTCAACGTGAAACATTACGAACGAGCGATTTTATGTACCTCGGATTCCACCTACCGGGACATGGCGATCCAGGCAGCTAACAAAGATTTGAATGAAGAGGCCATAGGTGAACTCATCACTGCCCTTTCTCGAGATTGCCGGCGGATTTCACGGGAGTTGAAAGAAATCACCGCTGAATGGCGAAAATCCCGAGCCCTTTTTTCCGACTACCATCCCTTATGGCAGAGTACAGAGTATGGTTGAGCCCATATTTGAAGAAAGCACGGAGCGTCTTCACAGTTATAAGATGCTCTATTATTCTGTTGATCTGCTTGGCGAAAAAAATCGTATATTTAGCTAAACACTCGTCTTATGATTTTGAAGGTGACAATCATACTCATTTAAAAGAAATGAACGGTGTCTCTCCTATACAGCTAGCTCCTTTTACGGAGCTCGGTTGGTGCTATCTTTTATCGTCTAAAGTATTTTGATTTTTGCGCGAATTGTTAAAAGCATCGAGGATGCGTGACCCAGAGGGCAGGTCTTGATACTATCAAAAACAGCTCTCATATATCTCCACGGAGACTTTTCTAGTAAGCTCATATTTTCAGTGCAAAAGACGATAACTTGACCATCTGTGATCCTTATATCCGAGTAAATCTCTTTGAGTTCATTAACAGAAGAAATATTTTTACGTAATTTACTTTATATCTATCATGGAAGAGAAAAAAACTCCACGTTGATTTCCGTTAATATTTCTCGGGCGTCTCTATTTCTCTAAAAGGATTCCTGATGGATCCCGATTACTCTCAATGTGAATTCGATTTCATTATTCAAACAACCTATTTTCTTAGTAATTTCGGGTTCAATTTTTTCTCATAAAAAACGTTAAGAGAATAACTTAATTGCCGCCGAGCATCACAAATTTTATTTTCAAAATCGGTTTTGAAAGCATTGAAAGATTCAGATTCCGAAATTGCCTCATTCCAAGCTTCAAGTTTCTTGGTTAAAGATTCAAATCTTTCTAGTTCTTTGAGTGTAGAAATTTTGTTGCCATTTGTTTTTGTAGAAAAATTCTCTAATTGAGACCTAAATTCTGAAATTAACCTATTGGTTATTAATCGTATTGATGCTTCTAAATGGGTTCAAAATTGTTGGAGAGTTTCTTTCCATCTGCTAAGAACACGAGCGCTTGCGTTATTAGGCACCTTGCTAGCTAGCGGTGGGTTCTATTAAAAGTGTGTTATCTCTGGAAAAAATATTTCAGATTCTATGTCAGAGTAGGTTATATCTTGATATTTCTCAGAAGCAGCCTTTAGTTCCAAATATTTTTTCTTGGAGATCTTCAGTAGCTTTATTACACTGATTATTAACTTCTAATTGTACAATTGAAAGATTGTATTCATGAATAAGGGTTTCTTTAAATCGAATTTCTTTTAATATTTTTTGTTCTTGCGTATCCAATCCAAACTCTTCTTTTTTCCTTTTCAGAAAGGAATGGTCTTATTAATTCATCCGTTATACTAAAAAAGCGCTTAAAGGAATAACAAGATTCAATCCAGTCAGAAAGATTGGTCGAATTCTTTTTCAAAAAATCTTGCATCGATTTTAGTAGCTTAATTTTACTGTCGAGTATTTTAAAAATGTGAGTTTGTGCTGAAGAGGGTCTGTTGCCAAATTAATAACGACCCACGATTCTTCCACCATGATAACTATATAAACTATATAAAAAATTGGGGTCCGCCTCTGTTTCTGATTGAAATTGTTTCTAAGAATCTAAACTTTTAATTTTTTAGTCAAAGTGTGATTTTGAGGGTCTGTCTGATAATTTTTGAGACCTTATTTAACGCTGGAAAAGGTTAGTTTATTGATAGATAAGAAGGGAAATTTAATTTTATCTAAGGAAGGATGGAATTTCAAAGTGCTTCGCTACGATGCTAACAGGTTCGGGGGCTGAGTAGACTTTAAAAAAAATCCTCATAGTTTAAATGAGAAAGTTTTTGGGAACGTCTTCTTCCGTGAAGTTAGTCTCTTGATTTTGAATGAGATTTTTTACATATTCTAATCCTTTTTGCAAGACTTTCTTTCTTTTTAAAAAGAATTGTTCGATGGTAGTGGATCTATTTTAGAGAATTTAGAATTCTATAAGACAGCTTTCATTTTTAATGAGGCATATAATTCTTCCAAATCTCTATAAGTTCGCTCCCCAAAGAGAGTAGCAATTTTGCAATTCGTTTCCTTCACTAAATTTACTAAATTTAAGAATCGTACTTTTAATAATTCGCGAATCTCTTTTGCTGTTTTTTAAAAGCTATTGTTATCAACAGTTGATCATTTACACGATGATAGAGTGCATCGGGAAAATCATTAATGAAAATCTTTAATAAATTCATAAATAAATTAATATTAAATAAATTAATATAAAGATAAAAACTTTTTATTAATATCGGAAAGCGACGGATTACTATTTTAAATACTGTCAATTCCCAATCTAATTCCAATCTAACTAAAAATTTTATTTGATCAGATGATAACTTCACGGAGAAATTGTTCTAAAAAATTATTTAATCTAAAGCTGAAATAAGAAAATTCTTTAGTAAGTGTTTCTCTTAAAGAAGATAATTTTGGTTTTATAACAACTCCTACTAATGGCGATGAATTTTATTTTAATGCTTCCAACGTTGTTCATCCCAACTTTGATAAGTTGGAAGTAGGCATGATCGTCCAATTTATCGAATTTATAGGAGACGATGGTTCTTAGGCTCATCTAGTGAGTGCAATAATATTAGCTATTTTAAATCTAGAGTTAAAATCTCATTTAATAAGCGACTCGTCCCAAAACGCACAGTATTTGGGGAAATCCATTCTTTGCCCATATTTTTTTCCACTAATCGAAAATAAGCCAGCGCTTGTTCAATGGTGCGAACTCCACCAGATATTTTTAAACCAATTTTTTCTCCGGATAATTTTTTATGGCCTCTAAAATTAATTCAACAGCTTCGGGAGTAGCGCCGGTAGTTATTTTTCCTGTAGAAGTTTTAATAAAATCGGCTCCTGTCTGAATAGCCAAATTAGTAGCGCTGAAGATAACGTCATGATTAATTAAGGCTCCTGTTTCGATGATAACTTTTAATACAGTATGGGGTGCACAAATACCGCAGCAAACTTGTAGAAATTCTTTAACGCTGTCTGTATTTCCTTCCAAATAGGTGGTGTAGGGCATAACTACATCGATTTCATCCGCCCCATCGGCGATTGATTGTTTAATGTTTTCGATACAATCAGTTATTAATTGATTCCCGTTAGGAAAATTGGCGACTGTTGCCACTTTTACGGGCGTTTTCATTAATAATTTATACGCGAGCTTAACAAATTGAGGATAAATACAAACGGCTGCTACAAAACCATAAGGTGTCTTTACTTTATGGTATAATTTCTCAATAGTTTGTGGGGTATCCTGGTCATCTAAGATAGTTAAATCAATCAAAGGGATCAGCTTTTTAGCAGTATTTTCAGCTTTCATGATAGATATTGTTCGATAAAGGTTAAGATTAATCGGGTCAAATTTTCTGTAGCCAATTTTACCCCACGTAATGTTTGTTCATGAGTAACTTTTTCTTCCGTCATTCCAGCAGCGAAATTACTGACGACGGAAATTACTACAACGTGCATCCCACAATGTCGAGCGATGATTACCTCGGGAATAGTAGACATACCCACAACATCTGCGCCTAGAAGTCGATAGGCCTTAATTTCAGCGGGTGTTTCAAAAGCTGGCCCCAAGACACCAATATAAACCCCTTCTGGCAAATCGATAGATAAGTGATCTGAAATTTTTGAAAATTTAGTACGAAGAATTGGATCGTAAGCGTCCTCCATGCTAACAAAGCGAGATCCGAAATCATCTTCGTTGGGACCTACGAGAGCGTTATTAAATTGAAAATTTATGTGGTCTTTAACTAAAACCAAACTGCCCGGTTTAAGATTTTCTCGTAAGGAACCTGCAGCGTTCGTAGCTAACCAAGTTTCACATCCCAGTAGTTTTAAAGTGCGAACCATAGTTTTGATGGAATTATTATCAACTCCTTCATAATGATGAGCGCGTCCTCGTAGGCAAGCTACCGGAATGCCTTTGATTTTACCTAAATAGAGCTTACCAGCATGGCCTTCAATGTTAGGTTTATGGAAAGCCGGTAATTGATGATAAGAAATAATGATTGGCTCTTCAATTTGCTCGGTTAACTCGCCTAAACCTGAGCCTAGAACGATAGCCAATCGGGGTTGAAAATCGGGAGCATAATGTCGAATTTCTTTTAAAGCATTGTAAGAAGCGAATGTCATTATTTAATCTGCCGTTAATAATTGTAAATGATTGTCAGTCTGTTGAGCGTGATCAGTCAAAAAGCTAATTTGTTCTATTATTTTATATAAAAAAATAACGTTTACGGGTGCTAGAATATTTTCAGTTTGAAAAAGCGATTGTCGTATTTTAATTTTTAATTGGTCGATCTTATATTCTGTATTGTTAAGTTGATCGATTAGTTTATCCACATAATCCGTTTGTTTATAATCCGTTTTTTTTCTCCGAAAACCTGAGGCTAATAATTCGTCAAGCTTATTGATCGCCTTTTGTGCTTGCTCTGAGGCTTTTACGCAATGATTTAAAAAATTTTTAAATTCGGTTACGAGAGGTAAAGGAATTTCCATTCGACGTCCGATGATAATTCCTGCAATATCCTTAGCTGTGTTAGCTATTTTATCCTGCTTGGCCAGCAAGGCCAGAAAATCACCACGAGGTATCGGTAGCAGCAAACTTTTGCGTAAATGACGACGAAAATCGTGTTTTAGTTCATCTGCTTCGTTTTCAAATTGAATAATAGTTTGATGCACGCTCGAAGCTTTTTTCCAATCTTGCGCGATAAGCACCTCAAAAAAAGAAGGAAGTAATTCTACACAATTGTGTATTTTTTTCATGTGATGCTGTAGCAGTCGAATGGGAGAATGACTGAACATATCTAAGATTGAAATTTTTGGCAACATAAAATTAGTATATCAACTTCTCGAGTCCGGCCTCAATCATCTTTTCGATAGCTTTTTGGAGCTCTTTACTTATTTCATCCGTAATCCGATGGAACAGCATTCATGATTTAATAGGTTACTTAATTCATAAGTGGTCGCTGTCTCCATTTCGAAATTAGTAATAACATGCTGGCTCACTTTAAAGCTTTGTGCCATTTCAAGAAAATCCAAGTCAACCAAAGGTGCGCGCAATTGAGGATATTTATGGCCATAAAATCCGATTAAATCCGCTTAATAAAATGGTCAGTCCTTGATATTCATCTCTAGAAAATAAATTTAGCAACGAAAGTATAGCTTCGGGTAGCGTAAAAATTATCAATAACAGTAAGTGAATAAAAATGATTTTTTAGATTCTGGGTTAAGTTATCGTCAGTATTGGAATTAGTGTAAAAATTGATTAATCCATCGAAAGCGATCGCGCGTTCTGAAACGACGTAACTGTCGACTGATATTTCAGGTTGCAATGCTTGGGCCATTCTGAATCAAATAAATCACAATCTGATTAATGTTGATTTTATTTTAAGCTCTTTAAAATCGACGTTAAATAAGGTGTTCTTCATTGATAACTATGTCAGTATTATCAGACCTTATACCAATTCCAATAATGGATAACCGATGATTGCTAATCATTCCAGTGTGAATGATGAATTCTCGTTTCGATTTTTTTATTTCAATGCAATCAAAATAACGCGAGCCTAATTCGGACCTAGTTCGGCGGCGTATAGGGTTCCAACTAAAATAATAGTTTGAGCGAGTTCACCAGGAAATAAATCCAGGTGATAAATGCTGCCCTTTGGGTTGAAAAATAACGCGGTTTTTGGTATTGGCATAATTACTTTTATTAGCTCCTTAGCTAAGAAAAGGATTGTTGGGTAAGTTATACTAAGAAAATTAACAGAAAGCCACTCAATGAGAACGGTGTAATTAAATCCCTTGCCCCATTTTTCATCTCTTGCTATGGTACCATTTTTTAGTAGCTCAATCTTCATGGAAGATAGCCAACTGTATCTGGTTTTAGAAATTATTTTTAGTTTTTTTATGGATTGTGGCGTTGGAGCAAACGATGTCGCTAATGTTATGGGCACTTCTATTGGTTTGAAAGCAATTACAATTACCCAGGCTTATTCTAATTACTGCTATTTTCGAAGCAGTGGAATCGCTATTGGCGGGAGGCCAAGTAACCGAAACCATCCGCGGTGAGATTATCAATGCCAATTTGTTTGTTCAAACACCATAGTTATTAATCTTTGGAATGTTAGGTTTGTTATTAGCAGTAGCAAGAAGCTTGTTGATTATCGCCACATCTTTTGGGTTGTCCTATTTCAACGATTCATAATATTATGGGGGCTGCTATTGGCTTTAGTTTAATGGTTCTGGGCATTCAGGCCATTTATTGGCATCAAGTCGCAGCAAAGTCAATATCATTATAAATTGGACCGTCACCCCTTTAATCGCGAGCCTTATAGCTTAATTTTTTATTTCGTAGTGTGCAACGCTTATTTTTGAGAGCAAGAAGCCCTCATCCACAATACAAAACTCTATCTACCTTAATATATTTTTTAGTCATTTTAATAATTAGTTTAGTAACGTTTTTGAATGGCTTAAAATATTGTCTGAAAATTCCCAGAACTTTAGGTGTCGTGATTTCTATGGTGATTTCTATTTTTATTAGTCTTTTATTAGTCTTATAGGCTATCTATATCTATTCTTTTATAGGCTATCTATTGTTGCGGCGGATCCCCATTAGCTCAAATCATAGAGCCCATATTAATTTTTCAAAGATGGAAAAATATTTGGTGTTCTCATGATTTTTACTGCTTGCGCGCTATAGCTTTTGCTCATGGGTCTAACGATGTAGCCAATACCATTGAACTTTTGGCAGATGTTGTCGGAATTGTCAAAGGAGGAGCAGTACTGGCAGAAGCTCGAATACCCTTTTGGATTTTGCTCTTAGGTGGCCGCAGGAATTGTGAGTGGTCTTGCCATGTATATGGGCTATAGGGTAATTGCAACTATCGGCACGGATATTACTCAATTAACCCCAAGCTGTGGTTTTGCTGCTCAGCTGTCTGCCGCTGCTACAGTGGTTGTCACCTCTGCTTCGGGGGAGGTTGCCTATTTCGACCACCCAAACTTTAGTGGGTGTGCGGTATTGGTGGTGGGATTTGCATGAGCTATTGGAGCTTTGAATCTTTCTATTATTAGGAATATATCTTTATGTCCTGGATTATTACGGCTCCCTGTTGGTGCTTTATTCGCAGTTGTTTATTTTCTACCTTATTCGCAGTTGTTTATTTTCTACCTTTTGAAACTGGTTCTTTCGCACAGTTTATAGATTGGTTCCTTCGGACAAGCCGCGGGACAACGCCGATATATCTTGAAGATTAACTTAATAAAAGTTAAGTAGTCTACCTACTAAGGAATGATGAGGAATGTTTATGGTATCAAATAACCATCTAAGTCCAGAAGTTATACCCCACCTGCTTGAAAAATTAAATTATGCCTATGGATATTGGTTAAGAGCTCAGGACCAACGATTGTAGGAACAGCGTGAACAGGAAATGCTCTATTTTTTATTGCGAGAGGATCGTGATCGTAGCAATAAAAGGAATTTAATCGCCTCTACTTTGCCAACTCAAGAAAGAATTCCATACGTGAGTGAATTCCTTCGATTTGGTAAAACATGGTTCAAAGCTTTCGAAGCAATTCTTAATTGCCTTCAAGAAGAATTACTAAAAGCACTGGATAATGTAGAGTATCTGAAGGAAAATTAGATTTATAAACTGCTGAACGAGTAAAAACATCTTTTCAAAATATTCAATCTTCTGCTGTTATTAGCCAAACGCATTATTTTAATCAATTGGTTCATGATCTCTTTGCTGCCATTGTGAGAAAGAAGAAGGTTTTAACCAAATATCGATAGAGTTTCGCCAACAAAAGCAAGAATTATGACAAATCTCGAGAGTGGATTCGCTGGAAAGGGTTGTGACAAGCTTAGCCATTTTTTCAAAAATTATACGCAAGCACTTAGCCCGAAACCTCAGGCATTTATCCAGGAAAATACGAATCAATACATTATTCAGTGTCTCGATTTTTTAAAAGATTATTTGCTTCCTCCAAATAATTAAATATTTTTTTATTATTTATCAGGAGCTAGAGACATCTAGCAAATTGTGAAATTAACTTATTGTTTATTGAAAGATATCTCACAAGACGTACTAAGTCCCTTAAGAATAGGCGATGTATCTGGGTAAATCCCGAACCACAAATAAAAAAGTGCAGCATTATGTTCTATTAACATGCCCAGGCCATCAAAACATTTATTAGCGCCCTGACGTTTAGCCCATTGTAAAAATGGCAGAGCGATTTTTCCATAAGAAAGATCATAACAACAAGTCTCAGGTCCTATGATCGCTGCTGGCAAAGAGGGAAGCTTGCCTTGGTGACCTAAGCTAGTAGCATGAATGATAATGTCATAAGGTATAGGTTTTAAATGATCATAACCGATGCTCTGAAGTTCTCCCCGTAAATGGAAATGCGAAGCTAATTCGCGCGATTTGGATACAGTTCGATTAACTATGACAATTTGTGTTGGCGCGGTATTCATTAATGGGCCTAAAATCCCTTGAGTGGCCCCACCTGCTCCTAAAATTAGGATGGATTTTTGAGCGAGAGTGATATTGTGGTTGCGCGTTAAATCTTGTACGAGTCCTAAGCCATCATAATTAACTCCATAAATAGTACCATCGTGGAGAAATTGCAAAGCGCTCGCAGCCTGAGCTTCTTTTGCTTCACGACTCTGTTTATTCGACAGTTTGTGGGCTTCATATTTGAAAGGCAAAGTGATATTGGCTCCTTTACCCCCTTCTTTTTGGAATTCTTTTAATACCTTAGGAAAATCATTAAATGGAGCTTTTATTTTTAGATAACGAAACGTTCGTCGGGTTTGTTCTCCAAAAGCTTGAAAAATAATAGGTGATAAACTGTGATCGACAGGATTACCAATAATTGCATATTTATCCATGTTTATTTTTTCCCCAAGGGATGTATGAGATATTCGCATATACGATCTGCGAGGTATGGTGGGTATAGGGATGATTTTTCCTACGAAACCATTAATAATCATAATGAATGATAACATCCTGTTATTTTGTGTTTCTAGATACCTGCTAAAGCAGAAACCCCGCCCCCGCCATAGAGCCCGTCTTGGCATGGCGCTCAGAATTAGTTAACGATGACATACGCCAAGACAGCGTACCATCTTTGCCGCCTATAGCCAGAGCTTTTTAATAAAGGATCTCGAATTCGCTGATGATTATAAGTAAAAATAAGAAATTTAGATAGTTGGTCAGGACTAACCAGATTATATTATAACTTGAAAGCCTCACACCATCGTTAATTAAATTGTCTTTAAATTTATACCAGTGGAAGCTAATATCTTTTTTAAGAGTACGGAGCCGCCCATTCTGCCAAGAATCGGCTTCTCGGTAAAAGATTTCTCCCATCTTCTTGAGAAGAGAATCTGTTGTTAGATTATCAGAATTCTTCAACATTTCTTTTAACATCGTGCTCAAAGGTGGAGACTCATGTATTAATTAGGGCTTGTCGCAAAAGGATTGTTGCATAACGCATTGGATTGCGTATAGCTAAAGTTCAGTGCTGGCGACCACCCAAGTCCGATTTATATATCCCGCTAATCGATAATTATTGTAATTGTCACTATAAATAGTAACTATAAATAGTAAGCGGACAATCTTTTTCATGTGTTGCGGTGGTTTTTATATAATTGGAAAATTGAGCTACTTCCCTAAGTAAAATGGTCTCCAACTTAGGTTGAGCATTAATTTTTTCTCACAAAATATATAATAAAAGTTTATTACGATCAATAATGATCGCATTTACAGGAGCCGTATAACCGTAACTTAAGTCATCCCACATCCATCCTGGTGGGTAGGGAACATCGTTATAATCGGCGTTATCAATTAAGAAACGTCCATTAATACGGCGAATGCCTAACTCTTGTAATTTTTCAATTAATTGATTTAAGTCCTCAGTGGTTAATTCGGGATCGCCAGAAAATTTAAGAATTAAATCCCCCTGCAAGATATTTCCTTTTACGGTGCCGCTAGTCAATAATGCAGTTACAAATTGATAATCATCGCCTAAATAATATAAAGCAGCCACTGCGGTAAATAATTTCTGAGTGCTGGCCGGTGTGTATAATAAGTATTCCGCGCGTTTGTTGAAAAGAACGCGTCCCGGTTGTTGCATTGCTTACGACTAAACCAACGTTAATATTAGATTTTACATGGCGCAAAATTTCTTGGAATCCGGACTGTAAATTTGAGCTTAGAGAAGATTTGAGTAGTTTTTGAGCGGTTATGGAGGTGCAAATTAGGCTAAGTTCAACGGACAATAATAATCAGATTATTATAATTAAACTTCATTTTCCGGTTTTTTATGATTTCGCGTCATAATGAAAAAAACAATAGGAGTAACCAGTGAAATAATGGTGATTATAATTAACCAGAAGTAGGTTTCCACCAAAATTATACTCGTAGCTAAAATGCCAAATGTGAATATCCAATGAGTATAAAAATAATACCTGTGTAGAGATGCCCAGTCAAATATAAATCCAATGCTAAAATAATCAGGATAAACAACTCAACCTCGCGATTATTGACGATGCCTCGGCTAACGAAAACAGAGATTAAATAAATGGCAGCGATTAAACCGGTCCAATGAAGAACCATATGCCAAGCATTAGTAGGAAAAATCTTATCATGATACCGCAGGTGTACCACACAAGCCACACACAAAGTATTGCGTAGAATCCCCCGCCATTACGCACATAAACATCCAATATGCATTGTATTGAATTTCCATTACGACCAGACTGGCAAAAACAAAAATCAGCATAGCTAAACTAACAATTAACCCTGATTTCGATCGCTGTCCTGATTTGGATGGGAGTTTTGAAGGGGCTCCTTTTCAACAGCGGGCTTTGTATCTGAGCATCTCATTAAAAAGTACGCTACTTGATCGCCAGATTGTTGTCAATTAGCTATCACCTTTTGAAAATCTACACTGCCCAAAATCACTAAACTTCAGAGGTCCTAAGAATCACGGTCTCACGTATAGAGGTGACAAAATTAGTAAATTATGATATAAGGATCGGTTTCCGTATTAAATTGTCTTCATTTGGTTTGGTGTTGTTATGGCGTTTGTCAGTAAGCGGTTGCAGTTATTATCTCAACTCTCCTTCCGATGGTATTTTGTGAGCTGCCTTTTAGCAACTTTTGGTTCGGGCTTAAGCTACGTTACATTGAGTTGGCTGATTTTACAAGCCGATAATTCGGTTGCAGCAGTTTCGATTTTGATGCTCTGCTTTTGGGTACCCACTATATTATTGGGGCCTTTTTTAGGAGTTATCGCCGATCGCTATTCGCGTAAATGGCTAATGGTAGGTGGTAATGCCATTCGCGGAATTGTGTTAATTTTTTTAGTAGCCATTTTAGTCACTATGTCTCTGCCTATGTAATTTATTTTCTTACAATACTATTGGGAATAGGCTTCAGTGTTTATTTGCCTGCGGCAATCGCGCTAATTCGTGAAATAGTTATTTCAGATGATTTGCTTTATGCTAACTTCACCATTGATATTGCTTATGAAATTGGGAATGTGGTAGGAATGGGTTTGGCAGGTTTTTTTGTCGCTTGGTTATCTCCAGCACCAACGATATTAGTGACGGGAATTATTTTTATTCTTTCAACATTCATGTTGATGCGCGTTAAGCCGACGTTACAAAAAATCAAGAAAACAAAAATTTCTTATCATTTTATTGTTGATGATTTCAAATTAGGACTCGTTTACTTACGTAATCATCTAAAATTAATTGTGATTTATTCCGTGCAGTTGCTTATCTTAGTGTCCTTTATGACAACTCCTGTTTTACTAGCGCCTTTTGTCAAGAATGTATTACAGGGTAGCGTTTCTCAATTTGGGCAAATCGATGCCGCTTTGTCCGTTGGGGTCGTCGTGGGAGGAATTTTTATGCCTTGGATAGCTGATCGATGGGGGCTTACAAAAACTTTAATGCTATTGTGTTTTTTGTTAGCTATTTTCTTTGGTTGGTTTGGAGCGAATCGCACCATCGTTGGGGCTGAAATATTGTATTTTTTCATTGGCCTCTGTTTAGCCGTATGGCCATTGATGGTAACAAAAGCGCAGCACTTGACAAAGTTTCGCTTTCAAGCTCGGATGCAGTCTATATTCAATAGCTTAAGTGGCATCCTGATTTTATTGATCTACTTATTTGTAGACATCGGAAGTTATTACATCTCCGTCCAGTGTATGTATGCGTTTGAAGTGCTTCTTGTTTTTAGTGCTTTTTGCTTATTGTGGCGTTATCGGAGTGTGTTGATGAAGGACAAAGTTGCCTAAGCGATATAAACTGTTACAAATGCAGGGGAAATGCAGGGGATGGGATAATATTAATTTAATCTTTGTCAGGTAGTCTTTTTCGAGATTTGGTAACAATATTTAAATTTAATGATGAGCCGACCTCAGTCTGGAGGAAGATACAAGAAATTTATATGATTTTAGCTAGGACTTTAAAAATTTTTTGAAAGTCGTGCGGAATTAAAGAAAATACTTAAAATTCAAAAAAATCCAGAACAATTAGCAATTATTAAATAATTTGCTTATTATTACGAATTATTACGAAACCTTATTCTCTTATTCCCTAGACTGCTACAAAAACGACGACCGTCCTCGTGATTGTATAGAGCAATTAAGACAATTGGTTAAAGGCATGGACAGCCGAGTTAGAATCCTTATTGAAATTCTCAAGGGAAAGGATGATCAATTAAACCCCGAAAAAGAAAACCCATTGGAACATACGTTATCAGAGCTTGCTCTCGTTAGAAAACGACAAAGGAGAGTTGAAAAGTTCAGCAGGTATATTTCCAATAATAGTTGAGAAGTATAATAGTTGAGAAGTATTTAAATAAAAAGTTGAATGATAAGCGGCTTAATGATGATAAAAAAATAAAGCAATTGTCGGTCCTTTTAGAAGAAGAACGACAAAAAACTTTAGAGAATCATTGATCTTCTAATTGGTGGTTTATTCGAATGTGGAAGAAATATATTACAACCAATAGCTTATGGAGTTGCTATGAAGACGTGCTTAAATAAGGTTGATGCTTACCTTACTTCTAAGGTGTCCTTTCTTTCATTACGACTCTAATAAACTCTAATAATTAGGTACTTTTTGACTTTCTGAAAGAATTTGCTCAGCCATTTAAATAGGATTCATCGCATTACTGATCATATGGGTTGCTACTATTCGAGGGTAATGATGTTTGTGTGATACCAGAGTACCAAAAAAATTAGAGCTAACAGCAGGAAATAGATATATTTAACCCAATTTTGCCGCTATAAAGGCTGTGTTACAGGTTGGTAAGATAATTCGTTGAACTCTTCTTCAATGTTCATAAAGAAATTCTTTCATCATTTTTAACTAGATTATACCAGTTTTTTTATTTAAACTAGTAAAAAATAATTTTAAGGTATCGTCATTAATCTGATCCGAGATAAATGCACCCCCAATCTGTTCCAATAACACGAGGCGTAGCTGGTCATTCATTACTTTTTTATCCCTATGCATAGCAGATAATAAGGAATCTTGAGCAATCTCTTTAGGTAATTGAGTAGGTAAGGGAATTTGTTGGAGCAGCTCTCGAACGCGATTCACTTCGTTAGAACGAATACGCCCTAGGTACGAGGATAATTCAGCCGCTAATATTAAGCCCACTGCTACTGCTTCGCCATGGAGCCAATATCCATAACCTAAAAGCTGCTCGATAGCATGGCCAAAGGTATGTCCCAAGTTCAAGAGAGTACGTTGACTAGTTTTCTCTTTTTCATCTACACTGACAATATCTCGCTTGATTTCGCAGGCTCGTTTAATAGCAGTTTGGAGATAATCTAAATCTCGTCGTAATAAAGAGGTAATATTTGTTTCGAGATCAATATAAAATTCCTCATCGTAGATCAGCGCGGCTTTAATAATTTCAGCAATTCCTGCATTAAATTCGCGTGGACGTAAGGTGTGAAGAGTGTTGAGATCAATAATTACCGCTTTAGGCTGATGAAATGCGCCGATAAGATTTTTACCTGACGGATGATTTACAGCAGTTTTGCCACCAATAGAGGCATCAACTTGAGCCAGGAGAGTTGTTGGAAATTGGATGAAATCCACTCCTCGTTTATAACACGCCGCGGCAAAACCTGTGAGATCTCCTACGACGCCCCCTCCTAAAGCAATTAAAGTGGTGTTTCGATGATGATTAACTGCAATTAGTTTATTTAGGATTTTCTGCCACTGTTTAATATCTTTGAACTGTTCTCCATCGGGCAAGAGAAATTGATCACACTGAATATCGTGAAAAATAGTTTTTAACGGTGCAAGATAGAATGGCGCAATCGTGTCGTTAGTCACAATCATTGTCTGAGGGCCTTCAATATATTGGTAAAGAAGTTTTTTGTCGTTTAAGAGATCTGCACCAATATAAATGGGATAACTAGATTCTTTGACATTAACAAAAATACAAGCAGTATTCATAAGCTCACTTTATAAATTTTTTAACATCCGTCAAAATTCGAATTGATAATTGACGAGGTTTTAAATTATCCATTCGATAAGTGAAATCAGCAATAGCTTGATACAAAGGCTCGCGTTCTTCATTAATTTCCTGAAGTTTTTTTTGGAATTATGTTTGATAAAGAGAGGGCGAGCCTTCCCTTTACAAGTGATCCGTTTTAATTGTGTTTCTACTGACACCGTTAAATAGACCACGATACCGTTTTCAGATAAAAAACGGCGGTTAGTTTCATTTAATACGACTCCCCCTCCCGTGGATAAAACAATATTATTAAATTTACACAATGAAGAAATCATGTCGGCTTCGCGTTTACGAAAACCTTCTTCTCCTTCCCGCTCGAAAATCGATGGGATGTCTGCACCGGTGCGTTTTTCAATTTCAATATCCGAATCATAAAAACGATTTCCGGTTAAGTTAGCGAGCTGTTTACCCACACTCGTTTTCCCGGAACCCATGGGTCCGATAAGATAGATGTTTCTGAGTTTTTTATCGTTGTGCATGTATCATAATCATTTGAGGTGTTACAAAAATTAATAATTGTTTGTGCTTGTTAATGCACTGATGGTAACAAAATGTCTCTCTAAAAGAGAAATCCTACGCAAACTCGGGATTCCAGTTTTTTCCTATTGGTTATCCTGTTCATAGATTTCGCCTAAGGCTACTGTTCCTTGATTGTCAACCATTATATCAGTGGTTAATTATATATCAGTGGTTAATTATTGAGTCTGAATAGCCGGTACGCCATTTGCTAAAAAATAAATTATTTTATGATAATTTACAGCAATTTATGATAATTTACAGCAAGTTGTAAAAGGATGCATCTGCTAGGTAAGACAATATATGTGACTTTAAGAGGGAGGGTTGCTTTTTTAAATGTCACACTAGTATTCCCTTCTCCAATTTTTTCTTGGTAGGGAATCTCTTTCCCGGATTCGATTACTGCTGTTTGATGATTGTTAGTCATAAGTTCAGGGCTTGAGATAAGCTCTGCGTCTCCCTCTTGTTCGAGCCCCGAAAGTGCCATATCTAACAATTGACCATTTTTTAATTTGATTATAGGGATATATCCTCGCAATATCAAATTGGATAGTAAGGTCAGAATTGTCACGCATAAGTCCGTCAGCAGGTTCGCTGCTATTCTGCTTAGTTCCAAATAGAATACTAGAGAGCGCAAATTGTGGTTATCGATACTTACAATTCGTGTTTTAATTAATATTTGATCAATTGGGATATCTAAGCATTTAATAAAAGATTGAATGGACCGAATATGGGATTTCTTATCTCGAATCCAAAGCTGATTTCTACAGTTATCAGCCAGTGCATAACCGTTAAATTTAGCTTTGGCATAATGAATTGAAAGAAAAATTATTTTCATCAGAGATAAGGGTTGATCTAATGTGGGAAAAGAAAAAGGATGGCGTTCCCTTATCGCGCAAAAAACGGCATTGACTAAACTTAAAAGAATAATTATCCATAAAATAGTTTTAATCATAATAAATATTGACGTTGCAATGTAAAACGATATGGTTATTTAAAGGTTGCATTTGTAATTGCAATATGACAAACAAATTCGGAAAATATAAGAAAATTTCAAGAAAGGCACTCAAATTTGAAAATTCACCTTCCGCGAGCAAATCTAATTAAACAAGAGAAAATGATTTACTCTTTTCTGCTTTTTCAGGTTCAATACGAATTAATCGCAAATATTTTTGTTGAGCTGCTGTGGTAAGAAGGACAATAAGCTGGTTGGGTGTCCACTGGATGTTTTAGTGCTCTTAATACATTCAGATAACTAAATTGGCTGAAAGTTAAATTTTTAATGTGAGTGAGTCGTAATTCTTTCTCATGAAGCGCTTCATCGAGATATTGATAGTGATGAAATTGCAATCGAAGCAAGAAGGAGTATCCTGTTATTAAGATGGCCAGATGGATAAGCAAAAATACAGCTATTTTTAGAGGGCCTTAGGTGACTGAATGACAAAAAACATGGTGATCTTCATTCATATGGGTAAAAAAATAGATGAAAATATAAATGAAAATCCAGGAATTTTTTTAAGGTGCTGGATGAAAGTTAGGACAGAGTCGGTTTTAAACGACATTCCTTGGATTTTCCAGTAGTTATTTTCGAATGTTAACCGAGTCAAAATACACTGAGTAAGTAGCGCCTAAGTAATTTTCTTTAAAGAAGAAATATTATTAGTTCTTTGAGAATTTTTTTCAGTAAAGGGAAGGGTCTTAGTGATATTTACAATAGGTAAACTTTCTAATTCCTTATTCAGTAGAGTAATATGGTTTTTCTTCATAGTGATATTTTTCGATAAACTGAAATGTAGACCTAATAAAATAGTTATTAAAGAAATTAGAATACTAACCATCCATAAACTATGGTGTAGAAAATAACGCCGCCGTTGCAATACCTGTCTCCAGGAGGGGGGAAGATTGATTCATTTTTGGCAACCCCCAGATTTCTGAAGCAAATGCTAGCCAAAAGCGATTGTCGAAGTTGTTTGCTGAGAAGATTTTTGGATTAAATTGTGGAGATTCAATGTTGGACGATTTAATCTTTTTAGTATCTAAATTATCGAGTAAAAATAATTTTTTTACTCGATATTGGAATTCTAATTGATAATAAAATTGCAAAGCTCGGCGAATACCTGTATCAAGGTCGGAACATGCTACCTGATCGATATATAGTAATCGTTTATTATCGAATACGCATAAGCGGATACTTTTATCTTGGAACAAAATAAATCCAACCGGCGTGACGAGCTGGTTTATTATGTTTAAGAGCCATGTGCATGACAGAGTATTTACATCAATAGCAAGCGCATTTGCACAAACCATTCTAATTTCATCGACGACCGATCTTTTAATGGCAATAATATGATGGAAAGAATTTTGTATGGGATAATAATCGTAGTAGATTTCTGCGGTGTTCAAGCCAAATAATAAGAGAAATTTTTCTTTTAGATGATATTGTTTTCACTATCAGTAGGTGTTGGATTAAAACGTATACGTTTGGTTTAACGTTTTATTATATTTTATTATAATTGATCGTCAAAATGGTTTTTTGCGCCTCTATATCCCAAATTTATGGCCTAATTTAATTAGTGCTTGCGTAAGTTTTGGAAACTCTGCACGTGATACACAATAGACTGAGAAAGAATCTCCCAGAATCCTTTTTAAGCAGTGTACCCTTAATCCCTCGAATTTTGTGAATTTCTACTCTCGATGCCTACTTGAAAATTGAAGTTCTGAGAAACAGCATCGGTAGAGTCTAATCTTCTGCATAAACAGCACAATACAGGGATTGGATACAGAGATTGGGATGTGTGATAAAATTTTCCGCATGGATAAAGTCCGTCATTTTGCCGCCCACACGGTGTGGGCTTTGTTTAATTTTGCTTTTACCGCTGTTTTAATTATTGCGGTCTTTTATATATACATGGAATGGCAATTGCCGGATGTGACAACCTTGCGTGATGTGCATTTGCAAGTCCCTTTATTCATTTATACGGCTGACGGCAAGTTAATCTCCCAATTTGGGGCTAAAAGGCGAATTCCGATCACTTTAGATCAAGTGCCCAAGCCATTAATTAATGCCATATTGGCCACTGAGGATGCGCGTTTTTATGAACATTCCGGTATTGATTTAATTGGAATGATTCGTGCAGCAAAATCGGTAATCACAACAGGCAAGCGCTCGCAAGGTGCCAGCACCATTACAATGCAAGTCGCACGTAATTTCTTTTTAACCCGCAAGAAAACCTATTCCCGAAAAATTAACGAAATTCTGTTGGCCTTGAAAATTGATAAGGAACTTAGCAAAGATAAAATCCTCGAATTGTATTTAAATAAGATTTATTTTGGCAATCGTGCTTATGGAGTGGCAGCTGCAGCCGAGGTTTATTATGGCAAATCGCTCAATCAATTAACATTACCACAAATGGCAATGATTGCAGGGTTACCTCAAGCCCCTTCGCGAAACAATCCCCTGAAAAATCCTGAATTAGCTCTCCGGAGACGCAATCATGTACTAAGCCGTATGTATGAAGTAGGCTTTATTAATAATCAGCAGTATTTAGAAGCCACTAAAGCACCGATTACGGAAAAATATCATGCAGCTACTACTCAGGTGCAAGCGCCTTATGTGGCTGAAATGGTCCGGGAAGCGGTGATAGATAAGTATGGTGAAGAGGCTTACAATCGGGGATTAATGATCTATACAACCCTCTCTTCAAAACTCCAAGAGGAAGCAAATCGTTCTTTGCGGGATGGGTTGATTGCTTACGAAGAACGACACGGATATCGCAAATCTCAAGAAAATTTGGGTGCTTTTGATCGCGCAACGTGGATCCAAGTATTACAGAAGAAACCTATCATCGATGGTATTTTTCCAGCAGCAGTCCTAGTAGTAGGGACTAATAATATCCAGGTGCTCCTAGCCAGTGGTCAGACAGTCACCCTCCCCTGGAATGGTTTGTCCTGGCCCAGACCGGCTTTAGAGGAAGGCTATGTCGGCTCGGCGCCTGTACAAGCGAGCGATATTGTACGGGAAGGGGATGTTATCGAGGTTATGCAAACGCAAAGTGATCAATGGCGATTGACACAAATTCCTCAAGTGGAAGGAGCTTTAGTAGCTTTGAATCCGGAAAATGGGGCTCTATTAGCGCTGGTGGGGGATTTGATTATGGGCACAGTAGTTTTAATCGCGTCACTCAAGCGGAGCGCCAACCCGGTTCGAATTTTAAACCTTTTCTTTATTCGGCTGCTCTAGCTAAAGGATATACGTTGGCTACTATGATTAATGATGCACCTGTTGTTATGTCTGACTCGGGTGAAAATAGTCTGTGGAGACCCATGAATGACACAAAAAAGTTTTATGGCCCTACCTCGATGCGAATTGGCCTAATCAAGTCTCGGAATTTGGTGTCCATACGGTTGTTGCAGCAAATCGGGATTCCTTACGCGATTCATTATCTGAAACGCTTTGGTTTCGATCCTAATGTATTGCCCCACTCTCTTTCATTGGCTTTGGGTACGGCAAGCCTCTCACCTCTGCAGATCGCACGGGGTTATGCGCTTTTTGCCAATGGCGGCTTTCGTGTTAATCCCTATTTTATCGCTCGAATCGAAGATCAATCTCATCATATTTTATATCAAGCTCAGCCATTGCAAGCATGTAGTACTTGCGTTACGCAAACATCATTCCCACTCCCGGTCGAGCAATTACCAAAAAATCCCATGGCACCTCAAGTAATCACTCCTCAAAACGCGTATTTAATTACTCAAGCTTTGCATGATGTTATTCGTTACGGGACAGGCCGTGGTGCAAAAGTGCTCAATCGCAGCGATTTAGCCGGAAAAACGGGGACAACAAACGACAAAGTTGACGCTTGGTTTTCTGGGTTCAACGCCCATTTAGAGACAACCGTTTGGGTGGGATATGACAATATGCGACCCTTGCACGAATATGGTGCCCAAGCCGCCTTACCCATTTGGGTACAATTCATGCGTGCGGCTCTCCAAGGTCAACCCGAAGCCACTTTGCCACAACCGCCTGGCATGGTAATGGTTCACATAGACCCCCATACCGGCCTTTTGGCCTTGCCGAATCAGTCCGATGCGATATTTGAAATATTTCGCCAACGTTACGCGCCTACGCAATTTTCCTCCGCGCCATCATTAGTTCCTTTGGGGACCTCAGTAGATACGGATGGTTCTAAAGACGATGAACATTTATTTTAGTTTGGACTTAAATCCTTGAGGGCTGTCTCCCCAAAGTCGAATTGGGACGAAGGTAAATTCTCAATTTCTTTGTGTTGAAAAGAAGTTATGGTGTGGTCATTCACCCATTCCCATGGGCTTGTATAAAGGCATAACAGATCGTAATGCCTACAAATTAAATCCCCGTTTTTTAAATCTTTTGATATCACATCGGAAATCGCAGAGGTAGGTGGGGAACTTGTTTGGAAGTTTGCCAGTGATTTTGAACCAGGTGCTCGCTTATAAAATGCCAAATATAATCTGAGAAATTTCCCCACTCTTCCGTCACTTGCAAAAATGCTTGGGAATTAGTAATAACTGCCTGGATTTTTAATTTATTACAAATAATTCCTGAATCTTTAAGCAGTCGATTTATTTTCGAGTGATTATAGTGGGAAATAATCTTTACATCAAAATTATCAAATGTGGTACGATAATTGTCGCGTTTTTTTAAAATAGTTAACCAGTTTTAATCCTGCCTGCATCCCTTTCAGAATTAAAAATTTGAATAACTGTCAGTCATTATATAAAGGCACTCCCTATTCAATATCATGATTTATTTACCCAGGCGCATCGAGATAGGGTGGAGACGTATATTAATTCACTCCAATTAATCAAAATAATTCAAAGCCCTTTCGACTGATCTTAACGTTTGCTCGATGTGATTATCAGTATGAGCTGAAAAGGCAAATCCTGACTCAAATGCTGAAGGCGCCAAATAAATGCCGTTATTAAACATCACATCGAAAAATTGCTGAAAATGCTTTTTGTTGCAAGCCAATACTTGGTCGTAGCGGGTTATCTGTTCCTGGGTTATAAAAAATAAACCAAAAATACCGCAACAAAAATTGGTTAAAAATTGGCAGTTAATAGAATTTTTTTAGCATTAGCGAGTGTTAAAATATCGAGGATTAAGCGTTCTATTTTTTCTTTCAAAACAGAATAAAAATTCTCTTTCTCAAGTTCTTTTAAAGCGGCTAAACCGGCAAGCTATAGTGATAGGGTTGCCGGATAAAGTTCCTGCCTGGTATACAGGTCCTTTGGGTGACAAAGGATCCATGATGTCGCTCCGTCCACCATAAAGTACCGACAAGGAAATCCCTCATCTAATGATTTTACCTAGTGCAGTCAGATCCAGTTTGATCTTATATAGACTTTGGATACCACTCTTTGGTTGGGTACCACCCTTCGCTACGCGGAACCCTGTAAATTACTTCATCAAAAATTAACAAGCTGCCATATAGTGGCTACGAAGAAGCTTCAGTAGTCCTTTTTAAGTGTTCCAGGAACTAAATTTATATTACCTGCAATCTGGTTTCTACGATGACAGCGGCAATTTCATGAGGGAATGTTTCAAAAAGCGAAATCACAGATGAAATCACAGAGTTTAAGTCATCAAAGGTTTCCGTCAAATTATCTTGAGTAGTACCCATTGGCAACCCCCGTGGGGGCCGGGAGCTCCAAAAGTGAGGGCGCCGGATCCCACTTTTACGAGCAGACAATCGGCATGGCCTTAGTAAAACAACCCCCTTAAATTTGATAATTTTATCTTGCCTAGTAAAACCTCGGGCTAGTCGTAGTGAGGCTCATAGTGGCTTCGGTACCAGAAGTTTCACCATGCGCACCTTTTTAATGGAGGGTATAAACTCATGGATAGCAGCAGCTAACTTCACTTCATTTTCACAAGAGGCACCAAAACTTATAGCTCATTTTTAACGGCTTCGTAGACTACTTGGATAATCGCCGGATGGGAAATATGGCCAAGGATCTTTGCCCCCAAAGAGCCCACGTAATTAATGAAATGGTTATTATCCGCAATATCAAAAAATGGTAGGGGGCCTCGCTGCGTACGCCTTCTTGATAAATCGGGGGTGCTTCCCCCTCCCCCTCCCTACAACGTGGAAGGCCCGCACTGGTGAATTGGCGCCACTTGGCATATAATTTTGGGATTTCTCAAAGAGAACAGTAGAGAGTGGTCGGTCATTCGTCCTCCCTATAATTTAAGGCGCTTTATTATGCCATATAAAAAATACATGTGCTTATTATGTGGTTTCATCTACGAAGAAGAAAAAGGCTGGCCCGAAGACGGGATTGCTCCAGGCACCCGCTGGGACGATGTGTCCGAAGAGTGGCTTTGCCCCGAGTGTGGTGCGATGAAATCGGATTTTGAAATGATTAAAATGTAAAGCTATAATGTAAAGCTATTTTTAGAGTTTAATAATAGCTAATATCACGATTAACATTAATAGCACCGTCGGAATTTCGTTAAACCAGCAGTAAAATTGGTGCGAATGTGGATTGCGGTCGTGTTAAAATCCAGTAAATACTTCGTACAAATGAAATGAAAAACCCATAAAAGTGCTACTGATCCTATTTTGATATACATCCATAGGGCATGGGCAATAGTAGGGCCAATTCCAGGGAAGTAACCATAAACTAAACACAGTTTGCTAAAATACCACCACCGGGTGTCATTTATTCCAAAAAACATTTTTCGCTCCATAATCTTAAATCGTTCATTAATAATTTAATCTTCCGTTTGAGCGTGATACACGAAAAGTCACGTTAGGTAAAAGGCCGTAAACCAGTAAGCAACAAAGATAAAATGGAAATCGAGAATCCAGCGTATATTCCGTATTGTACAAGGGCCCGGTAGCCTAAAGAATAGAAAATCCTTGGATGAGTTCGATCTAAAAAATCTCTAAGCGTAGAGTAGCTTACAAATGTGAAAAAATAAGCTAGTTGACGCTGATGTCTAATAATTGGATAATCCATTCCTATGGTAGATTTAGCACGAAAACTTCCTCCCCAGCTTACCCTAATCTTTACTGACGCTGCAGCCTGTAAAGTGAAGGGACTCATTGATGAGGAAAATAATCCTCATCTGAATTTGCGCGTCTTTATCACTGGTGGTGGTTGTTCAGGATTTCAATATGGATTTACCTTCGATGAAACCATAAACCCCGATGATTTGGTTATTGAGAAAGCCTTAGAGACAAAGGAAGAAGAGAATGAATATGGTGGGAGTGGCCAAGTAGGATTGGTAAGGTTATTAGTTGATCCTTTAAGTCTCCAATACCTCCAAGGTGCTGAAATCGATTACCGCGAGGATATAAGTGGCGCTCAATTTGTGATTCGTAACCCTAATGCAAAAACTACCTGCGGTTGTGGCTCTTCTTTTGCAGCGTGATGATTGCTTTAAGTCAGATAGATATCGAATCGGCTGCTTTTGACTTCGTAAAATATGGTGGGATTAGAATCCGTTAATTTAAGTGCTAATCTCGGGTATTTAACAACGACGCCATATTTTGCTTTCTTTAAAAGCGATCTCTAAGAGTTGGGGTGTGTATCTTCGTCTTTACCCACTTACATGATCTAATATCCGAATTTCTTTTTTTTACGAGCGCAGATTTTTTTCACAGGATAGAGATGCATCGGGTCCGTATAAATAACATCGTAAAAAGTTTTAAGTTTTAAAAGATAACTTTGCGCTTCTGTTTTGATTAATTTTAATTCTAAGAACTTAAACCACTCAGCTGTTTGTGAGCGCGAGCTAAACCCTCTTTCAATAGTACAGTGATGATGAGATTATGCGTTCTAGCATAGTTACGCGTTACATCCGAGAGTAGCGAGAATAAAAGCACTCGGCCTCTAAGCCTGCTAAATCTAAAACAGTAGGGTGAGAGATTAGGTTTTAATCCAACAGCGAGAGCGCGATTAATTGCCCCCCGTCGTGGGATGGGCCACTTCCTCTAAATAAGTTTCGATGAGCCAGTGCTCCTTATTAAGGAAATCTATATACACAGAATCGGGCGCTTTTGGATCAGTCAAACGCAGTTCAATACGAGAAGGCGTGACAGTCAATAAAATAGGATAATTTTTAGTAGAAGGGGGTAACCGAAGCTAATTTTAATTCAGTTGCAAGTTTTTCTGCATATTATTGACGTGATTCGTCCAAGCAAGTAACGGCGATAGTATCAGTCATCGCTAACTCTCAGTAAGTTTACCGCGTATGTTTAAATTGTTTTTCTAGAAAATCGACGAATTAATCCGCGATATTGATTTTAAATTGAGTTTCTAATTCTTGAGTTTCTAATTCTCCGAATCCCTGGGGAGTGGCCCTATTTGTTGAAATATCCATCGATCGCGATCAGTCAGTTCTTCTTGTCCTACTCCTGTATAGCACCTTCCACTAAATTTCCACGAAAATTGCCTTTCGCGGGAATTCGCGCTAAAGGGTAAGGAACGGGTTCACCATTAATTAAAATGATTCGCTTATTGCCATATCTTTAATAGCTGGAATAAATAGCTGGAATAAATTGCTGTGCCATGACGAGTCGTTTTCCTCGTTTTCCTCGTTTTCCGTTGACTGTCATTGTGTTAATAACGACAAAGACATTGGGGATCCTGAGTAGTTAATCGAAAAAATTGATTTACCTGGCCATTGCTCCGAGCGGTTTAATCACAATTTCTTTTTGTTCCTGGAGAAAGAGTTGTAATAACTCTTTACGCGAGATAACCAAAATTTTTTGGTTCGGTGTGCATTGAGGAAACCAATTGGCGAACAATTTTTCATTAGCATCGCGTAAACTCTCCGGTTTGTTTACCACAAACAATCTGTCTTTTTCAGCAAGTTCTAGCAAATACAAATAAATATAAGACATATTAAAGGGTAGATTCTTTTCGCATAAGAAAAATATCGAGCTCATTTAAGAGTTGGATATAGGTGTCGCTTAATTCAAACCATGAAAATGAAGTTCATAATTTCTCGCTTAAAGCGCCAGTAACAGAGTAAAACTTGTGTCTTTATAGACACGAATGTTAGAAATAGGGTCCCATGAGGATGCCAATTTTCATTACAATCTACTCTTTATTAAATATTAAACAATACCAATTCACGAGCTGCCGCTAATGCGGCAAGACGTACGATTGCGCCATAAACATAAAATCGGTTCACAGACTTTATTAGTTTCACAGGGTGCACTACAAGGGGGTAGGTGTCAAATTTCATAGGAATAAAATCATCCCCCGAGGTATTTAAATTTTCGTTGGGCCAGCGACCTTTTATGAATACGGTAGAAACTACCGATTACATGACGACCGAATAAATAGACGACAGGTCCAGCTACAGCATTTTCTTCTCCGCTGTTTCAAAAGAATATACTCGTTCTTTGACAGTCGCTTTAGTCACGGGGACGCTGCCTTTTCGAAGTAGACATTCGTGTGCGTCTTTTACGATTCCAGATAAGCGCAGGGCTTCGGGGTTCTTGAATATCATCATCATCGCGCCCATTCTATAGGTTCCAACATCTGTTTTAATAACCAGAAAGGGCTCTTCAGTAATATTGTATTATAAGCACATATTTTTTAACAGCGCACAGGATGATACCTTCAGTGCGGTTGACGAGGCATTCCCTCGCCTTCTTTTTAAGAAAATCAACTTCCGGACATTGATCGAAAAGAGTGCCAATCAACCACAGATAAAGGTTGATGAGGGAAGCGAATTCTTCAGAAGCAGAGCTCCATAAGCTGTGAAGTGTACCCTGACTTCAGGGGAGTTGTCCAGCCAAGCTGAGGAGCTGGGCTGGTATGATTTGTTGGTTCAAGTTTTGAAAAATATCAGAGACGTGGCCGGATAAGTCATTATTTAATATGACACAACAGGGGAAAAAATCCCTCACTCCTACTTGGTCTCCTTTGCGTTTCAAAGGTTCAGTCCGTAGTTTGCGGCCTGAAGGTAATTCATGAATTTGAAACTCGGGTAATCAAGAGTCCAGCGAACCAATGCACACCTCAAATCCTGCATTTTTCAAAATTTCCTGGAGCATAGCTAAACTTTTAAAATAATAGATGTTGCGGAAATAACTCTCGGGGGATGAGAAGCAGGCGTGTGACATCGAGGCAAATCTCCGCTATAGTGGCTGCACAGCTTGGTGGGATATAAAGGGGTATATAATCCGTATTTATAAATTGTTGAAAGCCGGCGGGAAAGAGATTGGTATCTACCGGTGCCAATTTAAATCCTGAGTTGCGCAGGTCTACGGATGTATAAAAGGTGGCGGTGTTTTTTTAACTATTGTTTGCAAAATCACGTTTTAATATTTATTCGATGTTCGAGAAAGCGTTTTTCCAATTGGCGCAAGGGGCCAGAAAAAAGAGGTAAATTGCAGTGCGGTTGGGTTAGGAAGCATACGTTAATTTCCTATGTGATTGATTTTAAAATAGAATCATCAGATAAAGCTCTGAACTTAGCGATTCTATCGGTTCGCGTGTTAATTAACTCCATTCTCATCTTTAACGCTAGTCTTTCCAGTATCGCTGATCTTGGGAAGGACTTCCTAGGGTCGTTCGATTTTAACGCAATTAATTGTGTGACAAGATAATGAAAATTGGACTGGCAAAATCATTGGGATGCTTTTAGGATTTTTTTGGCTGGTCCAGTTGGGCTTATTACCGGTTTAATTTTTGGTCATATTATTTTCGATTAAGGTTGGTTTCATCAATGGTTGCCAATCGGCTTCTTCCTATCGCTCCTCGCAAACTAAAAGTGCAGGAAGTATTTTTTAATACCACTTTCCGCGTAAATGGGTTTTGTAGCTAAATCAGATGGTCAAGTTTCTAAAAATGAAATTCGTCAAGCTCGTCATGTAATGCAACAGATGGGCTTGGACGATAACATGAAATGAGAACATCCGTTTATTTACTGAGGGCAAACAATCCCATTTCAACTTCAGTGTGTTATTCTCAATCAATTGCGGCATACATGCTAACCCACTTTATTGCGAATATTTTTAGAAATCTAGATTCAAATGGCTTATGCGGATGTGGGATAGATTAGTCAATATAAGCGACAAGTATTGCAATATATTTGCGAATGCCTGGAGATAAATGGTTTCCAATATCATCAATTTGAACAACGCTTCTAAGTTGAACAAAACTATCAACGCTACCACCAAAAGTTTCCATCCAGTCCCTATTCTCATTTAAACGATGCTTATAAAATATTAGGACTAACCATGAACGCTACTACTGATTCTGAAATTAAAAAAACTTATCGACGCTTGATGAGTCAACATCACCCTGATAAATTGATGGCGAAAAGATTACTGCCCGAAATGATAAAACTGGCTATTTAGAAGACTCAACAAATTAAAAATGCTTACGAACAAATTTGAAAAACCAACGGAATGGGATGAAAATAAAAAATGATCCCATTTCTGGATCAGTTGGATTGGGATAGCATGAGCAGAGAGTTTTTACAAAAAAAATTATTTCCGCATCAATTTTATCAGCTGATTTCGCTCGCTTAGGAGAAGAAGTAAAGCAAGCTGTAGAAGCCGGCGTTGACTATATTCATTTTGATGTGATGGATCATCATTTTGTGCCTAATTTAAGTTTTGGTCCTCTAGTATGCGAAGCGTTGCGTAAAGCCGGAATTGCTGTTCCCATTGATGTTCATCTGATGGTGGAAAAGCCGAACGATTTTATAAAAGCGTTTACGAATGCCGGCGCTAATTTGATTACCTTTCATCCTGAAACATCAAAAAATATGGAGAAAACACTAGCATTAATTGATCAAGCGGGGATGCAAAAGGGACTTGCTTTTGATCCAGAGCAATCAGTGTTGTTACCATCTGCTATTTTAAAAGAAGTTGATTTAATTTTACTTATGTCGGTTAATCCAGGTTTCGCAGGCCAATCTTTTATAACAAAAAGTTTGGAAAAAATCACGATCACAAGACAATTGCTAGAAGAATTGAAGAGCAATGCGATGCTCGGGATCGATGGTGGAATAAAATTAAATAATATTGCAGCGGTTTCTCAAGCTGGAGCTGATTTCTTTGTAGTAGGTTCTGGATTATTTCATGCTTCAAACTATCAAAAAGAAATTCAAGCCATTCGACAACAATTGATTTTAGGATTAGGAAGAGGAAAAACTTAGGAATTAAATCCAATAGGCCAGAGTCGTCATAACTTTGGCATGGAGGCTCATTAATTTTTTTATGGTATAAGGCAATTCCTTTGCCCCTGCCGATTTTGCTTTTTGGCCATGTGAGACTTCATCTTTTTGCATTTGTTCCACAATTTTCCAGCTTTTAACATCAACAGAGGAAAGTTTGTGTAAATGATTTTCTAAATGTGTCTCGACTTGTTTTTCTGTTTCTTCAACAAAACCAAGGCTCCACCGATCCCCGGCTGCACCTACTAATAGTCCTATGAGAAAGGCGTTGATGTACCAAAAAATATTTAAATAACTGGTGTATGCCCCCAATTCCTCTATACGATCTCTGCACCATGCTAAATGATCAGTTTCTTCCTCGGCCGCTGTTGCTAACAGCGATTGGACCGCTGAATTTTGAGATAAAATCATTTGTCCGCGATAAAGGGCTTGAGCACACACTTCTCCGCTATGGTTCACTCGCATACACCGAATACTGTTTTGTTTTTCGGAATGGGTAAGAACTGGTTCGGGAAACTCCTTCGCTGGGTTTTGCCGGCTGGCTCTGGATTGATTAAATACGGTTTCTACAAAATTATGACATTGTAGAATGACTTCATCGAGGACCGAATAATGGCGGAGATTATTGCGCATATTTACTCTGCGGGATTAATTTAAGTACTTTTATTTGGTAAAACTCTTTTCCATCTGCCGAAAAGTCATAATCTACACGCGCTTTGCCCGCTAATGCACAAGCATTGCAACCATCTTTTAATTGTTGTGCGGAAACCAGTCGATAAAGATGATACAGTAATTTTACTGCATAGGGGAAATCTAAAATACCTACTACATGCGGATAATGGTTTGTAATGTCTTGGTACCCCGGCGCCGATTTTAATTCTTTCTTAGAAATTAAGACTAGCAAAGTAATCAATTGCCCCGTTGGTATTACCAGAAAATAACCTGTTCCTTGATCCGCGATGTAAACATAATCTACATGAATAACGTCAAGAGTATTATAGCGACGAATTGCTTTAAAAATGCCCCCATCCGTTAATTTAAAGAAAGTTAAAGACTGTTGGCAGACGGGCTGCTTAACCAAGAGGTTTTGGACGCAAATTTTATAATCAGCGAAGAGTTCTTTTAATTTGAATTTCGACTTACTTAATGGCTTTAATACAGCTAGCAGCCTTTTCATGATCAATATTACCCTTAAAATCGGGTGTGTTCTTGATTCCTGCGAAGGCAGGAAAGGTAAAAACACTGAAGAGAACTATTCTTGTTAACCGCAGAGCGTTCATTGAGGGATCTCTACTATTTTATCTAGATTATTTTAATCATATGTCAAAACTGTTTTTATGACAAGCATTGTGAAAGAAAGAAAGGAACGCCTGGCGTTAAAACTGACAAATATCTAGAAATCTCATATACTCCTATCATTTAAAAAATTGATATGTTTCTTTATGGCAGATAAGAATATACGCGTCATTATCGAGCAGCAACCTTTAGCAGAATTCACTGAAAAAGCCTATCTCGATTATTCCATGTCAGTAATATTGGATCGCGCGTTTCCCCATATTGCTGATGGGCTAAAGCCAGTTCAGCGGCGTATCATCTATGCCATGTCAGAATTAGGTTTAAAATCAACCGCTAAGTATAAAAAGTCCGCGCGAACGGTGGGAGACGTTCTCGGTAAATTTCATCCTCACGGAGATACCGCTTGTTATGAAGCAATGGTGCTAATGGCGCAACCATTTTCGTGTCGCTATCCTTTTGTGGACGGACAAGGGAACTTGGGGAGCCTTGACGATCCTAAATCCTTCGCAGCGATGCGTTATACAGAAGTCCGACTTTCTTCGTATGCTCAGCTTTTATTGGTTGAACTCGAAAAGGGGACTGTGGATTGGGTCTCTAATTTTGATGGCACGTTACAAGAACCGGTCCTTTTACCGGCTCGCTTACCCAATGTGTTATTAAATGGGGCATCAGGGATTGCAGTAGGTATGGTAACAGATATCCCTCCCCATAACCTTGCTGAGGTAGCAGATGCCTGTGTGCATTTATTGGATAACCCCGAGGCCACTTTGAAAGAAGTGATGAAATTTATCCAAGGGCCTGACTATCCAACGTCTGCCGAAATTATCACTCCTGTTAGTGAAATTCGAACCATCTATCGAACAGGCCAAGGAAGCTTACGTATGCGCGCAACGTATCGGCAAGAAAATGGGGAAGTTGTAATTTCCGCTTTACCGCATCAAGTTTCAGGTAATCGAATTTTAGAGCAGATTGCAGCGCAGATGCTTGCTAAAAAGTTACCTACTGTGAGTGATATTCGCGATGAGTCAGATCATGAAAATCCCACGCGACTTGTTATTTTGCCTCGGTCTAATCGGGTGGACATTGATGAACTTATGGCGCATTTGTTTGCTACAACAGATTTAGAGCACAGTTATCGGGTTAATTTAAACGTTATAGGAATCGACGAACGGCCGCAGGTTAAAGACTTGCTGTCTCTTTTGAAAGAATGGCTGGACTATCGAATGCAGACCGTTCGGAAACGATTACAATATCGATTAGAGATCATTATTGAACGATTGAACATCCTGGATGGATTGATTATTGCCTTTTTAAATTTAGACGAAATTATTGCGATTATTCGCCAAGAAGATAAGCTGAAACCTGATTTAATGAAACAATTTAAACTAAGCGAAAAGCAAGCTGATGCCATTTTCGAAATTAAATTACGTCAATTGGCTAAACTCGAAGAGAAGAAAATTCGTGAAGAACAGATGCGATTAGCTCAAGAACATGATGAGATCAAAAAAACCTTAGCATCAAAAACAAAATTAAAAAAATTGATTCGATCCGAATTAATTGCCGATAAAAAAAATTATGATAATGGGCGTCGATCCCCTTTAATTGAAAGACCTATTTCGAAAGCTATTCGCGAAGAAGAAATGATTCCATCGGAGCCCGTTACCGTGATTTTATCAAAAAAAGGTTGGGTTCGCGCGGCAAAAGGACACGATATTGATGGCCGTGGGCTGAATTATCGTTCGGGAGATGAATTTTTAATGCAAGCCCAAGGCCGCACCAATGAGCTGGTTATTTTTTAGATTCGGCTGGGAAAAGCTATTCATTACCAGTACACACATTGCCGTCCGCGCGTGGGCTAGGTGAACCCTTAACAGCTCGATTGAAACCCGAAGTTGGCGCTCAATTTGTGGGAGTTTTAATGGGTAAAAATGAAGATCTTTGCTTGTTAACTTCTGACGCCGGTTATGGATTTTTAACGACTCTGACTAATTTATATGTAAAAAGCCGAAGTGGGAAAAGCATAATTAAAGTCCCCAAAGGAGCACAAGTGATGGAACCTCTGTGGGTGACAGATAAAGAATCGCAATATCTGGCAGCTATTACTTCGGAAGGACGATTGCTAGTGTTCCCCGTCGCTGAATTACCCGAATTACCAAAAGGAAAAGGGAATAAAATCATTCAGATTCCTCTCGCACGTTTGGCGAACCGTCAAGAATATTGTGTAGCATTAGCATTATTGAATGAGAATAGCGCCTTGATTCTTTATTCAGGAAAACGACAACTAACTCTGAAAACCAGTGATTTAACCAATTTTCAAGGTGAACGAGGATGCCGAGGTAACAAACTGCCTCAAGGCTTTCACAAGGTGGATAGTGTGAGTGTGTTTAAAATGTGAAAAAAATTTTTTGGAGAATGATTAATACCCTGCTTGCTACATAAAAGAGACATTACTAAAAGATAAAAAATTAGTTTATTTTACTGGGCCTCATGGAATTATTTATGCCCCAGGAGTTTCGGCTCTGATAGTTGCTTTTTTATTTTATGTGTACGGTCCTTCTTATTTTCTCTTTCGTTCTAATCTTTGGGAAGGTATGCCTTATATGAAAATATGAAATTTGTAGTTTTATTGCATTAATAATAGGAATTTATTGGTTGATTTTAGCTTATATTTCCTATCGGACTTCGGAATACGGAATAACGGACAAGCGGGTCATTATGAAAAAAAGCTGGATCTGCGGCAATTCGTTGGAGGTTTTCTTGCGTCGTTTAGAAGGAGGTCGATCTTAATCAAACCATTAAGGACGTATTTTTGAATTACGGAACTTTGGTTATTACGGGAATAGGTGGCACTCATAATTTTTATACTAATGTTCCAAAGCCACTTGAATTCCGATGTTGTATCCAACGTCAAGTCGACTTGCTGATTGATAAAAAAGAGACTGGTGGAAAGCAATCTTAGAAAGTGCAATCTTAGAGAGTCGTAACAACAGGTATTTTTGCTGGAGCATCTGCAATTTCTTGTACTAATTTAGGAACGAGATAACCTGGAAGGCTTTTTATCATTTCTGTAATTAAATACTGTGCTTGCACTTCGCTCACTTCAAAGTGAGCAGCTCCTTGCACCCGATCAAGGAGATGTAAATAATAAGGTAAAACCCCAGCTTTAAATAAATTTTTACTTAAACGAATTAGAGTTTCTGCTTGGTCATTGATATTTTTTAATAAAACGGATTGATTTAGTAAGGTCGTTCTTGTCCTCTGTAAAGAACGGAGGGTTGTCGCAACAGATTTATCGATTTCGTTGGGATGGTTACAATGGATAACAATTGTAGGTAATAATCGTGTATGATCTAACAAATGGATAAATTCATTGGTAATTCTTTCAGGAATGACAATTGGCAAACGTGTATGAATGCGTAAGCGTTTGAGGTGGGTTATTTTTTCGAGATAAGAAACGAATTCGACTAGCATGTTGTCTTTCACTGTTAAAGGATCACCCCCGCTTAAAATAATTTCGGTGATGGAGATATCCGATTTTAAATAATCAAAAATTCTGTTCCATCCTTTTTTCCCAGGCGTATTTTCATCGTAAGGAAAATGACGACGAAAACAATAGCGACAATGAATTGCGCAAGCGCCGCTTAGTGTAAGCAGCACTCGACCATCATATTTATGCAAGAGACCTGGGACCCGATTCGATTTCTTTTCATTGAGAGGGTCTAGGCAGTAACCTGGAGAGTCGATTAGCTCCCTTGCTTGAGGGAGCACTTGCAATAATAGAGGATCTTCTGGGTTGCCCTTTTCCATGCGCGCGATAAATCCCCTCGGGACTCGTAAGGGGAAATGAGCAGTCGCTTCCGAAATTTGAGGAAACATTTTTGGATCGAGTGCTAATTCGCGGCATAATTCAGATGGATCGGTAACAGCTCTTTTTAACGATAATTGCCAATTACACATGAACTTCTCATAGAGTAAAGAGGAGCTATTTTAACCTTTTCTGAGTGTAAGCGCAGCAAAAGCGATTACATGTGGCTTACGACCATCCCTGGCGGGGGTTAGTCGCTCCAAAATACTAAACCTCTGATCACCTTAGCGAAATCTCGTGAGAGAGGCTCCTTTCAAAGCAACTCTTCGTTTATTATTATGGAATTACCTTCACAATGGCCCAGATCTTGGGAGGTGCTTAGGAGAAGAATGGTTTGGATAGACGGAATAAAGCAGTGATTTTCATAGTTGCTCTTGGCATTGGGATTTTTGTAGGAAATTCTAAGGCTTCTGTGTGGAATAATCCCTATGGAGGAGCAACGGCGCAAACGTACGTTATGCTGCTATTGCGGAAGCTCCCAAATCGTTAGACCCAGCTCGTGCTTATGCTTCCGACGAAATTGGAATTATTGCGCAAATTTACAAACCTCCCCTACAGTATCATTATCTTAAGCGGCTGTATCAATTGATTCCTTTATTACCCTCTCAATTCAATAAATATTTTTTAAAGACGCTTTAAATATCGAGATTGCTAACAATCGATCCATGTAAAAATTAAAGCGAGCAGGGCTTATTTCTCGAAATGGAAATGAGCCCTATGTTTTTTTGAGTATATTTTATTTAAATGATTAAAAAGCTTCTATTATATTTTTACCAGTATTCTTTAATAAGATTTCTAACTATAGGTGTTATTAGATTAATTATTGATGTTTTATTTCTTTACTTATTGCAACATAAAATTGGATTAATTGCGGCGAAGATTGTCTCTTACATAATTGCTTTCACAGCAACCTGGCTTCTAAGTCGATGGTTCACCTTCCCTTCTCAAGATCGTCGACGTGTGCGAAAATGATTTCGATATGTCTTGATTTATTCAATAACCGGCTGTTTACACAATTAATTTTCTTTACTATTTTGTTTGTCACTAAGAAGTCTTGCATTCCCACCCTATCGGTGCACTTTTTATTACCACTTTTATCATAGCCTTTATCAATTTTGGATTTTCGAAATATTTTGCCTTTAAGCTAACGTAAACTTCTACTTCTTCGGAAATATCAGCCGTTCCTGCTGAATGAATATTAGCTATTTGACTATTGAAATAGTTAGTTTTCTCATCGGTGATGAGAAAGCGAAAATCAGGATTGAACACTCCATCCCCAGCTAAGCAGCAATGGAATGCTGTTTCTTTTGAGAAATTAAAGATCTCCACCATTTCGGATTTTCTAGAAACCATTTTATTGTTTTGCTTAAACCGATTTTAAGTGGAATTGTGAATTTAAATCCGAGCTTATTTCGAATTTTTGTGGAATCAATTGCGTAACGCCGATCATGTTTCGGTCGATCCGTGGTGACATGTTTGAGTAAGGACATGTTTAAGTAAGGTTTTTGAAAATTTTCCCTGATCGGGGGCTTTTGGAAATAGGTCGACATAATGGAGAGTGGTTTTAAATAATTCGTCCACGATTTCGAAAAATTGTCAAAGTAAATGTAAATTTGTAAGCTTGCCATCATAACTACTAATATTATAATACTAATATTATAATACTCTCCTATTTTACCTTGATTTAAAATTGTTTCGATCTCACGATAATGATTATCAATGACGTGCAACCAATCTCAGATTTGTTGACCATCACCATAAATGGGAATCACTTTGCCCTGTAAGATATTTACTAAGCTTAAAGGAATCAATTTTTCGATGTATTGATAAGGACCGTAATTGTTTGAACTATTGCTGATAGTCGTTTTTAATTTATAAGTCACATTAAATGCTCTAACGACATGATCGGCAGCTGCCTTAGAAAACGATTATTTTGAGTAAAAGGAAGTTCTTCATTTTTTAAGGTTCCAAAAACTTCGTCTGTTGAAATATGATTAAAACGATGAGCAGAAAGATTCCATTCCTCTAGCTACTATCTTTAGCGACAGTTAATAAGGAATGTGTACCTATTATCTTAGTTTCTATAAAGACATTCGAACTTGTGATGGATCGATCAACATGAGATTCGGTAGAAAAATTAAAAATAGTTTCAATTTTACGTTGTAAAAAATTTCATTTAATAGGTGGATATCGTTGATCTCTCCTTTAATAAAAGCGAAACGCGAAGAAAGAGAAAGAGAGTTATGCTGAGAAAGACTCTGTAGCGGAATCCGCTAAATTCACTAAATTACTTGCATAGGTGAATTTGTTTAAAATGATAAGGGCGTCGTTGGGACGGTGTTCTCTTCAATAATGAACAAAATTGAAGCTAATAAATCCCACACCGCTAGTAATTAAAATTTTGCGCATTAATTTCTCATGAAAAAATTTTAGCTTCTTTAAGTTTCACGCCGTTGCTATCTTCAGTCGATAACAATGGAAGCAAATTCCTTAATAACGGCCAATCAATTGATAAATCAGGGTCATTCCAAATAATGGTATGTTCATCTTCAAGATGGTAGTATTCTGTGTATTTATACATAACTTCCGTATCGTCACATAAGATATAAAATCCATGTGCGAAACCAGGAAGTACCCATAACAAATACTTATTTTGTGGGGAAAGATGAAAGCCTTACCGCTTACCAAAAATAGGAGAGTTTTGGCGTAAATCTATAATGACATCATAAACAATCCCTACCGTAACCCTAACTAATTTTCCTTGCAGATAATACATAGGTGATAATGAAGTCCTCGTAAAATATTCTGAGCTGATTTGGTATGATTGTCTTGGATAAAATTAAGTGGTTTGCCATTCAACAATACGTCGTCGAATTTTTTCTGGTGAAAGGATTTTAAAAAATCTGTGTTCATGGGTTTAATTAACTTAGCGTCTTGCAATTGTGGATAAGCATTCCATATTATTTTTTCACGAGGCCGGTAGATATTATATTACAATTTTTGTACACATTTGACTAAATAATCGCTGTAGCTGCTTTTTGGTATAGTTTCAGCTAAAATCCTTGTCACTCTTTGATAATTTTCACAAATTAACCGGCTTTTGTTAGCGAATGTGTGTACCAGTATCTAACCAAACTGCCAGAAGGTTTAAGTTGCTTAACAAAATCGATCACTTGATTGTCATAAAAATATAACCTGGTTGCAGCATAATTCGATTTTGGATTTTGAGGTTTTTCTTCTATAGAAATTACAACCCCCCGACCTTCTTTATCAAATTTGACAACCCCATAATCCGAAGGATTGTTCACGTAATAACCAAAAACAGTTACGCCTTGTCATTGCTTTATCATATCACGCAACTTAGATACGAGTTGTGACATATAAAAAATATTTTCCTCAAGAATCAAACATACTTTGTTGTTATTAATAAAATTACGATCGTAAATGCATCTGCTAAGCCGCGTGGCCGGATCCAGCGACATAGGATGAATAAATTCCACATTGGGAGCTGTCTTTCAATAAACTTTGAATTCGGGGTAAAACTTTCGGAAGTTGAGATAACTAGAATGTCACGGATACCCCCGCTAACATTAAAACGGATAGAGGACAGTAGATCATAGGCTTATCATAAACCGGCAATAAATGCTTATTCACCACTTCAGTGAGTGAATATAGTCATGAGCCTGTCCCGCCACAGCCAATATCATCCCTTTCATGAGCAAAATCATATCGGAAACATTTCTCTCTAACAACTTTTGAGTTGCTTTTTGTAGCTTGGGAGAATTCCACTAGTCTTAGTGAGGTAACTTTTTGACTTGCATTTTAAAAAGAATGTTATAATGGACGACTGTTTAGATTATAAAAATAGATAGAAGAACTTAAAAAATGCCTAGCGAATTAAAAAGGCGAGAAAATAAAGGGCAATCGATTTGAGTTAGCCTTATTGGGGTAGGTGCTATGGGATTAGGAATCGATTGGCAGATTGGTAGAACCCCTGGTATGGAACTTGCCTTTATTGCAGGTATTAATGAAGCAGAAAAAGCCCAAAGTGTTTATGGAAAAAAAGAGGCGCCTTTTTGATGACCCTTTAGAAGCTTTAGAGGATTTCACTATTTCCCTTGATGTTCTCGTGGAATCCAGTAATTCCATTAGCCCAGCTCATTTGCTCGCTACTGTTTAAAAGCGATCGAATGTAAAGCGCATGTGGTATTAATGAATTCTGAGGTGGACGTGGAACTTCTTGTGCTCGAGACCCTATTTTCAGCATCAAGCGCGCAAGCAGGGAGTCATTGTGACCAGCGATGCAGGTGATCAACACGGTGGTCTTAATGCGGATGATCGAAGAGATTGAATTCTGATTGCAGAGGAGGCTGATAATGAGAATTTGCTTCTAATCCGATTATTGGATACAGAAAAAGAAGTACCTAAAACTCGAATCAAGCATAAACTTACTTAGGATGAAATAATTCGATGTGGTCGGATATTGAATTACCGGACAATGAGCTGCTTACTCTATACTAAGCTTAAGAAAGCTTGTTGAAAACAGCTGTAATGTAGAAACTGCTTAGTGAATTCGAAACATATTGCTATCCTCGGTGGAGGCCCTTATGTCTGTATGTGGCGAGAATTCTCACTCGCCAGGGGTTTAAAGTAACGGTCATCGACAAAAAGTGAGTGTCCAGGAGGACTTACAACCAGCTTCCAATATGGTGAAAATTGGTATGATATGGGTGGTGGTGCACATGCTCCACGCCTTCGATCAAGAAATTTTCTACGATATTAAAAAAATATGGACGATGAGCGCATTGAAGTTGAACTCAATACTAAAATCCGATGGGCGGGTAGGGGTCTTATTTTTACCCGCTTCAACTTCAAGATATGATTAAAGGCATTCTTTTTCTAAATTGTGTAGGCAAGTGAGTAAATTATTTGGTGCCCAATAAAATCATATCTCACCACGACCACCAAGAAATGTAGAACAAGCCTTACAAAAGCCTTGATCTAATTTTACGGCAAGCCGCTCTATGAATTCTTTTTCGAAGATTTTACTCATCGTTATTGGGAATTACATCCTCGAAATTTATCGGCTACATTTATTACTACTAAAATTCCTAAACTTACAGCGATTGACATAATAAAAAAAAGAGTTTAGAAAAACTTTTCATAAAACAAAATATTAAAACAATAGAAAGTGCTTCAGCTAAGGAAACGCTTCATGATTCTCCCACGGGTGCTTAGGCATGCTGCGACGTTTAGCAAAAACAATTACGGCCTTGGGTGAAAACGATAATTTAAAATGCGGAAGTTAAACATGTTATTGTGGAATATCAGAGAGTAAAAATCGTAATTTATAAGGATAAAGATCGAAAACATAAAATATTTTGCGATAAATGCATATCAACTATCCCAATCAATTCTTTGATTTTAGCAATGCAATCGAGTTGTCCTGAGGAAGTGATGGAGACTGCCGATTAATGGCGTCACAAGACAATTGTAGTTTACAGATTATTAGCAAAAAAATTTTAGATTCTCTCTATGTTTATTATGGTGATCGTATTTTTCATCGCGTGGGAGAGCCTAAAAACACTGGTTTAATTGTAACCCCCAGTAATTATACAATTTTAATTTTGGAAATGACTTGTGAATATGGTAATGCTAAATGGAAAAGTGAAAAATTCATTAAGAAACGACTTTTTTCTGATTTAGCGGTAGAAAATATTTGTAAAAAAAGAAATTGTCGAACTCCATATTTCTCGCAACAGAAAATGGGTATCCTATTTTCACCTTAGGTTTTGAGCAGTATCTAGAAACAGTTAAAAACTATATTCAATCGATTGATAACTTACAATCCAGTGGCCGTCAGGGCGTTTTCACTTATCCTAATATGCACACTGCCATGCGTATGGGTTGTGGAACCGCAGCAGATAATGTTATTGAGCGAAGTCGAAGCCGATATGCTGGATATTTGGTTTTTATGGATTTGAAAATCTTTTTCTATTGAACAGGATAGGTGAGATTATTTTCCATCGTGGATCGGATGATGAAGGCTTTTTACGCATGAACGATTTTAAATGGGAATGCACCGTTTAATCATTATTGATATAGAAGGTGGTGAACAACCTATTTGCAATGAAAAGAATAGCAGTTTGTTATAATGGAGAAATCTATAATTTTATCGAATTAAGAGAAGAACCTAAAAAATTAGGAGATGAATTTCAAATATATTCTGACACGGAGGTAATCGTTCATAAGTATAAACAATGGGAATATTATTGTCTTGATCATTTTGATGGTATGTTGTTCGATTTTGCGCTCTATGATATTTCTAAAAGAGAGTTATTTATAGAGTATGATTGAAATCGACAAAAGCCTCTCTATTACTTCCATTATAACAATCAATTTGTTTTTACTTCCGAAATTAAAGAAATTTTATCTGCTGATTTTGTTTCGTTGGAGCCTAATGTGGAAGCGGAAGCGATTGATTCCTATTTAGCATTGCGGTATGTGCCTGAACTGCGCACTATGTTCAGAAAGATTCGTATATTTCCGATAGTACACTATTTAATTTTAAATAATCAGAATGAAATATCAATTAAGCAATATTGGGATATTGCTCTGGCCAAAAAAGTGATTATTTATTGCCAAAATTAGCTTATAAGAAGCTCGAGGATCAACTTCGTCAATCTGTTAAATGAGTCATGCGCATCGATGTTCCAGTAGGTCCTTATCTTAGTGGATGAATCGATTCTAACTTATTATTCAAATTGATGTATGAATAAAATTCAAAAATTAATACTTATTCTATCGGATTTAATTCACTCATCGATGAAACTCACCAAGCATGGGAAACCGAGTGATTATTAGAAACAAATCATCAAGAAATACATTGTGGTTCGGAAGATATTAATTTGTTATCCCAGGTGATTTATCAAATGGATTGTCCTGTCGGCGATGCTTTAATTATTGCTTTTTATAAGTTGGCTAAATTATCAAGTTGTGACGTGAAGGTTGTTATTAGTGATGAGGGATCTAATAAAATTTTTATCGGATACCAGTTTCATAAGGTAAAAATCTTATTGGAATAGTATTTTAAAATAATTCTAGCCTTCTTTCATGATAAAATATTGATTTCTTTTTTGGCTAATGTCCCCTCCTAGATTTTAAATATTTTTTTAATTTTCCAGCTGCATTGGGTAATGAAGGAAAACAACATTTCATTAATTTCTTGAAAAATTATATATGTTTCTTTAAAAACTTTATAGTTCCTAGATAATCGACGCTAACTTTATTTAGATTCCTACAAAAATTATGCGATTGAGCAATCGGTATCTTCCGTAAGAGATAGATCAGAAAAGTTCTTAGATCGTTTATTAAAGTTACAATGGGATAAATGATTACAAGACTAGGCTATAATTCGACAAAATAAAAATACGATGGCCCACTCATTGGAAGTAAATTGCCTTTTTTAGATCACAATTTAATTGAATTAGGATTTAAAATTCGTCCAAAGTGAAAATAAAATTGGTTTAAGGACAAGATAATTCAGCGTTGCTTAGTACAACGATTATTACAAAAAGCTGTAGTTAATAGACCTAAAAAAATTTTTATTTTCCAATAAGAATTTTTTTAATATCCCCTTAGTTCGATCAACTGGTTAAATTGAAATTAAATAAGGAAAAAATTCAAAAAAGAGATTATTTTTATCCCAATTATATCAAAGGTTTATTAAAAAAAATATGAATTTTTGAACTTATTTATTTGAAAAAGATAGTCTCTCTAGTTATCTTGAAGCTATGGCACATGATTTTCATTGATTAGTAATTAAAAGATGATATTAAATTATATTTCCTGCGAAAGTGAAAGTTTGGAATGACTGTATAGATTTTCCATTCCAGGAAAGATATATCAGAGTAAATAAATGTTAAAAACGGCAGCTTTCAAATACCAATTATAGATTTTGCTAGTAATAGTTTTGGCTAGAATTACAGTTAAATTACTTATTTTTATCTTTTGAAGAATCACTTCTTATGAAAGAAACCTATGATAGAATGTTTGAGAGAACTTAAGGCTATCTCACTTTTCTGGAAATTTTATTTTATTTTTTTTGGCTATCATTTTTTAGCAATCGTTATTACTCAGCTTCTTTTAAGTGCTATTCCGATCGTTTGCGCTTATAAAATATCTTACCCTTTATTCGATGATCAAATTTAGCTCGTTGCAGCTGATTTTCTGGAATTTTCTGGCAATAGATTATCTTTTTTTAATTCTTATTTTATCATAACAGATTTTCTTTATGCAGTGATGATTGGACTTTTATTTTTATTTGGCGTTTTGCTTTTAACAGAAAACTACACTAAGTACAGATACGAAATTTTGATGGATTTATGTATGTCCATTTCGACTCTTATACGTCCCATTAATTATTTTCTTATTTTCCTGATTTTAATTCGTCTAATCTGTTATTCATTTTATATTAAATTACTTCGAAAAAGAATAGAAATAATTACATTGGAGGGGGTTAATTTTACTAAGCATGATTCTAGTTGGTGGGTGGCAAATTAGGAATAAAATAACGATGAGTATATTTCAATACAGCAATATAACGAGTCCTATAGTCGCCAAAGCTTTTTCCCTAAAAACTATGAACTGTATTTCAAAACTTATAATACCAAAAAAATTATTATCTTAAAAATAATATCAAGATTATTTTGGCGCATTATGGATTAGAAATGAAATAAATAGTAAGGGATTTATTAAATTAATGATAGAATCTAATCTGATTATGGTCGACTTTCAGTCGACCTGAATATCTCAATGCTTACTTGAAAATACTTGAAAATATAGCCCCTTTTATTAAAGGGCAAAATTCATCGTGGATAAATCAATTTTTACAGAATTCTCGTAACTTCTTTATTTTTTTCTATAAAGTCAGATTGACGATTCATTAATCTATTTCTCTATTTAACGGGTGCAATCACGTTTATTATATTACGACCTAAACTAAAGATTAGAATTTTACACATCTTTTTCTTATTGGAAGTGCATTGTATTTAATTGCCGTCTGTTCGAATGCAGCTTCTTATGCTCGTTTTCGCTTACTTTTCCATTTGATTATTGATTTTTATGTGGCTTCTAGATGCGTTACTGTATGGAGAGAATTTAAACGGAAAGATCCGAAAGAGATTGATGGCGGTCCTATTTTTCTCTCACCCAGAGAAACAAACAGCTAAGCCTATAGCTCGCGTAAATTATAATTAATAATTCAAAAGGTACGTGAAATTTGGCGTAAAAAATAGCGCTAGAAGAGACACAAATAAAATACAAGATGTATCCTAATAAAAAAGATGAAAGAAATTATTTTTATTCATATCTGTTTTATCCAGAAAGATAATTTCATCTATCACAAAGAAATAAAGCATAACTAGAAAAATTTGGATAGGAAATGAAGTTATCAGCAACATCATGTAATCATGCCAAATGATTTTTAAATAATTTAAAAATTTAAATCTGAATTCAAGTAATTTAATGGTGCTGCTAACTAAATACAGTATAATCGATATACGGATTAAAGAATTGGATCCATGAATTATCTGAGTTCAATATGAGTCGCGAAAAACCAGAAATTATTTGTTCGGTTAAAGCTGTGGGATGTTTTAGTAGAAATGAAATGGCGATATGGTTCATAAAATGACCTTCTTGAGAAGTCGAAGGTGATCCCTGCCTTTTTAATTTAGTAGTCAGAAGATCATTAACTTACTGGTCTGTTAAGTGTTGTTGTTTTTGGATAATATTTTTCATATTTCTAGCAGTAATATTGATGTAAGCACACGTATTGAATAGTAATTTGTTTCTAATTTGCCATCATACTACCAACAGGATAGTAGGTAAAGAAAGCAATATTAGTATAACTATTATTTTTTCTAAGAAAAATCTCGTTTTAGGAAATAATAAGATGTCCCTATGAACAAAGGGAAGATGAGGTAATAACTAATCGGACGAACTAGTGTAGAGATGGCTAAACTAAGCCCTAAGAGAAAAGAAAGCAAGTAAGGTCGGGGGGGTAATTGGAAAACAAATAAGTGCCAATTAAAAATACAAGACTAATAAGGATGGCGAATGGCAAATTAGATAAAATCATGACGATGTAACTAAGAAAAGAAAATTGAGCGTAATCAAAAGAGCTGAAAACAGAGCGGCCGACGGCAAAAATAAGCTGCGAGCGATGTAAAATAGCCTTCAATGATTAACAAACTGCTTAATATAATTTGAACAATGATGATGGCAGAAAGATTTTGTCTAAATAAAGTGAAAATTCCAGACAAGAAAGTGGGATACCATTGGGTTCTTTCAAACATAAACCCATAATTCCCTGTGTAAGAGGTACCTTGGTAGGAGCTAAATAACCTTGTGAATCCGGCTGAGTGATTTGATAGATATTTCCATGATAGAAAATTAAGAAAATGATTAGTTTGAGAAGTAAGGCACCCAAGCTAATACTAGCTAGCGCCCAGCGTTAAAATGCTAGACCCATTTTTTTATCTTCTCGGATATTTGTTTATGGCCTGTATCGCCCATAACAATTAAGTCATAATTAAAGTCTTCAGCTATATCGAGAATGACATTCGCTAGAATTCCAAAAAGAAATTGTTTTTTTATGCTAGCTCCACTGAAATCAAAGTTGATTAGAAACTGATTTAGTTTGTGGACTTGTTGTTCTTCTTTAAATTTTTCTTCTTGTGCTTGGATTTCAGCAACTTCCATCCCAAACGGGTTGAATTGACTGTAAGGTAGGTAGTGTAGAAACTATAGAAAGTGAATCGGAAAAACGACGACAGAGATCAAGAGTGAAATGTAGCATTTTCGTAGAAACAGGAGAACCATAGTCGTGCTCGTTTTATAACGCCCAGGAGGAGTCTGATTTGCCGCCTAGGATAATTAAGTCAGCGTTAATAGATTTTTTACAGTTTGAAGAATTAAATCAGGAGGATTGCCCTGTAATCGACATATAATTTTTGCGGATCTTTTTTATTAATAAGCTCAAGTTGCCATGATTGCAACTGTTGTATCGCTTCTTCCTGGTAGACTCTAGAAGCAAACCAGTCCTTCCAAAAAGAGGGAATCACATGGATTAAGGTAAGATCAATTGGAAAAGTTGCTTTAAAAGCTACAGGACTTTTCTAAAATTTGATGAAAAATCCGTAGCTAATAAAACTTTAAAATAATTTCCATAATTCATCCTTGTATGAACTGGTTTTGCGCAATTGCAACGGCGGGCGAAAAAAAGACATTAGGTTCTCCTTTATAGCTTAAAGTTAGTTTAATATTAAAATTAAGTTAGACTGTGAGGTCTAATTTTCTTTAAAAAGAGCCTCTATTGCAGAACATGTTTTTTAAAAAAATGGTAAGTGCTCCAGCAAGACCACCCCGGCCGACTGACTTAGCGTTTAGAATTAACGTATCTAATTTTTTAGAGCAAGACTATGAAAAAATTGGCATTCTCTCTAATTAGAATGGGCTTAGATTTGGTGGTAAGTAGTCCTCTTTTAGCAAGTGAGGCCTGCACGGATATTACCTTTCTCAGTAACGGATATGATCAAGGAGATTCGATTGTCTTTTAAAATGTCTTTTAAAATTGATTATAACGACAACGTGAAATCCTGTTGGCACGTACATAATAATATGATGCAAAGCCCGGAGAACAATTGCTATACCGAAGGAAGGCGTAACCCTTTCTAAAACATGGGTTAGTACCCATTGTTACGCGATATGTTGCGATAAAATTGAGCTCCCCATGCACTTTTACCTCTGCTGGTGCAAGCTAGACGCACTAGAAAATGGCTATGGGTGGGCTTGAACCACCGACCCCAGCATTATGAATGCTGTGCTCTGACCAACTGAGCTACATAGCCATAGAAAATTTGCGAGAAAAAAATTGCATTCTGGTGATTTGTATAAATTATGTCAAGCCACTACCACTAACCCCTCCGGAAGTATATTATATCACCATCCTGGATGATATAATCCCTGCCTTCGAGACGCCATTTACCTGAGTCTTTAGCCCCCTGTTCCCCCTTAAAGTGAATGTAATCGTCATAGCCAATGACTTCGGCGCGGATAAAATGCTTCTCAAAATCAGTGTGTATTACACCAGCAGCTTGCGGTGCTTTAGCGCCATTTGGACAGGTCCATGCCCGGACTTCTTTAACACCAGCGGTGAAGAAGGTAATTAAACCCAACAAGTCATAACCTGCTTGAATGAGGCGGTTTAATCCCAGTTCTTCGAGATTAAGGCTTTGTAAAAATTCTATTTGTTCCGAAGGAGCAAGTTCTACGATTTCTGATTCAATAGCCGCGCAAACGGGAACCAATTTCGCATTTTCTTTTTCAGCATATTCGAAGACTTGATCTAGAAAAGGATTATTAACGAAACCTTCTTCGGCCACATTCGCGACATATAGCACAGGCTTCGAAGTTAAAAGCTGATAAGGACGGAGTAGTGATTCTTCTTCTTCCGTTAAATTGAGAGTTCGTAAAGGATTCCCTTCGTTCAACCAATTTTTAAATTTTTCGAACAAGAGTTGGGTATCGCGAGCTTTTTTATCTCCACTTTTGGCTTCTTTGGCCAACTTAATGAAAATTTTATCGACCGTTTCCATGTCGGCTAACGCTAATTCTGTATTTATCACCTCAATATCGGAAACGGGATTAATGATTCCAGAAACATGTGTGACGTTTTCATCTTCAAAGCAGCGGACAACGTGAGCAATCTCTTGAGTTTCACGAATATTAGCCAGGAATTGATTTCCTAGCCCTTTGCCTTTAGAAGCGCCAGCAACAAGACCAGCGATGTCGACAAAATTAACGGTAGTTGGAATCATTTGTTTAGGGTTAACAATTTGAGCAATTTTTTCAAGACGCCTGTCAGGGACGTGAACGACTCCTACGTTAGGTTCAATAGTACAAAAAGGATAATTGGACGCTTCGATGCCTGCCTTAGTTAATGCGTTAAATAATGTTGATTTTCCGACGTTAGGCAATCCAACAATGCCGCATTTAAAGCCCATTTTTTTCTTTTCTCACCTTATAGCCAAAAACAGAAGAAATTATATTAACTATGTAAATCGCGCATTGCTTTTTGAAACTCGCCGATTATCAATTCCTCAACAATAGATAATCCTTTTTCAATCGCTGTAAGAATGGCACTTCGATCATTTTTTGAAGGAGGACTTAGTACATAAGGAATACCCCGATCTTTATGTCCTAGATGACCGATACCAATCCGCAAGCGATAAAAATGAGGAGTTCCTAAATGGTGAATGATATTTCGCAATCCATTGTGCCCTCCGTGCCCTCCGTTTTCTTTTAAGCGAATATCTCCCGCTGGAAAATCCAATTCATCATGGGCCACTAAGATTTCTTGTGGGACCAATTTATAAAATTGAGTCACAGCAGCTAGCGCTAAACCACTTTCATTCATGTAAGTAGAAGATTTAAATAACCAACAATGGTTCCATTTACCAATAAATCCATGAAATTTATTTTCTTTATGTAAAGATTGCTGTTTTTGGTTTGTTAGGGCTTCAACGAACCAAGCTCCCACATTATGTCGGGTCCTTGCATATTCGTCACCTGGATTTCCGAGACCGATAATGAGTTTAATCCTGTTCACCAATGGTGATTATTCCTTTTCTTTAGGGCTCGCTTCTTCAGATTCACCACCAGCAGTTATTTCTTTAGATCCCGCCAATTGGTAGATTCTTCCACAGCTTTCGCAGCAGCTAGACTAGCTTCAGCGGCTTCATCCTCAATATCTGCTTTGCTCACTCGTGGCAAATGAACACTCACGATAGGTAAATCATTTTCTTCATCGATAGCAGTAGCCAATTCAACACCGGAAGGCAGCTTGAGATCGGACAAATGGAGCGATTCATCCAAGCCCAGTTTAGAGATATCCATTTCGATATATTCCGGTAAATCGGCAGGAAGGCATCGAATCTCCACATCAGTTTGGAGATGGGAAATGATGCCGCTGGCTTCAACCCCAGGACATTTTTCCTCACCAATGAAATGTAAGGGAACGTGCATAGTTAGTTTTTTAGATGCTTTAATGCGTTGAAAATCAATATGAAGAATTTTTGGCTTAGTGTGGTGACGCTGCATATCTTTAAGGATTACTTTTTGTTTCTTATCACCAATTTTGAGTGTCAAAATCGAAGAAAAAGTGGCCTCATTCTCGAAGGCTTTCAGTACATCTTTTTGCCACAAAGAGATAGATTGAGGAGCCTTCCCTGCCCCGTACACAGTACCCAGTACTTTGTCATCAAATCGGCGCATTCGCCGTGCCGCTTTTTTACCAGTATCTTCACGTAATTCAGCTAAGAATTCAAAACTTTCAATGGCCATATCTTACCCTCCTATTCGCGAATCAGGCATTTTACTGAGGTTTAATCCAAAAAGAAACCCCGTAGATTGAAACTTCGGCGGTTTTCCAAAAGATCTTGGGCTGGTCTGGGGGTTGACCTGGGGTTTTGAACAAAACTTGCTAGCCGTAAGTAACCCAGTTATAGTTTAGTGCTTGGATAAAGATTTGCCTCACACGACTATAGGAAGTAGCTTGATGGAATATAAATGACGTGTCTTTACAGGGGATTATGTTTTATCTTTCGTCGCCTGGCTCCATTTTACCATTATCAATATAGAGCACTCATCACTTCCCACCATACAACGAGAACTTAACGCTACGGTCATTCAACTTCAATGGATGATGAACATTTATTTCCTAGTACTTGCCTGTTTCGATGGTGGCTGATGGAAATCTAGGAGATATATTCGGTCATCGAAAGATTTTTTAGGATGTACTTTTGTGGCTGGTTTTCTTTATCACTCCAAATGTTAATTGCTTCTCGCTTTTTTTAGGCCATAGGTGCAGCGATCATTTTTCCTTTGATGAGCACTTTATTAATTCATATTTTTTTGTTTTTTTAAAATAAAATCCCAAAAGCGTTAGTGCTCTTAGGAACTGTGGGGATATTATTCGGTTGGCGGATTAGTCCCTTATTGGGCCCAGAGGGGGAATCATAACTTCATTCATTAGATTGATTTTATTAGTAATCAGCGTGGGTAGTATTTCTTAGGAGTTCTCAGTGGAGCGGAGCAAGACTGGACATCCAGTGAGACGTATGGCCATTTTAATGTAGGCAGTGTAGGTTTATTGCTATTTATTGTTTTGGAAGTAATGGTAAACAGCCATTGAGTGATGTTTGGTTATTTGAAAAACCTTTATTTTTCATAGTGATAATGATTTGCGCAGCTGGCGGAGCATTAAGCGAGATTACTTTATTTTTTAATCCCTTATTTATATAAGGTACGCGATGTTTCCACGCTTAATACGGGATGGTTAGTTTTTATACAGGATAGTCGATTTTTTTCAATATTTCTGAACAAAATAATTAAAAAAATTGGTACTTTTGGAAGTATTTTTGTAGGATTTTTTTCTGGAATAATTGAGGTTTTATTGTATTTAATTATGAATCTTTCAGTTTCGGTGATCTACATTATTTTACCTTGCATTTTTGTTGGAATTGCGTGTGGGCTATTTACAACATGGTGTCAGGAGTAGCCGTCAGTATGTCCGTATCTAAAGAATAGAGTCGGTGTGGCTATTCGGCAGTGTTTACACATTTTTTAATTTAGCGGGTTCAATATGTTTAGCTATTGCCGTTGTGATTTTTCAAAAAGTTGCATTAAGCTATTTGGCAAATTTCTTAACTCAAAAAATCTTATTTTGACCACTTCTCAAATGGATCAAATATGCATAGTTCTTTTTAATCCCCAAAAAGCGAAAAAGTATAATTTTCATTTAGGAGAAATTGCGAATACGGTATTGGTTGGCTTTAGATATGCCTTTGTGCGAGGCTATTATGCTATGCGGTTATGTTATTTTTGGGTTTTTTCTTATTAAAAGCTATTAAGAAAAAACCCAAAAATAACATAATTAATTGTTACAGTATCGCTTGGCTAAAATATTGGTGTTCTTTTAATCTAAAAACATCGAGCTAACGGACTCTTTTTGGTTAATGCGTAAAATTGTTTCGGCAATAAGGCGGCTCAACGAGATTTGTTTTATTTTGGTACAATCTACGGCTTCTTTTCGTAAAGGGATAGTATCGGTGACGATTAGTTCGTCAATTGCAGATTCTGTGATATTTTCAATGGAATTTCCTGACAAAACTGGATGGGTACAATAGGACGATACTGTTACGGCGCCCTTTTCTTTTAAGGCTTGAGTAGCATGGCATAGCGTTCCAGCTGTATCGACGATATCATCTACAATAACACAATGACGCCCGTCTACATTGCCAATGACATTCATGACTTCAGCTTGATTAGATCCAGGACGACGTTTGTCGATAATAGCCAAATCTGAATCGTTTAGTCGTTTAGCAATAGCGCGAGCACGAACTACACCACCGACATCAGGAGAAACAATCATAGGATTTTCTAATTTTTCGAGTAAGCGATATTCTTCTAACGCAGTGATACTGGCATAAATATTATCTACTGGCATATAAAAGAAACCTTGGATTTGATCTGCGTGAAGATCGACAGTGATCAATCGGGAAAATCCTACATTTTGCATCATATCAGCGATCACTTTCGCGCTAATAGGGACTCGTGAAGAGCGCACCCGGCGATCTTGGCGTGCGTAGCCGAAATAAGGCACAACGGCGGTAATGCTCGCAGCGGATGCTCGACGAAAAGCATCCCCCATCAAAATTAATTCCATTACATTTTCATTGACTGGATGGCCTGTCGAATGAATAAGATAGATATCTCGTCCCCGAACATTTTCTTGTATTTCAATACGAATCTCACCATCACTAAAGCAGGTAACTAACACGTTTCCAATAGTGGTATTTAGTTCTCTCGCTACGTTAACAGCAAGCTCGGGGTTAGCGCTGCCGTGGAAAATGCGAATATCGCGAAGATTAGACACCTAATTTCCTTTATAAATAAAAAATCATGACTGGGGTGCCAGGATTCGAACCTGGGAATGCTGGGATCAAAACCCAGTGCCTTACCGCTTGGCGACACCCCATTAATCAGATCAAAAATGGATAAATGAGCAGCCATATTAGCAGTTTTAGTAGCTCTGTCAAACTTGTATGGATTACGGACAAGCCTCTAATGTTGGTGATTTTTCTACTTCGTAAGTTCCTGATCACTCTCACTCTTCCTTGATGCTGGTTGTTCTAAAATCACCGCAGTTGGAGTCTGTGTGGCTGAAAATTTAACCGACAAAATTATTATGCATAGTATATAAGTACTATTCTCTTCCACCTGTTCTTGCGTAAGATTCCTTTCATTTAAAGGGAATAGCCCAAACAGATTACGTAACCTCCCAGGACTTATCTCTCGATTTCTTTTTTTCCTGAGCCAGGTTTTTCGAAATGATTTTTTTCGCTTTGCGCCTTCTTATTTTTATCTTCTAAGCTTATAGCTCTCACCCTGAGAATTTCCGTCCTTTGGGTTTGTATCTTGACATCTGTCTGACATCTGTTTGAAAGATCTTCGTTATTGTTAATAAAATCTTCGAGATTACGATTCTTCGAGATTACGATAGCCATTTCGATTCGATTGCGAGTGGTTCGTTTTCTTCTCTGATTTTATATCTAAAGCTTTTGGCCATATGAGTGGGATGTAGAGATGTTGCTGGCCGTCAGTGAAAATATAATCTGCCAGGGCGGTCTTTTGTAAAATATCAAGTGCTTCAAAAGCATTCTTTATGACATATTCAGTCAAAGTTCCGGAAAAGACAACATTTTTTTTGCTTTCACTTTCGGCTTTGTTTAAGAATGTGTTAATATCTTGCATATCTCCTTGAGAAAAAATACAATCCCTTTGATAGTTCAGGTTTTTATATTTTTCTCATTAAAGTCGATACCTATAAGATACCTATAAATTTAAATTTATCCGCATATGGAACATTTAATTTAAGAAAATTGCCAGGGGTTCCCACAGCCAGCATCTTAAGATAAAGAAATTCTTATTAGTATCTAAACTTCTTTCTAATTCGCAGATTTTATCAGATATGATTTGGTATAGCCTGATTTGGTATAGCCTAGAGTAATAGTTGCTGATTTTATAATTATAATAGAGTTTTACGGTGTCCTGTTTCCAAGGGATATAAGGCTTTTGATAGTTAGTTAATTGGCGCTGCAATTTTAAAGGCCATTGATTTTCTTGTGCTTGTTGAATGAAGGATCCTCTTCTTTCATAAGGAATAATTTTGGTGTAAAATTTAGAATCAATGACGGCTAACGCCAAGCTAAGACGGCTAGCGTTAGCCATACTGCATACGAGTAAAGGTTTGTATTGCACGTTTCATCTATTCTAAAATAAAATTTATCTTTCTTATTTCCACAGGTTTAACTTTATAATAATAATATAATAATAGAATTTTTCGCTATAAAGAAAGTTTTTATTTGATCGAAAAGAGCAGTTTGTGTAAATGAAGATTGTTTATCCCTAAGGTTTTTTGAGGAGGCCCGCATTTTATTTCCTGGATAGGAGAGCCGTTAAAATAGGTAAATAAACAATTTTATTGATCAAAAAAAGTATATTTTTTAATTTTATAATTGCCAAGATTTGAAATGATTCTGACGGTAAAAGGTCCTTTATTTAATATTAAAGTGTGGGGTCAGTCGATAGAATCAATTGTGGAATATCGAGAAAAACGAATGTTCCAACCCTTTTGTTGTAAGACAGTTAAATGGCCGTAGGAATCAAAGTTGCCATAGTAGACGCCTGGTGCAAGGACGCCCCCCGGACCTAATATAAGGATGCCCCGGATAATAATAAAGGTTTGAAACAAAGATTTAAAACGGGAAATTGTCAATATGATGATTAGTTTACTTTTTGTTGCCATTCATATTCAGCGATGATAGTTCTGCCAGGCTGTTGCATGCTGAATGCACCATCAATATTCTAAAGTAAAAACTGGCTTAAAGCATAATAGCGTTGTTGCCAGGATTGACCTTAGCACTCAGGAGAATTAATCTTAAATAATTTTTTACGGAGAAGCTCCTTCTCTTTTTGATTAAAGCAGATAACCGCTTTTTTTAATAAATATATTTTTTTATGGAAACCATGCAATTATTTTTCCGTGAGGATGCTCGTCCACCCTTGGCGTTAGTTGTTCAAAATTGCTAAACCCAATAGGAGTCAAGACTTCTATAACGCTATAGAAAGGCTCTCCTTTGACATTTCAACGATTTGCTTTAAAGTAACATCATGTTGGTCAAAAAGTTGCCGCCCCCAGACCCCGTTGCCCAGCTTCATAGCGATCGCTTGAAGTTAAAAATTTTAGAAGAAATTGCTCGACAAGGGCCGATTACCTTTGCGCGTTATATGAACTTGGCTCTTTATTCTCCAGGTCTAGGCTATTATAGCGCTGGCGCGCATAAATTTGGAGCAGCGGGCGATTTCGTTACTGCACCTGAAATTTCTCCTCTTTTTCTCAATGTGTAGCGCGCCAATGTTATCAAATATTAAAAGACTTAAACGGCGGTGATATTCTCGAACTTGGTGCAGGAACTGGAATGATGGCAGTCGGTATATTAAAAGAACTTAAGCGTAATCGATGTTTACCTAATTGTTATTTCATTTTAGAAGTCAGTGTGGATCTACAAGACCGTCAAAAAACTTTTCTTCGAAAAGAGCTTCCAGAATTAGTTGACAGTGTTAGGTGGCTAAATCAATTGCCTACAAATTTTGTAGGCATTATTGTCGGAAATGAAGTGATAGACGCCTTGCCAGCCCACAAATTTAAAATTGAAAATAATGCTATTAATGCTATTAAAGAAATTTATGTAGATAGTGAAAGAGAAGAATTTATATGGAAAATGGCTGATCCTTCGTCGCTTGATTTAACTCAGCAAATTGAAAATTTAGGTATTGATTTTCCTACTGATTACGAATCAGAAATTAATTTATTATTGACGCCTTGGATTGCTTCGTTGGCTGATGTTCTAAAGAAAGGATTAATTTTGTTGATTGATTACGGATTCCCACGGCATGAATATTATCATCCAAATCGTAACCGAGGTACCATTGCTTCCCATTACCGACATTATAGTCATTTCGATCCACTTATTTTACCCGGCGTTCAAGATATTACCGTTCATGTCGATTTTACGGCCGTTGCAGAAGCGGCTGCTAGCTATCGATTGAGCGTGCCGGGATTTATTCATCAAGCGGGTTTTTTGTTAAATTGTGGTCTCACTTCATTCACCACTTCCCCAAAAAATGTAGTAGAGCATTATCAAATTGCGCAACAAATTAAGAAACTAACATTGCCTAGTGAAATGGGAGAATTATTTAAAGTAATCGCCTTAACTCGTAATTATAATTCTGCTTTACTTGGCTTTTCGAGCGGAAATCAAATAGGCCGTCTTTCCTTGTGATTATAGGTTCTTTTCCCTCGGAGCGGATGAAATTAAGGGGCGAATGGCTTCCAGTCGTAGCGTTTCCACCGCTTTTGCGAAAGCTTCTCCTTTTAATTGTCTTTCTTGTAAGGGCTTAATGTCGATTGACTTAATAGCTTTAATGGTTTTTCGGATTTTGTCATCATTGTCAGCTGAGTTAGGATAAAGCGAGACACAAATAAAAAGAAATTGTTCAAAACGTTTGTTCCTACGCAACGCATCGGTTTTAAGGATAAAATTCAGCAACTCTTTTTCATTCATTTGGTCGATATCTTTATATAATTCTTTAAATCGTGAAACCATAGTCGCTAAATCGGAATATTCATTGGGAACTCGATATTGTAAAGTTAGTTGTTGAATGGCTCCGAAGGAAAGATTGCTGAATAGAGCAGTAAAGCGAAGAATAGGGGATAAAGTTTTACTTGCGATTTGAGATAAAGCGTTCATGTTTTTGTCTTGATGATGGAGAGTGGGGAATAAAATAGCTAAAGCGCTACAATCGTCTAATACTGTGAAAAATCGAGTGGGTGTTTCGTTAGTGAGTGCACTTACTAGCTCTTGCCAAACACGTTCAGGTACTAATGCATTCACCTCTCCTGCACTCGTCATTTTTTTCATCAGGTCTAATGTCTCAGGATGAATAGAAAATTCAGAAAATTTGGTCGTCAAGCGAGCTAAGCGTAAAATCCGTACAGGATCTTCTTGGAAGGCGGGGGAAACATGACGTAAGACTTTATTTTTTAGATCTTGTTGACCGCCGTAAGGATCAATGAGCTTGCCCTCGGGTGATTTAGCTATAGCGTTGATAGTTAAATCGCGGCGCTTTAAATCCTCTTCGAGAGCTACATTGGGTTCCGCATAGAAGCTAAATCCTTTATATCCTTTGGCTATTTTGCGCTCCGTACGGGCGAGTGCGTATTCCTCATGAGTTTTAGGATGTAAAAACACGGGGAATTCTTTCCCAACAGGTTTAAAACCATGAGCAATCATTTCTTCGGGCGTAGCGCCTACCACGACCCAATCTTTTTCTTTTACTGGCAGCCCTAATAATTCATCCCGCACAGCTCCACCTACTAAATAAATTTTCAATTGTGTTATCCTCTCTTCTTCACCTTCGATCCTAGCATAAATGAAGATGTGGTCCCTGATAATATTTACTAGGATTCCTAAAATTTAAAATATTATTATTATGAGTAAATTACCCAAATATCTGCTCCAACACACTCTATCCAGAATAGTGGGTTGGCTCGCTGACCGACGATGGGGTTCAATTACCCGGGCGATAATTCGGCTATTTATCCGTTGCTATGGGGTTAACATGCAAGAAGCAAAAAATACCGATATCCAATCGTACAGCTCTTTTAACGCCTTTTTTACTCGACATTTGAATCTTACATTACGACTAATAACGACTGATTCCAAAGCTGTCGCTTCTCCCGTAGATGGAATTATTAGCGAAATAGGACAATTAAAAGGTGAAACCATTCTCCAGGCGAAAAAACATAGCTATACAGTAACTGACTTATTGGGTGGCAATACGGAACAAGCGAAACTTTTTCAGGGTGGGGCTTATTTTACGGCGTATTTAGCTCCAAAAGATTATCATCGAATTCACATGCCCATCGATGGTCATTTGTTAGAGATGGTGCATATCCCTGGTCGCCTTTTTTCTGTTAATCCATTTTCGGTTCAAACCATTCCTAGGCTATTTGCTCGCAATGAGCGAGTAGTATGTTTATTCGAAACGCGAGCGGGACTTATGTCTGTCGTGATTGTAGGTGCTATCTTGGTAAGTAGCATAAATACCGTTTGGTATGGCACCGTAACCCCCCTACCCAGCGCGCTATTTCGGTATGGGATTATCGAGAAAACAATATTAATCTAGCGCGAGGGGATGAATTAGGTTATTTTAAAATGGGTTCTACTGTGATTTTATTATTCCCTTTTAAGGGAGTGAAATGGGAGTCTCATTGGCAAACTAATAGTCGTATTTTTTTTGGTGAAAAAATTGGAACACTACTTGCTTAGAGAATGCTTAGATAATTTATCTCAGTTTAATCTCACTCCTATTCGCTTTACAAAATTTTAGCAATTCTAATTTTGGTTTCTACAGAGATATGTCATTCCTACGAAAATGCGAATCCTGAAGAGAGAATGGCTTATGCTAGCCTGGATTCCCGCTTCTGCAGGAGCAGGAATGAAGAATTCAAAATTAGAACTGCTGACAAAGTTTGAATTTGTATCGAAGGCTGTTATAATCTTTTAAATAGATAAGGAAAACAAGGAATTACTATGCGATTAAGCACTTCTCTCCTTATGCTTGCTTTTTCTGGATCTGTAGCAGTCGCTTACGCGAAAACAGTAAGCGTAAATTTAAACCGCATTGCAAAAACGAATCAAGAGTCATCGGTGGGCTCCGTTCTTTTAACTGTTGAAAAAAATGGTACAGCAAAATTGCCGATTTTGGCTTTGCGTTTGAAAGTTCAAGAAGTAATGGATCATTCTTTGATCATTCATGTGGATGGTGATAATTATTCTGATTATCCTGAAAAATTAGGCGACGGCAGTGCCCGAATTGCCTGCGAGGTAAAATCCGTAATAGTGTTGTGGAAAAGTGCATTTGCTAAGCGATATCCGCTGGGAAGGTGATCACCTCCTTAATTTGTTGGGCTTTTGTTTTAATCATGAGTAATCGATCTAAGCCTAAAGCAACCCCTGCACAAGGAGGTAACCCAGTTTCTAGCGAGGCAAGAAAGCGGTGATCGATCTCAATTTCGAAAAGTCCTTTCTTTTGGCGTTTTAAAATATCCTGTTCAAAACGGTAACGTTGTTCTTGAGCATCGGTTAATTCTTCAAATCCATTCGCGCATTCTACCCCCTCAATGTACAATTCGAATCGTAAAGCGACATTTAAGTTTTGTGGGTGGATTTTAGCTAAGGCTGCTTGGGAGGCCGGAAAATCATAAACAAATAAGGGTTGACCAAATCCAATTTTCGGTTCGAGAGCATGAGTGAATAGAAACTGCAATAAAGTGTCCTGATCATTATAATCATTTACATTTTCAAGCCAAAATTGTCGAGCTAGAGACTGCAATTCCTTTAATGAAACTCGAAATGGGTTAATTGATAGATGTTCTGAGAATAATTCGGAATAAGTTTTTCGGACGGCTTTTTTTGTATGGATCGTAAATTGCAATAATTCATCCATTTCGTTCATTAAATCGTGATGACTAAAATTGGGTCTATACCATTCCAATAAAGTAAACTCAGGATTATGTTGACAGCCCCTCTCACCATTACGAAAAGCTTTACATATTTGATAAATCGCTCCACTCCCATTGGCGAGAAGCCGCTTCATGGCATATTCCGGAGAGGTTTGTAGATAATAATGGCGTTTTTCTTTATGGTTGTAATAAGCTGTTTGGAAGCTTTCAATATGAATATCAGTTACTGTATGTTGGGATAAGAGTGGAGTTTCAACTTCTAGAACGTCTCGCTTGGCAAAAAACTGCCGAATATCGAAGTACAATTTTGCGCGGAGTCGTTGATTTATAAGGGAAGCAGTTGGTCGCCAGTTTAAATCGAACATTAATTTTATTTAATAATCAGCTGGAAAAGATTTATTTTTTTGCCTTTTTAATTTGGTCGAATGATGCCGAAGGTTTGGATTATTTCGCCCGGGAAACATATTCTCCACGACGGGTATCGACTTTAATTACTTCGCCTTCATTTAAAAACAATGGAACGCGTACCACAGCGCCACTTTCAAGTTTCGCACGTTTTGTACCACCAGTGGCTGTATCGCCACGAACTCCAGGTTCTGTTTCAACGATTTTTAATTTCACGAAATTGGGGGGTCAACTGATAAAGGGGAGCTGTTCCACATAGTTATGGTGCATAGTGTTTCTTCTTTGAGCCATTGTTTCGTATCCCCTACGATTTCAGACGAAGCAGCGTATTGTTCATAAGTTTCCGGTACCATGAAATGCCAAAACTCTCCATCGTTGTATAAATATTGCATTTCTACTTCGACCACGTTGGCAGCGGGCAGAGTTTCACCAGACTTAAAAGTGCGTTCCAATACCTGGCCAGTCTTCAAGTTACGGAATTTAACCCGATTAAAAGCCTGACCTTTGCCGGGTTTAACGAATTCATTCTCAATGATACTGTAAGGATCTCCATCGACCATGACTTTTAATCCGCCACGGAACTCATTTGCGCTATAGGTTGCCATAATGGTCTCTTGTGGTTAGCATCTCGAGCGTTATCATATGTCCATGTCAATGATCTTGCAAGTTGCTGTACCAACGCCGTTATATCAGTGTTTTGATTATTTAGCACCTACCTCGTTTAAGAGTGCAAAATTACAGCCGGGCATTCGTTTAAAAATTCCTTTTGGTCGGCAAGACTGCGTAGGGGTGTTAATGGGAGTAAAACCTTATTCTTCTTTTTCCTCTTCCTCTGTGCGTCTTAAGCTTATCCAGGCAATCCTCGACGATGAACCGCTTATTCCATCGCCTTTACTTAAATTATTTCAATGGGCGAGTGAATATTATTATTATCCGATTGGTGAAGTTATCCTGGGTGCCCTACCGCGGATTTTTCGCCAAGGGAAACGGGTTACTGAAATTAGCGAGGACGGAAGTTCGTATATTCCACATTCTCCGTTAGATTTAAATTCCTATCAGAAAAATGCAGTTACAGCAATTGTTAGTAACCAAAATTTTCAGACCTTTTTGCTTTCAGGAATTACTGGAAGCGGCAAAACTGAAGTTTATTTACATTCCATTGAATCATTAATTAAGCAAGGAAAACAAGCACTGGTACTGGTTCCAGAAATTGGATTAACGCCCCAAACTGTAAAGCAATTTCGTGAACGATTTAATGTGCCCATCGCTGTTTTGCATTCTAATTTATCAGATAAAAAACGTGCGCAGGCGTGGCTTATGGCTAAGAAAGGTGTAGCTAAAATTATTATTGGTACTCGCTCAGCTATTTTTACCCCCTTCTTAACCTCGGCATTATTATTTTAGACGAAGAGCACGACACTTCTTTTAAACAACAATCGGGTTTTCGTTATTCTGCACGTGATTTAGCCGTAATACGTGGCCAGTTTGAAAATATTCCCGTTGTGTTTGGTTCTGCAACTCCTTCGTTAGAAAGTTTTTATAACGTTAAACGCGAACGTTATAAATTATTGCGGTTACCCCACCGGGCGGGAAAGGCTTCTTTGCCTCGTGTGACGATAACCGATTTACGTCAAAAGCAATTAATAGCCGGAATGAGCGATGAATTATTAATTGCCATCGAAAACCATATTAAAAGTAACGGACAAGTTTTATTATTTTTAAATCGCCGTGGTTACGCGCCCACTTTGATATGTTATGGTTGCGGTTGGATAATGCATTGTAATCGTTGTGATGCGCGATTAACTTTCCACTACCAACCTCTGCGACTTTACTGTCACCACTGTGGTTCTAATAAAAAAATTCCCCCCGTTTGTCCGCAATGTAAGTATCAAGAATTAATCAATGTTGGTTTAGGTACAGAACAATTAGAAGCGGTTTTACAAAAACGGTTTCCTAATTATGATATCGTGCGTATGGATCGCGATAGTACGCGCACTAAAAATAGCATGGAAGAAAAATTGAATTTAATTCACAACCGAAAAGCACCAATTTTAATTGGTACACAAATGATCGCTAAAGGTCATCATTTTCCTTATTTGACTTTGGTGGCAATTGTGGATGCCGACAGTGGTTTGTACAGTGCTGATTTTCGTTCTGCGGAACGGATGGGACAGTTGTTAATTCAAGTAGCAGGCCGTGCGGGTCGTGCAGAACAGCAGGGGGAGGTGTTTATTCAAACTCATCATCCTGCAAATCCTCTGTTTACTCTTTTATTAAAAGAAGGGTACGCTACATTTGCAGAAGCCTTATTAAAAGAACGCGAAGCTGCTCAACTGCCTCCTTTTTCTTATTTAAGTATATTACGTGCTGAATCCCCAAAACCTGGGCCTCCTTCCGAATTTTTATCAGAAATAAAACAAAAAATTCTGGTTAACAGCGGCGTGGATATTTTAGGGCCCGTTCCCGCCAGTATGGAGCGCAAAGCAGGACGTTACCGCTATCAATTACTTTTTCAATCTAAACATCGCATTAGCTTGCGTACAGTATTAAATCAATTGATCGCCTTGCTTTCCAGTCAGCGTGCAAAAGTCCGGTGGTCTTTGGATGTGGATCCACAAGAGACAATCTAAGAGGGCACTCTAAAAATGTTACCCTCAAACTTTTTTAATGAGTCAGATTGTAGCCTATTTCTATCATAAATAAGTCTGAATGCGGCGAATGCGGCGAAGGTAATTTATGGAAAAGCCATTTAAGGGTCTGCGACAATAGCCGTTAAAGTGAAGATATTGAAGATTCACGGGGATCCAACTCCAATTGAAATAATATTGCAATCCGACGGCAAATAAAGGCGTCCAAAAATCACCGATGAGAGGGTAATTGGCTAGCGGGAGTGAAATTAAATTTGGTTCGAATATCAACTCCTATCGCGCTGAATTTACTAAAGGGATAAAAAAATTATGGTAAATAGGAATTATAAACTTGAGAGCAATATAAGCATTCCATGAAATTTCTTTAATAATTCCTCCGGGGTGAGACTTGGCAATCCAGGGAAAACGAAATAACGCATTTTGGTAAATGATTCTAACTAATTTCAGCGACAATAAAACGGTTCCATTGATATCTAAGAGTAACTCCTGCTGTAAATCTACCTTTGTCATTTTTAAAATCGCCGAAGGGCGGAGAGAGCCTCCTTGAATAATTCCTACAAAAATTTGGTACGTAAATTTTTTCTCAGTCCCGGGCATATCCAGATTGCCCTTGAAAATAAAAACTGGAAAAACAGGGGGTATCGGAAAATATTCTACTTCTTCATAGCTTCCAACCGTGGCGATTTTATTAAAAATTAGCAAAAAAGAAAATAGAAGAAAGAAACAGAAAATAAAGCAGATCATAAGAAAATCCTTTTACGCTCGAGTAAGGTCCCAAAAATTAAGTATTTTATGAGTACTTTTTGTATTGCCTATGCTAAAAATGTTATTCCTACTCCAAGAATTATTGTAAATAAACCTACTCCAAGAATTATTGTAAATAAAATAACCGTCTTTTAAGTGACACAAAAAATTCAATGAATCAAGAAATTGTTGTTTGATCTGAGAAATTTTTATAGAATCAAACTGTTATTAACTTTTAGAAAAAGGATAGGCTGATGGATTTAAACTATTTTTTAAGGAGAATTTCTTTCCTTGCTGTAGTGGCATTAACGACCCTACTGCCTTTGTCTCTAACGTATGCTAGTGGGACCCCCGATGTCGTGGTTTTACTATCTTTGGATGGTAACTAAATGTATCAAGCGATTTTTTGAAGTAATCCGAATTTTCGGATTAATACCGATGGCGTGGCAGGTCATGTTGATCATATTCCAGTGCAGCCGGGGGTTTTGCTCAGATTTAAGCACAGTATTATGAAAAAACTTTCTTAGCTTTTGATTACTTTACCTGCTCCTAACTGGAATAGGAATCAGTTATGCAGCGAATCCGACTTCAAATCAATATGTGGTGGAGGAAACCCGGATTCAAGAATTGCAGTTTCTGCATCCCAGCAGGGTCCTCGAGGCCCCTCAAGGATTACAAGGACCTCAGGCTCAGGGGGAGAAACTGAGGTTACAGGCCCGAGGGTGTGACGCCCCAGGCAGAACAGCTCTGGCCAAATGTTGGTAAAAGCTAGTAATATTAATTTTTAATAGTAATTTTGATATGCAATGGGTGGATCATGGGTGGATCCTCCCACCCACTTATACAGTGGGACAGCAGGCTTTGGGTGGCGTAGTTTTTTCGGGTTAGAGGAGATTCTTACGGACAGCATGGACTTGTTGCTGCGCACGCTGTGATAGACCCCCGGGAAGGAGATATTAGATCGGAGGAAAAAACTCTATTAACTCTGGCTGATGAGAGTGGGAGGCAGGGGCTGGTGAGATGAATACAATACCTCCTTAGCAGAGTTGGCTTGCCAAGCTGCTGCGAATGATTCGGCTGATTCAGCTGTCCTCTTTTGCTCCAGCTTTTGCGGTACAGGGGAATGGCACCACTCCCCTTGTACTCCTTCAGGGAAAAGTCATCCTGCTACGGAGAGATATTTGCTTTTGCTATGGAGACTGGTATTTACCTTAGATATGGGAGCTTTCACAATTGTATCAGCCACGAGTACTGAATATTGGAGTTCCACCAAAACTTCAGCGACGACTGTTTACGACATCTTTTTCTTTGATGGGAGCATAAGCTGCCACAACAGGAAAAGGGGAAATTGATGCCGTCCCCTCCCCTGTATTAGTGCTTTCTAAGCATTGAGTTTGGCATTTTCGAGGAGGCCGCTTCTTGGTTTGCGGTCTCTTCTTTTTAATCAAAAGAAAATCCCCATTGTTGAAGAAATTTTTTAGTTTTGGATCCGGTGAGGGAGTTAATTGGATAGTGGAAAATTCGGGACGCAACGAATAACGACGGCGTAAGTTTTCAAACCGATCTTGATTATTTATCAATAACTCGCGCATAGTTTGAGTTTCTCTACTGGGATCGTAGATTTTTAACAGAACATCTTCGACGGTACGACATTCCCGAATATCAACCGTAGTTTTTTCTGGTAATTGTTTCAGCTCTTTAAAGCGATGGATATCTATTAGCTGAAAATGTTGTAGAAAGGCTTCATAAATCATCAGTGATGCGCGCAATTTTGCTTCTTTACTGTAACCCGCAATATGCGGCGTAGCGATAGCCACTTTTTCCAATAAAGCTAAATTAACATCAGGTTCGTTTTCCCATACATCCAAACAGGCTACGATATGCTTCTGTTTTAATAAAGCTTCATTGTCTACCACTGCGCCGCGTCCCGCATTTAATAAAACGCAGCTGGGTTTTAATCTTTTTAACAAGGCATCATGGATTAAATGATAGGTAGGAAATTCGCCAGCGTTGGTTAGAGGTGTATGTAAACAAATAAGGTCCATTTCCGTAAGTGATTCTAATGGAATAGAGATGAATTCTTTTTCAGAAATAGCACGGGGTGGATCATTATGGAAAACAGAAAAGCCTATTTTTTCTAAACGATTGGAAACGATTTTACCCAGATGTCCGATTCCAACGACAGCGGCCTTTATCGACACTTGAGGCAATAAACCTTTTTTGCGCAAAAAAGCGATGCAGTGGAGTACGTATTCTGCGACCGCCACTGCATTAGCTCCAGGAGCATAAGACCACGAGATAAGTTGTTTTGCTAACCATTCGCGATCAATATGATCAAATCCTGCGGTTGTGCTGCCTACAAACTCAATGGGGGTTCCTTTTAATAAAGCAGCATTGACCTGAGTTATCGACCGCGTCAATAAAACGTTGACTTTGCTTAAATCACTTTTTTGGATATTACTGCCCGGCCTTAAAAGCAATTTTCCATAGCCTCCAAATAATTCAGTAACAAAGGGGATACGGTCGTCAGCGAGAATGGTGATCATCTTCCAAGACTATCAAAGAAGATTCCTTGAATTCAACCATAAGATCACATATGGGTTAGCTATATTTCTTTTCAATGAGTTAGAATGTATAGCTGTTGTAATCAGGCATAGTTAGATGTTCTGATGAAAAAAGCCTTTTCTATAGGACTTTTTATAATGTTCCTAGTAATAGGAATTAGCAGCTACGCCAACTTTCCTTTACGTTCCTCTGAAGTCACTATGATAGAAGGAAGCGGAGAAGTTCTTCCTAATACAGCGGCGAGAGCCATTTTCTTTTCCTCTGCCTTTTCCTCGAGTGTGTTACTCGCGCCCAATCTAAGCATTTAAGCTTAAAAGAAGCGATTTTATTCGCTCTTCGCAACAATACCGATGTCATTAGTAGCGAAAAACAGTGGGCAGTAGACAAATTTGCTCTTGAAGTTGCGTGAAATGAATTTGAACCTCAATAAAATTTATTAGTTTGGTACTAATCGGTATGAAGCATGAAAGGGAATTAATTTTTCCATCGAAAGGGAAAGAACTGGTTAGAATTGTAGGGTCATCCATCATCGGCCTCGAGAAAAACTACCACGATGAATATTTTAGGGTTGTTGGATCGTCCTACGACGGGAGAATATTATTTAAATGCAAAAAATGTATCTGAATTGAGCGATAATCAACGATCAGATTTTCAGAATAGAAGCATTGGCTTTGTTTTTCAGTTATTTTTTTGTTACTTCGCTTGAATGCGCTCAGTAATGTAAGTTTGCGCTTTTAACTTATCGTAATATCAATCGACGTGAAATTGGAAAACGCGTCCTGACTGCTTTAAAAAAGTGGGTATGGCTCAATTTTATCATCATAAATTTAGTGAATTATCTGGAGGTCAACAGCAACGGGTAGCGATTGCGCGAGCATTAGTAGGAGAACCTGATATTATTTTGGAAGATGATGGAATCGACTGGCTCTCTTGATTCGAAAACAAATCAAAACATGTTGGATTTACTAGCTCAATTAAATCGTGAAGAGGGGTCTGTACAGTAATTATCGTTACTCACGATATGAATATTGTCGCACAATATTGTCGCACAATGTCCTCAGATAATTCAAATACATGATGGTGTGATCGTACCAGAGAGTCAATCATGAAAATCAGCCGATATGTTAAACAGGCCCCCCTATTCCAATTTAATTTCATCTAAGCTCCGGTCATTTTTGGCTATTTTAGGAATTTTAGACCGATGGAACTTCTCAGGTTAAGATTGATACAATACCTGAAATCCAGAAAGCCTCCAATCAAATCGCCCGTGATTTCCCCCTACACCCTTTCTTTCTATAACTTCTATTATCGGAAATCAAACAGAGGGTCAGGTTTTAGGGGCCACAATAATTTGAATTTGGTAGAGGTGGTAAAAATTGAAGTTGATAAAGGCCGTTTCATTTCCTATTTAGATCGTCATGGTTTTTTTGTGTTATTGGAAGTGATGTGGCTAAAGATTTTCTTGATAAAGACATTTCAAAAACCCTATTAGGGATCAAATTTTGATTGGAAGTTTTGTTTTTATAATTATTGACGTAATGAAACTTTGGCAGCCACACTGGTTTTTGTCCGCGAAGATTAATAAAGGAGTGATTATTCCCTTAGAAGTTTCTTATTTTTTAGGTAAGGATACCATACCTAAATCAATAATATCTTATTTCGCTTCATCTACAAACCGGATATTAATGAAGTGCAAGAGGCTTTAACCACGAAAATGAATAAATTATATTCTCAACTAAAAGTTACTTTTAGAAGCCAATCAAATTATTGGCATTATGCAAAAGCAACAAGAGACATTCACTTAGGTTGTTAGGGTCCCCATTGACAGTATTGCTTTATGGTAGATGGTATCGGTGTAATCAATATTATGATGTACGTTTCTGTTATTGAGCGACATCGCGAAATTGGCATTCGTATGGCTATCGGTGCTCGACGCGCTAATATACGGTGGAATGTTTTTGATTGAATCGATTATTTTAACTATTTTTGGTTGGTATTCTAGGAATTATAATCGGTATTTTTATTGCTACCGCTCTTGCATTGGAAAGAGGTTGGGCTATCCCTCATTCTAATTTTTCCTCCGATAGGCTTTTTAGTATCAGTTGTTGGTAGGTGTCGTTGCTCGTTAAGGGAATCTTTAGTTCTTGATTAATCTTCTTTTTTAAGTCATTGTACCTGTACCGTTGGTAACGATGTTTAGTAATTATATCTCCCCCTTCTATCGCAGCACCGGTTAACGAGCATGGTGATTCAGCTACCTAATTCGAATTTCGATATATTAACGTAATCAAAAGTATGGATACGCAAACGATTAGTGCTAGTAGTGCTATAACCATTGGGAAAAACCAAAGTCTTTCATATTTTCGATGCCGTATCCAATATACAGAAAGTCCCAGTAAAGAAGAGATACTAAACGTTAAAAAAACATTCGTGCTGTATAACACGACTAAAAATTCTACCTAAGCCCCATCCTCCCCCGTTGCCACTAAAATTAGTAAAGCACAGCCAAACCAAAAATATCAGTCCATTTGTGGTAACTAGTCGACTTGATAAACATACTAAAGCGGTGAGGCACCCACGAATCAATCCTAATATTGTCTAAAACAGCGTGGGTCCACCTAAAAATCCCGTATTAACTGCCACAATTAAAAGTCCTGCTTCTAACACTATTATTAACTTCTAACGCCATTAAAATAATAAGAAAAGTATTCGGATAGGGGCCAACTTTGTAAAATCGATCGAAAAATAACGGCATTCAGTGTTTGTCCAGACACACAGGGTGGTGGGCAAAGCAATTCCCATTCTATACAAAATAAAGCAAAATAGTCCTGTCCGCAACTATGTTTAAAGAAATTGACATATAAAACATTATAAGCGAGCCCGTTTTTAGGCGAGGTTCGGTAAGGATATTGACGTTATTTGAAACAGCTTCGGGATAGGTGTCCGGGCGCTTCCTAGCGAGTACACGCGGATTAATGCAGATTATTAATGCAGATTAATAAAAGCTAATACGAAAAATAAACCATAGTTTTGGATATGGTTGTAGGTTTCTATGAAGGAATTTTGAATGACGGCTTTTTTCCGTAATCATTCAAAACGATACCTGTAGTAATTACAATCAAATGGGTTTTATAAAGAATCTGAGAAAAATTACCATCAATATTCAATATTTTTATTGATTCTTTCGAACCACATAAATTTAATATTAAAAGCAATAAAAGAAGCTCTGCAATATATAGCATTGATAATGGATAGATAATAAACTAGAAATCGCCTCAATTCCTACCGCGATAGAAATAGCAATTGTCAAAATGTAATCCATAACTAGAGCTGCGCCGGATACTAGCCCCGAATAAGGACCTACATAACTGAGTTGCTACTTTATAACCTCTTCTCTTTCTTCATAGGATCCGGGGCCCGCGGGGCCGGCCTCCACGCGCGGCTTTTCCAAAAATTAATTCGTGTAGACGACGTATGAGGTGATTCTACTATAGACTGAGATGTAAGTTAAACCCCTTCTCTTTAAGACTAATCTCCTATAGCTCTGCGCACAGAAAAAGGGGAAAATAGTACCCCTCTGCTTTGGAAAATCGTTTCTTTGCAATAAATTATTTTTTATTTTTTCGGATTGGAATGATGAACTCTTGCTAAAGAAAGGCGCATTTGACGTCTCATTTTTGCTTCTTCGAAACGTCGTTGTTCGATTTCATTATGAATTGTTAATGGTTTTATTTCTATGGGTTTTAAATTTTTATTGACAGCGATCATTGTGACATAACAAGAATTCGTGTGGCGCTTTTCGCCGGTGGCGAGATTTTCGGCGACAATTTTAATGCCGACTTCCATTGAAGAACGGCCTACATAATTGACGTTTGCATAACATGTTACCAATTCACCGACGTAAATGGGTTGTTTAAAAAGCACCCCATCAACGGATAGCGTTACAACATAATGTCCGCTATAGCGTGCTGCGCAAGCATAAGCCGTTTGATCAATTAATTTAAGAATGTAGCCCCCGTGAATATTACCAGCAAAATTTATCTTTTCAGGGGTCATGATCTCAGTGATGGTCAATGAACGCGCGTTCTCATGTTCCACTTGGTTCTCTCTCCCGTAGGTGCTGATCGAATTCGGGATCTTGAAGAAAACGTTGAGTGAGTTCAGAAGGCAATTTAAATTTTATTGCCAGCCACAGAGTGAAAATACAAAATACACCAATGACAACAAAATCCCATCCGAAAGTAATAATCCCCTTCCCTCCACCAAAATTGCCGAGATAGGAAATCAAAGCGACTCCTAGAAAATAAGGCCATACCCATATAGACGCTCTCCAATGGAAAGCAAATCGCTTATCGGGCTCGATGAAATAACGGTGAAGAATCAGCACAGCAAGTCCAATGAGCAAAACAAGGCCGAGCTTAGAAATAATCATCCATCCACTCCAGTAAGTAAGGAGGGTACAAATGTAAAATGCCCCTGTAGTCCATAATGTGACAGCAGGTAATTTAAATGGTCGGGAACGATGAGGCAGTTGTTGGCGTAAGGCTAGCAAGCAAATAGGAGCAACGCCATAGGTTAATGCCATTAGCGAGGTGAGGAAGGCTATCATACGATCCCATCCTGGCAGTGGTGCAAAGAGGCACATTCCTAAAACAAAATTAGCAATGATAGCAATTGAAGGGTTTCCTTGAGTAGTTAGGTGTTGAAATAAAAGAGGAATGTGGCGGTTTTTGCTCATGCCATACAACGCGCGTGCTCCACTACTAGTGTACATTAATGCGGCAGCTAATGGGCCAATGATTGCTCCTAGGTACAATAGAGGAAGCAGAACATCTAAATGTCCTTGATGCACAATCGCAGTAATAGGGCTTGTGCCGCCTTGCAGGTTTAGGTGCGCCCAGCCATGGACTAAATTAATGGGTAGAAGCGAGGATAGAAAAGCAAATTGCAGCAAAAGATAAATAATCAAACAAATCACTACAGACCCAATAATGGCAAAAGGTAAAGCACGGGAAGGATTTTTGGCCTCCCCAGCCATTTCACAGGCTTGTTTAAATCCATTGAAAGCAAAAACGATGCCGCCCGTAGTGACTGCCGCAAATATGCCATGCGTCCCGTAAGGCATAAAAGCGGTATGAGCAGGGTGAATAAGCCGAGAAGGAGCGAAATATAACGCTAAAATAACTACGGCCACCACCGTAGGGATGGCAATTTTTAAAATGGTTAAAGCGCTGTTAAACCGCAATAACCAACGTAAGGAAAAAATATTAATTGCTGAAATCGTTATCATTAACACTGAAGCTAAAAAATAACCATAAATGGTTAAACCACCATCGCTGTGAACTAAAGAAGGAAAGAAATAGTTTAAATATTGCAGGACCGCCTGAACTTCCGTGGAGGCTAATGAGGCGTAGGACAGCCAGATTATCCAAGAAAAAGAAAACTTACGAGCGTGCCATGTGTGTAGTGGGGAATACGAATACTGGCCCCGGTAATTGGTAACATGGCGCAAAGCTCAGCAAAAACAAAAGCAATAAGGATGGCGGACAGGCCACCAATAAGCCAAGCAAAGATCGCAGAAGGACCTGCCAGTTCCGAAATGTAATAAGTAGCAAATAACCATCCTGAACCCAAAATTGCACTTACGGACGTGAGTAACAAAGCAAAAGGCGATATAGATCTTTTTAGCATAGCCTCAATAGTCAATGTGATTACGGCTATATTATCAGTTTTAGAGCCTTCTTAACAGTTTTTAAACAAGCATTGCAGTGAGTTTTTATAGCCTAGTCTTTTATTTAGGCTATTCCAAAGGTTGGTATTTCGACAAATGTTCAATGATAAATTCGATAGCTTTCGAATCGGCTGGGTAAGAGAGTGCCTCGTTATTTTCTCTAATCTGACACAACTTCATTAATGCATTGCGTTAATCGGCATTCCGTGGGAACGACCTCTCTTGCCAAAAGCATCGTACCTAAACCATAATACAGCCCTTTACTATCACCGATTTTTGCTCCTTTCTGAAAAAGTTTTCGTGCTTCCTTCCAATCCTGCGTTCCAGTCATCCTACTTATTAAAGCATAAAAGTCAAATTAACGATTGCTCTGGAAAAACCGCTCTTAACAAGATTTTTGCATCAAGCAGCGGTCTTTAAAGTGAATACCCAAATTTGGCATTTGAACAACCGGATAAAGCAGCGTCCTTTAAATAGGCTATCGCTTCTTTGGGATAAGTTTTTTCTTAGCTTTCCCTTTTCTGAGGAGACCATGCCAAATTATTTTTAGCTGATAGATTATTTACCCTCTTCAGCGACTTCCTTATAAAGCTTTTTAGCGAGTTTGGTATCTTTTATAACACCCTCTCCGAACTCATATAGCATTATCCCCGTTTTGACTGAAGTACGTCCTTCTCTAGCAGTCGCTTCATAGCAATCAATAGCCCTCTCCTAAATTGAGTGGAATCTCCGCGTGCAAGCTATTTCTAATTAAATAAAAATATAAAAATTGGGAATCGGGTGTAGGGGACAAGCACTTGGATAAATGCAAAAAATTCCCTTTGTTGATCCATGGGTTTATAGGATTGCAGATGCGGTAGTTCGACAAAATTAAACTTTGCTTTTATGTATCTTCTGTTGCTGCGAGTAGGTCTTGCTTAACTTAACCAAATTTTTAGAATGAGATTTATCAAAAGCTTTAATATCAATAATAGTTCCTATTTAGTAGTTCCTATTGTTTGTCATCACGCATGAGTAAAAAAATTTAATTTTTTCGATAAAAACTCATAATATCAGAATAAAATTAAGAAATTATGAGGTAATTTTTCTGGCCACTCGGTTCTCTTGGCCACTTTTTATTTGTCGTGTGTACTGAGCACTTTTTTTCCACAAAAAATATTCTCTTCCTATCGATAGAATTCCTATCGATAGAATCTTTGTTCTCCCTTTTGAATAAGGTTGCCTTTTATGGCAAGCCGATTATGATGTGGGTCTTATGATCAATAAGACTACTAAACCATTCATCCTGGTGGACGGTTCCTCTTATCTCTTTCGAGCCTACTATGCATTACCACCATTGACCACCGCCAAGGGGTATCCAACGGGGGCGATGTATGGAGTCATCAATATGTTGCGAAAATTAATGACGGAGTATCAACCCGAGTATATCGCCGTCATATTTGATCCTAAAGGAAAAACATTTCGCAATGAGCTCTATAGCGACTATAAAGCGAATCGGCAAGAAATGCCAGATGAACTTTCTCAGCAAATAAAACCATTGTTTAAAATTATCAAATCGCTTGGGTTTCCGCTGATAGTTAAAGCCGGTTATGAGGCTGATGACGTTATTGCTACTTTAGCTAAAAAAGCTAAAGAAGAGGGATTACCGGTTTTAGTTTCTACGGGCGATAAAGATTTAGCGCAAATCGTCAATGATCACGTTACTTTAGTTAACACGATGACAGACCATCTTTTAAATCCTGCTGGCGTGGTAGAAAAATTCGGTGTTCCTCCTGAAAAAATTATTGATTATTTAAGTTTAACTGGCGATAACACCGACAATATTCCTGGCATTCCCAAAGTAGGTCCTAAAACTGCTGCTAAATTGCTGAATGAATATGGCTCGCTTGAAAATATTCAAAAACAGGCTCATGAAATAAAAGGTGAAGTGGGCGAAAATCTTCGCGCTCATTTACATGAATTACCATTAATGCGTCAATTGGTTACAGTGATTTCCGATTTACCTTTGAAAGAAAAACCAACAGATTTGAAATTAGGATCCAAAAACCCCGAAAAATTAATTGAATTATTTACTACCTACGAATTTAAATCCTGGCTCGCAGAAATTTCAGCGCAAGAAATGATTAGATCTTCTGCTGACACCAATTATATTACTATCTCTGACAAAAAAACTTTTGAAAAATGGGCAAAGAAATTAATAAACGCTGAAGAATTTGCTTTTGATACACAGACTACTACTAACTCTTCTGCTTTAGAAGCAAGTTTAGTCGGAGTTTCATTTGCCATTCAACCTAATGAAGCGGCTTATGTTCCTATGGGCCATAATTATGCTAACGCCCCGATTCAACTCGAAAAAACTTGGATCTTGCAACAATTAAAACCTATTGTTGGAGATTCAAAAAAAACAATTATTGGGCAGAATTTAAAATATGACAGTCAAGTGCTAGCCAAAGAAGGATTAAGTATCAAAGCAAAAATGTATGATACTCAACTGGAATCTTACATTTTAAATAGCAACAGTAGTCGACATGATTTGGATACTTTGGCTTTTCGTTATCTCGGGCATTCAACAATCAAATTTGAAGATGTTGCGCGGAAAGGGGCCAAACAAATTACATTTAATTTAGTTTCCATTGATAAAATAGAGGCTTATGCAGCTGAAGATGCGGATGTAATCTTACAATTGCATCATAGATTAATGCCACTGATCGAAAAAGAAAAAAATTAAAGAAAGTTTTTGACGTAATTGAAATGCCACTCATGCCTATTTTAATGCAAATGGAAATGCACGGCGTATTAATTGACGCCCAAATGTTGCGTTCACAAAGCGATGGATTGAAACAGCACATTAACCAGCTCGAACAAGAAGCTTACAAATTAGCGGGACGAGAATTTAATCTGGGTTCACCTAAACAATTAAAAAACGTTTTGTATGAAGAATTAAAACTACCAATATTTAAAAAAACTCCCGGACGTCATCCTTCGACGGCAGAAAATGTATTGCAAGATTTAGCGCTCGATTATCCCTTGCCGAAAATCATTTTGGAGCACCGAAGCCTTAGTAAATTAAAATCGACTTATACCGATCGTCTACCTGAGCAGGTGAATTCATTAACCGGTCGAGTGCACACGTCGTACAATCAGACTGTTACTTCAACAGGCCGTTTATCTTCAAATAACCCTAATTTGCAAAATATCCCTATTCGTACTGACGAAGGCCGAAAAATCAGACGTGCTTTTATTGCACCCTCGGGCGCTCGTATCGTGGCGGCAGATTATTCACAAGTGGAATTGCGTATTATTGCTCATATTTCACAAGACCCTGGGTTAATTAAGGCATTCGAAAAAGAATGGGATATTCATAGTGCTACTGCCTCTGAAGTTTTTGGAGTGCCATTGGAACAGATCACCTCGGAGCAACGCTGCCGTGCCAAGGCAATTAATTTTGGATTGTTGTATGGCATGTCAAGTTTTGGTTTAGGGCGCCAACTGGGTATTGAGCGCGAGCCGGCCCAAGGATACATCGATATTTACTTTAAACGCTATCCTAAAGTCCACGAATATATGCAGAAAATTCGTACTATCGCTGCCGAACAAGGTTATGTAGAAACCTTGTTTGGGCGACGTGTGTACCTTTCTGACATTAATGCTTCTAATCTTCAACGCCGTCGGGCTGCTGAACGTGCTGCGATTAATGCGCCTATACAAGGCACGGCGGCGGATATCATCAAAATCGCCATGATCAAAGTTAATGATTGGCTCAAACATAATACAGATGATGCCCATTTGATCATGCAGGTGCACGATGAGCTCGTCTTTGAGGTCGCTGAAAAAGATCTTGATCGTGTAGTTCCGCAAATCAAAAAAGCCATGGAAGAAGCTGCCTCCCTTTCGGTACCGCTGGTGGTTAATATTGGAGTCGGCAGCAATTGGGATGAGGCGCATTAGAGTTTATATGGCGTTAACTCTTATTGATATTCAACGCTATGCTTGTCTATTTGCCATTGATTGGTAAGGAGTGGCCAAGCTCGACTCTTTAATGCGCGTATTCTCTGTGTGTGAGTGCTGGGGGATTAGGTTCTTCTGTATTACAATATTATTTAGCAGAAGCAGGTATTGGGCACTTTGGGCATTATTGATGGCGATTAAGTGGAAATATCGAACCTTCAACGACAAGTCATTTCTATATACCCAATGATGTTGGCAAGCATAAAAAAGCGATTCAAAAAAAATATTTCCTTGAACGATTTAATCCTTAATTGCAAACAATTACTTATGAAACTTTCATAAGCGAAGATAATACAGAAAAAACAGTGCACGATTTTGAAAATATTATCGATTGCACGGATAATTATCCCTCCCGTTATTTAGGGACAATGTAGCTTCTTTAATTATCAAGATGGCCCATTTTACCGTTGTTTATATGAAACATCTTCAGAAGAACTTACTGCTAATTGTGAGTTAGGGGGGTGTTCTAGGCATATTGCCTGGAATTTTAGGTGGTATTCAAGCCACCGAGGCTATAAAAATTTTACTAAGCAAAGAAAAAGTACTATCGGGGCGACTGCTAGCCATCGATGCTTTATCGATGAGGATAAAAGAATTTATTATACCCAAAAATTATACCCAAACATCCTTGATGCCCGTGTTGTATTGAGGGCAAATCAGTCATTAAGCTTTTCCCAAAAGACAAGGGTCGGGGGACAAATTCAGGAAATAGAAGTTACAAAGCTCTCTCTCAGTGGTTAGAAAAATCAAACTCAGACATTTTTATTAATTGATGTGCGTGAACTCTATAAAAGAGATATCTGTCATATTGGCGGCCTACATACTCTGTTACAGGAACTTAACACGTTTCTAACGACGTTACCGAAAGACAAACTTATCGTTTTCTATTGCAGATCTGGTCAGCGCAGCCCGTTTTTGCTGCACAATTACTAAAAGATAGTGGGTTTACCCAAGTTTCAAACTTACAAGGAGGCCATACTTGCCTGGATCGATTTCATTCTACCCTTCGCTAGTGAGCTACTAATGTCTGAACCCCCGTCGATACAATTCGTAAGCTTTCATATATTAAAACCCTATTAAAGCCTAATAAAGAAAGCCTAATAAAGCCTATAACTATATTAAGTAAATATATAAAGTAGATTTGGCTTCTGATCCCATGAAGGGGTTTCAATTTGGGAACTGTTACCGGCCAATAAGTTGGCTAATTTATGAATAGGTAGTACGGTGGCCATACTCCTAGTTTCCAGATTTAATGGGGAAAATTTTAATGTACTAACTTCAAAGTTTAAAAAATAACTCGAGTTAGGGCCTTTTTAGCTGTCTCAAGTATGGCTTTGTTGCTTCAACAAACTGCTTTGGCAGATTGTACGCGTTATATAAAGAACATTTCTAAATCTTCTTGGGTTGTTGTTTCTTACTCACCTAATCCCCCCAATATCAGAGGAATGTGAGATTTGACAATGGTTGTCCTGAAAACGGGCCTTGTACTATCCTCTCCCCGGACGGCCAAACGGTGGCAATTTTTATTACAACACCTTATGGGAATGCCGATGGCCTTGTTAAGATTGAGGACAAAAATCGAGTAAGTCGCACTTACGAACATGATAATGGAGCTACAGGTCAGTGTCCTTGAATTATCCACGACCCACCCCTACCCCTGCTGCTGCTGCAGTGAATAACGCTCATACATAATAACGATATTTATATTTTTCCTAATTTTTACTAACTAACAAGATCTAATGATTGATATAATGAAGAAGTCAAGGAACGGCTTTTTTATTTGTAATAATTTGATTAATAGATTAAATTTACCCTGATTAGGCATTTTGTCTTGTCTTTCCAATTTGTTAAACACTCATTCAAGCTTTTGGACTGCTCTGAACATAGAGTCTTTTATGTCCCCCTTGTTCTTAGTGCTTTTTATCGATGAGATGGTCTTAAGTCTTCTTTTTCGCGTTTTAAATGCCATCATCATTGAGACGCATTCTGATTTTTTATCGGCAGCGACTTCGCGTTAGCCACCCGGGATTTTTTATGGGTTGACCGTGGATATTTTTATGCTGTGCTGGATTTAGGAGATTTGTCTGATACGATAGGTCAGAAAAAAGCATTCATTATTAATTTGCTTAATGGGATCATTTCTCGATTATTTATTGTGTCGGCATTTCCAGTAGTTATCCATATTTTGGTCTTTTTAATCTTGAGACGAGTGATTGTCGGCTTTACAGCACGTATAGACAGCCCATTGCGCAAGCTGCGATTGTAGATGTCAGTTTTAAGGAACATAAAGCGCGAAATATTGGATTGATCTTATTTTATTATCAATCTTATTAGGCTTTATCATTGGCCCGATTATTGGAGTCGTTCTGTCAGATAGTCGTTTTGTAAGTTGGTTTGGATTTTCGACACCGCTTTATTTTGCTTCTTTAATTTCATTGTTCAATGCATTTTTATTATAGTGTCTGTTTAAAGAAACCTTCAAAAAAACATGGAAAGCACGTATTTGATTTCATTATGCGGTAAATATTTTTATTTCGACTCAAGTATGAAAAAATTCGAAAATTATCCGTTTTTTATTGGTGATGATGTATAGCTGGAGTAATTTCTTTTCCTTCATTTCGTCGATTTTTGTTTTACACCGCTACAGATATACCACTTTAAAGGTTTCCTTACTGCTCGCTGATATGGGAATCGGTTTTAGCATCGGTTGTGGTTATTTAGTCGATTACTTTGTAAAGCAATTTCAATTGAAAGCGGTTATAACCATCAGTTTTTTGACTGCTTTATTTATAGCCTTAATTGTCCCTAACCCACGAGGTTATTTATTTTTAGATTTATTGTGTTCGTAGGGATTTCCATCGCTGTCAGCTATTCAGCAATTATTACCTTGTTTTCTCCTTGTTTTTTAATTCAAGTGAGTGAAAGCGAAACAAGGATTGGTGATGGGCATCCACCGGCGACATTATGGCATTGTGTTTTGGCCTCACTTCCTTTTTAACCGCTTATTTGGCGAGTTATGGTGTGAATATTCCTATGATTTGGCTGTAAGCTGGCATGGTTATGAGTAGTCTTTTAATGGCGCTCATTAATCGTCAAGAAATCGAGTAAGGTTACTTAGCCGAGAATTACTGGTGAGCTTGGTATCCGTTTAAAGTTCTGTAATATTAATCAATAATCGATCAACATTACAGGTACTTTGAGATGCATCATCGGAAACGGCATATTAAAAGGATTCTTCTAAAAAGCGCTAAGATATTTCCCGTATTGGGAGTTTTAGGTCCTCGACAGGTAGGCAAAAGCACCTTCTTAATGAAAGAAATGAAAGAGTGGTCCGCCGTCCTCAGGGCTACCTATCTCACTTTTGATAAACAAGAAATCGCTCTAAAAGCGAATCGCGCTCCAGAACAATTTCTATTAAACGAAAGTAGTCATTAATCCACCCCACGCTCATCATCGATGAAGCCCAGAAGGTACCTCACATATTCGATTCTATAGATGAAGAACGGCTGGCTAGGTATTTTTACCCTTTCGGGTTCAGTAGAATTTTCCTCTAAAGTAGGGGTTCGAGAATCTTTAGCTGGTAGAATGGGTATCACGCGTCTGTATCCTATGATGATGCGGGAAATAAATAGTCAAGCGTTTATGGATCCCTGGGGTAAAGTTCAAATTTAATGACGCAAATCAGCTAAAATCTAAAAGCGTTGAAACGTGGCTTGAGCGAGGTGTGGAATGCCTATTTTCTCTGGTTTAAGCAATTCTGAGGAACGAATAAGTGTTATCAATAGTTGGTTAGAGGCGATCTGTTATAGAGATTTAAAACAGCTGGAAGACGGTGACTACGATAGTGAATTAGCTGCTAATTTACTAAATATCACTGCTGTAGTGCCTCTTATCTCTTTGTCTAAGTTGGCTCATGAATTGGGTACCAAACGGCATTTGTTAAAAAACATTTATTAGCTTTATTAGCTTTAGAATCGTTATTTTTAATATACGAATTGCTATCTTTTGAAAACCCGAAGGCGCACTCTCAATATAGAATATTTGACTCTGGGGTTTTAAACGCTTTGCTTGGCGGAAAACAAACCTTCATTGCGCATCACAAATGAAATTTATGAGCAATACGAATATACAAGGAAATTCAAGCCGAGTCTCTATTATTATCGGACTCGGGGCGGTGTTGAGATTGATTTAATTTTAAAAACTAAAGAAAAGCTTATCGGAATTGAATGTGTAACAACTATTGATAATATCTCTCTATCAACAAAGAGGGATGAAAAGTTTCTTCAAAAAATATCTCGATGCTACAGGATATTTTATTGCTCCTATCCAAAAGTCCTATCAATTGGATAAAAATATCTAGGCGATTTCTTGGAACCATATTGGGTGACTTTCTTGCTTTAAATCAGGGAAATTTTTCCACCACTATTAACAAGCCCGTTAATCAATGAATATTAAAATAGTTTGGAAAGGACAAAACGCTTTAGGCGAAGGATCAATATCGCATTCCTTTGAAAATGTTTTGTATTGGATTGATATTGCGAAGCCTTCTTTACATCGATTAAATTCCGTCAGCGATAATTAATTAGTCCTGGGAAATGCGAGATTTTATTGGTGTACAGTTGTGCCACGTAAAAAAGTGGTGTTGTGATTACTCTCAGCAATGCAATTTTTGCAGTGGAAATTCTTTCTTTGAAAATGACTAAGTTTTCGGCAATCGAACCCTGGAGCAATGAATTGCGTATGAATGATGAAAAATGCGATCGAGGGGGCGATTTTGGATCGGAATGGCGAACCTTGATGTTGAAAATTCTAAAGGAAGTTTATATTGTGCTTAGATCCTGATAGGAATCTGACTAAAATGGAAAAAGGGATTACTATTTCAAATGGATTTGGTTTTAGTCCGGATGATCAAATTTTTTATTATACAGACGGTTTCAAATATCCGATTTATCAATACGATTTTGATATTAATCACGAAGTTGGTGTCAAAGGCTTGACAGAACCTAGTTTTGCGGGATGAGATTCCTTCTATCATTGCCCACAAGTATAGTCATCTACAGTCATTCTCGGGAATGAGGGAATCTAAAGGCTAACCTAAGATATTCTTTTCTCTGAATCCCCTTTTTCGCGGGAATGAGACGAACTTTATTAGGTTAACTTTAGGTTTTTTAGCCCGTCACTACTGGTGTGGAATGATATGATCCCTAGAATATATTTTAAAAATATTTTGATTCTCGTAGGCGCTGAGTAGTAATTTTGAAGTGTTTGTTGTTATATACACTTCATATACCAATCCTGCTTCTCATTAGGCATTACAAGGCATATTCTTATTGGCATAATAGCCAAAAAAATATATAGCTACCTCTGTTCTCGCTAGAGGTTGGATTTGTGGGGGTGTGGGGTCTTCTAGCGAGAAAGAATTCCAATGCTATTCCACTGTGACCGATTTTGCTAAATTGCGCGGTTGGTCGACATCTGTTCCCTTTAAGACAGCCACATAATAGGCCAATAATTGTAGAGGCACAGTATAGGCGATCGGAGCGATAATATCAGCCATAGTGGGCATTCGGATAGCCGAGCTATTATCCATTTTGGATTCCCAGGGAATTTGTTCATCCATGAAAATATATAACTCGCCTCCCCGCGCTTGCACCTCTTGCATATTGGATTCTAATTTTTCAATCAAGTGATCATTAGGTGCAACGACGATTACCGGCATGCCTTTGTCGACTAAAGCTAAAGGACCATGTTTTAATTCGCCTGCAGGATAAGCTTCTGCGTGCATATAAGAAATTTCTTTTAATTTTAAAGCGCCTTCTAAGGCAATTGGGAAAAGTGCACCACGTCCCAGGAATAAAGCATGTTTTTTATCTACAAAACGTTTGGATAATCGCTTGATAGAAGCATCTAAATCTAAGGTTTTTTGTAAAAGGTCTGGCAAATTTCGTAAATGGTTAATAATAATTTCGTGATTGCCGTTATTTCCTCGGTGGAACAATGCTGCCAATAATAATAAAGAAACTAATTGAGTCGTAAATGTTTTAGTGGCGGCAACGCCGATTTCGATTCCTGCGCGAGTAAGAAAAACTAGATCAGCTTCACGGGCTACTGAACTAGTTGGGACATTGCAAATACCTAAGGTTGCTGCATATCCTAATTTTTTCGCTTGGCGTAGAGCTGCTAATGTATCAGCTGTTTGACCGGATTGGGACATTGCGATAAATAAAGTATTAGGTTCCACTACAGCTTTGCGATATCGATTTTCGCTGGCAATCTCTACTTGGCAGGGAATGCCGGCTAAGGCTTCCAACCAATAGCGACCCACTAAAGCAGCGTGAAAACTTGTACCGCAAGCAACAATTTGAAGGCGTTTTATTTTTCTAAAAATGAATTCTGCTTTATGTCCGAAACTCTGTGGAGTCACTGTATTATTAATCAAATGTTCAGAAATCGTATCGAGCACGCCTTGGGGCTGCTCGAAAATTTCTTTTTGCATAAAATGACGGAATTTTCCTTTTGTCACCGTATCGTAATCAATTTTTAAAGTATAGGAAGGCCGTTCAATTAATTTTCCAGCTTGATCGTAGATAGAAACAGTATCAATTCCAATTTTAGCGACATCTCCTTCTTCTAAATAAATAAATTGCTGAGTTACGGGAAGCAAAGCGCTGAAGTCTGAAGCAATAAAATTCTCCCCAATTCCTAATCCAATGACAAGAGAGCTGCCGCAGCGAACGACGTATAATGCTTCGGGTTTTATAGTTGAAATAATGCCTAATGCATAGGCTCCTCTCAATTCTTGAATGGCTTGTTGGATGGCTGGTAATAATTCTTGTTTCTTTTTACTGTGGTAATGAATCAAATGTGCAATTACTTCGGTATCAGTTTCCGTCTCAAATACATAGCCTGATTTTGTAAGTTTTTGTCGAAGTGATTTGTGATTTTCAATGATGCCATTGTGAACGATGGAAATGTCATTCTTTGAGCAGTGGGGATGTGCATTTTTTTCTGTTGGTTTTCCATGCGTTGCCCAGCGAGTATGGGCAATGCCCGTATAACCCCGTAGAGGTTTTTTTCCAGCCTTTCCGCGAGCGCTTGCACTTTACCTTTGACGCGAACTCGTTGAATTTTAGTCGTTTTTGGATGGAGAATGGCAATCCCGGCTGAATCATATCCACGGTATTCCAAACGATTCAGACCTTCCAATAAAATGTTCGCCACATGACGTTGAGCAATGGCTCCTACAATGCCACACATGTTTTGGTTCCTTTATCAAAAAATTTAAGAAATACATTATACTTTTATTTTTATTATATACTTCTATTTGAGAATAATGAGATAAAGATAGGAGAAGAGATGCGCAAATTTGCACTAAAATTAGCTCTTGCACTAAAATTAGCTCTTTTAATCATATTTTCAATGAGTTATTAGGTTATGCTGGTTCCTTGCGATTAGTAGGCCCCTGCTGTACTGTTCCTACTTCTTTTAGCCAGTGGAATTTAATTTCAAGTTAACCACTGTTGTAGAATTGAATGGAGTAATTGGTGGTTCATCCATGCCGGAACAAGGGAGCCCCTATATTTATTCTTTAAAAGCGATGGGGGAAATAAAAGAACCTCAGATGTTTAAATTTTTTAATGCTGAAAAAGTTAGAGGGGGTCTACAATAAAGCTAACAACATTTCTAACCCTAGGAGGATGATACTCCAGACCCTGGTATAGTCCAGCACATTGCCCCTAACGCTGAGTTAAGTTCCAATTCTCGATGAAGGACGTCTACGAATTAATATGAATCTCCAAATTGCGTGACTCCTCGAGACACGTTATCATTTGCGCTTTGATTTAGAGCCATTGAAGGAAAGCCAATGCCATCACGCCGAGAGTGTGCCAATGCGATTCGTGCGTTGGCAATGGATGCAGTAGAAAAAGCTAATTCAGGTCATCCCGGAATGCCGATGGGAATGGCGGATATTGCGGAAGTATTGTGGTGCGATTTTCTAAAATTCAATCCCGCTAATCCCCGTTGGGAAAATCGTGATCGATTTATTTTATCGAACGGTCACGGTGCTATGTTGCAATATGCGCTGTTACATTTGACCGGTTTTGATTTATCAATTGAGGAATTAAAAAATTTTCGACAGTTCCATTCAGGCACACCAGGCCATCCTGAATTTAGACATACCCCGGGTGTGGAAACGACCACTGGACCACTTGGACAAGGACTAGCTAATGGTGTGGGAATGGCGATCGCCGAACAGATTCTGGCTAAGATTTTTAACCACGAGGCATTTCCCATTGTGGACCATCATACCTACGTTTTTGTTGGGGATGGCGACCTCATGGAAGGTATTTCTCATGAAGCTTGTTCTTTAGCAGGAACCTTGGGCTTGGGGAAATTAATTGTTTTTTATGACGATAACGGAATTTCCATCGATGGGGATGTGCGAGGATGGTTTACCGATAATACGCCAAAGCGCTTCGAAGCCTATGGATGGCAGGCCATTCCCTATGTTGATGGGCATGATCCCAAGGCCATTTCCAAAGCGATTATCGCGGCAAAAAATGAAATCACCAAACCCACCATTATTTGCTGCAAAACGATAATTGGATACGGAGCACCTATTTTGGCGGGCCAGGCGGTGACACACGGGGCTCCCTTAGGAGAAGAAGAAGTGGCCGGTGCCCGTAAAATTTTAAATTGGCCTTATCCTCCGTTTGAAATTCCGGAAGAGATTTATGCTGCATGGGATGCAAAAGAAAAAGGGAAGAAATTTGAAACTCAGTGGAATCAACTGTTTACAAATTATGAGAAACATCATCCGAAATTGGCAAAAGAGTTTTTGCGACGACAAAAAAATTGTTATCCGCAGACTACACCAAAAAAATAGAAGAGTTTATTTTAAATAGCGAAAAATTCAAAGAAGACAATGCTACGCGTAAATTATCCCTACAATGTTTAAATGCTATTGTATCTTCATTACCTGAAATAATTGGCGGCTCGGCCGATTTATCAGAATCCAATTGCACGAAATGGTTTGGGGCTAGCATTTTGAGTCAAGAAAACCGCCAGGGAAATTATATTGAATATGGTGTGCGTGAATTTGCAATGACAGCTATTGTGAATGGCATTGCGTTACATGGCGGCTTTATCCCCTTCGCCGGTACCTTTTTAACTTTCTCGGATTATGCGCGAAATGCTGTGCGTCTGGCAGCGCTCACCAAAGCGCATTCCATTTTTGTTTATTCTCATGATTCGATTGGTTTGGGAGAAGATGGGCCTACGCATCAACCGATTGAGCAATTGCCTTCCTTGCGAATGATTCCTGGTTTGCAGGTGTGGCGCCCTTGTGACGGTACCGAAGCAGCTGTTGCTTGGCGAGAGATCATTGAACATCATGGACCTAGTTGTCTTTTGTTAACTCGTCAAAAAGTTACGCATCAAAATCGAGATTCCCAGCAAGTGGGACTAATTGCAAGAGGAGGGTATGTATTGTGGGAAGCAACAGAACCCGCCCAAATTATTCTCATCGCGACAGGTTCTGAAGTGATGATTGCTGTTGAAGCAGCGAAAGCTTTGGAAAAAAATATCCCGGCGCGAGTGGTTTCCATGCCCTGTTGTGAAATTTTTAAAAATCAAGACATTGAATATCAAAAATTGGTTTTACCTTCACATATAACTAAGCGCATTGCTATTGAGGCGGCTCATCCGGATTATTGGTATCAATTTGTTGGGCGCGAAGGTAAAGTAATTGGAATTGATCAATTTGGTGCTTCAGCACCCTATCAAATGATGTACCGTGAATATGGTTTCACTCCAGAGCGAATTGTTGAAACGGTCAAAGAATTTTTCCACAAATTTTAAATTAAGGAGAAGTAGCATGACATATAAAATTGCCATTAATGGTTATGGCCGCATTGGTCGAAATATTTTACGAGCTTTTTATGAATCAAAAAAGCATCACGATTTTAAAATTGTTGCTATCAATGATTTAGGAGATATCAACACTAATGCTCATTTAACTAAATATGACTCAGTGCATGGACGATTTCTTGCTGATGTAAGTGTAGATAAAGAGGGATTAATGATCGATGGTGATAAAATTAAAGTATGTATAGTAAGGAATCCAGAGCAATTGCCTTGGAGGGAACTTGATATCGATTTAGTCCTTGAATGCACGGGGTTATTTACAAGTAAAGAAAAATCCGAAGCACATTTAAAAGCAGGGGCAAAAAAAGTTTTAATTTCTGCGCCGGCTGGTAAGGACGTTAAAACAATTGTGTTTGGTGTTAATGAAAATATTCTTACCAAGGAAGATAAAATTATCTCTAATGCCTCTTGTACAACAAACTGTTTGGCACCCCTAATGAAAGTATTGAATGATGAAATTGGTGTTGAATGTGGATTAATGGTAACCGTTCACTCCTACACGAACGATCAAAATATTACCGATAGTTATCACAAAGATTTACATCGAGCGCGTGCAGCTACACAATCGATGATCCCTACCAAAACCGGAGCGGTTGCTGCTGTGGGTTTGGTATTACCGGAACTCGATAGAAAATTAGATGGGTATGCTATTCGGGTGCCTACCATTAATGTTTCGGTCATTGACTTTACTTTCGATGCCAAAAAATCCGTGAGCGTTTGGGAAGTTAATGCTGTGATGAAAAGAGCTGCTGAGGGTAAAATGAAAGGTGTGCTTGGTTATAATGAAGAGCCGCTTGTTTCCATCGATTTTAATCATGACCCACATTCATTGGTTTTCGATGCGGGGCAAACGCGACTAATCGATAAATTAGTAAAGGTAGTCGCTTGGTATGATAATGAGTGGGGATTTTCTAATCGTATGTTGGATGTTGCGGGTGCTTTTTTAGACCCTAGATCTTAAAATAACCTTCAGTAAACGAAATGGTACCTAGGGTCTAGGAAACACCATACCAGTATGGTACTGAAGAAAGTAATAATATGCTAAAAAATAAAAAAATATCCTTGTTTAAATCCTTATCAATGTCTGACATTGATCTCGATAACAAACGTGTTCTCATCCGTGAAGATCTCAACGTGCCAATGGAAAATGGCAAAATTAACAATGACGAAAGAATTATTCGAGTATTACCGACCATTGAAAAAGCACTGAAGGCGAATGGACGGGTAATAATTCTATCTCATTTAGGGAGACCACAAGAAGGAAAATTTGATCCAGACTTTTCGCTAGCTCCTATAGCAAAAGCATTAAGTAAAAAATTAAATCGCAAGATACCACTTGTTAAAAATTGGCTCGATGGAGTTACCGTTGAATCGGGAACTGTTGTGTTATGTGAAAATGTTCGATTTAACGTGGGCGAAAATGATAACGATTCCGCCTTAGCTCAGCGTATGGCGAAATTGTGCGATGTTTTTGTTATGGATGCCTTTGCAACGGCGCATCGCGCGCAAGCTTCCACGGTGGGGATTGCAGAATACGCTCCAATAGTTTGCGCAGGGCCTCTCCTTATTTCTGAAATTGAAGCTTTATCGTGGGCATTACATAATCCAAAAAAATTTGTGGTGGCTATTGTAGGCGGTGCTAAAGTCTCTTCGAAAATCCATTTGTTAGAGAATTTATTAGATAAAGTCGATCAATTAATTGTAGGAGGCGGAATCGCAAATACCTTTTTGAAGGCAAAAGGCTATTCAATTGGGAAATCTTTATGCGAGAACGACTGGTTGGATCATGCGCGTCAATTTTGGGAAAAAGCAACAAAAAAAATATTTCTATCCCCCTTCCAGTTGAAGTTATTGTTGCGTCTCAACTTTCTAAAGACGCAAAATCAACAGTAAAAACTGTGGATGCAATTGCAGATAACGAATCTATTTTTGATGTAGGACCAAAAACATCAGCAAGCTATGCTCGTCTTATGGCTCAGGCCAGTACCATAGTTTGGAACGGTCCTGTTGGTGTTTTTGAAATCGAGGCTTTTAGTCAAGGCACGTGCGCATTAGCACAGGCAATTGCTGATAGTGATGCTTATTCTATTGCGGGAGGTGGAGACACCTTAGCTGCTTTAGATCGATTTGGTTTAACAAATCAGTTTTCTTATATTAGCACCGGCGGTGGAGCCTTTTTAGAATTTTTAGAAGGGAAAACACTTCCTGCAATTGAAATTTTAATCCAACGAGCAAAATTTTATGAGCAAAAATAATCAACACATGTTGCGTCGTACGAAAATTATCGCGACTTTAGGTCCTGCGACAGATGACCCCTCAATTTTAGAAGAAATTATTAACGAAGGCGTGGACGTTGTTCGCTTGAATTTTTCTCACGACTCCCATGAGCGTCATAAAAAACGAATTGAGATGGTGCGTGAGGCTGCCAAAAAACAAGAACGAGTAATTGGGATTTTGGCAGACTTGCAAGGACCCAAAATTCGAATATCGAGTTTTAAGCTAGGAAAAATAAAATTAAAGAAAGGAAACCAGTTTATTTTAGACGCGGATTTACCTCCTGTTGAAGGAACCGAAGGAAAAGTGGGGATTGATTATAAAAACTTGCCGCAAGATGTAAAAGCTAACGATGTGTTATTGCTAGACGATGGGCGTCTCAAATTGATCGTTCAAGGTGTTGATGGAAATAAAATTATTTGTCGGGTAGTAGTGGGTGGCGAATTGTCCAACCACAAAGGAATTAATCGTTTGGGGGATGGTCTCTCGGCGGAGTCGATGACGGAAAAAGATATCGAAGATTTAAAGTTTGTTGTCAATCTCAATGTGGACTATATAGCGATTTCATTTCCCCGGGATGCAGAAGATGTTCTTAAGGCGAAACGTTTGATTCAAGGTTATAAAGGGAAAGCGGGCGTTATTGCTAAAATTGAACGTGCTGAAGCTGTGAAAAATATTGATACCATTATCGAAGCCAGCGACGGTGTTATGGTTGCTCGCGGCGACTTAGCTGTTGAGATTGGCGATGCTCAAGTGCCCTTAGTTCAAAAAGATATTATCCATCGAGTCCGTTCTCTTGATAAGCCCGTCATTATTGCCACTCAAATGATGGAGTCGATGATCCACGCTTTTATGCCTACTCGAGCAGAAGTATCTGATGTAGCTAACGCTGTTTTGGATAATACCGATGCGGTTATGCTTTCGGCCGAAACGGCAGTGGGTGACTATCCGGTGTTAGCAGTTGGAGCCATGGTTCGAACCTGTATGGCTTCCGAATTGCAACCCCGTTCGCATACTTCGCGTCATCGTGTAGAGTGCTGTTTTAAACGCATTGATGAAGCTATTGCAATGGCAACAATGTATACAGCCAATCATTTGGACATTAAAGCAATTGTGGCCTTAACAGAATCAGGAATGACTCCTCTGTGGATGTCACGAATTCGAACAGCAATTCCTATTTATGGTTTAAGTCGTTTTGATAAATCCTTGGGGAGAATGACTCTCTATCGTGGGGTTTATCCGATTAAATTCGATCCCACTCAATACAGCCAGAAAGAGGTCAATATTGTCAATATTAAGGCTATTGAAGTTATGGAAAAACAGGACTTATTGAAGAAAGGAGATTTGGTAATATTGACTAAAGGTGATCATATGGGTGTTGGAGGTGGTTCAAACGCTATGAAGATTTTAACCGTGGGGAAAATAGTTTAATACACTAAGGAGGTTCTATGGCCCTAATTACGTTGCGACAATTGTTAGATCATGCAGCTGAGCATGGGTATGGTGTTCCTGCTTTTAATGTTAACAACTTAGAGCAAGTACGTGCCATTATGGAAGCAGCTGATGAGACTCGAAGCCCTGTCATCGTTCAGGCCTCAGCAGGGGCGCGTCAATATGCTGGCCCCCACTTTATTCGGGCGCTCATTCTCGCGGCAACCGAAGAATGGCCCCATATTCCGATTTGTATGCATCAAGATCACGGGGCTTCCCCAGCAGTGTGCCAACGGTCTATTCAAATGGGATTCACCTCAGTGATGATGGATGGTTCTCTCCTTGAAGACCAAAAAACCCCGGCGGACTATGAATACAATGTCTCTGTAACAGAATTAACCACGCAGATGGCTCATGCTTGTGGCGTTTCAGTGGAAGGTGAGCTTGGTTGCTTAGGTTCGCTAGAAACCTTGAGAGCGGGTGAGAAGGATGGCGGCTCAGGTGATGAAGGAGAATTATCACGTGACCAGATGTTGACCGATCCAGAACAAGCTGTTGATTTTGTCAGAAAAACAAAAGTAGACGCGCTGGCTATTGCTATTGGTACCAGTCATGGCGCTTATAAATTTTTACAACCTCCGACGGGAGAAGTACTCGTAATTGATAGAATTAAAGCTATTCACGAACGACTTCCAGATACGCATTTGGTAATGCATGGTTCTTCGTCGGTGCCCCAAGAATGGCTTAAAATAATTAATGAATATGGTGGTAAGATTCCTCAAACTTATGGTGTACCTGTCGAAGAAATCCAAGAAGGTATTCGCTATGGTGTTCGAAAAGTCAACATCGATACCGATTTGAGGTTAGCTTCTACAGGTTCCATTCGTCGTTATCTTGCTCAAAATCCTTCTGAATTCGATCTAAGAAAATACTTAGGTGAAGCACTTAAAGCAATGAAAGCCATATGCAAAATGCGTTACGAAGTCTTTGGTGCTGTGGGACAAGCTGAAAAAATCAAAGTGATTTCGCTTGAAAATATCGCCGGACGCTATAAAAATGGAGAGTTGGAGCCGCGAATTCAGGAAAAACAATCTGTTTCCTAGTGTATTCCTGGCGCTAATTGCTCCAAAAGCTCTTGATTCAAGAGTCGATTGCTCTTGACCGGGGGTAATCATAACAATTAATTATATAAATTTTGATATGAATAACGTCTTTCTCATTTAGTGGCAGCGTTATTTTCGATTAAGGAAAAAGCCATTCTAAAGAATTACTAAAGAAATTACTAAAGAATTATATACGTTGATATATTTTAATTTCCGAGGAAGAGGACGAGATGATTTTAATGAAATAGTTATTTTTAATTGGATTTTTTTAATACCAACGTTTACTTTTTCAGTATCATTGCATATTAAAAAATCGATTCATTCCCCAAAAACTACTGTTAACCATCCCTGCTCTTCACGATGAGCTTGTCTAAAAACATAAAAAATCCTTGCAAATGTGGAATTTGCAAGGGGCTGACCTTCATGCTGTTATCCAAATAATTTCCCAATTAACAGGGAAAAATTTTATTGTTGATCTTAGAGTTCAGGAAAAAGTGACGATTATTTCCAGTAAAACCATGTAGGTAGACGAAATTTATCAAGTCTTTCTCTCTATGCTACAAGTACTTAATTATACGGCTTATCCCTATGGGAAGTATTATAAAAATTGTTCCTGCTATGCAGGCAAAGAATATGGTGGAATATTATAGTTATAGTCCCAGCCAAATGCTGAATCCGGTGATCAAATTGTCGTTCGAGTCGTTTCTGTCGCTAATATTTCAGCCTCTCAATTAATATACCTCTCTTTCGATCCTTAATTCAGGAGTGGGGACCTTAATGCAGGAGTGGGGAAGTATATTAACGTATTACAATCCCACGAATATTTTAATCCTGGCGGGCTCAGCAGCCAATATCAATCGTTTAGTGAACATTATCCGAGAAATGGATGAAAAAATGATACAGCTATTCAAGCTGTACGTTTGAAATATTTGAGTGCGAGAAAATTAGTGGAAGTTTTACAGGCTCTACAAATAGATTAGCGGATCGCGTCTAAGGAAAGATTAATACGATATCGCTTGTGGCAGATGAAAAAATAACGCTATTTTAATTAGCGGCAATGAAGAAGAACCGCTCTAAAGTACGTAAATTAATATTATCCTTGGATACTTCTCAGATAAATGGCAGCACGAACAGAGTTGTTATTCATTTAAATTATTTAAATGCAAAAAAGTTAGCGTCCATTCTTACTAAAATTGTGCATGGTAAATTAGAGGAATAAAAATTACATAAAGGAGAGACTACTAATCAATTTGGGATTGGCAATGATGAGAACGGTCACAACAATGGCATTTCCATTCAACCAGAACAAAACAATAATGCGATTATTATTATTAATTAGCCAATGGACAATCATCCAAATGTTGAAAAAATAATTCATCAGTTGGATATTCGTCCCGATCAAGTATTAGTGCAAGCAATTATTATTGTTCGCGTTGATGAAAGTTTATTAAGACGGTTAGGTATTCAATGGGGGAGAGACTACCCTACCGGGAAGTGATTCCATTAGTGTAGCCAATCCTGCGGGCATTGGTTTTATTCCAAAAGGGGATCTGCGAGTGCTGATTCAGGCATTGGAAACATAACAACCTACACTGATATTTTAGCCACTCCATCAATTGGAGTATTAAATAATAAATCTGCAATAAATCTGCTATCATTAGCGATGGTAAAAATATGGCGATTATTAATCGTCAATATGAAGGAATTGGCGCACCAGTTTCTGATAATTCTACGTTGCCTTTTAATACTTTTGAACGTAAAGATGTTACCTTACAATTAAAAATAACTCTGCAAATTACCCCTGATAATACGGTAAATTTAGAAATTGAGCAGCAAGACAATTCTTTGAAACCCAATGCTGATTCCAGTCCTGATAATCCCACTATCGATACTAGAAAAATTAAAACTAGTGTATTGTTAAGCATAAGCAGCAGTGACATCCTCGTGCTCGGTAGATTAATGGGAAATAAAAATAAACAAAGTGAAAACAAGATTCTTATTCTGGGAGATATTCCTATTTTATTTTAGGAAATTTATTCCGCTATAAAAATCACACCATTGAAAAAAAATCTAATGGTTTTTATTCGTCCCGTTATTTTGCATAATCGATTGGATGGGCGTAAGGAGACTTTAAAACGATATCATTATATCCGATATCAGGAGTTTCGCAAAAAAGGCAGGATTGCCTCCAGATAGATAAACTGATATTACTACCAATCAATAAGGATTGGGTAGCTGATCCATCTCCATTTTAAAAATGACGATGACGCTTGTTAAAAATAGATCTACCACAGCCAATGAAAAATTGGTGAAAAAACGCTTGCCTTTTAACTACGACGACAAAGGCCCGGGGTATTCGTTCAATTTTTTACGGAAGAGCAGATGATTGTGGCTCTGCCGCTATTTACTCCAGAAATCGTCCTCGAATTACAGCGCTGCGCTATTGTAATCGCCTATTGAATTTCAGGCAAGTATCTCAACAGAAATTTGAAACTTTATTAGCACGTGCTTACGAAATCGGAACAGAAACGGCCATGGCGGCGTTTCATCGAATGGACGTTGATTTAAGCCAATTGATCACGGAACTTCTCCAGCACACGAAGATTTATTGGAAAGTAAAACGATGCTTCAATTATTCGTCTTTTGAATGCCATTCTGACTCAAGCCATTAAACAAATGGCATCGGATATTCATTTTGAAACTTTTGAAGACAAATTAGTCGTTCGTTTTCGCTGTGAAGACGTTTTTCGCGAAATTTTACAGATTCCTCGGGTGTATCGCTACTCATTGTTTCACGAATTAAAGTAATGGTAAATTGGATATCGCTGCAAAACGCTTTCCTCAAGATGGACATATTTCTCTGCGAATTGCTGGCCGGGAGCCCCGTTGATGTTCGAGTATCTACAAATCTCTACACACTGTTGGTGAGCGTGTCGTTCTGCGTTTGTTAGATAAAAACAGAGCCGTGCCCCATTGGATTTGCAAAACTGGGTATTATGGGGACACCGATACCTTGAGTTTAATGAAGCAATTAATTTTAAAACCCCATAGTATTATTTTAGTGACACAAGCCCTACCTACGCTACAGATTCTGAAAAAACAACCACTTTATATGCAGCATTAACAAAATTGAACAGCGCAATGCGAAATATTTTAAGGCTTAAAGATCCCATTGAATATTATTTACCTGAGGTAAGGACAGATTCAAGTAAATAATAAAATCGGCATGACGTTTGCTCGCGGATTGAGAGCCATTTTTCGACAAGATCCTGACCCATATTGTCAGGGTAAAGGAAATCCGTGATCTAGAGACTGCCGAAATGGCGGTACAAGCACAAGTTTGACGGGTCATTTGTGTTAATCTACCTTACATACCAACAGTGCTGCGGGGAGAGGCCGATCGCCCATTTGTGAAATACGCCCATTTGTGAAATATGGGAATTGAACGTTTTTTATTATCTTCTACTTTGATTGGTGTGGTAGCTCAACGGGTTAGTCCCGGTATTGTGCGCACAATGCAAACAATCGAAATTAACGACCTCCAGTGAACTCCGGCTCTTAGTTCTTAGAGAAAGCGAATTAGTCGCTTTCTCTATGAACTCGTAGGTTGTCATCATTATAACTGCACGGGTTATCGGGAACGAACGGCTATTTATGAATTAGTAGCGGTTATCTGTCAAATGCGAGATGAGATTCATGAGAATGCCAGTGAGATACTCATCGAAATTAATATTCGTAAAAATCACCCTAGTATGCAGAAAGATGGTTTTCGATCCGTTTTGAACGGGGAGAACACATTGGAGGAAGTGTTGTGTGTGTCAGGTGAATTTTAATGGAAGCTTATAGTTATTCAGCGCTAGACTCTAAAGGAAAACGTTAAAAAAGGCATACTTAAAGCCAATACGGCGCCTGCCAAGTCCGCCAACGATTGCGTGATCATGGATTTGGTGCTTGAAGTTAATGAAATATCACAGCGTCGTGCTCCTCATCAAATAGAGAAAAATTTTTCTGGAAGCGTTTCTTAACGAAACGAATGAGCGCGGCAGATTTGGCATTAGCCATATGGCAAATGGCCCACCTTACTGGGGAGCTGGTATTCCCTTGAACGAAGTGTTAACCTCCGTAGCCAACTAATCAGAAAAATCGCAGGTCAAAAGCTTATTACTAGGCGTACGAAGTAAAGTTTTAGAAGGGTACTCACTTAGAAGCTGGGATGGATGATTTTTCTTCGGCTTTTCCAAAATTGTATCGCACGACGTTGCTTCCGAGAAAAAGTCAGGTAAACTCGATCAAGTATTAATAAAATTAGCAGAATATACCGAAAAGCAACAGGCTATTCGACGAAAAATTCAACAAGCATTACTTCATCCGAGTTTAATGACACTGGTTTCAATTGGAATTGTAATATTTTTATTAATTTACTAGTTCCTAAAATCGTTTCTGTTTTTAATCAAACGCAACAATCTTTGCCTGTGGCAACTCTTGTTTTGATTGCTACTTGTTTTGATTGCTATTAGGTAATTTATAAAACTTTATGGATTGTATTTTTTAGCTCTATTTATTTTAGGGGGCTATACTTTTTTCAACGGTTGTTAAAAAAAGAACGATTCAGAATTTAGTGCGATTGTTTTTATTAAAATTACCTCTACCGGGAAAATGTATTCGTACTACCAATAGTGCCCCTTTTGGAAGAACGTTTGGAAATGCAGCTACAGTTTCTATGTTAGAAGTTATGCAGGCGGAATCCCAATTAATTACCGTGCTTCCGATGTGCTATACTGTAAAATTTGCTATCGAAAAAGTCCAAGAAGGCATTAATATCTATCGTATCTTGCAAGAAACTGTTTATTTTTTAACCATTTTATTCATTTAGTGGCAAGTGGCGAATCTAGTAGATAATTGGAAGTAATGTTACAAAAAGCGGTAACTATTCAAGCAGATATCGCCGTGTTAATTGACGGGTCATTAAAACTTTTTGAATCCGTAATGATTTTATTAATGGGCAGTGTCGTGCTCTTTATCGTGCTAGCGATTATGTTGCCTATTTTTGATTTGGATCAGATGAGTGGAGGATAAAATGAAAAAAATTAAAATTAAACTATCAATAAACGGGTGGCTTCACATTGATTGAAGGAATGGTCGTTGACTGAAGTAATGGTCGTGGTTGTTATCTTAGCAATTTTGGTAGCAATTGTTATCCCCGAATAATGTATCGTCTGATGAAGCTAAGATTGTTAAAGCAAGACAAGATGTATTATCTATTGAAAATACAATAGATCTTTCTATCTATAAATTAGATAACGGTTTTTATCCCGAGACTGAACAAAGAATTGAAGCACTTGTTAAAAAACCTAAAACTGACCCCGTGCTACAAGATTGGGGAATCGGCCGCTATTGAAAACGGTTTCCTGTTGATCGAAGAGGGACATCCTTATCATTACTTAAATCCAGGTAAACATGGTGATATTCATATTTTCACTTATGCTTCCAATAACGAACCCGATGGTGAGGGCATTAATGTGACGATGAGAAATTGGAATATTATAACCAAAAATAATAAAAACCAAGAAGGATTTACCCTGTTTGAGGTCGTCGTCGTAATGACTATTATCGCCATTATAACGACCATTGCCTTCTTATCGCTTCATCGTTTTGATCGTGGTCGACAAGTTATGCTTTTGCCAATCAATTAACTGAATTCATGAAATTAGTACAAAAAGAAGCTTTATTAAAACCTATTATTTTAGAGGTAAAATTTTCACAAAACGATTGTCATTTTGATTAATTTCAAAAAGATTTTCATTCACTGAAACAGAAATGGCAATTATTTAAGAGTCGTCCATTCTTAAGCTCACCTCAATTTTAAGATATTCAAATCAAAATATTAAAACGAAGGAAGAATATATTTTGCGATATTGTTTTTTTACTTAATGGAGATTTGTCTCTTTTTAATCTATTGATTTCTAATCAGAGGGGCAATCGCGTTTATCGTTTTTAACGTGATTCTAGTGGGAATATTCAATTACAAGAAATTAAATAGCCAACAAGGATTTACTTTAATTGAAGTTCTTGTGGCTTTAATTATTCTCGCGATGGTACTAACAGTTGTTATTTTAATCATACTTAATAGTGTTTCACAGCACTGCGCATGTAAAAAATAAAATAGCAGTTTATTAGATTCCCATCAATCTAATTGCGAGTATGCAAGTTGGTTTATTATCACTGCCTACTAATGAATCAGCGCAAAAAAGTAAAAGCACCGTACTTTATGAGCAATTTAAATGGGAAGCTAGCTCTGATCAAATAGGGGAAAACTATTATCGACGTATTTATATTGATGTATGGCAGGAGGGGTCCAGGATTAAGATCAAATATTTAATCAGATTCGTGAAATGAACTACTAAAAAAGTATTTCAAAGCGAATTACGCTTATTGAAGTTATAATTGCTTTATTTATTTGCCATTGTTGCTACAATGGCTACATTGGGTTTGTAATTTATTTTACGTACTTAGAAACATTTATGAGCAACTGATGCTCGAATATAAGAAATTCAAACAGTTTTAACTTTAATTCAATATGATTTTAACCAAATTATTCCACGCCCCATTACTAGAGAAAGTGGAGAGAAGTTACCACTCCTTTTCATAAATAAAACAGACAGCTTGGAATTTATACGTGGAGGATAACACTAATCCAGCAAGTGAATTTAAACGAAGCACGTTGCAACGCGTAGCTTATGAAAAAGTAGAGACTGATTTAAATTCGTTTGTCATGGGCCGTGCTGGATCGTCCTCCGCATATTATCCCAGAGAAACGTGTCCTATTGCATTAAGTGACTGAAATGAGTATTCATTATGTTAATAATGAAGGTCAAATTGAAAATACTTCGGTTCCTAACGTGAATAAAAATAATTCAGTTAAAACAACTCGTTTACTTAGAGCCATCAATTGTAACTTTGACTCTGAAAGGAATCGGTTCTGTTAAACGAATTTTTCCTCTAGTTGGACGAGTTTATGTGGAACAGTAAAAATCAAAATGACAGTGCACTTTTGAGTGCTTTATTAATTATGGCTATAATTATGGCTATTGGAGCAACAATTGCTACCACGCTTATTGTTTCACAGCGTTGGCTTTTCTATCAATCAAATCTTATTACAAATAGGAACCAATTGTATCTTAATCTCCAGTGTCTTCAAGATTGGGCAGAAATAATCCTTTTTAAAATTCCGACTTAAAAAAATTCAGATTTTAAGCAGTCGTTTTATGGAGTAGAAGTGATTAGAACGCTTTTTACCCAGAAAGGATTGTTTAATACCAACTGTCTAGCGCAAACGAAAAATTAATCCTCTTTTATTCTTTTAATACCATATCTCATTCCGGAGATGACATCAAAAAAGCTTTTGATTTAGATCAAGTTGTGAGTGATTAGTTATTGCCAGAAGGTATGGGTGGTGACATTTACTTGCAAGCAAAACCTCCTTATCGCGCAGCTCATAGGGGCATGGTTTCTCTGAGTGAATTTGCGTGCGGTATCGGGAGTTAACCCCATATTTTATGAAAAATTAGTTTCCTATTTAACTAACTGCTTTACCAGAAGATCAATGTCAAAAATGTCAAATCGATATTAATTATGCTTCCCTACAGAGTTTTTTTAACACTTAATAGTGTAAAATAACACCGGAACGTGCAAAAGAGCTCTATACCTGCCCGCAAGAACATAGACTTTTTTCGAGCGTGAATGATTTTATTAAATTATGTCGAGCGGATGGATTAGTTGAAATTAATGCAATTTCTGTAACAGATAACTTCTACTTATTACGAGCAGTAGCAATGTGCGATTAGCAGTAATTGAGATTGACCAGTTTGTTAATGCGATATAAAGATAAAGATAAGCAAGATAAAGTTAAAATTGTATGGCAACAGTCAAACATAGAATAACTCCGATACTCAGACTTAATAACGATGAGACCTTTACCTAGTTGGAGTGTGACGATTCAGGCACGGTCTTCTCACAAAAAATATTAGACCATTTAGCAGAGGCATCTTGGCTATACTTAAAGAGTGTTTATTTGTCGTGATTCCTAGTTAATATGTGCTAATGTCCACACGGTTATTATGCCAAAACTAAATCGGCACGAATTGGATAAAGCAATTTCTTTTGCTTTCGAAGAGTAGCTTACTAATGATATTAATAATTATCATTGTAGAGGTCATTGATAAGATATTATTTTAGAAAATTACCTAAAGCAATTAAAGCAATATAATCTCTTTCCTTTTTACGCTTATTTCTGATTTTTTTACTACCCCTCTTTTGGAAGGACAATGGTCCGTATTGATTGAGAAGAGAAGAGCTTTAGTGCGGATGAGTCATTAAAGAGGATTTTTGAAACTTCTAAATACCTCTCTTTATTCTTACAACTTACGCTCGAGAAATAGGAGGAGATAAATCTACTCAGATCACTGTTTACCAACGTAAAAAAATTTCTACCAACGATTTTCAGATTTAGGCTACAAAATTTCTTTACAATATTCTGTTATGCCTCGAACTAGTAATTATACGAAATTAATTAAAGAGACTCTTTTCAATTTTTTTGATAGGAAAATATCGATCAAAACAAAAATCTCCCTATCAACAAAAATATTGGAGAATCGACAGCATTGCTTTTGTAGTTTTGTTTTTTATTATTAGGTACGGAATCTGATGAATGGACAATTTTAAAAATGCATTCGGATCATTTATAAAAAGAGACTATGAATACGCTCTAGAAACTATTTCCTTACTTAAAAAGTATTACCTATTTTTGAGAACAAATTTCTCGAGAATTACATTTATTAACAAAGTCGAATCAGAGGGAGGATTAACTATATTCATTTATTAAACCGAGTGGGAGAGATTCTCCACCAATATTCCCAAAATACACCTAAAATTGCTAAGCTATCAAAACAGCCAATTGGTTTTACAAGTTACCACTGATCAACTATCCACTGTAGGAGATTTAGTCTACGCGCTTAACCAAGCTAAATTACATGTGAAACGGCAAACGCATAATCAGATTAAAAAGATAATTGCAGAGTTGACAATCCAATGATTGAAAAATGGTAGCAATTATTAAAAGATAAAAGAGCGCGAGCGTCGTCTGATAAGTGTGGGCGGTTTCTTAATTATGAGTTTGTTAGTTTACTTGTTAATTCTTAGTCCTTTCTTCATGGCGATCGTTAATTTGCAAACCCATATTGCCTTGCAGCGATCTTTTACTGTTTGGACAAGCATGCTGGTCAACAAATCCATAAGTTGAGACAAGAAGAGTTTGGGACAAAGCAACCAACTCAACGTTTATTCGTAATTGCTGAGCGGATATTAACCGAACAAAAATTAAGTGCTTATTTTCAGCAGGTGCAGCAACTCGAAATCAATAAAGTGACATTAACTTTCCACCAGGTGTCTTTTGATGATTGGATGGGTTGGGTGCAATTGCTCTCTAAACAATACGAAATCAATGTGGAGCAATTGAAGGCACAAAAAATAAACCCCGTGGACACCGTTGATACGATTATCGTTTTGTCGAAATAAGGTAGCTTGTCATTCTGAGCAAAGCGAAGAATCTCATTATTGATTAAAAATGAGATCCCTGGTTTCACTCAGGATGGGACGTATGTTACAATCCCCCGGAGGAGCAGTCTGTTGAATTGATTGGAGCGCATTAATGGCATTTACATTGCCGAATTGGCGGCTTCTTTAAACCATTTTACTGCCTACACGGGGAATTGCGGTGAACGCCGATACCGTAGTAGAACATGTAGCTATGGCATATTGAGCTTGAATGTTTCCTCTTTTAGCAGAAGCATACAGAGCCTATTAAAGCAGTATGGAAGTCTTGTTGATGATAAGGTGCTTGCCCTTCTGCGTATAACCGATTGGCTGTCACTGCACAACTGACTAAAAACGTGAGGAAAACAAATAAAAGTAATATAGAAAAAATCTTCTTCCACATAAAAATTATTTACTAATGTTAGCATAATTTGTTTTCGAAATTTTGGGTACCGGTAATAATAAGCTTTCTAAGCGACCATTATCATTAATGGATAACACGATCACGAAAGATATTCCGAATAAATAGCTCCTCCCCTCCAGGAACCGTAGACCCGACTTGATAGATTTTAGTTGGGGGTAGCGCCCCAGGTGCTGAAATTAAAGCACGAGAAGTACCCGAGTCGGATGATAGAGAGAAAGCGGTGCCTTGGAGATTTAATTGCAATGTAGTGGGTGAGGGGGTATTATTATTATCGAGATTTTGACTTTATTGACCGAAAAGGTGAAATTCTGAAATCGATGAAACTTCGGTGGGAAATGAAATAAATAATCATCCCAATTGCCAAAAACGAATGAATAATTAGCAAACCAAACAATGCAGTGATGAGAAGTGGCATCCGTGTGTCTTTGCGTAAAAAGTCCCTAAAAAAATAGCTAGACGTGGCATTCCTTGATTTTACCTTAGAACTCGGCGAACTTCGGTCACGTTTCGCATTCTATCTTAAACAATGTTATACTTCACCTCTATATCTATTTAGGTTAAACATTTAAGCTTATGACCGAATCTGTGTCCCCTGTCTATCAAGAGGCAAAATACCTCATCAGCGCAGCTGAATTTAGCGACTTACCGCCGGACGAGGGAGCTGAAGTTTCTTTCATTGGGCGGTCCAATGCCGGCAAATCCAGCGCATTAAATGTAATCACAGGTATTAAAGGATTGGCGCGTACCAGCAAAACGCCCGGTCGAACGCAAATGATAAATTTTTTCGCCTTAAATGAGAGGCAACGTTTGGTAGACTTACCCGGCTATGGATACGCTAAAGTTCCTCGTATGGTTCAAGAGCGTTGGGAAGAGTTAGTGGATAGTTATTTAAAAAAACGGTGCTGTCTGAAAGGATTAGTAGTGGTCATGGATGTACGACATCCTTTAAAAGAAAGGGATGAAGATGTGATTGAATGGGCAGTGAAGTACGATATTCCCCTTCATATACTTCTCACGAAATCGGATAAGCTGAGCCAAAGCGCAGCGAAAAAAGTTTTTAGCGACGTACAAGCACAGCTGACCACATACAGCAATAAAATATCCGTTCAATTATTTTCTTCTCATGATCGAACTGGTCTGGATGAAATAAAATCAGTATTAAATGACTGGTATCGATAAAATTGAAAAAAATGAACCAAAAGGGTTGCCTTTTTAAAAAAACCGCTGTAAAGTCCCAGAATTGTAAATAACCGACCTCTTTAATGGGGGTCTAAAGCCGTGTTACATTACACCTGCCTAAAACCTCCCGGTAGTCCCTTAGTTTAGGATTGATGGCAATTCGCTAAGTCGTTTTGAATTTTTGATTTTCGAGCAAGTGTAGAAAGTCAATGAACAATGGCTAGGACATTAGAAATGTCATGTCTTAATTTGTTTGGGCGTGGTATCACTAACTTCAGTTGATGCCACTGAAATTTCTCCATCACAAAAATGGAGCATGATATGTTGTCGTTTCCAAAAAAAACATATGCAAAAAATGAAGTCGTTTCATGGCCAATCCCAAATTATTGGGATATAGTCGCTCTCTTATTGGTTTTAGCCGTTCTCATTTTATTGGACTATGGTGCCAACACAATGATGGCGAGGTTTGATGTGGGGGAACCCCTCCCTATTTCATTGGATCCAGTCATGTTGCCCTATTACGCGTTACGCACAGTGTTGCGGATGCTAATTGCGATGTTTTTTTCATTATTATTTACCTTTACTTGTGGTACTTGGGCTGCCAAAAGCCGACATGCGGAACGCATTATTATCCCTATAATCGATGTTTTGCAGTCAGTACCTGTGCTAGGGTTTTTAACGATCACAGTGACAGCTTTTGTCGCCCTATTTCGCGGTGGTTTGTTAGGACCGGAATGTGCAGCATTATTTGCAATCTTTACGGCACAGGCATGGAATATGGCTTTGAGCTTTTATCAAAGCCTTCGAACTGTGCCAAATGATTTGCAAGAAGCGGCCACAATGTTGCAATTATCCGCATGGCAACGATTTTGGCGAGTGGAAGTTCCGTTTGCCATGCCTGGTTTACTATGGAATACCATGATGTCGATGTCGGGCAGTTGGATTTTTTTAGTGGCTTCAGAAGCTATTACTGTGGCAGGACACAATATCCTGTTACCAGGTATTGGTTCTTACATCAGGATGGCCATCGAGCACGCGGACAAAATGGCCGTCGTTTATTTAATTATTACGATGATTATCGTAATCGCATTATATGATCAATTGTTGTTTCGTCCACTGGTTGCTTGGGCAGAAAAATTCAGCGCAGAAGTAAGTGTGGGAGAAAGCGAAGCACAATCGTGGGTATTGAATTTATTTCAGCGAACGCGATTTTTACGTTTTATTGGCGAATATTTTTCCTTATTAGGAAATTCAATCGTTAATTGTCGGCTCTTTCGTTATCGTCCTCCACGAAAAGCAGCCGAATATCGATATTTATTGCGTCGATTTTTCACTGTGAGTTGGAATGCGTTTTTAATTTTAGCCATTCTGGTCTCTTTTTTCTTGTTAATGCGTTTCATTTTAGCGGAAGTGAGCTGGACTGAGGTATTTCATGTCTTTTATTTGGGTTTTTTAACAGGATTACGTGTTACCATTTTTCTTATTCTCAGTTCGCTCATTTGGGTTCCCATCGGCGTTTGGGTTGGCTTACGACCCAATGTTTCTCGGATAGTTCAACCTCTCGCGCAATTTTTAGCAGCATTTCCTGCTAATTTATTATTTCCCATTGTGGTGATCCTAATCATTCGATTTGCTTTAAATATAAATGTTTGGACTTCGCCGCTGATGCTTTTAGGGGCGCAATGGTACATTTTGTTCAACGTCATTGCTGGAGCGATGGCCTTGCCTAAAAACTTACACCATGTTGTCGGTACGTTGAATGTTAAAGGATGGCTTTGGTGGAAACGATTTATGTTGCCGGGAATATTTCCTTATTACATTACAGGTGCCATTACGGCAGCAGGTGGTGCTTGGAATACGAGTATTATTGCTGAAGTAGTGAGCTGGGGAAATACGCATTTGCAGGCAACCGGGTTGGGTGCTTATATCGCATCGATTTCCCAACAGGGTGATTTTCCTCGTCTCGCTTTAGCGATTATGGTGATGTCTTTGTATGTGTTGGTGTTTAATCATGGCTTGTGGCGACCGCTCTATCGACTGGCGGAAGAACGTTTTCAGGTTAAATAAACAGGCAGAGGTTAGCGATCGTGAAAAAAATAATTTTCCCATTATCGAAGTTAAAAGTGTGAGCAAATTATTTAAAAAACAAGGATTACAAGATTTATTAGTGTTAGACCGTATAAATTTTAATTTAAACGAAGGAGAAATCATTGCAATTTTAGGAAAATCTGGATCTGGAAAATCTACCCTATTGCGGATAATTGCAGGTTTAATTAAACCGTCATCGGGAGTGGTGCTTTATCACCATGAACCCATTATTGCACCTGTTCCTGGATTAAGTATGGTGTTCCAACATTTTGCCTTGATGCCATGGCTCACCGTGTTAGAAAACGTTGAGTTAGGCTTAGAGGCGAGGGGTGTTCCACGTGAAGAATGTCGCACTCGTGCTCTTGAAGCTATTGACATCGTTGGCCTTGATGGCTTTGAATCAGCTTATCCGAAAGAATTATCCGGTGGCATGTCACAGCGAGTGGGATTAGCGCGAGCATTAGTGGTAGATCCCGAAGTATTATTGATGGATGAACCATTTTCAGCATTGGATGTACTGACCGCTGAAAATTTACGGAGTGATTTAATTGATATATGGCGTTCTGGAAAAACCAACATTAAAAATGTCATTATTGTAACCCATAATATTGAAGAAGCTGCATTTTTAGCAGATCTTATTTTGGTATTCTCAATTAATCCTGGAACCATTCGTGCTGAAGTGAACGTGGATTTACCGCATCCGCGGAACGATCAAGATCCAAAATTTCGTCAAATTGTGGACAATATTTATGGATTAATGACCAAACCTGCAGTGGAAACTGTTCCGGAAGCGATTAAATTTAAGACGATCAATGTGGGTTATTGGTTACCGCAAGTACCTATTTCAGAAATGATGGGCTTTATAGAAAATTTGGCCTCTTACGATCAGAAAAAAGTAGATTTACCTGAATTAACTGAAGAGTTGCATTATGAAATTGATGAGTTGTTTCCGATTATAGAAGCGCTCGAAATACTGCATTTTGCGCATGTCTCCGGAGGAGACGTTGAATTAACAGCGGCAGGACGTCAGCTAGCAGAAGCGAATATTTTAGAACGCAAAAAAATATTTGCGAAGCACTTAACTGAATATGTCCCCCTAGCAAGTCAAATTCGTCAAGAATTAAATGAACATCCTAATCACGAGATTTCGGAAGAACATTTTCTGGATAATCTTGAGAATTATCTCAGTGAACAAGCAGCGGACGAAGTTTTAACTACTGTCATCGACTGGGGTCGCTATGCAGAAATTTTCGCTTACGATTATAATTCGGGTATTCTAAGTTTAGAGAATCCTTAAATGAAATTCTTTTCGGAAAAGACTGAAACATTTTTGTTGAATGGGCTTGCAGGCAAGCTTGAGGTAATGACTACGCCAGCCACCGATTCAGAAAGAGCTGTTATGGGTGTCATCTGTCACCCTCACCCGCTATACGGTGGGACAATGCATAATAAGGTTGTGACAACAGTATCCAAAGCGTTTGAGCAATTGGGAGCAAAAACGGTGCGGTTTAATTTCCGCGGTGTAGGGAAAAGCGAAGGGCATTATGATGATTCTTTGGGTGAAACTGATGATTTAAGAGCAATTCTGGGATGGGTTAAAAGAGTTTGTCCGAATGACGAAATTTGGTTAGCCGGATTTTCTTTCGGCTCTTATGTGGCTGCCACAGCGGCCAACACAGACCCTGATATCGCACGACTTATCACTATTGCGCCGACGGTGAACAATTATAATTACCACGCGTTCACAAGCATTACTTGTCCTTGGTTAGTGGTGCTTGGTGCTGAGGACGAATTGGTTCCTCTGGAGCAAGTTAAAGCCTTTGTGGAACAACCCCCGGTTCCTATCCGTTTTGTAGTGATCCAGAAAGCCAGCCATTTTTTTCATGGCAAACTGATTGGGTTGCGAGAAGCATTGGTACGTGAATTGGTTTAAGCTCAGCTAATCTATCAGTGATTGACAGGCTGTCAGGCCTTCGCTAAACTAATTGCCTTCGCTAAATTCTAAACTAATTAAAAACTAATATAAAATCTGATGTTATATTAGTGGGATAGTGGAAAGTTTTTTAAGGAAGCAAGCAGGCGCTTTTGAATGTTGCCATTAACCAGCCCTCGCTATGTGGGAAAGACGATCTTGATTAAACATATCTTGAACATATTGAGAAAAAAGATTGGTCTTATGTAAGTTTTGATAATTTAAATAGTCGAATTTCTGCTGAATAGGATCCTCTGCAAAGTTTTATTAAACGTTTATAGTTTTCTCTACTCATAGAGGAAGTGTGCAATATACAACTTCCATTTTGCCTTTTATCATTTTGCCTTTTATCATTTTGCCTTAGTTAAAATAGCGATTGAAAACACTGGGTTATTTTGGCTAACGAGTTCTCAACAATTTGAGGTGATGAAAAATATTTCTAAATCGCTTGGCGGGGGTGGGGTGTGTTGCTGTTCTTAAGTTAGAAGGTCTTTTCCTTGCAGAAGGGTAGGCCATATCAATTGTGAACTATTTTTACCTGATCTTAGGACCAAAAATCACGGTAAAAAATAGTAAAGCCATTAAGTTTATTGGAAATTTATCATTAAAATCTGGTGAGATTCCTATCCGGGTATAGTATTGAGTAAAGGCGAGCATTGGGAAGGCTTTTATGATTCTTACGTAACCCCTTATATTCAGAGAGAAGTTCGTAACTATTTGTAAATAAATGATCAAATGGCTTTTCATAAATTCACGCAAATAATAGCCAGCAAGAACGGGTCAATTAATCAATTATAGAGACATCAGGAGACATCAGGAGCTTTATTTTTACCGCGATAAAGAAAAACGAGAAATTGATCTATTAATCGAAAAAAATGGTGTGCTCTATCCCATCGAAATAAAAAACCGCTTTTTAAAAATATGAGTTTTCAAAATTTTGAAGTTTTGTAAAATCTGAAAGTCCCTGTTGGACATGATTGTTTGTTGTATTGTGTTTTGTTAATGCTCCTTTATTAATCTCCAAAGAAGTTGACACAATTCCGAGTTGGATGCATCTAAAATTTAAGCTTTTAACTTCTACAGTTACGAAAGGTTAGCGTTATTAAGTTCGTCCAAAAACTAGAGTTCCACTAGCATTCTAGCTTAGAAAAGACGAGCCGCCTAGCTAACCATTTCTGAGAGAAGTGAAGGTGCTCTTAAATTTTAACGAGAATTATTCTCATTTATTCTTGACATCTTTCTAAGGATAGGGGGATAATAGCAAATCTCTAATTGCATCTCATTCTCATTTAGGAGTGGCAGCATTGACCCTTTCCGATTTAAATCCTGGTGATTTTGGTAGAATTTGTGGATTTCATCCCGGCAATAAGTCTTATCGGCGAAAATTACTAGCTATGGGCCTCACGCCAAATACTCAGTTTCAAGTGATCCGGCGGGCGCCACTCGGAGACCCAATCCAAATACAGGTACGAGATTTTTATCTCACTCTCCGGCAAGGTGAAGTCATCCAATTAAAGATTGAGCGAGTGGTAAGTGAGTAAGAATTTCACTGTTGCTTTAGTCGGAAACCCTAATTGCGGGAAAACTGCCGTATTTAATGGCCTGACAGGTAGCTGTCATCGTGTAGGAAATTGGCCAGGAGTAACTGTCGATAAAAAATCTGGTTTTTTTCAGCATCAAGGTTATCGAGTGCAAGTGGTGGATTTACCTGGGGTCTATTCGACAAGTGTAACATCGGATGCGGTCGATGAAAAAATTGCTTGCCAATATTTGTTATTGAATGAAGTGGATATGGTCATAAATGTTATTGACGGCAGCAACCTTGAGCGCAACCTGTATCTTACTTTACAATTATTAGAAATGAATATTCCAGTAATTTTAGCTGTAAATATGATTGATATTGCGAAACAGCGTGGTTTAAAACTGGATCTCAAACAGCTCAGTAAATTGTTAGATTCCCCAGTCATTAGTCTGGTAGCCCGTCAAAATCAAGGTATTAACTTATTAAGAGATGCTATTTTAAAATTAAAAAAAATCCCCGCACTTCTAAAGTTTGCTTATCATTGCCCGTTGAAATTAATAAAGCGACATATTTACTTACACAAGTTGTGTCTTTTAACGACAGCCCTTTGACAGGATGGTTAGTATTACGTTTGTTGGAGGATGATTATTTAGCCAAACAAATGGTGGATGAGTCGGTTTTAAAATTCGCTAAACAGCAAATTGATTTAATTAAAATTAAGCTTAATGAGGAGCCAGATATTTTAATTGCCGACGCGCGTTACGTATTTGTTAATCAGATAGCTGAGCAGGTAACACAACTTACCAAAACGCCTCGACAATCGGTAACGCAATCGATCGATCGTATTGTATTAAATCGATTTTTAGGTATACCGATATTTTTTGGGATTATGTATTTAATGTTTTTATTCGCCATTAATATCGGCGGTGCTTTTCAAAGTTTCTTTGACATTAGTACCACCACTATTTTTGTTGATGGTTTAACACATTTGCTAATGTCTTGGCATTTCTCTGTCTGGACAACTGCACTCTTAACCAGCGGCGTTGGAAAAGGCATAAATACCACCATTACGTTTGCACCTATTATTGGAGGGATGTTTTTATTTCTCGCTTTCTTAGAAGATTCGGGTTATATGGTGCGAGCTGCATTTGTGATGGACCGTTTCATGCAAGCATTAGGATTGCCAGGAAAATCGTTTGTTCCAATGATTGTTGGTTTTGGTTGTAATGTACCAGCAGTAATGGGAGCACGGACGTTAGAAAATCGGCGCGATCGGGTGCTGACAGTTATGATGATGCCCTTTATGTCTTGTGGGGCACGGTTAGCCATTTTTGCTCTGTTTGCTGGTGCTTTTTTTCCAAAAGGAGGTGCTACAATTATTTTTATTTCATATTTAATAGGTATTTTAATTGCTGTCCTTTCCGGTTTAGTTTTGCAGAAAACGATCCTTCCAGGAAAATCTGCACCTTTGGTAATGGAATTGCCGCCTTATCATGTACCCCGATTAAATTCTTTGTGTCGCCATATGTGGCAGCGATTAAAAAACTTTTTGTTTCGAGCTGGCCGGTACATCATTCCCATTTGTATAATTATTGGCGTTTTAAATTCCGTCACGGTGACTGGGAAACTAGTGCAAGACACAACACAACAGTCATTGTTATCAGCTATCGGCCGAATGGTTACCCCTGTATTCGCTCCGCTGGGGGTGAAAACCGATAATTGGCCAGCCACAGTAGGTTTAACCACGGGTATTTTAGCGAAAGAAATGGTTGTGGGTACACTAAATACTTTGTATAGCGAACAGGGTCATCTAAGCGAGCAGTCTGTATCAAAATTTAATTTTCTGAGGAGGGTGCGTGACGCAGTTATATCCGTTCCACAAAATTTAAGTCAACTTGGAGATGCCTTTAAAAATCCTATTTCAGCTAATGAGGGACCGCATGAAATGAATAGAACGGCATACGGAATTATGTACAAGCAGTTTGGTGGTAAGGCCGCTGCTTTTGCTTATCTTTTATTTGTTTTATTATATTTTCCGTGTGTTTCTACAATGGCAACGATGCGACACGAAGTCGGCAAACGGTGGGCTTTATTTTCAATGCTGTGGAGCACAGGTTTAGCTTATGCGCTAGCCGTGATTTGTTATCAAGTATTGACTGTGTTTGATCATCCTTGGGCCACATTGGCCTGGAGCGGTAGTTTACTAATTGCTTTAGCAACGGTTGTCATCGGATTACGACAATACGCTTCGCACGAAAATAATAACGATTCACTCTTCTCGTTAGAAGAGTGTGAAGCGAGGGAGGCATAACGTGCTTTTATCCTTAAAAGCCTTTTTAAAAGAACGAAAGATAGCTAATTTGCAAGAACTGTCTTTACATTTTTGTAAAGAACCTCAAATAATGCGCTGTATGTTAGAACACTGGATACGGAAAGGAAAAATATGCCGTCTAGGAAAACTCGCCGGTTGTGGAACGAAATGTCAACTTTGCCAGCCGCAGTTTGCTGAAATCTATCAATGGATAGAAAAGCAGTTTTAGTTGATTGGTGGATTACGCGCCCCGGTCGCGCTAATCTACCCTACGTTATATTAGCGCCGCAGAGGTGTAATCCAAGTAAAAAACGCGGATGATCTCATCATTTCATCCACCATCATTTTCTTGTACAATAAATAACCCAGTTAAATCAGAGAAGGCGCAGAGAAGGCGATGGCAGATAACGAAAAGCATAAAGAAAAGCAGGAACTTTCCGATGAGGTTCGGTAGACTCTTAAAAAGCTCCATTTAGAAAATGGAGATTGGGAACGGCCTTTAACGTTCCAAGGAATCCTCTACCTAAGTAAACCGCTGTCCTTTTCTGCAGATATTAAAGTACGAGTGAAGTAGAACCTTTTCGAGAGCCTGAATTTATTACCGCTAAATCTGGCTGGACCATCCATCATTAATGGTTCTTCTGGCTCAAAATCGGGGATAGCGTGGCGTTCAGAATGGGCGATGTGAATGGGGCTCTCGGGCGGCGCGGGCCTTCGATGATGAATTCCCTCTAGAAGGGTGTGAACATGACGAGAAAGCACGCAAAAAGCGCGAACGCGTTAAACGATCGAAAGAGTACAAGGCAAGATCAGTTACAACACAACATCCAGCCACGACGTGGGGCCGTAATCGCTTGTTATTTTCAGTGACTCTCGGAGATGATCACGAGCATGAATGCAAGTGATTTTTTAAATTTTCCCTGTATCTTATCTAGAAAAAGACAGACTAACTTCTGGCTACTGGATCAAGGATTTTAACCCAAACTTAGCTAAAGCAGCTTCATAGATTTTTCTTGTGGTATCGGTATCGGGAATTACACCACTTAATCTAATTTCATTTTCGTTTCTTAATTTGAGTTCTCTACTAGCTATTTATGCAAGAAATTCACATCGTTTTTGAAAATCATTGGGGGGCTTAACCCCCTTAAGTTTAAGATCCACTTTCGTATCTTCTATTTGTCGGGTTAATGTACCTCCTTCATTGGGAAGTTCTACTTGGTAATTGCCATATTTACCTGGCGTCGAATCTTTAACCTGAAGTGATTTCTGGTCTGTTTTAGAAACGGTTGCAACTATTTCCTGAAATTCATTTTTAAGAAGTGTGACACTGTCAAATTTAATGGAACTCTCATCAAGACTGGTAGGAAAAAAAGAGCTTTGCGTTTTTAGCCTGATAAAGATGCCATTGCTGAGTCTTCATTGAATTTAAATCGCAATATTTTGTTGTTATTTGTTCTTTTAATTTGAGTGCATGCTCATTTGAAATTAGAAGCTTATCCTCATCAAGAAGCGCATCAACAAAATGAATACTACCAAAATGACTGCGGTAATTATGAAGAGCTTCGCGAATGGATCAGTTGCATTAGCGATTTCGCGCAATGCCTCTCCTTGATTGTTCTCTAAATTCTTCATCGAATGGATCGAAAACGTCGGATTAATTCTAAAGCAGCGAATTGCTTTATAGTTTGAGTTGCTTTATAGTTTGAGCGTGATCATCGGTTAGTATATGTAAATCTTCCAAATGGCCTGAAAAATCAATATTTCCCAGTAAGGAATTTTTTTATTCAGAGCGTCTTTTATTGCTTGAGTATCTTCGGGCCTGTGCTAGCATTTTAAGAGCTTGTTTTTGTGGATCTAAGAAACCCTTAAGGGAAGAAATAGAGAGACTAAATAAACGAAGCGCAGCAAAAGTCCTTATTCTGTCCGCAGCATCATTGGTGATTATAACTTCGTCCGTATAATGATTGCCGGTTTTAAAATCTATTTCTCTTAACAAATCATATTTGTTGAGAGCCTCTTTTATTTTTTGAGGAGAAGGCGTTCTGACAAGATCTTGTAATAACGCTCTGTGTGTTTTCTCATTAAGAATATTTATTGAAGCAAGACAATAGTCTCTAATGTATTTTTCGGCGGCAAAGTTTCGGAGCTCCTTACCCAAGAGGTCGGTTAGTTGAGGCGGGTGGGTTTTCTGACACAGCCTCGCTATTAAAAGAAAGGATATTAGCAAGCACATCTATGTTTTTGGCGATGTAGTTAATTCGTCAATGTTATCCATGTATATTTTACTTGGTCTCGGATAATAGATTCTTCCCGAGAACCCAAATTATTATTCTCTAATTGTTCTGTGAGTGGTGATACTTTTTTTGATAAATCCGCAATGATTTCTTCGTTCTTAAGCAGAAGTTCTTTTTCTTCTTTTAGGATGGAAAGCTTTAGCTCTAGGCAAGACATTTTTTTCTTGACATTGTTCCTTTTTTTATCCTTTCTTTAAAAAGTTCGTGTGTTAAGAGTTCGTCGCGCTCGAATTCCAGTTTCTTAATTGATTGATCTAATTTATCAATGCAGTTAGGTAGGCACCTCCATTTCCATCAACCAATTCTTGCATCGAGTTTCTCTTGCTCCTATTTCTTTGAGAAATAAAAGAGGGGTCCTGCTTGAGCTACTAAATGGCTAAAACGATCAATAAAGGAATCAGGAATTCTGGTTGCCTCATGGGAACAATATGATATCAATTTTAAGACATCAAGCTTAATTTAATTAAATGTTTAAAGTGGACCAAAGCTTTATTGAATCCAGTGAATGAACCGCGGGCAACGAAGACGACATTTTATTTTGTCATATAAAAAGAGGCTTAGCCTGGTTATTGTGGAATACGGATACCCCTCTCATTGGGTAAAGAGAGGTAAACGAAACTTACTTAACTATTTCTTTCAATCGTTTCAAAGGACGGAGTTTGATGACGTCGTGGGCAGGTTTTTGGCTTTGAAAGTCAAAAGTCATTTCTTTACTGGTGAAAGGATTGAGACCGCGGGTGGGCTTTAGTGGCGTGTTTGTGTTTTACTACACATTTTACCAAGAGCCTAGAAGAGTAAATTCACCGGCATACCACCTTTGCGAAGATGTCGATGCATAACATTGGCAAGTTCCTCTAAGACAGCACTTACATCCTTTCTACTTAGCAGGGTTACTTCTGCTAAGTGAGACATTAATTGGGATTCATTAATTGGGATTTATTATAGGATGTGCGAATTGCTGAGGCTGGGCTGGAGATTTGCTTTTTTGCTGTGCCGGGACGCGATGTTTTTCTTTGTTTAGAGGCGCGGGATCGGGGCCTGCAGAATCGAGCAGGCGTTTTTAATGTCCTAGTGCTTCCTTCTGGTTCGTCGTTTATCAGATTTTGCTTTTTCTTACTGGCATAAGAATTCCCTCTTTTTTTATTGTTGTTGTCCATGTTATGTGTCAGTAAAAAACCACCTGAAAAAATAACATAGTTTCGCTGAAAAGCATATGTTTTTAGAAAGTTTTTGCTTTTGCTCAGTTTACGGCGAGTATTTTTGCGTTCCCGCTCCAAAATCACGAAACCCCAAGCGTTCGCTGGGGTTATAGGGGCAGAGAGCTTGCATATCAACAAAACGTACCGTATCATATTATCCTTTTCTTGGAGTTGGGGATTCTAAATCTATGGCGACTTATATGGCAAACGCAAAAACCGTTAGCCCGCAGTGGTTGTTAGTGGATGCGAAGGGTAAAACGTTGGGGCGCTTGGCAAGCCAAATTGCTATGCGCTTACGAGGTAAGCATAAACCAGAATACACTCCTAATGTTGACACAGGTGATTTTATTGTTGTTATCAACGTCGATAAGCTTCGTGTAACTGGCAAGAAACTAGAAAACAAGCAATATCATCATCATTCTGGCTATCCCGGCGGGATAAAAACCATTAATTTTGCTGACTTACAGGCAAAGCATCCGGAACGTGTATTTGAATTAGCGGTCAAAGGGATGCTACCTAAAGGGTCTTTAGGGCGTGAAATGTACCGTAAGTTAAAAATTTATGTGGGAGATCAGCATTTCCATCAAGCGCAGCAACCTGAATTGATTGACTTATAATAGAGGTCTTTTAAGATTATGGCACGAGCGGTAAAAAAGCAAAATTTAGGCACGGGCCGTCGTAAAACGGCTTCTGCGCGGATTTTTTGAGAAGAGGTTCTGGAAAAATCACGGTGAATGGAAGAGAGTTAGATGAATACTTTGGTCGAGAAACCGCTCGCATGGTGGTTCGTCAACCTTTAGTGAGCCTTGATGTTCAGTCTCAATTTGATATCTATGCCACCGTTGAAGGTGGTGGCGATAGCGGCCAATCAGGTGCGATTCGCCATGGGATTACCCGAGCTTTAATAGACTATGACGAAGAAGGTGGAAAGGGTGGTTCATGGCGCAGCAGCGTATTGCGAAAAGCAGGATTTGTCACTCGAGATCCTCGCATGGTTGAGCGTAAAAAAGTGGGCCGTCATAAGGCACGTAAAGGTACCCAATATTCCAAACGATAATCCTGGGATAACAGGTAAACAATGATCATGTTAAAGCGTTCCATTATGACGCTCTATTCAGGCCCTACCGACATTTATAGCCACCAAGTACGGATTGTGTTGGCCGAAAAAGGTGTCAGTGTTGACATTATCAACGTTGACGCTAATCACCCAAGCGAAGACTTGACTGAACTTAATCCCTATGGTACTTTGTCCACTCTGGTAGATCGCGATTTAGTCTTGTTTAATTCGCACATCATCATGGAATATTTGGATGAACGCTTTCCCCATCCTCCTTTGCTGCCTGTTTATCCAGTAGCTCGAGCAAAATGTCGCTTATTAATGTATCGCATTGAGCGGGATTTATACCAGCGAGTAAAGTCTATTGAAGAAGGTTCTCCTAAACAGGCGCAAGCTGAAGGTGAGGCACTCAAAAAAGATTTAGTACTGATGGAACCGATTTTTGCAGAAAAACCTTATTTTATGAATGATGAATTCACATTAGTGGATTGTGTGTTGTCGCCATTATTATGGCGATTAAGCTATTTAGGCATTCAATTACCCCGTTCGGCAAAAGCTATCGCTAACTATGAAAATCGATTGTTTGATCGAGAATCCTTTCAAGCCAGTTTGAATGAAGCCGAACGCGAATATAGAGAGCTAAATGATTTCTAGCCCTTCCGTGAAAATGACCTCTAGCCGCCCTTATTTATTACGGGCTATTTATGAGTGGCTTATTGATAATCAATTGACTCCCTACATTATGGTTGATGCCGTGATGCCGAATGTGGAAGTTCCGGAACGGTTTGTAGAAGATGGAAAAATAATTTTGAATATTGAGCCTCAAGCAGTGGGCCGATTACGAATGAGTAACGACGCGGTTGAATTTGATGCTCGTTTTTCCGGAATTGCTCATCATATTTTTATTCCTATTTCAGCAATAAAAGCGATTTATGCCTTTGAAAATGGCCGGGGAATGGTATTCAACGAAGAAGAAGATGGCGGCAGTGGTGATGGAAACTCTCCCCTTCAAGCCAAAAATCGCCAGTGAAAAGAGGAAGGCCAAATCTGAAAATTGTTAAATAGTTTTTCACACTCTCTGGTATACTAGCCTTATGAATTATAGCGATATCATCCATCTCATCGCAGTTATTATTTTACCTTTATTGTTTGCAATTACTTTGCATGAAGCAGCTCATGGCTGGGTAGCTAGCAAGTTAGGCGATAAGACCGCTCTTATGATGGGACGGGTTACCCTTAATCCTGTGAAACACATTGACCATTTGGGAACTCTTATTTTGCCTATTTTAATGCTCATTTTGAGTAAATTTACCTTTACTTTTGGCTGGGCGAAACCGGTTCCTGTTACTTGGCAGAATTTAAGAAAACCCCGCCGAGATATGGCTCTTGTAGCGTTTGGAGGGCCCCTCGTTAATTTACTTATGGCCTTATTATGGGCAGCTATTGCGAAGGCGAGTCTCACTTTAGGAAGTGGAGCAGAAGAGTCAATCTTAAGAAATGCCACGGTTTTTTTCTATAACGCTGGTATTTTTGGAATATTAATTAACGTGTTATTGATGATTCTTAATTTAATTCCACTTCCCCCTTTAGATGGAAGTCGCATCGTTTCTGCAATCTTGCCTCCTAAAGCAGCTTATAGCTATTCAAAAATAGAGCCTTATGGAATTTGGATTTTGTTGGGCCTGTTGGTGTTTGGATTACTTGGTCGAATACTTTTACCCCCCGTTATCCACCTTTCTCAATTTATTCGTTCTCTTTTTGGATTGTAATAACCTCAACATAATTATTCATATTCAAAGACCTTGACTACTTTTTCCACTCCTGAAATTCGACGTGCAACATCCGCTGCCATAGCCGCTTGTTTGGGACTGACCATACCCATCAAATAGACCACTTTATTCTCAGCAACCACTTTTAGATTAGAAGAGTGTAAACCGGACTTGCCTAACATAGCCGTTCGGATTTTAGTAGTGATCCACGAATCGACAGCTTGTTGTACCGGAGAAAGGGGGTTCCAATAGTAATTTCGTTATAAATTCGTCGGATGTGTGAAGCTTTTTCTACAATTTGATAAGCGCGATTGCGAATTTTGGATGTTTTAGCTTGTCCTACGAGCAGCGCCATATTATTGAATACCGAAATGGTAATATGAGACTGTCCTTTTAAGAGAGGATCATTTAAGAGAGGATCATTATCTAAGCGGTATTGGATGATCGATCGGGCATTATGATCCTGGTTGATCGTTCGATAAGTTCGCTGATCATAGATCACGGCCCCAGCGAGCGTAGCACTAGCAACACCTGCTACTAACGCAGCAGGAACGCAGCCTACAAGAAGAAAAACAAGTGTTAATAAAATTATTATTTTTTTCATCGTTAATAACTCCTCAAAATCATGCGAAGCAGAGATTTTTTATTCGCCCGATTCAAATAGTTGGTGGTCGATAATGTCACAAAGACAGTGAATAATCAGTAAATGAGTTTCTTGAATACGAGCTGTAGATTCTACAGGAACTCGGATCTCGATGTCATTGGCAGTTAACAAAGTGGCAATTTCTCCTCCTCCATCCCGTCCCGTCAATGCAATGACCTTCATTTCACGCTGATGAGCAGCATCTATAGCATTAAGAATATTTTTTGAACGGCCGCTAGTGCTAATGGCTAATAAAATATCGCCGTTTGCTCCAAGCCCTTTAATTTGTCGAGAGAAGATTTCGTCGTAGCTGTAATCGTTTGCGATTGATGTGACGGTAGAGGCGTCGGTAGTAAGTGCAATAGCTGGAAGACTCGGGCGTTCTGCTTCAAACCGATTTAGCATTTCCGATGAAAAATGTTGTGCATCCGCTGCAGATCCACCATTGCCACAACTTAGAATTTTATGATTCGAAAGCAAACACTGAACCATTAACTCCCCTGCTTGAGCAATGGGATCGACTAATATTTCAGCGGATGTTATTTTAGTTTGAACGCTTTCATTGAAATTGTGTTTAATACGTTGAAACAAGTCCATATTAACACTCTCAAAGGAAAATCAGTATTCTACCTCAAGGAAAATCAGTATTCTACCTCAATTGCATTTTTTATCCACGTAATTTGGGTAGTTCTTAACAATGCCGATGACATCAAAGCGACAAGCTCTCTTATCAGTAAACCGATGTTTTGTAGATAATACAAAGAAGTTTTAATAAGTCGGTGCCGTTTGTAGCAAGAAATAGTAGTTACAAAGGATCCACATAAAATGGGATGCATAATGGTAGCGAACTTCTACAAAAACTAAACTAAAGTTGATTGGTGAGGCATAATTAAATCAATTTCTCCAATTTTATGTCTAAAATTTTTTCCAATGAGAATTAAGCCTTGTTTTTTTAAGAAAGTGACAAGCTATTTTCTCATCATTAAAACCAATTTTTGAGTTAAGTAAAACATAGCTCTAAAAATTATCAGGAGTAAAACGAGCAGATAACCGAGTTTTTTAATTATTATTTGATTAAGCACGGTTGGCCATTAATTATTTTTGCCCATAAGAGCTGGCGATAAATTTGCTGATTAGGCAGTAAATATAAGACGCCGGTGGCGCCATTGGTATGGTATTGAGAAATTAAAGTCATTTTACGTAGCTTAGGCAAAATTTGATAGGCATCAACTCCCAATGCATAGAGGCGAGAGTTTTGATTATAGGAATTTGGCCAGAGTGTACGTATTCGTTCCTGAGTTTGTTGAAGGGATAAGGGCAATTGTTCAGGACCTAAAACCCAAGGCATATCGTCAAATATCACTCCATCCAAATCGTGGTCGATAATTACGCTGGGAGAGTAAATGGCCGAAGTTGCATAGATAGGAACATCACCTGCATAATAAAAGCGAAGCAACGGAATAATTTGTCTTACCTGACTAGGGTTGGAAACCAGAAAAATAGCGTCAAAATCTTCTCGCCGACGCGGAATAAAGCGTATTTTTTCATACAGTACGTGCTTAAGATGTCGTTCCCGAAGTTCCGATTTGTCGATATTCAATAATTGACGAATTTCATTGTTTAAATTCGCGTTAACTTTATAAATTAATTGTGCACTTATTTTGTCGCCCAGAGATTCCCATTGTGTTTGAAAGGCTTGAGCAACTTCATTTCCCCAACTTCCCTGCGGTATGATCATAAGAATATGCGTATGCTGGTCATTCCACATTCGTAGCGCCGCTTGAGTGGCTTCATCCAGTGGGGACAATCCAAATTGGAATAAATAAGGATTCCTCACGTTAGCTAAAGTATTTAAAGCTAATGTGGGGACCGATAGCGTGTGAGAATTGACAAGTACAACGATATTCTTTTTAGTAAGTGGGCCTACAATAATATTGGCCCCTTTTTGGAGAGCATTTTGGTAAACAGCGTTAATATTTTTATAACCTGTATTGAACACCAAAATCGTTGGCATTGGCTCTAAGGTTTGCTTTGCTTGATAATAGGCGGCGAAAAACCCATTACGAATCGCATTTGCTTGTTCAGCAAGAGGGCCCTCTAGTGGTAAGAGTAAAGCAATTTTAAGAGAGGGATGCGAATTATTTACCCACGCCGTAAATACCCGCTTATTGATATCTGTAACGGACCGTTTTGTACAACCAGCGAACAGGGAGCGCAGCTAAGAATTAGGAAAACGCAGGCAGTTGAAAATTTTTGCCACATGGGCAAAGTCTATCGTAGACTGAAAGACTGTCAAGGAGCACTTCTTTGTCTGGTTGTTTATACATTGTGGCCACTCCCATTGGTAATCGGAAAGATATTACCTTAAGAGCGATCGAGACGCTGAGAGCGGTTGACTTAATTGCAGCGGAGGATACTCGGCACAGCAAAGGCTTATTGCAATACCATGGAATAAATACTACTTCGCTGTCTTTACACGAACATAATGAGGTCGCTCGGACTGCTTTACTGTGTGAGAAATTAACGCAAGGATACGATATCGCCCTTATTTCTGATGCCGGCAGTCCCCTTATTAGCGATCCAGGTTATCGATTAATCAGTGCGGTGCGAAAAGCGAGGATCCGAGTGGTTCCTATTCCTGGGGCCTGCGCAGGAATCGTTGCTTTAGTTGCCTCTGGCTTGTCCACCGAACGATTTGTTTTTGAGGGATTTCTTCCTTCCAACGGAGAAATTCGCCGAAAAAAATTAGAAGCATTAAAAACAGAGCCGCGTACCCTTATTTTTTATGAATCCGTGCATCGGATTGAGAATTTGATTAGTTTATTAAACGAAATTTTCAGTTCGGCACGTATGGCCACGATAGCCCGTGAATTAACGAAAAAATTCGAAACTATTTATACTACATCCTTATCGGAATTAAAAAAATGGCTAAGCGAAAACTCAGAGCAACAAAAGGGCGAATTTGTGGTTCTTGTTGAGGGAGATCATCCGGAAAAGACAAAAGAAATAAACAAGGAAAATCACCGTTTATTAACGGTGTTGCTCCAAGAGCTACCGCTTAAACAGGCGGTAGCTTTAGCGACGAAAATCAGTGGTATTTCGCGAAAACAACTTTATCCGTTAGCGTTAACTATTCAACAACACCATCAGCATCCATCATATTAATTTCAGTGATTTGATACCGATGTCGATTGTTATTAACACGGTCCCGTAAATCTTTGCCGGGTTTGAAATGCGGTGTGTATTTGGCTTCAGTGTAAACTCGTTCGCCTGTTTTTGGGTTATGTGCTTTGCGCGGAGGACGATAATGCAAAGAAAAACTACCAAATCCTCGGATTTCAATGCGCTTTCCATGGCCTAAAGTGATACTCATTTGCTCTAAAATATCGTTAACACTGAGTTCGACATCTTTTAATGAGAGGGTTTTTTGTTGTGCTGCTATATGATTGATAAGTTCGGACTTAACCATGCCTGTTTACCTATGTGACTGATTGTTATGAATAGTAATTATACACTAGGGCCTATTGACAATTCTACTCTGCTGGCCTTTTTTAAGAGTTTTCCGACCAAAATCTTGTTTAGTGATTTAATCGCACAAGGCAAAGGTTATTCGAGAAGAAAAGCATCCGTCACTTTAAGCTCTTTTCCAGTTTTATGTAACATTTCATTGTCCACAGGACCTTGTCCCTTTTCAGAGTTAGGCGGGTCGGATAGCTGCCATCTACGAAAGAACTTGGGGATAGAGAATATGCTCAAGGGCGTGAACTCGTGCACGCAAACTTTCCAAAGTATCGTCGGGTGAGGCCGAAAGCTTAGCGTGGCAAATAATGAATCCCCCCGTCTACCCGTTTCGTTGCGTAATGAACACTGACGCCATGTTCGCTATCACCTGCCGCCGAGCACGCGTGCATGGGTATCAAGGCCCGGGATATTTGGGAAGGAGGGATGGATCGATATTGACCATCTGTCCTTTCATAATAATTTACAAAATTCCTGCTCAGTTTTCTCATGAACTCCGTTAATACAATTAATTTGAGTTGATATTTATCAATAGCCTTCCGGAGAGTCTGATCAAAACTGCTACACTTGGCAAAGTCGCTATGAGGAATAACCTCTGTAGGAAACCTCTATGGGAATATGATATTTTTTAGGGCGTTCCAGCCCGTACGCATCCGCATGGTTACTAATAATGCCTCGTATTTCCACTGCTAAACCGTGTTTTATATTGCATCAATAATGGATTGCAAGTTGCTACCATTTCCCGATTTGTTCCTATGCCATCTGCCTTGAAACGAGGACGGGAGGGACGCTCTCATAACCCACTCAATAATTTGAATAAGCCGCCAAATCTCCATATGCCGCTTAAAACACCTGGCTGATGAGTGCGTTTAACAATAGGTTTGTCGAATTTACAAATAAGTTCGTTTTTTTGATATACACACCGGTATCGGAGTAAGACAAGGATTTTTTAGATTCTGACATTGGGAAAAGGATAGCAAAAGAATGCAGACAAATAGAAGGGAGAAATCGTATAATTTTCTTTTGGAAAAATTTTTTCTTTTGGAAAAATTTTAAATCACAAGATTACTACAAGATTACTATATGATAGCTATTCGGAAAACAAAGATTGTACTTGTTCTACTTGTAGTACTCTTATTTACAGATAAGGGGATGGCCATTGAGGTTCGTGATATCAGCATTGCAACGATTGCCGTTAGTGATCAATCCCACCAAACGTTCCAGAAAAGTTTGCCGCAAGCTCTTGAACAAGTGCTGGTTCGAATGAGTGGTAATGTGGGGATAATGACTTTACCGGTCATTCAAGATGTATTGCCTAAAATCAATAACTATGTTGAAAAATATAGCTATCTGACTAAAGCCGACGAAAAGGGTGGGCAGCAGCTACTATTGCGGGTTGTGTTCGATAAACGGGCCATGAAGCATTTTCTGGAGAATGCGAACCAAGCGATTTGGAGCGCTCGCCGACCTTTGACAATAGTCTGGGTTTCCGTTCCCAATGGTTCTCAATCCGAAACACTTGCCAGTGAGAGCCAGAATCCAACGATTCGCACGATAAAGCAGGTCGCATTTTTGCGGGGTCTTCCTATTATTTTTCCGGCAATGGATCTGGAAGACCAGACCAGTGTGGCCCAATCTACCTCTACTTTGCTTTCCAATCCTCAATTACAAATAATTTCGCAGCGCTACGGTGTCAATTCTATTCTAGCAGGTGCAGTGGTTGTAGACGCTAATGGCCAGCTTCAAGGAGAATGGCAGTTATTTTTAAACGGTACCCCTTACGAATGGCAAACAACAGGCACCGATGTTACTCAAGTTATCACGAATGGTATCGACCGTGCGGCAGATATGATGGCGAATCAATTTGCTACTTTTGTTGATGGTAAGGGCATGGAGAATCTGATTACTATGGAAGTGACCGGCGTTCAAACTCTGAATGATTATGTTCACGTGGTATCGCTTTTAAAGCATTTATCACCCGTAATGAAAGTATCGGTCAGCGACATGAATGCCGATATGCTTTTACTCAAAATTAAAACGTCGGGCAATTTAGAGGATTTAGTGAAAGCTCTAAAATCCACTTCTCATCTTATCGCAGAAGGTGCTTCCTCTCAACCAGGTTTAGAGGCGGCTAATTTATTTTATCGATGGAAAGCAAGTCAGCCGGTTTCCGACTCTTGGACGATAATAAACTTTTCTCCTTTTCATTAGCAATGTTAGATCAATTACCCTTACGAATTAATTTACGAGAAGAAACTACTTTCGCTAATTTTTATCCGGGTAAAAACGAAACGGTCCTACATGCACTAAACGAATTATTGGAAAATAAAGGGGAATCATTCGCTTATTTATGGGGAGAGCCAGGCGTTGGCCGAACTCACTTGCTACAAGCTTGTTGTCATGAAATGAATAGTCGTGCGCTCGAAACCATGTATTTACCTTTGCGGATATCGCAACTTACACCAGCAATTTTGCATGCTATGGAGACAAAGCATCTCATTTGTATCGACGATATTGACGCAGTATTAAATCAAAAAGATTGGGAAGAAGCACTTTTGCATTTTTACAATCGGGCGCGCGAGAGCACTGAGTCAAAATTAATTATTGCAGGCAAGGATATTCCTCCGCAATTAAATTGCCAATTAGCCGATTTACGTTCGCGTTTATCCTGGGATTTAGTTTTTCAGGTAGTTGGTTTAAGTGATACGGAAAAGATAAAAGCATTACAAATGCGTGCACATGATCGCGGTTTTGAATTGTCTGATGAAGTTGGTCAATTTTTATTGCGTCACTACCCACGCGATATGTCGTTATTATTTAATTTATTGGATAAATTAGATCAGGCCTCGTTGATTGCCAAACGTAAATTGACTATACCCTTTGTTAAAACCGTTCTTGAGCCTGAATTGGTGGAAAAAGTTATCTCATATTATAAGTAAATTGAAAAGAACTCTCTTCGTTAGTTCTCAGTTCTTTCTTCTAATTGAGTATCTTGGTCGCGATTCTTTAAAAAATTCTTTGAGATACGTCGTTGCTGTCTTGTGACATTGGTGCGTTTGTAGAATTGTAATAACCAGGGATAAAAGCGCCATGGTGAAATCCGATTTCAAAAATACATCTTCTAGCATTTTGATATAGGGTTGAAAGGGAAGATTCGCTTTCGGCAAAACGAGGCAGAATGCCATGGGTGTAAAGGTTTTGTAGGCTTTCAAATGCTAGAAAGAAAAATCCCAAATCATAAAAAGTATCCAGGGTGAACACTTTTCAGAGTTTATTCAGAGTTTATTAGGATGAATACTTGCTCCAAGAATTCCGGTGAGCCATTTCACGACTTTGATTGCCCATGAATCAGAAGCATTTTGTGTATCAAAAAGATGACTTTGAGAATTAGTAATTGCTTCGCGTATCTTTTGAATATCAAAATGCCTGGTTTTCCAGGCAGCGCCTACTATCACAAAAATACTAAGCAGTCCTTTGATGAACAAGCTCACGTCCGAAGTTGCTACTGAAAAACTGTGCGCGAGTACAAATAATAGAGGTAAGCTTGCCCTCCACAATAAAAAAATGCTTGAATGCCGCTCTCATCAATTTGCTGTGCGCTTTAGAGGGGACACGCCCGATTGACTACCCACCGATTGAAACCATTCTTGGGCATCCCCAATGGTTAGCGCCTGATTAGTGACATTAGCGAGAAGCTAAGCCTTTGAGACAAAGACCACCCGCAGCTCCCACCATAACCGATAAAGCCAGAATACCTATTCGAACTTCTAAAGCGGATCAAAACCCAAAGTGAAATTACCAAATAAAACTGTGGCTAGCGCAGAAGCATCGAAAAGCTCTGTGGCGAGGACACTTAATATTTTTTTCTTCTCGTTGCTGTGGATAATTTAGCTGAAGTTTGTTGCCATATAGGCACTAGGGCATTGGATTGAATTATCTTGCTCCGGTAGATTTCGAAAATCGACTGTAAAACTAACTTTTTCTTGTAAAAAATGTTAATAGCTTCCGAATCCCAATATAAACGATTTAACTCTTCCTCATTAAGTAGGGCCCCACCCGAATGTTCGGTTGGCGTATTTAAATTGAATGGGAACCAGATATCGACTGATTAAAGGCACAAGAGCTTCGCTCATCAATAGCAACTACTAAGGATATTCCAAAGGTTTATCCATATTGTCTCAGTCAACAGACCAACAACGGATTGATAAATATAAATGACTAGAAAAGCAGCACCGAGAAGTTTAAAAATGCTTTCTAACATAATATGCGCGGATGTAAGTCTCTCTTTTTTAGAGAATCTGTGTTTCTCTTGCGAAAATAGGATTGGGTTTGAGATTTTCACCCTTGAACTAGCTCGGCGCACGGCTTCTAACAATGCTAAACGGCTGACATACATTTCCGCTAGAGCCTTACTAGATTTTGTTATATTATTGAGTGTATCGGTAATCTTATTGGAAATATAACGAAAAATTCGATCATTTTAGCTTGAAACTGAAAGTTGAATCTCATTTCCCTAGTAATTTTCGGAATCAACAGTTTCAATATTCCAGTCACCATACAGGTCGGACTTATGCACGATGGTAATTTCATCATTAACAGCAATTTTTATTCGCTCGCTTTCCGAAACGACACTGCCATAATTAGAAGTTGAAATAAGACGTTCTTGGGTATCAGATGGCATTTTAATATTCCTCTGCATTCATTTTCTTAACAGAAAGTATAAAAAATTTAACCTCAATTAAAACTAAAAATAAGTAAAACCAGAGATTTTTGGCCAATAATATTTCTTGATACTTAACGATGGGTTAAGTCTTATTTGGAAGACGAATAGTTTTTTATCTTTAATTTAGAACTATTTTATCGCCGAAGGGAAACCTGTATAAAGCAACCTTAATAATATTTCGTTAATTTTGGCGTTAACATCCATCATAGTATAAGTAATTTCCTCGCGAGATTTATTAATCACATTAATAATATTGATATCAGCCTGAGATAAAAGAGTGGAAATTTGGGTAACTATATTGGGAATATTTTTATTAGCGGTGGCAATTCGATATCCCTCTGTCTGTTCGAGCTTTACCGTTGGGAAATTAAGGGAATGTCGAATATAGCCATTTTCCCAATAATCCTTAATTTGGTCAGAAATCATTATGACTCAATTTTCTTCAGCTTCTTTGATAGAGGTACCAAGATGAGGTAGGTAGATTACTTGGAAATATTTCTTAAATAATACACTAGGAAAATCACAGACATAATTTCTAATTTTATTATCAGATAATGCTTTTAATAAAGGTTCATTATCTACAATTTCAGCACGTGCGAAATTAAGGAGCACGACATTATTTTTCATTTGAGCGATGGTTTTTTTATTGATAAGGTGGTGGGTATGTGAAGTTAATGGAATGTGCACGGTAACGAAATCACTTTTTGTAGAACATCTCATATTGATTCCGCTTAAATAACATCGGCAGACAATTCCCAAGTATTCTGGACCGTTATCTCTGGATCATAACTGACGGTGTTCATTCCTAATCGAATAGCAGTATTAGCCACTTGAACCTCAATTTTAGCTAAGCCGATAATACCTATAGTTTTATCAGCCAATTCAAACCCCGAAAAACGTTTCTTATTTTTTTCGACCTGATGAGTAATAACTTTATCGTCACCATCCAAATGTTAATTATAATCTAGTACTAAATGAATATGACGACTGGCTAATATCATGCCGGTAATTACAAATTCTTTTACGGGATTTGCCTTTGCTCTTGGCGTCTTCAACAGAGGAAAAACAGGAGAAGTCAATTATGAAACTGGAATATTGTTAATGCCCGTTCTTACGAAATGCACTATTTTAATACTTTCAGGAGAACATATTATGAAAATTAAATGATCGAACCAAGATTGGATCGAGATAGGAACACTCAGTTAATAACAAATATTTTGGGTGATCAAATTGCCCAATACCACGAGGGGATATATTATCTAATAAAAGTAAAAGTATTTTATAGACTATTATAAAATTCTTAACGACATTAATAGAATTAAGCCAATGGCAACGGGCGTGAAATACCGTTTACTCCATCGCCAACAACGAAACCAAAAATTCGTAGGATTCCAAACCCATAATTTGTTAAATTAAACGTGCTTGGCAGCGTAGCCCAAGTTTGTGAAAATAGCAATTAAGAGCCCACTAGCGGGGATATGATATCGGAAGTGAGGAAGTCAATTCTTTGAAAGAAGGTCACATTGAAAAGATGAAAAATACTCTGGGTGATTGAAAGAAAAAATCGTATCAAAACTCAATATTCAAGAGACGAACCCTAAGAGTGTGATAGCGCGCTTACGTGAAAATCCATGATTTTCTATAAGCCAAGCAACGGCCGGTTCTAATAAAGAGATGGTAGAGATAAAAGATATAAATAATTATAATAATAAAAGAAAAAATAACGCACTGAAAATATTTCCTAACTGAATATGACTGAAAACCAAAGGTAAGGTACGAAAAATTAAACTTGAGCCTCAACTCAAATATGAGGTGATTCGAAAATATAATAAGAAAAATAACTAACCCTGCTATAATAGCGCAATAGCTGTATCAGCGAAAGAAACGGAAAGAACAGAATTAATGACGGAGATATTTTTCGATAAATAGGCAAGAAAAATAATAATAATAATAATAAATAATAATAATAATGCTTATGACAATGTTCAAGTATAAAAAATGCCTGACCTAACGCCAATAAAGCAACTCGGGCGGTGACTTTTTAAAAATTCTGTTTAAGAAGAAAATAACTGCCTGATGGAAATATCCAGTGGTAGTTTCCATAAATCACTAAAATTAACATATCTAAAATTAACATATTATATAATTAAGGAATTAAGGCGAGAAACTTGAATTTCACTGTATGTTCAAGCCTCCCGCTTTATATTTCTAAAATAATAACGGACATTGTCGCTATGACGATGATGATGGTCACTTACAAACATTTGCTATGGGTGTCTTTTAGATTCTTGAAATTATTAATAGCTACAAGTTCTTTGGTATTTTGAAATTTTTCCAGGATACCACGTATGAAGTAATCTAACACCTAGGCTGAAATAGCGACTTAGTAGGTTAAAATTAAAAAATCGGCTATTATTTAGTAGACCTACCTAATAATTTCTAATACAATCTCCATTTTATTTTAAAAGATACATTTCGTAAAGGCTAGTGCTGGATTACCGCGTCCTACGGGACCCGATAAAACTTTCGAGATCATTGAAAGGAATGCCTAACAAAATTACAAAACAAAGATATAAAAAAGATAGATATAAAAAAAGAAGCTACCGCCCTTTTGTCCAGCTAAATAAGGGAAGCGCCAAATATTTCCGACTCCCACAGCTGCTGCCGCGGTGGCGAATATAAAGGAGGTTTGGGAAGTCTAGCGGGCAGCACTGTTGATCACGTCCTTATTGTTTGTCAAACGTAGTAAGTAGTATACAATAAATGCTCTACCAAAAGGTAGAGTAAGAAAAATGCTTCCCGCCATTTGACAATTAACAGAACTGCTTGATGTATTATCTTCGATTGTGATGATCTTCGATTGTGATGGCACGTTAAGTCACATTGAGGAACTATTTAGTAGCAAGCAATCACGTTGATTCTGATGTCCAATTGTTAACAGAAACAGAGATGAATCTCAAAGGAATTACCGCCGATATTTATCGTAGGCTCTTAGATTTTGTCCGACCTATAGCTGAGCAAGTGGCTCGTTTAGAAGATTAGTATTATGTTAATTTAAATTATGTTAATTTAACCCCAGATGCTGAGAAAGTGATATCCACTTTTCAAAATAGGGATAAATCCGTGTATGTTGTTTCAGCTGGAATTAAAAGGGCGGTTGAAGCTTTTTGCAAATGTCTAGGAATTTCTATCTCACACGTTTTTGTAGTTGATGTGTATTTTAAAAAAGAAAAGCAATTTGATGGCTACGAAGAAAACTTTCCGATGACTTATCGACTGGAGAAACACGAAATAATTGAAAATTTAAGAAAGAATCATCCTCGCATTGCTCATATTGGAGATGGAATGAATGATGTGGAAGCTGACAATTTAGTAGAGCGGTTTATCTGGTATGGTGGGGCGTATTATCGCCACCATATTGCGGAAATGTGTGATTTTTATATTAAAACAAAGATATTAGCCCTCGTTTTACCCTTGTTCCTCACGCTTGAGGAACATAAGTAACTGTCACAGACAGAGAAAAATCTTTTTTAAAAAGGTCTGAGTCAAATCAACCAAGGAAACGTAATAATTAAATGGTAAAAATAATTTTAAATGAAATATTTCAAAGAATAGGAACGCAAAATAGCAGAAGTTAAAATTTATTTGCGGAACTTTCAGGATGAAATTTGTCAGATTCTTGAAAAAGAAGATGGAGGCGAAGCTCAATTTCAATAAGTATTGTGGGAAAAACCAAGGGGGGAAATCGGCTTTTGAGAGACGGTTCTGTGATTGAGCAAGGCGGTGTTAATTTTTCCCATGTCTACGGCAATTTACCCGCTGCAACTACTCAAAAACATCTAGAATTAAAGGATTCTTATTTTAACGCGGAAGGAATTTCTTTAGTTATTCACGTTAAAAATCCATATGTGCCTAGCACTCACGCTAATTTTCAATTTTTTATTACAGAACTAGAGGATTGTGCACCGGTATGGTGGTTCAGTGGCGGATACGATTTAACACTTTATTACGGATTTGAAGAAGACTGTTGGTTATTATTGGCACCTTGTAGCCAAACAAGCTTGTGATTCTTTTAGTAAAGAAATTTTTTTCAATTTGCAGCGTTTAATGATTATTTTTATCTTAAAGATCGAAAAGAGTAGCGCGGTATAGGGGGAATATTTTTTGATGATTTAAACAAGTGGGGATTTAAGCGTACTTTTGAATTTATTAAATTTCTAAGAAATAGTTTTTTACAAGCTTATTTACCTATTGTTAAGAGGCGAAAAGAATATCCATATGGCGCGAATGTGAACGCGAATTCTAAATTTATCGTCGTGGCCGCTATGTGGAATTTAATTTATTGTATGATCGAGGCACTCGTTTCGGTTTAGAGTTTGGTGGAAGAACAAAATTGATATTAATGTCGCTACCACTGCTGGTAGCGTGGGGTCCCGATTAGCAGCCGGAACCAGGTAGTGTCTGAAGTCAAACTGTTGGAATATTACTTGGTGCCAAGAGATTGGATCGCTACTCAAAACTAGCGGTTCCCTAACCAGAAAGTTTGGATAAATCGGGTGTCTCATTGATCGCAATTTACAAGAAAGTTCTGTTGTATCGGTACGGATCCTATTCTTGACAAAGCAAAAGTACCACCGTATCTTGCCTCCATGCATTTTCTTTTACATGCCTTGGATATTTCGGGCTCTGTTTTTTCCTTATTTTCTACAGTTTTTTATGTCAAAGCTTATAAATGGGCGTGGCCGCTCGGCGCCGTAGCCACAACAATTAATATTGTGTTGTATGGTTTAACGGGAATTTACGGTGATATGACCTTGACTGGGATTTACTTTCTATCGATGTTTTATGGTTGGTATCAATGGACTCGAAATAAAGGAGCTGAAACTTTAGCGATAACGAACCTTACGGTCCCTTTGGCGTTGATTTTAAGTATTGTAGCATTTTTCGGTATGTTGATAACCGCTGAATTGTTGAAGCATTTCACGAATTCCCAAGTTCCGTATATTGACGCGATCACCACAATACTCAGCTTAATCGCTCAATGGATGATTTGTAAAAAGATGATTGAGACCTGGTTTTTATGGTTTGTCGTTGATGCTTTGTACGTAGGACTGTATTTCTATAAAGGTATTCCCGCCCATAGAATTCTATTGGTAATTTACCTCGGCATGGCAATTGCGGGTTATTTCCGCTGGCGGAGGTTGAAATACTGCGAATCAACTACATTGTAATTATATTCTTTCAAAGAAAAATAGTGATCTTAAATTTCGCTGTAAGGATATTAGATGGATGAATAGATACCTTTTATATATATATTTTATATATATTAAGTTTATCGTATAGGAATAATAATATTTCTAATTCTTTAGGAAACGAGTAGGAGGAAAGGTTTTATTTGAGATGAGACAACTGTGTTTCTTGCTTCGGCTATCAGCTTTTCCGCCTGAGGTATAAAAAATTTTTTGATGGAATAGGATCCGTAATTTTTTTAAAAGTTCTGCTGTTAAGATAACATGGAATTTATCGTATGCTCGAAGAGAGGCCTTTATTGCCATATCGACATGAATTAAAACAAGATCAAAGCCCTTTTTGCGCCATTCACTCGAGTCAATTCCTTTTGAAAGAAGGAATTTAATTCTAGCGTGATCAAAATAATGAAAATAATTAGTATTATTAACGATGCCTTGGACATCTAGTTCATATCCCCTTACTTCTGAGCTCCAATTAAATGTTGTGTTTTTTCCAACTTATTATTCTACAGTTTTTGGCCTATCCCTGAATATGGGTATTTCCCAAAGACAAATTAGGTCTCTAAATAGAGTGTAATCTTTTGATAAGCAAGAAATTCAAATAAGTAAAATGTTCATGGTTGATCAGTCTGGAGTACAATCAATAAATAGCGGCTCTATGTTTTTCTTCTTGAAGAATCTGCAAGATCATTGTGAAAGAAATATGAAATGGATTTGATGTTTCAGTAGCACCTCCTTTCACCACCATGCCTTGACAAATGAGTCATAATGAATCATAATTGTTACGAGATTTGGAGCTGATATTAATATTATGAGTTATAAGATTCAAATAACCGTAGATGAGAAATTAAATTAAGATGATCAAAGCAAGAGCTAGAGAGATGAGTCTCTCAGCCAGCTGCTATGCCCGGTTAGCTTTGATGAGCGCTGTGCCTCGTAAGGAGAATAAACTGCTGAATCAAGCCATCGTAGATATCCGATCTATGATATAGAGACCTTAACTGAATTCAATCATCAGCTTGATGATCTCTAATGCTAAAATTAGAGAAAACCAAAACGTTTTAAAAAATGTCTTAAAAAATGACGGCATAAGAAATTCATTTTATTAGAAGAACTTAAGAAAGCGGTTGATCTGTTAGAACAATAAAACTATCCCCGTAAAATATCATGATCGTGAAACCAAAATCATAAAGGATAAAGAAAATATACTCATGGCATTAGGTAGTCATTCAGAAATTTTTTGATTGCGTACCTATAAACATACAGGATTAATAATGGTTAGGATTATTACCTTCGATGATGTGAAAAATTTAATTCGAAAGATAACTTTGGAGAAATTTTTTTCGCAGCTGATTGACAGATTAGAGTTGACGTTTTCCTGCTGGGATGAGTTTGAAAAGATGCCTCGCGTAGCTTCAACAGTAGAGAAAGGAGTTCTGGAGTTAATGCCTTTTTTGGGGAAGGATTATTATTCCGTCAAATATGTTAGTGGACACCCACATAATCCACAAGATAATAAACAAACAATTGTTGGAATTGGGATGCTGGCAGATGTGGCAACAGGCTATCCGCTTATGATAAGCGAGATGACGCTATTAACTGCTTTACGAACTGCTGCTACGGCTGCCTTAGCCTCTAAATATCTTGCTAAATCCAACTCCAGAACGTTCGCCATCATAGGCACTGGAGCGCAATCGGAATTTCAAGTGATTGCCTACAAAATTCTGTTTGATATTCAAACTATTAATTATTTTGATATCGATCTAAACGCAATGGGAAAATTTGCAAAAAATTTGTTGCCTTATGGTTTTGATTTGCAACAAAAGGAAAATGTAGAATCTAGTGTGAAAAATGCTGATATTATTACCACCCTTATTACCACTCTTACAGCTGCTCGAAAAGAATCAAAAATATTAAAAGAAGAATGGATAAAGCCAGGAATGACCATAAACGCTATTGGCGGAGATTGCCCAGGTAAAACGGAATTGGATCCCAAAATTCTAGAACAAAGTAAAATAGTTATTGAATTCCTCGAGCAATCTAAAGAGGAAGGAGAAATACAAAATTATAATTCCACGAACATTTATGCGGAATTATGGGAGTTAAGTCAAGGGAAAAAATTAGGACGCACTTCAAATGATGAAATTTTTGTTTTTGATTCTGTGGGATTTGCCTTAGAAGATTATGTGATCTTGCGGTTGGTATACAGTCTCGCAGAAGATTTTCATGTTGGGCATATGCTTGATATGGTTCCTGAAAGCAGAAATCCTAACGATTTATTTGGATTATTGTTTTGAATTCAGAATTTTCCTGAGATTTTTCATGAGATTAATTATTAATCTAACTGTTCCCGGTTAGTACTGGGCTTTTAAGTGCTGCTTTTTTAAGCAAAAGCAGGGGTGGGCTTTTTCGCTTTTGAAGATACTACCTAAGCTTCCTAAAACTAAGGCTTCCTAAAATGAGAATAGAAATTTCTTTAAAAAACGAGATTTCTCAGCTCGGAAATGAAAGCCATCCTGCGTTAAGAGCTAAGAAGGATTAGAGCGGAAACTCATTTTAGTCCTAATTTTTTTCTAGATAGTGGATATTTTGTGCTCTCTTATAAAAATCTTCGTCCTCCATCATCATCTGATGAAGCGGGACATTAGTTTTTATTCCTTCAATTACTAACTCAGTTAAGGCATTTTTCATGCGAGCAATAGCTTCGAGACGATTGTCATTGTAAGCGATTAATTTGCCGATGAGGGAATCGTAATAAGGAGGAACTTGATAATCGGTATAAAGGTGAGAATCCATACGCACGCCCAAACCCCCGGGGGCATGATAAGCGGTCACCACTCCAGGAGACGGCATAAAATTTTTAGGATCTTCAGCGTTGATGCGACATTCAATCGCGTGTCCTTTGATTTCAATATCTTTTTGTTTGTAACGTAAAGGGTGTCCCGCGGCCACACGAATTTGCTCTTTTACAATATCAATACCCGTAATCATTTCGGTAACGGGGTGTTCCACCTGAACCCGTGTGTTCATTTCGATAAAATAAAATTTGCCTTTTTCATAGAGAAATTCGAAGGTTCCGGCACCTCGATAATCTATAGTAATACAAGCTCGGACACACCGCTCGCCAATAGTGGCACGTTGTTCCGGTGTGATACCTGGGGCTGGAGCCTCTTCAATAACCTTCTGATGACGGCGTTGCATGGAACAGTCGCGTTCTCCCAGATGAATAGCATTCCCTTTACCATCTCCCAGCACTTGGATTTCGATGTGCCGGGGATTTTCAAGGTATTTTTCCATGTAAATTTCATCCGTGCCGAAAGCAGCGACTGCTTCTGTTCGCGTCAAAGCGATGAAATTTAATAAATCCACTTCTTGACGAACTACGCGCATCCCTCGACCGCCACCGCCTCCCGCGGCCTTAATTAAAACGGGATAAGCAATGCGGCGGGCAATTGCTATATTGGCATCGTTGTCCTTAGTTAGGGCACCATCGGAGCCAGGAATGCAAGGAAGACCGACTTCTTTCATCGCTTTAATGGCTGAGACTTTATTTCCCATAAGGTGGATAGTGTCATGGGAAGGCCCAATAAACGTAAATTCACTTTTTTCCACTTGCTCAGCAAAATTTGGATTTTCCGCAAGGAAGCCATAGCCTGGATGGATGGCATCAGCATGAACGATTTCAGCGGCTGAAATAACGGCCGGAATACTCAAATAGCTATTAGTACTATTGGACGGTCCAATACAAACCGCTTCATCAGCCAATCGTACGTGCATGAGATTTTGATCGGCAATAGAATAAACGGCTACTGTTTGGATACCCATTTCTTTACAGGCTCGGTGAATGCGTAAGGCAATTTCGCCACGGTTAGCGATTAATACTTTTTTAAACATGAAGATACCCCCGTCTAGTCTTGTTCAATGATAAAGAGTGGTTGATCAAACTCCACCGGCTGTTCATTTTCGACGAGGCGAGCGCTAATGACACCACTTTTGTCAGCTTCAATTTTATTAAACATCTTCATTGCTTCAATAAGGCACACGGTGTCGCCTATAGAAACCCGCTGTCCAACCTCTACGAAAGGCTTAGCTCCAGGGGTTGGTGATAAATAGATCGTCCCTAACATAGGAGATTTTAAAAAGTGACTTCTTAAGGTCCCTACGACAGGAGCTTCTTTCTTCGCTTCTGGTTGAGTAGAAATAGATCTAGCAGAGGGTGCCGGTGAACCCGCTAGCACAGTAGGCGTGGTGGGAGGAGGATCGATAGAAGATTGTTGTTGAGGAAATTGACTGATGCGCACCGATTCTTCGCCGGATTTTACTTCGATTTCTCCTACGCCTGTTTCATTGATCAATTCGATGAGTTTTTTAATTTTACGTATGTCCACGAAGAAGTTCCTTGTAATCTGTCAGCATACTTTTACCAAATCACTATCCCGCTTTTTACGAGAAATAACTGTGTCGGTAATTCTGCCTTACTCGGCCTTGATTGTCTAGAATTGAAAGTTATCGACTTATTCGCTACAGATCTCGGCAAGATATCGACTTTTTAGAGATTATTTGATCATAAAATACTCACATTAGGATCAGTTTTGTCCTATTTTTTGTCCTATTTTTAAATAAATGCACGTGTCCTACAATGATCCCATACCGCCCAAAAGCAAAGATCCTCATGATAAGGACTACATAAGGCGAAAGGAATTGTCCGAGATCTTTACTATTTTCTTTTTCGTTTTTTTCTCAAGAATTCGGTAACGCTAGAGCTCTCATTTTTAACTTTCATTTTTAACTTTATTTAAATGATTTAAAAATTTTGAAGCCGATATCTCACCTACACAATATGTGAGTTAGAGATCTCCTTACCATTGACATTAAGAAATAGGACAGTGTGGATGGGGCAATGACTCCAAAGTGTCTTTCCACTAATTGATTTTCTAAATTGTTGTGCGTGACATCTGCGCGCAACAAACGGAAAGGTTGTAGCGCTTTTTGCACTCTTGGATTTGCAAAGGTGAATTGGTCCATCTGTTTGGTTTGCAGGAAATGCACCAATCCGCGTAAAAATCAATTAGTATAGGTTGATTGTTGAGCTTGAGCTATTTTTACTTGTTGCTCGACTTCTGAAATGAATAAACTGAAATAAATCGCTCTTGACGATTCCATTTTTTTGTTTTTCTAACATTCCCGGAAAAGGGTGGAGCGGATGGAAAAGGGTGGAGCGGATTGGTATTTCCAGAAACTGCACTAATAACCAACGCAATTTCGTAAATAAATAAGATTAACCCCAGGGATTTTCGTATTTTTTACGAAGTTGTTTGTGTGGTTGAAAAGAGCATCTAACACCAGGGCAGAGCCGATAGCTAATGTACAACCCACAACAGTATGGTTATAATACTGACTGAGTAAAATATGGGCTAACATCAAAATAGCCATTTATCCATGGACCGAATTTGAATAATAATTTTGTGCTGGATAAACCAAAACCAAAAAAACTCGCTAATAAAATTAGGAATAAATTTTTATGCCCCAAGAGCTGGGTTACTTTATCTTCTTTGGCGTAGGTGTAATTTCTTTTTTTTAAATTTTTTAAAGAGATTGTTTTATCCGGAGCAATATCTACTGCTGAGGGATAAGTAGGTTGCATATAATTTCCAGCGAGATTGAGGATTACCGTTTTTGAAGTGGGGGGGATAACAATAACCTTAAATATTCCGAACAATCTTGATAAATTCCGAACAACCTTACAACCTTGATAATTTACCTGAAGGTAAGGTGTTGGTGGGCTTAATTTAATTATCGGAATAGGGATTTTTAATATAGCTAGCCCGAATAAACTAGCTAGCCCGAATAAACGGGCAGTTTTCCAAGCTTAATCTTTAGTAGCGTTCGCTTCCGGACAGAGCAGTTGTTCTAGGCGGTCTTCAGTCGATTTGGGTGAATCAAAAGAGACGGGATTGCGGTAAATAAATATAGAATCCCGGTTTTATGTGCCAAATGCCAATGATGGTTTGGTAATCTTTGGCCTGTGGCACTGAATTGAAACGTCTAATCAACAGGGATGGGGTTATTTAGGCATTTCAGCATTTATTGAGATAGAAAAAGAAAAATAGTCCTAAAGCGAATAAAAAAACCTCTCATTCCCTTATTCTAAATATCCTTCCCGATAAGCGCTAACTAAGCTGTCTCCTTGGGAACCATCGGCTGCAGCATCCGTATTCATTGACCACAAAATAGCGCCTCTGAGGTGTTGGATATGGATGAATTGGCAGGAGGGACTTCAATTCATCCAGGGATTCATACCCCACAAACTGCTTCGCGATGGGACTATAAACGTAAGAAGCAATAATTTGATTGCCTTGTGTAATGTTATAGTTCTAATAATTCTCCTCACTTTGTAAAACTCCTCACTTTGTAAAGTGGCCTTGATATATTTTGTAAGGCAACATACCGTCTTGATTATTCACATAACGGGCCGGAAAATGACTAGGACCCCCTCCGACCCCACCCAAGCTTGATCAAAGCCGGTATAGGAGAAGAACTTCCCCTTTCTACCCCTGAGAAGCCACAACCATAGGCCGCAATTTCGATTTGGAGTTTATTTGCAGGCACTCCATAATCCAATACTTGTTGAGTAATCTCCTCTACGCCGTAATTAATACTAGGAGTGGCTGAGAAAATTGGACTTTGTTGGAGGAGCATCACATGCGATAGCGTTCCAGAATCGCTGGTGTGATCCCAAGGACCGTTACGTACGGAGCAATTGTTTTAATCAACCACCTGGAAGAACACCCGAAACGAATTTATTAATGTATTGGAGTATTGGAGATAATCTTTATTTGTGGTAATGGTTACAGAAATATAAGTATTAACACCCAGGTGTTCCCGAGTTGCTTTAATTAAATTAAATAACTGATTATAGTCCGGTTAAGGTTTGTGAGGCATCGGGTTTTTGTGAACTATCAGGGTTAATTTGGATGTCGAAACCATAATCAACGCCATTGAGAGCTTTGATTTAATTTAACCAATTTTGCAGCGATGCTAAAAATGCCTCTTGGTTGGCAAAATAGATTGAAAGGTATCGGGTAGAAACCGAATTATTTTGAAATGGTATTAGCGCCACCAATGGAAATAATTTTTTTGTGTTATAGATCCTACGGCTAAATTTATAAAAGCGCCGAAATTATTCATTTGCTAGACGTCTTTATCTTTTTTAAAAAAGCTAAATGACAACTATCTGTCGAACAGTCTTGTTAAACAGCAGCGCAGGATCCTGTCGATGATTGCGAACAAAATCCTTGCCAGATGGCATATTTCAGGGATAGTTTTGCTGGCAGATTAGCCCGTAAATCGTCGAAATGTAAATGTCCGGCCAGAGCTTCTCGAAGGGAGAAAAGGGACACCATATTTTTGGCTCGTTTCAGAATTTGAATCCCACACTACTTGCAAAAATACATAGGCGATAACGTCAGATTTTTCTGCTTTATCCAACTTTTCATGCCTATTCCTCCTGTTTGTTTTTTCTTATCTGAACATATTTTAGCGACGATAGGAAATTACGAAATTAGACAATGAATTTATAATTAATTTCAAAAGATTAGAAAGAATTCTCTAAGGTGGATTACGTACCCGCGGCGCTAATCCATCCTACGTAGTCGATAACATTTGACGTAATACGAATGGTAAAATGCCGCCGTGGTGGTAATAAGCCAATTCATTTTCGGTGTCGATTCGACAATGCAGCGAAATTTTTTCAATAATTCCGCTTTTGCGCTTGATCGTCAAGACAACATACCTACTGGGACGTAAATTATTTTCTATGCCCGTGATGTCAATTACTTCGTTGCCTTCTAATTTTAAGCTTTTACGGTTAGCGCCATTTTTAAATTCGAGTGGTAAAACACCCATGCCGATTAAATTAGAACGATGGATGCGTTCAAAACTTTCCGCAATAACAGCTGTAACGCCCAACAATCGCGGACCCTTAGCAGCCCAATCACGAGAAGAGCCTGTGCCATACTCCTTCCCGGCGATTACTACCAGTGGAATATTTTCATCGCGGTATTTCATGGCCGCATCATAAATGGATAATTGCTCACCATCAGGAAGATGCTTGGTAAACCCACCCTCTACGTTCGACAGCATTTCGTTTCGAATTCGAATATTGGCAAAGGTGCCTCGCATCATCACTTCATGATTTCCCCGACGAGAACCGTAGGAATTAAAATCTTTAATTCTAATACCCTTTCCAATTAAATATTTACCGGCGGGACTGTCTGGTTTAATAGTACCTGCGGGAGAGATATGATCTGTTGTTACGCTGTCACCGAGAACCGCTAAAATACGTGCTCCTTTTATTTCTTTTAAAGGTTCGGGCTGGATTTTCATATTTTCAAAAAATGGAGGTTTTTTTATATACGTAGAATCTCCTTGCCACTCAAAAGTATTGCCAGCAGACACAGTAATACGTTGCCATTCACCATGGCCTTTAAACACATCCGTATATTCTTTACGAAACATTTCTTTGCGTACTTGCTGAACGGCTTTGGCAATTTCTGCATTCGACGGCCAGATGTTATGTAAATAAACAGGCTCGCTCTGAGCATTTACTCCCACTGGATCTTTAGTAAGATCAATTCGAGTAGTCCCAGCTAAGGCAAAAGCTACTACTAGCGGGGGCGAGGCTAACCAATTCGCTTTGACTAAAGGATGGATTCGGCCTTCGAAGTTACGATTGCCCGATAAAACAGCTGAAACAATTAAATCATTTTCTGTGATCGTTTTAGCGATCGTTTCAGGCAACGGCCCAGAGTTACCGATACAGGTGGTACAACCATAGCCTACTAAATAAAACCCAAGTTTTTCTAAGTAACTAATTAGTCTTGTTTTTTTTAAATAATCTGTGACTACTTTGGATCCCGGGGCCAGTGACGATTTGACCCAAGGCTTTCTTTGTAAGCCTTTTTCCACAGCTTTTTTGGCCAGAAGGCCTGCAGCAAGCATTACGCTGGGATTAGAGGTATTTGTGCAGCTGGTAATCGCTGCAATAATTACATCTCCATGGTGGAGATACATATCATCGGTGCTCTTGAATGCTTGGCCTAATTCTTGATCTCGTTTAGCCATCGTAACAAAATTTTCGGTGGCTTTTTTTAAAGCAGATAGCTCAACACCATCTTGCGGCCGCTTGGGACCTGCCAGGCTTGGTTCGACCATGGAAAGATCTAGGGAGAGCGTGTCGCTAAAAGAGGGTTCCGGCGTATTTTCGTCATACCAGGTGCTTTGTGCTTTAGAATAGGCTTTCACCAGTTCAATGACTTCAGGATCGCGACCGGTCAATTCCATGTATTTAATAGTTTCCGCATCGATGGGAAACAAACCGCAAGTAGCTCCATATTCCGGAGCCATATTGCTAATAGTTGCACGATCGGCGAGTGGAAGTGCGGCGAGACCCGGGCCATAAAACTCCACAAATTTCCTCACCACCCCTTTGTGCCGCAACATTTGAGTTACCGTTAAAACAAGATCAGTTGCAGTTACGCCTTCTCGTAATTTACCTAACAGACGAAAGCCGATCACTTCAGGAATTAACATAGAAATAGGTTGACCTAACATGGCCGCTTCTGCCTCTATGCCTCCCACGCCCCATCCGAGAACTCCCAGGCCATTGATCATAGTAGTATGACTGTCTGTCCCTACCACAGTGTCCGGATAGGCAAACAGTTTATCGCCCACGGGGCTGGACCATACTCCCCGCCCTAAATATTCCAAATTCACTTGATGGCAGATACCGGTTCCAGGGGGAACTAATTGGAAATGGCGGAATGATTGTTGTCCCCACTTTAAAAATGTATACCGCTCATAATTTCGCTGCATTTCTATATGTACATTATCCAGGAAAGCTTTTTCATTGCCGAATTCATCCACTTGGACCGAATGGTCAATGATAAGATCCACGGGACAGCGGGGATTAATTTTAGCTGGATCACCTTTCATGGCTGCCATAGCATCGCGCATGGCGGCTAAGTCCACAACGGCAGGAACGCCAGTAAAGTCTTGCATCAATACTCTAGCGGGCCGATAGGCAATTTCTCGGTCGGAGTGCTTTTCTTGCAGCCAATGCGCGAAAGCTTTGATATGGTCATGGGTAACTGTTTGGCCGTCTTCGTGACGTAATTGATTTTCTAGAAGAATTTTTAGTGAATACGGTAAGGAATGAATATTTGAAAGCCCTGCTTCTTCTGCTGCTGAAAGACTATGGTAGTAATAAGTTTTGCCATTAACGGTCAGTGTATGTAATGTTTTAAATGAATCCAGCATAAATAACCTCGCCACAGAAATCGAATTCGCGCTGAGCTTATCATAATCTTTTCTTTCACCCCAAACCTCCTCCGTTTCTGGAACTTGTCAATTTCGCTTTCCTCCACTTGCCAATTTCGTCTGTACAGAACTACCGCTAATACTCAAATTTTCTGCTTTCATTTTTGTTTTAACTTTTGCCCTTGGCCCTTGAATTTTTATTTTGGTGCCCCTATATGATCTAGTGATTGTAGCTCACACTTAATGAGCTCATTAAAGCGAAAAAAATTAGTTTAAATTATGGAGAGGAAGCATGAATATACGTCCATTACACGATCGAGTGGTGGTCCATCGCCTTGAAGAAAAAGAACGCACTTCAGCAGGTGGCATCGTCATTCCAGACTCTGCCGCTGAAAAACCTTCTGAAGGAAAAATCGTCGCGGTCGGCCCCGGCAAATTTGAAAATGGTGAGGTTCGCCCTTTGAATGTCAAAGTTGGCGATCGTATTTTGTTCGGCAAATACGCTGGCACCGAAGTCAAAGTTGGTGGCAAGGAATATGTTGTCATGCGAGAAGATGACATTATGGGTGTAATTGAAGAATAACCGACAGTGGAAATAAACAGTGGAAATAAAGAGGTAGAAGAAAAATGGCTGCAAAAGTTTTAAAGTTTTCTCATGAAGCATTACACGCAATGAGTCGTGGTGTGGATGTTTTAGCAAACGCCGTGAAGGTAACTTTGGGCCCTAAAGGCCGCAACGTTGTATTAGATAAATCATTTGGTGCTCCAACCGTTACTAAAGACGGTGTGAGTGTTGCTAAGGAAATTGAATTAAAAGATAAATTCGAAAATATGGGCGTCCAAATGGTTAAAGAAGTGGCTTCCCGCACTTCGGACGATGCTGGTGACGGCACGACAACTGCTACTGTATTAGCACAAGCTATTTTAGTAGAGGGCATCAAGGCCGTTATAGCCGGTATGAATCCGATGGATTTGAAACGCGGTATTGACAAAGCGGTAGCCGCTGCTGTTGCAGAATTGAAACAAATTTCTAAACCCTGCGAAGATAAAACCGCCATTGCTCAAGTAGGAACCATTTCAGCTAACTCAGATGAATCTATTGGTCAAATTATTGCTGATGCAATGGAAAAGGTGGGTAAAGAAGGTGTTATTACTGTAGAAGATGGCTCTGGGTTGGAAAATGAGTTGGAAGTAGTAGAAGGGATGCAGTTCGATCGTGGTTACCTGTCACCTTACTTCATCAACAATCAACAAAACATGAGCGCAGAACTTGAAAATCCATTTATTTTATTAGTAGACAAGAAGATTTCTAATATTCGTGAATTAATTTCGTTATTGGAAAACGTTGCAAAATCCGGTCGATCACTCTTAGTAGTGGCAGAAGATGTTGAAGGCGAAGCTTTAGCAACTTTAGTAGTGAATAACATCCGTGGGGTTGTGAAAGTAGCCGCTGTTAAGGCTCCAGGTTTTGGTGATCGTCGCAAAGCAATGCTGCAAGATATTGCTGTTTTGACTGGCGCTAAAGTGATTTCTGAAGAAGTTGGATTATCACTGGAATCAGCAACGCTGGGTGATTTAGGTTCCGCTAAACGTGTAGTGGTCACTAAAGAAGACACCACTATTATTGATGGCGCGGGCGATACTGGCAACATTAAAGACCGCGTAAAACAAATCCGAGTAGAAATTGAAGCAAGCACTTCCGATTATGATAAGGAGAAATTGCAAGAACGTCTGGCTAAATTAGCTGGTGGTGTTGCAGTAATTAAGGTGGGTGCTGCGACGGAAGTTGAAATGAAGGAGAAAAAAGCGCGCGTGGAAGATGCTCTTCATGCAACTCGCGCTGCTGTGGAAGAAGGGGTAGTACCTGGTGGTGGTGTGGCATTGATCCGCGTTATAAGGGCTTTGGAGGATATCAACGTGGACAATGAAGATCAACGCACGGGTGTTGAAATTGCCCGTCGCGCTATGGCTTATCCGATTTCTCAAATTATAAAAAATGCAGGAGAACAAGCCGCCGTTATCGCCGATAAGGTATTGAATCATAAGGATGTAAATTATGGTTACAATGCTGCTAAAGGCGAATATGGGAACATGATTGAGATGGGTATTCTCGATCCCACCAAGGTTACTCGCACGGCCTTACAAAATGCAGCTTCCATTGCGGGGCTCATGATTACTACGGAATGCATGGTGACTGAAGCTCCAAAAGAGAAAGAGGAACCTGTCGCTGGTGGTGATATGGGAGGAATGGGTGGTATGGGCGGCATGGGTGGCATGATGTAATTGCCCTCAAGGATTTTATCGCTAGAAAACCCTGCTTAAAGCAGGGTTTTTCTTTATTCTTAATTAAATCTCTGATTGCTGGCTTGGCATTCCTAGTCTTATCTAATATAATCCCTGCCATATGCTTCACCATATGCTTCAACGCACACCGCTCTACGAAGAGCATTCTCAAGCAAAGGCTCACTTTGTTGATTTTGCTGGTTGGGAAATGCCTCTCCATTATGGATCACAAATTGATGAGCATCACCGAGTGCGGCAGCATGTTGGTATTTTTGATGTTTCCCACATGGGAATTGTTGATATAAAAGGGGAAAATGCTACGTCTTTTCTGCGCTTTCTATTAGCTAATGATATTGCGAAACTTAAGGAGCTCGGTCGTGCGCTCTACAGCTGTATGTTGAACGACACTGGAGGAGTGATCGATGATCTTATTGTTTATTATTTATTCCACTCTCATTATCGACTCGTAATTAATGCAGCAACTCGAGAAAAAGATGTGGCTTGGATGAAAAAGCAAAGCCGACCTTATCAAGTGAGTGTTAACGAGCAGCCCAAAATGTGTATTATTGCCATTCAAGGCCCTGAGGTATTTTCCGTCGCTCAAAAGATTTTTGATGAAGCGATCAATGCAAAATTAACACAGCTTAAGTCCTTTCAATTTATTTTGTCAGATGATTTATTGATAGCTCGTACTGGATACACCGGGGAAGATGGGTTCGAAATGATTGTTCCCGATCCGCAAGCGCGCGAATTATGGCAAAAAGCGGTGCGTGGTGGAGCGAGACCTTGTGGGTTAGGAGCTCGAGATACCCTCCGTTTGGAGGCGGGGTTAAATTTATATGGTACCGACATGGATGAAACAACATCTCCCCTTTGTTCCAATCTCGGTTGGACAGTGTCTTGGGATGATCCCAATCGCAATTTTATCGGTCGTACCGCTTTAGAGAACCAATTAGACCGAGGCATTGAAGAACAGCTGGTTGGATTAATCATGGAAGAACCTGGTGTTTTGCGGAATCATCAAAAAATTCGGTTAAATAATCAGCAGAAAGGAGAAATTACCAGCGGTAGTTTTTCTCCTACCTTAAAACAGGCTGTTGCCTTGGCTCGTATTCCTAATGAGGAGTTTGAGGCCGCTTCTATCGAACGGCGAGGTAAACAAATTCCGCTTAAGATAATCAAGCCACCTTTTGTGCGTCGAGGTAAAAAAACCTTTTGAATAAAAAAATCTTTTGAAGGAGATAAGAATGGTAGAATTTCCTGCGGAACTACACTACAGCAAAAGTCATGAATGGGTAAGGAAGGAATCCGATGGTACTTTTACGGTAGGGGTTACGGATCATGCTCAGGAACAGCTAGGGGACCTCGTATTTGTTGAATTACCGGATGTCGATGGCCAAGTAGATGCTAGTGATGAAGTAGCTGTGGTGGAATCCGTAAAGACAGCAGCTGATGTTTATTCCCCTTTAACGGGTAAGGTGGTGGAAGTTAATGAAGCACTTCAAACGGACCCAGCCTTGGTAAATCGTGACCCTTACGGCGATGGTTGGCTTTATCGCATCAGACCTGATGACGAAAGTGAACTCGATGCGTTATTAAACGCTCCCGATTATGAAACCTTAACCCAGGAAAAATAATGCCTTTTATTCCCCATACACCTAACGATCAAAAGGAAATGTTAGCCCTTATAGGTGCTGATAACATTGAACGGTTATTTGATGAGATTCCTTCTAATTTAATGCGTGCCGCGCTCAAGCAGATTCCAGAAGGATTAAATGAAGCAGCTATTACCCACCTCATGGAGGAACGCGAGCCTCAAAAATCACTATGCTTTATTGGTGCCGGTGCTTATGAACACCACATTCCCGCGGCCGTGTGGGAAATTACCACGCGAGGAGAATTTTACACGGCATATACGCCTTATCAGGCTGAAGCCAGTCAAGGAAACTTGCAATTAATTTACGAATATCAAACCATGATGGCTGAATTGCTGGCCATGGACGTTTCTAATGCTTCTTTGTACGATGGCGCCAGCGCCTTAGCTGAAGCGGCGTTGATGGCAGTCCGCCTCAAGCGAGGCAAAACACGCCGCATTTTAGTCCCAGCCACTGTCCACCCAGCTTATCGACAAGTTCTGACATCAATTGTCCAACAGCAAAAAATTAGTGTCGAGGTTATTCCTTATGATCTTAAGCAAGGAATAGTAGATCACCAATGGCTAGGTACTGTGGATATGACAGATGTTACCGCTCTCATCATTCCGCAGCCTAATTTTTTTGGCGCTTTAGAAGCTGTAGATACGTTAACAGATTGGGCTCATGGACAGGATATTTTAGTTATTGCTAGCGTGAATCCCTTAGCAATGACTTTATTAAAACCGCCTGGACGGTGGGGGCGGCAACAAGGCGTGGACATCGCCTGTGGCGAAGGACAGCCTTTAGGGGTTCCTTTAGCCTCCGGTGGACCCTATTTTGGATTTATAGGTTGTAAGAAAGAATATGTGCGACAACTTCCGGGGAGAATCGTAGCAAGAACCGTTGATGGTGAGGGTCGTGAAGGATTTACTTTAACCCTACAAGCCCGCGAACAACACATTCGCCGTTCTAAAGCCACCTCAAATATTTGTACTAATCAAGGGTTGGTGGTAACCGCAGCTACTATTTATTTAAGTTTACTAGGAGCAAAAGGTTTACGTGAAGTGGCATTAGCGTCCCACACAAAAGCGCGGGATCTGTTTCAGCGTTTATCCGCTCTCAAAGAAATTACGCCGATATTTACTCGACCTATTTTTCATGAATTCGTAGTTCGATTGAAAAAACCGGTGGAAAAAGTGATTAGCCAAATGGATCAACGAGGGATTTTAGCCGGGTATTCTTTAAAAGAGGATTACCCTGAACTAGGGAATTGTCTGTTAATTTGTGTAACAGAAACGAAGACCAATGAGGATATAGCCTATTATGAGAAAGTTTTTCTTGAAATAATTTAACTCAATGGACTTTTCGATTACGATAGAAAACGAGTAAAAAATGCTAATTTTCGAAAAATCGCAAGAAAATCGACGTGCAGGATCGCAAAAAATTCAGGAAAAAATAGAAGCTCATGATATTCCGTCAGATTTATTACGTCGGGATTTACCGTATCTTCCCGAATTATCCGAACTTGAAGTGGTTCGACATTTCACCCAATTATCCACAGAAAATTTTTCAATTGATACGCATTTTTATCCGTTAGGTTCTTGCACAATGAAATACAACCCACGAGCAGCTAATCGATTAGCTTCGCTCCCAGGTTATTTAAAACGCCATCCGTTAACACCTGAGCTACAAAGCCAGTCTTTTTTGCAATGTCTTTATGAATTGCAAATTATGTTGGCAGATATCGCGGGAATGGAAAAAGTTTCGCTAACGTCTATGGCAGGTGCTCAAGGTGAATTTGCCGGCGTGTCAATGATAAAGGCGTATCATGAAAGTCGGGGTGATTATGAACGCACGGAAATGCTGGTACCTGAGGCTGCCCACGGCACCAATCCTGCTTCTGCCGCCATGTGCGGGTATAGTGTTAAAGAAGTGGCGACGACAACTGAAGGCGATATCGATCTTGAAAAATTGAAAAAAATGGTGGGGCCTAAAACGGCCGGTATTATGCTAACTAATCCTTCGACGTTGGGTGTATTTGAAAGGCAAATTATAGAAGTTTCCAAAATTATTCACGACGCTGGTGGCTTGCTTTATTACGATGGAGCAAATTTAAATGCGATTTTAGGAAAATATCGACCGGGTGATATGGGATTCGATGTCATGCATTTAAATTTGCATAAAACCTTTGCGACCCCGCACGGTGGGGGAGGTCCTGGAGCGGGTCCTGTAGCAGCTAGCAGAAGACTTGTAGAATTTTTACCAGTGCCAATGGTTGGAAAAAATGATGAGGGGTATTATTGGATCACACAAAAACACCGGCCAAAAACGATTGGCCGATTGTCGACTTTCATGGGTAATGCAGGTGTATTATTGCGAGCGTATATTTATTTGCGCATGTTAGGCAAGGAAGGAACTATTAGGGTCGCTGAATTTTCTACTTTAAATTCTAATTATTTAATGAAACGTTTAGCGCAGTTAGGATTTACTTTAGCTTTCCCGAATCGGCGTGCTTCTCATGAATTTATTGTGACAGTGAAACTGTTAACCCGGCAATACGGGATAACTGCATTGGATATCGCTAAGCGATTTTTAGATTACGGATTTCATGCGCCAACAATTTATTTTCCTTTATTAATTCCTGAATGTTTGTTAATCGAGCCCACCGAAACAGAAAGTAAACAGACTTTAGATCGTTTTATAGAAGCCTTACAGAAAATTTTGGTTGAGATAAAAGATAATTCTGAAATAGTGCAGAACGCACCGCATCGTCAGTCCGTGGGGCGATTGGATGAAGTTAAAGCGGCTCGCGATTTAGATCTTCGCTGGTGTCCTCCTCGGACTCCCAAAACTCTGCTTCCAAACTTATAAGAAGTCACGACAACTATTTTTAATTAAGGAACAAAAATAAAGTTCTCGCAGTAAAATGAGCACATTAATTTTGCTTACTAGAGCTTATTTATAGCTTATAGTTGTTGTGCTTGATTATAAAAGCTTTTAATTCTGAAACAGGTAGAACGCTTTACCTGCGGCGGGGAAGGGTGTAAGGGATTGGAGTGTTTCTTCAGCGAGCTTTTCCGTTTCGGTATTAGAATTAGTTTGGGTGAAAGATGAGATCCCTCCTGGGGGCCCCCATGTACTGGTATCATGAAGAAAAGCCATGCCTTACCGCACTTCCACAACACAACGATCAAGAAATTTTGCAAAAAGGGACACTCTAAAATGACCCTAATGTGGACTAGCCCGACCAGAGCAATAAAATTAAGAGCTTTTGATTTTCTTATCATACATAAACCATTTTATCCTGAAATTTATTGTATGATAATTACCAATACCCCCTGACTAGATCTCACAAAATGTTCTCTAAACCATACACTAAATGATCCAAGTCCATTACTTTTCGACACGCCAGAAAAACGCCAGGCATTGTGCAACTGCGGTCCGTTCCGTCATGGCGAATGGTCAGAGTTTCACCATTCCTGCCGAAAATTACGGATTGGTGGGAGAATAAACCGGGAAGACGAATAGAATGGATAGGCACGTTATTTTTTAATACTCCGCGAGCGTGGTTAGGAGGGGCTTCTTCTTTAGCTCCTTGAGAAGAAGCATCTACTTCCGACATCATTTGAGCGGTTTTGATTGCAGTGCCTGAAGGAGCATCCATTTTATGAGGATGATGCATTTCAATAATTTCAGCATCTGGGAAATAGTGGGTAGCGTCTCTGGCGTATTTCATCATCAAGATGGCGCCTAAAGAAAAATTGGGAGCAATTATTCCACCTATTTTTTTTACCTGACATTGTTTCGATAGAATACCAATCTGTTCTAAGGTTAATCCCGTAGTCCCAACTACGAGACGCGCACCCGCGTTGATAATTGTTTCTGTGTTAGTAAAAACCGCGTGAGGGGTAGTGAAGTCGATGACCACGTCTGCTTCCGTCGCTTTAATAATTTCCGTTAAATTATCTTGTCGTCCCGTTCCTGCAACTAAATTAAGATCAGATTGGGCCGTAATGCTCTCTTTAAGCACTTGGCCCATTTTACCGTTAATTCCATTGACAATAACGTTGATCATTTAGATTGGATCATTTAGTTTAGATTGGATCATTTAGATTGAAAATTTTTTGTTGCAAAGTCCCAATTGACTACATACCAAAAATTATTGACGTATTTGGGACGATCGTTGCGGTTATCAATGTAATAGGCATGTTCCCATACATCCCAGGTTAATAATGGTTTCTTACTCTCCGTCATGGGATTGCGAGCGTTTACTGTACTTAAGACTTCCAGTTTTCCATTTTTATCTTGGACTAACCACGCCCACCCGGAACCGAAATGATTATTAGCGGAATTGGTGAATTCTTCTTTAAACTTTTCTAATGACCCAAAACATTCTTTTAGCGCCAAAGCAAGATCGCCGCTCGGGTCTCCACCACCCTCTGGGCTCATACAATGCCAATAAAAGTTATGACTCCAGCTTTGGGCTGCATTGTTGAAAATGCCGCCATCGGATTGCATGATAATTTCTTCAAGGGATTTTTTTTCGAGGGGAGTGCCTTTAATGAGTTTGTTCAATTTGTCCACATAAGCACGATGATGTTTGCCATGATGGTATTCCATGGTTTCTTGAGAAATATAGGGTTCGAGGGCGTTTAACTTATAAGGCAGATTTGGTAGTTCAAAGGCCATTTTGAGTTTCCTTTTGATTGATTTAGAAGTTCTCAGCGAAAAACTGAACTTAGTGATTTTCCACTCATTGGCCACCGTGCTAGTAGCCCCAAAGATCACTAAACTCAGGTGTTCACCAGACCGACTATTAACATATTTTTATCGCTTGACTTTCGCACGATACCGCATTACAGGTGCAATTTCTAGTGGCAACCCCCGTGCGGTTAGAATGAGGAATCTATTCTTCGTGTTATTTGACAAATAACTAATATAACACTAAATTAGTACTAATTTAAATGTGGAGGTAGCATTATGGTAGTTTTAGTGGGTCATGAAGCCCCTGATTTTATGGTTCCTGCAGTGTTGGCGAATGGTGATATCGTAGAAAACTTTAATTTAACTGAAGCCATCCAAAACAAATACGGGCTGGTTTTCTTTTATCCTCTTAATTTTACATTCGTATGTCCTTCTGAGTTGATTGCTTTGGATCATGCGATTGATGAATTCCACAAACGCAATGTAGAGGTAGTGGCTGTTTCTATAGATTCACAGTTTGCCCATTATGTTTGGCGTAATGTTCCCATAGAAAAAGGTGGGATTGGACCTGTCCGGTATACTTTAGCTGCGGACGTTTCACATAGCATTTGCCGCAGCTATGGAGTAGAACATTCCGAAGCCGGCGTTGCTTTACGTGGCGCTTTTTTAATTGATAAGCAAGGAATTGTCCGATCTCAAATTGTAAATGACTTACCGTTGGGTCGAAGTATTCCGGAAATCCTGCGTATAGTGGATGCCCTCCAATTTACTGAAGAAAATGGTAAAGTTTGTCCGGCAAACTGGAAAAAAGGTGATGTTGGGATGCAGCCTTCTCCAGCAGGTGTTGCAAAATATTTGTCCGAAAATGCCGAAAATTTATAAACACAATTAATTTTTCCCTTGTTTTAAAGGGGGGACATTACTGTCGCCGTTTTTTTTCTGATATACTCGAATTTCCAATGGTTTTAAAAAATGGAGAGAAGTACTATCTCAAGAAAGAAGTCATTGCTTGAAAAAAGCAATTGGCTAATTGCCAACAAGAAGTAAAGAAGTGGCGTGCAAAAGCAGAAAAGGCGCAAAAAGAAATCGTCGATTTGAAAGCGAGCTATGTAAAAGCACTCGAAAAGGCGACAGAAATTAGTCATGAATAATTGGTCATGAATTGGGATTATTAGAAGCTGAAGAACGGGAGGCACGTTGTGCGGAAGATTGCTAATGCCGTTGTTAAATTTGAAAAGCAATATGCTATGAGCGCAAGCCGAACTACAATCTTAGCTCGGAGCTAGGATTAAAATAGATCGATCCGCAAATATTATATACAATCTGCGAAGCAGGAACGTCGTTCAACTCCAGTGAAACGCAGCAAACGCCTATCGCAAATGCGGTCCTCGGAAATGGAAGCACCTTAAACAGAACCCGTATCTGAAGCAGAGATTGTTACTTCGGAAGAAATCGGTTTACCCTTGCTCTCGTTCACTGCTTCTTTGGGCGACGATGGGAGAAGGGGAAGAGGAAGAGTGTTATTGCTCTTCACGCCGCCATCGTCGCCCAATTTTATTGATAATGTAACAAAATAATTCAGCTGCGCATTTGGCATCATAAATGGCAGAGTGTGCTTCATTTTTATCAAAAGGGATACGAGCCTCTCGTAGTGCTTTAGCGAGCACCGGTTTGCCAAATACGATAGCTGCTAAAGTAGCCGTATCAAAACAGGTAAACGCGTGAAAGGGAGATTTTTTTATCTTGCAACGCTTCATGGCCGCCTGGATAAAAGATAAATCAAAATGGGCGTTGTGGCCGACGAGCACTGCTCGGCGACAGCCGTGAGTCACCACAGCTTTTTCTACAAACACGAATAATTCCTGCAATGCTTTTTTTCTTCAATAGCAAAGCGAAAAGGGTGATAAGGGTCAATTCGCGTGATTTCTAACGACGCGGGATCTAAAGTAGCACCTTCGAAGGGCAGTACATGACAGGCAAATAATTCTTCAGGATATAATTTTTTTCTTGATTAATTTCAATTAAAACTGCAGCTATTTCCAATATAGGATTTTTAAGAGGTTCCAATCCACCCGTTTCAATATCAATAACAATGGGAAGATAACCGCCAAATCGCTCTTTTAAAGGGTCTGGATGGGGGTAGTTTTCGATCATAGGTTTTAATTTACGAGTCGTCTTTACTGAGAAATGTGACTAAGTCGCCAGTTCAATGTTTCACCTGCTAACAAGGGTACCACAGTATCTGAACCAAAGGATAAGGATTGAGCGACTTGCCAAGGCTGTTTAACTAAAGTAATTTTTGTGGCATTAAATGGCAAACCGTAGAATTGTGCACCAAAACGACTGGCAAAGCCTTCTAATTTGTCTAACGCATTATAGAGATCAAATAATTCTGTGTAAATTTCGATAGCGGCGGGGGCGTTGTAAATACCTGCAGCACCACAAGCCGATTCTTTTTTGTTTGCGAATGCGGAGCACTGTCGGTGCCTAAAAAGAATTTAGGATTGCCGCTAATAGCTGCTTTAATAAGCGCGGCTTGATCCCGGCTCGTTTTTAAAAGTGGCAAACAATAATAATGAGGGTGAAGGCCGCCTTTTAGTAAATGATTTCGGGTGAGCCAAAGATGATGAGGAGTAATAGTTGCTGCGAGTGTCGACACGGCTGTCTCAGTAATAAAATCTACCGCTATTTTGGTAGAGATATGTTCCAAAACCATTCGCAGATTGGGAAAATGTTTTAATAAAGGAATTAGTTCTCGTTCAATAAAAACAGCTTCTCGGTCGAAAATTTCGACGGTTGGATCGATGACTTCTCCATGGATCAACAAAGGCAGATTGACGGATTGAAGCACCTCTAAAATGGGATAAATTTTCTGCAAGCTTTTTACACCTGCTTGGGAATGAGTAGTAGCTCCTACAGGATAAAGTTTACAAGCCACAATAAAGTTCGATTGTTTGGCCGCTTTAATTTCCTTCGGTGATAAAGTATCGGTAAGATAGAGCGTCATTAAGGGAATGAATTTGGAATTAGTAGGGATGTGTTTTTTGATTCTTTCACAATATGCTTTAACTTGTGCCACTGTCGTCACGGGAGGAACTAAATTCGGCATAACAATGGCTCGCCCAAACCTAAGAGCAATATCGGTAACTGTTCGTCCAAGATGGGAATGATCACGTAAATGGCAGTGCCAATCATCGGGTTGAATTATTGTAATCTCATTCATTTTCAATTGCGCCCAATTCAAATGTTAGCGAGAAACACTGTATTTAAAAATTGATTCTAGCAAAACGCATTTAACCTGTGTATATTAACCCTTTCTTGAAAATCTCTCAGAAGGCTAGAAAAACTAAAAGGAGTTTGTTGTGAAATTTTTGGCTACGGTAAGCGTATTTCTTGCGAGTTTGTTGCTTATTTTTCCTATTGATGCTTAAATTATCTCCAATGATGAAGAAATAAAACACAGACTTCGATAAGCTACACACCAAGAAGAAGAGTTAGACCACGAAATAAATAATTTGAAAGCGGAATTGCATCACATTCAAAAGTCACAAAAAATAATTCCTTCCTCCACTACACACGCTTTAGTCTGAAAAGAAAAAGTGAAATTAGGTCAAGCCACCTTATGCCATCTTATGGTTAATTTGGCATGTTGCGATTTCGTCATGGAATTACTGTAACGGGCATCACCTTTACTCAGTTTAAAAAGTGCGTGTAATGCTGCTGATTTGCTCTACACCTATCCAAGTATGAACGAAAAGATTTGCTTTTAAAGATTTGCTTTTATTGAGACAGCGCCATTACTTCGAACAACATTTATGGATGGCCGGAGACACGCTTAACAAGTGAGCCATTATAGTTCTAAGTTGGGCGAATGGTAATTCGTATTGGAGTATGAGATTCTTCTGCCCCAAACACCGATAGCCGTGTCACCAATTCGCGGGTTTGTTTAAGTCGCGGTTTTGACCATTGGCAACCTCGATGTATTTCCAGTCTATTTCACGATAGGGAAAATGTATGATGTCCCTTATGGAAGATTCAGCAGCGCCATGTTAACGAAGCCGTTAACGGTTTCATTAATGCGGATTGAAACTCGGGTTGCTTGTTGTTAGGTTATACGCAGCAAGAACGGCTTTTATAGTTCTATTTATAGCTTTCAAGGATTCAACAATTCTCGTCCTAAGCGCTTTTTCTGTCAGGGCAGTGTAAATACCGGTTACCAAAATGATCATTTCTCCATTGGAACTGGGTATGTTATACCAATATTGCTCTCTGATTTGTAGGGGAATGCAAGATAAACGCATTAATCCATTTATAACCGCCTTTCTTGAAGGAAATATTCAGCAGGGCTACCTTAGCAGAGTTCGGCGGATTCGGAGTGACCTCCTGGAAGAGAGATCAACTACAACATTCAGTTCCTGGGGTAGATGGGCATATGGAAGTTATGAAAGGCCCATTTAATTTAATCCTGGAATATCTTTCTGTGACACGAACTTTTTTACCGCAAAACACCGTGACCTTCAAACGGCGTTGGGGCGTTTATTCGTCCGGCAACATGCCGAAATTGATTTCACCACGTATATTCATGATATAGCCCCGTTTTATTTGGATTTACCTATGGTCAAACTTTGGAAGCACTTGCTTTTAATTTACCAAAAAATAGTTATATCTTTTGTAGAGTTAGTACTTCTATTTGGAAAAATACAACGATGGGGCTTGAATATCGTCATAATAATTAACTACGACAGAACTTGTGCTGGCAAGCGTAACCGGTGTAGGTTTTCCTGTCCCCACAGCAAACATTGGCGGTACCCCGAAACATGGTTACCCTCCAATTTGGTGCCTATTTCTAAGATCACGTTCCTATCAAATAATGTGCCCCCAGCCTCTTTTTGAGGCTGGGGGTTTTTATTTTTATTTATTTTTAGCGGACCACTTACATTCCGCTAGAGACAATTTTTTTGTAAGCCTTTTCAAGGCTTCAATATAATCTTGCTCATCAGTAGCATATTATTTCGTTGGGTTTCCGTTGGGCTTCCCAAATAAAGGTAGCCATCATATCCATGATCAAACTTATGGGAGTCGCCCACTTACTCAGCAATTGTTGATAATAAAATTTGATTCTCGAGGGACGATCCATATTCAATTGTTCCAAGAGCCCTAAATACAAACTCATATGTAAAAAAAGATTCGTATCAGTGGTGTAGTTTTGATGAAGTTGTTCATTCGGATTATCCAAAACGCTGTGATATTCGTGGTGAACTGGGATCACTGAAATTAGTTAATTTTCCAGTGGGAAGAGGCTCTTTTTTTATTATATTTTTCCCAGGTGGCGAAAAATATTTTTCGTAGATGATCGCGTTCGCTCATCATTTTAATAAATTAAATTGTTTTGTGGGGGTATTCACATAAATCATTAATAAAACACTCGTGGCATTTAGGATGACGTGCGATACATATATAACGACCATGTAAAACGAGCCAATGATGAGCATCAACGAAATATTTTTTAGGAATCACCTCCATTAATTTATTTTCAACGGCTAACGGTGTCTTTCCAGGAGCTAAGCCGGTACGATTAGCTACGCGAAAAATATGAGTATCAACGGCAATAACAGAATGGCCAAAGGCAGTATTTAAAATAACATTTGCTGTTTTGCGACCAACACCCGGTAGTGCTTCAAGTTCTTCTCGTGTTAGGGGTATTTGCGAATGATATTTTTCTACCAATATTTTGCAAGTTTTGATGATATTTTTAGCTTTGGTGTTATATAAGCCAATAGATTTAATATGGTTCTTTAAACCTTCTTCCCCGAGATTCAAAATTTTTAAAGGCGTATTCGCTACTTTAAATAGCTCTTTAGTGCTTTTGTTAACACTTACATCGGTAGCTTGGGCGGACAACATTACTGCAATTAATAATTCAAATTCCGAACGATAAATTAATTCCGAAGTGGGTTTCGCATTTCGAGCTTTAAAACGGAAAAAATTTTTTCGCGTTCACTTTCATTCATGACATTTTCCTTTTTGCCTGAACGCGAGCTACGGCAGTCCGAATAGCCATTTGACGAGCTTCTAATGTTTGCTTAGATATATTGGTTAATTTAGCCTCCTGATATTTGCGTTGTTGTTCAATTTTATCTCGCACAAGCCTTTTTTGACGTTTTTCATAACGTAAGCGCCATTTGTGCGCGTGCTGTTTTTGTTCTTCAACGGTAATAGGGGGAAGTATTTTTATTTCAATGCAATCCATAGGGCAGGGTGGGAGGCACCGTTCACAGCCGGTGCACGCATCGGTAATTATTGTGTGCATAAGCTTTGAAGCACCGACAATTGCGTCGGTGGGGCAAGCTTGGATGCATTTGGTGCAGCCAATACATTCCTCTTCACGAATGATGGCTATGGCTGGCAGCTTGGCTTTTTTCTCCATCTTGTCCCTATAGGGAGCAGGGTCCTGACCTAAGCAAGTGGCTATATTGATAAGTGTGTCGATTCCACCCGGTAAACAATGGTCTATCGTAGTTTCGTTATGCACAATTGCTGTGGCGTAAGGACGGCACGCCTTGTAGTTGCACAAACCGCATTGTGTTTGAGGCAATAAGTCATCTAGTTTATTAATTAATTCTTCTTTTGTGTTCATTGAGTTAATTGGGCAGTGGTATCAGGAGTTATTCTTTGCATTAAGGGTTTAAATGGATTGATGGAATGGTTAAGTAACGGTTCTTTTAAATTTGCGAAATTTAATTCATCACAATTGAGAAATATTTCTACCTTTTTAGCAGTGTTTGGTAAAATAGGTTTTAAATAAGTGGTGAGCACTTTAAATAAATTTAATCCTTGCGTACAGACGGCTTGAACGTGATTTTCTTTCCCCACTTCTTTTGCCAACGCCCATGGTTTTTCTCCATTGATATATTGGTTAGCCTGATCAGCGAGTGTCATAATTGTACGCATAGCTTTGTTATAATTTAAGGTTTCATAACATTTTGTAATGGTTTTTTCGGCTTCTATAAAAGATTCATAGAGCGAGAATTTTGGTAGTTCGTTAGCTAATTTACCTTCATGATTTTTAGTGACGAAACCGGCACACCGGCTGGCTAGGTTAACATATTTACCAATTAGATCCGCATTGACACGTTGGGTAAAATCCTCCAGATTAAAATCGATATCTTCCACTTGGGGTCCTAGCTTAGCGGCAAAATAATATCGTAAGTATTCGGGATTCAATCGTTCTAAATATTGACGAGCAGTGATGAATGTCCTCCGAGATTTTGACATTTTCTGACCGTTAATAGTGAGATAACCGTGGACATGAATTCCTGTGGGCAAACGAAAACCTGCACTAGCGAGTATGGCTGGCCAAAAAAGAGCATGAAAATAAACGATATCTTTTCCTATGAAATGATAAAGTTCAGCTGAACTGTCTCTTTGCCAATAGAAATCAAAATTAATTTCGGGGCGTTGCTTAGTAAGGTTTTTTAAACTAGCCATGTAGCCAACGGGCGCATCTAACCATACATAAAAATATTTATCAGCCGAACCTGGAATTTCAAAACCAAAATAAGGAGCATCGCGAGAAATATCCCAAGCTTTAAGGTCATTTGAAAACCATTCTTTTAATTTATTCGCCACTTTGGGTTGCAAATGACCCCCATTGATCCATTTATTTAATAAATTGCTATACCGATTTAAAGAAAAAAGAAATGTTCCGAGCGCTTTTGTATGGGTTTAGTACCCGATAAAGCGGAAACGGGGTCAATTAATTCTGTGGGGCTATAAGTAGCACCACACGATTCGCAAACATCACCGTATTGATTGGGTGAGCCACAACGAGGACAGGTTCCGCGAATAAAACGGTCAGGGAGAAATATATTTTGTACTGAGTCATAGACTTGTGAAATGGTTTCCGTGAAAATGTCCCCATTATTTTTTAATTGCTGATATATGAATTCTGATAATTTACGATTTTCAGGAGAATGAGTTGTATAAAAGTTATCAAAATCAATTAAAAAATCCGCAAAATCTTTGGCATGTTCTTTATACGTGTTAGCTACTAGAACTTCGGGAGGAATGCCCTGTTTTTGCGCAGTAACCATAATAGCGGTCCCATGAGCATCTTCCCCACAAATATAAAGACAGGAATTACCCATGAGGCGCTGGAAGCATACCCAAATATCCGCCTGAATATACTCCACCATGTGTCCTAGATGGATAGGGCCGTTAGCATAGGGAAGAGCGGCAGTAACTAGGATGTGTCGTTTTTTTGTGTTCATAGATCAGACACTATACTCATTTTATCAGGGATTTTCATCTGGAAGTTGTTAGTTAGGCCCAGTGCGGTAATCTACCATTTCCGCTTTGGAGAAAAGGATTGGGTGAGAGGGAAGACCATCTATGATAAAATCTCTCTGCATGAAACAGGCTATCCGTGACAAATTAAAAGAACGTTCTATTTCAGCGCATTCAGTGCAAGTGGGACAAAAAGGAATCCCTGCGATTAAAAATATCATTGCCATTGGTTCGGGAAAAGGGGGTGTTGGAAAGTCAACTACCGCCGCTAACCTTGCCTTAGCGCTTTGTAAAGCAGGGGCTGAAGTGGGTTTATTGGACGCTGATATTCACGGACCCAATCAGCCTATTATGCTTGGGGTCAATGATAAGCCCAAAATGAGTCCTGATAAAAAATTTATTCCCATTCGCCGGCATAACATTCAGTCCATCTCAGTGGGCTATTTGATTGATGCGCAAACTCCTATGATATGGCTTGGACCGATGGTGAGCCAAGCCTTGCAGCAATTAGTCTATGAAACGCATTGGGAAGATCTTGATTTTCTTATCCTGGATTTGCCTCCCGGCACCGGCGATATTCCATTAACTTTAGCTAAAAAAGTCCCTCTAGCAGGAGCAGTCATCGTTACCACCCCTCAAGATGTAGCTTTAGCCGATGCAGGTAAAGCCCTCGCAATGTTTAAAAAACTTGGTATTACGGTTTTAGGTGTCATCGAAAATATGGCCACTTATCGATGCCCTCATTGCAGCCATGAAGAAGCGATTTTTGGTATAGGGGGTGGAAAAAGAATGGCTGAGGACAACGGTATTCCTCTATTGGGACAAATACCTCTCAATATCGCTATTCGTAAAAATGCAGATGGGGGAATGCCTATAATGGTTGCAGATCCAGAGAGCTTCTTAGCAGAAATTTATCAGGATATTGCATTTGCGTTGGTGGAACAATTGTCGTTACAGCCCATTAATTATAGGGTAAAATTCCCCAATATCGTCGTGGAGGGAACGAAATAATGCCAATTAAGTCAGATAAATGGATTCGCCGCATGGTGGAAATGTATGGAATGATTAATCCATTTGAACCGAACCAAATCCGACAAACACCATCGGGAAAAATTGTATCTTATGGAACTTCGAGTTACGGTTATGACGTTCGTTGCGCGGACGAATTTAAAATTTTTACCAACATTAATGCTTCCATTGTCGATCCAAAAAATTTCGACCGAAATGGCTTTGTGGATTTAAAAGTGGATGTTTGTATTATTCCCGCTAATTCTTTCGCTTTAGCTCGCACAGTGGAGTATTTTAAAATTCCGCGGAATGTATTGACAATTTGTTTAGGAAAATCCACCTATGCGCGATGTGGAATTATCGTTAATGTCACGCCCTTAGAACCGGAATGGGAAGGGCATGTTACTTTGGAGTTCTCTAATACCACCAATTTGCCTGCTAAAATCTATGCTCATGAAGGAGTCGCACAAATGTTGTTTTTAGAGTCCGATGAAGTCTGCGAAGTTTCTTATAAAGATCGAGGAGGGAAATATCAGGGTCAGCGAGGAGTAACTCTCCCTATAGCTTAAAATTTAGCGTGTTGAATTCTGGATAATAATTCAAAAAGAGAGATTCTTATGCGATATTTTAATTTCCCGAAGTTGCTGGGATGGTATTGTATTAGCCTTTCTTCTCTAAATACTTACTTCGGTGTGGGCTTGCTTGCCAAGTAAGTAATGAGATGAATTATCAGATGTTAACCACATTCTGGTTTCCAGTTAGGATCACTTTTGATAAAATCATTTCCCGTTTTTAGTAAAAAACGGACGGGGTCGAATGACACGATACATTTTTATTACCGGCGGAGTAGTTTCTTCCTTGGGAAAGGGTATTACTTCTGCATCCCTAGGCGCGATTCTTGAAGCCCAAGGCCTCAAGGTAACTCTTCTCAAACTCGATCCTTATATCAATGTCGATCCTGGAACCATGAGTCCGTTCCAGCATGGTGAAGTATTTGTAACAGAAGACGGAGTAGAGACCGATTTAGACTTAGGACATTATGAACGCTTTGTTAATGCGACCATGACGCGAAAAAATAATTTTACAACGGGTCGGGTTTATGTTGATGTCATTCGAAAAGAAAGGCGAGGCGATTACTTGGGTGGAACGATTCAAGTGATCCCCCATATTACTGATGAAATTAAAGAAAAAATTCGTGAAGGCGCTGGCGAAGTGGATGTCGCTTTGGTGGAAATTGGGGGGACTGTTGGTGATATCGAATCATTACCTTTTCTAGAAGCCATTCGTCAAATGCGTATTGAACTGGGAAAAGAACAGACCTTATTTATTCATTTAACCCTAGTACCCTATGTTTCTGTTGCAGGAGAAATTAAAACTAAACCCACCCAGCATTCAGTGAAAGAGTTGCGTTCCATTGGTATTCAACCTGACATTTTAGTCTGCCGTTCTGAAAAATCTTTGCCCGAAGCGAAGCGGGCAAAAATTGCCCTGTTTACCAATGTGGCTGTCCCGAATGTTATTTCTTTATCAGATGTGGAATCCATTTATGAAATTCCTTTAATTTTGCGTGATCAAGGATTAGGAGATCGGATTTGTGAAAAATTAAAAATTGAGCCCATCCTCACTCCCGCTAATTTGGATGATTGGAAAAACGTAATAGCGGCGCAAAAAAATCCCCTTCATGCAGTGACTATTGCAATGGTGGGGAAATATGTCGATCTTTCAGATTCTTACAAATCATTAAGTGAAGCGCTGATTCATGCCGGTATTCATTCCAACACGCGAGTTAATATTGAATATATTGACTCTGAAGCGATTGAATTGCATGGAGTTGATTTATTAAAAAATGCAGATGCTATTTTAGTGCCAGGCGGATTTGGCTCGAGAGGTATTGAGGGAAAGATTTTAGCGGCACGTTATGCGAGAGAAAATAATATCCCTTATTTAGGAATTTGTTTGGGAATGCAAGTAGCAGTAATTGAATTCGCTCGTCATAAGGCGGCAATGAAAAATGCCAACAGCACGGAATTCAATTCCGAGACCCCCTATCCGATCGTAGCACTAGTGAGTGAGTGGTTAGCGAAAAATGGAATGATTGAAAAATGCAAACGCAGAAGAGATTTGGGCGGAACAATGCGATTGGGTGGGCAAGCCTGTCAACTCAAATCTCAAACCCTAGCCCGACAACTTTATGGCAAGGATATTATTACGGAACGGCATCGCCACCGCTATGAAGTTAATAATGATTGGATTGGTAAGTTGGAAAAAAGAGGACTGGTTATATCGGGACGTTCGATTGATAATCGTCTCGTAGAGATGATTGAGCTTTCCGATCACCCATGGTTTGTAGGCTGTCAATTCCATCCGGAGTTCACTTCCACTCCGCGTGAAGGTCATCCACTTTTTATTGGCTTCATTAAAGCTGCATTGACAAGACAGGAAAGAAAAAATCCGGTATCCAGAATGCCTCTAGATGAAACAGGAATAAAATAAATTTTTGCGCGAATCGAAACGCACAGGCACCTCTTAACTTTTTTATGGAGAGACAAATTATCGCTACTAAGCCTAAAGCTTAGCCAGAACCAGGCTGATGGACAAATGGCTTTACTTGTTATTTCTTACTAATTTCTTTAGAGTGTAGTCATGAAAATCATTGATTTTGAAGTAGGTTTAGATAAGCCTTTATTTTTAATTGCCGGGCCTTGCGTGATTGAAAGCGAACAGCTTGTCTTGGACGTAGCAGGTGAGCTTAAGTCAATTACCCAGAAACTTGGGATACCTTTTATTTTTAAGACTTCGTTTGATAAAGCAAATCGTTCATCTCATTTGAGTTACCGAGGTCCTGGCATTGAAAAAGGATTAGCTATACTCAAAAAAGTTAAAAAAACAATTAATGTCCCGATTTTAACGGATGTTCATGAAGATACACCATTGAATGAAGTCGCCGCTGTCGTGGATGTATTACAAACTCCTGCTTTTTTATGCCGACAAAGTAATTTTATTCGCAATGTTGCAGCCTGCGGCAAACCCGTTAACATCAAAAAAGGGCAATTTCTAGCGCCCTGGGATATGAAACAGGTGGTGGCTAAAGCATGGACGACAGGGAATAAAAAGATTATGGTTTGCGAACGGGGTTACGCTTTTGGTTATAATAATTTAATTTCTGATATGCGGGCTTTGGTTATCATGCGCGAGACTAGTTGTCCTGTAGTGTTTGATGCCACGCATTCCATTCAATTGCCGGGGGGCAAGGAGCGAGCTCCGGAGGGCAGCGCGAATTTATTCCTGTTTTAGTGCGTGCAGCAGTTGCCACCGGAATTGCTGGAATCTTTATAGAAACTCATCCGAATCCTGATCAGGCATTAAGTGATGGACCTAATTCGTGGCCGTTGACGAAGATGCAGCCTTTGTTAGAAACGTTAAAAGCTATTGATGAAGTTGTTAAAAAATCAGCATTTATAGAAAATATTCTATCCACTCCGAATTCTGAAAAGGTTTAAGACCCAAAAAATTGGGCATTAAATAAAGATAGAAAATACAAAATGTACCCAATTGAACTTTATGATATAGTAATCGCCATGACAACTACCATTACTGATATTGATGCTTGTGAAATTTTAGACTCTCGGGGCAATCCTACCATTGCGGTGGAAGTTACGTTATCTTCACATACGCGAGGTTTTGCCGCTGTGCCTTCCGGAGTTTCGACCAGTGAGCATGAAGCCATAGAATTGCGCGATAACAATCCTAACCGTTATAGAGGGAAGGGTGTTTTGCAAGCAGTGGAAAATGTAAATGGCCCTATTCGGGATGTTTTGTTAGGTCAAGATCCCGGCTCGCAGGAAGATATCGATCGCATAATGATTGAATTGGATGGAACCAAAAATAAAGCTAATTTAGGTGCCAACGCAATTCTCGGTGTTTCATTAGCAGTAGCTTACGCTGCCGCCAACGACGCTAATTTACCGTTGTACCGCTATTTAGGGGGCGACGGTCCTTTTAGTATGCCTGTTCCCATGATGAATATTATAAATGGTGGGATTCATGCGAATAATAATCTGGATTTTCAGGAATTTATGATTGTTCCTCTAGGGGCTCCGACTTTTGCTGAGGCTTTACGTTATGGGACTGAAGTTTTTCATGCGTTAAAGTGCCGTTTGATATCACGGGGGTTAACGACGGCAGTAGGTGATGAGGGCGGCTTTGCGTCAGATTTACCGCACACCGAGGCAGTATTTGAATTAATTTTAGAAGCTATTGAAGATGCTCATTATATTCCGGGGAAGGATATTTATTTAGCTCTCGATGCAGCGAGCTCAGAACTCTATCAAGAAGGTTATTATCTTTTTGAAAATAATAAACTCACCGGTGAAGTGCTAATCAATCGATATATAGAATGGACTAAAAAATATCCTCTTATTTCAATTGAGGATGGACTCTCAGAAAATGATTGGAGGGGTTGGGAATTATTAACTAAACGCCTCGGAAAAAAGTGCAGTTGGTGGGGGATGATATTTTTGTCACAAACCCGAAAATTCTCGAAGAAGGTATTGAAAATGGTGTAGGAAATGCCGTTTTGATTAAACTTAATCAAATCGGGACCTTAACAGAAACGTTAGCTACGGTGGGCTTAGCCAAGAGTGCCAATTATGGTGTTATTATTTCTCATCGTTCCGGAGAAACTGAAGATACTACAATTGCTGATTTAGCGGTGGCAACTACTGCAGGGCAAATAAAAACAGGTTCTTTGTGTCGATCCGACCGGGTAGCAAAATATAATCGTCTTCTACAAATTGAGCGCGAACTCGGTGAACAAGCGCCCTATATACCAGCAGTGAAGAATTTCCTTTTTAAGAAAAAAGGAAGTTAAAAATGCGACCGATTGTTTTAATTCTTGTTGCTTTGTTCTTTTTATTACAGTACCAATTATGGTTTGCAGCAGGTGGTATTTTATCGACCTATCGCCTTCATGAGAATCTTAATTATCAAATGGCCGAAAACAAAAAATTAGCAGAGCGTAATGCAGTATTAATGGCTAATATTTTTGATTTAAAACACGGTAATCAAGCTATAGAAGAATGTGCTCGGAATGATTTAGGAATGATTAAAAAAGGCGAAGTGTTTTATCAAATTGCTAATTCTTCTCAACAGTTCTAGAAGTTTCCTATGCAAGTCCAGCTTACTCATCAAAAAATAGGGTATTCGTAATTTACGAAAATATTAGTGACGCTTGGTTTTTTTAATCCAATCTTGACAAATGTAGAAAATCTTTTCTTTATCGTCAAATTAGATGCAAAATGTTAAGCTTCCTCCATGAAAAATACCTCAGATAAAAAATTGCACTTATTGCTTTCAAACGATGATGGTGTTTATGCCAAAGGACTATCAATTTTAGCTAAAACGTTAAAAGAGCTTGGTTGTGTGGACGTTGTGGCGCCAGACCGTAATCGCAGCGGTGCGAGCAATTCTTTGACTTTACATGCTCCCTTGCATATAAAAAATTTAGAAAATGGAATGATCAGTATAGAAGGCACACCTACCGATTGTGTTCATTTAGCCATTACAGGAGTGCTTCCGGAAATGCCGGATATGGTGGTGGCAGGTATTAATGATGGGGCTAATTTAGGTGATGACGTTTGGTATTCCGGTACCGTTGCTGCTGCGATGGAAGGGCGGTTTCTGGGTTTGCCCGCACTGGCTATTTCATTAGTGGGTGAACAATTTCGTTATCATGAAACGGCAGCTAAGGTGGCTCGCCAATTAATTAAACATATTGTAAAAGATCCTTTGCCTTCGAGTACGATATTGAATATCAACGTACCAGATTTACCCTACCATGAACTAAAAGGTTTTGAAATTACTCGGTTAGGCACTCGACATCGGGCTGAGCCGATCATTCGACAAACCGATCCTCGTGGACATCCTATCTATTGGGTAGGAACGGCAGGAGCTGAACAGGATGCGGGGCCGGGAACTGATTTTTTTGCCATCAACAATCAATGTGTTTCGATCACCCCCTTGCGGGTAGATCTTACTTATTATGAAGCTTTTGATCAATTAGCCAATTGGGTGAAACGGCTTGAAAAATAAGGGAGTCAAATTAGGGTTAATGGTTGTATTCTTGCTATTAATAGCAGGCTGTATGAAAAGTACGAACCTAGCCCCGGTCGTAAACGGTTGGTTGCAGCCCGATGCAAAATCAAGTTTTTATCAAGTTAAATCCGGAGACACCATTTATTCCATTGCGTGGGCATTCGGTTTAGATTACCGGGCATTAGCTGCCGTAAATAATTTAAATCCTCTCTATTCGATTCGGTCAGGCGAAGTTTTACGAATGACAATTATTGCTCGTGGGCAAAAAATTACCCCTCTAACGACATTGGCTGCACAGACGTCGTTTTCGAGAACTCCGTTAAAATACTGGCAACCACCCCATATCGCACGACCCGTTTCCCGTTGGCACTGGCCTGCGCAAGGCCGAATTATCGGACGTTATTCTGTACGAATGATAGGGAATCAAGGGATTGATATTGCGGGGCGATATGGAGAGCCTGTTCGTGCAGCCGCTGACGGGATTGTCGTCTATAGTGGTGCAGGAGTACGAGGTTATGGTAATCTTATAATTTTAAAGCATAATGAGAGTTATCTTAGCGCTTATGCATTCAACAAACGGATCCTCGTCAAGGAAGTTAGTAGGGTTCGTCCCGGGCAGAAGATCGCTGAAATGGGACATAATGACGCAGGACGTGTAATGCTTCATTTTGAGATTCGTCGTGACGGCAAACCAGTAAATCCGCTCCGATACTTGTCGTGAAATAATACCGAATTTCATTGAATTGTATTAGTGCGTATTAGTGATGGTATGGTCGAGGGGGTCGGGGTTTAAGGATGACCATGAAAACAAAAAATAAAACCGCAATAAAAAAAGACCGGCGCGCAATGCAAAAGAAGAAGGAAATTTAGGTTTAATGATCGCGGTCGAAAATTTGATCCTGAGCAAGGATTTCGTTTTTCTACTTATGCCACTTGGTGGATTCGTCAAACTATCGAAAGAGCTATTATGAATCAAAGTCGAACTGTGCGGCTACCTATTAACATCATTAAAGAATTAATATTTATTTAAATATTTATTTACGCGCGGTAAAAAACTAACCCAAGAAATTGACCATGAAGCAACTCCAGAGGAAGTGGCTAATTTAGTCGATAAACCAGTGGAAGATATTCGTCGGATTATGGATTTAGCGGCCGAGTGCGACGTCTATTCACATTTCCATTTCAGAAGACGGACAGAAGTCGGTGGTCAATATACTTTGACGGACGACAATAACATTGATCCTGCTAAATCAATTCAAGATGTCGATTTGTACGACTACATTGAACGTTGGTTAAGTCAGTTGGATGAATACCAACGTTTAGGTTGTGATTCTTTATTTTGGTTTGCGAGAAAATGAAAAAGGCACCTTAAGGCAGTATTATAGGTAGAGCAGTGGGTTTGGACGCGCGTGAGGGCGTTCATCAAATTCAAATAGACGCCCTAGAACAGCTCTGCGACATATTCTAGGAATTCATATTCTAGGAATTGAGGCTGTAACGGGCGAAGAAGTGGAAGATTAAAATTTTTTCTGCCGTTTTTGCAGTTCCGAAATAGATTGGGTTTTGGCGATCGCGTCAGAAATATCCATGTGTAATTGCCGGCTGATTTGCGAAGTAGTAAAAATACTCTGTAATGTTTGGCGGGATTCATTTTCGTCGCTGATAATAATCGCATAATGCGTGCGTAAATTTTTTAAGGCATCATCGATGGATTCCTCAGGATCGATCTGTACGCGGAGCATTTGTGAAAATCGGTTATTATTACGGCTAATGCGGGAGATCATCAAGATGTACTAACTCTGGTAATTTATGCGAACGCAGTTCTAAATTTAAATAATTATATCAAGCGATACAGAGCTTACCATCTTTAGAACTTAACCACTTCTCAATCGCCAAAAGAGTCAAAGAAGTCAATCAATGAGGCCAATCCTCAAAATCCCTACGATTACCCCGCTGATTGCGCAATAAAAGATGAAAACAATGGCTGAAAAGTGGCCTTTTAGCTAAACATTTCACTCAATTAGAACAAATGCTAAAATTGCTCCCATTTCGAAGAGGACTAATGATGACGAAACCTAAAAAACCTCAAGCTTCTACACGGCGATGTTATGAAATAACTCAGGAGGATTTGCCTCTTTCCTGTCCTATGCCCGAAGATCGTCTCTGGGATGGGCATCCTCGGGTTTACTTACCCATTGAGCGCGAGGGTCACTTTGTCTGCCCTTATTGCGAAGCAGAATATATTTTGAAAGATTTTAAAAAATTTAAAGAAAAAGCTGAAACGTAATTCATGAAAAATAATAGAAAAATTTTGATTATCGGGCCTGCTTGGGTAGGTGATATGGTTATGGCCCAAACGTTGTTTAAGCTACTTAAACAACGAATGCCTGAGTGCCAAATCGATGTTTTAGTGCCCGCGTGGATTAAACCGTTGTTGGATCGGATGCCTGAAGTTCAGGAGTCCTTAGATTCTCCTTTTGGTCACGGGGAATTTCGCTTGATAGATCGTTATCGCCTCGGTTTAACTTTGCGCGAGCGTCGATATGACCAGGCTATTGTATTACCTAACTCCTATAAATCGGCGTTAGTTCCCTGGTTTGCAAAAGTGCCACGGCGTACAGGATGGATGAGGGAAATGCGCTATGCTCTTTTAAACGATGTTCGATATTTAAATAAAAAACAGTTACCTTTGATGATCCAACGATTTATTGCCTTGGGATTAGAGAAAGGCGAATCTTTACCAGATGAGCTTCCTCATCCCGAATTACAAATCTCAGAGTTGAATGTAAATACAACGCTTCATCGATTCTCTCTATCCGCCGACGCTCCTATTCTTGCCTTATGTCCGGGAGCCGAATTTGGGCCTTCTAAACAGTGGCCTGTTGCCTATTTTGCTGAAGTGGCGAATGCTAAATTAGCTGAAGGATGGCAGGTGTGGTTATTTGGTTCTATGAAAGATAAATCGGTAACCGACCCCATTGTTTCTTTGGTAAGCCGTTCTATCGAAAATCTTTCTGGGGTCACTCAATTGAGTGAAGTCGTGGATTTATTGTCCTTAGCCTCTTTGGTGGTGACTAATGATTCTGGTCTTATGCACATCGCAGCGGCGCTTCAGCGGCCTCTTGTTGCGGTGTATGGTTCTACTTCGCCTGATTTTACTCCGCCGTTGTCCTCTCAGGCGAAGATTTTAAAATCGTCCCTATCATGTAGTCCCTGCTTTAAGCGTCATTGTCCCTATGGACACCATCGCTGCATGGAAGAATTAACGCCGAGACGTCTCTTGAAACTCGCGGATTAATTATAACCATTTCTTTTTATTGAAAAATTTATAGGGCAACCAAGCAGCTACTACTATAAATACTAACGTGAATAAAATCTCAAATGGATATCCTATTGGTTTTATGAAGTGGGTAGAAGATTTTCTTACACATCCCACCTTGCGCCAGATAGGTCTAGTTCTGGAATTTATTTATATAGCGTTTTTCAAAAAAACGAGTGAACTGTAAACATGCTATCATGGAGCAATACGTTGTAGTATGTGTTAGGAATATTTATGCGAATAAAACATTATTTGAAGCGGGCATAAATCCACGACAATTAACCCATCAACTTTCTTTGAATCAAAGTGCTGCCTTAAGTGCACCCGATAAAAGCAAGTTTTAAGGAAAGTAATTGCGGCGGGAACTACGTTAAAAGATTTTTTAAATCCCGACGATAAACTAGGTCTTTTTAGAACGCGATTATTGATAGTATATGACCGGTCTAGGAAAATTTTCAGGAAATGTAATCGATGCATTGACGTACCAGCGATAGAAAACTATTTTTCGCCTTTGAGTAAAGGAGGGGAAAAACCATCGTGGGCATATTAAAAGATTCTATTTTTCTCGAGAAACTAATAGCTAGGAATAAAGCATACAAATGCAATTCTGTAGTGTCACTAAGCCAAGGGTTAGCAAAACAGCCTACGACCATACTGACTAATAAAATCTGAATTAAATAGCGATATTCATCGGAAAGAGAAAAGCTATATCGCCATTGTACTCCAAAATTTAATAATAAAAATGCAAGCCCAACGATTCCTAACTCAACAGCGGTATTTAAATAGCTGTTATAAGAGATTTGCATAATGCCAGTATTTTTGATGAGTGAGGAAGGTAGTGTAGCATAAGCAGTATGAAAACTTCCGGTCCCGTGGCCAATCCAGGGCTTTTCTTTATAAAGAAGGTAGGCATTTCTCATCGACTGGAAACGAATTCCAATGGACGTTTTTGTCTCACCATGTCGATAACGTTCGATATTATGTGCAATAGCTAGAATTCGAGATTGAAATTCTCCAGAGAAATGATAAGCAAGGCTGGCCAAAAGGATAGTGAGAATGAAGGCTCCCAGAAATCCCCGCCAACCGAAATGAAGGGTAGTCGTGTATAAGAGGAGAACTGCGAAAATAAAATATCCTGAACGTCCTTGGCTGATAAAAATAACATTAAAAATACCAATTAGAGCGAGCAGACCATAAATCCAACGAAATCTGAATTTCTTCAGAAATCGATAAATGAAAATAAAGGCAGCGATAACCATTAAGAAATTTTGAATGATGTGGTCTTTAAAAACACTACTTTCATCAAAACGAGAATGAAAAAGCAAGATAGGATGATAATAATATTTGATGTAGGAAAGTATTAAAGTAATAACCATTGCGGCTAAAAAAGCATTGAGGATATATGGTTGCCAACGAGTTTCAGAGAAAAAGTCAACTAAAAGAGCGGCACATAATAAAATCCCAGCTTTGGAGAGCTGTCGAAATATATCTTGATAAGGCGTAATCCAATAAAAGGAGCCAATAATATAGAGCAACATCCATGCGATTAAAAAAATTGTTACAGGATTTGCGCAGATGGCTCGCATCTTCTCTTGCCAAGAATTGCTGAATAAGCTTAAGATGGTTGCAAGAGGGAATAAAATACAGGTGAAGCTGGTCGAAATGGGGAGAAACAGAGCCGAAGCGATGAGTAGTATCCCAACGCTTTTACTAATCCAAGTTTCTTTAAAACTCATTGTTTCTTGTATGATGATCTCGGCAACGAGTTAAATTTACTTTTAGAATAGCCATCAGTTTAACATAAGAATATTAAAAGATGCTACATGCATGAACTCCATATCCTCGAACCTACCTTATCTGACCAGACTGGGCATTGCCATGGCTATGTCCAGAGTTTGATTCATGCTAATGAAACCTTTAAATATGCATTGCATATTTGGCTCGATCGACGCGGACGTGATTTATATTCAAATGAACGCTGTCAATTGCACCCTTATTTTTGGTACCGATTACGAAAAATACAAAAGTTTTTTTGTTTGCGTTCATTTATTCAAGCCAATAAAACTATTTTTATTCCAACCGCAGCTCATATGGATTTAGTTTATTTGAATTTCATTTTGAAAAGCAGAAAATATCCAGGAAAAATATTTCTTCATTTTCACCAATTTAAAATCTCCGATGAAAAGATTAACTTACTCAAGAAAATAGCTCGATGCCATTCTGAATTTATTGTTATGGCACCAACAAAAAATTTGTTAAAGATTTTTGAAGAGAGTGGCTTTCATAATTGTGCACAAGTTTTTTGTCCCAGTTATGCTCCTTTATCGCACCGCTGTACCGTTAATTCCTTTAGAAAAGTGATTTATGCCGGGGCGGCTAGAAGCGATAAAGGCTTTCCCGAAATGGTCTCTTTTTTGGAATATTTTTCTCAAAAAGAAAAAGATACCACTTTTGAAGTGCAAACCTCGCCACCCTCTTCGGGACGATACGACAGTAAGAGTAAAACCGCGTTATTGCGACTTAAAAAATTGCCTTTGTCAAAATTAATTTTGCATGAATCCACACTGAGTCAAAAAGAATATCAGCAATTATTTATGGGAGGAATTTGTCTCTTAATTTATGACTTGGAAAGTTATCGAAATAAATTCAGTGGCGTTGCTTTAGACGCTTTCTATGCGGGATGTCCACTGATTACTATTAGGGGTACGTGGATGGGGGAAGTTACGCAACGGTTTCAGGCAGGGGTGGCCTTGACAGACCGATCCCCTACGAGTATTTATGAAGCTTTGGTAAAAATCCGACAAAATTATGTTCAATTTTATGAAAATGCCAAGCAGGCTGGAAAAATTCTTATTGAAGAGCACGATCCTAAAAATACTTTTAAAATTATTCAAAAAATGAGTGGTAGCAATGAGTAAATTATCTGTATATATTATTGCTTATAATCAAATATCGAAAATTGAAGCAGCGATTAGAAGCGTTTTATGGGCGGATGAAGTCGTTGTTGTAGATTCCTACAGTACCGATGGTACCACCGAATTGTCAGAAAAATTAGGCGCACGAATTGTTCAAGTTCGCTTTAAGGGATTTGGAGATTTGCGGAACCAAGCGATTGCTGTGTGCCAATACGAATGGATTTTCAGTTTAGATTCGGACGAGCGTTGTACGCCAGAAGTTCGTGATGAAATTTTTTCAATAATTAATTCTGATAAATCTGTTCATATTTATAAGGTTCCGCGCAAAAATTATTTTTTGGGTCATTGGATTAAATATGGTGGATGGTATCCAGATTATCGTCAGCCACAATTATTTCGAAAAGGAAGTTTGAGTTATATTGAGGATATAGTACATGAAAATTATCAATGTCACGATAAAAACCCCATTGGTTATTTAAAAAAACCGATCTTACAAATTCCATTTGAAAATTTATCTGAAATGATGGATAAAGCCAATCGTTATTCGACACTTGGCGTCGATCGACTTAAAAAGCGATATGCAAAAGCATCGATGTCGTTAGCCTTCACTCATACTGTTTGGACCTTCATAAAAGTTTATTTTTTAAGAAGAGGTTTTTTAGATGGCTGGCCAGGTTTTATCATCGCTATGGGCTATAGTTATGGTGCATTTTATCGTTATGCTAAATTTTATGAGAAAGAAAAATTAAAAGAGATCTATAGAGTCGAGTAAACATCCTGAAGATAACATCACCTATAGTTGTGAGGAAAAAAGTAGTATTTCTATTCTAGAAAATCAGCTAATTTTTCAAACAACGCATCGAGACAAACCATGCAAGCATTGTGAAAATCATCGTAGCGACTAACGATCAATTATATTTAAATCTAAAGATGCCAGTAATCACAGCTGATAAGTACTCATGTCCATAGGTGTTGCTTTAACTTCAATAGCAATGTAGCGATTCTTGGGCAGATGAATAAGAAAGTCTTTGGATCGTATAAAATAAATTTGTGGAGTTTGACAACGGTTCGTGAAAAACCGTGTTATTTCCGTTAATGTCAAATTTTCTAGCAACCCACCGAAATAAAGGCTTACTATAAGAGGTTCCGCCTGCATCCATCTTTGAAGAACGGCTACAGCAACATCTTCAAAATCTAGAGTAACATCTTTAAAATAGAGTTTAGGAGTTTTAATGAGCCTTTGATTTAAATTATTAAAATAAGGCGAAACCACACGCAAGATGGCGTTTTCTTCTAATAGAGCTATCCATAATTGCAACGCGGTGACATCGAAACCAACATTTTTAGCAATGGAGTAAAGTTTGGTTAAAACCCGTAATCCATAAATCCAAAGTGATTGGGGTATTTTGAGTGCACGATAAACGCATTGTTCATCCACCCGTTTTTTAATTTCGGAAAAACTTCTGATGCTAATGTGGCTTCATCTAAGAGCAAAGGGCCAACGAAATTGATCGAAAAAGAGTGCTGGATTGCTATTTGCGAGCTGATGCACTCCAATGTCATCGAAAAGAACTAGCTTATGAGTTCCCATATGATCCAGTAGCGAAGTTTTTCTGACTTGTCTCGGGGGCCTTAGCAATACTTGGCAATATCCTTATAGAAAGGATGATTTTTTTAACCTCCTTCACCAAGAAATGGTTAAAATCTCTGGATATCCACATTTTGACCATCAAAAGACCAACCAAAAAAACTAAATTGAGAACCGAAGATTTAGAGGATTGCCAGAGGCTCTCGACCTCTCCCTTGCTGGTCTTGACGATTCCGCGCATAATACCTGCTTCAAGAAAGGCAGAAATCCCATGACGGATAAAATTAACATCCCCTCTTATCAGAAGGCACATGTAGTGGTTTATGGGGATTTAATGCTAGATCGGTATTGGTACGGTTCTGCCCTGCGGATTTCTCCTGAGGCGCCAGTACCTGTGGTTAATGTCAATCATAGCGAAGCCCGCCCTGGGGGCGCGGCGAACGTAGCCTTAAATATAGCGGCACTAGGGACTTCAGTGGAGTTACTGGGTTTAGTGGGGGAAGACAGTGAAGCAAAAGAATTGGAATCTTTGCTTCCTTCAGATTCAATTCAGTGTCTTTTCCACCGCATTCCTAACTATCACACAGTCACAAAATTACGGGTCTTAGGCCCGAACCAACAGCTTTTACGGATGGATTTTGAAAAGTGTTTAGATGTTTACCAGGATGAACCCTTGGTGTGCCGTTATGTGGAGTCTCTTTCAGGCGCCAATGTTGTGGTTTTATCGGACTATGCTAAAGGTGCATTGATAAATGCTTCCTTTTTAATAAAAAAGCACGTGAAAAAGGGCTTCCTGTCTTAGTAGATCCAAAAGCTTCGGATTTTATTTGTTATGAAGGCGCTACGCTGTTAACTCCGAATTTAAAAGAATTTGAAGCAGTGGTGGGGCCTTGCAGAACAGAAGAAGAATTGAAGTCCAAGGCTCGAATCCTAATTCAAAATCATCATTTTGAAGCCATTCTCGTTACCCGCGGTAAACTCGGAATGATTTTAGTTGAAAAAAATAAACCGACTGTCAGTCTGGCTGCTCATGCTCGTGAAGTTTATAACGTTACTGGTGCCGGGGATACCGTCATTTCTGTAATGGCGGCTTCCCTTGCCGCTGGTTCTGATTTAATTTCTGCTGCTAAACTTGCGAATCTGGCTGCGGGTTTAGTGGTGCGAAAACTAGGTGCTGCGACAGTCACCGTCTCCGAGTTACGCCGGGCTTTGCATCAAATGACAAATTCATATGCGGGGATAATGTCAGAAACGCAGTTGTTGCAAGCAGTGGCTGATGCACGTACTCATGGTGAAAGCATTGTTATGACAAGCGGTTGCTTCGATATTTTACATGCGGGACATATCCATTACTTGGAGGCTGCTAAGACAATGGGCAATAGGTTAATCGTGGCGGTTAATGATGATTGCTCAGTGGCGCGTTTGAAAGGAACCAAACGTCCACTTAATTCATTGCACGCACGGATGGAAGTTTTAGCAGCCTTACGTGCTGTCGATTGGGTTATATCTTTTTCGGAAGACACCCCGGCCTGTTTAATTGCTGCAGTTTTACCTGATATTTTAGTGAAAGGCAATGATTATCAACTGCACGAAATTGCCGGAAGAGACGCCGTTCTTAAAAACGGTGGTAAGGTATTGACCATACCAATTAAAACGGGTTTTTCTACGTCTCAATTAATTGAGAAAGTTAGAGGAGTAACGACGTGATTATTGTAACCGGTGCTGCAGGATTTATTGGAAGTAATTTATTAAAAGGTCTTAATATCCAGGGACAAACAGAAATTGTTGCTATTGACGATTTAACTGATGGCAGGAAATTTCGAAATTTAGCGGTTTCAAAATATTATGATTATCTAGATTATGAAGATTTTTTAAATCGAATTATCGCTGATCAATCGTTCGGGCGATCTATCGAGGCAATTTTCCATGAGGGAGCTTGTTCGGTAACAACCGAGTGGGATGGTCGATATATGATGCGGAATAATTATGAATATTCCAAACACCTATTGCATTATTGTGTAAAACGAAAAATACCTTTGATTTATGCATCCAGCGCTGCTGTATATGGCGGTAAACAACAGTTTAAAGAATCAATCGATAGTGAAATGCCTTTAAACGTATACGGTTATTCAAAATGGGCCTTCGATCAATACTATTTACAACAATGCTCCCAAATTAACTCTCAAGTTGTTGGTCTTCGATATTTCAATGTATATGGACCTCATGAACAACATAAAGGATCCATGTCCAGTGTAGCTTTTCATTTTATGAATCAATTACGTGAAACCGGGGTGGTTAAATTATTTGAAGGTTGGGATGGTTATTCCGATGGGGAACAGATGCGGGATTTTATCTCTGTAGAAGATGTGGTGAAAGTGAATTTATGGTTTTTGGTGAACTCAAATAAATCGGGTATTTTTAACGTCGGTACAGGCCAGACACGCACTTTTAATGCTTTGGCAAAAATGTTAATTCGATTAAATAGCGGAGGGAAAATCGAATATATCCCTTTCCCTGAAAAATTGAAAGGCGCGTATCAAAGTTTCACTGAAGCCGATATTACAAAATTGCGAGAAAGCGGTTATACAAATGAATTTCTCACTCTAGAAGAAGGCTTGCATCGTTATTTTAAATGGATGAATTTTACTTTGCATCCACAGCGAAAGCTGGACTTCTCTCTAATAAATGGGGCTTAAAAATAAATAGGGATTAAAAAGTGACTGTAGGGTTTCAGCCACGTATTTTTTAGTTGTAAAAAAGATTTACCTCGTAAGTATAGGATCCTTTGTATACAATAGTACTTACATTTAAATGATTACAGCTCGGTGGATTGCTGTTAGCAAATTTGAGGTAAGTGTAAAGGATCATCTACCAGCCGTAGTTGGCACATGGTACTTGTTTGAGGTAGAAAAATGTCATTATTGGATAACTTTTTTCTTACTAGGTTGTAGTTAGGATACTTGAATAGCTAAATTAGCAGAACTTGTCACACTTACAAATGTTGGTCCACCAATGTCGATGCCATTATCATTGATGTAACTTGCGATGATGTAACTTGCGATCACTTGCGTAGGTGCAGGAAAATCTTTTAAATTGACTGATAAATTATCTGTCAAAGGTGAAAGATGTGATTCTGCCACTACTGTTTGCGCAGTTAATCCCATCGCACTTACTGTTAAGACTGTAAAAATAAATTTTTTCATTGGATATCTCATTAAAAAATTTGAAGTAAAGATTATAGGAATCCTTTCCAACCAATAGGTATCGTATTTTTAAAGAGGTAGGGCTAGAAAATTCAACAAATTATTTATCTACCTGATCGATAACTTTATTCAAATCAGTAGCCGTGTTATTTTTCCTCATCATCTCGGAATTTTTGATCCCTGTAAAGCCATTAACGAAAGTGTTGCTAATAATCGCTCGTTGTCCAGATGATTTCATTGGGGTTGACTTTCTATCTCACGAGCGACAACTGCCAGAGAAGCAGTTTTCATTTCTTTGAACCAATCTAGATTATTGCACGGTTCGTTAGCCAAATAATTTTCCACTTGTAAAGGACTTACGTAGCCATTAGGGAGGTTTGGATCATCGGGCATTCCAACTTTTTCGCTTAAGCCTTTTACGGAAACGCCTTCCCCCCATTATCATATTTAAATTACTGAGCGCTAATGATTTAGTGGCAAGTAAAGACCAAATAGCCAATCGATAATTTTGATAGACAGGATTATTAACAAAGGTACTTAAGGCTTCGGCGACCTTTTCAGGGCTTAAACTATTAAGTTTTGTTTTGAGATCGCTAAAACTAATTCGTGGTCTGTTAAAGATTTATATTATTGTGACAGATATTGAAGATAAATTTCTGCTGCTTGTTGTTGATCGGTGGAGTAAGCAGTTGGTGTAAAGAGAAAATCAAAATTAAAATAATTATCATAAGTTGATTTGGGCTTTCCAACTCCGTAGCTACTTACCATCGAATCATCAGCGTCATATAAGTAAAGAGTATCGCTAGCCGGAACAGAATATTAGTTAGTAGTAAGATTAGGAATTAAATTCTTCCGATTTTTGATATTCGCTGCCATCTGGGGGTTGGTAAGTTGATTAACATTTACTATTTGTTCAGGAAACTAAAGCATAACTTCTGAAATTTGATTTTGGGTAGTGAGTGTATAGCGTTAAAATGTGCTTTTCAGCGCATTATTTTTTTTGGGGTTGGCTTGTAAAGCAATTGCTAGATTTTTATTAATCTGATATTTCATATTTCATATTGTTAATGCTTTTTTTTGCTTGGAATCGCCCAATGCCTGAATTTCAGTACCTCTATTTGCTTTATGGCAGCAATAACGCCGCCCATCGGATCGAGATCAACCATTGCTGACGTGGAGCCAATCATTAACGTTGCCGATAAAATGAATTTTTTTCATAATTGAATCCTTTTATTAAAACTAGTGATTGTTAGATGATTTTTTTCTCTTTGCGGAAAAGGTATTCAGTTAGTGTCAACCGATGAAGATATCGGATTATCGGTTGAATTAATCATCATAGGAAGTAACGCTAATGTCTTGTGGGAGGAGGCAGCGTACCGCTTCCACCATCGCTACTACTTAGAGAAGAACTCTCATAAAATTAGCAAAATAAGTGTTTAGGAAAGTACGCGTAGCTAATAAAGCGGAGCATTGATCGCCTATATTCAAATCACTACAAGTATTATTGCACAGCTATTTAAAATATAAGCGATATTACTCGCTGTATTTTTGTTAGAGGCTGCTAAACTGTTAAATTGAGAATCTGAATAGCTGAGATAATTGGCGTATTGAGAAAGAAGAACGCTATCTGCAAAACACAAGTAAGATGTTAATAACAGAGTAACTGTGTAGGCTCATAAGCCATCCTCTTCTAAAGATTGTAATATCAATTTAAAACGATCAGACGCAAAAAAGCGGCCTAATAATCGCATAATTTCTTATTAAGAAGAAGTAGCTGAATTTGTTTCCTACTTAAGTAACTCTAAATATTGTCTTAAGGTTGTCTTAAGGAATAATTGCTAGCATAATTAGAGCCTAGTATTTTATCTCCTCAGATGAATTGGCTGACGCTGTTTTTTTCTTCAGACTAAATCAAAGCACCGTTGTTGGCACAGATATTCGTTGATCAACTGAGACAACACTTCAATCAAATTAAATTTATCCAAGCTTAATCCTGCTTACGCTAGCAGATGACTTTCATTTTAATCGATTGGTAGAAGAGCTGGTTATCTGTGCGGATAAATATGGTAACGGCAGTGAAAGACAATACAAAGGCATTAGTAGTATTATCGCCTTACAATACTCACTGAACGAAATTTGTCGACGGCAATTGAGTCAACTATGGCGTTCCTAATTTAGATCATTTAGATAGGATTTGGAATAAAAAATCCCCTATAATTCTACAATTACATGCCGTCGAATCCAGGATTTGAGAATAGCGGTCGGTGCGATTCTTGGTAATGATATCTTTCATCAGAATGAAGAGCTTAGGAGTAATGTGCGCTAGAAAAATATTTTTTTGTTCTGGTTTTAGAAAAACGGCAAATTGCTCATCGCTTGCATTGCCCCCACAAGAATTACCTGCCCAGAAATTGAGCAGTTTTCATACCAGCTTTTATTATCAAAAGAATCGGCAAGTCCTTCTCAAAAGTGAGACAGTAAAAATAGATTAGGCATCGTCTGGCTGCTGATTATTAAGGTATGCATTAGGGATTGGGATTGCGCCAGGCGTAGTGTTATCGTTATTAGTCGTTTTACTTTTAGTATCTCGCTACTTTTCGTTGCGAGGGACGTGGAAATTTTGGCAGTCGCACGGGGGGTTTAGGGAGGGCACTTTATGAAAGAACAGAAATCGTTTTAGGGCTTTGATTAGGCCTGTAGACTAGAAGCTACCTATTTCCATTAACCGCAGGACGACGAGAGTGGAGTTCCCAGTCCCCCTCTATTTTTCTGTAGAGGGATTTAAGATTTAAGATTTAAGCGCCTGTTAAGCGATTTTAATATTTCCTTAAGAAATTACCCACGTATAGTAAATCTAAAGAAAAATATCATTTTTTTGGAGATCGACAACTATGCAAACAAAGATAGTGCACTTATTCGAGCACTGTTAAAACCTCTTTTGTTGGTGGCTTCAATATTTGGTGTGCTATTCGACAGGGCTTTCACTGGCACTGCCAAAACTTCTGGTATTGCCCTATTCCGCTATTTCAGCCAACGTAGATTCTTCCGTAAAGGATCTTTCTTTCCACACTGTCCTCAGTGAATATCCTCGTTGATTGCCGGAATGGCTTTGTTATGGCTTCTTTCTTTAAGTTCCATCAACATAAATTGAATCCTACCTAGTTACTCATAAGCCAAGGTGTAACCTTGTTGCAAGGTGTAACCTTGTTGTTAATTGGTACGGGTTTAGAGTTATTTTCTACCATGTTGCCTACAGTAAAACGGGCTGTTTTTGGAACTTCTGCTCAGATCGATACCGTGGGGCACAAATTTATAGTACCATTTTGGTGGGAACGGTTAATTCACTGTTCGCATGATGTTGCATAATATCGAAAATTAGCAGCCACATAGTAATTGGTGATCATTTATAGTTAGAAAGGCTGATCCAACCTTTTTTGACTTTCAAGAGAAAGCCTTAAACACGATGGTTACAAAACCTGCCAATGTTGTAGATTTCGAGGCAATCAACACCTTGAAGTAGTTAATCTCGAAGGGAATTATCGCAAATCGGTTTAAGAATTTAGCTACGGCTTGCAGTTTCTGCGCCCAGTGTTTTTTCTCGAAGCGATTGGAAGGGGCGAATTTGGAAGCGGGGGCATTAATCTATTTACCAGAAATAACGCAGGGCGCTTTAAATGCTCTGTGTCATGTTCTTTTTGCGTCAATTGTAACAGCTGGGCGGGAGGTTTATGCCACGGAAGCTCGCAATATTTATCGCAGTTTTAAATTTCGTTCTCAAGCGGTGGAGAAACAATTAGGAGAAGGTTTTTGAGTAATCCTGCTTCATTTGGGGCAGAGTTGTTGGTAGATTCTCAGATGGCAAACATAGCCTCTCTCAATTCTCAATAGAACGTTGACCCACAATGTTACGTTTATTACCTGATCTAACGCTGTTTTCTTTATCCGTGGAAGCGTGGGCACAAGACGACTTAAATGAATTAATGTTTGAGTAAGTGTAATGAAATTTTGAGTAAGTGTAATGAAATAATTTATTAAACCGGTTAAGGCTAATAGCTCTTTACTACTTTAGTTGCTCACGATAGTTCTTTTTACTCTCGATATTGCGTTTAGACCGGTGTTACTTTATTAATCGGGCGAGATAAATTCAATCAAATTAAAACCGATTTGCAGCAAGCTTTACAAACGGTGTGATGTCTCTCGGCCTGAACATGTGATTCAGGTTTATTTTAGTTATAACAAAGATGAAGTGCATAGCGAAATTAGCAAGATTTTACGACCTGCTGAACAAACCGCAAAGCGGATTGGATTACAATTAGGTGATTTATTTAAAGAACGAATTAATTACTTAGCTGATTATTGTGCTCATGAAGAAATTTATTTGATTTTATGGACGCGATTGAAATCGTTGATGAAAGAACAACTTAAATGAGCAACGAAAGATAAACGAAAACAAATTAAAAAACAAAAACTCCCTCCTTTCAAATTGACTCAGAACTTAATTACCGTGATTTTCGATCTTCGTGAGAATCATGATTCTTTTGTGCGCTCAGTGGTTAACGAATTTAATAGTTTTTGATTAGTGACGGAAATTGCTCGAGGTCCATGAAGCAATTTATGTTATGCGCCGTAGTGCAGACCATGAATTTACCGATCGAGATAGGGATCTTTGTTAC